>NZ_RDQF01000129.1 GCF_004114425.1 Bradyrhizobium vignae | reverse complement strand
GGACGATGCTGTGGGGACCCGTTGGGCTATTCCTGGCGACACCTTTGACCGTCTGCCTGGTCGTCATCGGGCGCTACGTCCCGCAGTTGGAATTCTTGGGCGTTCTGCTTGGCAGCGATCCTGTGCTCGCGCCGGAGGAGCAGCTCTATCAGCGTTTATTGGCTGGCAATATCGAGGAGGCGGTCGAGTTCGCCGAAAACTATGTCGACGAGTGTTCCTCGCGCGAGCTGTACGATAACGTAGGCATTCCAGCTCTGCGCTTGGCGGAAAATGATCGTCAGCGCAGCAGCACAGACACGAACTACCGGCGCCTTGTCGCGGAAACGGCCATCTCGGTTGTGCGGGAGGTTGACGACCACGTCCGCGAGAAAGCGTCTGCTGTGGAAGTGGGAAATCATCTGACGCAACAACCATGCGTCCTTTGTCTCGCCGGACGTACGGAGCTTGACCATGCAGCGTCGGAGATGCTCGCCCAGGTACTTCAGGAACGCAACGTCGGGGCCAAAGTCCTGCCGCCGATCGTGGTGAGCCGGGGAGCATTGGAGCAGCTTGATCTCCAAGGGGTAGACGTGGTGTGCCTGTCCTATTTTACCCGCAGCCCCAGGTCTATGCGCGCTATGTCTTTCGTCGCCTACGTCGACGGGCTCCCCAAGTGAAGTTTGCCGTCTGCTGCTGGAATTTGATTGCCGGAATGGAACACGCGGAAGAGCTCAAGAGGCAAATGGCGGCCGACGCAGCATTCGCATCTCTGCAAGCCTGCACCGAGCAGGTGGAGGCATGGATCGGTCGGGCAGCAGTTCGCGGCGATGCGCCCCAGGTTACGGCTGAGGCCGAGCGGGCGCAGCTCACCGCGCTACGCAGCCTTGGCTTGGATGCCTCGAAACGTCAGGCCTTGGATGAGGCGTCCAAAAAGATTGGGCAAGCCTTCAACGTTCCGATCGCGCTGGTATCCTTGGTCGATGAGACTCATCCAACTGCCGCTGACAGCCTCCCCCAGGAAGTTCAAACAGGTCTGCAGGGCAATCACGAGGGCTCCCTCGACGCCCATGTGATCGCTGCAGACGATATGCTGGTTTGCGAGGATGTCACCGAGGATCCGCGCTTCGCCGATGATCCGCGTGTGCTGGAGAGAGGCATTCGCTTCTACGCAGGAGTCCCGCTGAGAACTTTGTCCGGTCATGTCGTGGGTTGCCTTTGTGTAATCGATACCGAACCGCGGGAGTTCACTGAGCGAGATCGACACCGTCTGCAGGAAGTGGCGAACCAATTGATGGCCGATATCCAGAACGCCCAAGCGACCAATGACGTCTATTCTGAAAGAACTCGAACATCGGATGAAACATGACCAAGTTCGCGGTACCACGTCCCTGTGCAGATCCTGATGCCGCGGCGCGCCGGCTAGTCCAGCTCGCCGCTAGCATCGAACCGGTTCAGGACGACCGCATCCAGAGAGGATCAACGCGCCTTTCCTCTTCACCCTGAAGGGCAGAGCGTCCGAGTTCGGCGCCGGCATAAAGTACGCCGTCCAGCACGGGTGGCTAGAGCTCCACGAGAGCGGGACAAATGTGCGATTGAAATCCGACAGCCAGAAGCTGATCCGAGATAATCAAGGCGCTCCGGGTGACCCCCTGGCGCCGTAATCATCTGAACTCTCGCGCACCAGCCGGGCAACTCTGCGAGGCCCGTCCCATACCTCAACGGAAGAATGTCCGTCTAGAGCATGTTGTTTTTGGCTGGAATCGGGATTCCCACCGGGAGCGATTTCTGATTCAACATCCATGCTGGAGGGCGGAGGCCGGCATGGATGACGCGACCCTATTCGGAAGACATCCGGGAACGGGCTTTGGCGCGAGCTGATGCGGGAGAAACAGTTCGTTCGATTGCCGAGGCGCTCCAGATCAGCGCCTCCTGCGTGACGAAGTGGAAGAATCTGAGACGGGATACCGGAGGCCTGTCACCTGGCCAAATCGGCGGCCACAAGAAGCGGGTTCTGTCGGATGCCAACGCCGACTGGCTGCGCAAACGCATTCGCTCGGGGCCATTCACTTTGCGCAAGCTGACGCAGGAACTGGCTGCACGCGGGATCAAGACAGACGTGCGGGCGGTGTGGACTTTTTGTTCACACCGAAGGGCTCAGCTTCAAAAAAAACGATTCTACCAGCCGAGCAGGATCGTCCCGACGTCGCCCGTAAGCGGACCCGCTGGAAAGCACATCAAGGCAGGATCGACGTCGCGCGGTTGGTGTTTATCGACGAGACGTGGATCAAAACCAATATGGCACCACTGCGCGGCTGGGGGCCTTGCGGGCAGCGCCTCCAAGCCTCTGCACCTTTCGGCCATTGGAAGACAATGACCTTCATCGCGGCGCTGCGTCACGATCGGATCAGCGCGCCTTGGGTGATTGATGGTCCCATCAATGGTGAGCTCTTCACGCTGTACGTCGAGAAGGTGTTGGCACCCACCCTCGCACCGGGTGAGATCGTCGTTCTCGACAATCTTGGCAGCCACAAGGGCAAAGCGGCTCGCCAAGCCATCCGCGCCAGAGGCGCCCACCGCATCTTCTTGCCGCCCTACAGCCCGGACCTCAATCCGATCGAGCAGGTCTTCGCCAAACTCAAACATCTCATGCGAGCTGCCGAGCCCCGTGACGTGGAGGCAACCTGGAGAAAGGT
>NZ_RDQF01000128.1 GCF_004114425.1 Bradyrhizobium vignae | reverse complement strand
GCAGCACCGGCTCCCGTGTCTCCGCTCATCTGTGACGCCTCCGCGAATCGGCGTCACAAACAGAATCACAGGCGATTCAACCGATGCAAATCCTACGCACGAGATGTGGGTAATCGAAAGCCGGTGATGGCCGCCTTTCCGGATAGCGCTTGAGGGTGAGATGATTTGCTCATTAATTCGCAAACAAATGAGCAAACGTGACGACGGTTACGGTTCTATCCGGTCCAGAGCGGCGACGGCGGTGGACGAGTGCCGAGAAGCTTCGGATCGTGGAGGAGAGTCTGGCGCCTGGGGCCAGTGTTGTCGAGGTTGCTCGGCGACATGACGTTCACCGCAATCTGGTTACGGCCTGGCGGCGGCAGGCGCGGACCGGCGTCCTCGCTTGCGGGCCCGAGCCGATGCAGCGGCAGGATGGCGAAGTCCGTTTTGCGGCAGTCTCCATTGCGCCAGACCGGCAATCGTTGACGGCGCCCTCCGGAAGCTGCGGTGCGATCGAGATTGAGTTCGCGGCCGGGGCTCGGATGCGGATCACCGGCGCGGTTGACGCGGCGACGCTGAGCGCAGTCGTGGCAGCGCTGACGGATGGACGGCCGCGATGATCCCGTTGCCGGCCGGCGTGCGGGTATGGCTCGCGACCGGCCATACCGACATGCGGAAGGGCTTTCCATCGCTGGCGTTGCAGGTTCAGGAGATCTTGCATCGCGACCCGCTGGGCGGCCACCTGTTTTGCTTCCGCGGTCGCCGGGGCAATCTTTTGAAGGTCATCTGGCATGACGGCCAGGGCGCCTGCCTGTTCACGAAGCGTCTGGAGCGGGGGCGGTTCATCTGGCCGAGCCCGGCGGAGGGTGTGGTGACGATCTCGTCGGCGCAGCTCGGCTATCTCTTGTCCGGGATCGACTGGCGGCACCCACAAGAGACGTGGCGGCCGACATCGGTCGGGTGAGGCTTTGAGCTTCCCGGATCGTGATGGATGTGATTCCATCATCGTCGTGACCACATCTGAATCGCTCCCCACCGATCTTGCCGCCGCGCATGCGATGATCCTCGCGGAGCGCGCCGCTCGTCTTCAAGCGGAAGCGGTCGCGGCGAGCGCCAAAGCGGAAGCTGCCGACGCGAAGGCGGCCGAGGCCCTGATCAGTTACCTCAAGCTCGAGATCGAGAAGCTGCGTCGCCAGATTTATGGCAGCCGCTCGGAGCGCAAGGCACGGCTCCTGGAACAGATGGAGCTTGAGCTCGAAGAGTTGGAAGCAACCGCAACCGAAGACGAGTTGGCGGCCGAGAGGGCGGCGGCCAAGACACAGACCGTCAGGTCCTTCCAGCGCAAGCGGCCGTCGCGCAAACCATTCCCGGACCATTTACCGCGCGAGCGTGTCGTGATCGCCGCACCGCAGAGCTGCCCTTGCTGCGGCTCATCGAAGCTCTCAAAGCTGGGCGAAGACATCACCGAGACGCTGGAGGTTGTTCCCCGACGGTGGAAGGTGATCCAGACGGTGCGCGAGAAGTTCTCGTGCCGGGATTGCGAGAGGATCACCCAGCCGCCAGCGCCCTTCCACGTGACACCGCGCGGCTTTGCCGGGCCGAACCTGCTGGCAATGATCCTGTTCGAGAAGTTTGGCCAGCATCAGCCCTTGAACCGGCAGAGCGAGCGCTACGCCCGGGAGGGCATCGACCTAAGCCTGTCGACACTGGCTGACCAGGTCGGCGCCTGTGCGGCGGCCCTGCAGCCGCTTTATCGGCTGATCGAGCGTCATGTCCTCTCCGCCGAGCGGCTGCATGGCGACGACACCACGGTGCCGATCCTGGCCAAGGGCCAGACGCTCAAGGGACATATCTGGACCTACGTTCGCGACGACCGGCCGTTTGGCGGACGGGCGCCGCCGGCCGCGCTCTATTACGCCTCGCGCGACCGACGGCAGGAGCATCCCACACGGCATCTCCAAAGCTTCTCCGGCATCCTGCAGGCCGACGCCTATAGTGGCTACAACGAGCTGTATGAGGCCTCGCGCGCGCAGGGGCCGATCACGTCCGCACTCTGTTGGGCCCACGCCAGGCGCCAGTTCTTCGAGCTGGCGGACATCGCGGCCAATGCGAGGCGCGACAAGAATGCCGCAGGGATCTCGGCGATTGCCCTGGAGGCGGTCAAGCGCATCGATGCGCTGTTCGACATCGAGCGCGGCATCAACGGCCAAAGCGCCGAAGAGCGTCTGCGCATGCGCAAGGAGCAAAGCGCCCAGCTTTTGACGGCATTGGAAGCATGGCTGCGCGAGCAGCGTGCCCGGCTGTCGAACTCCTCATCGGTCGCCAAGCCAATCGATTACATGCTGCGCCGCTGGGACCGGTTTGCTCGCTTCATAGACGACGGGCGGGTCTGCCTGACAAACAATGCAGCGGAGCGGGCGCTGCGCGGCTTTGCCCTGGGCCGCAAGTCATGGCTCTTCGCCGGCTCCGAACGTGGTGCCGAGCGCGCCGCCACCATGGCGACGCTCATCATGACGGCAAAGCTCAATGACCTCGATCCGCAAGCCTGGCTGGCGGACGTCTTGGCCCGCATCGCAAGCACACCGCAAGGTCGGCTCAATGAGCTGCTGCCTTGGGAATGGAAGAGAACCCCCGTTCAGTCTGCGGCCTGATCGGGCCACCGCACAACGCGATGATCCCGCGGCCCTCACCGGCTTTCGATTACCCACATCTCGTGCGTAGGATTTGCATCGGTTGAATCGCCTGTGATTCTGTTTGTGACGCCGATTCGCGGAGGCGTCACAGATGAGCGGAGACACGGGAGCCGGTGCTGC
>NZ_RDQF01000127.1 GCF_004114425.1 Bradyrhizobium vignae | reverse complement strand
CCCATAGAGCACCCCCTCGCGAATCAGGTGCTCAGCAAGGAATCACAAGTGATTCTTTCGATTCAAGATTTCGCCGATCAGCGGATCAGCCCGAGTCGTCAAAGTTATGGGTAATTGAAAGCCGGTGAGGGCCGCGGAATGATCGCGTGGCGCGGTGGCCCGATCAGGCCGCAGATTGAACAGGGCTGTTCTTCCATTCCCAAGGCAGCAGCTCATTGAGCCGACCTTGCGGGGTGCTAGCGATGCTGGCCAAAACGTCCGCGAGCCAGGCTTGCGGGTCGATGTCGTTGAGCTTTGCTGTCATGATCAGCGTCGCCATGATGGCTGCGCGGTCGGCACCACGTTCCGAGCCGGCGAAGAGCCAGGACTTGCGGCCCAAGGCAAAGCCGCGCAGCGCGCGCTCCGCCGCATTGTTTGTCAGGCAGATCCGTCCGTCTTCGATGAAGCGGGCAAACCGGTCCCAGCGGCGCAGCATGTAATCGATCGGCTTGGCCACCGATGACGAGTTCGACAGCCGACCCCGCTGCTCGCGCAGCCATGCTTCCAATGCAGTCAAAAGCGGCGCGCTTTGCTCCTTGCGCACCCGCAGACGCTCTTCGGCCCCTTGGCCGTTGAGGCCGCGCTCAATATCGAACAACGCATCGATGCGCTTGACCGCCTCCAGGGCAATCGGCGAGATCGTCGCGGCGTTCTTGTCGCGCCTCGCGGTGGCCGCGATGTCCGCCAGCTCGAAGAACTGCCGCCGGGCGTGGGCCCAACAGAGTGCGGACGTGATCGGTCCCTGCGCGCGGGAGGCGTCATACAGCTCGTTGTAGCCGCTATAGGCGTCGGCCTGCAGGATGCCGGAGAAGCTTTGGAGATGCCGCGTGGGATGCTCCTGCCGTCGATCGCGCGAGGCGTAATAGAGTGCAGCCGGCGGCGCCCGTCCGCCAAACGGCCGGTCGTCGCGAACGTAGGTCCAGATATGTCCTTTGACCGTCTGGCCCTTGGCCAGGATCGGCACCGTGGTGTCATCGCCATGCAGTCGCTCGGCGGCGAGGACGTGACGCTCGATCAGCCGATAAAGCGGCTGCAGGGCCGTCGCACAGGCGCCGACCTGGTCAGCCAGTGTCGACAGGCTCAGATCGATGCCCTCCCGGGCATAGCGCTCGCTCTGTCGGTTCAAGGGCTGATGCTGGCCGAACTTCTCGAACAGGATCATGGCAAGCAGGTTCGGCCCGGCAAAGCCGCGCGGCGTCACGTGGAACGGGGCTGGCGGCTGGGTGATCGTCTCGCAGTCCCGGCACGAGAACTTCTCGCGCACCGTCTGGATCACCTTCCACTGCCGGGGAACGACCTCCAGCGTCTCCGTAATGTCTTCGCCCAGCTTTGATAGCTTCGATGAGCCGCAGCAAGGGCAGCTCTGCGGTGCGGCGATCACGACCCGCTCGCGCGGCAAATGGTCGGGGAACGGTTTGCGCGACGGCCGCTTGCGTTGGAAGGACCTGACGGTCTGTGTCTTGGCCGCCGCCCTCTCGGCTGCCAGTTCGTCTTCGGTTGCGGTTGCTTCCAACTCTTCAAGCTCAAGCTCCATCTGCTCCAGGAGCCGTGCCTTGCGTTCCGAGCGGCTGCCATAAATCTGGCGACGCAGCTTCTCGATCTCGAGCTTGAGGTAACTGATCAGGGCCTCGGCCGCCTTCACGTCGGCAGCTTCCGCTTTGGCGCTCGCCGCAACCGCCTCCGCTTCCAGGCGCGCGGCACGCTGCGCGAGGATCATCGCATGCGCGGCGGCAAGATCGGTGGGGAGCGATTCAGATGTGGTCACGATGATGATGGAATCACATCCATCACGATCCGCAAGGTCAAAGCCTCATCCGACCGATGTCGGCCGCCACGTCTCTTGTGGGTGCCACCAGTCAATCCCGGACAGAAGATAACCGAGCTGCGCCGACGAGATCGTCACCACACCCTCGGCCGGGCTCGGCCAGATGAAGCGCCCCCGCTCCAGGCGCTTCGTGAACAGGCAGGCGCCCTGGCCGTCATGCCAGATGACCTTCAAAAGATTGCCCCGGCGACCGCGGAAGCAAAACAGGTGGCCGCCCAGCGGGTCGCGATGCAAGATCTCCTGAACCTGCAATGCAAGCGACGGAAAGCCCTTTCGCATATCGGTATGGCCGGTCGCGAGCCATACCCGCATGCCGGCCGGCAACGGGATCATCGTTGCCGTCCATCCGTCAGCGCTGCCACGACTGCGCTCAGCGTCGCCGCATCAACCGCACCGGTGATCCGCATCCGAGCCCCGGCCGCGAACTCAATCTCGATCGCACCGCAGCTTCCCGAGGGAGCCGTCAACGGTCGCCGCTCTGGCGCAATCGAGACTGCCGCAAAACGGACCCCATCATCCTGCCGCTGCATCGGCTCGGGCCCGCAAGCGAGGACGCCGGTGCGCACCTGCCGCCGGCAAGCCGTAACCAGATTGCGGTGAACGTCATGTCGCCGAGCAACCTCGACAACACTGGCCCCAGGCGCCAAACTCTCCTCCACGATCCGAAGCTTCTCGGCACTCGTCCACCGCCGTCGCCGCTCAGGACCGGACAGAACCGTAACCGTCGTCACGTTTGCTCATTTGCTTGCGAATTAATGAGCAAACCATCTCACGCTCGAACCCGATCGGGGAAGGCGGCCCCCACCGGCTTTCAATTACCCATAACTTTGACGACTCGGGCTGATCCGCTGATCGGCGAAATCTTGAATCGAAAGAATCACTTGTGATTCCTTGCTGAGCACCTGATTCGCGAGGGGGTGCTCTATGGG
>NZ_RDQF01000126.1 GCF_004114425.1 Bradyrhizobium vignae | reverse complement strand
TTCAAGGCGCTGGGCGCCGAGGTTGCTGTCGAGCCGGGTGCCGGTATCAAGTCGGGCCTGCCGGATTCCGAGTTCACCGCCGCCGGTGCCACCGTCAGCGCCGATGCGCTCAAGGACGCGGATATCATCATCAAGGTGAAACGCCCGGAGGCGTCCGAGCTTTCGCAGTACAAGCGCGGCGCGCTCGTCATCGCCATCATGGATCCCTATGGCAACGAGGCTGCGCTGAGGGCTATGGCCGATGCCGGCGTTGCTGCCTTCGCGATGGAATTGATGCCGCGCATCACCCGCGCGCAGGTGATGGACGTGCTGTCCTCGCAGGCCAACCTTGCGGGCTACCGCGCCGTGATCGAGGGCGCCGAGGCGTTCGGCCGCGCCTTCCCGATGATGATGACCGCGGCCGGCACCGTGCCCGCGGCGAAGGTGTTCGTGATGGGCGTCGGCGTCGCCGGCCTCCAGGCGATCGCGACCGCGCGCCGCCTCGGCGCGGTGGTCACCGCAACCGACGTCCGGCCCGCGACCAAGGAGCAGGTGGAATCGCTCGGTGCGAAATTCCTCGCCGTCGAGGACGAGGAGTTCAAGAACGCGCAGACGGCCGGCGGCTACGCCAAGGAAATGTCCAGGGAATACCAGGCCAAGCAGGCCGCGCTCACCGCCGAGCACATCAAGAAGCAGGACATCGTGATCACCACCGCGCTGATCCCGGGCCGCCCGGCGCCGAAGCTCGTCAGTGCCGACATGGTCAGGTCGATGAAGCCGGGCTCGGTGCTGGTCGATCTCGCCGTCGAGCGCGGCGGCAATGTCGAAGGCGCCAAGGCCGGCGAGGTCGTCGATCTCGATGGCATCAAGATCGTCGGCTACACCAACGTCGCCGGCCGCGTCGCGGCCTCGGCTTCCAGCCTCTATGCCCGCAATCTGTTCTCCTTCATCGAGACCATGGTCGACAAGAAGGAGAAGCAGCTCGCCGTGAACTGGGACGACGAGCTCGTCAAGGCGACCGCGCTGACGAAAGACGGTGCCGTGATCCACCCGAACTTCCAGCCGAAGGTTTAAGGAGACCCGTCATGGAGCATGTTGCACAGGTCGTCGACCCCTTCATCTTCCGGCTGTCGATCTTCGTCCTCGCCGTCTTCGTCGGCTATTTCGTGGTGTGGTCGGTGACGCCGGCGCTGCACACGCCGCTGATGAGCGTGACCAACGCGATCTCCTCGGTGATTGTGGTCGGCGCGCTGCTCGCGGTCGGCGTCGGCATGGTTTCGAGCGGCTCGGGCTGGGCGCGCGGCTTCGGCTTCGTCGCGCTCATCTTCGCCTGCGTGAACATTTTTGGCGGCTTCCTTGTCACCCAGCGCATGCTGGCGATGTACAAGAAGAAGTCGAAGTAAGCGGCCACCTCGGGCTGAAGGGATCAATGGGGACCTGAGATGAGCGCCAATCTCTCTGCATTCTTGTATCTCGTGGCGGGGGTGCTGTTCATCCTGTCGCTGCGCGGGCTGTCGAGCCCGGCATCGTCGCGCCAGGGCAATCTGTTCGGCATGATCGGCATGGCGATCGCGGTCGCCACCACGCTGGCCAATCATCCGCCGGCGGATGGCCTCGCCTGGGTGCTGGTCATCCTCGCCGTCGCGATCGGCGGGGGCATCGGCGCGGTGATCGCGCGGCGCGTGCCGATGACCTCGATGCCGGAGCTGGTCGCCGCCTTCCACTCGCTGGTCGGCATGGCCGCGGTGCTGGTCGCGGCGGGAGCATATTATGCGCCCGAAGCCTTCGATATCGGTACGCCCGGGCACATCCACACCCAGAGCCTGGTCGAGATGTCGCTCGGCGTCGCCATCGGCGCGCTGACCTTCACCGGCTCGGTGATCGCCTTCCTGAAGCTGTCTGCCCGCATGAGCGGTGCGCCGATCATCCTGCCGGCGCGGCACCTCATCAACATCGCGCTCGCGATTGCGCTCGTCGTGTGCATCGTCGGCCTCGTGATGACCGGCAGCCCGGTGTTCTTCTGGCTGAACGTCATCCTGGCACTCTTGCTCGGCGTGCTCATGATCATCCCGATCGGCGGCGCCGACATGCCGGTCGTGATCTCGATGCTGAACTCCTACTCCGGCTGGGCCGCGGCCGGCATCGGCTTCACGCTCGGCAACTCCGCGCTGATCATCACCGGCGCGCTGGTCGGCTCGTCGGGCGCAATCCTGTCCTACATCATGTGCCACGCGATGAACCGGTCGTTCATCTCGGTCATCCTCGGCGGCTTCGGCGGCGAGACCGCTGCCGCCGGCGGCGGTACGGGCGAGCAGAAGCCGGCCAAGCTCGGTTCGGCGGACGACGCCGCCTTCATCATGAAGAACGCCTCCAAGGTCATCATCGTGCCCGGCTACGGCATGGCGGTGGCGCAGGCTCAGCACGCGCTGCGCGAAATGGCCGATGTCTTGAAGAAGGAAGGCGTCGAGGTGAAATACGCCATTCACCCGGTCGCCGGCCGCATGCCGGGCCACATGAACGTGCTGCTCGCCGAAGCCAACGTGCCCTATGACGAGGTGTTCGAGCTCGAGGACATCAACTCCGAGTTCGCGCAGGCCGACATCGCCTTCGTGATCGGCGCCAACGATGTCACCAATCCGGCTGCGGAAGAGGATAAGTCCTCTCCGATCTACGGCATGCCGGTGCTCCAGGTCTGGAAGGCCGGTACGGTGATGTTCATCAAGCGCTCGCTGGCCTCCGGCTATGCCGGCATCGACAACCCGCTATTCTATCGCGACAACACCATGATGCTGCTCGGCGACGCCAAGAAGGTCACCGAGAACATCGTCAAGGCGATGT
>NZ_RDQF01000125.1 GCF_004114425.1 Bradyrhizobium vignae | reverse complement strand
TGGTGGGCCCGGCAGGACTCGAACCTGCAACCAGACCGTTATGAGCGGCGGAAGATCGATCGTCTTCCTTGATTTTCCGGTGCTTTCGTTCGATTCCGTTTGGGTTCGTCGCGCTTCGGTCGGAGCGTTTCTGGTGCGAAACTGGTGCGGTTCACAATCCCCGCCGAGTTTACGAAACCTGCACTTTTCTGGAATCCGTTACGATGTCGTAGCCCCTTCTCTCTGCGGGCAGAATGCCTTAGGAAGTGGCGGAGATGAGGGTGGACATGGCAAAGCAGACCGCGAAAAAGGAGGCTGGACTCAAGGGCGTATCGGCAGCCGAACGGGCACTCGCGGTATTGACCGCGTTCCGTCGCGGCGACGGTGCTTTGTCGCTGGCGGAGTTGGCCGAGCGGACCGGTCTCGTCAAGAGCACGATCCTGCGGCTTGCTTTGTCGCTGCAACAATACCGCCTGCTCGCGCGCTTGCCGGATGGATCTTATCGGCTCGACGCCGAGACGTTACGTCTTGGCACCGCGTATCAGCAGGCGTTTCGTCTGTCCGACCACGTCATGCCCGTGCTCGAGCAACTCGCGGCAAAAACCGGCGAGACGACATCCTTCTACGTTCGCAACGGCGATGAGCGGCTGTGTCTTTTCCGGGTGGAGAGCACCAACCGGATCCGGATGACCGTGCAGCCGGGGGATACTCGGCCGATGGACAAATCAGCCATCGCGCAAACGCTTCGTCGGTACGAGTCCGGACTACCCGGAGCTGACGACGAACTGCCGCTGTTCACCTCTGGCATCACCGATCCTCACGCCGCCGCCCTCGCCATGCCGGTGTTCGGTATCGGTGATTCCCTGATCGGAGCGCTCGCGATCTCCGGGCCGGTCAGCCGCCTCACCACGGCGCGGGCGGAGCAGATCAAGGGAGCGCTGGTGGAAGCGGCCACCAAGCTCACTTTGGCGTGCGGCGGAACGCTGTGGTCCGGCACCGCAAAGGGGACACGCAAGCGGTCCAACGCAACGGCATAAAACGAAACTCCATTTCATTTTTCTTGCCGAGTGCACTGCCGCGGGCTTATAAGCCTCCCCATAACAAATGATTGGGAGGACGAACGTCGTGGCCGCAGCAACGTTCACACGCAGGACGGTCCTTGCGGGCCTGGGCGCATCGCTCGTTCCGCGCGGAACGACCGCGCAGGCGGAGGACGTGCGCTGGTCGACCGGTTCAGAGAAGCCGCGGTTCGTTGCACCGGCCGGCGCCACGGATTGCCATTTCCACACCTACGACAAGTCCTATCCGGTCATGAACGGCGCGACCCTGCTGCCGGAGGATGCGTTGCCCGACGATTATCGTGCCCTGCAGTGCCGGATCGGCACCACGCGAGGCGTGATCATCCAGCCGTCCACTTATGGTACCGACAACCGGCTGCAGATCGCCTCGCGGCAGGCGCTCGGCGCGGAGAATTTTCGCGCGATTGCCGTCGTTGCGGAGGACGTCTCCGACGCCGAACTGCGGCGGCTCGACGAGCAAGGTGTTCGCGGGGTTCGCTTCAACCTTGGCTTCCCGGGCGTGCTAACGGTGGAGTCTCTCAAGCTGCTCGCGCCAAGGCTCGCCGATCTCGGCTGGCACTGCCAGATCAACATGCGGCCCAAGCAGATCGAGGATCACGCCGATCTACTGGCCTCTCTGCCGGGGCGTCTCGTGTTCGATCATCTGGCGCAGGTCCCGCAACCGGCCGGCGTCGAGAGCGCGCCCTACAAGATCATCCGTGGCCTGCTCGACCGCGGCAAGACCTGGGTCAAGCTGTCCGGCCCCTACGTGTCGAGCAAGCAGGGCGTGCCTGATTACGCCGACGCAGGCGCCGTTGCGGCAGCCTACGTGAAAGCCGCACCGGAGCGGATGGTCTGGGGTAGCGACTGGCCGCATCCTTCCGAGCGGGACCGCAAGCCGGATGATGCGCGCCTGTTCGATCTCTTCGCCCAATGCGCAGGAAGCGACCTCGCGTTCAAGCGTATCCTCGTCGACAACCCTGCCGAGCTCTACGGCTTTCCGAAAGTCACGCCATGACATTCTTCAGCCCGCCGCGCCGGATCGAGACCAGCATTTTCACGCGCCTTCCGGACCAGTTCCGCAAGCCGCGCCGCACCGCCTGGGCCGATGCCAATCAGGGCGGACGCGAGATCGACTCGTTCCTCGAGGGACCTTCGTTCGATCGGCAGGGCCGGCTTTACGTCACCGACATTCCCTACGGACGCATCTTCCGCGTCAGCGAGGTGGGCGAGTGGGAGCTCGTCTCAGAATATGATGGATGGCCGAACGGACTGAAGATCCATCGCGACGGCCGCGTCTTCATCACCGACTACAAGCGCGGCATCATGCTGCTGGACCCCGCAACCGGCAAGGTGACGCCGTATCTCGAAACCGCTGCGAGCGAGAGCTTCAAGGGCGTCAACGACCTGGTCTTCGCGCCATCAGGAAATCTCTATTTCACCGATCAGGGCCAGACCGGGATGCATGATCCAAGCGGCCGGGTCTGGAAGCTCACGCCGGATGGGCGGCTCACTTGCCTGCTCAACACAATTCCCAGCCCGAACGGCATCGTCGTCGACCCCGAGGAGAGCTTTCTGCTCGTCGCGGTGACGCGCGCCAACCAGATCTGGCGCGTGCCGCTGGCGGCCAGCGGCCTGACGACGAAGGTCGGGATCTTCTCGCATCTGCATGGCGGCCCCGGCGGTCCAGATGGGCTTGCGCTCGACAGCGGCGGCAATCTGCTGGTCTGTCACACCGGCTTCGGCTCGATCTGGCGGCTCTCGCCGCTGGCCGAACCGCTCGACCGCATCGTCTCCTGCGCGGGCGTCGGCACCACCAATCTTGCTTTTGGTGGACCCGAGCGAAAGAGCCTCTTCATCACCGAGAGCCGCACCGGAACATTGCTACGCGCCGAACTCGATACGCCGGGCTTGGCGATGTTCTCCCACGCGGAGTAGTTGCCACACACTCAGTGTCATCGCCCGGCCGC
>NZ_RDQF01000124.1 GCF_004114425.1 Bradyrhizobium vignae | reverse complement strand
GATAAGATCCATCCGGCAAGCGCGCGAGCAGGCGGTATTGTTGCAGCGACAAAGCAAGCCGCAGGATCGTGCTCTTGACGAGACCGGTCCGCTCGGCCAACTCCGCCAGCGACAAAGCACCGTCGCCCCGACGGAACGCGGTCAATACCGCGAGTGCCCGTTCGGCTGCCGATACGCCCTTGAGTCCCGCCTCCTTTTTCGCGGTCTGCTTTGCCATGTCCACCCTCATCTCCGCCACTTCCTAAGGCATTCTGCCCGCAGAGAGAAGGGGCTACGACATCGTAACGAATTCCAGAAAAGTGCAGGTTTCGTAAACTCGGCGGGGATTGTGAACCGCACCAGTTTCGCACCAGAAACGCTCCGACCGAAGCGCGACGAACCCAAACGGAATCGAACGAAAGCACCGGAAAATTAAGGAAGACGATCGATCTTCCGCCGCTCATAACGGTCTGGTTGCAGGTTCGAGTCCTGCCGGGCCCACCAGCGGATCAATGGCTTTGTGCGGACACGAAAGAGTGACTCGATTCCGCGATAAGAGTGACTCGATTCCCGCCTTTAAGAGTGACTCGATTTCGTAGGCCGCTGATGCCGCTCGGTTTTCCCGCCTGATTTTTTCTGACGCCCAAGCGCGCGGACGAAGGAGTCGAGGGGGGTCTTTTCGACTTGGTGTAGGTCAAACGCGCTCCGGCGGTTGCCGTGCGCGGGCGTTCCTGGACAACTGGGCCGAGCAGGTCGTTTCCGAAGAGCCGGCACCGTCATCTTCACCAGCGTGGCGGTGAGGCTGACCTCAAAGCTGATCGATCACGATAAGTGCATCGCAGGATCCTCCGTACCGTCCGATGACGTCGTTTTGAGCGGTTCTGATCACTCGAACTATGTCTTGGCCGAGATACTGGGACGTCGCGACACTCGTTACTCCGGGAAGATGATCAAGGTGTGCGTCATCTCGGTCGTCGACGGACTCAGGGTCGGCGACGAGAGAATAATAATCGCCAACAAGGAAATCGACGACCACGGTTGCATTTTCCCGATGGTTCAAACGCTTCAAGAGAAGCTCAACGCAAGGCGCATCGCCGGCGGCCGCTGTGTTTGGACATTTTGTTAGCGGCGACGAGAGCGTTTGGCGTCATTCTGTTTTTAAGACGCATGAGTCCGCAAGGGGCACATCTCCGAAATCACGGGTGCGTGTCGCCTGAGCGGACCTCCTTGGCGAGGCTGCCGAATATTTCCTCCAGGAGTTCGACTATGGGCCGCGCGCCCTTCTCCTGATTGAAGATGTCTCCGGCAATTCGTATGGCGCCGACTGAGAGCATCGCGACGATCCGCAACGCCATTGATCGTTCGGGCTCGGGCCACCGCTCTTTGAGCGCTTCGTAAATCTCACCTTCCTGCTGCACGTAGTATGCCTGCTTGCGCGCCTGAACGCTCGGGCTCGTCCGCATCAGTCGGTCCAACTTGATCATGTCTTTCGACGGAATAGCGTTACAGACACTGACGACCGCATCCCGAACCGTGTCGATCGGCGCCGAGCCTGCGGAAGCCTTTCGTACCGCATCTGTCAGCATCTCGCCAATCCCACTTTGGAGGGACAGCAAAATCTCGTCCTTTGACGTGAAGTAGTAGAAGAAGGTTCTGCGCGAGATTCCTGCTGCGGCAGCGATTTCGTCGAGCGTTGTATGATCGAAGCCATTTTTAAGGAAAAGAGCGATGCCCTTCTCCGTGATGCGTTTCTTGGTCTCGCGCTTCTTCCGCTCCCGCAGGCCGCCGCCCTCTTTATCGTCACGCCCGGAATTGCCCAAAGCCACCCTCTTGCAAAATTACACTTAGTGCAATATTTATTCTACACCAAGTGCGAAAATTGTGAAAGCGACGCTAAATGGCAAAGTGGACCGCAGCCGACATCCCTGATCAGCATGGACGAACCGCCGTAGTAACCGGAACCGGTGGATTAGGATTGGAGACGGCCCTCGCGCTGGCCCGAGCAGGATGTGACGTGACCATAGCCGGTCGCAACCCTCAAAAAGGCGCTCACGCAGTATCTCACATCGAACACGCCGTGCCGGGTGCGACTGTGCGGTTCGGCAAGCTCGATCTTGCAGATCTATCTTCGGTTGCCTCATTCGCACAGCAGATGGAGGATGAGAAGCAGAGCTTGGACCTTCTGGTGAACAACGCGGGCGTCATGGTCCCGCCGAAACGGCAAGAAACGAGTGACGGCTTCGAACTGCAACTCGGTACGAACTACCTCGGTCACTTCGCATTGACTGCTCGTCTGAAATCGCTCCTCGCAAAAGGGAGGGACGCGCGCGTCGTCACGCTCTCAAGCCTTGCTGCTAACGGTGGACACTTCGATTTTGATGACATCAATGCCGAGAAGAACTATCGGCCACTGGCCGCCTACAGCCAATCGAAGCTCGCATGCTTGTTGTTTGCACTCGAGCTTGACAGCCGCAGCCGCGCCGCTGGATGGGGTTTCTCAAGCATGGCTGCTCACCCTGGCATCGCGCGGACTGATCTAGTGCATAACACCCTTGGTCGGCGAAGCGTGGCGGGACTTGCACGAACACTTTTTTGGTTCCTGCTTCAGCCCGTATCGCAAGGCGCGCTGCCCCAGTTATATGCTGCCACGTCCAGCCACGCGGAGGGAGGTGGCTACTATGGTCCCGACGGGCTCCGTGAAACCCGCGGGCACCCGCACCCCGCACGCGTTCCTCCGCAAGCACTCGATTCCGTCGCTAGACGCAAGCTATGGGAGATCTCCGAACGAATGACCCAGGTGGCGTTTTAATAGCGTGGGTCTGGACACGGGTCGAAGCCGAACTTTATCCATACCTGAACTCTTGTCTCATGGCCCTTCAGCGACCTCGGAAGGCGTCCGCTTTTTCGCCCCTGTTTGGAGGTGGAGCGGACACCGGCAGCAAACTTCTTAATGAGTACACGGCCTAGCACTACTTTGGCAGATTGTTGATTTTGGCGCGTTTTATAGGATTCCCGAATCAATTTTTCAATGATTCATGGGTGGTCGGCTCTTGGAGGGCTGACCATGCTGGGATGGGAAGACGAACTCGA
>NZ_RDQF01000123.1 GCF_004114425.1 Bradyrhizobium vignae | reverse complement strand
CCGCCGGCGAGCTTGGCCATGCGGGGGTCGAGGTTGACGGGGTTCTCCTCCTTGCCGTCCTCGGGCAGGCGCAGCACCTCGCCGATCTGGTCGATCAGGAGGCCGTAGGATTCGCCGCGCAGGTCGACGCCGACCGCCATCGCCGTCTTGCCGTCCTCAGGTCTGGGCAGGCCGAGACGGGCGCGCATGTCGACCACGGTGACGATGCGGCCGCGCAGGTTCAAGACGCCGGCGATCTCGCGCGAGGACAAGGGCACGCGGGTGACGCGCTCGGGCATGAACACGTCCTGGACGCGGGAGATCGGCAGCCCGAACAGCTGGCCGCCGATCATCGCGGTGACGTATTCGACCATGGTGCCTTCGCTGGCGTGGGTCTTGCTGCTCATCGATCTCTCCTTGTCGCCCTTACGCCGCCGCCCGGCTCAGCTCGGAGGCGCCGGCGGCGCCCGCGGTCTGCTCCTTCAGCGCCGCGATCAGACCGGGACGGTCGAACTTGGCGACATAATCGTGGAAGCCGGCCTGGCGGCCGCGCTCGATCGCCGCCGGCGACACCAGCGCCGAGAGGCCGATGATCGGCGTCGCGGCGAGATTGTTGTCGGCGCGGATCACTTCGGCGAACTCGAACCCGTTCATGTCCGGCATCTCGATGTCGGTCAGGATCACGTCGAAGTTTTGCGCGCGCAGCGCGGCGAGGCCCTCCTGCGCGCCTCCCGCGGTGCGGACGCGGTAGCCGGCGGCCTTCAGCACCGGCGCCAGCATGTTGCGGAAGAACGCAGAGTCGTCGACCAGCAGCACCGACTGCGAGTGCATCGACGGCCGCATCTCCTTGCGGGTGAACCAGTCGGCGAACGCCATCGGCAGGAAGTGGCCGACGTCGATCACCTCGGTGGCCTGGCCCTTGATCACCGCCGAGCCGAGAATGCCCGAACCCGAACCGCCGACCTCGATGTTGAGCCGTTCCTCGACGATGTCGATGATCTCGTCGACGACGAGGCCCATGGAGCGGCCGTCGTCGGCGAACACCAGGATCGGCTGGGCGCCCTGGCTGGCAATGGTGACGCCTTCCATGGCGACCAGCGGCATCAGCTGCTCGCGGTACTGCACCATGTAGCGGCCGTTACTGAACTCGATCTTGTCGGCCGGCAGCTCTTCCAGGCGCGTGACGAGGCCGAGCGGGACCGCCTTGGGCTGCGACGAGCCGGCGCGGAACACCAGCAGCGAGGTGGTCTGCTCGCCCGAGCCGATGTGATGGCCGGCCGCGTCATCCGCCATGTCGTGGGCCGAGGAGCCGGCGGCGCCGAGCGCCTTGGCAATGCCGTTGGGATCGATGATCATGATCACCGCGCCATCGCCCAAGATGGTGTTGCCGGAGAACATGTCGATGTGACGCAGCTTGGTCGACATCGGCTTGACCACGATCTCTTCGGTGTGGAACACGCCGTCGACGACGATGCCGAAGGTCTGGCTGCCGACCTGCGTCACCACGATGAAGCCGTTCTCGGGATCGCTGGCGGCGCCGTCGTCGATCTTCAGGAGCTTCTTCAGGTGGATCAGCGGCAGCAGCTTGTTGCGCAGCCGCAGCACCGCGGTGTCCTTGATGCGCTCGATGCGGTGCTCGCTGTTGGCGCGGGCGCGGACCAGCTCGACCACCGAGAGCTGCGGAATGGCAAAGCGGTCGCCGGCGGCTTCCACGATCAGGGCCGAGACGATGGCGAGCGTCAGCGGGATCTTGATGGTGACCGAGCTGCCCTCGCCGGCCACGCTCTTGATGTCGATGGTGCCGCCGATCTGGTCGATGTTGGTGCGCACCACGTCCATGCCGACGCCGCGGCCCGAGACCGAGGTGATGGCGGCGGCGGTGGAGAAGCCCGGCGCGAAGATGAACTTGTGGATCTGGGCTTCGCTCATCTTCTCCAGCTCGGCCTCGGTGACGAGACCTGACGAGAGCGCCTTGGCCTTGATCTTCTCGGTGTTGAGGCCGCGGCCGTTGTCGGCGATGCAGATGATGATGTGGCCGCCCTCGTGATAGGCGGAGAGGCGAATGGTGCCCTGCTCGCCCTTGCCGCTGGCGAGGCGCTCGGCGGGGGTCTCCAGGCCATGATCGGCGGAGTTGCGCACCATGTGGGTGAGCGGGTCCTTGATCAGGTCGAGCACCTGGCGGTCGAGCTCGGTGTCGGCGCCGTGCATCTCCAATTCGATCTGCTTGCCGAGTTCGCTCGAGAGGTCGCGGACGATGCGCGGCAGCTTCTGCCAGGCATTGCCGATCGGCTGCATGCGCGTCTTCATGACGCCCTCCTGCAGCTCGGCGGTGACGTTGGAGAGGCGCTGCAAGGGCACCTTGAACTCGGTGTCCTCGTTGCGGCGGGAGATCTCCAGCAGCTGGTTGCGGGTCAAGACCAGCTCGGAGACCATGGTCATCAGATGCTCCAGCGTATCCACGTTGACGCGGATCGACTGGTTGGCGACGCGGTCGCCCTCGCTCGCCGTCTCGTCGGCCATCGACTTCTTCGGCGCCGGCTTGGCGGGTTTTGCCGCCTCCTTCGCGACCGGTGCTTCGGCGGCCGGCGCAGGCGCGGCCTCAGCTTTGACAACAGGCACCGGCGCTTCGATCGCGGTCTCGCGGAAGGCGCGCTCGAGCTCGTCGAGCGAGACTTCGCCCGGACGCAACGGGCGCTCCAGGGTCTGCTCGACCAGCGAGCCCGTGGTCATCTGCTTGGCCGGCGCAGCAGCCGGGGCATCCGGCGCCAGCGGCGGAGCGTCAGCAACCGGAATGGTGCCGCTCGGCATCGGCTGCGCCGAGCCGGACGCGATCGGCGAAGCCGACGCCGACATCGCCGCCATGCCCTGCTCGACCATCGCTTCCAGCTTGTCGATGAGGTCGCGGTCGTTGCCCTCAGGCTCGGCTTCGGTCGCCTCGAGACCTGCCAAAATCTCCTTGATGCGGTCGATCGAGGACAGGATCACCGTCACCGCCTGCCCGGTCACCGGCATGCCGTCACGGAATTTGCCCATCAAGGTCTCGCCGGCATGCGCCAGCGCTTCCAGCCGCGGCAGGCCGAGGAAGCCGCAGGTGCCCTTGATGGTGTGGACCAGGCGGAAGATGTTATCCAGGATCTTGGCGTTGTTCGGCTCCTGCTCGAACTTCACCAGCTGGTTGTCCACGGTGTCCAGGCTCTCGCTGGTCTCCGTCAGAAACTCCCGCAACAGATCATCCATGA
>NZ_RDQF01000122.1 GCF_004114425.1 Bradyrhizobium vignae | reverse complement strand
ACAAAGCGAAGGCGCTCCTCCATTACCGAACTCGCTTTCCACGGCATCCACACCTCCCGCAGAACAAAAGCGGAAAGTGTAACCCATGTGCCCGGTACGTTCTGTCACCTATGTCTCGGGCCGCTCACCCGTCTTATCAGCAGGTTAGCTGGGTTGAAGGCCGCAGCGCAATGCGCGAAACCTCCCCGTAGCAAAACGGTAGCAGCGCAGCTCTTGTTTTTTCACCGGAAAACGAATCCTTGCTGAGAAGCAAATCTTCTGAAGGGAAGCGCGCGACCAAGTGAAGATCGGTTACTTCACTTAATCCCTTCTCTTTCAAGGATTCCAAGGATTCGCCGTATCGGCCAACTTCGCGATTTGCTGCCACGCCGAGTTCGATCTGATGCGGACAAGACCAGCTGACTCCTAATCAGCGGGTCCCAGGTTCGAGCCCTGGTGCGCCCACCACCCTTAAGAGATTGGCCCGCAAGGGCTTTTTTTAATTTCGCGACAGAACAAGCCGGGTCTCGTGCGACGCTTCTAATGGTCGTACGTCGCACGCCGTGCGACGAGTCGGATAATTAGGGCCGAAGGCCATCCACCGCTGAAACGCGCAGCCAAATGAGACCTATCGGTCTGCGTTCAGCTCTTCATGCCTTCCGTCCGCACCTGCAATTCAAGCCTGTCGATGCCGGAATCGGCGAGAGCCGCATTGCGGGCGCGATAGTGCTTCACGATGGTCTGCGCGCTTCGGTATGAATGCCCTGTGATGTCGCAGATCGTCAGCAAGTCGCAGCCAGCCCGATCGAGAAGCATGACGCAGGTATCGCGTAGGTCCTGGTCATGCTTTTGGTCGAGTTCGCCGGCGCCGTTGACGAACATTAGGGTGGGGCAAGGCTTCACGTGCCATGCTGTCTCGTCGCCATTGCTGTCGCGAGCGGTCTGCGCATCCAGCCATTCCGCTAATGCGCGCTTGCGCTGATCGACCGCTCGAGCGCGCTGCGCTTCCGAGATCATGGACGCACTCACGTTGAACGCAGCGGCGATCCGCCTCTGGGGCTCACCGTTCTGCTGTCCTGCGAGCGCGATCCGCAGCTGCTCGGGGGTCAACTTGAACAAAAGAAGTGGCTCTTCGCCTATCGATGCTCGAGCAGTGTCTTGAGCTGACTGTGGATTATTGTGGAAGCGAAGCCGGAATTTTCGCGAGCCAGGACAGGCACAGGCGAGGCTGAGGGTCCGCCGCGCCGGTGGCATGATTGTACCAGCCGCCCTTAGGCAGCCTGCCGCATGCGTTCGATGCTCTGAGTTATATGATTTCCGGCATCGTCCGCCACCTTCAGAGACAAGTCGGCCATCCGGCGGTGGGTATCCAACGCACTCTTGATCGTGTCACGCATCAGATCGGTTTGCACAGCGGCCAAATCGTGAGGAGTGCGGCAGCTCCAGAGTTCATTCATGCGATCCATGTTCCTCTCGATCTGCTGTCGCATGAAATCGAAGTACTCGCGCGACGCACCGTTCATTCCTTTCGCGACTGCGGTCGTAGAATACATGATTGCTTCGGCATTGCGGACCGAGCGTTCCGCTGCCTGCTGCGCCTCATTGCCGCTCAAACCGAACGTGCGACCCAGCTGATCAGTCGAGCGGCCCATCATGGCCGCCGCCATGTCGAGTCCGAAGCGCCAGGCGTTTTGCAACATCTCGGTATTTTGCCGCAAGAGATGGCCGCTGGCTTGCGCCACCTCCTCCCCAGCCTCGGCGGTGGCCAAGCCGATCCGTCTGGTCTGCTCAGCGGTCCTCTCGCCGGCGCGGCGGATTGTGTCCTCAGGGCTTTGGGTGGGTTTTTCCTCTGGGCGTGGATTGGTCATTTCGTTGCTCCATCGTTCTTGTTCGTGAGGCGGATCGCTTTGCGCTGCGTCACATGCGATCCTTGGCGAGCAAACGTGAGCAATTCTGGACCGTTCCGGGCCGAGCGATCTTTTAATCAATCCTCCGCGATTGCGCGCAGGAACGAGCACTTCAACTTCCAATTATTGCTTGATCTGGCTCGTCTGCTCGCGCTCCGGGCCAGATGTTGTTGGTCCTAGCGCAAGGCTCAGTCATGACCACCGCTGAAACCGTACTGCTCATCGCGACCCTGTTGTTGGCGCTTCTCGTCATCGGCAACATCGGCTTCTCCAAGCTGGCCGAGCGAAGGAATCCGCCTATCGGCAAGTTTCTCGAGTGCGACGGCGTGGTACTCCACTATATCGATCGGGGCGATCCCGCGGCTCCTTGCGTCTTGCTGCTTCATGGCAATGGATCCATGATCCAGGACTTCATAATCGGCGGGCTGGTCGATCTTCTTGCCCGCAGCAATCGCGTGGTATGCTTCGACCGCCCGGGCTTTGGCTACAGTCAGCGGCCGCGGCTCCGAGTATGGAGCGCAGCTGCTCAAGCAGCTCTGCTGGTGAAGGGGCTCGAGCAACTCGGGATCCGCGATCCCGTGGTGCTGGGCCATTCTTGGGGCGCCTTGGTCGCTATCGCTCTCGGCATGCGGAAGGATTATCCGATCCGCGGTCTTGTACTTGCGTCCGGCTACTACTTCCCGACCTTCCGATTGGATGTGTGGTTGATGTCAGGTCCGGCCATACCGGTCTTGGGCGACTTGGTCAGCTACACCGTCGCGCCGATCATCTCGTGGGCCATGTTGCCCGGAGCCCTCCGCAAGATTTTCGCGCCCCGATCCGTCCCGTCGACATTTAAGAATGAATTTCCAGCGTCTCTCGTTCTCAGGCCCACACAATTGAGGGCGGCTGCGCAGGAAAGCGCACTCCTCATTCCAACTGCAACACAGTTCCAAGCTCACTATTCGACTATGGGTCCCCGCGTAAAAATATTCCATGGAGCAGAGGACCAGGTGATCGAACAGAAACAAGCTCGAGATTTACATCAAGCGCTGCCTCGGTCCGATCTTCACCTAATTCCGAATGCCGGACATATGGTCACGCACGCAGAACCCGCTGCCATTGCCGAGGCCATCAATTCAATGACGAAATATTAGGAGGGCTTGTCTAGCCGGCCTATCCTCCGGCTCATCCCGTCTGAACTCACTTGGATCCTCAGAGTAATCGAACAACCCGCCCGCGCCCGACACTGCGCCAGCACGTTGCGACTTCACGCAGGTCTGCGCGAGGCCCGACCGCGATACGTCTCCGGCGAAGAATGATATTTCCCCGCACCACCTCGAAGTTTAATCTGCTTGCGCGTTGAGCGACTAAAGCAGTCTTAGACGAATAACCTATCGCGATTGACCGTGTTGGCGTTTTCACACACAGCCAAGACCCTTACCGGTCCGCAGCCCTCGGAGGTGAAACAGCTCGTGCCGGAATCATGACTACGCGGCCTAGCACTACTTTGGCAGATTGTTGATTTTGGCGCGTTTTATAGGATTCCCGAATCAATTTTTCAATGATTCATGGGTGGTCGGCTCTTGGAGGGCTGACCATGCTGGGATGGGAAGACGAAC
>NZ_RDQF01000121.1 GCF_004114425.1 Bradyrhizobium vignae | reverse complement strand
TCGGACCGTGTGTTTGACAGCCTTGCCAGAGTTGGCGCGCCAACTGTCGATGCGACCGACTGCGGCGATAGCGGGGAAGTCGTATTGTTTCGCCAACTGAGGAGCCGGCGCGACGATGGCCTGTCGGCGTTCGACGCGGCCGTGGGCGGTGGCTCTTCGTTGACTCGCTCGCGCGGGCTTTCGGACTGTGTCGACCAGCGTCTTGACGGTCTTGAACAGCCGGCCACGATTGCTCTTGATGGCCAACACGTAGTGCCCCTTCCGATCGAGGATGGCCTGCGCGGTATCGGGCCGGCAATGCAAGGCGTCGGCGGTGACAAGAGCCCCGTCCAGATCGAGCAGCGCGAGAACTTCGAGAGCCCCGGCAACCTCGTTGCGGTTGGGAGCTTTTCTCTGAGCCAGCGCCATGCGAGTGCCTGCGGCCCAGACATTGACCATATGCAGCGGCGTGGCCTCCCGGCCCCGCGTGTAGGCCCCGCGCAGCGCCTTGCCGTCGATGCTGACCACCCCCTTGATGCCGAAGCTCTTGCTGAACTTGCGCAAAACCGCTTCCAGCCCCTTCGGGTCCAGCGCACGGAAGACGTTGCTGAACGTATCGTGGCTCGGAATGCCGTGCCTGAGCTCCAGGAAGCGCCGCAACAGCTCCTCGCGGCCTTGGCCAAAGAACTCGAACTCGGTGCAGGTCTTGGCGCCAGCCAGCGTCGCCGCCAAGGCGATGACGAGGATCTCCACAAGATCATGTCGGGTGTTGCTGGCGCGCGGGTCCTTGAGCGATCGAAACAGGCGCTTGAGCTTGCGCATTCAGGTCTCCCTCTGGAATCGAGAGACACCCAAAGAATCCAGTTCCAACCGCTTGGCAACACCCTGCCAGCACCATATGCGATTCCCCTACCCCTCCAGGGGAGGGTAAGCGGCAGCTCAATCCAGCTTCGCGTCCATGCCGCGCTTCACTCCCGGCCGGGCCATCAGAGCGTCGTACCAGCGCTCGACGTTGGGGAAGTCGGCCAGATCAACCTTGTGGCGAGGATGACGCCAGGCCCAGCCCAGGATGGCAAAATCGGCAACCGAGAGATCGCCCGCGACGAAGTCGCGACCGGCCAGGCGGCGGTCCAGCACCCCATAGAGCCGGCGCGTCTCCGCCATGAAGCGCTTCAGGCCGTAGGCGCGATCCTGCTCATTCTCCAATGCGATGAAATGGTGCACCTGGCCCGGCATCGGGCCGAAGCCACCCATCTGCCACATCAGCCATTCGTAGACGGGGATCCGCTGGCTAAGCGATTTCGGCAGGAATTTTCCGGTCTTTTCGCCGAGATAAAGCAGGATGGCGCCGGATTCGAAGATGCTGACCGGCTTGCCGTCGGGCCCCTCGGGGTCGACGATCGCGGGGATCTTGTTGTTGGGAGAGAGCTTGAGGAACTCGGGCGCCATCTGCTCGCCCTTGGTGATGTTCACCGGGATCACCTTGTAGGGGAGCCCCATCTCCTCCAGCGCGACCGAGATCTTGCGGCCGTTCGGCGTGTTCCAGGTGTAGAGCTCGATCGTCATTCCCGTTTCCTTCCCCTAGAGGCTTGCCCTCAACTACTCCAGAAGGTTGCGCCCTCACAACCGGCGGACCGGGATGGCCGATCCCTGTTGACGGGAGACGCCCCCTCTGGAATGTCGCGGCCGTCGCGGATAAATTCCGCCTCCACCAAAAACGCTGTTCGAGGGACCGCCGTGTCGAAATCCGCCTCCCGCGCCCGCCTGTTCGAAATCATCCGCCGGCGCTCCTTCGGCCGCGGCGAGGTGACGCTCGCGTCGGGCCGCAAGAGCGATTTCTATTTCAACCTCAAGCCGACCATGCTCGACCCCGAGGGCGCGACGCTGCTGGCCGAGTTGACCTATGAGGCGCTGAAGGACGACCAGCTCGATTTCATCGGCGGGCTCGAGATGGGCGCGGTGCCGCTCGCCGGCGCGCTGGCGCAGATCTCCTGGATCAAGGGGCATCCGATCGCGGCGTTCTTCGTGCGCAAAAAGCCGAAGGAGCACGGCGCCAAGCTCGCCATCGAAGGCCTGCCCAAAGGTGAGACGCTGGCGGGCAAGCGCGTGGTGATCGTCGAGGACGTCACCACGACCGGCGGTTCGGCGATGAAGGCGGTGGAATCCGTGCGCGAGGCCGGCGCCAATGTGGTGCTGGTGCTGACCATGGTCGACCGCGAGGAAGGCGCCACCGACACGTTCGGTGCGGCCGGCCTGCCGTTCCGCTCGCTGTACAAGGCGTCGGAGTTCTTGAAGGCCTAGGTGACGAAATCTCCTCCGCCTTCTTGCCCGGGTGTAGCCCGGAAGCAACCATCCATCGGAAGCTGTGCTCGGCCTTAAAGAGGTCACCGCCTCGACTTGAAACCGCCTCTGCTCAACGGCTCATTTACCATCCCACTTTATGGTGAATCATGTGCTGAGACCCGAAGGGTTCCAGCCGGTCAGTAGCGTCGGGTGGAGTAGGCGGTTGCGTACAATCTCGTCCCATGCGCGCCGGCGGCGTCGCGCGATGCCTGTGGCCGCCATCCTTGCCGCGCCGCTGCTTGCGGCTCCGGCCCCGGTTTCGGCCGAAGGCCTGTTCGACTTCCTCTTCGGCGGAATGCAGCAGCAGCGGCCCCAGCGCGAGGTGCCGCAGCAAGCGAGTTCCTACACCGACCCCTTCACCGGCCAGCAAAATGCGGCGACCCCGCAATATGTGCCGCCGACCCGCTCGGCCGCGGCCGGCGGCTCGGGCCCGGCCTTCTGCGTGCGCAGTTGCGACGGAAAATATTTTCCGCTGATGCGCGGCCTCGCCTCGCCCGCACAGATGTGTCAGGCGTTCTGTCCCGCCAGCCCGACCAAGATCTATTTCGGCTCGTCGATCGATGGCGCCTATTCGCAGGCCGGCGAGCGCTACGCCGACAGCGAGAACGCGTTCGCCTATCGCAAGGCGCTGCGCGCCGACTGCACCTGCAACGGCCGCGAGCCCGCCGGCCTCGCCCCGGTCGATCTCGCGCTGGATTCATCGCTGAAAGCCGGCGACGTGATCGCCACCACCGACGGCCTCGTCGCCTACACCGGCATCCGCGTCGGCAACGACCAGGCTGCGGACTTCACCCCGGTTGCCTCCTACCCCGGCCTCACGGCCCAGGTCCGCGCGCGCCTCGGCGAGATGAAGGTGGCGCCGGTGCGGGCCGACACGGTGTCGGCAGATGCGCCGACGTCAACCGAGATCGTGCGCGAGGCGCTGCCGGATGTGTCGGTGCCGAAGACGACGGCGCAGAAGCCGGCGAAGCGGGCGGGGCTGGATTAGCCCTCACCTGCATCCGAGCCGTCATTGCTAGGAGCGCTTGCGACGAAGCAATCCAGGATCCCTCCGCGGAGAGATTCTGGATTGCCTCGCTGCGCTCGCAACTGTGCATGTTCAATAATTCGCTGATTGGATCGCTGCAGCGGAGGAACGATCCGATGCGAGACAACAGCTATGACCGAACGGTTGAACGCAACTATCTGCAGAAGTGGCGTTTTCTGATTTCGGAAT
>NZ_RDQF01000120.1 GCF_004114425.1 Bradyrhizobium vignae | reverse complement strand
TAGGTGCCATGGACGTTGGTCTGCGCCACGACATGGGCCTGACCGGTATCCGGATCGGTGATGGTCAGCTGGCCGGAAGTGTTCAGCGCGGCGGCGGTGTTGCCCTCAGCGACGGACTTGGAGTCCGACGAGACCGTGGCCGCATCGTTGGTCCCGGTGATGGTCACCGTGACGGTGCCGGTGGCGGTGCCATCCTGGCTCACCACCGTGAACTGGTCCTGCACCTGCTGGCCGGCGGTGAGCTCATTGTGGGCGCCGTTGCCGCTGTAGCTCCAGGTCCCATTGGCATCGATGTTGAAGTCGCCGTAAGTGCCGTGGACATTGCTCTGCGCCACGACGTGGGCTTCGCCAGTATCCGGGTCGGTGATGGTGAGCTGGCCGGAGGTGTTGAGGGCGGCGGCTGCATTGCCCTCGGTGACGGACTTGGAGTCCGAGCTGACTGTCGCCGCATCATTGGTCCCGGTGATCGTCACCGTCACGGTCCCGGTGGCGGTGCCGTCCTGGCTCACCACCGTGAACTGGTCCTGCACCTGCTGGCCGGCGGAGAGCTCATTGTGGGCGCCGTTGCCGGTGTAGCTCCAGGTGCCATTGGCATCGATGTTGAAGTCGCCGTAAGTGCCGTGGACATTGCTCTGCGCCACGACGTGGGCTTCGCCCGTATCCGGATCGGTGATGGTCAGCTGGCCGGAAGTGTTGAGCGCGGCGGCAGTATTGCCTTCGGTGACGGACTTGGAGTCCGAGCTGACCGTCGCCGCATCATTGGTCCCGGTGATGGTCACCGTGACGGTGCCGGTGGCGGTGCCGTCCTGGCTCGCCACCGTGAACTGGTCCTGCACCTGCTGCCCGGCGGTGAGCTCGTTGTGGGCGCCATTGCCGGCGTAGCTCCAGGCCCCGTTGGCGTCGATCGAGAAGTCGCCGTAGCTGCCGTGGACGTTGCTCTGCGCCACGACATGGGCTTCGCCGGTGTCGGGGTCGGTGATGGTCAATTGCCCTGAGGTGTTCAGCGCCGCGGCCGTGTCGCCTTCGGTGATGGACTTCGTGTCGGAAGAGACCGTCGCGGCATCGTTGGTGCCGGTGATGGTCACGGTCACGGTGCCGCTCGCGGTGCCATCCTGGCTGGTCACGGTGAACTGATCCTGCACCTGCTGGCCGGCGGTGAGCTCATTGTGGGCGCCGTTGCCGGTGTAGCTCCAGGCCCCGTTGGCATCGATCGAGAAGTCGCCGTAAGTGCCGTGGACGTTGGTCTGCGCCAGGACATGGGCTTCGCCGGTGTCGGGATCCACAATCGTCAGTTGGCCCGAGGTATTGAGTGCCGCGGCCGTGTCGGCCTCGGTGACGGCCTTCGAATCCGAGCTGACCGTTGCCGCGTCATTGGTCCCGGTGATCGTCACCGTGACGGTGCCGGTGGCGGTGCCGTCCTGGCTCACCACCGTGAACTGGTCCTGCACCTGCTGCCCGGCGGTGAGCTCATTGTGGGCGCCATTACCGATGTAGCTCCAGGCGCCATTGGCGTCGATCGTGAAGTCGCCGTAGGTGCCGTGGACGTTGCTCTGCGCCACGACATGGGCTTCGCCAGTGTCGGGGTCGGTGATGGTCAATTGCCCTGAGGTGTTCAGCGCCGCGGCCGTGTCGCCTTCGGTGACGGACTTCGTGTCGGAAGAGACCGTCGCGGCATCGTTGGTGCCGGTGATGGTCACGGTCACGGTGCCGCTCGCGGTGCCATCCTGGCTGGTCACGGTGAACTGATCCTGGACCTGCTGGCCGGCGGTGAGCTCATTGTGGGCGCCGTTGCCGACGTAGCTCCAGGCTCCGTTGGCGTCGATGCTGAAGTCACCGTAGGTGCCATGAACGTTGGTCTGGGCCACGACGTGGGCTTCGCCGGTGTCGGGATCCACAATCGTCAGTTGGCCCGAGGTATTGAGTGCCGCGGCCGTGTCGGCCTCGGTGACGGCCTTCGAATCCGAGCTGACCGTTGCCGCGTCATTGGTCCCGGTGATGGTCACCGTCACAGTGCCGGTGGCGGTGCCGTCCTGGCTCATCACCGTGAACTGGTCCTGCACCTGCTGCCCGGCGGTGAGCTCATTGTGGGCGCCGTTGCCGGTGTAGCTCCAGGCGCCGTCGGCATCGATGCTGAAGTCACCGTAGGTGCCATGAACGTTGGCCTGCGCCACGACGTGGGCTTCGCCCGTGTCCGGGTCGGTGATGCTGAGCTGCCCGGAGGTGTTGAGCGCAGCGGCGGTGTTGCCCTCGGTGACGGACTTGGAGTCGGACGAGACGGTCGCGGCATCGTTCGTGCCCGTGATCGTCACCGTGACGGTGCCGGTGGCGGTACCGTCCTGGCTCACCACCGTGAACTGGTCCTGCACCTGCTGGCCGGCGGTGAGCTCATTGTGGGCGCCATTGCCGATATAGCTCCAGGCGCCATTGGCATCGATCGAGAAGTCGCCGTAGCTGCCATGAACGTTGCTCTGCGCCACGACGTGGGCTTCGCCGGTGTCGGGATCCGCAATCGTCAGTTGGCCCGAGGTATTGAGTGCCGCGGCCGTGTCGGCCTCGGTGACGGCCTTCGAATCCGAGCTGACCGTTGCCGCGTCATTGGTCCCGGTGATCGTCACCGTGACGGTGCCGGTGGCGGTGCCGTCCTGGCTCACCACCGTGAACTGGTCCTGGACCTGCTGGCCGGCGGTGAGCTCATTGTGGGCACCGTTGCCGGTGTAGCTCCAGGCGCCGTTGGCATCGATGGAGAAGTCGCCGTAGCTGCCGTGGACATTGCTCTGCGCCAGGACATGGGCTTCGCCGGTGTCGGGATCGGTGATGGTGAGCTGGCCGCTGCTGTTGAGCGCGGCTGCGGTGTCGCCTTCGGTGACGGACTTCGAGTCAGAGCTAACCGTCGCGGCGTCGTTCGTGCCGGTGATGGTCACCGTCACGGTGCCGCTCGCGGTGCCATCCTGGCTGGTCACCGTGAACTGATCCTGCACCTGCTGCCCGGCGGTGAGCTCATTGTGGGCGCCATTACCGATGTAGCTCCAGGCGCCATTGGCGTCGATCGTGAAGTCGCCGTAGGTGCCGTGGACATTGCTCTGTGCGACAACGTGGGCTTCGCCGGTGTCAGGATCGACAATCGTGAGCTGGCCGCTTGCATTGAGCGCGGCGGCGGTGTTGCCCTCGGTGACGGACTTCGCGTCGGACGAGACGGTCGCGGCATCGTTGGTGCCGGTGATGGTCACGGTCACGGTGCCGCTCGCGGTGCCATCCTGGCTGGTCACGGTGAACTGATCCTGCACCTGCTGGCCGGCGGTGAGCTCGTTGTGGGCGCCATTGCCGGCGTAGCTCCAGGCCCCGTTGGCACCGATCGAGAAGTCGCCGTAGCTGCCGTGAACATTGCTCTGCGCCACGACATGGGCTTCGCCAGTGTCGGGGTCGGTGATGGTGAGCTGGCCGCTGGTGTTGAGCGCAGCCGCGGTGTTGCCTTCGGTGACGGACTTGGAGTCCGAGCTGACCGTCGCCGCATCATTGGTCCCGGTGATGGTCACCGTCACAGTGCAGGTGGCGGTGCCGTCCTGGCTCACCACCGTGAACTGGTCCTGGACCTGCTGCCCGGCGGTGAGTTCATTGTGGGCACCGTTGCCGGCGTAGGTCCAGGCTCCGTTGGCATCGATCGTGAAGTCGCCGTAGCTGCCGTGGACATTGCTCTGCGCCACGACGTGGGCTTCGCCGGTGTCGGGGTCGGTGATGGTGAGCTGGCCGGAGGTGTTGAGGGCGGCGGCTGCATTGCCCTCGGTGACGGACTTGGAGTCCGAGCTGACCGTCGCCGCATCATTGGTCCCGGTGATGGTCACCGTCACGGTGCCGGTGGCGGTGCCGTCCTGGCTCACCACCGTGAACTGGTCCTGCACCTGCTGGCCGGCGGTGAGCTCGTTGTGGGCGCCGTTGCCGGCGTAAGTCCAGGCTCCGTTGGCGTCGATCGTGAAGTCGCCGTAGGTGCCGTGCACATTGCTCTGCGCCAGGACATGGGCTTCGCCGCTATCCGGGTCGGTGATGCTGAGCTGGCCACTGGTGTTGAGCGCGGCGGCGGTGTTGCCCTCAGTGACGGACTTGGAGTCCGAGCTGACGGTCGCGGCATCATTGGTCCCGGTGATGGTCACCGTGATGGTGCCGGTGGCGGTGCCATCCTGGCTCACCACCGTGAACTGGTCCTGCACCTGCTGGCCGG
>NZ_RDQF01000012.1 GCF_004114425.1 Bradyrhizobium vignae | reverse complement strand
ATGTTTTGCCGCCTCAAGGACTTCAGGCGGATTGCGACCCGCTACGACAAGCGAGCCGACAACTTCCTCTCGGCCATCCTCTTGGTCGCCGCCGTTACTTGGTGGATCAATTGAGTCCGGACCCTAGATCAAAGTTTCGAATGCATCAGAGTTTGCCCTCTCGATTGAGAGAAAGAGGACGAGGCGAAGAATCCGCTCCTAGCCATCGCGTCGTTCCGCCTCTGTGCGGGATTCAATCGCTACCAGGGCGTAACGGACATTTGGCAAGCCTACTGCTATCGGCCGCCGCCGCCCTGCGATCTTCCGACGCAGGCAGGTTCAAGAGAAATCCTGCGTCAGGGTGGTGGCGAGCCGTTCCAGCGCCCAATCGACCTGGTCGCTTGTGATCACCAGCGGCGGAGCGATGCGGATCGTTTGCTCATGAGTATCCTTGGCGAGGATGCCTTTGCTCTGAAGCGCCTCGCAGTAGCGGCGGGCGCGGCCGGCCTCGGGATGCAGCTCGACCGCCAGCATCAGGCCGCGCCCGCGCACCTCGCGAATCGTATTGGCACGAATGTCTTTCAGGCCTTCGAGAAAGCGCGCGCCCTGCTTGGCCGCGTTCTCGACCATGCCTTCCTCGACCAGCACGCGCAGCGCCGCGCGCGCCACTGCGCAGGCAAGCGGGTTGCCGCCGAACGTCGAGCCATGCTGCCCGGGTCTCAAGGTCCCGAGCACGTCGTTGTTCGAGAGCACGGCCGAGACCGGGTAGAAGCCGCCGGACAGCGCCTTGCCGAGCAGCGTCACGTCCGCCTCTATGCCCTCGTGCTGTTCAGCGAGCAGCTTGCCGGTGCGGCCGAGCCCGGTCTGGATCTCGTCGAGCACCAGCATCACGTTATTGGCGGTGCAGAGCTGGCGCACCTTCGTGAAATAGCCGGCTGGAGGAATGATGACACCGGCTTCGCCCTGGATCGGCTCGACCAGGAAGGCGACCGTATTTGGCGTGATTGCCTGCTCCAGCGCCGCGGCGTCGCCGAACGGGATGATCTTGAAGCCCGGCGCGAACGGCCCGAAATGTGCGCGGGTCTCGGGATCGGTCGAAAAGCCGACAATGGCCAGCGTGCGCCCGTGAAAATTGTTGGCGCAGACGATGATCTCGGCCTGGCCGTCCGGCACGCCCTTGACCTCATAGCCCCATTTGCGCACCGACTTGATCGCGCTTTCGACTGCCTCCGCGCCGCTGTTCATCGGCAGCACCTTGTGGGATCCGGTGAGTGCCGCGATCTCCTCGTAGAACAGGGCGAGCTGGTCGTTGTGGAAGGCCCGCGAGGTGAGCGTCAGCCGGCGCGCCTGTTCGACCATGGCGGCCAGGATCTTGGGGTGGCAGTGGCCCTGGCTGACCGCCGAATAGGCCGACAGGCAATCGAGATAACGGTTGCCTTCGGTATCCCAGACCCAGACACCTTCGCCGCGCGACAGAACGACCCCGATCGGCTCGTAATTGCGGGCCCCAAAGCGTGCTTCCGTTGCGATGAAATCAATGACCGACGAGCTCATTTGTCGTCACTCCATTGCCGCGCACGGGGCGTCAACCGACGGCACCAGCGGCCTTCAGCTTGATTTGGGTATCAACCTGCCGCCTTGGAAGCCTGCATTCACCAATGGCGTGGTGCGGCCCGATTTATCCTTGATGTCAGATAGTTCTGCCGAACCGCAGGGCCTCGTCCGTCGACCCGGCCTCTACTGTGCATGGGGTTGTTTTCGCAATTTTTGTTTTGAGGCTTCATCCGATCGAGCAGGGCACGCTCGAGAACCCACGAAACCGCACCCGTCCGCCCCGCACCGGCTGGCCGCTGACGGCATAGTTCGGGAAGCGCGCCAGGAAGCGCCAGATCGCGATCGCCCCTTCCAGCCGCGCCAGCGCCATGCCGGCGCATTGATGTGCGCCTGTGGCGAAGGCGAGGTGCCGGTTCGGCGTGCGCGCGATGTCGAAACGTTCAGGATCGGGAAACTGCGCGGGATCCCGGTTGGCTGCCCCGATGCACAGCGTCACCGATGTGCCCGCCTCGAGCATGACGCCGCCGAGCTCGACCTTCTCCGTGGTCATGCGGTTGCCGAGCTGGTTCGAGCTCTCGTAGCGCAGCATCTCCTCGACCGCGGTCTTGATCAGGTCGGGGTTCTCGATCAGCCGCTGCTTCTGGTCGGGATGGCGGTCCAGCGCGACGAGGCCATTGCCGATCAGATTGGTGGTGGTCTCGTGGCCGGCATTGAGCAGGAAGATGCAATTGTGCAGCAGCTCCTTCTCGGTCAGCCGCTCGCCGTTCTCCTCCCCCTGAATGAGTCGCGTCAGCACGTCGCGCTCGGGATTGCCTGGCTTTGCACGCCGCCGCGCGACCAGCGTTTCGAGATAGGCAAGGAAGTCCGTCACCGCCTTGTTGCCGCGCGCAGCCAGGTCAGGCGACACCACGGGTTCGAGCGCGCCGAGGATCGCCAGCGACCAATCGCGCAGCGGCCCGCGTTCGCCATGGGGAACGTCGAGCAGATTGCCAATCACCTCGATCGGAATCGAAGCGGCGAAATCCTCGATCAACTCGCAATCGCCCTTGGCCGCGATGGCATCGAGCAGACTGTCGACGAGCTTGATAAGATCGCTCTCCATCCCCGCGATCGCGCGTGGCGACAGTGCGCCCATGATCAGGCGGCGCACCCGGGTATGAGCGGGCGGGTCGTTGAAGACCAGGCTGGTGGTGTGGTGCTCGTAGAGCGGGGTGTCGCCGTATTTCGGCGCGAACTCGCGCTTCTTGTCCGAGCTGAACGACTTCGTGTTCTTGTAGGTGGTGACGAGATCGTCATAGCGGGTCAGGAACACCGTGCCGTTCGGCAGGCGCTTGACCGGCTCGTTCTCCCGCAGTGCACGATAAGTCGGATAGGGGTTGTCGTAGAATTCCGGCGTCAGCTTCTCGAGGTCGAAGCTTGCCGCCAGCGCCTTCGCATCTGCGTTCATCCCGTTATACTCGCCGGTTAAAGCCGTTATGCCGTTTTTGTTGTTCTGGTCGGCGCGCGCATGCGCCTACAGTCTTTGCACCTTGCTAGCCGACCGGACGGGAAAATGCACGCACGCGCTGACGCTGCCGACACGGCGCCGAACTGGCCCGACGATATCTTCGCGACCTTGCAACGCTTCGACGTGCGACAGGTGCCTTACGTGCCTGACGCCGGTCATTCGAAGCTGATCCAGCGCGTGCTGGATTCCTCCACCATGCGCGGCATTCCGCTGACGACCGAGGAGGAAGGCGTGGCGCTGCTCGCCGGCGCGTGGGCCGGCGGACAGCGTGGCGTGCTGCTGATGCAATCGAGCGGCGTCGGCAATTGCATCAACATGCTTTCGCTGATCCCGATCCTGCGCTTTCCGTTCCTCACGCTGGTGACCATGCGTGGCGAGTGGGGCGAGTTCAATCCCTGGCAGGTGCCCATGGGTTCGACCACGCAAGGCGTGTTCGAGCTCTCCGGCGTCCAGGTATTGCGCGCCTCGCACGCAGCCGAGGTGCCGGCGGTGTTAGAGGCCGCCGCAGCCCAGGCCTACAACGCGCTTACGCCCACCGCCGTCCTTCTGTCGCAGCGCCTGATCGGCGCCAAGGTTTTCACCAAATGAGCAAGGCCAATCTCCTCGACCGCCGACAGGTGGTCTCCACCCTGCTTGCGAACCGCAAAGACGTCGTTGCGATCGGCGGCCTCGGTGCCTCCACCAACGACATGTGCGCGGCCGGCGACCATGCCCGCAACTTCTATCTCTGGGGCGGCATGGGCGGTGCGGCGATGATCGGGCTGGGTCTGGCGCTAGCGCAGCCGAAACTGCCGGTGCTGGTCATCACCGGCGACGGCGAGATGCTGATGGGCTTGGGCAGCCTCGCCACCATCGGGCTGCAGAAGCCCGCCAATCTCTCGATCGCCGTGCTCGACAACGAGGCCTATGGCGAGACCGGCGGCCAGACCAGCCACACCTCGGCTGCCGCCGACCTCGTCGGCGTCGCCCGGGCCTGCGGCATCGATGACAGCCGGGCCGTCACGACCATGGCGGAGGTCGAGGCCTTCGCCAAAGCCATCCATGAGGTGTCGGGGGGCCCGCGATTTGCCAATGTGAAGATCGATAGCGCCAATCTGGAGCGAATTCTGCCGACCCGGGACGGGACCTACGTCGTCAATCGGATCCGCGCCGAGCTGGGCTTCCAGCCGATTTAGGCGGTCCGCCCCATCCTTTGCATCCTCTGCATCCTTTGGCATCTGTCCTGCACGCGTGCCGTGCAGGCTGGATATTCTCCACTAGCTTCACACCGCATGCAGGTTGCGATGCAACATAGTGCTTGACTTCTGCGTGGGTGAGTGCTTACTCACCCAGCATGAGCTCATTGCGTATGACGAGCGACCTGAGGCGTCAATTGATCCTCGGCGCCGCAAAGCGCTGCTTTGCCCGACACGGCTATAACGGCACCACGACGAAGAGCGTGGCGGCCGCCGCTGCCATTTCCGAGGCGTTGCTGTTCAAGCATTTCCCGTCCAAGGCGGCGCTCTACGCCGAAATCCTCAGCGACGAATGCGAGGCGGATCCGGCTTTGATCGAGCTGCTCGAGCGGGAGCCGTCGACCGCCACCCTCGTCGAAGTGATCCGTGGCATGGTCGAGCATTTCCTCGAGATCGTCGAGGGGCCGGACCAGGAAGAGGCGCAGCGCCTGCGACTGATGGCCACGAGTCATTTGGATGATGGCGAATTCGCCCGTCTGCTATATGCCAAGATCGAGAAGCTGATCGGGGCTGTCTTCGTCGCCTCGCTCGAGCGTGCGGTCGCCAGCGGTGACGCGCGGCCATTCAGCGGCGATCCGCTCAACCTGTTCTGGTTTGCACATCACACGGTGATGACGGCTGCGCTGACCAGGCTGCCGGCCACGCCTTGCCTCGCGTACGGCAAGGCTGGCGACCTCGAGCGGCAGCTCTGTGAGTTTCTCCTGAGGGGTATCGGACTTAACGACGCCGCAATTGCTTCGCATCTGGGCCGCAATCAGGCCGCAGGTGCTGGCAAGGCCGCGATTGCAGAAAGTGCATGACATGAACATCGTAGCCGAACACAAGATTTCGGGCGAACCGATCGACAACAAGGCTCCCAAGCGTCCGGTCCGGCCGGTGCGCTGGTTCATCATCGTCGGCACGCTGCTGGCCGTGCTCGTCGGTGGCCTCGTCTGGTTCAATTACTTCCGCGGCCAGATGATCAAGCAGTTCTTCGCCAACAACAAGCCGCCGCCGACGGCCGTCAGCGCAGCCGAGGCGAAGTCCGAGGTGGTGCCGAACCTGCTCACTGCGGTCGGCAGCCTTGTCGCGGTGCACCAGGTCGACGTCAGCGCCGACGTCAACGGTCGCGTCACCGAGATCAAGTTCGAGCCGGGCACGCATGTCGAGGCCGGCACGCCGCTGGTGCAGCTGTTCGACACGCCCGAGCAGGGCGACCTAGCCAGTTACAAGGCGCAGGCGACCGTCGCGCAGCTCTCGCTCGACCGCGCCAAGCAGCTGGCCTCTCGCCAGTTCGGCCCGCAGGCGACCGTCGACCAGGCGCAGGCCGCTTACGACCAGGCGCAGGCGGGCATTGCCAAAACCGAGGCGCTGATCTCGCAGAAGTTGGTGCGCGCGCCGTTCTCCGGCGATCTCGGCATGCGCAAGGTCGAGGTCGGCCAGTATCTGACGGCCGGCACGGCGATCGTCTCGTTGACCGACCTGTCGGAGCTGTGGGCCAACTTCACGGTGACCGAAAAGGATTCCGGCAGTCTCAAGGTCGGCCAGACCGTGCGGCTCAAGGTCGACGCCTATCCTGGTCGCACCTTCGAGGGCAAGATCACCACGATCGAGCCGCAGATCGCAGCCGACACCCGCAACATCCGCGTGCAGGCGACGATCGCCAATCCGGAGAAGATCCTGAAGCCCGGCATGTTCGTGACCACCACGGTGGTGCTGCCGGACAAGCCGGCGGTGATCACCGTGCCTGAAACCGCGGTCGACTACACGCTCTACGGCGACTCCGTGTTCGTGATCACCGAGAAGAAGGAAGCGGACGGCAAGACCAGCCTCTCGGCGGTACGCACCTTCGTGCAGACCGGCAACCGGGTCGAAGGCCGCGTCGAAATCGTCAAGGGCTTGAAGGCGGGCGACAAGGTCGTCGCCGTCGGTCAGCTCAAGCTGCAATCGGGCGCGCCGGTGTCGATCTCGACTGACCCGACCCCGGCAATCCCGGCGCAGGCGCCGCGGTACTGACACCTAACATTCGCGTGATCCGGCCAAGCCGGATCACGCTTCTTGAGACATAGAAATCGAGATCGCCGCGATGGCCTTTACCGATATTTTCATCAAGCGCCCGGTCCTGTCGGTCGTCGTCAGCCTGCTGATCCTGCTGATCGGACTGCGCGCGGCCATGGTGCTGCCGATCCGGCAATATCCGAAACTGTCGAACACGGTCATCAACATCACGACCGTCTATCCCGGCGCGTCCGCGGACCTGATCCAGGGCTTCATCACCACGCCGATCGAGCAGGCGGTCGCCTCTGCCGAGGGCGTCGACTACATCACCTCGTCCTCGGTGCTCGGCACCTCGACGATTCAGGTCTACATCAAGCTGAATTTCGATCCGAACCAGGCGCTCACCGAGGTGCTGGCGAAGACGAATTCGGTGAAGTACCTGATCCCGAAGGAGTCGAACGATCCGATCGTCACCAAGACAACGGGTCAGACCACGGCCGTGATGTATCTCGGCTTTTCGTCCGAGGAGCTGTCGGGCTCGGCCATTTCCGACTATCTGACGCGCGTGGTGCAGCCGGTGCTGTCGACCGTCGACGGCGTCGCCTCGGCCGACATTTTGGGCGGCCAGACGTTTGCGATGCGGCTGTGGCTCGATCCCGTGAAGATGGCCGGCCGCAACGTGTCGCCGGCCGACGTTGCCGCTGCCATTCAGGCCAACAACTTCCAGTCTGCGGCGGGTCAGACCAAGGGCTATCTGATCGTCTCGAACGTCTCGACCAATACGGGCCTGACCAATGTCGATCAGTTCAAGAAGATGATCGTGAAGGCCAAGGACGGCGGCTTCGTGCGGATGGAAGACATCGCCACCGTCGAGCTCGCGGCCCAGAGCACGGATGCCAGCGTCGCCTTCAACGGCGAGCACGCGATCTTCATCGGCGTGCAGGCAACGCCGCAGGGCAACCCGCTGACGCTGGTCAAGGGCGTTCGCGCGCTGTTCCCCGAGCTGGAGCGCAATTTGCCGCCCTCGATGAAGATGAAGGTCGCCTATGACTCGACCAAATTCATCCAGTCCTCGATCGACGAGGTGGAGAAGACGCTTGGCGAAGCCGTGATCATCGTGATCGTGGTCATCTTCCTGTTCCTGGCCTCGCTTCGCTCGGTCATCATTCCCGTCGTCACCATCCCGCTGTCGATGATCGGCGTCTGCACACTCATGCTGGCGCTGGGTTTCAGCTTCAACCTGTTGACGCTGCTCGCGATGGTGCTCGCGATCGGCCTCGTGGTCGACGACGCCATCGTGGTGGTGGAGAACATCCACCGCCATCTGGAGGAGGGCAAGTCGCCGGTCCAGGCCTCGCTGCAAGGCGCGCGCGAAATCGTGGGACCGGTCATCTCGATGACCATCACGCTCGCGGCGGTGTACGCACCGATCGGGTTCCTCGGCGGCCTCACCGGTTCGCTGTTCCGCGAATTCGCTTTCACGCTCGCGGGCTCGGTGATCGTGTCGGGCGTGATCGCGCTGACGCTGTCGCCGATGATGTGCTCGGTGCTGCTGAAGAACACCGAAGAGGGGCGCTTCGCCAAGCTCGTGAACCGGGTGTTCGGCGCGATCACGCGCTGGTACGGGCGCAAGCTCGATCGCTCGCTCGACTACAAGGCCATCACCGGCCTGTTCGCGATCACGATCCTCGGCCTCGTCGGCTTCCTCTACATGCACACATCGAAGGAGCTGGCGCCTGAGGAAGACCAGGGCATCGTGTTCGCGGTGACCAAGGCGCCGAAATACGCCAACATCGACTATCTCGATTTCTATGGCGAGAAGCTCGACAAGGAATTCGCAAAGTTCCCCGAGACCGATCTGCGCTTCGTGCTGAACGGCATCAACGGTCCGCAGGGCGGTATCGCCGGCATGCTGCTCAAACCGTGGGACGAGCGCAAGCGCTCGTCGATCCAGCTGAAGCCGCTGGTGCAGGCCGAGCTCTCCAAGATCGAGGGCGTGCAGGCCTTCGCGTTCAACCTGCCGCCGCTGCCGGGCGGACCGGGCGGCCTGCCGATCCAAATGGTGATCAACTCCACGGCCGGGTTCCAGACGGTCTATGAACAGATGGAGAAGCTGAGGGACGCCGCGCGCAAGAGCGGCATGTTCATCGTCTCCGACAGCGATCTCAACTTCAACCAGCCGAACGTGAAGGTGACGATCGACCGCACCAAGGCGCAGGACCTCGGCGTCAACATGCAGAACCTCGGCTCGACGCTCGCGGTGCTGCTCGGCGGCAATTACATCAACCGCTTCAATCTCGAGGGCCGGTCCTACCAGGTGATCCCGCAGGTGCCGCGCGCCAAGCGGCTGTCGCCGGAATCGCTCGGCGGCTACTACGTGACGACCAATACCGGTCAGCAGCTTCCGCTGTCGACCGTGGTGTCCATCGAGACCAAGACCGACCCGAATTCGCTGACCCACTTCAACCAGCTCAATTCGGCGACGTTCTCGGCCGTGCCGATGCCCGGTGTGACCGTCGGCGCCGCGGTGGACTTCCTCGAAGGCGAGGCCAAGAAGCTGCCGCAGGGCTTCAGCCACGACTATCTGGCGGACAGCCGTCAATACGTGCAGGAAGGCAACCAACTCGCGATCACCTTCGGTTTCGCCCTGATCATCATCTTCCTGGTGCTGGCGGCGCAGTTCGAGAGTTTGCGCGATCCGCTGGTCATCATGATCTCGGTGCCGATGGCGATCGTCGGCGCGCTGATCCCGCTGTTCTTCGGCGTGGCGACCATGAACATCTACACCCAGGTCGGTCTGCTCACTCTGGTCGGCCTGATCACCAAGCACGGCATCCTGATGGTGGAGTTCGCCAACGAGCTCCAGGTCAATGAACGGCTCGACCGCCGCTCGGCCATCGAGATGTCGGCCCGCATCCGCCTGCGGCCGATCCTGATGACCACGGCCGCGATGGTGACCGGCCTGATCCCACTCCTGACTGCAACCGGCGCGGGCGCCGCCAGCCGATTCTCGATCGGCCTCGTGGTTGTCGCCGGCATGTCGATCGGCACGCTGTTCACGCTGTTCGTGCTGCCGGCAGTCTACGTGGTGCTGGCGACCGACCATCGCGCGGCGGCCGATTCCGAGCGGAACAAACAGGTCAACGAACTCGACCTTGGCACAAAGGTGTTGCGGCCGACCTGAGGCGCAACGCAAACCGGTCCCGAGGGCGGCAGCGGTCATCCGCTGCCGCCCTTTTCGTCGTGTCCCTGTATGGGCGGCATGCGGCTGCAGCCTCAGCCGCGGGACGGTTCCTTAGCCCGCTTGCGAGAGGGAGCGGTTCTTCTTGCTGAAGCGCGAGATTAGGGTGAGTCGTCATTCGCGCTTTAGGTTATTGTCTTGGACATGGTCTTTTCGGAGAACCGCTGCGCACTTTTCGGGGGCATGCTCTAGGCTCACCGCGGACGTGAACACCAAGGCAGGTGTAGTTTCCAAATCATGACGCTGCCGCGCATGATCGCGGCGGGCCGAACTACTGGAGGCAAGACTTGAACGTTTACATCCTGGTCGTCGACGACGAGCCGGACGTCGAAGCGCTGTTCCGGCAGCAGTTCCGGCGCGACCTGCGCGCCGGCCGCTTCCAGATGGAGTTCGCGCTCTCGGCCCCCGACGCGCTCAAGCGCGCCGCCGAGGTCCGCGATCCCTCGCTGATCCTGATCCTGTCGGACGTCAACATGCCCGGCATGAGCGGGCTCGACATGCTGCCGAAGGTGCGCGCCGCGCATCCGGACGTACCCGTCATCATGATTACGGCCTATGGCGACGCCGAGACGCGCCGAAAGGCGATCGAGCGCGGCGCCGTCGGCCTTCTTACCAAGCCGATCGACTTCGCGCTGCTGCGACAGGAGATCGACACGAGGCTCGAGCAAGCCGCATGACTGCGACCATCCTTTTCGTCGACGACGAGCCGGACCTCGAGGCGCTGATCCTGCAGAAATTCCGCAGGCAGATTCGCGATGGGCAGCTCGCGCTCATCTTCGCGCGCGACGGCCTGGAGGCGCTGGAATCGCTCGAGGAGAACCCGCATGTCGACATGGTGGTCTCCGACATCAACATGCCGCGGATGGACGGGCTGTCGCTGCTGGCAAAGCTCCAGGAGACCGAGGACAAGAAATCGACCGTCATCGTCTCCGCCTATGGCGACATGAGCAACATCCGCACAGCCATGAACCGCGGCGCGTTCGACTTCCTGACCAAGCCCATCGATTTCGCCGATCTGGAAGCGACGATCGATAAAACCATTCGCCACGTGGAGATGCTGCGAGAGGTGCGGCGCCGCCAGGTGGCGGCAGAGCGCGCCCATGCTGCGCTGTCGCGTCATTTTTCGCCTGAGCTCGCCAAGCGCCTGGCGGCCGGTGGCGAAGGTGAGGGGATCGAAGTGCAGTGGCGCAACGTCGCGACCATCTTCACGGATATCACCGGCTTCACCTCGCTCGTCGAAAGCGCGCCGCCCGAGACGCTGGGCGAGCTTCTCAACGAGTATGTCGGCGGGATGACCGAGATCGTCTTCGCGCACGAGGGGACCGTTGCCAAGATCATCGGCGATGCGATCCAGGTGCTGTTCAATGCGCCCGGCGATCAGCCGGACTATGCGACGCGCGCGGTTGCCTGCGCCCATGATCTCGACGCCTGGGCACAGGATTTTTGCGCGCGGCAGAAGGCCAAGAGTGTGAACATCGGCACGACGCGCATCGGCATTCACGCCGGGCCGGCGCTGGTCGGCAATTTCGGCGGCAACCGCTTCTTCGACTACACGGCCTATGGGGACTCCATCAACATCGCGGCGCGTCTCGAAGCAGCCAACAAACATCTGGGCACCCGCATTTGCGTCAGCGCCAGCGTGGCCGAAGCGGCCGAGAATTTTCAAGGGCGTCCCGTGGGCGACCTGATACTCCGTGGCCGCAGCGAACCGCTGCGCGCGTTCGAACCGCTGCCGCGGGCCAAGTTCGAAGCGCCGGAAACCGCGCTTTATTCCGAGGCTTTCGCCAAGATGGAGGCGGGCGATGCCGGTGCCATGCCGGCCTTTGCCGCACTGGTCGGCATGCACGCCGACGATCCGCTGGCCGGTTTTCACCTGAAGCGCCTGCTCAACGGCGCCAAGGGCACTCGCATGCAATTGGAATAGGAGTCCGTCATGACGCGCGAATTCTCCGCCGGCAACTACCGTTTCATTCCTTCCGTGTTCCAGTATTCCGCGGGCGCCGTCGCGGATGAGGGCTACGAGATCGAGCGCGTCCGCTTCGATCGCCTGGTGCCGCTCGCGGAAGGTTTTGCGCTGGCCGCAAAATTCATCCAGGAGGCGGGGCGTCCGCTGACGGCGTTCTGCGCCTGCGAGCTGCGCTCACCGGCGGCCTTCAGCGAGGAAGGCTTCCGCGCGTTCAACCTGCACTATGTGAAGACGCTGTCGGAATGGGGTATCTTCGATGGTACCAGCAATCCGGTTGCGCGCAGCAATGTCTGTCCGGAAATCGATCCACCATCCGAGCCGTCCTTCTATGCGTTCTCCTTCACGCGCCCGACGCGGTCAAACTTGCCGAGCTTCGTCATCGCCGGCGGCGCGGAGGCACGCGAGGGCAGCGGCACCTATGTCGAGCGCACGGTGCGCTACCGCGACCTCAGCCCCGAGGGGCTGCGGGAGAAGGTGCGCTTCACCACGACGTCGCAGATGGAAAACCGGATGGCGGCCTTCGGCTTCGGCTGGAAGGACACGACCGGCGTGCAGGCCTATTCCGTGCACGACTTCCACCATGCGCTGGTGGACGAACTGGTCCGCCGCGGCGCGCTCCGCTCCGGCCTGACCTGGCACTTTGCGCGGCCGCCGGTGGTCGATCTCGAATACGAGATGGATTGCCGCCGCGTGATGCGCGAGTTGGTGATCTAGCGCTGCCTCGGGTCGAGCGCGTCGCGCAGGCCGTCGCCGAGCAGGTTCAGCGACAGCACGACAAGGAAGATCGCGAGGCCCGGCCAGATCGCCATCCAAGGCGCCTGGGTCAGGAAGCGTTGTGCCGCATTGAGCATGCTGCCCCAGGACGGCGCCGGCGGCTGCTGGCCGAGACCAAGGAAGGAGAGGGCGGCTTCGGCAATGATGGCGGCGGCGATCGAGAGCGTCGCCTGCACCAGCAGCGACGGCAGGATGTTCGGCAGGATGTGCGAGAACGCGATCCGCCAGGGCGGGTTGCCGAGCGCTCGCGCGGCCTCGACATAGTCTTCCGCCTTGACGCTCAGCACCTGGCCGCGGGTCAGCCGGATGAAGATCGGAGTTGCGGAGATGCCGATCGCAATCATGGCATTGCCGAGGCTCGGGCCGAGGAAGGCGGCGAGCGCGATCGCCAAAATCAGGAACGGGCAGGCCAGCATGGCATCGGTGATGCGGCTGATCAGCGCATCGGTGAAGCCGCCGCGATAGCCGGCGAGCAGGCCCAGCGGCACGCCGATGCCGAGCGCGATCGCGACCGAGATGAGACCCGCGAGCAGCGAGGCGCGCGCGCCGTAGACGACGCGGCTCAGGATGTCGCGGCCGAGCTCGTCGGTGCCGAACCAGTGCGCCGCGGTCGGCGGCTTGCGTACCAGGCTCCAGCTCGTCGCGATGGGATCGTAGGGCACAACGATGGGCGCAAAGACGGCAAGCGCGATGAACATCGCGATCACGACAAGCCCGAACACGGCTGCCTTGCGCTTGAACAGCCGCCGCCGCGCGCGGCGCGCCGGGCTGTCCAGCTCATAGACTGGCGTGGTGGGGTTGGCTGGGAGCGTTGTGTCCGTCATCGCCTAGCCCCTCAGCCGCGGGTTGACGAGGATATAGGCGACGTCGGCGACGAGGTTCAGCGTGATGTAGACGGTGGCGGTCACCAGCACCACGCCCTGGACCACGGCGTAGTCACGGTTGAAGACGGCATCCACGATCAGCTTGCCGAAGCCGGGAATGGAGAAGATCTGCTCGGTCAGCACCGCGCCGGACAACAAGGTGCCGAGCTCGAGCGCGCCGAGCGTGATGATGGGCGTGAGCGCGTTGCGCATGGCGTGCTTGAGGATCACCACGCGCTCGGAAAGCCCTTTCGCGCGAGCCGTGCGGACGTAGTCGCTTTCCAGCACCTGGAGCATCGCGCTGCGGGTATGTCGCATCAGGATCGCGGAGATCGCGTTGCCGAGCACGAAGGCCGGCATGATGGTGGCGGCGAGACTCGCGCGCCAGTCCTCGGTGAGCGGCACATAGCCCGACGCCGGCAGCCAGCCGAGCTTGATCGAGAACAGGAAGATCAGGAGGATTCCCAGCCAGAAATTCGGCGTCGAGATGCCCCAGAGGGCGAACAGATTGGCACCATAATCCCATGCCGTTCCCTTCTTCACGGCGGAGACGATGCCGGCGGAAATGCCGATGAAGAACGCGATCAGGATCGCCATCGAGCCGAGCTGCAGCGTCACCGGCAGCTTCTGCGCGATCAGCTCGCGCACCGGCATCTTGTTGCGCAGCGACTCGCCGAAATCGCCCGACAGAACGCCCTTGAGCCAGTAGACGTACTGCACGGGAATTGGCTGGTCCAGCCGGTGTTGCCGGCGGATTTGCTCGATCACGGCGGGATCGCGCTCCTCGCCGGCCATCACCAAAGCGGGGTCGCCGGGCAGCAATTGTTGCAGCGAGAAGATCAGCACCGACACGAAGAACAGTGTCGGCACGATCTGCGCAATCCGGCGAGCGAGGAAGTTCAGCATGATGCCCCACGTGTGCCGGGCGCCGCGCAACATGCCATGTTGCGCCGCTGAACCGGGACCCAGCGGCCGCGGTTCGCCGTCGCCATGGGCCCTGGCTCACCGGTGCAGCGCTTGTGCGCTGCGCCGCGTCCGGGACGCGCGCACATCGCCAGCTCCATCACTTGAACTTCAGCCCGACCACGCGCACCAGCCCGTCGGGCATCTGCCGGTAGCGCTCGAGCTTCTTCGTGTGCGCGATCAGGAGTTTGCGGTGATAGATGTAGATGATCGGCAAGTCGTCGAGCAGGATTTTCGCCAGCTTCTCGTAGATCGCCTTCCGCTCCTCGACATTGGACGTCATGCGTCCGTCTTCCATGAGCTTGTCGGCGTCCGGGTTCGAATACACGCCGTCGTTCTGCGGCGCCTTGCTGCGCATGAAGATGTAGGAATTGCCGTCGGGATCGATGCGGCCGCTCCAGTTGATCTGGAATATCTGGAACTCACCGGCCTGCGCCTGCTTGAACGTGGTCGCGAACTCGACGGCGCGGATCTTGATGTCGAAGCCCGCTTCCGCAGCCATCGACTGGATGACCTGTGCGACGGCCTCGTTCTCCGCCCCCTTGGGAATCATGTAGTCCACCGTCACAGGCGTGGTCACGCCGGCTTCCTTCAACAGTGCCTTTGCCTTCGCGATGTCGCGACCGTGGACCGGAAATGCCTTCTGATAATATGGATGCGTTGGGCTGACCCATTGATTGCCGGGCGTGAATTCGCCGTTGAAGACCACCTGATTGAGCGCTTCGCGGTCGATCGACAGATCGAGTGCCTGGCGGACCTTGGCCGACTGGCTCAGCGGTCCCTTGCTCTTGTCGTTGCCGATGTTGACGGTGAGGCCGTAATAGCCGAGCTCGGGCGCGGTCGACAGCACGAGCCGGGAATCGGCGCGCACGTCCTTGATGTCGGTGGCGAGCACGCGCTCGATCAGATCAAGCGCACCGGATTTCAGATTGGCGAGGCGCACCGTCGCGTCGACGATCGGCAGGAAGACGACGCGGTCGATATGAATGTTGTCCTTGTTCCAATAGTCGGCGAATTTCTCGAAGACCATGCGGTCCTGCTGGACGCGCTCGACGAATTTGTACGGGCCCGCGCAGACCGGATGCAGGCCGAACTTGTCGCCGGCTTCCTTCGCCGCTTTGGGCGACACCATCATGCCGGACCGATCGGTGAGCTGGGCGATCAGGGGCGAGTAGGGAGTCTTGAGCACCAGCTTGATCGTGAGGGGATCGACCAGCTCGACATGGTCGACGCTGGCAAGCTCCGACTTGCGGAACGAGGTCGGCAGCGTCATGTGCCGCTCGAGCGAGAATTTTGCGGCCTCCGCATCCAGCGGCTCGCCGTCGTGGAATTTGACCCCCGGGCGGAGCTTGATCGTCATCTCCTTGCCGTCGGCCGAGGTCTCATGGGAGAGCGCGAGCTGCGGCACGATGTTCAGCTTCTCGTCGATGTCGAACAGCTTGTCGCAGACCGCGGAGAACACGATGCGACCGACATAGGTGCGGCCGACACTCGGATCGAGGATGTCGGGGTCCTCGGCGATGCCGATGCGAAGCGTTGTCTGCGCCTGGGCCGTGCCCACGAGCGACGTCAGCAAAGCCGACGCCAGGATTGTCAAACGCATGAAGCTCATCGCTCTCAACCTCTGTTCTATGGCTGCCGGGTCTCGTCCTCTACGAACTAACCCCGCCGCTGCGTGCTGCTTCCGGGCCGCTGCTGAACGCGGCGACCAATTTTTCCAGAACCGGCGAGAAGCCGCCGTCGGACGGGACGATCGCCGCGGAAGACGGCAGTTCCGACGTTCGGTGGCAGGCCGTTGCATGTCCGGTGCCATCCGGTACGAGCTGCGGCATTTGAGTGCGGCAACGCTCGATCACATAGGGGCAGCGGGTGTGAAAGCGGCATCCCGTCGGCGGATTGAGCGCGCTGGGAATCTCCCCCTGCAGCACAATCCGGCTGCTCTTTGCCCGCGGTTTGGGCACGGGGATCGCGGACAGCAGTGCGCGGCTGTAGGGATGGCGCGGCGCGGCGAACAATGCGTCCGCCTCCGCGGTCTCGACGATCTGACCGAGATTCATCACCGCGACATGGTCGGCGATGTGCTTGACCACGGCGAGATCATGCGAGACGAAGATGTAGGCGAGACCAAGCCGGTCCTGCAGCGTGCGCAGCAGGTTGAGAATCTGCGAGCGGATCGAGACGTCGAGTGCCGAGACCGGCTCGTCGCAGATAATGAGCTTGGGTTCAACGGCGAGGGCGCGGGCAATCGCGATGCGCTGCCGTTGACCGCCGGAGAATTCATGCGGATAGCGCCGCGCCAGCCGCGGCTCCAGCCCGACCAGCCGCAGCAGCTCGGCGACCCGCGCGGCCCGCCGCGCCGCTGGAACGAGATCGTGCAGTACCAGCGGCTCGGTCAGGATCTGGCCGACGGTCATGCGTGGATTGAGCGAGGCGTAAGGATCCTGGAAGATGATCTGCGCTTCGCGGCGGAAGGCGCGCAAGCCGCCCGCGTCGAGCGAGAGCAGATCGCGGCCGCCGAAGCGAATCTTGCCGGCATCCGGCTCGATCAGCCGCAGCACCAGCCGGCTGACGGTCGACTTGCCGCAACCGGATTCGCCGACGAGCGCCAGCGTCTTGCCGGCTTCCAGCGAGAAGGACACGCCATCGACCGCTTTGACATGCGCCAGTGCCCGGCCGAACAGCGAGCGCTCGGCGACGAAATGCTTGACCAGGCTCTCGACCTCGAGCAGCGCGGTCATCGCGTCTGCTCCTTGCGGACCCAGGTCTCGTGTCCCGGGCGCGGCGCAACACGCCTGGAGATGCGAAGCATCGTCCAGTGTGTTGCGACGCTGAACCGGTACCCAGCCTGCCGCGACGTGGGCCCCGGTTCAGCAGCGCACCACGGCGCTTCGCTTGTGCTGCGCTGCGCCCGGCGCACGAGAGGAGAGAGCCGCGCCATCACGACACCAACGGTTCGAGCGGCGCGCGGATGCAGCGCGAGAGATGGCCCGGGCTGATCTCCACGAGCGGCGGCGGCGCCTTGGTGCAGGCGTCCAGCATGAAGGGACAACGCGCGGCGAAGCGGCAACCGGCGGGCGGCTGGGCCATGTTCGGCACCATGCCCTCGATCGTTGCCAGCTGCTCGGCGCGATGGTCGAGCCGCGGGATCGAGCCGAGCAGGCCGACCGTGTAGGGATGCTGCGGCGCGGAGAACAATTCATCCACCGGTGCGCGTTCGACGATCTCGCCGGCATACATCACCGCGACCTCGTCGCAGACCTCGGCGACGACGCCGAGATCGTGGGTGATCAGGATGATCGCAGCACCGCTTGCCGCCTTCAGCTCGCGCATCAGCTCCAGGATCTGGGCCTGCAGGGTGACGTCGAGCGCGGTGGTGGGCTCGTCGGCGATGAGGAGGCGAGGGTCGCAGGCGAGTGCCATCGCGATCATCACGCGTTGGCGCATGCCGCCGGAGAGCTTGTGCGGATATTCGTCGATGCGCCGCTCGGGCGAAGGGATGTGGACCCGGCGCAGCAGCTCGATTGCCCGCTCGCGTGCGCTCTTCCGCGACCCGCCACGATGACGCAAAATGGTCTCGATGATCTGGTCGCCGATCGTGAAGCTCGGATTGAGCGAGGTCATCGGCTCCTGGAAGATCATCGCCAGCCGATTGCCGCGCAGGTCGCGCAGCGTCTCGTCGGGCGTCGTCAGCAGGTCGAAGCCGTCAAAGCGGATCGCGCCTGATATCTCGGCGCTCTGTTTCGGCAGCAGGCCCATGATCGCGAGCGACGTCACGCTCTTGCCGCAGCCGGATTCGCCGACGAGACCGAGCGTCGCGCCATTGGCGACGCTGAGATCGACGCCGTCCACCGCGTGAGTGACGCGGCCGTCGTCGCCATGAAAGCGAATGCGCAGATCGCTGATCTCGATGAGAGGGCTGGCGCTCATGATCCTCTCGCGCGCGCCGCAGCGATGCTGGCGTCGATGACACTGCGATCGGTATTGCCCCCGGGATTCCGGCGCGTCGGCAGCGAGTCGCGAAAATGCACCCAGAGCTCGTGGCTGACGCGCTCGAGCCGTTCGAGCTCGCCGAGCGGATCGGGATGGTCGTCGGCGCGAATGTCGAGGGCCGGCCATTCCTCCTCGCGATGGATCACGAGCGCGGCCGATTGCTTGCCGCGCTTGTCGCCGCCGGCGGATTCGCCCGCGCGCATCGCCGCGAGCAGGCGGCGCGGGAAGGGCAGGCTGTCATTGGCGATATAGGTCTTCGCGGTCTCGTCCAGGACATCGGCGCCGGCGAGCATGTTGCCGGCGATCGAAAAGCCGCTGCCGGCGATATGGCCGCACCAGTCGATGCAGTCGCGCCCGGTGTGAGCCGCGATCTCGCCGCTCGCATCCATGATGTGGATTTGGCGGCTTTCGCGGCCGTCGTCGGTCGTCAGGAGCGTGGCGAGCACGTCGTGTGCGTTGAGGCCCTCGCGCAAGAGCTTGACGCCATCAATGCCGTAGTAGGGATTGACGAAGGCCTGCGTCGCGATCGCGCCGAGGCCGGCGGCGATGTAGGGCACACGCGCGCCGACCGCGAAGAACCGGGTCGCAACGGCGATGCCGAACTGGCCGGTGGCAGGATCGCGCGCGATGATCGACCAGGTCATGTGTTGCCTTCAGCGTCCCGCGGCGTAGCCCTGCATGCCGCGCGGATTGGCGGCAGCGCGGCGGCGGACCCCGACGCGCGAGGCCGCGGTGAGGCGGCCTTCCGACCAATCGGGGCCGACCTCGACGATATGCCCGCGCTCGCGCAGATTCTCGATCGTCGCCTTCGGCACGCGATTCTCGACCACGAGCACGCCGGGGCGCGCGGTGCGCGGCCAGAACGAGATCGGGAAATGCTCGGAATGCCAGGCCGGTGCGTCGATGGCTTCCTGAAGATTGAGGTTGCAATGGACGTGGCGCAGGAAGAACTGCGTGATCCACTGGTCCTGCTGATCGCCGCCGGGCGAACCCCAGGCGAGATAGGGCTCGCCGTCGCGTAGCGCCATGCTCGGCGACAGTGTCGTGCGCGGCCGCTTGCCCGGCGCGAGCGCGGCGGGATGGCCTTCCTCCAGCCAGAACATCTGGGCGCGGCTGCCCAGGCAAAAGCCGAGCTCGGGAATGATCGGCGAGGATTGCAGCCACCCGCCGGACGGTGTTGACGAGACCATATTGCCGGCCTTGTCGATGATGTCGAAATGCACGGTGTCGCCGCGCACCTCGCCAAAACGTCCCACGGTGGGCTCGCCGGCGCCGAGCGCGCCGACGGCCTCGCGTTGGCCTTCGGCACGGCGCAGCTTGATCTCGCCGCCAAAGCCCTCGACAGAGCCGGGCCGGAAATCGAGCGAAGCCTTGTCGGTGACGAGCTTGCGCCGCTCGTCGTTATAGGCATCAGACAATAGCGTTCCGATCGGAATCTCGGTGAACTTGGGATCGCCGTAGAACTTTTCGCGGTCGGCGAAGGCGAGCTTGGCGCATTCGATCTGGAGGTGGATGAACTCCGGTCCGGTCGGATCGAGCCCGTCGAGGGCAAAGCCCTTGAGCAGCGCGAGCTGCTGCAGGGTCACCGGCCCCTGGCTCCAGACGCCGGCCTTGCAGACGGTGTAGCGGCCATAGTCGTAGGTGAGCGGGGCCTCGATCGTCGGCTGCCAGCGTGCCATGTCGTCGGCGGAAAGCACGCCGCGATGCGGGGAGCCACTGACGTCCATCACCTCCTGGGTGCGGCAGAACTTGTCGATGGCTTCTGCGACAAAACCTTGCGACCAGGCTTTTCGCGCACGCTCGATCTCGGCGTCGCGGCCACCGCCGCCGCTCTCGGCTTCGCTGAGGATGCGGGCGTAGGTCGCAGCCAGCGTCTTGTTGGTGAAGAGAGTGCCGGGCTTCGGCACCTCGCCGTTCGGAAGGTACACCGCAGCCGAGGTCGGCCAGTGCTTGCGGAACAGCTGCTCGACGGTCTGGATCGTGGCGCAGGCGCGCTCGACCAGCGGATAGCCATCGCGCGCATAGGAGATCGCGGGCTCCAGCACGTCGCGCACCCGCATGGTGCCGTAGTCGCGCAGCAGCATCATCCAGGATTCGAACGTGCCGGGGACGCAGGCGGCGAGCAGGCCGGTGCCCGGCACCATGTCGAGACCCTCGCTCTTGTAATGCGCGATGGTGGCGCGTGCCGGTGCGGGGCCCTGGCCGCAGATCACCTCGGTGCGGCCACGCTTCACGTCGTGCACGATGATAGGCACATCGCCGCCGGGGCCGTTCAGATGCGGCTCGACCACCTGAAGCGTGAAGGCGGTCGCGACACCGGCATCGAAGGCGTTGCCGCCCTTTTCCAGAATGCCCATGCCGACGGCCGTCGCGATCCAGTGCGTGGTGGCGACGACCCCGAACGTGCCCTCGATCTCGGGCCTCGTCGTGAACGGATCGGGATTGATATTGCTGCCCATGGGACTTTCACCACCTTATTTTCGGCGCGCGCAATTGATCACAGCCGATGCGTCGCCGCCAATGCGCAGGTTGCATGGCACGCGCGCGTCACGCCGTGACCGGCGCGGTGTTGACCGCGTGGCAGGCAACGCCGTCGATCAGTTCCGGCGTCTCCTTGCGACAGAGATCGAACGCCAGCGGACAGCGCGGATTGAAGGCACAGCCGGAGGGCGGATTGATCGGGTTCGGAATCTCGCCCTTGACCGGAATGCGCTGGCGGCCAGACATCGCGAGGTCAGGCACGGCTCCCAGCAGCATCTTGGTGTAGGGCATGCGCGGGCGGGAAAACAGCTCGCGTCCCTCCGCGATCTCGACGATGCGGCCGAGATACATCACGCCGACGCGGCTCGCCATGTGGCGGACTACGGCGAGGTTGTGGCTGATGAACATGTAAGTCAGGCCGAACTTGTCCTGGAGGTCGCGCATCAGATTCAGGATCTGCGCCTGCACGGAGACGTCGAGGGCCGAAGTCGGCTCGTCACAGACGATGAACTCGGCATCCGATGCGAGCGCGCGTGCGATCGCGATGCGTTGGCGCTGACCGCCGGAGAATTCGTGCGGATATTTCAGCCGGTCGTCGGGGTGCAGGCCGACGAGGCTGAGCAGCTCGCCGACGCGGGCCTCGATGTCGCGCTCGCCCTGGATCAGGTCGAAGGCGCGGATCGGCTCGGAGATGATGGCGTCCACACGGAAGCGCGGGTTCAGGCTCGCATAGGGGTCCTGAAAGATCATCTGGATGCGACGGCGCAGCTTTCGCCGCGCTGGGGCCTGCCGCGGATCGGTCATGGAGATGCCGTCGATCAGGACGTCGCCGGAGCTCGGCGGCAACAGGCCGACGACCATACGCGCCACCGTGGTCTTGCCGGAGCCGGACTCGCCGACCAGAGCAAACGTCTCGCCCTTCCGGATATCGAAGGTGACGTGATCGACCGCCTTCAGATATTCGAGCTGCCCGCCTTCCAGCACACGGTTGAGCCACGGTTTCGAGACATCGAAGACACGGCGCAGATTCTTGGCCTGGACGAAGGGAACGCTCATGCCGCGCTCTCCGCCGGCACGGTGTCATAGAGATGACAGGCGACCGATTGCGCGCCGCGCGGCAGCGGCTCCGGCCGTTCGACACGGCAACGATCGAAAGCGAAGGCGCAGCGCGGATTGAACGAGCAGCCGCGCGGGATGGCCGACAGCCGCGGCATGGAGCCGGGAATCTGCACGAGGCGCTTGTCGTCTCCGGCGAGCGTCGGGATCGCGCCCATCAAACCTTTGGCGTAGGGATGCAGCGGGTTCTTCACGACGTCCTGCACCGGGCCGATCTCGGCGACGCGGCCGGCGTACATCACCGCCACCCGATCCGACGTCTCCGCGATCACGCCCATGTCGTGGGTCACCAGCATCACGGCGGTGCCGTGGTCGCGGCCGAGACGCTTGATCAGGGAGATGATCTGCGCCTGCACGGAGACGTCGAGTGCGGTGGTCGGCTCGTCCGCGATGATCAGCTCGGGCTCGGCGCAGATCGCGAGCGCGATCACCACGCGCTGGCGCATGCCGCCGGAAAACTCGTGGGGATAGCCGTCGATGCGCTTTTCCGGCGCGGGAATTCCAACCTCGGCCAAGAGGTCGATGGCGCGGCGCCGCGCGGCCGCTTCGGATAGATTGAGATGGGTCCGGATCGTCTCCACGATCTGGTCGCCGACCTTGTACAGCGGATTGAGCGAGGTCAGGGGATCCTGGAAGATCATTCCGATCCGCTTGCCCCTGACGCGGCGCATCTCCTCGGGCGGCAGATTGTCGATACGCAGGCCCGCCAGACGAACCTCGCCGCCGGCGATACGCCCGGGTGGATCGATAAGGCCGATGACCGAGAGGCCGGTCACGGATTTGCCCGCCCCGGATTCGCCGACCACGCCGAGCACCTCGCCCTTGGCGATATCGAAGGAGACGTCGTTGATGGCGCGCAGCGTGCCGCGGCGGGAGGCGAACTCAACCTGGAGATTGCGCACGGAAAGGACGGGTTCGGTCATGGGCGAGGCATACTCATCGAAGCTTCGGGTTGAGCGCGTCGCGCAGCCAGTCGCCGAGCAGATTGATCGACAGGATCAGCGCCGCGAGCGCGAGCCCTGGAAAGGCGACGATCCACCATTCGCCTGCGAAAAGATAGCCGTTGCCGATGCGGATCAGCGTGCCGAGCGAGGGCATGGTCTCGGGCATGCCGGAGCCGAGGAACGACAGCGTTGCCTCGGTGATGATGGCAAGAGCGAGGTTGATGGTGGCGATCACGAGGATTGGGCCCGTGGTGTTCGGCAGCACGTGGCGCAGCATGATCACGGGTGCGGGCAGGCCAATCAATTGGGCGGCGGCGACGTAATCTTTGTTCTTCTCGACCAGGACCGAGCCACGCACTGTGCGCGCATACTGCACCCAAAAGCTCAGACCGATCGCAAAGACCAGGACCGCCAGCATGCTCATCTCGTCGAGCTTGTTGCCAAAGACCGACTTGGCGATGCCGTTGATCAAAAGCGCAATGAGGATAGCCGGGAAGGAGAGCTGCACGTCGGCGATGCGCATGATCAATCCATCAACGGCTCCGCCGAAATAGCCGGCCGTCAGTCCAAGCAGGATGCCGATCGCACCGGAGAGCACGACGCCGAGCACGCCGACGAGAAGCGAGATGCGCAAGCCGTAAAGAATTGCGGATAGGACGTCACGGCCCTGCTCGTCGGTGCCGAGCAGGAAGGGGCTCTGACCGTCGGCGGTCCAGAGCGGGGAGATGCGAGAATTCATCAACTGAAGCTGCGCCGGGTCGAATGGATTTTGCGCCGACAGCACCGAGGCGAAGATCGCGAGCAGAAAGAACAGCAGCGTCACGCCGGCCGCGATCATGGTGACCTTGGAGCGGCGGAACGAATAGAACAGGTCGCTGTCGAGCGCACGCCTGAACCGGCCAGGCGCGGCCGCAGCCCGCTTCTCAGTCGTATGTGGAACGACGGCTTCGCTCATGTCAGTGCGCCCGGCTAACCGTCGAGCGCAGCCGCGGATCGACGATGGTGTAGAGAATATCAACCACGAGATTGATGGTGACGAAGATCAGGGACACCATCATCAGATAAGCCGCCATGATCGGGATATCGACGTTCTGAACGGCCTGCACGAACAGGAGCCCCATGCCCGGCCACTGGAAAACGGTCTCGGTGATGATCGCGAAAGCAATGACCGATCCAAACTGCAGGCCGGCCACGGTGATCACGGGAACCAGCGTGTTGCGCAGCGCGTGGCCGAAATGGATCGCGCGCGTGGTCAGCCCGCGGGCGCGGGCGAATCGGATGTAGTCGGTCCGCATCACTTCCAGCATCTCGGCGCGCACCAGCCGCATGATCAGCGTCATCTGGAATAGTCCCAGCGTGATCGAGGGCATGATCAGGGCTTTCAACCCGGAGAGTGTCAGCAGGCCCGTCGTCCACCAGCCGATATGCACGACATCGCCGCGACCGAACGAGGGCAGCCAGCCGAGTGTCACCGAGAAGAGATAGATCATCAGAATGCCGATCAGGAAGGTCGGCAACGAGATGCCGATCAGTGAGACGGCCTGGAATACGTGCGCGAGCCAACTGTCGCGGCGCAGTGCCGAATAAACTCCCATCATGATGCCGCTGATCATCGCGAAAATGGTAGCGCAGATCGCGAGTTCCAGCGTTGCAGGCATCCGCTCCATCAACAGATTGGTGACCGGCAGACGGAATTGGTAGGATACGCCGAACTTGAACTGTGCGGCGTTGCCGACATAGCGGCCGAACTGCACGATCACGGGATCGTCGAGTCCGAGAGACTTGCGGATCGCGGCGCGTTCGGCGCCCGACGTATCCATTCCGACCATCTGGTTCACGGGATCGCCGGCAAAGCGGAACATCGAGAACGCGATGATCCCGACGGCGATCATGACGCCTATGGCCTGAATGGCCCGGCGCAGTGTGAAAGCGAGCATCTGTTCCTTTCACATGTCTTCAGCAGCACGCATCATCGCGTTAGCCCGAAACGGCAAGTCCCGGAAGCCAAATCCCGTAATGGCTTCCGGGACTTCACAACTTGTCGACACCTACTCTTCCTGCTTGGTCGCCCAGTAGAGCATGACCATGTTGTCCGCACGCTGGGTCAGCTTCACTTTCTTCGACACCCCCCAGGCGAGCGCCTGCTGGTGCAGCGGGATATAGGCCCAATCCTTCATCGAGAGTTCGAAGGCCTGCTTGATCAGGAGATCGCGCTTGGACGAGTCGGATTCAACGAGGACCTTGTCGGCGAGCTCGTCGAACTGCTTGTTGCAATAGCCGGCGAGATTGGCTTCGCCGCGGTTCGGATCCTTCGGATCGTCCCGGCAGCCCATGATGTCGTGCAGCACGTTCTGGGAATCGAGCGTATCCGGAGTCCAACCCAGCATGAACAGCGAGGTCTTGTAGCCGCCGGGCTTCAGCACCTTGGCGAAATACTGGGCCTTGGGTTGCGCCAGCAGGTCCACCTTGATGTTGATGCGGGCGAGCATTCCGACGATGGCCTGACAGATCGCGGCGTCATTGACGTAGCGATCGTTCGGGCAGTCCATCGTCACTTCGAAACCGTCCGCATAACCGGCGTCTGCCAGAAGCTTCTTGGCGGCGTCGGGATCGAACTTCGGCCGGGCGAAATCCTTCGAGGGAAAGATCTCTGGTGCGACCATCAATGCGGACGGCGTGGAGAGCCCGCGCATGACGCGATTCTTGATCAGGTCGACGTCGATTGCCCGGTAGACGGCTTCGCGGACGCGAACGTCCTTGAACGGGTTCTTGCCCTTGACGTTGGAGTACAGGAGCTCGTCGCGCGCCTGATCCATGCCAACGAAGATGGTGCGGAGCTCAGGTCCCGTCAGCGCAGTGGCGTTGGGGCTCGCTTTAACGCGCTCGATGTCTTGGACTGGAACCGGCTCGATCACGTCGACCTCACCCGACAGTAGGGCTGCGACACGCGTGGCCGGGTTTGCAATCGGCGTGAAGATGATCTCCTTCAGATTATGCTCCGGCTTGCGCCACCAGTTCGGGTTGACCTTGAAGACGGTCTTCACGCCCGGCTGATGGCTCTCGATGATGAAGGGGCCGGTGCCGTTTTCATGAAGCGAGGCGTAGCTCGGGGTCGTTGCGGCGGCGGGCGTCGGTGCCACCGCATCGTTCGCCTCTGCCCATTTCTTGTCCATGATGTACCAGGTCGCCCACAGCGCCGTCAGGATGGGATTGGGCGAGGTCAAGATGAAATCGACGGTGTAATCGTCGATCTTGACGACCTTGGCATCGGCGGGAATGCGGCTCTGGAAATTCGAGCCCTTTGCCCGGACGCGCTCGGCCGAGAACACCACGTCGTCAGCGGTGAAGGGGTCGCCGTTGTGGAACTTCACACCTTTGCGCAGGTGAAAGCGCCAGCGCGTCGGCTCTGGCGTCTCCCAGCTTTCGGCGAGCGCTGGGATGATCTTCAGGTCCTTGCCGCGGGCAACCAGGCCCTCATAGACATGGCCGAGATGGGCACTGGTGGTGGATTCGTTCAGCGTGTAGGGATCGAGCGACTTGAGCTCACCCTGATTGGCGTAGCGCAGCGTCTGGCTCGACGCTGGCGAAACTGCCAACGCAAGCACACCGGCGAGCGTCGCCGCAAAAAGACTTCGTCCGACTGACATTCTTGACCCTCTCCACTTGCCCGCACCGTGATTTTTGATTGTTCGGCGGGGCCGATCGATCCATGTTGCCCAGAGTTCTCGACCCGTGCAAGCGCCATTCCAGCAAGGAACGCGCCAACTTGCACCGCTGTGCAGCAATGCTGCCCGGCAATCCAGGGAGGCCGCCGCCGCCAACGACATCTTTGACCTGTGAAGTCTCGGGAAGAAGGGAGACTGGCCCTGCCGGCCCTCTGCGTTTCGGCCGTCCGCCTGCGGCCTCGACCGGGCGATTTGATTGACCATATCGGTCGATTGCCGAAGCGGCCCCCCGCGGCTTCCCCTCAGGTCGCTTGCGTTGCACGCCGCGTCGCGGTGATACTTGGGCAGGCCGCTCGAATCTCATCAGGAGGGGACATGAAAGTTAACATCGAAATAGACTGCACTCCCCTCGAGGCCCGCCAGTTCTTCGGATTGCCGGATGTCTCGCCGATGCAGATTGCCGTCATGGACAAGCTGCAGCAGCAGGTCTTGAGCAATATCGACAAGGTCTCGCCGGAATCGCTGATCCAGAGCTGGTTCACCTTCGATCCCAAAATCGCAGAGCGGTTTCAGGACATGTTCGTTGCGATGGCCGGCCTCGGTAGCACGCGCAGCGGCGACAAGAAGAAATAGTGCGAGCCGGACGGAACGGGGAGCAGGATCCAGGCCGGCTTCGGCCGCCAGCTCTCGGCCTCCTGCTGGCCGAAGCCCGTGGACTGTTCGAGTTCAACGCGAGCCTGCTGCTCTCGCCGCTCCTGATGCGCGCACCGAGGGGCGACGGCCATCCGGTGCTGGCGCTGCCCGGCTTCCTCGCCAGCGATCTCTCGATGGTGCCGCTGCGGCGTTATCTCAGCGAGCTCGGTTATGAGGCACATGCCTGGCGGATGGGCCGCAATCTCGGCGGGCTCGGACGGATGCGGGATTCGCTGCGCGCCCGCTTGACCGAAATCCATGCCGCCTCGGGACGCAAGGTCAGCCTGATCGGATGGAGCCTCGGGGGCGTCTATGCCCGCGATCTCGCGCTTTGGGCGCCCGATAAGGTCCGCTACGTCATCACGCTCGGCAGCCCCTTTGCCAACGATGTGCGGGCGACCAACGCCACGCGGCTCTACGAGGCGCTGTCCGGCGAGAGGGTGGAGGATTTTGCGGAAGCGCGTGAGGCGATTGCCGGCGATCTGCCGGTGCCGGCGACATCCATCTTTTCGCGGGCCGACGGCGTCGTGAACTGGCGGACCTGTCTGCTCGGCCCATCCGAGCGAGCCGAGAACATCGAGGTGCATCTGGCGAGCCATGTCGGGCTCGGCGTGAACCCCGCGGTGCTGTGGGCCGTGGCGGACCGCCTGGCGCAACCGGAGGGAGAGTTCTGGCCATTTGACCGGGCAGGGCCGTTTGCCATTGCATATGCCCCTCCGGACCGGGCAGTATCGGCCTGACGAGAAGCGCCGCCAAGGCGCCCGTCACATCTTGTGGGAGGGAATTATGGCTGACGGTAAGAAGTTGTCGTCGCTGGACGCATCGTTTCTCTATCTGGAAACGCCTGAGATGCCGATGCATGTCGGGAGCATGGCGATCTTTCGCCTGCCCGACGACTACAAGGGCGACTTCTTCGAAGACTTCAAGGCGATGATCGTCTCTCGCCTGCACATCGCGCCGATCCTCAAGGCGCGGCTGGAGAAGGCGCCGCTCGACATCGACCATCCCTCCTGGGTGGAGGACGATCAGTTCGACATCGACCGTCACATCTTCCGTGCCAGCCTGCCGCAGCCGCGCGACCGCGCCACGCTCGAGCGCATCGTCGGTTGGATGCATGCCAAGCTCCTCAACCGCGCTCGTCCGCTCTGGGAGTTCTACGTGTTCGAGGGCATGAAGGACAACGAGGTCGGCCTCTATTCCAAGATGCACCACGCCGCGATCGATGGCGGTGCCGGCGCAGCGCTGACCAACATGATCTACGACATCTCGCCGATCCCACGAAAGGTGGAGCCGCCGACGGGCGGAGCCAAGCCCGGGCAGGAGCCGCGCGACATCGCCGCCAACCTGCTCGATTCCTATCAGCAGCTGTTCAGCCAGCCGCTCGAGGCTTCGCAAGCGGCGAAGAACCTGCAACTGCCCCGCACGGGCAAGAGCGACATCGGCTCGATCCTGTTCGATAATGCGATGTACCAGATCGAGAGCGCCGTGCGTTTCGCCGGCAACATCCCGACCGTGCTCAAGAGCGTGTCAGACGTGCTCGGCAAGATCGCCGATCCGAAGTCGCGCGAGAGTCTCGCCAGCATGGTGTCACCGCCGACCATGCTCAACAGGACCATCTCGTCCGAGCGCAGCTTTGCCGGCGTGTCGATCTCGCTGTCGCGGGCGAAGGCGCTGGCCAAGCAGGCCGGCGGCAAGCTCAACGATGTGGTGCTGGCGCTCGCCTCCGGCGTGGTCCGCCGCTACCTCCTGCAATATGGCACGCTTCCGGCGAAATCCCTGACCGCCGCCGTGCCGATCTCGCTGCGCGAGGAAGGCAACACCGAGGCCAACAACCAGGTGTTCGGCATGATCTGTTCGATCGCGACCAACATCGCCGATCCCAAGGCGCGGCTGGAGGCGATCATCGCGCAATCGACCAAGTCCAAGGAGATGTCGCATCCGTTGCGCGCCTTGATGCCGCAGGTCTCCAACATCTCGATGCTGGGCGCGCCGATCATGGTGCAGATCCTGGCGCTGCTCTACAGCCGCTCGAATCTCTCCGACGTGCTGCCGCCGGCCGCCAACATCACCGTGTCCAACGTGCCCGGGCCGCGGCAGACGCTCTATGCCGCGGGTGCCGAGCTACTGCACATCTTCCCGGTGTCGATCGCGACGCATGGGCAGGCGCTCAACATCACGGTGCAGAGCTATCGCGACCAGCTTGATTTCGGCTTCATCGTCGGTGCCAACATCATCCCGCATGTGCAGGTGATGTGCGACATGTTGCCGGAGGAGTTCGCCGCACTGGAGGCCGCCTTTGCGCCACCGGCAACTGACGTCAAAGGCGCCGCGGAATAGGAAATTCGCCATGATCGAGATGCCGCCGCTGAAGTTCGTGCAGACGAACGGAATCCGTATGGGCTATTACGAGGCCGGCCCGCAGAGCGACAAGCCGCCGATGGTGCTGTGCCATGGCTGGCCCGAGCTTGCCTTCTCCTGGCGCCACCAGATCAAGGCGCTGAGCGAAGCCGGCATCCGCGTGATCGCGCCCGACCAGCGCGGCTATGGCGCGTCAGACCGGCCCGAGCCGGTCGAGGCCTACGACATCGAACATCTGACGGGTGACCTGGTCGGCCTGCTGGATCATCTGAAAATCGACAAGGCGATCTTCGTCGGTCACGATTGGGGCGGCTTCGTCGTCTGGCAAATGCCGTTGCGGCACATCGACCGGGTCGCCGGCGTGGTCGGCATCAACACGCCCCACACCAATCGTGCCTGGGCCGATCCGATCGAGCTGCTGCGTGCGCGCTTCGGCGACAAGATGTACATCGTGCAATTCCAGGATCCCGCGCGGGAGCCGGACAGGATCTTCGGCAGCCGCGTCGAACAGACCTTCGATGCATTCATGCGTAAGCCGGTGCCGCGGCCGGCCGACGCTCCGCCGGAGGAGGTGGTTGCGGGTGTCGGCGCTTCGCCGCGGCTCAATCTGGCATTTCCCCAGATGATTGCCGGTTATGACGCGAAGCATGATCCGCGTGCGCCGATTCTGTCGCCGGAAGAGAAGAAAGTCTTCGTCGATACTTTCACCAGAACCGGCTTCACCGGAGGCATCAACTGGTACCGCAACATGTCGCGCAACTGGAGGCGTGCCGAAGGGCTCGATCATACGGTCCGCGTACCGTCGCTGATGATCATGGCCGAGAATGACGCGGTGTTGCCGCCGTCCTCCGCTGATGGCATGGAGAAGCTGATTCCCGACCTCGAGAAACATCTGGTGAAAGACAGCGGCCATTGGACGCAGCAGGAGAAGCCGGAAGAGGTCAGCGCCAAGCTGATCGAATGGCGTAGAAGGCGGTTTGGTTAGCTCGTCATTGCGAGCGACTCGTCCGCCGTAGCTCGAAGAGCGAAGGCGGAAGCGAAGCAATCCAGGAAGGTGTCGGCGGAGACACTCTGGATTGCTTCGTCGCAAGAGCTCCTCGCAATGACGAGGGTTATTGAGGGGGAAGCGCTTTTCATGTCATCCAAGAACCGTCTGGACCCGATTCCGCAGCCGCCGACCAAGCCGGTGGTCGGCAACATGCTGTCGCTGGACTCGACGGCTCCGGTGCAGCACCTGACGCGGCTCGCCAAGGAGCTCGGACCGATCTTCTGGCTCGACATGATGGGTTCGCCGATCGTCATCGTCTCCGGCCACGATCTCGTCGACGAACTGTCGGACGAGAAGCGCTTCGACAAGACGGTACGCGGCGCGCTGCGGCGCGTGCGTGCGGTTGGCGGTGACGGCTTGTTCACGGCCGACACGCGTGAGCCGAACTGGAGCAAGGCGCACAACATCCTGCTCCAGCCGTTCGGCAACCGCGCCATGCAGTCCTATCACGCAAGCATGGTCGACATCGCCGAGCAGCTCGTCCAGAAATGGGAGCGGCTCAATGCCGACGACGAGATCGACGTCGTTCATGACATGACGGCGCTGACGCTGGATACGATCGGGCTGTGCGGCTTCGACTACCGCTTCAATTCGTTCTACCGGCGCGACTACCATCCTTTCGTCGAGTCGCTGGTGCGGTCGCTCGAAACCATCATGATGACGCGCGGCCTGCCGTTCGAGCAGTTCTGGATGCAGAAGCGGCGCAAGACGCTGGCCGAGGACGTCGCCTTCATGAACAAGATGGTCGACGAGATCATCGCCGAGCGCCGCAAGAACGCGGAAGGCGCCGACGACAAGAAGGACATGCTCGCCGCAATGATGACCGGCGTCGACCGCTCCACCGGCGAACAGCTCGACGACGTCAACATTCGCTACCAGATCAACACGTTTTTGATCGCGGGTCACGAGACGACCAGCGGCCTGTTGTCCTACACGCTCTATGCACTGCTCAAGCATCCGGACATTCTCAAGAAGGCCTATGACGAAGTCGACCGCGTCTTCGGCCCCGATGTCAACGCGAAGCCCACCTACCAGCAGGTGACGCAGCTCACCTACATCACCCAGATTCTCAAGGAGGCGTTGCGGCTGTGGCCGCCGGCGCCTGCCTATGGCATCTCGCCGCTTGCGGACGAGACCATTGGCGGCGGCAAGTACAAGCTCCGGAAGGGCACGTTCGTCACCATCCTAGTGACGGCGCTGCACCGTGATCCCTCGGTTTGGGGGCCGACCCCGGATGCCTTCGATCCCGAGAACTTCAGCCGCGAGGCCGAAGCGAAGCGGCCGATCAATGCCTGGAAGCCGTTCGGCAACGGGCAGCGCGCCTGCATTGGCCGTGGGTTCGCCATGCACGAGGCGGCGCTGGCGCTCGGCATGATCCTGCAGCGCTTCAAGCTGATCGACCACCAGCGCTACCAGATGCATCTGAAGGAAACCCTGACCATGAAGCCGGAGGGCTTCAAGATCAAGGTGCGTCCGCGCGCGGATCGCGAGCGCGGCGCCTTTGGCGGGCCCATTGCGGCTTCATCCTCAGCGCCCAAGACGCAGCGCAAGCCCACCACGCGGCCCGGCCACAACACGCCGATGCTGGTGCTCTACGGCTCCAATCTCGGTACCGCCGAGGAGCTTGCGACGCGCATGGCCGATCTTGCCGAGATCAACGGTTTTGCCGTGCATCTCGGCGCGCTCGACGATTACGTCGGTAAGTTGCCGCAGGAGGGCGGTGTGCTCATCATTTGCGCCTCCTATAATGGCGCGCCGCCCGACAATGCGACGCAGTTCGTCAAATGGCTCGGTGACGACCTGCCGAAGGATGCGTTCGCCGGCGTGCGCTACGCCGTGTTCGGTTGCGGTAACAGCGACTGGGCAGCGACCTATCAGTCGGTGCCGCGCTATATCGACGAGCAATTGTCGGCGCATGGTGCACGCGCGGTCTATCCGCGCGGCGAAGGCGATGCGCGCAGCGATCTCGACGGCCAGTTCCAGAAATGGTTCCCCGCGGCCGCGCAAGTCGCGACCAAGGAATTCGGCATCGACTGGAATTTCACCCGCACGGCGGAGGACGATCCGCTTTATGCGATCGAGCCCGTGGCGGTGGCCGCCGTCAACACCATCGTCGCCCAGGGCGGCGCGGTGGCGATGAAGGTGCTGGCCAATGACGAGCTGCAGAACAAGAGCGGGCCCAATCCGTCGGAGCGCTCGACGCGCCACATCGAGGTGCAGCTGCCGTCCAACATCAGCTATCGCGTCGGAGATCATTTGAGCGTGGTCCCGCGCAACGATCCGACGCTGGTGGATTCCGTTGCCCGCCGCTTCGGCTTCCTGCCGGCCGACCAGATCAGGCTTCGGGTCGCCGAAGGCCGGCGCGCGCAGTTGCCGGTCGGCGAGGCCGTGTCGGTCGGCCGCCTGCTCAGCGAATTCGTGGAGCTTCAGCAGGTGGCGACCCGCAAGCAGATCCAGATCATGGCCGAGCACACCCGCTGCCCGGTCACCAAGCCGAAGCTGCTGGGCTTCGTCGGCGAGGAATCCGAGCCGCTCGAGCGCTATCGCACCGAGATCCTGTCCAGGCGCAAATCGGTATTCGACCTGCTCCTCGAATATCCCGCCTGCGAATTGCCGTTTCACGCCTATCTGGAAATGCTCTCGCTGCTGGCGCCGCGCTATTACTCGATCTCGTCGTCCCCCTCGGTCGACCCGGCGCGATGCAGCATCACGGTCGGCGTGGTCGAGGGACCGGCCGCCTCCGGGCGCGGTGTCTACAAGGGCATCTGCTCGAACTATCTGGCCAACCGCCGCGCCGGCGATACGATCTACGCCACCGTGCGCGAGACCAAGGCAGGCTTCCGGCTGCCCGATGATCCATCCGTGCCGATCATCATGATCGGCCCCGGCACCGGACTCGCACCGTTCCGTGGCTTCCTGCAGGAGCGCGCGGCGCGGAAGGCCAGGGGCGCCACGCTCGGCCCGGCCATGCTGTTCTTCGGCTGCCGCCACCCCGACCAGGATTTTCTCTACGCCGAGGAGCTGAAGGCATTGGCGGCGAGCGGTATCACCGAGCTGTTCACGGCGTTCTCGCGCGCGGACGGACCGAAGACTTATGTGCAACACATGCTCGCCGCGCAGAAGGACAAGGTCTGGCCGCTGATCGAGCAGGGCGCGATCATCTATGTCTGCGGCGATGGCGGCAAGATGGAGCCCGACGTGAAGGCGGCGCTGGTCGCGATCCACCGCGAGAAGAGCGGCAGCGATGCCGCCGCCGGTGCCCGGTGGATCGAGGAGATGGGCACGAAGGACCGCTATGTGCTCGACGTGTGGGCGGGCGGGTAGCCCGAGGCGCGTTCTTGTAGCCCGGACGGAGCGCAGCGAAATCCGGGGCGCAAATCGTGCTAAAGCTCGCGCATGATTCCCTGGGAAAAACTCGACACCGCCAGAATCCCCGGCTCCGACGAGGAGCTCCGCCTGATGCGGCGGGGCAAAGAGTTCTCCATCAAGCTCGGCAGCAACGAGCTGATGAACAGCCGTCTTTCGGGCTCGGAAGCGGCGCTGGCAACGCTCGCGGCGAAGCAGATCGAGAAGGTCGCAAAGCCCGTCATCCTGATCGGCGGCCTCGGCATGGGCTTTACGCTGCGCGCGGCGCTCGCCGTGCTCGGACCCAAGGCGACGATCATCGTCTCCGAACTCGTGCCGGCGGTGGTCGCCTGGGCGCGAGGTCCGATGGCGGAGGTCTTCGGCGACAGCCTCGATGACCTCCGGGTGACTGTCCGGGAAATCGACGTGGGCGAGATCATTCGGGCGCAGCGGTCGGCCTTCGACGCCATTCTCCTCGACGTCGACAACGGACCCGAGGGGCTGACCCGGAAGGGCAATGACGCGCTCTATGATGTGAGCGGATTGGCGGCGGCCAGGGCAGCGCTGCGGCGAGGTGGTGTGCTCGCCGTCTGGTCGTCGGGACCCAATCCGGCGTTCACCAAGCGCCTTCGCAGCGCCGATTTCGACGTCAGCGAGGTCAATGTCCGTGCCACCGGCAGAGGCGGTGGCGCACGCCATATGATCTGGATCGCACGGAAGATCTAAGCCGCCTGCGCCGCTGCGCCATGCGCGTGCTTGTCGATGGCGTCGATGATCTCCGGCCAGAAGCGCATCGGCAAAGCATGGCCCATACCCTCGATCATCAACAGCTTCGCGTTCGGGATTGAAGCCGCCGTGTCCTTGCCGCCTTCGGGATGGACCAGCGGATCGACGGTGCCGTGAATGACGAGCGTCGGGGTCTTCACGGCGTGCAGCCGCTCCTTGCGGCTGCCGGAGGCAAGCACGGCGCGAAGCTGGCGGCCGACGCCGGCCGGATTGAGCCCGCGCGCGAACACGCGCTCGGCGCGGCCAGGATCGAGCGCTTCCTCTTCCGGGAAAGACCCGGCGCGCAGCAGCTTCCAGGTCTGACCGAAGCGGACGATGAACTCTTCCTTGCTGCGCGGCGGCGGTGCCATCAGCATGGCCGCGGCCTCGCGTGTCGGCGGCGGTATGCGCGGATTGCCCGTGGTCGACATGATCGAGGTCAGTGAGCGCACGCGGTGCGGAAACGACAGCGCCACCTCTTGCGCGATCATGCCGCCCATGGATGCCCCGACCAGATGCGCCGACTTGATGCCGAGCGCATCCATCAGGCCGACCGTGTCCTTGGCCATATCGATCAGCTTGTAGGTGGCGGCCACGGGAATCCGCAAGAAGCGCAACTTCAGCAGCTCGAACGGCGTCAGGCGCTTGCCGCCGGTGAGATGGCTCGACTTGCCGATGTCGCGATTGTCGAAGCGGATCACGCGGAAGCCGCGCGCGGCGAGCTGCTCGCAGAACGCATCGTCCCAATGGATCATCTGCGCCCCAAGGCCCATGATCAGCAGCAGCGGCTCGGCATTGTCGTGGCCGAAGATCTCATAGCAGATGTCGATGCCGTTGGCGCGGACGGTCTGGGGCGGATGATGGGCGGTCACGGATCCCTCCTGCTGATCGATGCTGTATCGCACGGTTTCGTTCCGCGAAGAAGCCGGGTGCGCGACGCTGCGCCCACTGCTTGCCGGTTGACCGGCACCTCGCAACGGTGTGGTATGGCGGGAAAAGAGGGGCGCAAAGCCCTCCACATTGGGAGGACGCTGATGACCGACAAGATCACCGATCCGGTCGCCTTGTGGCAGAAGATGGTTGGCGAGATGGAGAAGGGTTTCAACTCCTTCGCGACCAAGGCGATGGAGACGCCCGAATTCTCGCAAGCCATGAACCGCGCCGGCGGAGTTGCTGCAGGTGCTCAGAAGCAATTCGGCGATCTCATGGAGAAATACCTGCTCTCCATGAACCTGCCGAGCCGCGAGCAGATGACCGGTATCGCGGAGCGGCTCCAGTCGATCGAAGGCCAACTCGGCGAGATCAAGTCGATGTTGAGCCAGATGTCGGCCAACTCGGGTGCGCAGCAGGTCGGCGCCGCTCCGCGACCGCCGCGTACGAAACGTCCGCCGCCCGAAGGCGGAGACCAAAAATGAACGCGCCGGCGGGACTTGATTTCGCTGCGATACCGGAGCGGATCCAATCCGAAGTGCAGCGCGCTATCATGCGGAGCATCAAGGGCGTCGAATATTTCTCGACCTCGGGCCCGTCGCTCGGCTCGACGCCCAAGGACGTGCTGCATTCGCGCGGCACGATGAGCCTTTATCACTACCGTCCGATGTCGGACGAGATCTACCGCGTGCCGGTGCTGATCGTGATGGCGACGACCAACCGCGGCTACATCCTCGATCTCGTGCCCGGTCAGAGCTTCATCGAGTTCCTGCTCAGGCGTGGCTACGACGTCTACATGCTGGACTGGAGCGCGCCGCGGCCGGAGGAGAAGAGCCTGCGCATGGAGGACTATGTCCTCGATTTGATCCCGGACTGCATCCGCCGCGTGCAAGCCGATTCCGGCGAGCAGGACGTTTCCGTCATCGGCTATTGCTTCGGCGGTGTGCTGTCCTTGCTCTACGGCTCGATCCATCAGGACGGGCCGATGAAGAACCTGATCTGCTTCACCACGCCGATCGACTTCCGCGAGATGAAGCTGTTCTCGAATTTCTCCGACCGCCGCTATTTCGACGTCGACCATCTCGTCGACAGCGTCGGCAACGTGCCGCCGGAGATGATCCTGTCCTCGTTCGAGATGCTGCGGCCGGCCTCGCGCACGGTGAGCCAGATCCAGCTCTGGGAGAACATCTGGGACGACGAGTTCGTGAAGTCTTACCGCATGTTCGACCGCTGGGCGACCGATACGCTGCCGCTCGCCGGCGAGTACTTCCGCGCCATCACCAAGGACTTGATGTGGGACAACAAGCTGTTCAACGACACCATGTCGGTGGGCGGTCGTGCCGCGAAGCTCGACAATATCACGGTGCCGATCCTGCATGCGGTCGCCGAGCACGATCACATCGTGCCCTATGACGCCGCCAAGCATCTGATCGCCAAGGTCGGCTCGGCGGACAAGGAAGAGGTGATCCTGAAGGGCGGTCACGTCTCGCTCGTCGCCGGCGCCAACGCGGTGAAGCGGCTGTGGCCGAAATTGGATTCCTGGCTTGGGAAGAGATCGACATGAGTGAGCAGCGTTCCTATCCGCGTCACGTCAAGACCGACGCCGGCGATATCGAGATCCGTCTGATGTCGTCCGCGGACGAAGCCGCGGTACTGGCCTTCGGCAGGGGCCTGCCCACCCACGACCTGCTGTTCCTGCCGCGCAACATCAGCGAGCCCAAGGTATTGGCCGCTTGGGTCAAGGAGATCGAGCGCGGTGCGATCCAGAGCCTGCTCGCGGTGAGAGAGGGTAGGGTTGTCGGCTGCGGCACGCTGGTGCGCGACCCGCACTCCTGGTCACCCCATGTCGGTGAGATCCGCATGGTGATTTCGCCCGAGGTCCGCGGCAAGGGTGTTGGCAAGGCGCTGTCGCAGGAGACCTTTGCCCTCGCGCTCGGGGCGGGCCTGGAAAAGCTCTCGGTTCAGATGACGGTCGACCAGCAGGCGGCGATTGCCCTGTTCGAGAGCCTCGGGTTCAAGGCGGAGGCACTGCTGCGGGATCATGTCCGGGATGTCGACGGCAAGACCCACGACATCGTCGTGCTCGGCCACAACGTCGCGCAGGTCCAGGCCCAGATGGAGGCCTACGGGCTGCCAGGCGCTGTCCAGCACTGAGAGGGCCGTCCAGCACGAGGCCTCGGGGAAATCCTTGGGAACCCAGCTGGTGAGGGAGGCATCATGATGCCTCAAGTTAAGGCTGTTCACGATTTCGTGATATCGCGCTGCAACATGAATATTGCATCGCACAATTAACTCTGCCATATAAGCCGTGCCCCGGGCCAATGCGGACGGGGTGAGCCCATAGCTCAGACCAATGAGGATGGAGAGAACCCCATGACCACTGAAACCAATACCGCTTTCGAGGGCTTCAAGGACGCTTTCAAGAACATCCAGAACCTGGAAGTTCCCGAGGCCGCCCGCGAATTCGTCAAGAAGACTGCCAACACCGCCAAGGACCGTGCCGCCGAAGTGTTCGCTGGCTCCGAGCGCGTGACCGCCGCCGTCGAGAATGCCGTGACCGAGACCGTCACTGAAGCCGGCAAGATCAGCCGTAACATCCAGCAGGCGATCTATGAGGATGCCGAGGCGTTCTTCTCGGGCATCGACAAGCTCGCGTCCGCCAAGTCGATCAGCGAGGCCGTCGAGATCCAGTCGAGCCTGCTCCGCGCCCGCGGTGAAGTGTTCGTCTCGCGCGCCAAGGCGACCGCCGACTATCTCGGCAAGCTCGCCGCCAACGGTGCGAAGTCCGCTCAGGACAACTTTGTCAAGGTCTACAGCAAGACCGCCTGATCCGGCACTGTGAGTACAAACTGAAATTTGAGGCCCGCTTCGGCGGGCCTTTGTTTTTGTTTTGGTTTGCGTTTCCCGGACGCTGTGCAGCGCGCCCTGGCGATGCGAAGCATCGTCCAGACCGGCGTGGTGCACTGCTGATCGGGGTCCATCGTCTTGCTGGGTCCCGGCTTGCGGCGCATCGCTTCGCGCTGCACCTCGTCCGGGACACGCGGAGATCGGGACGCTAAGTTTGCGTCATGAAGATTCAATCCGCCTTCTCCTTCGACACCCCCGGCGATGCCGAACGCGCGGCCGAGCTGCGCCGCGTGAAAGCGCTGGCGACGCTGGTGCTCGCCTCGACGCTTCTGCTCTTCATCGTCGCGAAATGGCTGCTGCCGGTGCATCCCGTGTTCGGGTTCATCGCGGCCTTCGCGGAGGCCGCCACCATCGGCGGACTCGCAGACTGGTACGCCGTGGTCGCCCTGTTCAAGCGGCCGCTCGGCCTGCCGATCCCGCACACCGCCATCATTCAGAGCAATCAGGCCCGCATTGCCGACAAGCTCGGCGAATTCATCCAGGTGCATTTCCTGGAGGCCGGTCCCGTCGAGGCCAAGCTGAGGGAGATCGATTTCGGCTCCTTCGTTGCCGACTGGCTGCGTGACCGCAAGCGCAGTGACGACCTCGCGCGCTTCGCGCTGCGCCTCCTGCCTGAGGCCGTCTCCGCGACCGAGACCTCGGGGCTGATGACGTTCATCATCCGCCGCCTGTCCTCGCAGCTCCAGGCGATCGACCTTGCGCCACTTGCGGCCGGCACTTTGCGCGGCTTCGTCGCGGAGGGCCGGCACCAGATCCTGTTCGACGATCTCTTGCGCGTGATGCACGAGACGCTGAATCAGAAAGAGATGATGGCGATGATCCGCGAGAAGGTCCGGGCGGAGCTGCCGACCCTGCTGCGGCTCTATCGCGCCGACAAGTTTCTGGTGAACAAGATCGTGGCTTCCGCCACCGCCTTCTTCAATGAGGTGCGCAGCGATCCCAAGCATCCGTTCCGCGGCGAGTTCGACCGCATGGTGCTGAGCTTCGTCGACCGCCTCGGCACCGACCAGGCCTATATCGACCGTATCGCCGGGCTGAAGCGCGATCTGCTCGCGCGTCCCGAGCTTGCCGATCTCGCCCGCACCGTCTGGGCCAACACGCGCGCCTTCATCGAGCGCAGTGCGAGCGGTGAGACGCAGGTGTTGCAGCATCATCTCGCCGGCATGTTCGTCGCCGCGGGCGAGGCGCTCGCCGGCGATGCCGAGCTGCGCGGCGAGATCAACCAGGGCCTGGTGACGGTGCTGCGCAGCTTCGTCGCCGACCAGAAGAGCGGCGTGTCGACCTTCATCTCCGACCAGGTCAAGGCGTGGAACATGTCGCAGCTGATTTCGCTGGTCGAAATCAACATCGGCCGCGACCTGCAATACATCCGGTTCAATGGTTCGCTGATCGGTGGGCTCGCCGGGCTTGCGCTTTACTCCCTGGAATTTCTGCTTCGATTGTTGTGAATTTTGCGTCACGGCCGTTAGCATTAACGTGCGGGCCTATTGTCGCCTCGCATCTCTCCCGCTTGAATGTCGGGAACCGGCCGCCTAGTTGATTCATGTTGCGCTGCGGAACGTTCAAGAAGCCGGCGTATTGGAATTCGTGCCCATTTGCCGGCATCGCGGCCGGCGGCTCTCGAGTCTCCCAGGGGAAACATTGATGACCGCAACTGCCCAGACGCTGCGCCCGCCATCCCGCACCCTGATGTTTCTGGAGGGGCGGGCGATCCACGAGTTCGGCGCATTCCTCGGCGCGCTGCCGCTCCTGAGCCTCGCGCCGCGCGGCGACGGACATCCGGTGCTGGTGCTGCCTGGCCTCGTGGCTTCCGATGCGTCGACGCGCGCGCTGCGCGCGTTTCTGGCGAGCAAGGGCTATGCGGTGAGCGGCTGGCGTCAGGGCCGCAATTACGGCCTGCGTCCGGGCGTTCAGCACGCGATGGTGGATCTGGTCCAGGAGCTGAGCGACCAGCACGGCCGCAAGATCAGCCTGGTGGGCTGGAGCCTCGGCGGCCTCTATGCGCGCCAGCTCGCCAAGATGATGCCGGAGCGCGTGCGCCAGGTGATCACGCTCGGCAGCCCCTTCGCGGGCGATCCGCGCTCGACCAACGCTTGGCGCGTCTATGAATGGGCGAGCGGCCGCAAGGCCGACGAGGTCGATCCGCAGTTCGGAGGCGAGCTCGCCGTTCCGCCGCCGGTGCCGACCACCGCCATCTTCAGCCGCACCGACGGCGTCTGCGCCTGGCAGGGCTGCATGGAAAAGACTGGTGCGCAGACAGAGAGCATCGAGGTCGAGAGCAGCCATTGCGGCATGGGCCATCATCCGGCCGTGGTTTATGCGGTCGCCGATCGCCTCGCACAGAAGGAAGGCCAGTGGCGCCCCTTCGACCGCAGCGGCTGGCGCAGCCTCGCCTATCCCGATCCGCACAGGTAGCTTCTTCGCCTCTCCCCGCGCACGGCCGCGCACGGGGAGACGGAGAACCGGCGCGCCTCGCGCGGCATTGTCGCACCCGCACCAAACGCGCTATGCCTCGCGCATGGCGCATCCGCTCTCCCGCATCATCGACCAGCTCAAGCGCGAGCCGTCGCGCACCGGCTCCATCGTCATCACCGTGTTCGGCGATGCCATCGTGCCACGCGGCGGCTCCGTATGGCTCGGTACGCTGCTCGAATTCTTCGAAGGCCTGGACATCGATAGCGGCGTCGTCCGCACGGCGGTGTCGCGCCTCGCGGCCGACGGCTGGCTGACGCGCGAGAAGGTCGGCCGCAACAGTTTTTATCGCTTGGCCGACAAGGGCCGGCAGACGTTTGAAGCGGCCACGCGCCACATCTACGATCCGCCGCCGTCCGACTGGACCGGACGCTTCGAGCTGCTGCTGATCGGCAATGGCGAGGACCGCGACGCCTCGCGCGAGGCACTACGCAATGCCGGCTTCGGCAGTCCGCTGCCGGGTGTATGGGTCGCACCGTCGGGCGTGCCGGTGCCGGATGAGGCTGGGGGCGCCATCCGTCTCGAAGTCTCGGCGGAGGACGACAGCGGACGTCGCCTGCTGAGCGCGAGCTGGCCGCTCGATCGTACCGCGGATGCCTACCTGAAATTCATGAAGACGTTCGAGCCGCTGCGCGCCCAGATCGCGCGCGGTACGGTTCTGTCCGAGGCCGACGCTTTCACCGCACGGATCCTGCTGATCCACTACTACCGCCGCGTCGTGCTGCGCGACCCGCTATTGCCCGAAAGCCTGCTACCGCCGGATTGGCCCGGCCGGGCGGCTCGCAAACTCTGCGGCGAGATTTATCGCGCGCTCCTCGTTCCATCGGAACAATGGCTCGACGGCCATGGAACCAACGAGAGGGGGGCATTACCACCCGCGAGAAAGGCGCTGGAACGGAGGTTCGGCACCTGATCTTTATGTTACAAAAATATCTTGCATGAACTAGCTTCTGTTATATATTCTTCCCCAACAAACGGGAGGATGCGCATGTATACTCAGGCGCTGAACACGGCCGAGACCGACGATCGCGGTCTTGAGGACGCCGCCAGGGCTGCGCAGTTCCAGGCACGCATCGATGCCGAGGAGCGCATCGAGCCGAACGACTGGATGCCGGCGGCCTATCGCAAGACGCTGACGCGCCAGATCTCCCAGCATGCCCATTCCGAAATCGTCGGCATGCTGCCCGAAGGCAATTGGATCACGCGCGCGCCGACCTTGCGCCGCAAGGCCGCGCTGCTCGCCAAGGTGCAGGACGAGTGTGGGCACGGGCTCTATCTCTACGCCGCCGCCGAAACGCTCGGCTCCTCGCGTGAAGAGCTGGTCGACGCGATGCTCGCGGGAAAAGCCAAATATTCCTCGATCTTCAACTATCCGACGCTGACCTGGGCGGACATCGGCACGATCGGCTGGCTGGTCGACGGCGCCGCGATCATGAACCAGATTCCGCTGTGCCGCTGTTCCTACGGCCCCTATGCGCGCGCGATGATACGCGTCTGCAAGGAGGAGTCGTTCCACCAGCGCCAGGGCTACGAGATCATGCTGACGCTCTGCCGCGGCTCCGACGAGCAGAGGGCGATGGCGCAGGATGCGCTGAATCGCTGGTGGTGGCCGGTGCTGATGATGTTCGGTCCGCCCGATGCCACGAGCCAGCACAGCGACGCCTCGACGAAATGGAAGATCAAACGCTTCTCCAACGACGAGCTGCGCCAGAAATTCGTCGATGCGACCGTGCCGCAGGCGCAGTATCTCGGCCTCACCATTCCCGACGCCGGCATGACGCAGGATGCCGACGGGCACTGGCGCTACAGCGAGATCGACTGGACCGAATTCAAGCAGGTGCTTGCGGGCAACGGCCCTTGCAACCGCGACCGCATGGCCGCACGCCGCAAGGCGCATGAGGAGGGTGCCTGGGTGCGCGAGGCGGCAGCCAGCTATGCCGCCAAGCGCGCGCAGCGTCAGACTGCGCAAGCCGCGGAGTAGGGAGATCAATATGGCCACGCCGAACACGCCGCTGTGGGAAGTCTTCATTCGCAGCCGCAACGGGCTCGCGCACAAGCATGTCGGCTCGCTCCATGCGAGCGATGCCACCATGGCGCTGCAAGCCGCTCGCGACATCTACACCCGGCGCGGCGAGGGCCTGTCGATCTGGGTCGTGCCCTCGACCGCGATCACCGCGAGCGATCCGGCCGAGAAGGGCATGATGTTTGAGCCGGCGGAGTCCAAGATCTACCGACATCCGACGTTCTATGAGGTGCCGGAAGAAGTGGGGCACATGTGATGGCAGTCGCCAACATCCAGGTCTCCGAAACGCCACTTGTGCTCTACGCACTGCGCCGCGCCGACGATGCGCTGATCCTTGGCCACAGGCTGTCGGAATGGTGCGGACACGCGCCGATGCTGGAAGAGGACATGGCGCTGTCCAACATTGCGCTCGACCTCATCGGCCAGGCGCGGGAGCTCTACGGCTATGCCGCGAAGGTCGAGGGCAAGGACAATGACGAGGACAAGCTCGCCTATTTGCGCGACGTACGGCAGTATCGGAACCTGCTGCTGGTCGAGCAGCCCAATGGAGACTTTGCCCAAACCCTTGTGCGCCAATTCTTCTATTCCGCCTTCACCGATCTCTACTGGCGCGCGATGATGAATTCGCGCGATGCAACGCTGGCGGCGATTGCCGCCAAATCGGAAAAGGAGAGCGCCTATCATTTGCGCCATGCCTCGGAATGGATCATCCGGCTCGGCGACGGCACGGCCGAGAGCCACGCCCGCGCGCAAGGAGCGATCGAACACCTCTGGGCCTTCACCGGCGAGATGTTCGCCGTTGACGACGGCGAGCGCAGCCTGATTGACGCCGGCATCGCCGTCGATCCCGCGACCTTGCGCGGTCGCTGGTTGAAGACGCTGTCGGATGTCGCCAATGAGGCCACGCTTGCACTGCCGCAGAACGACTGGATGCAGCAAGGTGGCCGCTCCGGCCGCCACAGTGAGCATCTGGGCCATCTCTTGTCCGAGCTGCAATCAATGCAGCGCATCTTCCCGGGGCTGACATGGTGACGGTGCTCGACAGCGAGCTGCGCCAGCGCGCCTGGGACGCCGTCGCGAGCGTGGTCGATCCCGAAATCCCGGTGTTGACCATCGCCGATCTCGGCGTGCTGCGTGATGTCGTTCTCGACGGTGACCAAGTGGAGGTCGCGATCACGCCGACCTATTCGGGTTGCCCGGCGATGAACATGATCGCGCTCGAAATCGAGCTTGCGCTGGAGCGCGCCGGCTTCCATCAGCCCAAGGTGCGCACCGTGTTGTCCCCGGCCTGGACCACGGACTGGATGAGCGAGGAAGGCCGCCGCAAGCTGCGCGCCTACGGCATCGCGCCGCCACAAGCCTCGAGCTCACGCCGTGCGCTATTCGGCGAGCAGGCGGTCGCGTGTCCGCAATGCGGCTCCGATAAAACCGAGCTGCTGTCCGAGTTCGGCTCGACCTCCTGCAAGGCGCTGTGGCGCTGCATGTCCTGCCGCGAACCGTTCGATTACTTCAAGTGTCATTGAGGCGCACGATGCCAGTCCCATCGTCATTGCGAGCGCAGCGAAGCAATCCAGACTACCCCTGCGGAAGCAGTCTGGATTTGCTTCGTCGCAAGGGCTCCTCGCAATGGCGGCGGTGACACCAAGCCAGGGTATTTCTGATGCCATCAGCCGCACCGCGCTTCCACCGCCTGACCGTCAACGATCTCCGCCGCGAGGCGTCCGACGCCATCTCGATGACGTTTGCCATTCCCGGCGAGCTCGCCGGCGACTACGCGTTCATGCCCGGCCAGTACCTCACGCTTCGCACCACGCTCGACGGCGAAGAAGTGCGCCGCTCCTATTCCATCTGCTCCGGCCCTGACGACGGGGAGATCCGCATCGCCGTGAAGAAGATCGATGGCGGCGCGTTTTCGAGCTGGGCCGCGGATGAATTGAAGTGCGGCGATGAGCTCGACGTGATGACGCCGACCGGGCGTTTTGGTGTGGTCCCGCCTGCAGATCGCGCGCGCATCCATGTCGGCTTCGCCGCCGGCTCCGGCATCACGCCGATCCTGTCGATCGTGAAGGGCGTGCTCGCACGCGAGCCCGACAGCCGCTTCTTCCTGTTCTACGGCAACCGCACCACCGACAACATCATGTTTCTCGAGGCGCTCGAGGAGCTGAAGGATCGGTTCATCGATCGTCTCTCGATCTTCCACGTCATCTCCGGCGAGGAGCAGGACATTCCGATCCTGCATGGCCGGCTCGATGGCGACAAGGTGAGGGTGCTGCTCCGCTCGCTGGTGTCGGCGGAAAGCGTCGATCATGTCTTCATCTGCGGTCCCCTTGGCATGAGCGAGGAGATCGAGGCGACCTGCCGCGATCTCGGCGTCGCGGACGAGCGCATCCACGTCGAGCGCTTCGTCTCCGAATTCGGCGGCAAGCCGCGGCCGAAGAAGGTGCTTGCGCCAGACGCGCCGCCGAAGGCGATCGCCTCGCTGATCATCGACGGCAAGCGTCGCGACGTGCCGGTCGCCGAGGATGAGGCGATCCTCGATGCCGCGCTGCGCGCCGGTGTCGATCTGCCCTTCGCCTGCAAGGGCGGCATGTGCTCGACCTGCCGCGCCAAGCTGGTCGAGGGCGAGGCGCCGATGGACATCAACTATTCGCTGGAACCGTGGGAGCTCAAGGCCGGCTTCGTCCTGACTTGCCAAGCCAAGCCATCGTCGGAGCGGGTCGTGGTCGATTATGATCATGTCTGATCGGCAGATCAGACCCGATGAATGCAAATGCGTCGCATTATTTGACAGCTTGCGGCAACCAGCAGAACATCATGAGCAAACGTCTGGCCCCGGGAGAAGCGCGTGAACGTCAAAGCCGCCCTGTCGCCTGAGGATATTGCCCGCGCCTGTGCCGAGGCGATGTGGGCCGAGGACGATGCCTCCAAGGGCCTCGGCATGGAGATCGTCGAAATCGGCCCGGGCTTTGCGACGCTCGCCATGACGGTGCGGCCGGACATGGTCAACGGCCAGCGCATCGCCCATGGCGGCTTCATCTTCACGCTGGCCGATTCCGCCTTTGCGTTTGCCTGCAACTCGCACAATGAGCGCGTGGTGGCCGCGCAAGGCCAGATCACCTTCATCAAGCCCGGCAGGCTTGGCGACCGACTCGTCGCTAAGGCGCGGGAGATCACCCGCGGCGGCCGCTCCGGCATCTACGACGTGCGTGTCACCGTGGGCGACACCGTTATCGCGGAATTCCGCGGGCATTCGCGTGTCATTCCCGGCACGTGGCTGCCGCAGCAAGACAAATAAAATGAACAAACCAATGTGGGGAAACGAGGATGGCTCTGACGAAACTCAAGGAAGGTGCCAGCACTTATAGTGCCGAGATGGACGCGCAGGAGCGTGCCTCGCGCGACGAGATCATGGCGTTGCAGACGCAGCGACTGGCCTGGTCGCTGAAGCATGCCTACGACAATGTCGCGCATTATCGCAAAGCCTTCGACAAGGCCGGCGTGCATCCGTCCGATTTTCACGAGCTGTCCGATCTCGCAAAATTTCCGTTCACGGTGAAGACGGACCTGCGCGACAACTATCCCTTCAACATGTTCGCCGTACCGCGCGAAAAGCTGGTGCGTGTGCATGCCTCCTCCGGCACCACGGGCAAGCCGATCGTGGTCGGCTATACCCAACGCGACATCGACACCTGGTCCGAGGTGATGGCGCGCTCGATCCGTGCGGCGGGCGGCCGCACCGGCATGATCATCCACAACGCCTATGGCTACGGCCTCTTCACCGGCGGGTTAGGGGTGCACTACGGCGCGGAAAGGCTCGGCTGCACGGTGGTGCCGATCTCCGGCGGCATGACCGAGCGGCAGGTGCAGCTCATCAACGATTTCAGGCCCGATATCATCACGGTGACGCCGAGCTACATGCTGGCGATTCTCGACGAGTTCAAACGCCAGAAGCTCGATCCCCGCCAGTGCTCGCTCAAGATCGGCATCTTTGGCGCCGAGCCCTGGACCAACGCGATGCGCGCCGAGATCGAGGATGCCTTCGACATGGATGCGACCGACATCTACGGCCTCTCAGAGGTGATCGGCCCCGGCGTCGCACAGGAGTGCATCGAGACCAAGGACGGCCTGCACATCTGGGAGGATCATTTCTATCCCGAAGTGATCGATCCCCAGACCGGTGCGGTGCTGCCGGACGGCGAGAAGGGCGAGCTCGTGTTCACCTCGCTCACCAAGGAAGCCTTTCCTGTGATCCGCTATCGCACGCGCGACCTGACGCGGCTGCTACCGGGGACGGCGCGGCCGGGCATGCGGCGGATGGAGAAGGTGACGGGCCGCTCGGACGACATGATCATCCTGCGCGGCGTCAACCTGTTCCCGACCCAGATCGAGGAAGTGCTGCTCGCGACCGACTGGTGCTGCGGCCACTTCATCCTCGAGCTCACCCGCGAAGGCCGCATGGACGAGCTCACCATCATCGCCGAGGCGCGGCCCGAAAGCTGGGACGGAAGGGGTCTCGTCGATCAAGCGGATCGGATCTCGACCCATATCAAGAACACCATCGGCATCAGTTCGAAGGTCCAGGTGGTCGCGCCGGCCACGCTGGAGCGCTCGCTGGGCAAGGCCAAACGGCTCTACGACAAGCGGCCCAAGGACTGACGGATTGACTTGACCGGCGCCAGAGGCGACAAGGCCCGCGAGAAATCGCGGGTCTTTTCATGTCACCAGCCGATGCCAGGACGGTCGAAGCGCGCTGCGTGCGCCTCAACGCCAAAGCTGAAAGCGCCGCTGTGCTTGCCCCTGTGGTCGAGCGTCAGACGCTTGCGCGCGGGCCGAACGATCTTCTGGTCGAGGTGAAGGCCGCTGCGGTCAATCCGTCCGACGTCAAGGCTGCGACCGGGCTGATGCCCTATGCCGTGTTCCCCCGGACCCCCGGCCGTGACTATGCCGGCGTGGTGATCGACGGGCCCGCCGGGACGATCGGCCGCGAGGTGTTCGGCTCTTCCGGCGATCTCGGCATCCGCCGCGACGGCACCCACGCCAGCCATCTCGTGGTCGACGCCGATGCGGTCGTGGAGAAACCCAGGGCGGTGTCGTGGGAAGAGGCCGCCGGCGTCGGCGTGCCCTTCGTCACCGCGATGGAAGGTTTTCGCCGCGCAGGTGTGCCGAAGAGCGGCGAGACCGTGCTGGTGTTCGGCGTCAACGGCAAGGTCGGCCAGGCCGCGGTGCAGATCGCGACCTGGCAGGGCGCGCGCGTCATCGGAGTGGTGCGCAAGGCGGAACCCTATGAAGGTCACGCCCGTGCGCCCATCGAGGTGATTGACGCCTCCGCCTCCGACGTCGCCGCGCGCGTGCGCGAATTGACCGGCGGCAAGGGCGCCGACATCGTCTTCAATACGGTCGGCGATCCCTATTTCCAAGCGGCGCACAAGTCACTCGCCTTGCGCGGCCGCCAGATCCTGATCGCCGCGATCGACCGCATCGTGCAGTTCAACATCCTCGAATTCTACCGGGGACAGCACACTTATGTCGGCATCGACACGCTCGGCCTGTCCTCCGCCGCCACAGGCGCGGTGCTGCGCGACCTCGGGCCCGGCTTTGCGAGCGGCCATCTGAAACCGTTCCCGATCAAGACGAATGCGGTCTATCCACTGGAGCGCGCGAAAGAAGCGTATGTTGCGGTCGCCGGCTCGTCGCGAGATCGCGTGATCCTGAAGCCATAACACACCGTCATTGCGAGCGTACCGAAGCAATCCAGAAATGCACCCGCGGAGACAGGCTGGATTGCTTCGCTGCGCTCGCAATGACGGAGAACGTCGAGAGATCTGAGAACAATCGATGGAAGCTGCCCAGCTCGTCATCCTCGCCGGCCTCGTCATCGGCCTCGTCTACGGTGTCGCCGGCCTGCTCAGCGGCTTCTGCCTGATGAGCAGTATGCGCGGCTTTCTGACGGATGGCGACGGGCGGCTGGTGCGGACCTACGCGCTGGCGATCGCTGTCGCGATCGTCGCGAGCCAGTTCCTCGCCGGCAACGGCTTGGTCGATTTCGGTAAGTCGATCTATTTGCAGCAATCCTTTTCCGCCCCAGTGCTCTTCCTTGGTGGCCTGCTGTTCGGCTACGGCATGGTGCTGTCGAATGGCTGCGGCTCGCGGGCCCTGGTGCTGCTCGGCCGCGGCAATCTCCGCTCCTCCGTCGTCGTGATCGTTCTTGCGATTGCCGCGCAGATGACGCTCAAGGGCCTGATCGCGCCGGCGCGTATCGCGCTGGTCCAGGCTTCGCAAATGACCGTCAGCGCAAATTCGCTGCCGTCCTTGCTGAGGATGATCGGTGTCACGGAATCGCTGTCGCGCGCGCTTGCCGCCGCCGCGACCGTCATCGCGCTCGTCCTGTTCGCCTTCGCGCACCCGGCGTTCCGCCGTTCGCCGGGGCAGATCGCGGCAGGTGGCATTGTGGGACTGCTCGTTGCCGCCGGCTGGTACGTCACCGGCTATCTCGGCGCCGACGACTTCAATCCAGTCCCAGTGACCTCGCTCACCTTCGTCGCGCCGATCGCTGATAGCCTGCAATACGCCATGCTCTCGACCGGGCTGACGCCGAACTTCGGCGTTGCGACGGTTGCCGGCGTCTTCGCCGGTAGTCTGGTGACGGCGCTCGCTACCGGTCGCTTCAAGCTCGAAGGCTACTCCTCACCACGCCACATGCTGCGCTCGGGCACCGGGGCTGCGCTAATGGGGATCGGCGGCGTGATGGCGTTCGGCTGCTCGATCGGTCAGGGGCTCACGGGCGTCTCGACGCTCGCTCTTGGCTCCTTCGTCGCGGTTGCCGGCATCCTGCTCGGCACCGCGGCGGGCCTGCGCGGAAGCTTGCGCGTTCAGCCGCTCGCAGTGGCCTGACTGCGCAACAACCGATCGCCTAGCGTCGCAAGACCGATGCCGGTGACGATCAGTCCGGCCGCGACCGCAAGGCTCGCGTCGATCGGCTCACTCAGGAGGATCGCGGCACTGGCGATGCCGACCAGCGGCGTTCCTGTGGTGCCCAGCGCCGTCGTCAGCACCGAGATGCTCTTGTTGACCATTGACATCGCCCAATAGGCCAGCGCCGTCCCGATCAGGCCGGAATACAGGAACAGCAGGGCGAGCCTCCACGACCATTCCACGTGCGGCAGGCCATCCGTGACCAGCGCCGATCCTGTCAGCACGATCGTCGCGACCAGCACCTGCCAGATCAGGAGCTGGAGCGGCGACGCGATCCAGCGGTGCGCGCGGATATAGATGATGTTGGCGGCCCACGAGATCGCGGCCAGGATGACCATGCCGGCGCCGAGCACGACGTTCGCATTGGCCCAGTCAATGGACGTAGGGTTCAGGATCACGGCAAGGCCGATCAGCCCGAGCAGGGCGCCGGCGAGCTTTGGCGCGGTCAGCGTATCCTTCCCCAGTAGCGGCGCGGCGATCGCGACCCAAAGCGGCGTGGTGTAACCGAGCACGATGGCCTTGCTCGCGGGCAGGAAGCGCACACCAGCCGCAACCAGGACCGAGAACAGCGTCATGTGCAACAGCGCCACGCTCAGGACGACAGGAATGTCGCGCCGCTCCGGGATGACCATATTGTTGCTGAGGCCAAGGATCACGAACAATCCAGCCAGCGCGATCCAGCTCCGGATCGCCGACGTCCATAGGGGTGGAAGGAATTGGACGAGCTGCTTCGTCACCGACCAGTTCACGCCCCAGGCCAGCACGACGATGAGGAACAGGCCGACGGCGGCGCGAGGCGACAGCGAATTCATCTGGAGGTCCTTGAAGCAATCCAGCTCGGCGCATAGCATCTCATCTGGCACTTGAAAAAGGACCAGATGGGAGAAAAACAAGGTGCCAGTTTCGGAAGAAGTGATCCCGGCTCTGATCGACTTGAAACGGTCGGACGACGAGGGGCTGATGGCGCAGCTGACGAGCCAGCTTAGAGAGCTGATCGCGAGCGGCCGCCTCGGTAAAGGCCGCATGCTGCCATCCAGCCGTCGGCTCGCGCGCGATCTCGGCGTCTCCCGGAACACCGTCACCTATGCGTTCGAGCAGCTTGCTGCCGAAGGATATGTCGAGGCCTCGCACGGCCGCCGTCCGGTGGTCGCGGTCGACGGCCACGAGCATATCGAACGGACCGGCACCGCTACGTCGAGCGTACGTTCTGCCAGGCCGCGGCTCTCCCCCTGGGCTTCGGGGCTGAAGCAGACCGACTGGCCGATGTCCTATCAGGCGCAGCTGAAGCCGTTGCGTCCGGGGCACGCCGATTTCAGGGAGTTTCCGAACGAGGTCTGGGCGCGCTGTCTGCGCCGCAGTGCCGTAGGTGCGGCCAAGCGCGGGCTCGGATCAGTGAATCGAACACGCCTGTGCGAGGCGCTGGCGCATTATCTCGTCACCAGCAGAGGCGTTCGCGCCACGGCGGAGCAGATCATGATCCTGCCGAGCGCGCAGGCCGCACTAACCTTGATCGCGGCAGCGCTGATTTCGCCCGGCGACGACGTCTGGGTCGAGGATCCCGGTTATCCCGGTGCCGCGGCCGCCTTCCGGGCCTCCGGCGCGCGCGTCACCGGTATCGGTCTGGACGAGCAGGGCATGCAACCGATGCGGGGCCGTGCGGCGCCAAAGCTGATCTTCATGACACCCTCGCATCAGCATCCGACCGGGCGGCTGATGTCGCTGGCGCGCCGTACCGAATTTCTTGGCCTGAGCAGGCCCGGCAAGACCTGGATTGTCGAGGACGATTACGACGGCGAATTCCATTATGACAGCCGGCCGGTGCCGGCCTTGCAAGGGCTCGATGCCCACGGTCGCGTGTTCTATGTCGGCACCTTCTCGAAGGTGATGACGTCGGATATCCGGCTCGGCTATCTCGTCGCGCCCCCGGCGTTGGTCAGCACGCTGGAGATCGCGCAGCGGCACATCGGGCTGATCGCGTCCAGCCACATTCAGGAGGCGCTGGCCGAATTCATCGCCGACGGCCATTTCCTCGCGCATTTGCGCCGGATGCGCCGGCTCTATCGCGCGCGCCGCGATCACCTTGTCGAGGAACTGGAGCGGCAGCTGGGCGGGATGCTCTCGGTCGAAGTGCCTCCGGGCGGCATCCAGCTCATTGCCCGTCTCCAGCGCGGTCGCACTGATCGGGCGGTAAAGCGGTTGGTCGCGGCGGGCGTCGAAACGCGCGCCTTGTCGAGTCTGGCGCTCGGTCAGCCGCGCGATCACGGCCTGCTGCTCGGCTTCGCGGCCTGGCGCGAAAGCGAGATCAGCGCGGCCGTGCGGACGATGGCGTCGTGCTTGTAGCGACGGCGTGCTAGTCCGCGGACTTCGTCACGATGCGGATCTCCGATGTCAGCGTGCGGTGCACCGGGCACTTGTCGGCGATCTCCATCAGCTTCTTGCGCTGCTCGGCATCGAGCGCGCCATCCATCGCGATGTCGCGTTCGATCTGGTCGAGCATGCCCTCGCGTGTCTCGCACTCGGCACAATCCTTGGCGTAGATCTTCGAATGTTTCAGCATAACCGTGACGCGGTCGAGCGGCAGCGATTTGCGGTCGGCATAAAGGCGCATGGTCATGGAGGTGCAGGCGCCGAGGCCGGCGAGCAGGAAATCATAGGGGCCGGGGCCGGCATCCTCGCCGCCGGCCGCGACCGGCTCGTCCGCCACCAGATGATGCGGGCCGATGGTGATGATCTGGTTGAACTTGCTCTTGCGCGTCTCCTGCACCACAACCCGGCGCGGCGCCTCAGGGAGATCGACCACCTTGGCGGGCTTTGCGATCTCGATATAGCGGCTCGCCCAGGCGGCGATGACGTCGGCCGCGTAGAGCGCGTCAGTGGGCTTCGTCAGCAGATGATCGGCATGATCTAGCGAGACGAAGCTCTTGGGATGCCTGGCCGCAACGAAGATCTTCGTCGCGTTGTCGATACTGACGGTATCGTCGACCGGCGAGTGCATCACCAGCAGCGCCTTGTGCAGGCCGGTGACGTCCTTCATCAGCTCGTGCTCGACGATGTCGTCGAGGAATTCACGCCTGATCCGGAATGGGCGGCCCGCAAGCGACACTTCGATCTCGCCCTGCGTGCGGATGTTGTCGATATGCTCTTTGAACAGATTGGTGACGTGGGCGGGATCGGAGGGCGCCGCAATGGTCGCGACCGCCTTGGCTTCGGGAATTCGTCCTGCAGCCGCGAGGATCGCTGCGCCGCCGAGGCTGTGGCCGATCAGGATCGACGGCGCCCTGCGGGCACTGCGCAGATGATCGGCGGCCCGGACGAGATCGGCGACATTGGAGGAAAAGGTCGAATTGGCGAAATCGCCTTCGCTGGAGCCGAGACCGGTGAAGTCGAAGCGCAGCACCGCGATGCCCCTGGCCGCCAGTGCCACAGAAATCCGCTTGGCCGCCAGCGTGTCCTTGCCGCATGTGAAGCAGTGCGCGAACAGCGCGAAAGCTGCGGGCTCGCCGTCGGGCAGCTCCAGCGCGGCCGCGAGCTGATGGCCGCCTTCGCCAGTGAATTGAAAGCGCTCCGTCGGCATGGGCTTCCCCCGTTCTTGCTTGAACCTAATCCCCCGAGTAGCGCTGCTCGGCCCAGGGATCGCCGCGGTTATGATAGCCGCGGACTTCCCAGAAGCCCGGCGCATCCTCGGTCAGGAATTCGATGGCCTGCAGCCATTTCGCGCTCTTCCAGAAATACAGATGCGGCACGACCAGCCGCACGGGGCCGCCATGCTCCTCCGTGAGCGGCTGGCCGGACCAGCTGTGGGCGAGCAGCGCGTCCTCGGCGGCAAAGTCCTCCAGCGCGAGATTGGTGGTGTAACCGTCATAGGAATGCAGCACGACGAAGCGCGCATCCTCGCGCGGCTGGCAGGCCGCGAGCAGCTCACGCGTCGCGAGCCCCTCCCACTCATTGTCGTAGCGCGACCAGGTCGTCACGCAGTGGATATCGGAGGTGAAGCGGGCCTGTTTCTGCGCGGTGAATTCGTCGAAGGCCCAAAACACGGGACGCTCGACCGCGCCGTAGACGTCCAGCCGCCAACGTTCGCGCGACACCGGCGGCACGACGCCGAGATCAAGCACCGGCCAGTCTTTGGTCAGATGCTGGCCGGGCGGCAGCCGCTGATCGTCCGGGCGCGTAATCTTGCCGGTGAGGAACCGGCCCTCGCGCGCCCATCTCTCCTTGGTGCGCGTCAGCTTGCTGTCGGATGGCGTCTCGTCGGTCATGGCCTACTCGTGGCGATGCATTGCGGAGGCGTGTTTCGTGTCGCGCATGGTGGAATAGATGATCAGCGACAGGCAGATGATGCCGGCAAGATAGAAATAGAACCAGTCCTCGTGCCCGATGCTCTTGAAGTAGAGCGCGATCGCCGGCGCCGTGCCGCCGAAGATCGAGACCGTGATCGCATAGGGCAGGCCGACGCCGAGCGCGCGGACATTGGTGGGAAACAGCTCGGCCTTCACCACCGCGTTGATCGAGGTGTAGCCGGCGACGAACAGCCAGGCGCAGCAGATCAGGATGAAGGCCATGAAGGGCGACTTGGTCTCCTTCAGGGTCATCAGCAGCGGAACGGTCGCGAGCGTGCCGGCGATACCGAAGAAGATCAGCAGCGGCTTGCGGCCGATCTTGTCGGAGATCGCGCCGTAGATCGGCTGCAGGATGGTCGCGAAGATCAGCGAGCCGAAGATCACGAACGTGGTCTGATCCTCAGTCAGCCCGACCGAGAGCTTGACGAAAGTCTGCATGTAGGTGGTGAAGGTGTAGAACGCCGCGGTGCCGCCGGCGGTGAGGCCGACGACCAGCAAGAGCTCGCGCGGATAGCGCAGCAGATTGGTGATCGAGCCGGTCGGCTTCACCACCTTCTTGGCCTCCTCGAACGCCTCGGTCTCGTGCAGGCCGCGCCGCATCACCGCGGCGAAGATCGCGAGCCCCGCGCCGATCGCGAACGGGATGCGCCAACCCCAGGCCTTCAGCTCCTCCGGCGTCAGGAAGACCTTTTGCAGGAGCAGCAGCACGATAATCGCCGTGAGCTGGCCGCCGATCAAGGTGACGTACTGGAAGCTGGAATAGAAGCCGCGATGCTTGGGGTCGGCGACCTCGCTGAGATACGTGGCGCTGGCGCCGTATTCGCCGCCGAGGCTCAGGCCCTCGATGACACGGGCGAGGGCCAGGATGACAGGCGCGGCAAAGCCGATCGTGGCATAGGTCGGCGTCAGCGCGATGATCAGCGAGCCGAAGCACATGAAGACGACGGACAGCGTCAGGGAGATGCGCCGGCCGAAATGGTCGGCGAGATAGCCGAAGAACCAGCCGCCGAGGGGACGCATCAGGAAGGTCGCCGCGAACACCACGGCGGCGTTCAATTGCTGCACGACAGGATCGTTACCGGGGAAGAAGGCAGGGGCGAAGTAGAGCGCAAACGCCGTATAGGCGTAGAAATCGTACCATTCGACGAGGTTGCCGACGGAGCCGATGAAGATCGCCTTGATCCGCCGCTCGGCGTCGGCGACGTCAAAATGCTCAGAGGCCGGCTTGGTTGCTTGCACTGTCACGTCCGGCCTCTCCGTATCTCTGCTGGAGGGGCCTACATCGCCTTTCCGAGCAGAAATGGCAACTGGCGGGGGCCTCTCACCGTGCCCTGTGACCAGGTCACGGTGCCTGCCGGATCCAGCCGGAAGTCCGGAATCCGCTTCAGCCATTCCTCCAGCGCAACCTGCATTTCCATGCGCGCCAGGTTGGAACCGACACAACGGTGAATGCCGAGGCCGAAGGCCGCGTGCCGATTCTCGCGGCGGTCGATCACGACTTTGTCAGCGTCCGGAAACATTTTGGGGTCGCGGTTCGCGGCCGGAAAGGACAGCAGCACCATGTTGCCCGGCTTGACCGGACAGCCTGAAATCGTCGTCTCCTTGACCACCTCGCGCGCCATCGTCACCGGGGAATAGGCGCGCAGCAGCTCCTCCACCGCGGTCGGGATCAGCCCGGGCTCGGCGATCAGCCGCTCGCGATCGGCGGGCGTTTTCGCAAGATGCCAGAGCGAGGAGCCGATCGCGCTCCAGGTGGTGTCGATGCCGGCGATCAGCAGCAGGCGCAACGACCCCAGCACGTGAGTGTCCTCGAGCGGATTGCCGTCCTTGTCCCTGGCATTCATCAGGTAGGAGATCAGGTCGTCGGTGGGCTTGTTCTTGCGCGCTTCGATGTGGCCGCTGAAATAGGCGCTCATCTCCTGCACGGCCTGGAGCAGCTTACTCTCATCCGTGATGCCGAGCTCCAGGATCATGTGGATCCAGTTGATGAAGAGCTCGCTGTCGCTCTCGGGAATGCCGAGCATGTGCGCGATCGCGCGCACCGGAATGTGCTTCGTGTAGCGCGCCGCAGCGTCCACGCTCTTCTCGGCAATGAAGTCGTCGATCAGCTCGTTGCAGATGGCGCGGACCCGCGGCTCGAGCTTCTTCATCGCGTCCGGCGTGAACGGCGGCAGCAGCAATTGCTTGGCCGGCTTGTGCACGGGCGGATCGGAGGTGATGGGCGGAGCGGCGTTCTTGCTGGTGATTTCCGGCCGCACGTCACGGACGATGATGCGGCGGGAGGAGAAATGCTCGGTATCGTTGGCGATCTCGCGCACCGCCTCATAGGTCGTCGGCAGGTAGCAGCCGAGGAAGCGTTGCGTGTGCACGACCGGACTCGCGGCGCGCAGCTCGTCCCAGATCGGGAACGGGTTCTCCGTCCATTGTGGGTCGGTGTGGTCGAAATCATGGACCCAGTCGGTCACGGGCGGATGGGCGGCGGGCTGGTTGACGTCGGACATGGCAGGCAATCCCTTGGCTCGTGTTCGCTGAAAGCACGCGGGGCGGTCGCGGCCGCGCTACTCCTCGATCACATCGATCGCGATTTCCGGGCAGTTGGATTTCGCCAGCCAGGCCTTGTCCTCGAGCCCCGGCGGCACGCTGCCGTCGCCGGTTTCGTGCGCGTTGCCATATTCGTCCAGCTCGAAAAGTTCCGGCGCGAGTGCATTGCAGCGGGCATGGCCTTGGCATTTGTCGGGATCGACGTGGACCTTCAATCGCTCTGCCATTGCGGCTCCCTTGGTCGTGCGCGCAGAGCCCGAAGGCGGCGCGTTTCCTCACCTGAATTCTATTTAAGTTATATCCTATTACATTCGCGATGGACTTCCCCTGTCAAGCGCAAACTTATAGCGGACAGTCTCGCAAATCGTGCGAAAACGTCACCAAATGTCGCGAAAGTTTCCAAACCCGACGAGATCGACTTGGAACCTGTCGTCAAGCCGTTCAAGTCCGGCGGTGCCGCCACCTGGTTGCTCACCGAGATTGATCCCGGACGATTACACCGTTGCCTGGGCCCTTCGCGATCTTGGCATAGGCTTCCCCGAGTTTGGCACCGTCAGCCTGACGGAGCTCGCAGCCTTTCGCGGGCGATCAGAGTCGGGATCGAACGCGATCTTCACGGGCACGCGGGCCGATCTCGGCTGACGTTCAAATCGCCAGTAAAGCGTTGGATCGAGCATCAGGTTTCCCGGTTTCCCCAACGGTCTTTCCCAGGCTCAATCACCCGTTGGTCCGCCAGTTGCAGCCGCAAGCTGGCGGACCTGTCCTTTAAAGATCTCTCAGGCGCCGGGCCGCTGTCCCAACCAGCCTGGGCTCGGCTCGCCTCTCACTTCGCCAAAGTAGATCGCAAAGGTTTGGCGCCACCTTTCGACCAAGGCTCGATCTTCCATGAAGCGTGGAAACTCGGCGAAATTGGAGTTTGCATAGTCCCAAACCGGCTTCAGGCCGCCTTGCGGCTGCACGTCCGTGCGAACGGACCAGCCGTTATAGGCCTTGCGCTGGTTCTCCTCCGAGATCTGGCAATTCATGTACAGCTTGGCAGCAGCCTTGTGAGGTGCCTCCTTGAGGATCGCGGCTCGTTGCCCCCAAGCAAGGAATGGATGTCCGTCCGCGATGGCCCATTTCACCGGCGCGTTGGCCGGTGTCGTCAGCGATCCGGATCCGCCGAGACCGAGGATGATGATGATGTCCCGACCCCGGCGCTTCATCTCAGCGGCAAGCCCGCTGATCTTCAGGATCTCCGACACGCCGATCGACGAAAGGCGGCGGGAGGGGCGGAATAATGCCGAGCTGTGAAGAGGCGCGTTCATCTATCTTTTCTTTACGCCACGTCGAACTTGACGCCCTGCGCGAGCGGCAATGTGCGGCCGAAATTGATCGTATTGGTCGCGCGGCGCATGTAAGCCTTCCAGGCATCCGAGCCCGACTCGCGTCCACCGCCGGTTTCCTTCTCGCCTCCGAAGGCGCCGCCGATTTCGGCGCCGGATGGGCCGATATTGACATTGGCAATGCCGCAATCCGATCCGCGCGCCGACAGGAACGCTTCGGCCTCGCGAAGGTCGTTGGTGAAGATCGAGGACGAGAGTCCCTGCGGCACTGCGTTGTGCAGGTCGAGCACCGCATTGAAGTCGCGGTATTTGATCACGTAGAGAATGGGCGCGAAGGTTTCGTGCACGACCGGGCCAGTCTGTTCTGAGATCTCGACCAGCGCCGGGCGAACATAATACGCCTCATCGGCGCCGTCGGCGAAAACGCGCTCGCCGCCGAACACCTTGGCGCCCGCGGCGCGCGCCTCGCTCAGTGCCTTCTGCATCGAGGCGAAGGCTGCGGCGTCGATCAGCGGACCGACCAGGGTGCCGTCCTTGAGCGGGTCGCCAATGGTGACGGATTCATAGGCGCGCTTCAGTCGCGGCACGAACGTGTCATAGACGCTTTCGTGGACGAAGAGGCGTCGCAGCGTCGTGCAGCGCTGGCCTGCCGTGCCCATGGCGGCAAATGCGACGCCGCGCAGGGTCAGGTCGAGGTCAGCAGTCGGCGCGACAATTGCGGCGTTGTTGCCGCCGAGTTCGAGAATCGCGCGGGCAAAGCGTTTCGCGAGGCGCGGTCCGACGATACGCCCCATCGCCGTCGAGCCGGTTGCCGACACCAGCGGGACCTTGGCGTGATCGACAAGAATTTCGCCGATCTCGCGGCCGCCGAAGAGAACGGTGGACAGAGCGTCCGGCGCCTTGCCGCCTTCCGCCTTGAAGCGCGCGAGTGCGCGATCGAACAGTGCTTCCGTCGCAAGGGCCGTCAGCGGCGTCTTCTCGGACGGCTTCCAGACGATGCTGTTGCCGCAAATCAGCGCCAGCGCCGCGTTCCAGGACCATACGGCAACGGGGAAGTTGAACGCCGAGATGATCCCGGTGACGCCGAGCGGATGCCAGCTTTCCATCATCCGGTGGTCGCTGCGCTCCGTCGCGATGGTCAGGCCATAGAGCTGGCGCGACAGACCCACCGCGAAATCGCAGATATCGATCATCTCCTGGACCTCGCCGAGGCCCTCGGAGGCAATCTTGCCGGCCTCGATCGACACGAGCCTGCCGAGCGCCTGCTTGTTGGCGCGCAACTCCTCGCCGAGCAGGCGGACGAGCTCGCCGCGCTTCGGCGCTGGCACCAGTCGCCATTCGAGGAAGGCCGCATGCGCCTTGTCGATTGCCGCCTGTGCATCGGCGGCGCCGATCTCGTTGACATGGCCCGTGATCTCGCCGGTGATCGGCGATCGTGCGATCAGCTTGCCGCCGGTGTACCGGCTGCGCTTGACGCCGAGCGAGATCAGGAGCGCGTCTGCCTCGCCCGCCAGGGAATTGATGGCGCGAGTTGAAGTCTGGGTCGTGGTCGTCATGGCGGTTTTCTCTTGGACGTTTGAAAGGCGGTTCGATTAGGCCATCGCGCGGCGTGCGAGGTGCGGTGATCCGAGCTGGACCAGAGCTTGCTCCAGGGAATCCCTTTCCGCCCGCGCGTAAAGCTCCATCTCGTCGTAAACCTTGGCACCGAGGGCGGCTTCGAACGCAGTCCGGTTGGAACGCGCGGCGTAGTTCTGCTGCTGGTCGGCGCCGAGATTCGACTGGAAGATTCCTGCCGCGCTGACAGGGAGGAAATCCTCGTAGACGATCGGATCGTAGTGCAGAAAGCCCGCAGACACCAAATCCTCGAGGCTGGATGGCGGAGCGTGCCGCCTGCATGCCTCAATGCCTGCTTGCGTCGCCAAATAGCGGAAGAAGGCGAGCCCCTGCGAGCGAAGCTTCGACCAATCGTCCGGAAACGCTTTGAATTGATCGGCCAATTCGGTATCGTAGTCGCGCGCGGTCGCGCCCGCCTGCCGCACGGAGGCGAGCAATCGGTCGTAGAGCTCGCGGCCTTTGGGAGTGAGAGCGGCACCGCGCTGCTCGATCTCACCGAAGCGGGCCGTATGCGTCCCGGCGACCTTTGTGGCGTTTGCCTGTCTGAACAGCATGGGCTCTTCGAGCGCCTTGAAGCTGGTCTGGCGCAGCAGGATCGGGCAGTCGCGGCGCGGCGGCCCTTCGATCACGGCCTTCGGCGCAATGCCGCGTCGTGGCATCCCGGCCTGGACGGCATCGATGTCCAGCGTGCGCGGTGTCAGATGGTTGATGTGAGGCCCTCTGAAGCTCACCACGTCGGCGATCAGCCGATGCGTGTCATGCAGCCGCTTGTAGACCTCAAGGCTCACTGTCGCTTCGCTATGCCAACGGAAGGTGTCGAGCGCTTCGCGCACGAACTCCTCCGCCTGCGCGACGGTCAGGTGACCTTCCGTCTCGAAAATGTTCACGAGCTCGAGTGCGCGCGGCGTAAAGATGCGGCGCTCACCAAGGATTCGCTCCGCCTGGGCGCGAAGGGTCTCATCCTCGATCAGGTCGAGGCGCAGCAGCGAGGTGAATACCCGGAACGGGTTGCGCCGGAGAGCGGCATCGTCGATCGGCCGAAAGGCCGTGGCATGGACGGGCACGCCGGCCACCGACAGGTCATAATAGCCGACCGGGTGCATGCCCATCACCGCAAAGACGCGACGCATGTCGAACAATTCGTCCGCCCGCCCGAGGCGAATGGCGCAGTGACGCTCGACGTCTAACCGCTCGAGTTCATCACTTCGCTCGAGGCTCGCACGAAGCTCCTCGTGCTGGCGCAACGTTTCGCGATTGGTGTCGTTGACGAGTTCCATCAGGGTGCCGTATTGCGGCACTTCGACCCGGTACATGTCCGACATGGCGCGGGAGAACAGAGTGCGGATCTCGTCCGCGTCCGCGCGCAGCGCTGGCATCAAAATCTCCATCGACGGCGGATCGGCCGTCCTCGTTGGCTAGATCCAAGGATCATGCAGTTTCATCATGATCCTGGCGATTAGACCTTGCCTATTCGGCTAGTTCAAACGATGTTTAATCAGAAGATCATTCTAAAACGGAATGAAGAGGGATGATCTGCGCGCGCCTTGACCAGACGGGCGCTGCGCGCACGCGGCGGCGCGCGAGACGGCGCTTGGGCGGCGCCGATGTCGCGACCCGACTCGCCGCGCAGACCCGCGAGTCGCGGCCGCTGACGATTGTGGATTAAGGCGGCCGCGGGCTGCCAACAGAAAACAATAAGCGAGGGGAGAGAACCGATGCCGATCGCGCGAAGGAATTTATGGGCAATACTGCTGGTGGCTGCGACTTGCCAGATGACATCGGCATCCGCCGAGCCGATGGCTTGTGACGACGGCATCAAGGCTGCCTTCCATCCCGACGAGATCACGACGGTGATCGCGGTCCGCCAAGTCAAGAAGGGTGAGGAGTTGTTGGCGCCCGATGCGCCGAAGCCGATCACGGCGGCAGCCGATCTTTGCCTCGTGAAGCTGCTGGTCGGTCCCGGCGTCACGGCTGAGAAAGACAAGACCGCGCCGTCTTATTCAGAAGGTATCGGCATCGAAGTCTGGCTGCCAACGCAGGGTAACTGGAATGAGCGCATCCGCAACTATGGCGGCGGCGGCTGGGTCGGCGGCGGCCATCGCTACCCCGACAAGATCGGCAGCAAGGTGCCGGCGATCGTCAATGCCAATATCGGATATGCCTCCGGAACAACGGATGCGGGCCAGCCCTGGTATCAGGACGGCTCGTTCGCCTTCCTCTCCGACGGCAAGGTCAACGTCGAGGGCCTGCGCGACTTCGCGGTGCGGGCGATGGTCGAGCAGGCGGTCAAGACCAAAGCGCTGGTCAATCTCTACTACGGCAAGGTGCCGAAATTCGTCTACTACGATGGACACTCGCAGGGCGGCCGCCAGGGCCTGAAGATCCTGCAGGAGTATCCCGAGCTCTATGACGGCTACATGATTGCGCAGCCTGCGCTGAACATCGCGAAGTTCGGCACCACCAGCCTCTATCCGCAGATCGTGATGAAGACCGAGCTGGGCTTCACAGCAATCAACAAGCCAGAGGCCGCCGCTTTCGCCGCCAAGGTCGAGGCAGCCAATAAGCGCGCTGTTGCGACCTGCGACAAGGCCGGCCTCGGCTTCCTGCTTGATCCCTTCGCCTGCGACTACAATCCCGCGCGTGACGCGGTGCTGCTTTGTGCGGGCGAAGCGGGCGACGGCGTCACCGGCAGCAATGGCGACACGGCGGCCTGCATGAGCGCGAAGGAAGCGGGTGCGCTCAATAAGATCTGGTACGGGGCGACCCGCGATGGCAGCGTCGATCCGGCTCAGACGGCGGAAGCCCGTAGCGGTAAAGCGCTCGGCGTGAAGCAGCTGTGGTGGACTTTTACCAAGGGCACGTCGATCTCGATGCAGATCACGAGCGCGTCGACTGACAATTTTGCGCTCGGCATGCAGGACGTCAGCTACGCCGCCGATGCCAGCGCGACGTCAGCCATTCCGATCACCAACACCTCGACCGCCAAGCGTAACCGCTGGCTCGAGCTCGACTATGCCGACCTCGCCGCTGGCGTCGACAAGAACGTCGCGCTGCAGCCCACGCTGTTCAGCAATCTGATCACTGACAAGACGGATCTCTCCAAGCTGCGCGATCTCGGCCGCAAGGTGATCGTGTGGAGCGGACTTGCGGATGATGCGATCCCGCCGGCCGGCAACGTCAACTATCACGAGCGCGTGCTTGCTGCGATGGGCGGCGATGCCGAGGTCTCAAAATTCATGCGGATGTATCTGGTGCCGGGGGTCGCGCATTCCTCGCAGGGTCGCTCGTACACCGTGACCGGCAAGAACGACGCCGTGCCGCTGCCGAAGCTGCCAGGCAACGCCAACCAAACGCCGACCCGCGACAAGGACCAGTTCTTCTCCGCATTGACCGATTGGGTCGAGAAGGGAGTCGCGCCGGGCGAGATCACGTTGACCTCGCGCGATGGCAGTGTGAGCTATCCAGTCTGCGTCTATCCCCAGCGGACGACGTGGGATGGCCACGGCCCGGCGACGCAGTCTTCTAGCTTCAGCTGCCGCTAGTCCCTGAAGCGTTGCCGGCACCCAAACCTGATTGTTGCGATACCGGCCGAGGCGAGGGTCGCCGTCTTGGGGCCCATTTTGCAGGAGAAGCTATTTCCTCCTCGCGAATTGAACCTGCCCTGGGTCGATCATGGCGAGCTCAGCGTCATTGGTTGGGCAGCCGTTTGAAGCTTGCTGCAAATCGCGTCGTTTGAACGGGGAATGAGCACCGTCAAAACTAAGCTCTCACAAACAAAAGCGGGAGAGCCGGTTTTGGGTTAAGCATACGCCTTGAGACACCGAGGCAACTCGTCGGGTCCGGTGTGTGCTGGCTAACAATGCGCCGCCGTGGGCAGCCATGATCTAGATCGAGCTACGTTGGCGCGAGGGAGCTTCAACATATTTTGGGGAACGAGATGGCAGTGGTGGCGTGCGGGTATTCCGTCATCAGCGTCGTCCGCACCGTATCGAGATCGCGCGCGACGACCAGCGGCAATCTCACATCGAGGAGGTCTTTGAACCCAGACTACCGGCTTTGGGCCGTTCAGTACGGACCGGTCACGCATAGTGTTCGACAGCTGCTGGAAGCGCATGCCCTGGCTCATGGGTGCTGATCCTGACGGGTGCCGAAGAATTAGAACATTCAGGGCAGCTTCCGCCGCGGCGAGCCGGATCGCGTTGAACGTGCAATCCCACATCGAAGTCGCGTATGGATACAGAATGAGAATCCTTTCGCACGTTTTGCTCGACTTGTCGCTTTATCCCGCACTTTTTGCTTGGTAAGTTTCGCAATCGACGGGGAAACTAAATGTCTGAAAGTGCTGCAATGATATTCTCGGTAATTGCCTGACGGACCATATAGGCTTCGCCTCAACATGCACTCAAAACTCGCCCGCAAGCCCGTGAAGACCTACCACCATGGCGATCTTCGCGATGCGTTGATCAAGGCTGCGCTGCACGAAGCAGAGCAGGGTGGCGCCGAGGCGATCAGCATCAAGGCGCTTGCAAAGAAGCTCGGTGTCTCGCAGCCGGCGCCATACCGGCATTTTGCCGACCGCGAGGCGCTGCTCGCGGCAGTCACCGCGGAGGCATTCCGGCAGCTCTCGGCGCTTCTACGCGAGGCAATGGCAAAGCCGTCGAAGCAGTCGAAACTCTCGCGGCTCGCGCAGGCGACACTCGATTTCGGTCTGCGCCGAAATGGCATCTACCGATTGATGTTCGCTTCGCGCACGGTGTCCTGTGCGGCCAAGGGCAGCGAGCTGCACGAGGCGACACGGGAGACCTTTGCGCTCGTGATCGAAGCTTTGGAAGCGCCCGCTGTCGGCTACTTGCGTGAACGGCAGGCGCTCAAGATCTGGGCGGCGCTCCACGGTGTGGTGATGCTGGCCGAGCAGGGCTTGTTCACCGGCGAGGCGGCGCATGCCACGCGCGAGGAGCTGGTCGAGGATTTCGTCCACGAGACGAAGGCTGCGCTTGCGGTCGCGATCAAGGACGTCCAGCGTCGAAAAAGGGCTGGCGCTTAAGCCTTCGCCTTCAGCAGTCTCATCAGCTTGTCGACCGCGCTGTCCGGCGTCGTCACGACAGGGCGACCGGTTGCCTCCGCGACCAGCGGCGCCGTTGCCGCAATGCTGAACTGCGCCAGTGCGACGACGTCGCAATCGCGCAGCTCCCTTGAAGCCTCCGCAATCAGCCGGTCATGTGTGGCGCGGTCGCCGCGGTCGAGCGCAGCCAACGCGCCCTCGGCGAGTTTCGGAACGATTTGGACGGAGGTCGGAAATTCCGGCGGCATCGAGACCAGCGTCGGCGGAAAAGTCGAGAGCAGGCCGATGCGCTGGCCCATCGTCACCGCGCGCTCGATCATGGCCTCGTTCGGCTTGAGCACCGGCATCGATGCATGCGCGCGCGCCACCGCCTCGATGCAGGGGCCGAAAGCGGAGCAAGTGAACAAGATTCCATCCGCTCCCGTCGCCGCTGCGTAATCGCCGAGCGCGAGGAAGCGATCGGTCATGGTGTCGCTGAGCGAACCGTCGCGCGCCAGGTCCGCCGACAGGCTGTCATCGAGCAGGTTCATCAGCCGCGCCTCGGGCCACGCCTTTGCAAACGCCGCTTCGATCGGGGCGATGGAATGCTTGAGGGCGTGGATCAGGGCGATGCGAGGGGGCGTTGCCATTGAACGTATCTACTGGTTCCGTGCCCCGGACGGAGCGCAATGCGCAGCACTGCGCTCCGGAGCCGGGGTCCATTGTCGCTGCTGGGTCCCGGCTCTGCGCAGGAGCGTTGCACTGCAGCGCGTCCGGGACACGATCAATATCTACTTGAACGGAATGGCGTACATCAGGCCGCCCTTGCTCCAGAGGCCATTGAGCCCGCGATCGAGCTTGAGCGGGCTCGCCTTGCCGACGTTGCGCTCATAGATCTCGCCGTAGTTGCCGGTGGCCTTGATCGCCGTGGCCAGCCATTTGTTGTCGAGCCCGAGTCGCGAGCCGAGGTCGCCCGAGGTGCCCAGCAGGCGCTGGATCGCCGGCGTCTGCGACTTCGTCATCTCCTCGACATTGGCCTGCGTGACCCCGAGCTCCTCGGCCTCGATCAGGCCGTAGTGCAACCAGGTGATGATGTCGCTCCAGACTTCGTCACCGTTGCGGGTGAAGGGGCCGAGCGGCTCCTTGCTGATGGTCTGCGGCAGCACGACGTAGTCGGCCGGGTTCGGCGCCGCCGTAATCACCGCGCCGGCGAGTGCGGAAGCGTCCTGGGTCATGGCATCGCAGCGGCCGCCGAAAAAGGTCTGGTACATGGTGTCGACGCGATCGAACACCAGCGGCTTCCAGTCGATGCCGTTGGCTCGGCCGTAATCGCCGAGCGTGACCTCGTGCGTGGTGCCTTGCGCGACGCAGACGGTGGCGCCCTTGAGGTCCTTCAGCTCCTTCACGCCGAGGTCCTTCTTCACGACAAAACCCTGGCCGTCGTAGAAGTTGATCGGGCCCTGGCGCAGGCCCAACGTCACGCCGCGCAAGTAGGTCTGCGTCGAGTTGCGGTACAGCACGTCGATCTCGCCTGATTGCAGCGCGGTGAAGCGGTTCTGGGCCGTCAGCGAGACGTAGCGCACCTTGTTGGGGTCACCGAGCACGCCGGCGGCAAGCGCGCGGCAATAGTCGACGTCGAGACCCTTGTAGTTGCCTTGCGAGTCCGGCGCGGAGAAGCCGGCGAACCCGGCGCTGACGCCGCAGACCAGCGTGCCGCGGCTCTTCACCGTGTCGAGCGTCGCCGCCGACGCCATCACCGTTGATGCTGCGAGCACGCTCGCTGCGATAACCACTTTCCTCATACTACTCTCCCCTCAGTGATTGATGCTACGCAACACGTTATCGACGGCGGTGCCGAGCTTGTCGACGATCAGGTCGATCTCGTCGACTGATGCGATATAGGGCGGCGCCAGCAGCACGTGGTCGCCGCGCACACCGTCAACGGTGCCGCCGCCCGGATAGCAGCCGAGCCCGCCGGCGAAGGCTTCGGCCTTGATCTTCTGGTGCAGCTTGAGCGCTGGATCGAAGGAGGCGCGCGTCGCGCGATCGGCGACGAGCTCGATCGCCCAGAACAGGCCGCGGCCCCTGATGTCGCCGACATGGCGGTGATTGCCGAAACGTTCGGTCAGGCGCTGCTCGAGCTGCCGGCCGCGCTCCTTGACTTGCTCGAGCAGACCGTCCTCGCGGATCACATCCTGCACCGCGAGCGCGGCCGCGCAGGCGAGGGGGTGCGCGAGATAAGTGTGGCCGTGCTGGAATGCGCCCGAGCCCGAACGGATGGTGTCGATGATCTTGCCGCTTGCGAGCATCGCACCGATCGGCTGATAGCCGCCGCCGAGCCCCTTCGCGATCGCCTGGATATCAGGCGCCACGCCCTCCTGCTCCCAGGCATGCGTCGTGCCGGTGCGGCCCATGCCGCACATCACCTCGTCGAGGATCAGCAGAGCGCCGTGGCGATCGCAGATCTCGCGCACGGCTTTGAAGTAGCCGTCCGGTGCGGTCACGGCGCCGGCGGTGGCGCCGACGACGGGCTCGGCGAGGAATGCCGCCACGGTGTCGGGGCCGAGCCGCTGAAACTCGACTTCGAGCTCGGCGGCGAGCCGTGCGACGAACTGCGCATCCGACTCGCTCTCGCGCTTCTCGTGGTAGGCGAAGGCCGGCGTCACGTGACTGAAAGCGGTCGAGAGCAGCGGCGCATAGGGTGCGCGGCGCCAGGCATTGCCGCCGGCGGCGAGCGCGCCGAGCGTGTTGCCGTGATAGCTCTGCCGCCGGGCGATGAAGTGCTGCCGCTGCGGCTCGCCGCGCTCGATGAAATATTGCCGCGCCAGCTTGATGCTGGCTTCGATCGCCTCCGACCCGCCGCTGACGAAATAGGCGTAGGCGAGGCCGCCGGGCTCGTGTCCCACCAGCGTTTCGGCAAGTGCTTCTGCCGGCTCGGAGGAGAAGAAAGCAGTATGCGCATAGGCGAGAGTGGAGGCCTGCTTTGCCATCGCCGCGACCACGCGCGGATGCTGATGGCCGAGGCAGGAGACCGCCGCCCCGCCGGAGGCGTCGATGATGCGGCGCCCGTCCTCGGCGAAGAGATAAACGCCTTCGCCGCCAATCGCCTTCGGCGGCGTCTCGCGTAGCGAGCGATGCAGCACGCGGCTGGTGCGAGTACTCATGGATCAACCTTTCTCCGAGACGTAAGTCGAGGCCGCAGCAAGCCGCGCCTCGGTATTCTCCAGACGTTTTTTGGCGGCCGTACCGCCGAGCGAGAACATCACCGCAGCGAGCGACTGGGCGATCGCGATGGCGCCGGTGAGGCTCGGGAAGAAGCCGGGCGATGAGGCTGCTTCGAACAGCAGCACGTGGTCGGCGCCCTCGGCCATCGGCGCTGCGAGACTGTCCGCAATCGCGATCAGCGTTGCGCCACTGCGATGAGCGGCTTGCGCGACGCGGACGCTCGCATGTGTGTAAGGCAGGAAGCCGATCACGATGACGGCTTCGCCGGGACGGAAGGCGCCGAGATCGAGATCGTCGGGACCGGATGCGCCGACGAGCTGCACCTGCTCGGGGCGGAACAGTCGCAGCTCGTAATTCAGGAGCTCCGCAACGCTGCGGCAGCTTCGATAACCTGCGATCCAGATCCGCTTGGCATCGTGCAGCGCGCGCGCCGCTTCTGCAATGAGTTGCGCTGGAATGCGCGGAAGGCCGGCGGCCTCGGCCTCGAGCTTGTCGATGACAAGTGCGACATCGGCGTTCGGCCCATGGCGACGGCCTTTTGTGCGCCCGGAGAAGGGCGCGGTCTGCGACGGCCGCCGTGCCTCGGTCAGCGCCGCACGCAGTTCGTCCCAGCCAGAATAGCCGATCGCCTTGGCAAGCCGCGTGAACGCGGCTGGATCGGCGCCGGCCTCTGCCGCGAGATCGCGCATTGAGCGGGTGGTGGCGTCATAGTCATTGGCCGCGACGAAGCGCCCGACCTCCTGCAGCCGCATCGGCAGCGATGGCAACGCGATGCGCAGTTCGCTCAAGGGCGAGGATTTCGCGGGCTCAGCCATGAAACATTTGTTGCATGAAACGGGGTTTGGTGCAACACTTGACGTGCGCCGCCGGAAATCGCTGCATTTTGAGAAGGATTTTTGTGCTGTGACTGCCGATCATCCCAGACCGCCGCCGCGCCGCCGCCTGTTCGCGCTTGGGCGGAACGAATTGGAGGGCCTGTTCTGGCAGGTCCTGGTGGTCGGCATCGCGGTCGCAGTGATCGTCTTCCTCTGGTCCAACACCGTCACCAATCTCTCGGCCCGGCGCATCACGACTGGCTTCGCCTTTCTGGGCCGCGAGGCCGGCATGCCCATTGCCGACAGCCTGCTCGCCTACAATCCGAGGGACACCTATTTCTGGGCGTTCGTCGTCGGCATCGCCAACACCTTGCGCGTCGCGGTGATCGGCATCGTCCTTGCGACGATCTTGGGCACGTTGATCGGGATCTCGCGGCTGTCGGCCAACTGGCTGCTGTCGCGGCTCGCCGCCGTCTATGTCGAAACGCTCCGCGATATCCCGCTGCTGCTTCAGCTCCTGTTTTGGTACGTGCTGATGCAGGCCTTGCCGGCTGCACGCGCCGCCTGGCGACCCGTCGAGGGCGTGTTCCTCTCCAATCGCGGCCTGATCCTGCCGGCGATCCCGTTCGGTCCGCCGCAACTCGCGGTGCTCGGCGCTGCGGTATTGGGTTGCGCGGTGTCCTATGTCATTCGGCGATGGCTGGTCGCGCAGCAGATGCGCGACGGAAGGCCGCGGCCGGCCTGGCCGTTTGCGCTCGGCCTCATCGTCGTGATGCCGGTGGCGGTCTCGCTCGCGCTCGGCGTGTCCTGGTCGATCGAATGGCCGCAGCTGCGCGGCTTCAACTTCGTTGGCGGGCTGACGCTCGCGCCGGAATATTTCGCGCTGCTGATCGCGCTCGTCACCTACACCTCGGCCTTCATCGCCGAGATCGTCCGCAGCGGCATCCAGTCGGTGCCGCGCGGCCAATGGGATGCCGCCAACGCGCTCGGCCTGCGTCGCAGCTTCATGCTGCGGCAGATCATCCTGCCGCAGGCGCTCCGCGTCATCGTGCCGCCGATGACGAGCCAGTATCTCAATCTGACCAAGAACTCCTCGCTCGCGGTCGCGATCGGATACCAGGACGTGGTCTCGATTGCCAACACCACGCTGAACCAGACCGGGCAGGCGATCGAAGCCATCGCCCTGATCATGGCGGTGTTCCTGACCATCAGCCTTTCGATCAGCTTCTTCATGAACTGGTACAATGCGCGCATCGCGCTGGTGGAGCGCTGATCATGACCGCAATCACGGAGATTCCGGACGCCCCGCGCGCCGCCCGCCGTCCGCAGATAGGCAATCCGGTGCTGCGCTGGCTGCGCACCAATCTGTTCTCCTCGATCCCGAACGGCATCATCACGGTCGTGCTGCTGGCGCTGCTCGCCAAGGGCATCTTCAGCTTCGTGCAATGGGGCATGGCGAACGCGGTCTGGCTGACGCCGCCGAACGATTCCAGCGCCTGCCGCGCAGTGCGTGGCGTCGGTGCCTGCTGGGCGATCATCCCCGAGAAATATCGCTTCATCCTGTTCGGCACCTATCCATTCGACGAGCAGTGGCGGCCAGCGCTATCAGTCGGGCTGTTCATCGTGCTGTACTACCTCTCGACCCGCCGCGCACTGTGGCGGCGCGAGCTTGTCTATCTCTGGATCGGTGCGCTGGCGCTGATCAGCGTGCTGATGTGGGGCGGCGTGCTCGGACTGTCCTTCGTTTCGCAAGACCGCTGGGGCGGACTGCCGGTGACGCTGATCCTGGCGACGTTCGGTCTCGCCTTCGGCTTCCCGCTCGGCATCCTGGTCGCGCTCGGCCGTCGCTCGAAGCTGCCGGCCATCCGCTCGCTCAGCGTGCTCTATGTCGAGCTGATCCGCGGCGTGCCGCTGGTGAGCCTGCTGTTCATGGCGAGCGTGATGTTTCCGCTATTCATGCCCGCCGGATTCAACATCGACAAACTGCTGCGCGCACAGATCGCGATCATCCTGTTCGCCGGCGCCTACCTCGCCGAAGTGATCCGCGGCGGGCTTCAGGCGGTGCCGCGCGGGCAATATGAAGCCGCCGACGCGCTGGGCCTGTCCTACTGGCGCAAGCACCGGCTCATCGTCCTGCCGCAAGCGATCCGCCACGTCATCCCGCCGCTGGTCAACACCTTCATCGCCTTCTTCAAGGACACCAGCCTCGTGCTGATCATCGGCATCTTCGATCTGCTGACGACGGCCAAGACCGCGATCATCGATCCGGCCTGGCAGCAGTTCTCGGTCGAGGTCTACGTCTTCGTCGCCGCGATCTACTTTGTCTTTTGCTTTGCGATGTCGCGCTACAGCCGGAGCCTGGAGGCAAGGAGCGGGAGATGAGGTCTCGTGTCCCGGACGAGGTGCAGCGCGCCAGCGCTGCGCCGGAGAGCCGGGACCCAGGAATTCACGGGAGCTCGCGGAGAGATGGGCCCCGGCTCTGCAGCGCACCGCACCGGACGATCCTTCGCACCGCCCGGGACGCTGCGCTGCGCCCGGAGCACGAGGTTACCGCTTCACCTTTGGATCAATCGGCGTCGTGGCGCGAAGGTCCAGAATATCCTCCAGCACCTTCGCGCCGGCGATCACCTGCGCGTCGGCGCGGGGGGCGCCGACCACCTGCACGCCGACGGGCAAGCCTGATGCCGTGAAGCCGCACGGCAGCGACAGCGACGGGCAGCAGGCCAGCGTGATGGCGTAGACGATGCCGAGCCACTCGATGTAGCTCTCGAACCTCTTGCCGGCGCATTCGGCGACATAGCGATGTTCGATCGGGAAGGGCGGCACGATCGTCGTCGGTGTCAGCAGCAGATCGTAGGTCTTGAAGAATTCGACCGCGCGCGCGGTCATACCGACGCGTTGCTCCTCGGCGCGCGCCAGCCGATCGACCGTGAGCTTGAGGCCTTCCTCGATGTTCCAGATCACCTCAGGCTTGAGCAGGTCCCGCCTGGTGCGTAGCAGATTGGCCTTGCTGATCGCGAAATCGAAGGCGCGCAGCACGTGGAAGCATTCATGCGCCTCGCGCCAATCTGGATGCGCCTCCTCGACGATCGCGCCGGCTTCGGCAAAGCGTTCCGCCGCTTTGCGCGTAATCGCTTTCACTTCGGGATCGACCGGGGTGATGCCGAGATCGGGCGAATAGGCGATACGCTTCGGCTTCTTGCCTGCGCGCGCGGATGTCAGGAACGAGGTTGCGGGCGCCGGCAGTGACAGCGGATCGTCGGCGTAGTCGCCGCTCATGGCATCGAGCAGAAGCGCGAGGTCCTCGACGTTGCGCGCCATCGGGCCCTGCACGCCGAGATTGCGATCGATACCCGCCTTCGGCGTATGCGCGACGCGGCCGATGCTCGGCCGCATGCCGACGATGCCGCAGAAGCTAGCCGGGCTGCGCAAGGACCCGCCCATGTCGGAGCCCTGTGCCAGCCAGGCCATGCCGGTCGCAAGCGCCACCGCCGCGCCGCCGGACGATCCCGCTGCCGATTTCGTCGTATTCCAGGGATTGAGTGTCGCGCCGAACACCTCGTTGAAGGTGTTGGCGCCGGCGCCGAATTCCGGCGTGTTCGACTTGGCGTAGACGAGGGCGCCGTTGGCCTCGAGGTTCTCGACCATGAGGTCGGATTTCGCGGGGATGTTGTCCTTGAAGATCGGCGAGCCCTCTGTTCAGTACGCCCGCGACGTCGGTCAGGTCCTTGATCGGCACCGGCAGGCCTGCGAGCAGCCCGCGCGCACCGGCCGGCTTCTGCATCAGCGTCTTCGCACTCTCGCGCGCGCGATCGAAGCACAGTATCGGCAGCGCGTTGACCTTGCCGTCAACCTCAGCGATGCGCTTCTCCAGTACATCCAGGAGCTCGAGCGGCGAGACGTCGCCGGAGCGCAGCTTGTCGACGACGGTGCAGGCGGTTTCGCGGATCAGGTCTTGAGACAACTATCTTACTCCTACCTCTGGATCGTCATTCCGGGGCGCCCGAAGGGCGAACCCGGAATCTCGAGGGTTCTCAGGTGCGCAACTGCACCATGGTTCGCTGCTCTTGCATCGCCCCGGAACGACGGTGCCTAAATCATTTCGGGGCGGTTAACCCCACCCCGCGCTGATGCCGCCGTCCACCGTGTAGATCACGCCCGACGTGTAGCCGGCGCGGTCCGACGCCAGGAACGCCATGAGGTCGCCGATCTCGCGCGCATGCGCGGGGCGGCCGAGCGGCAGGCTCTTCTGGAATTCTTTGTAGCGACTCTCGTCGCCGAATTGGTGCTTGGCCCGTGTCTTGAGCAGGGTGACGTGGCGGTCGGTGCCGACCGGCCCGGGATTGATGCCGACGACGCGGATGTTGTCAGCGAGGCTCTTGCCGCCGAGCGCACGTGTGAACGCCATCAGGGCCGCATTGCCGGCGCTGCCGCAGATGTAGTTTGCGTCGAATTTCTCGCCCGCTGCGCCGATGTCGTTGACGATGACGCCGCCGCCCTTCGCCTTCATCTGCGCATAGATATGCCGCGTGAGGTTGATGTAGCCGAACACCTTCAATTCCCAGGCGTGCCGCCAGGTCGCCTCGTCGATCTTGTCGATCGAGCCGCCGGGGATATCGCCGGCATTGTTGACGAGCACGTCGACGTCGGCAGCTTCTTTCGCCAGCCGCGCGACGTCCTCTTGCTTGCGCAGATCGACGATGCTCGTCGCGGCGTCGATCTGGTGCGCTGCGCGCAAGCGGTCGGCCAGCGCGTTCAGCGCCTCACCGCTGCGGGCCGCCAGCAGGAGATGCGCGCCTTCCTCGGCGAACGCCTCGGCGGCGGCTGCGCCGATGCCCTTGGACGCGCCGGTGATCAGGACGCGCTTGCCACGCAGATGCAGATCCATGAGGGGTACTCGTTCGTGGGAACAGGATCAAATCAGTAGGCGCTTGGCCGCGCCATGGTCAAGATTGCAGTGCAGCGTTGCACTGCCGCCGCGTTTGGTCCATTGCAGTGCGGTCAAAACGCGGCGGCTGCCGGACCAACCAAGGACGTTATCGATGAGCAAGAAGCAATACCGGATCGCAGTCATTCCTGGCGACGGCATCGGCAAGGAAGTGATGCCGGAAGGTCTGCGCGTTCTGGAGGCGGCCGCCAAGAAGCACGGCGTCTCCGTGCATTTCGACCATTTCGATTTCTCGTCCTACGACTATTACGAGAAGCACGGCCAGATGATGCCTGATGACTGGAAGGACAAGATCGGCAAGCACGATGCGATCTATTTCGGTGCGGTCGGCTGGCCGGCCAAGATTCCGGATCACGTCTCGCTGTGGGGCTCCTTGATCAAGTTCCGCCGCGAGTTCGACCAGTACGTGAATTTGCGTCCGGTGCGGCTGATGCCCGGCGTGCCGTCGCCGCTGGCGGGTCGCAAGCCCGGCGACATCGATTTCTGGGTGGTGCGCGAGAACACGGAAGGCGAATATTCCTCCGTCGGCGGCCGCATGTTCCCGGATACCGACCGCGAGTTCGTGACGCAGCAGACGGTCATGACCCGCACCGGCGTCGACCGTATCCTGAAGTTCGCCTTCGAGCTCGCGCAGTCGCGGCCGAAGAAGCACCTGACCTCGGCGACCAAGTCCAACGGCATCTCGATCACCATGCCCTATTGGGACGAGCGCGTGGAAGCGATGGCCAAGAAGTTTCCGGGCGTGAAGTGGGACAAGTACCACATCGACATTCTCACGGCGAATTTCGTGCTGCATCCGGACTGGTTCGACGTCGTGGTCGGCTCGAATCTGTTCGGCGACATCCTCTCCGACCTCGGCCCGGCCTGCACCGGCACCATCGGCATCGCACCGTCCGGCAACATCAATCCCGAGGGCGATTTCCCCTCGGTGTTCGAGCCTGTTCACGGCTCGGCGCCCGATATCGCGGGGCAGGGCATCGCCAACCCGATTGGCATGATCTGGTCCGGCGCGATGATGTTCGAGCATCTCGGCGAGAAGGAAGCCGGCAAATCGATCGTCGAGGCGATCGAGCGCACGCTGGCCGAACGCACGCTCCGCACCAAGGACCTCGGCGGCAATGCCGATACTACGGCCTGCGGCAAGGCGGTCGCGGATATGGTGGACTAAGTTGTTCTGGCGCGTTCACGCATCCAAGGCGGAACGCGCCAGCGTCCGACAGTTTATCACCCCACGATCTTCTCGATCGCCGCCTGATCCAGCCCGAACTTCTTCCCGGCTTCTAGAATCTCCTGCCAAGTGGTCGGATCGATCGGAATGCCTTCGGCAAGGCGCTTCGTCTTGGTCTCGCGCTCGGGATCGCCGGCGATCCTGACCTTGTCGACGCCGGGTGCGGGCGGCGAGCCGGTGTGCCAGGCGACGAAGCTCTCGACTTCGCGCGCGAGATTTTCGCCGGTGCCGAGCTTGCCCGGGTCGATGACGATCGAGAGCATGCCGTTGAGGACGTTGTACTTGCCGTCGGACGGACCCTTGACCACCTGTCCGCCGGAGAGGGCGCCGCCGAGGATTTCGCAGACCAACGCGAGGCCCGACCCCTTATGCTCGCCGAACGGCAGGATGGCGCCGTACGGGGGAATCACGGTGTAGCGCGGATTGACCGTGGGCTTGCCTTCATTGTCGATGATGGTGCCGGGCTCCAGTTCGACGCCCTTGTTGTGGGCGACGCGGGTCTTGCCCTGCGCGATCCTGCTGGTGGCGAAGTCGAGCACGATGGGGTTCTTGCCCCTGCGCGGAATGCCGACGCAGAACGGGTTGGTGCCGTGGCGCGCATCGCTGCCGCCCCAGGGCGCCACGATCGGACGCGAGATCACGTTGACGAAATGGATCGACACCAGCCCGTGGTCGATGCACTGCTCGGCCCAGTGGCCGATGCGGCCGATGTGGTGCGAGTTGGAGAGGCCGACGAGACACACGCCGTTGCGCTTGGCGCGCTCGGCCGCCAGCTCCATCGCTTCATGGCCGATCACCTGGCCGTAGCCGGTGAGGCCGTCGAGGGTGAGGAGCGGACCGGTGTCGAGCACGATCTTGACGTGCTGGTTCACGGCGAGGCCGCCATTGGTGACGCTTTGGACATAGCGCGGGATCATGCCGACGCCGTGGGAGTCGTGTCCCTTCAGATTGGCCTCGACGAGGTTGGTGGACACGAGCTCGGCTTCGCGGTCCGAGGAGCCGCCGGCCTTGACGATGGCGCGGATGGCGTTGGTGAGCGGCTCTGCCTTGATGATACGATAGTCGGCCATTGTTGTTGCTCTTATCCTTGCACGATGCGGCGACAGTGGATCCAGGCCGCTTCAATCAGATTTTCGCTCGCTTCCGGCGTGCGGAATGCGGAATGCGCCGACAGCGTCACGTTCGGCAGCTTCGTCAGCGGATGATCGCCGGGCAACGGCTCGATGTTGAAGACATCGAGGCCGGCATGGCGGATGTGGCCGGATTTCAGCGCATCGATCATGGCGGCCTCGTCGACGATCGCGGCGCGGGCGGTGTTGACGAGGATGACACCGCGCTTCATCGCAAAGATCCTCTCGCGCGTGATCATGCCGCGGGTCTCGTCGTTGAGCAGCAGATGCAGCGACACGACGTCGCTTCTGGCCAGCACCGTATCGAGATCGGTGAACTCGACCCCGGGATGGCTCTTGGGCGAGCGGTTCCAGGCGATCACCTTCATGCCTGAGCCGGACGCGATGCGCGCAACCTCGGCGGCGATACCGCCGAAGCCGATCAGGCCGAGGGTCTTGCCGGTGAGCTGCATGCCGTCCTCGCGCAGCCAGTTGCCGGCCCGCATCTCGCGGTCCATCATCGCGATGACGCGGGCCGAGGCCCACATCAGCGCGATCGCGGATTCGGCGACCGCCGTGTCGCCATAGCCCTTGATCAGATGGACGGAGATGCCGAGCTCGCTGAGCTCCTCCGGGTTCATGTAGCTGCGCGCGCCGGTGCCGAGGAACACGACGTGCTTCAAGCCGGTGCATTTCTTTGCCACCTCGGTTGGCAGCGCGGTGTGGTCGACGATGGCGATCTCGGCGCCATCGAGGATCTCGGGGTATTGCTCGGGCTTGATGTCGGGATCCCGGTTAATCCGGACCTTGGGATCATCAGGCTTGTTCAGCCGCTCCATGATCGCCGCGAGGGTTTCATTGGCGTCGACGAAAACTCCGCGCATGGTTCTCTCCGGTCAGGATGCGACGCCGGCGATCGCCAGCACGGTATGCATGAGGACGTTGGTGCCGGCGGCGCAGTCGCCCTGCGTGGCGTCCTCGAGCTCGTTGTGGCTGATGCCGTCCTTGCAGGGCACGAACACCATCGCCGCCGGCATGACGGTGTTGAGGTTGCAGGCGTCGTGGCCGGCACCGGAGGTGATGCGGCGGGAGGAATAGCCGAGCGTCTTCGCGGCGTTCTCGACTGCCGCAATCAGCTTCGGATCGAAATGCGTCGGCGCCTTGCGCCAGACTAGATCGATCTTGACCTCGACCTTGCGGCGTGCGGCGATGTCTCCAATCGAGGCGCGCAAATCGCGATCGAGCGCGTCCATGATGGCGTCATCCGCGCTGCGGCAGTCCATGGTGAAGGCGATCTCGCCGGGAATGACGTTGCGCGATGGGTTTGCGATCACGGCTTCGCCGATGGTGCCGACTGCGTTCGGTCCGTGCTTCTTCGCGATGGACTCCATCGCCAGTACGATCTCCGACAAGGTCGCCAGCGCATCGCGCCGCAGCAGCATCGGGGTCGAACCCGCATGGCTCTCGAAGCCGGAGATCTTGCCGTCATACCACAATACGCCCTGACCGGAATCGACCACGCCGATGGTCTTGCCCTCCGCTTCCAGAATTGGACCCTGCTCGATGTGCAATTCGACGAAGCAGCCGAGCTTCTGGAAGCCGACCGGCTTGTCGCCGCGATAACCGATGCTGTCGAGCGCCTGGCCGACGGTCGTGCCTTCGGCGTCCTTGCGCGACAAAATGTCGTCGGTGGTGAAGTCGCCGACATAGGCGGCAGAGGCCATCATCGCAGGTGCGAAGCGCGAGCCTTCCTCGTTGGTCCAGTTGACGACGCAGATCGGCGCCTCGGTCTCGATGCCGGCATCGTTCAGCGTGCGGATTACCTCCAGCGCGCCGAGCGTTCCCAAAATGCCGTCATACTTGCCGCCGGTCGGCTGGGTGTCGAGATGCGAGCCGATACCGACCGGCGGCTTCGACATGTCGCGTCCCTTGCGCAGGCCGAATATCGAGCCAAGCGCGTCGACGTGGACCTCCAGGCCGGCATCCTCGCAGGCCTTGCGGAACCAGTCGCGCACCTGTTTGTCTTCGCTGCTGAGCGTCAGCCGCCGCACACCGCCCTTGGCGGTCGCGCCGAATTGAGCAGTCTCGTGGATGGAGCCCCACAGGCGGGCGGAATCGATTTGCAGATTGGTGGCGGCTCGGCTCATGCGGTCAGTCCATTTTGGCTGTCGTTCGGGAGCGGCTCGAAGAGCCGAACCCGGAATCTCGAGATTCCGGGGTCGATGCTGTCGCATCGGCCCGGAATGACGTTGAAGGTTGTCCGGCGCTTTTTCAATGACGCGCCAGCGCGGGCGCGTCAACCGCGAGGCTGCTCTGCGCAATCTGCCGTGCGAGTTCGGCAACGCGCTCCACGGCGACGACGTCGGGCGAGGCGAGCCAGCTCGCGGTGAAGGTCAGCGGCGCGATCGCAAGATCGGTGTCGAGCAGTTGCAGCCGCCCGTCGGCAAGCTCGTTCTCGACGATGGCGTCGGGGATTACGGCGATACCGAGTCCCTCGACCGCCATATGGATGACCGTCGCCAGTGAGGCGGAGGCATGCAGGCGGATCGGCGGCAGCTCCGGGCGGTCGAACACCTCGCGCACGACTTCGTAAGGCTTGGTCTTGCGCGGGAACGTGATGATCGGAAACCGCGCAAGCTCCGCCGGCGTCACCGGGCCATTGCCGAGCCCCAGCGAGGGGCTCGCGAGGAAGCCGATCGGATAATCGGCGAGTACGCGATTGTGCACACCGGAGGCGGACAACGGCCCCACCACGAAAGCGAGCTCGATCTCCTGCGCGAGCAGGCGCGCGGTCAGGTTCGGCGTGATGTCGACTTCGATCTCCAGCGACAGGTTCGGGTAGACCTCGTTCACGCTCTTCACGAGCCGCGGCAGCCAGGTGTGCACGATGGTTTCGGCGACGCCGAGCCGCATCACCCCGCGCATCGCCGAGCGGTCGCCGATCTCCGCCATCATCTGCGCGCGCAGGCCGATCAGCTTCTCCGCATAGACCATCATTTGCCGGCCGCTCGGCGTCGGCGAGGCGATGCGATGATCGCGGTTCAGGAGCTTCACGCCCATCTCGCGTTCGAGCTGGGCGATGCGCTGGGAGATCGCCGGCTGGGTGGTGTTGAGCCTTTGCGCGGCGCCACGAAAGCTGCCGAGCTTCACAACCCATAGGAACGTCTCGATCGACCTGAAGTCCAGCATTGGAAGGATTTTCCTAGTCGATAAATCAGATTTATCGAGATTGATTAGAAACGACGATTAGACTTTATAGCACGCTTGGTGTTGGCTTGTCTTTGTCGAGTTTATAGGCAGGTCGATCACATGACTGTTTTGGTGGCAGCGCAGCAAACTGAAACGCCCGACGCCCTTCCGAGCCGTAAGGCTCGGCTCGCCTACCGCGCGGGGCTGGTCGCCTCCACGGCCGGCGTCGCCCCCGGATACGTTCAGGGCAATCTGGCGATCCTGCCGGCGGAATATGCCGGCGCCTTTCACCGCTTCTGCCAGCTCAATCCGAAGCCGTGCCCGATCATCGGCATGTCCGAGGTCGGCAGTCCTTTCATCCCATCGCTCGGCGCCGATCTCGACATCCGCACCGACGTTCCCCGCTACCGCGTCTGGCGTGACGGCGAAGTCGTTGACGAGCCGACCGATGTGTCCAAGTATTGGCGCGACGATCTCGTGACCTTCGTGCTCGGTTGCTCCTTCTCGTTCGAGGAGGCGCTGCTGGAGGAGGGCATGCCGATCCGCCACATCGAGAAGAACGTGCGCGTGCCGATGTATCGCACCAACATCGCCTGTGGTGAGGCGGGACCGTTCGCCGGTCCCATGGTGGTGTCGATGCGTCCTTTCAAGCCGGCGGATGCGATCCGCGCGGTGCAGATCACCTCACGCTATCCCGCCGTGCACGGCGCGCCCGTGCATCTCGGCCATCCGCATCTGATCGGTATCAAGGACATTGCGAAGCCCGACTACGGCGATCCGGTGCCCGTCGCGGATGACGAGATCCCGGTGTTCTGGGCCTGTGGCGTGACGCCGCAATCGGTGATCAACGCCGCGAAGCTCCCATTCGCGATCACGCATTCGCCCGGCTTGATGCTGGTGACGGATCTCAAGAACAGGGCCATGGCCGTGATTTAGTGGGCAGCGTTTGCCGCTTCTTCAGGCTTTACCGAATCCATCAATCGCTTCATTCGATCGGCCGAAATTCAGTAACAGGGGACATTGCCATGACGATCACTCGCCGCGACGTGTTGTTGGGAGCCACCGCCACTGCCGCTCTGGTGCCGCTGGCAGCGCGCGCACAGACCTCGGAAGTCGTGATCGGCGTGATCTATCCGTTCTCCGGCGGCAGCGCGCAGCAGGGCGTCGACGCGCAGAAGGCCTATGAGACTGCGCTCGAGGTCATCAACAAGGACACTGATTTCGACCTGCCGCTGGCCAAGGGCGAGGGCCTGCCGGGTCTCGGCGGTGCGAAGATCCGTCTCGTGTTCGCCGACCACCAGGCCGATCCGCAGAAGGGCCGCGCCGAGGCCGAGCGCCTGATCACGCAAGAGAAGGTCTGCGCCATCATCGGCACCTATCAGAGCGCGGTGGCCGTCACCGTCAGCCAGATCTGCGAACGCTATCAGGTCCCGTTCGTTTCCGCCGACAACTCCTCGCCGAGCCTGCATCGCCGCGGCCTGAAATATTACTTCCGCGCTGCGCCGCATGACGAGATGTACTCGGCCGCGATGTTCGACTTCTTCGACGCCATGAAGAAGAAGGGCGCCAAGATCGAGACGCTGTCGCTGTTCCACGAGGACACCATCTTCGGCACCGACTCCGGCAATGCCCAGACCAAGATCGCCGGTGAGCGCGGCTACAAGATCGTCACCGACATCAAGTATCGCACCAACTCGCCCTCGCTCTCGGCCGAGGTGCAGCAGCTCAAGACCGCCAATGCGGACGTGCTGATGCCCTCGAGCTACACCACCGACGGCATCCTCTTGGTCAAGACCATGGCCGAGCTCGGCTACAAGCCGAATGCAATCGTGGCGCAGGACGCCGGCTTCTCCGAGAAGGCGCTCTATGATGCCGTCGGCGACAAGCTCGAAGGCGTGATCTCGCGTGGCACCTTCTCGCTCGACCTCGCGCAGAAGCGCCCGATGGTCGGCAAGATCAACGAGATGTTCAAGGCGCGCTCGGGCAAGGATTTCAACGACCTCACCTCGCGCCAGTTCATGGGCCTGATCATTCTCGCCGACGCCATCAGCCGCGCCAAGTCGACCGACGGCGAGAAGATCCGCGATGCGCTGGCGGCGACCGACATTCCGGGCGAGCAGACCATCATGCCCTGGAAGCGCGTCAAGTTCGACGAGATGGGCCAGAACAACGACGCCGACCCGGTGCTGCTGCAATATGTCGGCGGCAAGTTCGTCACCATCTTCCCGCCGCAAGCCGCGATCGCCGAGGCGATCTGGCCGATGAAGTAGGTGTTGGGGGGCAAGCATTTGGCAGTTTAGCCAATAGAGCTGCCTCCCCGCACGTCATTGCGAGCGAAGCGAAGCAATCCAGAAATGGATCCACGGAGACAGTCTGGATTTGCTTCGTCGCAAGGCCTCCTCGCAATGAGGAGGAGGTAGTTTCCGCGCTTATCCAGTCATTTGTGGGGGACGACTTTTGACAGCCCAAGCCATTATCCAAAGTCTCGCGAGCGGCCTTCTTATGGGCCTGCTCTATGGACTGATCGCGGTCGGCCTTGCGCTGATCTTCGGCCTGATGGACGTCGTGAACTTCGCCCATGGCGAGTTCCTGATGATCGCGATGTATGCGAGCTTCTTCCTGTTCGCATTCTTTGCCATCGATCCCTTGCTGTCGGCGCCGCTGGTCGCCGCGGCACTCTTCGTGTTCGGGGCAGTGGTCTACCTGCTCGTTGTACGCTTCGCCATGCGGGCCAAGGCCAATGCCGGCATGGTGCAGATCTTCTCCACCTTCGGCCTCGCCATCGTGATGCGGGGCCTCGCGCAATTCTTCTTCACGCCGGACTATCGCAGCATTCCGCAGTCCTGGCTCGGCGGCAAGACGGTGTCGATCGCGGGCATCTTCCTGCCGGAGCCGCAGCTGATCGGCGCGCTGGTCTCGATTCTCGCCTTTGCCGGCCTCTACTTCTTCATCAATCGCACCGATTTCGGCCGCGCGCTGGAGGCGACGCGTGAGGATCCCGGCGCCGTCGCCCTCGTCGGCATCGACAAGAACCGCGTGTTCGCGCTCGGCTGGGGCTTGGGTGCCGCACTGGTCGGTCTCGCCGGCGCGATCATGGCGGTGTTCTTCTACATCTATCCCGACGTCGGCGCGTCCTTCGCCCTGATCGCCTATGTCACGGTGGCGCTCGGCGGCTTCGGCAGCGTGTTCGGCGCCTTCGCCGGTGGCATCATCGTCGGCCTCGTCGAGGCGGTTACGGCCCTGGTGCTGCCGCCATCGCTGAAGTCGGTCGGCATCTACGCCGTCTATCTCCTGGTCGTGTTCATTCGGCCGCGTGGCCTGTTCGGATCGATGTGATGGACAAGAATTTCGCTGCGCGGCGCCGCCGCGACCTCATCATCGCCGCGGTGCTGGCCGGGCTCGCGGCGCTGGCGCCGCTGTTCATCAAGGACGTCTACGTCCAGAACATCCTGATCCTGACCTTGATGTATGCGGCGCTGTCGCAGAGCTGGAACATCCTGTCCGGCTATTGCGGCCAGATCTCGCTGGGTCACGCGCTCTATTTCGGCATCGGCGCCTACACCACCGAGCTCTTGTTCACCAAGTTCGGCGTGCTGCCCTGGTTCGGCATGCTCGGCGGCGGCGTGATCGCCGCACTCATCGCGATGGGACTCGGTTATCCCTTCTTCCGCCTGCGCGGCCATTACTTCGTGATCGCGACCATCGTCATTGCCGAAATTGGCCTGCTGCTGTTCCAGAACTGGGAGTGGGCGGGAGCCGCGATGGGCATCACCGTTCCGATCCGCGGCGACAGCTGGCTGAAATTCCAGTTCCTGCGCACCAAGCTGCCATACTTCTATTTCGCGCTGGCGCTCTGCTGCCTCGCCTGGTTCGTCACCTGGTGGCTGGAGGACTCCAAATGGGGCTTCTGGTGGCGCGCAGTGAAGGACAATCCGGAGGCGGCCGAGAGCCTCGGCGTCGTCGTGTTCAACTCCAAGATGGGCGCGGCCGCCGTTTCCGCCTTCCTGGTCGCCATCGGCGGGGCCTTCTATGCGCAGTTCCTCGCCTATATCGATCCTGAAAGCGTGATGGGCTTCCAGTTCTCGCTGCTGATGGCGCTGCCGGCCGTGCTCGGCGGCATCGGCACCCTCTGGGGGCCGGTGCTTGGCGCCGCCATCCTGATCCCGATGACGGAGCTGACGCGCTCCTATATCGGCGGCTCCGGTCGCGGCGTCGATCTCATCGTCTATGGTGCGCTGATCGTAGCGATCTCGCTGGCGTTGCCGCGAGGCTTGGTGAGCCTGTTCTCCCGTGCAAAACCGAAGGGAGCCACGCGATGACCGCACTCCTGGAAACCCGCGGCGTCTGGCAGCGCTTCGGCGGCCTGGTCGCCAACAGCGACGTCTCGATCTCGGTCGGCCGCGGCGAAATCGTCGGCCTGATCGGTCCGAACGGTGCCGGCAAGTCGACGCTGTTCAACCTCATCGCCGGCGTGCTGCCGCCGACCCAAGGCTCGATCTGGTTCGACGGCGAGGATGTCACCCACATGCCGGCGGCCGAGCGCTGCCAGCGCGGAGTGGGCCGCACCTTCCAGGTGGTCAAGAGTTTTGAGACCATGACCGTCGTCGACAACGTCATCGTCGGTGCGCTCGTGCGCAATACCGTGATGCGCGAAGCCCGTCGCAAGGCGCATGAGGTGCTTGAGTTCACCGGACTTGCCGGGCGCGCGGACGTGCTCGCGAGCGACCTCGTGCCGGCCGAGAAGCGCCGCCTCGAAGTCGCGCGCGCGCTCGCGACCGAGCCAAAGCTGCTGCTGCTCGACGAAGTCCTCACCGGCCTGACGCCGACCGAGGCGCAGACCGGCGTCGCGCTGGTGCGCAAAGTGCGCGATGCCGGCATCACCGTCTTGATGGTCGAGCATGTGATGGAGATCGTGATGCCCTTGGTCGACCGCGCCATCGTGCTCGACCTCGGCAAGGTGCTGGTCGAGGGCAAGCCTGCCGACGTGGTCCGCGATCCCAAGGTGATCAGCGCATATCTCGGAGATCGTCATGCTGTCGGTGCGTGAAGTCACGACGGCCTATCAGGGCCTGGTCGCGATCTCCGCGGTCTCGATCGAGGTCGAGAAGGGCGAGATCGTCTGCGTCGCCGGCGCCAACGGCGCGGGCAAGTCGACGCTGCTGAAATCCATCGCCGGCGCCGAACGTCCGCGTTCTGGCACGGTGACGTTCGACGGCAAGCGCCTCGAGGGGATGGCGCAGCATCACATCACCGCAACGGGCATCGCCTATGTGCCGGAAAACCGCCGCCTGTTCCCGCGCCTGTCCGTGCGCGACAATCTTCGCCTCGGCAGCTACCTCTATCGCAGCGAAGCCGACCGCGAGGGGCCGCTCGATCTCGTCTTCAACCTGTTTCCGCGCCTCTCCGAGCGCCTGGAGCAGCGCGCCGAGACGCTAAGCGGCGGCGAGCAGCAGATGCTCGCCATCGGCCGCGCGCTGATGACGCGCCCGCGGCTCTTGATGCTGGACGAGCCGTCGCAGGGCATCATGCCGAAGCTGGTCGACGAGATCTTCCAGGCGGTGAAGCGCATCCGCGACGCCGGCATGACCGTGCTGATCGTCGAGCAGCGCATGGCCGAATGCCTCGAGATTGCCGACCGCGCCTACATCCTGCAGACCGGCCGCGTGCTGATGCAGGGCCCGTCCGCGGAGATCAAGGGCAATCCGGATGTGAGGAAGGCGTATCTGGGGCTGTAACCACAAGCGCCCTGCCGTAGCCCTGATGAGCGTAGCGATATCCGGGACAGGCCGTCCCACATGTCGCTGCGCTCATGCGGGCTACGATGATCGCCACAATCTCAGTCATCGCGAGCGTAGCGAAGCAATCCAGAATCTCTCCGCGGAAAGACTCTGGATTTCTTCGCGGAGCCTGTCATCGGGCCGCGCTTCGCGCGGACCCGTTGGCTCGCAATGACGAGCAGGGAGGCGGGCTCAATGCCCGTGCCCATCCTCGGGCAGCGTTACCCCGAACACCTTCACCAGATCCTTCACCTGCTCCGGCGACAAGTACCGCGGGTTCATCCCGCGCAGCAGCAGGTACAGCTTCGCCGTCTCCTCCAGTTCCTCCGTGGCGAACACCGCAGCCTCCAGCGTGTCGCCGGCGACGACCGGGCCGTGATTGGCGAGCAGCACGGATGAATATTTCCCGGCGAGACCCTTGATCGCATCCGCAACGGCCGGGTCGCCCGGGCGGTAATAGGGCACGAGCGCGGTGGCGCCGCATTTCATCAGGTAATAGGCCGTCATCGGCGGCAGCGCGGCACGCGGGTCGATCTCGGGCAGCATCGAAAGCGCGACCGAATGGGTGGAGTGCAGATGCACGATCGCCCGCGCACTCCCGCGCGTGTCGTAGAGCGCGGTGTGCAGCGGAACTTCCTTGGTCGGCGCATCGCCCGAGACCAGCTGCCCTCGGCTATCCAGCCGCGACAGCTTCGCAGGGTCGAGGAAGCCGAGCGAGGCGTTGGTCGGCGTCACCAGCCAGCCGCCATCGTCCAGCCTGACGCTGATATTGCCGGAGGAGCCCGGCGTCAGCCCGCGCTCGAACAGGGACCGCCCGAAGCGGCAGATATCCTCGCGCAGCAATGTCTCGTTGCTCATGGCCGTCATGCCTGCTTGTCTCACGCTTTGGCAGCGCGGCCAAGCCGTGATATTCGGTTGCCAGGCTGCCGCAAAGGGCGGCTATTCGGGAAACGTTCAAGGGTCAGTTGCATGTCCGCCTCCACGTCACAAAATCAGCGTATCGCCGTCGTCGGGCTCGGCTCGATGGGTTTTGGCATGGCGACCTCGCTGAAGCGCGCCGGCCATGCCGTGACCGGCTGCGACGTCTCGGCGGATGCCGTCGCGCGCTTCGTGAAGGATGGCGGCGCGGGCGCCAGGACCCCGGCCGAAGCGGCCAAGGAGGCCGATATCGTCGTCAGCGTCGTCGTCAATGCGGCGCAGAGTGAGGCGATCCTGTTCGGCAAGGATGGTGCCGCCGAGACCATGCCGAAGGACAGTGTCTTCATATCCTCCGCCACCATGGATCCCGACGTGGCGCGGCGCCTCGCCAAGCAGTTGGAGGCGACCGGCCGGCACTATCTGGATGCGCCGATCTCGGGCGGGGCCCAGCGCGCCGCGCAAGGCGAGTTGACGATTCTCGCCTCCGGTAGCTCCGCCGCTTTTGCCAAGGCGCGGCCCGCGCTTGATGCCATGGCGGCAAAGCTGTACGAGCTCGGCGATGCCGCCGGACAGGGCGCGGCGTTCAAGATGATCAACCAGCTTCTCGCGGGCGTCCACATTGCTGCCGCCAGCGAAGCCATGGCCTTTGCGGCCAGGCAGGGCCTCGACATCCGCAAGGTCTATGAGGTGATCACGGCATCCGCCGGCAATTCCTGGATGTTCGAGAACCGCATGCCGCATGTGCTGGACGGCGATTACACACCGCGAAGCGCGGTGGAGATCTTCGTCAAGGACCTTGGCATCATTCAGGACATGGCGCGCAGCGCCAGATTCCCGGTGCCGGTCTCTGCCGCAGCGCTCCAGATGTTCCTGATGACATCAGCCGCCGGCATGGGCCGCGACGACGATGCGTCGGTCGCGCGTATGTATGCGCAGGTCACCGGCGTCAAGCTGCCCGGCGACAAGTAAGCAAGAGGATCTGCAATGCCGCGTTTCGCCGCCAATCTCTCGATGATGTTCACCGAGGTGCCGTTCCTCGACCGCTTCGATGCCGCCGCGCAAGCGGGCTTCACTGCCGTCGAGTTCCTCTTTCCTTACGAGCATCCGGCCGAGGCGGTCGGCGAGCGGCTGCGGCGCAACGGCCTGACGCAGGCGCTGTTCAACTTGCCGCCGGGCGACTGGAACGCCGGCGAGAAGGGTTTTGCGGCGCTCCCGGCGCGATTCAATGATCTCAAGGCGAGCCTGGAGACGGCGCTGCCTTATGCCAAGGCGACCGGCGCCAAGCGGCTGCACCTGATGGCCGGCATCGCCAACCGCGGCGAGCGCGTCGCGATCGAGGCCTTCTACAAATCGGTGGCATGGGCCGCGGAATTCTTCGCGCCGCACGGCATCGACGTCGTGATCGAGCCGATCAATGCGCGCAACGTGCCCGGCTACTTCCTCAACGATTTCGGCTTCGCACGTGATCTGATCCAGGAGCTGAGGCTCGCGAACCTGAAACTCCAGTTCGACATTTATCACTGCCAGATCATCCATGGCGACGTCACCATGCGGCTGCGCGAGATGATGCCGATCATCGGCCACATCCAGATTGCCAGCGTTCCCTCGCGCAACGAGCCTGACGGCGAGGAGTTGAACTATCCGTTCCTGTTCGAAGAGCTCGACCGGCTCGGCTATGCCGGCTTCGTCGGCTGCGAATACAATCCGCGCGGCAAGACCACCGACGGCCTCGCCTGGTTCAAGCCTTATGCTGGAGTGAAGTCGTGACACTTGCGTTGGGCTGCATCGCCGACGACTATACCGGCGCCTCCGACCTCGCCAATACGCTGACGCGCGCTGGCTTGCGTACCGTGCAGACCGTCGGCGTGCCTGCGGACGATCTCGCGCTGCCCGAGGTCGACGCCGTCGTGGTGTCGCTGAAGAGCCGCTCGATCGAGGCGGGCCTTGCCGTGTCGCGCTCGCGTGCGGCGGAGGCGTGGCTGCGCGGCCGCGGCGCGGGCCACGTCTTGTTCAAGATTTGCTCGACCTTCGATTCCACCGATGCCGGCAATATCGGTCCCGTCATGGACGCGCTGCGCGCCGATTGCGGCGAGGGTGCCGTTCTGGTGACGCCGGCCTTCCCGGAGACCGGCCGTACCGTCTACCAGGGCAACCTCTTCGTCGGCGCCGTGCCGCTCAACGAGAGCCCGCTGAAGGACCATCCGCTCAACCCGATGCGCGATTCCAATCTGGTGCGCGTGCTGGCGCGTCAGAGCAGGACGCAGATCGGCCTCGTCGATCTCGCCACCGTCACGCGCGGGGCGGATGCCGTGCGGGCGCGACTGGCCGAGCTGGCGGGCAAGGGCATCGGCGCTGCGATCATCGACGCCGTGTTCGATCGCGACCTCGAGACCATCGGCCTTGTCGCCGCCGGACATCGGCTCTCGGTCGGTGCCTCCGGCATCGGCCTTGGGCTCGCGCGCGCGTTGGTGTCGACGGGCAAGGTCAAGTCGGCGTCGCCGAGCGGCGAAACCGGCGCTGCGGTCGGCGGGCTGGCGGCCTGCCTTGCCGGAAGCTGCTCGCAGGCGACGCTTCAGCAGATCACCAACGCCGAGCGCATCATGCCGGTGCTTCATCTCGATCCAGACCGCATCATTTTGGGGGCAGGCGAAGTGCAGCGCGCGCTGGACTGGGCAAGACCACGACTGGGCGAGGGTCCGGTGCTGATCGCATCGAGCTCGACACCCGATCAGGTCACCGCGCTGCAAGCGCGCCACGGTCGCGACGCCGCCGGCCATGCGATCGAGCAGGCCATGGCCGATATCGCAGAAAACCTCGTCAAATCAGGCGTGCGGCGACTGATCGTTGCCGGCGGCGAGACGTCCGGAGCCGTTGTCGATCGGTTGAAGATTCCCGGATTTCTCGTGGGAGTGGAAATTGCGGCAGGCGTTCCGGTGCTGCGCGCGGTCGGCGCCGAAAGCGACATGCTGCTCGCTCTGAAGTCCGGAAATTTCGGCGGCGGAGAGTTTTTCTCCGATGCGCTTATGCTCATGCGCTGAGCACAGTGCATTCTTTGCTGCCTGTTCATTTCATTGGGCTCCGTACTCGTACGGAGTCGCAGTTAACATTTGCGCAGGTGCTCTGGTGTTGGATGTCGGTGCCGCTCCTTTTAGTTGATTCGTAAAGTTTCCGGACGCGCCACCGCGTCAGCACAAAGAGACCCGATTATGCTCGCCACCATTTCCATCCGCGCCAAGATTATCAGTGTCGTGGCGTTCCTGCTGGTCGTGATGGCCGGCATGGGGCTGCTCGCCGTCATGAAGATGCGGACGATCAACGCCAACACCGTCGATATCACCACGAACTGGATGCCCAGCGTCCGCGTGATCGGCGACCTCCGTGCCGGCGCCATCACCTACCGCAACGTGATCCGCGAGCACATGCTGGCGGAGACACTGGAGGAAAAGCTTGCGGCCGAGAAAACCCTGGCAACAGTGGTCGAGGCGAACACGAAGTTCCGCAAGTCTTATGAGGGTATGATCGCCTCGCCCGAAGAGAGAGCACTTTACAGCGATTGGTCGAAAAAGTGGGAAGAGTACAAGAATGGCACCCAGGAAGTCATGGCGCTGTCGCGCCGGGATGCCAACAAGATCCCGCACGACGCGCACGAGTTGGACAGCAAGACAGTCAACAAGATCGGGCTTGAGGCCGATGCCATCCTGGCCAAGGATATCGAGCTCAACACCAAGGGCGGTGATCAGGCCGCTGCGGATGCCGCCGATACCTTCTATTACGCCTTCATGCTGGTTGCGATCATCCTGGGCGCCGCCGTCATCTCCGGCATCAGTGTCGGCTTCTACCTCGTCCGCGACGTCTCCAGCGGCATCAATTCGATCATCCAGCCGATGCAAGCGCTCGGCAAGGGCGACCTTTCCGCCGAAGTCCCGCATCGCGGCGAGAAGACCGAGATCGGCGCCATGGCCGACGTGCTCCAGATCTTCAAGGAGGCGCTGATCGCCAAGAAGGCCGCGGACGAAGCCGCCGCGGCCGATGCCGAGGCCAAGATCGAGCGCGGCCGCCGCGTCGACAACATCACGCGCGAATTCGAAACGATGATCGGGGAGATCGTCCAGACCGTGTCGTCGGCCTCGAGCCAGTTAGAGGCCTCCGCCTCGACCCTGACTGCGACCGCCGACCGCTCGCAGCGGCTTGCGACCACGGTTGCCGGTGCTTCGGAGGAAGCCTCGACCAACGTGCAATCGGTGGCCTCGGCCACGGAGGAGATGGCGTCGTCGGTCGGCGAGATCAGCCGTCAGGTGCAGGAATCGGCGCGGATGGCGGGCGATGCCGTCGGCCAGGCGCGTGCCACCACCGAGCGCGTCAGCGAACTCTCCAAAGCCGCCTCGCGCATCGGGGATGTCGTCGAGCTGATCAACACCATCGCCGGCCAGACCAATCTCCTGGCGCTGAATGCCACCATCGAGGCGGCGCGCGCGGGCGAAGCCGGTCGCGGCTTCGCTGTCGTCGCCTCCGAGGTGAAGGCGCTCGCCGAGCAGACCGCGAAGGCGACCGGCGAAATCGGCCAGCAGATTTCCGGCATCCAGGCGGCGACCAACGACTCGGTCGGTGCGATCAGGGAGATTTCCTCGACCATCGAACGTCTGTCGGAGATCTCGTCGGCGATCGCGGCGGCGGTGGAAGAGCAGGGCGCGGCGACGCAGGAGATCGCCCGCAACGTGCAGCAGGCCGCGCAGGGCACCCAGCAGGTGTCGTCCAACATCACCGACGTTCAGCGCGGTGCGACCGAGACCGGCACAGCCTCCTCGCAGGTGCTGTCGGCGGCCCAGATGCTGTCGAACGATTCGAACCGGCTCAAGACCGAGGTCGGCAAGTTCCTCGCCAACGTCCGTGCGGCGTAGGACGCGCAGCTGCATGGCTGCGATGTAGATTCCGCAGTGCGGTAGCAGGGAAGTGAATGCGTGAAAGCCGCCGGAGGTTAGCGTTTCCGGCGGTGCTCAGGTAAAGGGGACGGAGGATCCCCGTGGGGGCGGATTCCGTATCCCTGCCTGACCTGGAATTTCCTGGCGCATGATTGCTCTGGTCCGTATTGCCCTGAGCCGGCCTTATACGTTCGTCGTGCTGGCGCTGCTGCTGCTGATCATCGGACCGCTCGCGGCGCTGCGGACCCCGACCGACATCTTCCCGGACATCCGCATTCCCGTGATCGGCGTGGTCTGGCAGTATACCGGGCTGCCGCCGGATCAGATGTCAGGCCGCATCACCACGCCCTTCCAGCGCGCACTGACGACCACGGTCAACGACATCGAGCACATCACGGCCAACTCCTACAACGGTTTTGGCATCATCAAGATCTTCTTCCAACCTAACGTCGACATCCGCACCGCCAACGCGCAGGTGACCGCGATTTCGCAGACGCTGCTCAAGCAGATGCCGCCGGGTGCGACGCCGCCCTTGATCCTGAACTACTCGGCTTCTACCGTACCGATCATCCAGGTGGCGTTGTCAGGTGAGGGGCTCACCGAGCAAAACCTCGCCGACATCGGCATCAACCAGCTTCGCACCCCGCTGGTCACCGTGCCTGGCGCTGCGATTCCCTATCCATTCGGCGGCAAGCAGCGCCAGGTCCAGATCGACCTCGATCCGACCGCGCTCCAGGCCCGCGGCCTGTCCGGCCAGGACGTCGCCAATGCGCTTGCCGCGCAAAACCTGATCACGCCGGTCGGCACCCAGAAGATCGGCCAGTTCGAATACAACATCCAGCTCAATAACTCGCCGCTTCGGATCGACGAGCTCGGCAACCTGCCGATCAAGACCGTCAACGGCGCCATGGTCTATGTGCGCGACGTCGCCACCGTGCGTGACGGCAATCCGCCGCAGACCAACATCGTCCATGTCGACGGCAACCGCTCGGTGCTGATGATGGTGCTGAAGGCGGGCGCGACCTCGACGCTCGATATCATCGCCGGCATCAAGCAGAAGGTCATCGACGTCAAGGATCAGTTGCCCGACGCGCTCAGGATCGGCTTCATCGGCGACCAGTCGGTGTTCGTTCGCGGCGCGATCGAGGGCGTCGCCTTCGAGGGCGTGATCGCGGCGCTGCTGACCAGCGTCATGATCCTGTTGTTCCTCGGCAGCTGGCGGTCGACCATCATCATCGCGGTCTCGATCCCGCTCTCGGTGTTGGGCGCCATCATCATGCTGTCGGCGATCGGCGAGACGCTGAACATCATGACGCTCGGCGGCCTCGCGCTTGCGGTCGGCATCCTCGTCGACGACGCCACCGTCACCATCGAGAACATCAACTACCATCTGGAGCAGGGCAAGCCGGTCGAGCAGTCGATCCTCGACGGCGCCAACCAGATCGTGACGCCGGCGTTCGTATCGCTGCTCTGCATCTGCATCGTGTTCGTGCCGATGTTCTTCCTGACCGGCGTCGCGCGCTTCCTGTTCGTGCCGATGGCTGAAGCGGTGATGTTCGCGATGATCTGGTCGTTCATCCTGTCGCGCACTTTGGTGCCGACCATGGCGAACTACCTCCTGCAGGCGCATGTCCATCACGAGGGCGCTCCGCCGAAGTCGCGCAATCCTTTTGTCTGGTTCCAGCGCGGTTTCGAGGCACGGTTCGAGCGCGTCCGCGGCTTCTATCGCGGGCTGCTGGGCCTTGCACTGGCGCATCGCGCGGTGTTCGCGATCGGCTTCGTCTGCGTGGTCGGCGCGTCCTTCGCGCTGGTGCCGTTCCTCGGCCGGAATTTCTTTCCCGCGGTCGATGCCGGCAACATCCTGATGCATGTCCGCACGCAAGTGGGCACCCGCGTCGAGGAGACCGCCAATCAGCTCGCCGACGTGCAGAAAGCAGTCCGCAAGCTGATCCCCGGCGAGATCGAGACCATGACCGACAATATCGGCATGCCGATCTCCGGCATCAACATGACCTACAACAACACCGGCGTGATCGGCCCGCAGGACGGTGACATCCAGATCAAGCTGAAGGAAGGCCACAAGCCGACCGAAGAGCACGTCAAGGTGCTGCGTGAGCAATTGCCGCGGCTGTTCCCCGGCGTCAGCTTCGCGTTCCTGCCGGCCGACATCGTCAGCCAGATCCTGAATTTCGGCGCGCCGGCGCCGATCGACCTGCAAATCCGCGGCGCCAATCTCAGCGCCAACTTCGCCTATGCCAACAACCTGCTGGCCAAGGTCCGCAAGATTCCGGGCGTTGCCGATGCGCGCATCCAGCAGTCGCCGAACAATCCGACCTTCAACATCGATGTCGATCGCACCCGCGCGCAATATGTCGGCCTGACCGAGCGCGACGTCACCAACAGCCTCGTGGTCAATCTCGCCGGCTCCTCGCAGGTGGCGCCGACCTACTACCTCAATCCTGACAACGGCGTGTCCTACTCGATCGTGATGCAGACGCCGCAATACCAGATCGACTCGCTCAGTGCGCTGCAGACGCTGCCGATCACGGCTGCCGGCAACGCGCAGTCGCCGATCCTCGGCGGCATCGCCGACATCAAGCGTTCGACCTCGAGCGCGGTGGTGTCGCAATACGACATCCAGTCGATGGTGCAGATCTTTGCCACGACCTCGGGCCGCGACCTCGGCGCGGTCGCCGCCGACATCCGAAAAGTGATCGCCGACACCGCCAAGGAGGTTCCGAAGGGCTCGTCCGTGCTGCTGCTCGGTCAGGTGCAGACCATGAACAGCGCCTTCACCGGACTCTTGTTCGGCCTGCTCGGGGCCGTCGTGCTGATCTATCTCCTGATCGTCGTGAACTTCCAGTCGTGGTCCGATCCGTTCGTGATCATCACCGCGCTGCCGGCCGCGCTCGCCGGCATCGTCTGGATGCTGTTCACGACGGAGACCACCCTGTCGGTTCCGGCGCTCACCGGCGCGATCATGTGCATGGGCGTTGCCACCGCCAATAGCGTGCTCGTGATCTCCTTCGCGCGTGAGCGCTACGAGGAGCTCGGCGATCCCATCGCCGCCGCGCTCGAAGCCGGCTTCGTCCGGTTCCGCCCCGTCCTGATGACCGCGCTCGCCATGATCATCGGCATGGCGCCGATGGCGCTGGGGCTCGGCGAAGGCGGCGAGCAGAATGCGCCGCTCGGCCGCGCCGTGATCGGCGGCCTGATCTTTGCAACCTTCGCCACGCTGATGTTCGTTCCCGTGGTGTTCAGCATGGTCCACAAGAAACAAGGCGTCAAAGCCGCCGCCGCATTGGAGACTCCGCATGTCGCCCACTGAACCCCGCTCGGCGGTGTCGCACCGGAAACTGGGCATCTTCGGCGTGGTGGCGTTGATCGCGGCGGGCCTTGTCGTCGGCACCGGCATCAGGGCCCGCGAGGAGCAGGGCATCAAGCTGAAGGAATGGACTGACGACCAGGCCGTTCCGAGCGTGGCGGTGACGCTGCCCAGCGCCAAGGACCTCAACGCCACCATCGATCTGCCGGGCCGATTGGAAGCCTACTACCGCGCGCCGATCTTCGCGCGCGTCTCGGGCTATCTGAAGAGCTGGAGTGCCGACATCGGTGCCCGCGTCAAAGCCGGCCAGGTGATTGCCGAGATCGAGGCGCCCGATCTCGATCAGCAGCTGCTGCAGGCGCGCGCCGACCTCGCCAGCCAGCAGGCCAGCGCCAGGTTGTCGGAGGCAACGCTCAACCGGCGCAAGACGCTGGTCGCCTCCAACTTCGTCTCGGCGCAGGAGATCGACGAACGCACCGCCGACCTCTCCAACAAGAAGGCGGCCGTCAATTCGGGGCAAGCCAATGTCGAGCGGCTGGAAGCGCTCGCTGGCTACAAGAAGATCACTGCGCCGTTCGACGGTGTCGTCACCGCGCGCGACACCGACGTCGGCGCGCTGATCAATGCCGGTGGCGGTTCGGGTCCGGCGATGTTCGTGATATCAGACATCACCAAGCTGCGCGTCTACGTCAACGTGCCCCAGAACTACGTGCCGGCGATCAAGATCGGCGCCAAGGCCACCATCACGCTGCCGGAATATCCAAACCGGACCTTCCAGGCGACGGTGGAGGCCTCCTCGCAGGCCGTCGATGTCGCCTCCGGCACCACGCGCATGCAGCTCGGGCTCGACAATTCCTCAGGCGAGCTGATGCCTGGCGGCTATGCCAGTGTGAAGCTGAACCTGCAGCGTGACGCCGCGCCGCTCAGCATTCCCGCCAGCGCCCTGATCTTCAACGGCAGCGGCCTGCGTGTGGCCACCGTCGGCGCGGACGACAAGGTGCGGTTCAAAACGGTGGCGATCGCCCGCGATCTCGGCCGCGAGATCGAGCTGGCCTCGGGGATTACCGCGGATGACCGCGTCATCACCGCTCCGCCCGATGGCTTGTCGGATGGCGATCCGGTTCGCGTCGTTGGCGCCGGCGCCAAGGGCAAGCCGGCGACCGCGTCCGAGAAGCAGCCGCCGCGGAGCTAAAGCATGATCCGGAAAAGTGCGAAGCGGTTTTCCGGAAAGATCATGCGTAAACAACAAGCTAAAGCGCGATGACGATTCATCCAAATCTCATCGCGCTTTAGGTCAGTCCAGTGCCCGGGACGCAGCGCAGCATGAAATGATGCGCTGCTGCGCCGGGATCCATCTCTCTCCCAGCGGTACACGTTGCTGTCTGAGTCAGCTACGCCACCCGCCACTCCGGCACGCCATCCGCAGCCATCGCTATCTCACCGAGCGAGCCCACCGGCGTGCGATCCATGTCGAGCAGATGCGCCAGCGTCGCACTATCGCTCGCCGGAATCCGCGCCAGCGTACGCCGATCATCGGTCGTGCGCAGCATCACCACGCCATGCTCGACATCGCCGCCGCGGCCGTAGAGCACGGTAAAGCTCTCGACTTTGCCCTTGCCTGAGGCCTCCGTGACGAACTCCGGCACCGCGTGCTTGTTGCGGTCGGCTTCGCCTTGCACGCTCGTCTCCTGCGCCAGAGACTCGCGCGGCGCCGTCTTCGACACCACCAGCGCGTGATGCTTGGTGACGAAGCCGCCCTGGCCGTAGAGCAGGCCGAGTCTTGCGCCGCCGCGCACACGCCGCACCATCGCGCAGGCCGCATGCGTCATGTAGGTGTTGAGCGGAGCGCCAAAGAAGGTGAGGCCGCCGGTCACGGTCGGCTGCACGTCGGCAGAAAGGCCCAGCGTCCGCCGCGCCATCTTGGGTACGCACGGAAAGCAGCTGTAGAGCTCGATCGCGTCGAATTTCCTGCCGTCGCCGCCGGCGAGGTCCATCACGCTTCTGAGCACCGCGTTCTGCGGATGGCTCTCGTAAAACTGGTCGCGCAACAGATAATCGCGCGGCTCTTCCGCCGAGGCGCCGCCGAGCGGATAGACCAGCTTATCTTGCGCGATACCGAGTGCCCGCGCCTTGGCAAGGCTCGTGAGCAGCAGGGCACCACCCATGTTGACGCTGGGATTGGCGACCATCAGCTTGTTATAGGGCCACGCGATCAGGCGGTTGTCGGCGGTCGGGGTCGTGATCTCCTCGGGCACATAGCGCCGCTTCAGCCAGGCATTGGGATTTTGTGCGGCGGCTTCCGAATAGCGCGACCACAGCGTGCCGGACTCCGCCATCGCCTCGCGCGGCGTCTGGCCCCAATGCGCAGCGGAGGCCGCCTCGTAGAAGGGATAGACCGTGACCGGGCGGAACACGCCGAGCTTCACCGCCAGCGGCTTCTGGAACGCCGCGCCGCGCTTGGGCTCCTCGACATCATGGGCGAACGGCGTCCATGGCAGCTTGACGCCGGCGCGCTCCGCCTTGGTCGCGGTCGACTGCGCCTCCGCGCCGCACACTGCGGCGACGCCGCATTCCCCGCGCGCGATGCGCTTGGCCGCTTCGTGGACGTAGCGGACCGGACTCTCGCCGCCGACCGGGCCGTAATAGCAATGCGCGGGCGAGATGCCGAAGCGCTGCGCCAGGAGCTTCTCCGGATCGCGATAGCGCCAGCTCAGGAAGTTGACGACGTCGAGCGACTGCACCTCGCCGAGCAGCTTTGCGCCGGCATCAGCCTCGGCGCGCCGCAGTGCCTGTTCGAGCAGATCGAGCGGCTCGAGACCATCGGTGATCTCTTTCGGGCGGTCGACGATCTCGCCAATGCCGACGATGACGGGGATGCGGTCTTCGGAGATGGGGTTCTTGTCAGTCATAATCTCGATTCACGACGTTAGTTGCTTCGTCAATTGCGAGGAGCCCGCGACAAAATTGCGAAGCAATTCTGCGCTGGCGACGAAGCAATCCAGAAATGGATCCGCGGAGGCAGTCTGGATTGCTTTGCTGCCCTCGCAATGACGATGTAGTGACTACTGCGCCACCAGCGCATTCATGTGCTCGACGGCTTCGGCGAACTCTTCCTTGAACTCCTGCACCACGGCACCCGCCGATTTCACGCTGTCGATCAGGCCGACGCCCTGGCCGACGAAATAGCTGACGAGATCGCGCGCCTTGGCGTTGCCGCTCGCGGCGGCTCGGTCGATGGAATGGAAGGCGTCGCGGCTGATGATGCTCTGCAGCGGCATCGGCAGCGCGCCCGGGCTGTCCGGCGCGCGGTCCCAGGCATCGGTCCAGACCGAGCGGAGCTGCCGTGCCGGCTTGCCGGTGCGGCCCTTGGAGCGGACGGCGTCGCGGGAGGACGCCGCGATCATCTTCTCGCGGAAAATCTCCGTGGTCTCGGCCTCGACGGTGGCAAGCCACACCGAGCCGGTCCAGACGCCGGCCGCGCCCATCGCCATGCAGGCCGCCATCTGCCGTCCCGTCATGATGCCGCCGGCCGCCAGCACCGGCACGTCGCGAATGGGCTTGATGGCCTTGATCACCTCCGGCACCAGCACCATGGTTGAGACCTCGCCGCAATGGCCGCCGGCCTCGGTGCCCTGCACCACGAGGATGTCGACGCCGGCCGCGACCTGGCGCAGCGCGTGCTCCTTGGCGCCGACCAGCGCCGCGACGGGGACGCCGCGCGTCTTGCCCATTTCGATCATCGCCTTCGGCGGCACGCCCAGCGCATTGGCGATCAGCCGGATCGGATGATTGAAGGAGACCTCCAGCAGCTGAAGCGCGGTCTTCGCATCGAACGGTTGCGGCTGGTTGTCCGCGACGTCGGTGGTGGTCAGTTCGATGTCGTACTTCTTCAGGAGATTTCGCGTGTAATCGCGGTGCTCTTGCGGCACGCGCGTTTCCAGGCTCTTCCAGGTGACGTCCTTCTCACCCGCGGTCGAGATGTTTTCGGGGATCAGCACATCGATGCCATAAGGCTTGCCATCGACGTGATCGTCGATCCACCTCAGCTCGCGCTCGAGCGTATCAGGCGTGTGCACGGTCGCGCCGAGCACGCCGAAGCCGCCGGCGCGGCTGACGGCGGCGACGACATCGCGGCAATGGCTGAAGGCGAGCAGTGGGAATTCGATGCCCAGCATGTCGCAGATCGGCGATTTCATGGTTCTCTCCCGGCAGCAGCCTTCCGCGTTGCTGTTGTTGTTTTGCTTGCGAAGGCCCCGCGACGCTAGCCCATCGTCGCCCGCGATGCCAATCCGGATTTGGCGGCGCATCTTGCGTACAGGCGCCACGAAGCGGATGAGCCATTCCGCTCTACAAAATAAGCAGCCCAGAGCCTGCCGATTTGCCTCTTGCGCTTTCGAGGACGAAAGCAAATGCTGGCGTACAACAACAGAAAAATCAGGGAGCGCCAATCAATGTCGTCAGCGCAATCGAACCCCGCCCGCGCCGCCGAGGCCTACGATGTGGTTGTCGTCGGCGCCGGCTTTGCCGGCATGTACATGCTGCATCGCTTGCGCGGGCTCGGCTTCTCCGCACGCATATACGAGCAGGGCGGCGGCGTCGGCGGCACCTGGTATTGGAACCGCTATCCCGGCGCGCGCTGCGACGTCGAGAGCATGCAATATTCCTACTCGTTCTCCGAAGAGCTCGAGCAGGAATGGGACTGGAGCGAACGCTACGCGCCGCAACCGGAGATCCTGAAATACGCCAATCACGTCGCCGATCGCTTCGATCTGCGTCGCGACATCCAGTTCAACACCCGGGTCGAGCGCGCTGTGTTCGACGAGCGCGCGGAGCGCTGGTCGGTGACGATCTCCGACGGCAAGACCGTTCAAGCGCAGTTCGTCGTGCTTGCCACGGGCTGCCTTTCGAATGCACGCAAGCCCGACATCAAGGGGCTCGAAGATTTCAAGGGGCCCGTCTACCACACCGGCGACTGGCCGCATGAAGAGGTCGACTTCACGGGCCTGCGCGTCGGCCTGATCGGCACGGGATCATCGGGCATCCAGTCGGCACCCGTCATCGCCGAGCAGGCGAAGCATCTCACCGTGTTCCAGCGTACAGCCAATTTCTCCGTTCCGGCCCGCAACGCCGCGCTGACCGCTGAGGAGCGCAGCGCGTTCCGCAGGAACTATCCCGAAATCCGTCGCTTCGCCCGCGAGGTCGCCCGCAATGGCATCTATGCCGCGCAGCCGGATCGTGGCGCGCTCGATGACGACGACGATGTCAGGCGCGCAAAGTATTCGGCGCGCTGGGAGCGCGGCGGGCTCACCTTCATGTACGCCTATAACAATCTCGCCCTCGACCGGGCCGCGAACGACACCGCGGCGGATTTCGTGCGCGGCAAGATCGCCGAGATCGTGAAGGACCCTGAGACCGCAAAGCTGCTTCAGCCGAACAGCCATCCGATCGGCACCAAGCGCATCTGCGTCGACACCGACTATTTCGCAACCTTCAACCGTTCCAACGTCTCGCTGGTCGACATCAAGATCAATCCGATTCAAGAGATCACCGCAAACGCCGTGCGCGTCGCGGGGAAGGACCACGAGGTCGATGCGCTGGTGCTTGCGACGGGATTCGACGCGATGACCGGCTCCGTCGCCAGGATCGACATTTTGGGTCGTGGCGGGCAGACGCTGAAGCAGAAATGGGCGGGAGGTCCAAAGACCTATCTCGGCCTGATGAGCGCGGGCTTTCCGAACCTCTTCATCATCACCGGCCCGGGCAGCCCCTCGGTCCTGTCGAACATGATCGTGTCGATCGAGCAGCATGTCGACTGGATCGCAGACGGCCTCCTCCACATGCGCAAGCAGGGCCTCGCGACGATGGAGGCGGGCAGGGAAGCCGAGGAGAGATGGGTGGCGCATGTCAACGAGATCGCCCACGGCACGCTCTATCCGCAGGCCAATTCCTGGTACATGGGGGCCAACATCCCCGGCAAGCCGCGCATCTTCATGCCCTATATCGGCGGCGTCGGCGTTTACCGGCGGATCTGCGAGGAGGTCGCCGCGAAGGGATATGAAGGATTTGTGATGAAGCATGAGGAGCAGCCGCAAGCCGCGGCGTCCTAGGTGGCGCCGTCATTCCGGGCTCGTCCTGCGGGTGCCCCGAAATGAGATGGGGAGGGGTGCCATGACAAAACGTGGAGTTGGCCCATCCGACAATGCATTTCGGCGCCCTTGTCATCGGCCGTTCGCGGGCTAATTAATGCAGGCGCATCTTTCCGCCGGAGCCCTTGCATGACTGACACCCCTTACGTGCCGCCCAAAGTCTGGACCTGGAACAAGGAGAATGGCGGGCAGTTCGCCAACATCAACCGGCCCATTGCCGGCCCCACCCATGACAAGGAGCTGCCGGTCGGCAAGCATCCCCTCCAGCTCTATTCGCTGGCGACGCCGAACGGGGTGAAGGTGACCGTGATGCTGGAGGAACTCCTGGCGCTCGGCCACAAGGGGGCCGAATACGACGCTTGGCTGATCAGGATCGGCAACGGCGAACAGTTCGGCAGCGGCTTCGTCGACATCAATCCGAATTCCAAGATTCCAGCGCTGATGGATCGTTCCGGCCCCGAGCCGATCCGAGTGTTCGAGTCCGGCTCGATCCTCCTCTACCTCGCCGAGAAGTTCGGCGCCTTCCTGCCGAAGGACATCAAGACCCGCGCCGAGGCGATGTCCTGGCTGTTCTGGCAGATGGGCAGCGCGCCCTATCTCGGCGGCGGTTTCGGCCATTTCTACGCCTATGCGCCGACCAAGATCGAATATGCCATCGACCGTTTCGCGATGGAAACCAAGCGCCAGCTCGACGTGCTCGACCGGCGCCTTGCCGACAACGAATATCTCGCGGGCAAGGAGTATACCATCGCCGACATGGCGGTGTGGCCCTGGTATGGCGCGCTCGCCAAGGGGCTGGTCTATGGCGCCGGCGAATTCCTCTCGGTACAGGACTACAAGAACGTGCAGCGCTGGACCGACCAGATCGCCAAGCGTCCGGCGGTGAAGCGCGGCCGCATGGTCAACCGCATCTCGGGTGACCCCGCCAGCCAGCTCCATGAGCGTCACGACGCATCCGATTTCGAGACCAAGACGCAGGACAAGCTCGCGCCCGCGATGTAGTTCGAACGGTGTAAGGTGGACAAAGCGAAAGCGTGCCCACCACTTCTTGCGAGGTCACGGTGGTGGGCACGGCGCGAAGAGCGCGCCTTTGCCCACTCTACGGCACCTCGTGACTCACGCCATGCTCAGCTCGTGGCGTCCGACCACCATCCAGTGCACCTCGTCCGGACCGTCGGCGAAGCGCAGGTGCCGCACGTCCTGGTACATCTCCGCGAGCGGGGTCCAGTGCGAGATGCCGGTGGCGCCGTGCATCTGGATCGCCTGGTCGATGATCTTGCAGGCGCGCTCCGGCACCATGGCCTTGACCATGGAGACCCAGACGCGGGCCTCCTTGTTGCCGAGCACGTCCATCGCCTTCGCCGCCTTCAGCACCATCAGCCGCATCGCCTCGATCTCGCAGCGCGCCTGCGCGATGATCTGCATGTTGCCGCCGAGATGGGCGATCTTCTTGCCGAAGGCTTCGCGGGTGAGGCCCCGCTGCACCATGAGGTCGAGCGCCTTCTCGGCCTTGCCGATGGTGCGCATGCAGTGATGGATACGTCCCGGGCCGAGGCGGAGCTGCGAGATCTCGAAGCCGCGGCCTTCGCCGAGCAGGATGTTCTCCTTCGGGACGCGCACATTGTTGAAGCGCATGTGCATGTGGCCGCGCGGGGCATGATCCTGGCCGAACACGTACATGGGGCCGAGCACCTCGACGCCGGGCGTGTCGCGCGGCACCAGGATCTGCGACTGCTGCTTGCTCGGCGGCGCGTCCGGATTGGTCTTCACCATCACGATGAGGATCTTGCAGCGGGGATCGCCGAGACCCGAGATGTAGTACTTCTCGCCGTTGATGACCCATTCGTCGCCGACGAGCTTCGCGGTGGTCGAGATGTTCTTGGCGTCGGAGGAAGCGACGTTCGGCTCGGTCATGACATAGGCCGAGCGGATTTCGCCGTTGAGCAGCGGCTTCAGCCACTTCTCCTTCTGCTCCTTGGTGCCGACGCGCTCCAGCACCTCCATGTTGCCGGTGTCGGGCGCCGAGCAGTTCATGGTCTCGGATGCCAGCGGGCTCTTGCCGAGCTCGGCGGCGATATAGGCGTAGTCGAGATTCTTCAGGCCCTGGCCGGTCTCGTCATCGGGCAGGAAGAAATTCCAAAGGCCTTCCTGCTTGGCCTTGTTCTTGGCCTTCTCCAGCACCTCGAGCTGCTTCGGCGTAAAACTCCAGCGATCCTCCTTGCCTTCGCCCGCCTTGGCGAACTCGATCGACATCGGCTCGACGGTGTCGCGGATGAACTTCTTGACGTGGTCATAGAGCGGCCGGACCTGGTCCGACATCCTGAGGTCGTTGAGTTCGTCGCCGGGATTGAGCGTGTAATTGGTGGTGCGGGGAATGTAGGTGTGTTTTGTCATTGTTCCTCCCGGGGACGCTGAGATCGTTCTGGGCGCAAGAATAGTCGCAGCGCTGCCAAAGTGCGAGCGCGCATTTTGCGCGCAAGCCATGCCATGCGATGGAATATCGCGAGGACGTTTGAAATGTTGTTTGAATGGGGCGGCGTAGGGAAGCGGCAGGTCCGCGCCTCACTCTCCGCTGTCATCGCCCGACTTGATCGGGCGATCCAGTACTCCGAAACGGCAGCGATTGAACCGAGAAGCTGCGGCGTACTGGATTCCCCGCCTCCGCGGGGAATGACGGCATCCTGCGCGATCAGTTCGCCATCCGATGCATCGCGCAGATCTTGTTGCCGTCGAGGTCGCGCAAGTAAGCGAGATAGAGCTTCACTCCGGAGCCCTCCCGGATGCCGGGCGGATTTTCGATCGGCGTTCCACCAGCGGCGACGCCCGCGGCGTGCCATCTGTCGACCTGCTCAGGCGAATTGGCGGCAAAGCCGATGGTGCCGCCGTTGGCGCAGGTCGCTGGCTCGCCATTGATCGGCTTCGAGACCGAGAACACGCCGGTCTTGGTGATATAGAAAATGCGATGGCCGTCAACCTTGGCTGGCCGCACCTCGAGCGTGCCCAGCAGTTGGTCGTAGAACGCCTTGGCTTTGTCGAGGTCGTTGGTGCCGACCATGATGTGCGAGAACATTTGCCCATTCCCTCAGTGTTGTAGCCCGGATGGAGCGCAGCGAAATCCGGGTCTTGCCTCACGGTTACGCCGGTCCCGGATTGCGCTGCGCTCCATCCGGGCTACGAAAATCAAAACGCCGTATAGCCGCCGTCGATCACGAACGTATCCGCCGTGTGATACGACGACGCCTTGCTCATCAGATACACCGCGATGCCGCCGAAATCGGAGGCTTCGCCGAAGCGCCGCATCGGAATCCGCGGCATCACGTTGGCGACGAACTTGTCGTTGGCCATGAGCCCTGCGGTCATGTCACTCTTGATCCAGCCTGGCAGGATCGCATTGGCGGTGACGCCGTAACGCGCCAGCTCGACCCCGAGTGCGCGCACCAGGGCGTTGATGGCGGCCTTGGTCGCGGCATAATGCTCGTTGCGCGCCGTGCCGAAGATCGAGGCGAGGCTCGAGGTCGCGACCAGCCGGCCGAAGGGATCGCCTGCATTGGCGCGATCGGTCATGTGTTTCGCCGCGGCCTGGAACGCGTGGAACACGCCATCGAGATTGGTCGCGAACATCGTGCGCCATTCCTCCTCGGTGCGCTCGATGAAGGCGCGCCGGCCGCCGCCACCGATGCCGGCATTGGCGAAGCAGCCGTCGACGCGGCCGTAGGTGTCGAGCGTCGCCTTCATCGCCGCATTGACCGAGGCCGGATCGGTGACGTCGCAGACGCGGGTGTCGACCTTGCCGGCAAGGTCGGCCAGGCTCGCGGCGGCACTCTTGTTCTTGTCGGGATTGCGGCCCCAGATCGAGACGTTGCAACCCTGGGCCGCAAGCGCCTGCGCGATGCCGAGCCCGATGCCGCCGTTGCCGCCGGTGATCACGGCGACGCGGCCGGAGAGGTCGAAAATGGTCATGGCGCGTTTCCTGTTTTTGGTCTGCGGCCCGTCAGCCGCTGCGCGCAAGATTGCTTGCTATGCTCTGATCACCATGGACAAGACCGCGACAAAAATCAAATATGCACTCCGGCAAAAACTAATTCCGGTCTGCGAAACATCGCGGCCGCAACTGACGAGGAAACAATGCAGTTCAAACACGTCACGCTCGATTTCGATGGCTCGGTCGCGATCCTCAAGCTCGACCATCAGGAGGTGATGAACGCGGTCTCCGTGGATATGCTGGGAGGTCTCGCCGAAGCGCTCGACGCGATCGAAGAGAAGAAGGACGAGGTGCGCTGCGTCGTCTTGACCGGCGCGGGCCGCGCGTTCTGCACCGGCGCGAATCTTCAAGGCCGCAACAACCAGTCGAAGAAGACCAAGGCCGGCCTGACGCTCGAGACCGGTTTTCACCCCTTCCTGCGCCGCATCCGCAACCTGCACTGCCCGATCGTCACCGCGGTCAACGGCCCGGCTGCCGGCGCCGGCATGAGTTTCGCGCTGCTCGGCGACATGATTTTGTGCGCGCGTTCCTCCTACTTCCTGCAAGCCTTCCGCCGCATCGGCCTCGTGCCGGACTGCGGCTCGACCTGGCTCCTGCCGCGTCTCGTCGGCCGCGCGCGCTCGATCGAATTGTCGCTGATGGGCGAGCGGCTGCCGGCCGAGAAGGCGCTGGAGTGGGGCCTCGTCAACCGCGTCTATGACGACGGCGTGCTGATGGAGGAGGCGATGAAGCTCGCACGCGAACTCGCCAGCGGCCCCACGGTCGCGCTGTCACTGATCCGCAAGCTCTATTGGGACAGCCCGGAAAACTCCTTCGAGGATCAGCTCAATCTCGAATTCCAGTGCCAGCTCCGCGCCGGCGACACCCAGGATTTCCGCGAGGGCGTCGGCGCGTTTCTGGAGAAGCGTCCCGCGCAGTTCAAGGGCAAATGATCGAGGCGGAGCTCTCGCGCAGCGTTGCGCGCTGGTGCCCGGGCGCGACCGGCGTCACAGGCGCCGCAAAACTGTCCGGCGGCGCGAGCCAGGAGACCTGGCGCTTCGACATCGTGCATCCCGATGGTCCGATCGGTGCGATCCTGCGCCGCTCGCCGAAGGGCTATGGCGCCGCACCGACGCGTGCAGCGGGCCTTGGCGCTGAAGCGCAGCTGATGCAGCTCGCCTATGAGGCCGGCGTGCCGTCCCCGCGCGTGATGCATGTGCTCACGCCGGAGGACGAGCTCGGCACCGGCTTCATCATGCAGCGGGTCGAGGGCGAGACCATCGCGCGCAAGATTCTTCGCGATGAGGAGTACGCGGCGGCGCGGCCGCTTCTCGCGCGGCAGATCGGCGGCATTCTCGCTGGCCTCCACAGGCTGCCGCAAGACAAATTGCCTGCGCTGCGCAGCCGGGGGGCGACACAGGAGATCGGCGAGTTCGAGCGCGACTATCGTAGCCTGAACTGGCCCAAGCCCGTGTTCGAGCTGGCACTGCGCTGGCTGCGCGACCACGATCCCGGTCCCGCGGCCGAGACCACGCTGGTGCACGGCGATTTCCGCAACGGCAATCTCATCATCGGCTCGGACGGCGTTCGCGCGGTGCTCGACTGGGAGCTCGCTCATCTCGGCGATCCCATGGAGGATCTCGGCTGGGTCTGCGTCAATTCCTGGCGCTTTGGCGAGATCGACAAGCCGGTCGGTGGGTTTGGCACGCGCGAGGAATTGTTCGCGGGCTATGAGGCCGCAGGCCGCAAGGTCGATCCGGCGCGCGTAAAATTCTGGGAAGTGATGGGGACGCTGCGCTGGGGCATCATGTGCGGCGGCATGATGCAACGGTTTCGCGAAGGGCCGGACCATTCCATGGAGCGCGCCATGATCGGCCGCCGCGCCTCGGAGACCGAGATCGATCTGTTGCGGCTCTTGGCGCCGCGCGGGAGCTGACGCATGCAGGATGAACCGACGCCCATCGAGCTGACGAAAGCAGTCGCCGATTTCCTCCGGAGCGACATCACGCCGCTGATCTCCGGCCACCAGGCCTTCAAGCTGCGCGTCGCCATCAACATCCTCGAGCTCGTCACGCGGCAGCTGACGCGGGAGAAGGAGAGCGACGCTGCGGAGGTGGAGCGCCTGCGTACGCTGCTTGGCATCGACGGCTCGGTCACCGAGCTCAACCGCGCGCTCGCCGAGCGCATCGCCCAAGGCGAGGTTGATCTGACAACGCCCGGTCTCGCCGAGCATCTGTGGGCGACCACGATGGACAAGCTCGCCGTCGATCAGCCGAATTATGCGTCCTACAAGCGGGAGCTGTCTCGAGGCGGGTAGGCGGCGCCTCAACCTCCGCCGTCATCGCCCGCGAGGGCGGGCGATCCAGTATTCCAGAGACCGCAGGGAGATACGGAGAAGCCGCGGCGTACTGGATGCCCCGGTCAAGCCGGGGCATGACACAGATGGTGTCGGGCGTCTCATCGTGAGGAGCGGAGCCGCTACTTCCCGACCCATTTCGGCGGCCGCTTCTCCGCAAACGCTTTCGGACCCTCGATATAGTCCTGCGAGGCCACCATTGCCTTGACCGCCGGATACTCCCGCTGCTCGGCGATCGCCTGCTCCAGCGACACGCCAAGCCCACGCTGGATGGCCTGCTTCGAGGCCCGGATCGACATCGGCGAGTTCTTGGCGATCATCTCGGCCCAGCGCAGCGCGGCGTTGAGCGCCTCGCCCTGTGGCACCACCTCATTGACGAAGCCGAGCTCAAGACCTTCCTTTGCGCTGACATGGCGCGCGGTGAGGATCATGCCCATGGCGCGCTTGAGGCCGATCTGCCGCGGCAGACGGTGCAGGCCGCCGGCGAGTGCGGCGAGGCCGACGCGCGGCTCGGGCAGCGCGAAGGTTGCGTTCTCCGCGGCGATGATGAGGTCGCAGGCCAGCGCGATCTCGAAACCGCCGCCCATGGCAACGCCGTTCACTGCGGCGATGATCGGCTTGTCGCAGTCGAAGCGCGAGGTGAGGCCTGCAAAGCCGCCCCTGTCCCAGCCGCGCTTGCCGCCGGCGGCCTGCCATTTCAGATCGTTGCCGGCGCAGAACGCCTTGTCGCCGCTGCCCGTGACGATCGCGATCCACTGCTCGGGATCGGCGGAGAAATCGTCGAACACTTTTTGCAGCTCGAAATGCGCATCGGTATGCAGCGCGTTGTAGACCTCGGGCCGCGACAGCGTCACGATCGTGATCGATCCCTTGCGTTCCACCTTGGAAAAGTTCAGCTCCATCGCGCGGCTCCCGCATTTTCTTGTGAAGGAATATCGGCGTCATACTAGCGCGCGTCGCCGCTCGAGCACCATCGAATTGCGTAGGTGCGCCTTGCGCCGCCGGCACGTCTCGGCTCGCTTGACTTGGCGAGGCTCTTCTCACCTTAATCATGCGAAGCAAAGACGCGCCTAGCGCCTCAACGCAAAACGAAAATCAATCCGGGAGAGAACCGTGGATTTCTCATTGCCTGCCGATCTCGTCGCTTATCTCGGAGAGCTCGACCGTTTCATCGAACGCGAGATCAAGCCGCTGGAGGAGGCCGAGGACAACATCCGCTTTTTCGATCATCGCCGCGAATGGGCGCGCACCGATTTCGAGAATGGCGGTCTGCCGCGGCATGAATGGGAAGCGCTGCTGCGCAAGGCCAAGGATCTCGCCGACGCCGCCGGCCATCTGCGGTTCCCGGTGCCGAAGCAATATGGTGGGAAGGACGGCTCCAACCTCTGGATGGCCGTGATCCGCGAGCATTTTGCCGCAAAGGGCCTCGGCCTGCACAACGATCTCCAGAACGAGCACTCGATCGTCGGTAACTTCCCCGTCGTCACCATGCTCGACCGTTACGGCCGCGACGACCAGAAGGCGATGATCGACGGTTCGATCAGGGGCAAGTACCGCATCACCTTTGGCCTCACCGAGCCGCATCACGGCTCGGACGCCACCCACATGGAGACGCGCGCGGTGCCGGCCACGCGCGACAACGTCAAGGGCTGGATCATCAACGGCGAGAAGATGTGGACCACCGGCATGCACGTCGCCACCCATTGTGCGCTGTTCGCGCGCACCGGCGGCAATGACGGCGATGCCCGCGGCATCACCTGCTTCCTGGTGCCGGCCAAGAGCCCCGGTGTGAAGGTCGAGGAATACATGTGGACCTTCAACATGCCGACCGACCATCCGCGCGTCAGTTTCACCGATGTGTTCGTGCCCGAGGATGCGCTGTTCGGCGAGGTCGGCCGCGGCCTCTCCTTGGCGCAATGTTTCGTGCACCAGAACCGCATCCGCCAGGCCGCGAGCTCGCTGGGAGCGGCCGTCTACTGCATCAACGAGAGTGTGAAATACGCCCGAGAACGAAAACCGTTCGGCAAGGCGCTCGCGGAAAACCAGGCGATCCAGTTCCCGTTGGTCGAGCTCGCCACCCAAGCCGAGATGCTGCGCCTGTTGATCCGCAAGAGCGCCTGGGAGATGGACCAGCTCACCGAGGAGCAGATCGAGCGCACGCTCTCCGACCGCGTCTCGATGTGCAACTACTGGGCAAACCGCCTCTGCTGCGAATCCGCCGACCGGGCGATGCAGGTCCATGGCGGCATGGGCTACTCACGCCACAAGCCGTTCGAGCACATCTACCGCCATCACCGCCGCTATCGCATCACCGAGGGCAGCGAGGAGATCCAGATGCGGAAAGTGGCGGGTTTCTTGTTCGGCTATATGGGGCCGGGGAAGCATTAGCGTCATTGCGAGAGCAGCGAAGCAATCCAGAAATGTTGCCTCGGAGGGACTTGGGATTGCTTCGCTCGCAGCGGGGCTAATTCACCCGTCGATCCTTCCCCGCCCAATACGGCTCGCGCAATTGCCGCCGCAAAATCTTGCCGCTCGGATTGCGCGGCAGCGCCGGCAGGAATTCCACGCTCTTCGGCGTCTTGTAGCCGGCGATGCGCGTCCGGGTGAAATTGATGATGTCGGTGGCAGTCGCCTGTTTGCCGGGCTTCATCACCACGACGGCCTTCACCGCTTCGCCCCATTTGTCGTCGGGCACGCCGATCACGGCAGCTTCCGCGATATCAGGATGATCGCAGAGCGCGCTCTCGACCTCGGCGGGGTAGATGTTCTCGCCGCCGGAGATGATCATGTCCTTGATGCGGTCGTGGATGTAGAGGTAGCCGTCCTCGTCCATGTAGCCGGCATCGCCCGTGCGCAACCACCCGTCACTGCGCAGCGTCGCAGCGGTGGCCTCCGGCAAATTCCAGTAGCCGACCATATTGGAGCCCGAGCGCGTCGCGATCTCGCCGACCTGGCGCGGCGGCAGCGGCTTGCCGTCGGCGTCCAGAATTGCGATCTCGACGCCCGGCAGGGCCTTGCCGGCCGAGCGCATCCGCTCCAGTCCCTCGACATGGTCCTCAGGCGGCAGCGCGACGATGGTGCCGGTCGTCTCGGTCATGCCGTACAGCTGCACGAAGCCGCATTTGAACACCTCGATGCACTCCTTCAGCAGCGCCGCCGGGATCGGCGAGGCGCCGTACAGCATGTATTTCAGCCGCGAGAAGTCCATCGTCTTGGCCCGCGGCTGCCGCACCACGAACTGCATCGCCGCCGGCACCATGAACAGTTTTGTGATGCCCGACTGCTCGAAGAAATCCAAAACCTTGGTGGGGTCGAACTCGCGCGCGATCACGCCGCGGGAGCCGTGATAGAGCCCCATCACGCCCCAGCCTGAGCCGCCGATGTGGAAGATCGGCATCGCTACCAGCGAGACGTCGTCGGTCGACCACCGGTTCCACTCCGGCTTGTCCTCGGCATTGCCTGTCTGCACGAGGTTGAGGAAGTTCGCGTGGCTCAGCATCGCGCCTTTCGGCTTGCCTGTGGTGCCCGAGGTGTAGAGCTGGATCGCGATGTCCTTCGTGTCGATCGGCACCTTTGGATCGTCGCCGCTCTGTGCATCGCGCCACGCCGTAAAATCCCGCCACTCCGGCGCGCCGCCCTCGGTGGTGATGACGGTGCGCACGCCCGGTATCTGATCCCTGATCTGGCGAACCTGTGTGATGAACTCCGGCCCGACGAACAGCACTGGCGCCTTGCAATCCGAAACGATGAAAGCGACTTCGGGCCCCGCGAGCCGCCAGTTCACCGGCGCCATCACCACACCGGCCTTGATCGCGCCCAACAGCAGCTCGAAATAGAGATCGCTGTTCTTGCCGAGATAGGCGATGCGATCACCCTTCTTCACACCCATTGCAATCAGCGCGTTGGCAACCTTGTTCGTTTTGATGTCGAACTCGGCAAAGCTGGTGAGGCGGCCCTCGAACTCGTAGGCGATGGCATCGCCGCGGCTGTTGGCGCGCTCACGCACCATGTCGGCGAGGTCAGCCAGTTTCTGTGTGGACATGTTTCTCCCGTGACGTTTTGTTTTTATTGCGGGGGAGTTTGGCGGCATCTGCGGGTGAAGACAAGGTGGGGGAGCCCCGCGGTCGTCCCGGACAAGCGCAGCGAAGCGGAGCGCAATCCGGGACCCATAGCCCCTAAACGCAATTTGGCGAAGACTGGTCATTGCCAATCTTCGCCAAGCTAACTTCTGTGGTTATGGGTCCCTGCGTTCGCGGGGATGACAGGTGAGGGTGGCGTGAGGGGGCGTCAGCTCCTCACGCCTTCATTCGGGCGACACAACTAGCCCCGCTTCGCCCGGTCCTTTTCGTTCTGCGCCATGATGCTCTCGCGCGCGGTCTTCCAGTCCTCGTCGCTCCAGTCGCGCAGCTGGTAGAAATTGCCGCCCATGGCCAGCGCCTGGGCGCCGTCCATGGCGATGGTCTCGCCGTTGATCCAGTTGCAGCCGCCTGAGATCAGGAACACCGCGAGGTTCTGCAATTCCTCCATGGTGCCGACGCGGCCCATCGGGTTCATCGCCTTGGTGCGCGCGCCGGCCTCGTCACCCGGCTTGATGCGTTTGCTCATGCCCTCGGTCGGGATCTCGCCGGGGGCAATCGTGTTGAGGCGGATGCCGTAGCGGCCCCATTCGGTCGCCAGCGACATCGTCATGGCGTGGATCGCCGACTTGCTCATCGCTGACGGCACCACATAAGGCGAGCCGTTGCGCACCCAGGTCACGGTGATCGACACGACGTTGCCCGGCTGCTTCAAGGCGATCCAGCGCTTGCCGACCGCATGCGTCACATAGAACGTGCCGTGCATGACGATATTGGCGACTGCGTCGAACCCGCGCGGCGAGAGCTCCTCGGTGCGGGAGATGAAGTTGCCGGCGGCGTTGTTGATGAGATCGGTGAGGGGACCATCGCGGAAGATGGCCTCGATCATCTCCTCGACCGCGAGCGCATTGCGGATGTCGACGCCGTGGCTGGTGACGCGGCCGCCATAGAGATCCATCAGCTCGGTCGCGGTCTCGTCGCACACGATCTTGCGTCGGCCGCAGATGTGCACCTCGGCGCCGAGCTGGAGGAAGCGCGCCGCCATCGACTTGCCGAGACCGGTGCCGCCGCCGGTCACGAGAATGCGCCGGCCGGCCAGAAGATTTTCCTTGAACATGGCTGTTTCCCCCGTAGGGATTGTCAGTTAATTGGTCGATTGACTAAATCCGGCCTCCAGCGTCCTGTAAAGCGGCACTGAACAAGAACAGGGAGAATTCGTCCATGGAAGATCGCGTCTCGATCTCGATCTCGGAAGGCGTCGCCGACGTGCGACTGGTGCGCAGCGACAAGATGAATGCGCTGGATCAGCCGATGTTCGAGGCCCTCGTTGCCGCAACCGACCGACTTTCCAGGGAAAAAAGTGTCCGCGTCGTCGTGCTCTCAGGTGAAGGCCGCGCCTTCTGCGCCGGGCTCGACATGGGGCGTTTCGCCGCCATGAAGGAGAAAGGCGGCGATGGAATTCCGGGTGGCGAAAATCGGGATCTCACGGTGCGCACGCATGGCAAGGCGAATTTTCCGCAGCAGGCAGTGTGGGGCTGGCGCCAGCTTCCGGTGCCGGTCATCGCGGCGGTGCACGGCGTTGCCTTCGGCGGCGGCTTCCAGCTCTCGCTCGGCGCCGACATGCGCTTCCTGGCGCCCGATGCGCGGATGTCGATCATGGAGATCAAATGGGGTCTCGTCCCTGACATGGCGGGCACGCCGATCCTGGCCTCACTGGTGCGCGACGACATCTTGCGCGACCTCACCTACACGGGCCGCATCTTCTCCGCCCAGGAGGCGATGACGTATGGGCTCGCCACGCGCATCTGCGATGACCCGCGCGCCGCGGCGCTGGAGACCGCGCGCGAGATCGCCGGCAAGAGCCCCGATGCGATCCGTGCGGCCAAGCGGTTGCTGAACAATCTCTCGGTCGATCCGGGCCCGGCGCTGCTCGCCGAGTCCGTCGAGCAGCAGAAGCTGATCGGCAGCCCCAACCAGACCGAAGCGGTGCGCGCCAACCTGGAAAAGCGTGCGCCGAAGTTCGCGGATTAGCCCTTGTCGTTCCGGGATGGTCCGAAGGACCAGACCTCGGGTGCGCAATTGCGCACCAGAGTTCGGCTCTCCGAGCCGCCCCGGAATGACAAACACAACAACAAAGAAAAACAAAATGAGCGAAACGTCCCCATTCCTCGGCATCGTCTCCGGCGACCGCCGCCGTTCCCATGCCGAAGTCGCCGATCGCGCCGACCGCATCGCGAGCGGCCTTGCCAAAATCGGCGTCAAGCAAGGCGATTGCGTCTGCATGCTGATGCGCAACGACATCGCCTTCCTCGAAGCCGCCTACGCCGCGATGCGCCTGGGCGCCTACGGCGTGCCGATCAACTGGCACTTCAAGCCGGAGGAGATCAATTACATCTTGAACGACACCGGCACGTCCGTGCTGATCGGGCACGCCGACATGCTGCACGCGCTGCGCGATGCGATCCCGCGCGGCGTCACCGTGCTCAGCGTGCCGACGCCGCCGGAGATCCGCTCCAACTACAAGATCGATCCGGCTCATCTGGCGACGCCTAGCTTCGCGATCGATTTCGAATCCTGGCTCGCGCAGCAGCAGCCCTATGACGGCCCGGTCGTGCCGCAGCCCATGAACATGATCTACACCTCGGGCACGACAGGCCATCCCAAGGGCGTCCGGCGGAAGGCGCCGACGCCGGAGCAGCAGGCCGCCGGCGAGCGCATGCGCGCGATGATCTATGGACTGAAGCCCGGGGCCTGCGCGCTGCTGCCGGGCCCGCTCTATCATTCCGCGCCGAACTCGTTCGGCATCCGCGCCGGCAAGCTCGGCGGGGTACTGGTGCTGATGCCGCGGTTCGAGGCGGAAGAATTTCTGCAAGCGATCGAGCGATACAAAATCGACACCATCTTCATGGTGCCGACCATGTTCATCCGCCTGATGAAACTGCCGGAGGCAGTCCGCAACAAGTACGACGTCTCGTCGCTGCGCCACGTCATCCATGCCGCCGCGCCGTGCCCGGCCGACGTCAAGCGGGCCATGATCGAGTGGTGGGGACCGGTGATCTACGAATTCTACGGCTCGACCGAGTCCAGTGCCGTGACGTTTGCGACCTCCGAGGACGCGCTGAAGAAGCCCGGCACGGTCGGCAAGATATCGCCCGGCGCCGAGCTCCGCTTCATCGGCGAGGACGGCCGCGTGCTCGGCGTGGGTGAGATCGGCGAGATCTATTCCCGCATGGCGGAGCTGGCCGACTTCACCTATCACAACAAGCCGGAGAAGCGCGCCGAGATCGACCGCGACGGCTTCATCACCTCCGGCGATGTCGGCTATATCGACGAAGACGGCTACGTCTTCATCTGCGACCGCAAGCGCGACATGGTGATCTCGGGCGGCGTCAACATCTATCCGGCGGAGATCGAGTCCGTGCTGCACGCGGTATCAGGCGTGCATGATTGCGCGGTGTTCGGCATCCCCGACGCCGAATTCGGCGAGGCGCTGATGGCGGTGGTCGAGCCGCAAGCCGGCGTCACGCTCGATGAAGCCGAGGTTCGCGCCGCGCTGAAGGCGCATCTCGCCGACTACAAGGTGCCCAAGCACATCGAGATCCGCACCGAGCTGCCGCGCGAAGACTCCGGCAAGATCTTCAAGCGCCGCCTGCGCGACCCCTATTGGGAGCGGGCGGGACGGAAGATCTGAGGTGATGCCGTAAGGGTGGGCACGTCGCAAGGGCCCCTTTGCCTACGGGACTTCGCTCCATCCGGATCTACGTCTTGCGGGCCTTGAAGCGTCTTAGCAGGGACAGATTTCGATCCTATATAGATGGCGTCATCCACCTCCGGATCATGTCATGACCCCCGTCTCCATCCTCCTCAACATCGTCTGGATCCTCATCGGAGGCGCCTGGATGGCGTTTGGCTGGCTGATCGCCGCGATCATCATGGCCATCACCATCATCGGCCTGCCCTGGGCGCGGGCGGCCTTCAACATCGCGGTCTACACGCTGCTGCCGTTCGGTTCAAAGGCGGTCAGCCGCTACGAGGTCACGGGTGTCGAGGATATCGGCACCGGCCCGCTCGGGGTGATCGGCAACATCATCTGGTTCATGCTGGCCGGCTGGTGGCTGGCGCTCGGCCACCTCGTGACCGCACTGGTGCTCGCTGTCACGATCATCGGCATCCCCTTCGCCTGGGCCCATCTGAAGCTTGCAGGCATCGCGCTCTGGCCGATCGGCAAGGTGATCGTGCCGGCATAGGCCCGTGACCGTGAACGTCGGCTTTCGACGGCAGAGCGGAAGTCGCACGGTTTGGCCATCATTGACGGCTTGTGGACCCATGCCGGTCGTCGCCTGTCCGTCCGACACGTCGTTTTCGGGCTGCTCGTCTCGCGCATCTCACGTACATGACAGGAAGAAAGTTAACCACTTTGATTTAACCTAATTTAATATTGAAGACATTAAATCGTATAAAGTGCCACGATACCCGAGCAAGCTTTTGGGGCAGGGCGTTGCGGGCGCACGTGCCCTGGTGGCCCAAGCTCGTTCTATCGGAATGGAGCTGGCTGGCATGGATCGAGAAGACCTTGACGCGATGTCCATCGATGAGTTGTGGGCGCTTCACACTGAGGTCGATCAGATCCTCGCTGCGAGGCTCCTTGCGGAAAAGCGCGAACTCGAAAAGCGGCTCGATCAGCTCGGCCAAGGAGCAAAAGCAAACCCGAACGAACCGGCAAAGAACTCCCCGGCGAAGCACTAGAATGCGAAAGCCGGTTTCTGGCGGGAACCGGGGTTCTGTTATATTTAGTGATTGAAATGAATTAACGTAATTTAATTAATTCGGAGCTCGATGGGGGTTTAATTGCAGCAACCGTGAGGGGCTCGATGTCCTCATCCGAACACAACTACCGGCGCGAGTTTTTGAAGACCTGCGGAAAATTCGCGGCCGTAACTCCTCCTGCCGTAACCATGCTGCTTTCGAGATCAAACTCGGTCGCGGCGTGTGGCGGGGAGGGCGCGGGGGCCCATAAACACTATCATCACAAACGCGGTGAAGATTAGCTGAGGGTCGCCGACCGGGGCGCGGCCTTACTGCTCATCTCTTCTCGCGACGAAATCGGTGGAGAACCTTCGGAGGTTCGAACCCTCGGTACGTCGCCACGCGGAGGACCGGCCATGAGTGGTCTCCATCATCTCCAGACTTCCCCGGCGGCCCTGGCCCGGGCCGATCTTCTCAAATCGGCCAAGGTGCCGGCGGGCAATCCCTGGGTGGATGCCGCTGCCGCTCTTCTTCGTCACCGTTTCGAAGCGCTCGCTTCTCAGCTCGCCGAACTGGAAGCGCTTCGCGAACGAGTGCTTGAGGCTGAGCAGAAGCTCGACCCGAGTTTCACCTGATGAAAAGCTAGGTCGGGCAACAGCAAGCACCGCTAGCTTGATGAACTCGGCCCCGTTCCGCTTCTGGGCCTCTGAAGAGTGCTGCCGCGCCAAAGAAATAGGGCGCCATTGGAGGCAGATATGCTCAGATCGGTGATCAAGTCTACTGTCATAGCAGCGTTGTTGATCACCTTGATTAACCCGCCGGTCATCACCCAGGCCTTTGGCCACGGGAGCGGTGGTGGCGGTGGTGGTGGTGGCGGCGGTGGTGGCGGTGGTGGTGGTGGCGGCAGCGGTGGTGGTGGCGGCAGCGGTGGTGGTGGCGGCAGCGGTGGTGGCGGCGGCGGCGGTGGTGCCGGTGGCGCTGGAGCTGGCAGCGGTGGTGCCGGTGGCGCCGGAGCTGGCGGCAGTGGTGCCGGTGGCGCGGGAGGCGCTGGAGCTGGCGGCAGTGGTGCCGGTGGCGCGGGAGGTGGTGCAGGAAGCGCTGGTGGTGCCGGCAGCGGTGGTGGGGGTGACGCTGGTGGTGCTGGATCTGCGAACGGCGGTGCCGGTGGCGGTTATGGCGGGGGCCATGATTATGCTGGTGCATCCAGCTTGCCCTACTCGAGCCGGCTGGGCACGAACATGCAGATGATCCAAAGAAGCAATGCTTGGCCTCGCGGTGGTTGGGTTCGTGGCGATACTTTTTTTTATGGGTTCCGCGAACGCGCGCCCCGGCTGCGGTGGGATATGTGGAGGTACGCAGCGCCCTCATCTGATCTCCACAGGCTTCACAAGGCTCAGCGAACAAGGATCAAGCCGCACGAAATGCGGAAGATATTGTCGGACCAGAAATCTGTGCAATCGTTCGGGGCGCGAACCTCAGTGGACGCCCATCGCCGAGGGCGCGATGATGCGACAGCTGCCAGCGGACCGGTAAATCGCTCGCGGGTCGAAGTTCAGGCAGCGCCGCCATCCGTGATCGAGCGTCAGGAAGAGCAAAGGACTGGCGCGGCGCCGGTAGATGTCCCGGCGGATGTAATTAAGGTCACGTCGCCACCCGCGATCGAGCGCAAAAGCGAGGAAACGATCGGCACGGCACTCGTAGACGCGGATGTCGCTCAAGTCAGCCCGCCATCCATCATCGAACATCACGACGCGTCGATAACGAGGTCACTCGAAGGGCTGGTCATGATGATGGCACTCGTGGCACTTGGTCTTGTCCCATTGCTCATTCGCCATGGGTATGCCCAACGCGTGTTAGCCTATGCTGCGACGCGTCGCTCCGAACCACAAGTTGGCGATGCTCGCCCCGTCTACTTACTTTGTCCACCGCGGATCGAGGCCGATCCAGATCTCGTATCCAATCTGGAAGCCTCCGTGAAAAACGTTCTCGACACAATCAAGGAGGCGGAGGCCGAGATCGCTCTCTCGCGACAGCTCCGAAGACCCTCGTGAAGCCGAGACCCTCGCTTTGTCAGTACACCACGTGCAGGGAAAAAAGAGCGCGCCATAAGCCGTAAAACCATTGCGCAGGGAAGGCCGGGAGCCCGGCATCACCTGTGGTCAACCCGCGTGCGTTTCTCGCGTGCGGACCCTGGGTGCCAGCCGGCGCCCGGCCTTCCCTGCGCCCTTTCTTCTCGATGAGGGCGAAACGGTCAGCAGAGCTCGGGCGGAGCGCGCCGCGAGACCGCGAAGAGATGCTTGTTGAAAGACTGATTGTTTTCTTGTGCCCCGGACGCAGCGCAGCGCGCCCCCGGCAATGCAAGGCATCGTCCGGTGCGGGGTGATGCACTGCAGAGCCGGGGCCCAGAATGCGGCGATGTGCTCTTCGGCTCCTGGTCCCGGCTCTGCGCCGCAACGCCCGCAACGCCAAGGGCGTTGCAGCGCGTCCGGGACGCGAGCCTCGCCGGCAGTGTGCACCGCCCCCAACTTCACCTTGCACTGCGGTAGAAAAATAGCGCACACTCCTCCCGACCGGGGAGCCGAGCCAGCTCTTCAAGAGAGCGCTTGAAGGGGAGCGAGCCATGTCCCTCCAGACCGTACCATCCGACGCCAGTGAGCATCGCCCCAATCGCCCTGAGGACGTCCAGGCGATGGAGGCCGATGCGCGGCTGCGGGACGACATCCGCCTGCTCGGGCGCATCCTCGGCGACACCGTCCGCGACCAGGAAGGGGCCGACGTATTCGACCTGGTCGAGCGTATCAGGCAGACCTCGATCCGGTTTCACCGCGATGAGGACCGGCTCGCCCGCCGCGAGCTCGAGCAGATCCTCGATAGCATGTCGATCTCCGAGACGGTGCGGATCGTCCGTGCCTTCAGCTATTTCTCGCACCTTGCCAACATCGCCGAGGACCAGAACAACATTCGCCAGATGCGCGCGCGCAGCGCCGCCAGGAGTGGCGGCTCCGGCGTGCTGGCGGAAACGCTCGCCCATGCCAGGGACGCCGGCATCGGCCCTGACCAGCTGCGCAACTTCTTCAAGACCGCGCTGGTCAGCCCGGTGCTGACCGCGCACCCGACCGAGGTCCGCCGCAAGAGCACCATGGACCGCGAGATGGAGATCGCAGCCCTGCTCGACCGCCGCGAGCGGGTCGCCATGACAGCGGAGGAGGCCGACGCCAGCGACGAGCAGCTCCGCCGCGAGGTGCTGACGCTGTGGCAGACCAATCTCTTGCGCCGGACCAAGCTCACCGTGCTCGATGAGGTCGCCAACGGCCTGTCGTTCTACGACTACACTTTCCTGCGCGAGGTGCCACGCCTGATCAACGCGCTGGAGGACCGGCTGGACGAGCGCGGCGAACAGGCTGCGAGCGAGCTCGCCTCGTTCCTGCGCATGGGCAGCTGGATCGGCGGCGACCGCGACGGCAATCCCTTCGTCACCGCCGACGTGATGCGCGGCACGCTGCGGCTGCAGTCGAGCCGGGTGATGCAGTTCTATCTGAACGAGTTGCACGTGCTCGGCTCGGAGCTGTCGATCGCGGCGCATCTCGCCGACGTCTCCGAGGAGCTGCGCACCTTGGCGGAGCGCTCGCCGGACACCTCGCCGCACCGGAGCGGCGAGCCTTATCGCCTTGCGGTTTCCGGCATCTATGCGCGCCTGACCGCGACGGCCGAAAAGCTCGAGGTCGAGATCACGCGCCGGCCGGTCGGCAAAGCGGCGCCATACGAGAGTGTCAGGGAGCTGCAGGCCGATCTCGACGTGCTGCATCGCTCGCTGGTCTCCAACAACGCGCGCGTTATCGCCCGCGGCCGGTTGCGGCATTTGCGGCGCGCGGTGGACTGCTTCGGCTTCCATCTGGCGCGGCTCGACATCCGCCAGAACTCGGCGGTGCACGAGCGCACAATTGCCGAGCTGATGGACGCCGCCAACCCCGGCATGTCCTATCTCGCGCTCGGCGAGGACGCGCGCATCTCGCTGCTCACCAATGAATTGCGCTCGACGCGCGCGCTGGTGTCGCCCTTCGTCAAGTACAGCGACGAGACCATGGGCGAGCTCAACGTCTTCCATGCCGCCGCGGAAGCGCATGCGAAATTCGGCTCGGATGCCATTCCCCAATGCATCATCTCGATGTGCAAGGGCATGTCCGACATGCTCGAGGTCGCCGTGCTCCTGAAGGAAGTGGGCCTGGTCCATCCTTCAGGGCGCAGCGCCATCAACATCGTGCCGCTGTTCGAGACCATCGAGGATCTGCAGGCCTCGAGCGGCATCATGGACCGCATGCTGTCGCTGCACGATTACCGCCGCCTCGTCGACAGCCGCGGCAGCGTGCAGGAGGTGATGCTCGGCTATTCCGACTCGAACAAGGACGGCGGCTTCGTAACTTCCGGCTGGGAGCTCTACAAGGCCGAGATCGGCCTCGTCGAGGTATTCGAGCGCCATCATGTGCGGCTGCGTCTCTTTCATGGCCGCGGCGGCTCGGTCGGCCGAGGCGGTGGGCCGAGCTATGACGCCATCATCGCGCAGCCCGGCGGCGCCGTGAACGGCCAGATCCGCATCACCGAGCAGGGCGAAATCATCTCGTCGAAATATTCCAACGCCGAGGTCGGACGCAACAATCTGGAGATCCTCGCCGCGGCAACGCTCGAAGCAAGTCTGCTGCATCCGCGCCAGAGCGCGCCGCGCCGCGAATACCTGACTGCGATGGATGAATTGTCGAACCTCGCCTTCAAGGCCTATCGCGGCCTCGTCTACGAGACCGAGGGCTTTGTCGATTACTTCTGGGCTTCCACGGTCATCAACGAGATCGCAACGCTGAACATCGGCAGCCGCCCGGCCTCGCGCAAGAAGACCCGCGCGATCGAGGATCTGCGCGCGATCCCCTGGGTGTTCTCCTGGGCGCAATGCCGCCTGATGCTGCCGGGCTGGTACGGCTTCGGCAGCGCGGTCGAGCAGTGGATTGCGGAGCATCCCGACAAGGGCATGCCGTTCCTGAAAGAGCTCTACACGGAATGGCCGTTCTTCCGCATGCTGCTCTCGAACATGGACATGGTGCTGGCGAAGAGCTCGATCGCGATCGCCTCGCGCTATGCCGAGCTCGTGCCGGACGAAGCTTTGCGCGAGAAGATCTTCGGCCGCATCCGCCGCGAGTGGCATTCCTGCATCGAGACGCTGCTCGACATCATGGGGCAGGACCGCTTGCTGCAAGGCAATCCGCTGCTGGAGCGCTCGGTGCGGCACCGTTTCCCCTATCTCGATCCGCTCAACCACGTGCAGGTCGAGCTCTTGAAAGAGCACCGCGCGCAGAATCCCGACGAGCAGGTGCTGCGCGGGATTCAGCTGACGATCAACGGAATCTCGGCGGGGTTGCGGAATACGGGGTAGGGCGAGGCAGCCCGCCGCACCCTCGCTCGTCACGGCCGGGCTTGACCCGGCCATCCACGTGCCTCTGCAACCACGGGACAGGCGTGGATGCCCGGGTCAAGCCCGGGCATGACGAACAGAGTGCGGGGCATTCAACAGAAATGCGCCCCCTGCGTCTCCACATAGACCGCATAGAGCGACTGGCTCGCGGTCATGAACAGGCGGTTGCGCTTCTTGCCGCCGAAGCAGACATTGGCGCAGGTCTCCGGCAGCAGGATCTGGCCGATGCGCGCACCGTCGTTCGGTGCGAACACCTGCACGCCGTCGTAGCCCGGCCCGACCCAGCCAGCGCCGACCCAGATGTTGCCTTCGGTGTCGACGCGCAATCCGTCCGGGAAGCCCGACTTGCCCTCGAGCTTCATGTCGATCAGCTTCTTCGGGTTCGACAGCTTCGTCCCGTCGATGTCGTAGGACCACACCACGTTCTCGGCCTGCGGATAATGCGTGATGCCGGTGTCGCAGACATAGAGCTTCTTGTAGTCGTGGGAGAAGGCGATGCCGTTCGGCTTGAACGGCTCGTCCGCGACTTTCGCCAGTTGGCCAGTTTGCGTGTCGAGGCGATAGACGGCTTCCTTCTGGTGTGGCTGAACCGAGCCTGTGTTGGCGAGCTTGCCCTCGTAGATGCTGATCGCGCCGTAGCCGGGATCGGTGAACCAGATTGCTTTGTCGTTGGGATGCACGACCATGTCGTTCGGGCCGTTGAGCGGCTTGCCGTTTGCCTGCTCGGCCAGCGCTGTCACCGAACCGTCATGCTCGTAGCGGACAAGACGGGTGCGCTCGGCACTGATCTGACGTCCCTCGGTGTCGAATGAATTGCCGTTGGCCTCGTTCGACGGCTTGTGGAACTGCTCGGAGATGTGGCCGTCGTCGTCGAGATAGCGCAGCTGCCGGTTGGCCGGGATGTCGCTCCAGACGAGATATTGGCCTTGCGCGTTCCACGCCGGCCCCTCCGCCCAGAGGCAGCCGGTATAGAGCCGCTTGATCGCGGTGTTGCCGACCTTGGCCTTGAAGCGTTTGGGGTCGATGACGACGATGTCTGGGTCGGGATAGCGCTGCGGCTCGGCGTTGGCCCCGAAGTCGCGGGCGTCGGCGTTGGAGGCGAGCAAGGTCGATGCAGCGAGTGTCGCCGCACCTTGCAGCAGGGTGCGGCGGTCGAGACCGCTGCTGGCCGTTGTGTCGTCGGGGTTGGTCAGTATTCTTGTCATGGTTTCCTCCCAAAGTTTCGTTGGGAGGACACCATTCGCCCGCATTCAGGCGTAAACCGGGGCGATCTCCGGCCGAGACAACCGAAGATCGCAGGGCAGGAATGCCGGAAATGCGGCTAGACGGGATCCCAAGTAAAGATGTCGGCGGAGCGGTCGAGCTTGTAGAACGAGCCCTTCAGCGCCGGCATGCCGTGTTCCGCGATGGATTGCGGCGTCCAGCCTTCGCTCCGCTGCACCGAGCGGATCGGGCGGTTCTGGCTGAACAGGAAGATCTCGTTCATGCGCACGCCGAAGATCTGGCCGGTGACGTCCTTGGCGGAATCGCCGAGCAGATAGCCGCAGAGCGGCGCGATCTTCTCCGGTCCCATCTGCTTGATCTTCTCGACCCGCGCCTTCTCCGCCTCGGTCTCGGTCGGGATGGTGCCGATCATGCGCGTCCAGGCGAACGGCGAGACGCAGTTGGAGCGGACATTGAAGCGGCCCATGTCGAGCGCGATCGACTTCGACAGCCCCACGATGCCGAGCTTGGCCGCGGCGTAATTCGCTTGTCCAAAGTTGCCGATCAGGCCGGAGGTCGAGGTGAAATGCACGAAGGAGCCCGACTCCTGCTCGCGGAAGATCCGCGCCGCAGCGTGGCTGACGTAGAACGAGCCCATCAGGTGCACCTTGATGACGGCCTCGAATGCTTCCACGCTCATCTTATGGAAGATCATGTCGCGCAGGATGCCGGCATTGTTGACGACGCCGTCGAGCCGGCCGAAATGATCGGTCGCGGTCTTCACGATCTTGCTGGCGGGGATCGCTTCCGCGACGCTTTCGAAATTGGCGACCGCGCTGCCGCCGCGCTTCTTGATCTCCTCGACCACTTCCTCGGCGGGCGCGGCGTTCGAGCCGGCGCCGTCGGCGGCCCCGCCGGGATCGTTGACCACGACCTTGGCGCCTTCGGCCGCACACAGCAGCGCGATCTCGCGCCCGATGCCGCGGCCTGCGCCGGTGACGATGATGACCTTGTCTTGCAGTGATTTCGTCATGCTAGCCTCTCTATGTTGCCGTCGCGGCCGCAGCTAACCAAGCTCGTCACGCGCGGGCGTGACCCGCGCATCCATCTTCAGAAGAGGATGGATTGCCGGGTCAAGCCCGGCAATGACGAGCAAATGTTGTCCGAGCCGCTTACCTCTCGTTCGTGAACACGATCGTGCCCGATGCCGCGAACATGCCGCCGACGCCATGGCACACCGAAATCTTCGCATTCGGCACCTGCGCCGGTGCGATCCCGCGCATCTGGCGCACGCTCTCCTGAAGCGCGTACATGCCGTACATGCCGGAATGCATGTAGCTCAAACCGCCGCCATTGGTGTTGAGGGGCAGTTTCCCGCCCGGCCGCGTGTTGCCGTCGGCGATGAACTTCCCGGTCTCCTCGTACGGCATGAAGCCGAGATCGCCGAGGCCGAACAGCGGCAGATGCGCAAAGGCATCGTAGATCATGAGGTGATCGACGTCCTTGTGTGTGATGCCGGCCTCCTTGAAGGCCAGCGGGCCCGCAACTTTGAACGCGCGCGAGGAGTTGAACGTCTCCATCTGGCTGACCATCGGCGTTTCCACGCTCTCGCCCGTGCCCATGATGTAGACGGGCTTCCTTGGAAAATCCCTGGCACGGTCGGCCGAGGTCAGGATCAGCGCGCCGCCGCCGTCGGTGACGAGACAGCATTGCAGCAGCCGGAACGGATAGGCGATCATACGCGAGTTGAGCACATCGGCGACCGTGATCGGGTCCTTCATCATCGCGCGCGGATTCTTCGCCGCCCATTCCCGCTGCACCACCGCCACCGAAGCAAGCTGCTCATGCGTGATGCCGTAGGTCTTCATGAAGCGCAGCACGGGAATTGGGAACATGCTCGGCGGGCCGTAGACGCCATAGGGCGCTTCGAACTGGCCCTGCAGGCTGTCTGCGGGAATCGAGCGCGGCAGCTTGCCGATCATCGACTTGCCGCTCTCGGCATGGGTGATCAGCACCGTCTTGCACAGGCCCGCCTCGATCGCCGCCGCCGCATGGCGGACGTGCAGCATGAAAGAGCAGCCGCCGACCGAGGTGCCGTCCACCCAGGTCGGCTTGATGCCGAGATAGTGGCAGACCTGCTGCGGTGTTTCGACCGCGGTGGCAAAGCCGTCGATGTCGGACAGCTTCAGCCCGGCGTCGGCAATGGCATTGAGCGCCGCATCCGCATGGAGCTGGAGCTGCGAGGCGTTGGGGATGATACCGAGCTCGGTCGTCTCGGCCGCGCCGACGACGGCAACCTGGTTCCTGCGCATGACTTACCCCTTCACCGGACGGAACACGGGGAGGGTGATCTTGTCGTCGAGTGCCTCGAAAGCGACCTCGAGCTTCATGTCGAGCTCGAGTGCCTCAGGCGTCTGCGGGCAATCGATGATGTTGCTCATCATCCGCGGGCCTTCGTCGAGTTCGACCACCGCGATGGCGTAAGGCGGCGTGAAGCCCGGCGCGGCGGGGCGATGGTTGATCACGTAGCTGTAGAGGAAGCCCTTGCCGCTCGCCTTGAAGATGCTGACCTTGCGCGAGGCGCAGGAGGGGCAGAACGGGCGCGGCGGGAAGTAGACATGCGCGCAGGCATCGCAGCGCTGCAGGCGCAATTCGCCGGCTTTCGTGCCGTCCCAGAAATGCTGGGTCTCCGGCGTCGGTTTCGGTCGCGCGCGCTGCGGTTCGGCCATTCGGAACGCCCTCCCAAGGGCAGGCTTCACGCCCGCCTGTTTCGATCTTGATGCGACAATCGACCATCGTGCGTCAACGGTCCAGCAATGCGCATGCATGCCATCATGCGCACAATGCTTGTGTCGAACCGAGCCAGAGCTATAGATTGCGCGCGAAATATTCCGTGAGACAGACATGCCCGATTTTCCGACACTGGCGAAGCTCGCCGAAGACCTCGAAAGCGGCCGCACCACCGCCCGCAAGCTGGTCGAGGCATGCCTCGCCAAGATCGCCGACCCCGCCGGTGAGGGCCGCCGCACCTTCATCCATGTCGATAAGGACGCGGCGCTGACCACCGCCGATGCCATGGATGCCCTGCGCAAGGTCAAGGCGGCGCCCTCGCGCTATGCCGGCATCCCGATCTCGATCAAGGACCTCTTTGACATCAAGGGCCAGGTGACGCGCGCCGGCTCCCGCGCGCTCGACGATTCCCCGGCGGCCGAGCAGGACGCGGCCACGGTATCGCGGCTGCGCAAGGCCGGCTTCGTGCTGATCGGCCGCACCAACATGACCGAGTTCGCCTATTCCGGCATCGGTATCAATCCGCATTACGGCACGCCGAAGGGCGCCTGGAACCGGGCCGAAGGTCACGTGCCCGGCGGCTCCTCCTCCGGCGCGGCGGTCTCCGTGCTCGACGGCATGGCGCATGGCGCGCTCGGTACCGACACCGGCGGCTCCTGCCGCATTCCAGCCGCCTTCAACGGCATCGTCGGTTACAAGCCGACGCAGCGGCGCGTGCCGCTCGATGGCACCGTGCCGCTGTCGTTCTCGCTCGACAGCATCGGGCCGCTGGCGCGATCGGTCAGCTGCTGTGCCATACTCGATGCCGTGCTCGCGAACGAGCCCATCGTCGCGCTGAAGCCGCGGCCCGTAAAGGGCATGCGGCTGGCGGTGCCCACCACGATCGCGCTCGATGATCTCGATGCGGAGGTCTCCGAGACCTTTGAGCGCGCGCTGAAGACGCTTGCCGACCATGGCGCCGCCATCGAGCGCATCGAGATGTCCGAATTCCACGACATCGGCCCGATGAACGCCAAGGGCGGCTTCGCTGCCTCCGAGAGCTATGCCTGGCACCGCTATCTCATCACGTCCAAGGGCGACGTCTACGATCCTCGCGTGTCGGTGCGCATCATGCGCGGCGAGGCGCAGAGCGCGGCCGACTACATCGATCTCCTCAACGAGCGCCGCTCGCTGATCGCGCGCGTCAATGCGCGCATTGCGCCCTATGACGCCCTGGTGCTGCCGACCACCGCCAACACGCCGCCGAAGATTTCCGATCTCGCCGACGACAAGGCCTTCACCACTCAGAACCTGCGCGCGCTGCGCAATTGCACCCTGATCAACATGATCGACGGCTGCGCCATCTCGCTGCCCTGTCATCGCGCGGGCGACGTTCCTGTCGGCCTGATGCTTGCGGGCGCGGGCGGCTCGGATCGCCGTATCTTTGAGCTTGCTGCCGGCATGGAGGCCGTCATTCGTGTTTGACCTCACTTTCACCATCGACGCCCAGGACACCACCACGCCGCTGACCTTGGCGATCGACCAGATGGTCATCGCCGGCTGGACCGGCCGCGATCCGGTCGCGCGCGACAAGCACATCGCCGAGCTACAGGAGATGGGCATCGCCCCGCCGGCCTCGACGCCGATCTACTACCGCGCCTCGGCGCGGCGGCTGACCCAGGAAGACCGCATCGAATGCAGCGGCGGCGATTCCAGCGGCGAGGTCGAGTTCGTGCTGATCGGCTGGCAGGGCCGCATCTTCGTCGGCTGCGGCTCCGATCACACCGACCGCAAGGTCGAGGCCTATAACGTCACGGTCTCCAAGCAGATGTGCGACAAGCCGATCGCCTCGACGCTGTGGGAGCTCGAGGACGTCATCGGTCATTGGGACAAGATGATCCTGCGCTCCTACGCCACGATCAAAGGCGAGCGCGTGCTCTACCAAGAGGGCACGCTGGATGCGATGCTCCCGGTCGCCGACCTCATCGCGCGCGGCTTTGATGGCGGGAAGCTGCCCGATGGCTGCGCCATGTTCGGCGGCACCTTCGCCGCCAAAGGCGGCATCCGCCCTGCCGACCGCTTCGATTTCGAGATTGAAGATCCCGTGCTGAAGCGCACGATCAAGCACGGCTACGACGTGGTGACGCTGCCGGTGAGGGGCTGATCTCTCCCCGCCGTCGTTGCGAGCGAAGCAATGCAGGCTGGTTCCGAGGAGGGACTCTGGATTGCTTCGTCGCAAGGGCTCCTCGCAATGGCGGGGGGATGGTCATCGGAAATCGGGTGGCGGCGGGGGCGTCGTATTGCGAGAGTCGCAGCCATGACAGCAACCGCACGCAAATCGTCCCATTCTCCCTCCATTGACCTCGCCGGGCAGATCGACGCACTCGATTGGCCGCAAATCACCGCCGAGCTCGACTCCCAAGGCTGCGCCGTCCTGAAGAACCTGCTGACGTCGGACCAATGCCGCGCCATGGCCGAACTCTATCCGGACGATACGCACTTCCGCAGCCGCATCGTCATGAGCAGCCACGGCTTCGGTCGCGGCGAGTACAAATATTTCTCCTATCCGCTGCCCGAGCTGATCGCGCAGCTGCGCCCGGCGCTCTATGCGCATCTCCAATCCGTCGCCAATCGCTGGAACGAGGCGATGGGGATCGACATCCGCTATCCCACAGCGCATGCGGCATTCCTGAAGCGCTGTCACGAGGCAGGGCAGGCGCGGCCGACGCCGCTGCTGCTGCAATATGAGGCTGGCGACTACAACTGCCTGCACCAGGACCTCTATGGCGAGCACGTGTTCCCGCTCCAGGTCGCGATCCTGCTCTCCGAGCCCGGGCGCGATTTCACCGGCGGCGAGTTCGTGCTGACCGAGCAGCGGCCGCGCATGCAGTCCCGCGCCGAGGTGGTGCCGCTCGCGCAGGGCGATGCGGTCGCCTTCGCTGTGCATCACCGCCCGGTGCAGGGGACACGCGGCACCTACCGCGTCAATCTCCGCCATGGCGTCAGCCGTATCAGGTCCGGCCATCGCCACACGCTGGGTGTGATCTTCCACGATGCCAAATGAGCGCTGCGATTGACGGGTGATCTGTTCGACAATGTCGCCGAGGCGCAGCGCTCACGCGAGCAGATCGCGGACGGTGCCGTGCTGCTGCGCGGCTTCGTCAAGCCGATCGAGAGCGAGCTGGTCGATGCGGTGCGGGCCATCGTCGCGCAATCGCCGTTCCGGCGGATGACCACGCCCGGCGGCTATCAGATGTCGGTGGCGATGACCAATTGCGGCGAGCGCGGCTGGATCACCGATCACACCGGCTATCGTTACGATCCCATCGATCCGCGCACCGGCGCGCCTTGGCCGGCGATGCCGCCGGTGTTTTGCGATCTCGCCCGCCGCGCGGCGGAGCAGGGCGGCTTTGCCGGCTTTGCGCCCGATGCCTGCCTCGTCAATCGCTACGAGCCCGGCACGCGGCTGTCGCTGCATCAGGACAAGGACGAGCTGGATTATTCCGCGCCGATCGTCTCGGTCTCGCTCGGCCTGCCCGCGACCTTCCTGTTCGGCGGCCTCGCGCGCGCCGACAAGCCGCGCCGCTTCCGACTTGTTCATGGCGATGTCGTGATCTGGGGCGGCGCCAGCAGGCTCGCCTATCACGGCGTCGCGCCGCTCGCCGATGGCGAGCATCCGCTGCTGGGAAGGAAGCGGATCAATCTGACATTTCGCAGGACGCGCTAGGGACCCGTCATTCCGGTGGCGCGCGCTAGCGCGAACTATGGTGCGCATCGCCCCGGAACGACACTAAGGCTTCGGCGGATGAATGAACGCCCACGGGCTCACCTCCGAATCCCTGGTCACCTCGACCGAGATCAGATACGGCCCGCCATGGCTGAGCGCCTTCTCCATCGCCGCCTTGAACTGATCGGGCGCGGTCACGCGTGCTGCGGCCACGCCAAAGGACTCCGCGAGCTTGACGAAATCCGGATTGACGAGGTCCGACGCCACCACGCGGCCGTCGAAGCGTTCGCGCTGGTCGCGTCGGACATTGCCATAGGCGTTGTTGTTGAACACGAGCGTCACCACGCCGATGTTGAACTGCACGGCGGTGGCAAGCTCCTGCACGCCGAACATGAAGCCGCCGTCGCCGGTGATCGCCACCACCGGCTTGTCGGGATTGGCGACCTTGGCGCCGAGGGCGGTCGGAAAGCCCGAGCCGAGCGTGCCCTGGTAGCCCGAGGTGATGAAGGTGCGCGGCTGGTACACCGGGAAGCCGTACCAGGAGGCGAAGCCGACCTGCGACAGTTCATCGGTGACGATCGCGTTGTGCGGCAGCACCTCGCGCAGGATGTCGAGATAGGCCATCTGCGGCTGGATGCGCTGGATCTCTGCTTGCGCCGCCGCAGTGGCTTCGCGGATGTCTCCGCGCCGGCCGCGGCCTTTGGCATAGCCGACCTTCTTCACGGCGGCGACGAGATCGGCGGTGCCGGCCTTCGCATCGGCGACAATCCCGACATCGGCGGCGAGCCGGCGCATCTCGGCCGGATCGATGTCGATACGAATGGATTTCAGGCCGCTCGGTTGACAGGGCCAGCGGAAACCGGATGCCGGCAGCTCCGCGCGCGTGCCGATCGCGATCATCAAATCGGTTGTCGGCCACAATCTGTAGGCCGCCGCCATGGTAAGGCCGAGCTCGTGCGCGTTGGAGACGATGCCGCGGCCGCTGCGGAAGGCGACCACGGGCGCATCGATCATCTCGGCCAGCTCGAGGATCTCCTCGCGCGCCTCGATCGCGCCGCTGCCGACGAAGATCATCGGCGACTTGCCCGCCTTGATGAGCGCGGCCGCCTGCTTGATCGTATCAGGATCGGGTTGCGGCGCAGGCAGCGGCTCCAGCACCTGGGCAGCTGCCGTATTCGCGCGCTGGGTGAGAACGTCCCAGGGCATCTCGACCGAGGCGGGACCGCGCCGTCCCGACATCATCTCCTGGAACGCGCGCGCGACGACCGTCGGCGCGTTGCCGGGATATTCGATGCGCTCGGCCCATTTCACATAGGTGCGCAAGGTCGCGAGCTGGTCCGGCATCTCGTGCAGATGGCCGCGGCCCTTGCCCAGGAACGGCGTCGGCACCTGGCCGGTGACGCACAGCACCGGCTCGTTGCAGCCGAACGCGGTGAGCAGAGCCGCGCTGGCATTGAGCACGCCGGGGCCTGGCACCACGCTGAACACGCCGGGTCGGCCGCTCGAGCGCGCATAGCCGAATGCCATGTAGCCGCAGGCCTGCTCATGTCGCGCGCCGATCACCTTGAGCTGGGCCTGATGAAACGCGTCGAACAGGCCGTAGACTTGCGCGCCAGGCAGGCCGAACACGGTGTCGACGCCATGGGCGACGAGCCCGCTTACGATCGCTTCGCCGCCGGTGAGGGTGGTCATTGCACTATTCCACTTTGGTTGTTGGTCAGGCTTCGTCGATGATGCCGTTGCGTAGAGCGCCGATGCCCTCGGCCGCGATCTCGACGACGTCGCCGGGCTTCAGGTATCGCGGCGGATCGAACCGCGCGCCCGCTCCGGTCGGCGTGCCCGTGACGATGATATCGCCGGGGACGAGGGTTGCGAAGGTCGAGATATAGTTGATGAGATAGCGGAACGGAAACATCAACCGGCTGGTGCGATCGTCCTGCCTGAGCTCGCCGTTGACATGCGTGGTGAGACGAATGTCCGCAATCTGCGATTCCGATGTGTAGGGCACGAGCCACGGGCCGAGACTGCCGCTGGAGTCAAAGTTCTTGCCCTGGGTGACGTTGAACTTGGCATGACGCAGCCAGTCGCGCACCGAGCCCTCGTTGCACAGCGTCAGCGCCGCGATGTGGTCGAGCGCGGCGCTTTCTGGAATGTGCCGGCCCTGCTTGCCGATCACCAGCACGATCTCGCCCTCATAGTCGAGCTGCGCGGAAGCACGCGGGCGGACCAGCGGCGTGTCGTGGCCGACGAAGGAGCGTGGGCTCCGCATGAACATGCTGGGATATTTCGGCGCGTCCTGGCCGTCCTTGTATTCGGCGTTACGGTCGGGATAGTTGACGCCGATGCAGATGATCTTTTCCGGCGCGGGCACCGGCGGCAGCCAGGTGATGTCGGCGAGCGCGTGATCGGCCGTGCGGCCGGTGGCCTCCTCGGCGAGGCTCACGAGCTTGCCGGCCGCGATCACCTCGCGCAGGGTGGGATAGTCCTTGGCGTAGCGCGCCGACAGATCGATGATGCCGCCGTCCACGACGGCACCGTAGCGGGTTGCACCCTTGACGGAATACGTGGCGAGGCGGGGGAGTATCATCAATCCGCCACCAGCACGTCGGCCACGAATCTCGGCTCGCGCACTGGCTGGCCCGTAAAGGGCGAGCCTCGCTCGAACCAGGAGCGCGGGGCAGGCGCGCCCCACAGCGTCTGGCGGCGCGGATCGCGCAACGACCAGCGCAGCGGCTCATGGTCGTGATCGCCGGTGAAATAATCGCTGGTGTAGAGCTCGAGGCGGTGGCCGTCGGGGTCGCGGACATAGAGGAAGAACGCGTTCGAGATGCCGTGACGTCCCGGGCCGCGCTCGATGTTCTTCACGAACCCTTGCGAGGCCATGACGTCGCAGAGATGGATGATGTTCATCGCCGTCGGCGTCCAATAGGCGAAATGGTGCAGCCGCGGGCCCTTGCCGTTGGTGATGGCAAAATCGTGGACATTGCCTTTGCGATGCATCCAGGCCGCGGCGATGCGCCCGTTCGGGCCGTCCTCCTCGGCATATTCGGTGAGGCGGAAGCCGAGCCGGGCGTAGAACTCCATCGTGTCCTGCACTTCGGCAGCGAACACGTTGAAATGGTCGAGCCGTTGCGGATGGCAACCCCGGTAGAGGTCGTAGCGGCGCAGCAAATGCGGTCGGCGATCCATCGATGCATAGAGCTCGATCTGGAAGCCGAAGGGATCGGTGAACTGCAGCGTGCGGCCCTGGAACGGCTGATCGGCGAAGGCGTAGCTGAGGCCGTGCTCGGACAGGAACGCGGCCGCCTTGTCGAGATCTTTGTCGTTGCCGACCTTGAGGCCGAGCCTGTTGCAGGCGGGCACGGCTGCCTTGCGCAGCACCAGCGAATGATGCTGATGCTCCTCGGCGGCGCGCAGGTACACGACCTTGTCGTCGGCGTCCTCGACATGCAGGCCGACGGTGGTCTCGTAGAACGAGCGGCTCAGCTTCAGGTCGGTGACGTCCAGCACGACGTGGCTGGAGCGGATGATGTTGAACGGTGGCTCGAAGACGTGTTGCGGTACGGGCATGTACGTTTCCCCTCGTCCTGTCATTCCCGGGGCGGTCCGCAGGACCGAACTATGGTGCGCAATTGCGCACCTGAGAATCTCGAGGTTCCGGGTTCTCCGGGCCGCGCTTGCGCGGTCCCGTCACCCCGGAACGACGAAGCGTTAAATTCCCAGCTTCTGAATCTTGTGCGTGCCCCGCGCCAGCGAGACGTGCTTGGTTTCCATGTAGAAGTCGAATGAATAGTCGCCGCCGTCGCGGCCGATGCCGGAGGCCTTCATGCCGCCGAACGGCGTCGGCAGATGGCGGACGTTCTCCGAGTTAAGCCAGATCATGCCGGCCTCGAGCGCATCCGCAACGCGCAATGCGCGGCCCATGTCGTTGGTCCAGACATAGCCGGTGAGGCCATAACGGATGTCATTGGCGATCTCGACGGCGTCCTTTTCGTCCTTGAACGGCAATACCGTGAGGAACGGGCCAAACACCTCCTCCTGCGCCACGCGCATCTTGCTGTGCGCGCCGGTCACCAGCGTCGGCTCGACATAGTGTCCGCCGCCCGGGCCGTCAAAGGCCTTGCCGCCGACCGCGATGGTCGCGCCGTCCTGGCGTGCGACGTCGAAATAGGAGCAGACTTTTGCGAGGTGGCGCTCGTGGATCAGCGGCCCGATCTCGGTGGCGGGATCGAGGGGATGGCCGATCCTGAGCGCCTTCACGCGCGCGGTCAGCTTCTCCATGAACTTCTCCGCGATGCTCTGCTGGATCAGCAGGCGGCTTGATGAGGTGCAGCGCTCGCCGTTGAGCGAGTAGATCATGAACACGACGGCATCGAGCGCGCGGTCGAGATCGGCATCGTCGAACACGATCACGGGGTTCTTGCCGCCGAGCTCGAAATGCACCCGCTTCAGCGTGGGCGCGCCCTGAACCATGATCGCCGAGCCGGTCGCGCTCTCGCCGACGAAGCCGATCGCCTTGATGGCGGGATGCTCGGTCAGCGCCTTGCCGGCCTCTTCGCCAAAGCCGTGCACGGTGTTGAGCACGCCGTCGGGAACGCCGGCTTCCTTCACGAGCCTCGCCAGAATGGAGGCCGTCACCGGCGACCACTCGGCCGGCTTGTGCACGACAGTGCAGCCGGCGGCCAGCGCCGGGGCGATCTTCCAGGTCGAGAGCATGAACGGCGTGTTCCACGGCGTGATCACGCCGACGGGGCCGATCGGCACGCGGGTCGAGATGTTCCAGTGCTCGTCGCTCGGCGTGTTGAGGCCGTCGCGCGCTTCGGCGCATTTGTCGGCGAAGAAGCGAAAGTTCTCGGCGGCGCGGATCGCGGCCTTGGCCATGAAGCGATAGGCCTGTCCGGTGTCGATGCATTCGAGCACGGCGATGTCTTCGGCATTGTCCTCGATCGCATCGGCCACCCGATGCAGCAGCTTGCGCCGCATCGCAGGCCCCATGTCGCGCCAGGACTTGAAGGCGATCGCCGCGGCCGTTGCCGCCGCGTCGACATCCTCCGCATTGCCACGCGCGACGCTGGCGAGCACGGCGCCATCGACCGGCGATTTGGTCTCGAATGTCTCGCCCGAGATCGAGGCGACGGTCTTGCCGTCAATCGTGTGGCCGATGCCATCAGCGCGCAGCGTCTTCAGCAGCGGCGCGATGCGGTCGCGGTTGGCCTGAAATACGTCGGCTTTCGGCGTGGGCTTATCCATGGGCAGCCTCTACTTTCAGGGCGTCGTGGATGTTGTTGCGCTTCCAGCTCGTATCCTTGTCGTTGATCTGCATGTCGAACGATAGGGCGAACTTGCTGGCGGCGAAAACGGGATCGAGATGTCTTGAGAGCGCCTGGAAGACCTGCTCGCCGGCCCTCTGGCGCGTGGGAAGGTCGCGGCCCTCGCCGATGCGCAGCACCATGTCGAGAAAGCCGTAATCCTGCCGCGCGTCGGCGATCGCATAATGCTCGCACTTCACGGCGCGGACGCGGATGCCGCCGAGCGGGAAGATGCCGGTCTCGACCGCCGCCTTGCGCACCACTTCGCAGACCGCGCCGATGTCGAGACGGCCATCGAGATTGGCCGAATATTCGATGGTGAAATGCGGCATCGCGGTTTCACTCCCTGTCTTCTTGTCCGCCTTAAGCGAAGTAGCAGCTCACCGAGCCGTAGGCGCCATAGTCGGCTTGAATTGTGTCGCCCTTGCGGGTCTCGATCGGACGGATGAAGGAGCCGGCGAGCACGACCTGACCGGGCTCCAGCGCAAGGCCGAGCGGCGCGATCTTGTTCGCAAGCCACGCCACGGCTGTCGCAGGATGATTGAGCACGCCGGCGGCAAGGCCGGTTTCTTCCAGCTGGCCGTTCTTGAAGCAGAGCGCTCCGATCCAGCGCAAATCGGCGTCGAGCGGACGGATCGGCCGTCCGCCGAGCACGATGCCGGCATTCGCCGCATTGTCGGCGATGGTGTCGAAGATTTTTCGCGTGGCTTTGGTCCTGGGATCGACGCGCTCGATTCGCGTGTCCAGGATCTCCAGCGCCGGCACGACGAAGTCGGTGGCGTTGAGCACGTCGAACAGCGTGCACGCAGGGCCGGTGAGGCGCTTGCTCATGACGAAAGCGAGTTCAGCCTCGACGCGCGTCGCGATGAAGCGCTCGGTCGGGATGATCCCGCCATCGGCGAAGAACATGTCGTCGAGCAGCACGCCGGAATCCGGCTCGTCGATATTGAGCGCGCTCTGCATCGCCTTCGAGGTCAGGCCGATCTTGTGGCCCTTGACGATGCGCCCCTCCGCGATCTTGACGTCGACCCAGGCCTTCTGAATCGCGTAGGCATTGGCAATGGTGATGTCAGGGAAATCCTGCGAGAGCTGGCGAATCTGCGAACGGGTCTTCTCCGCCTGATGCAGACGCCTCGCGCAAGCCTGGATATCGTCGTTGGAAAGCGCCATTCGTCATCATACAAATCGTGGTGCCCGGAGATACTTAACATGTTAAATGAATGCGTCAAACGGAATCTCGGGTTGTTGCACTGCAAACGTTTTGCAGTCTGAAAGGGCGTCATGAGCAAGAGACCGGCTGACCCCGCCAACGGAAGCGTGCCTGCCGCGCGCCAGGTGCCGATGCGCGACTTCTCGCGCTCGCTACCGATGTCGCTGCTGCGGGCGCGCGAGGCGGTGATGCGGCAGTTCCGGCCCTCGCTGCGCGAGCACGGCCTGACCGAGCAGCAATGGCGTATCCTGCGGGCGTTGGCGGCCATCGAGGCTGTCGAGGTCACGGAACTCGCGCGTACCGCCTTCCTGCTCGGGCCGAGTCTGTCGCGCATCCTGCGCGACCTCGAGGCGCGCAACCTGATCGAGCGCAAGACGGCGAAGGCGGACCAGCGTCGCAGCATGGTCTCGATCTCGAAGGAGGGCGTGAAGCTGATGGCCGCGGTGGCACCGACGTCGGAAGCGATCTATGCCGAGATTACGCGGCGCTTTGGCGCACGTAAGCTCGCCGAATTGCAGGAGATGCTCGGCGAACTCGAGCACAGCCTCGCCGGGCTCCGAAGCGCGGATGATACCCTCGCGGAGGGATGAGCCCAGATATGCGTGCGTGCGCGGTCAGAGCCATGGACATTCACGCTTTTTTTCGCTCAAAGTGCGGCCCAACGCGATCCGCGGCGAGTGAGAGCAACAGGGAAGGAAAGGCAACGTGGCGAACAAAGTCAAAGAGATCTGGAAGTCGGGCAAGGCCGTGGTCAACGCGTGGCTGGCAATTCCCTCCGGCTTCTCGGCGGAGATGATCGCGCAATGCGGCTTCGACAGCGTCACCGTCGACATGCAGCATGGCGTGCAGGACTATCTGTCGATGGTGCAGTGCTTCCAGGCCATGGACAAGCATCCGGTGACCCCGATGGTTCGCGTGCCCTGGAACGAGCCCGGCATCATCGGCAAGGTGCTGGATGGCGGCGCCTATGGCGTGATCTGCCCGATGGTCAACACGCCGCAGGAAGCCCGGAACCTGGTCTCCTATGCGAAATATCCGCCGAAGGGCGTGCGCTCCAACGGTCCGATCCGCGCCGGCATGTACGGCACTGCGGGCTCCTACCAGAAGACGGCCAATGACGAGATCGTGCTGCTGCCGATGATGGAGACCAGGACCGCGGTCGAGAACATGGAAGCGATCCTCGACGTCGAGGGCATCGACGGCGTCTATATCGGCCCGTCCGACCTCGGCTTCTCCTACGGCCTCGAGCCCAAGCTCGACCGCAGCGAGCCCGAGATCCTCGCGATCTACGAGAAGATCATCAAGGAATGCGGCAAGCGCGGCCTCAACCCGGGCATCCATTGCAGCGGCGCCGAAGGCGCTGCGCGCGCCATCAACATGGGCTTCAAGCTGGTGACGCTGTCCAACGAAGTCGGCCTGATGACGACCTATGCCAAGATGCAGGTCAACGCGACCCGCAAGGATTCCGGCGGCAAGGCCTGATGCTCTCGCGTCCCGGACGCGATGCAGCGCGTAGCGCTGTTTCGCAGAGCCGGGACCTGGAAGCCAATGAAGCACATGACGTAAGCCTGGGCCCCGGATCAACAGCGCACCGCTATCGCGCTGCGCAGCGTCCGGGGCACGATAGTTTCGATACAGGAGACCACCCATGACCATCAGCCCCGTCATCCGCCTGCATCCCGATGATGGCGTGGTGATCGCGCGCGCGAGCCTGCCGCCGGGAACATGGGTCGCAGACGGCGTGACCACGGTCGATCGCATTCCCTCCGGCCACAAGGTCGCGATCAAGCCGATCGCAACGGGCGAGCCGGTCAAGCGCTACGGCCAGATCATCGGCTTTGCCACCCAGGCCATCGCGCCCGGCCAGCACGTGCACACCCAGAACTGCGGCATGGGCGACTTCGCCAAGGACTACGCCTATTGCGCCGACGTCAAGCCGACGCCGAATTTCGACCTGCCGGCGACGTTCGAAGGCATCCGCCGCCCGGACGGCCGCGTCGCCACGCGCAACTATATCGGCATCCTCACCTCGGTGAATTGCAGCGCGCATGTCGCAAGCCTCGTCGCCGACGTCTTCAAGAAGAATCCCTTCACCGGCGACAATCCGCTGGCCGACTTCCCCAATGTCGACGGCGTGGTCGCGCTGACCCACAAGACCGGCTGCGGCATGACGCAGAACGAGCCGCTCGCGCTGCTCCGCCGCACCCTCGGCGGCTACGCGCGGCACGTCAATTTCTCCCATGTCATCGTGCTCGGCCTCGGCTGCGAGGTGAACCAGATCGGTGGCCTCATGGAAGAGCAGAAGCTCGCCGGCCGCTTGCGTGCGATGGACATCCAGGAGGTCGGCGGTACCCGCAAGACGGTCGAAGCAGGCATCGCCTTCGTGCGCGAGGCGCTCACTGACGCCAACAAGGTCAAGCGCGAAACCGTGCCCGCGAGCGAATTGACCGTGGCGCTGCAATGCGGCGGCTCGGACGGCTATTCCGGAGTATCAGCCAATCCTGCGCTCGGCGCTGCCAGCGATCTCGTGGTGCGTCACGGCGGCACCGTGATCCTGTCGGAGACGCCGGAGACCTACGGCGCCGAGCATCTGCTCACGCGCCGCGCGATCAGCCGCGAGGTCGGCGAGAAGCTGGTCGATCTCATGCGCTGGTGGGACGAATATACCGCGCGCGAAGGCGCCGAGATGAACGCCAATCCGAGCCCCGGCAACAAGGCCGGCGGCCTCACCACCATTCTGGAGAAGTCGCTCGGCGCGATGGCGAAGGCCGGCACCACCAATCTCGTCGAGGTGCTGCGCTACGCCGAGCCCGTCACCAAGAAGGGGTTCGTCTTCATGGACACGCCCGGTTACGATCCCGTGGCTGCGACCGGCCAGGTCGCCGGCGGCGCCAACCTCGTCTGCTTCACGACCGGCCGCGGCAGCGTGTTCGGCTGCAAGCCGGCACCCTCGATCAAGCTCGCCACCAACACGCCCATGTACAAGCGCATGGAAGAGGACATGGACGTCAATTGCGGCACCATCCTCGAAGGCGAGGAGAGCGTCGAACAATGCGGCCAGCGCATCTTCGATCTCATCCTCAAGACTGCCTCGGGCCAGCCGACCAAGAGCGAGAGCTTTGATTTCGGCGGCGCCGAGTTCGCGCCATGGGTGCTGGGCGCGACGATGTAAGAAAGTGAATGGCGAATAGGGAGTGACGAATAGGACGGGCAAGCTTATTCGCTATTCGCCACTCACCATCCGCCCGTGCCGTAGGCACCCTCTGCCCGTTGTTAGTGCTTGATCACGCTGACCTCAGGTGTTCTGCTCAAAAAAGCTGCTGGAGCACCGCACCCCGTGTCGATTTACGTCGCGCTACACCACGTCACGCACTACAAGTACGACCGCCCCATCGACCTTGGCCCGCAGACCATCCGCCTGCGGCCGGCGCCGCACACGCGCACGCCGATCCTGAGCTATTCGCTCAAGGTCACGCCCGCCAACCATTTCGTGAACTGGCAGCAGGACCCGCAAGGCAACTGGCTTGCACGCTACGTCTTTCCGGAGAAGACCACCGAGCTGAAATTCGAGGTCGACTTCACGGCGCAGATGACCGTGGTCAACCCGTTCGATTTCTTCGTCGAGCCCTACGCCGACAGTTTTCCGTTCGAGTATCCGAAGGACCTGAAAACGGAGCTCGCGCCTTATCTCGAGACCATCAAGCCCGATCGCCTGTTCGCCAAATTTCTCGACTCGATCCCGCACGAGGCCCCGAACACCGTCAACTTCCTGGTCGAGCTCAATCGCGAGCTCCAGAAGAAGATCCGCTACATCATCCGCATGGAGCCGGGCGTTCAGACGCCGGAGGAGACGCTTGCCTCCGGCGCAGGATCGTGCCGCGACTCCGCCTGGCTGCTGATCCAGACCTTGCGCCATCTCGGTCTCGCCGCCCGCTTCGTCTCCGGCTATCTCGTCCAGATCCGTCCCGACATCGATCCGATCGAGGGACCGCCCGAAGTCGAGAACGATTTTACTGATCTGCACGCCTGGGCCGAGGTCTATCTGCCCGGCGCGGGCTGGATCGGATTCGACGCGACCTCCGGCATGCTTGCGGGCGAGGGGCACATCCCGGTGGCCGCCACGCCGCATTATAGCTCGGCCGCGCCGATCTCCGGCGGCGCCGGCTTTGCCGAGGTCGAGTTCTCCTTCGATATGAGCGTCAAGCGCATCCGCGAGGCGCCGCGCATCACAAAGCCGTTCTCCGACGAATCCTGGGCGCGGCTCAACGACCTCGGCGAGCAGGTCGACGGCGATCTCGCCGCGCAGGACGTACGGCTCACCATGGGCGGCGAGCCGACCTTCGTCTCGGTCGACGATCTCGAGGCGGGTGAGTGGAATACCGAAGCCGTCGGCCCGACCAAGCGCACGCTCGCCGACGATCTGATCCGCCGCCTGCGCACGCGCTTCGCTCCGGGCGGCCTTTTGCATTACGGCCAGGGCAAATGGTATCCGGGCGAGAGCCTGCCGCGCTGGGCCTTCGGCCTCTACTGGCGCAAGGACGGCGTGCCGATCTGGAAGAACGCCGATCTCATCGCGAAGATCGCGAACCCACGGCGGCCCGAGGTCAGGGACGCCGAGGCCTTCATGGAAGGCACCGCCGCGCGGCTCGGGGTCGATCTCGGCTACATCATGCCGGCCTATGAGGACCCGGCCTATTGGCTGATGAAGGAGGCCGAGCTTCCGGTCAATGTCGATCCCACCGATTCCAAATTGTCCGATCCCGAAGCGCGCGCACGCATGGCGCGCGTGTTCGACCAGGGCCTGACCACGCCGCGCGGCTTCGTGCTGCCGATCCAGCGCTGGAATGCGCCGCCGCGCTGGCGCAGCGAGCGCTGGCCGCTCCGGCGCAATCATCTGTTCCTGACGCCGGGGGATTCTCCGCTCGGCCTGCGCCTGCCGATGGGCTCGCTCGGCTACGTCCCGCCGAACCAATATCCCTACGTCGTTGAACAGGATCCGACGGAGCCGCGCGGCAAGCTGCCGGTGTTCACCCGCATGGCGCGCCCGCCATCGCCGCCGCGCACCGCCCCCGAGCATCTCAACACGTCCATTCCCGTGCGCACCGCCATGGCAGTGGAAATCCGCGACGGCGTGATCTGTGCCTTCATGCCGCCGGTCGAGCGCATCGAGGATTATCTCGAGCTTGTCTCGGCACTGGAAGACACCGCCGAGGAGATGCAGCTTCCCGTTCACGTCGAAGGCTATCCGCCGCCGTTCGATCCGCGCATCGAGGTGATCAAGGTGACGCCCGATCCTGGTGTCATCGAGATCAACATCCAGCCGGCCAGGAGCTGGCGCGATGCGGTCGAGATCACCTCCGGCCTCTATGAGGACGCGGCGAAGGTCCGCCTCGGCGCCAACCGCTTCCTGGTCGACGGCCGCCACACCGGCACCGGCGGCGGCAATCACGTCGTGGTCGGCGGCTCGAGCCCACAGGATTCGCCGTTCCTGCGCCGGCCTGATCTGCTGAAGAGCCTCGTGCTGTACTGGCAGCGGCATCCGTCGCTGTCCTATTTCTTCTCCGGCCTCTTCATCGGCCCGACCAGCCAGGCGCCGCGCATCGACGAGGCCCGCCACGACAGCATCTACGAGCTCGAGATCGCGCTCTCGCACGTGCCGCCGCCCGGTTACCAGACGCCGCTGTGGCTGGTGGACCGGCTGTTCCGGCATCTGCTCGTCGACATCACCGGCAATACCCACCGCGCCGAAATCTGCATCGACAAGCTCTATTCGCCGGAGGGGCCTACGGGGCGGCTCGGTCTCGTCGAATTCCGCGCGCTCGAAATGCCGCCGGATCCGCGCATGTCGCTGGCACAGCAGCTCCTGATCCGCGCGCTGATCGCAAAATTCTGGCGCGAGCCGCTGGCCGGCAAGTTCGTGCGCTGGGGCACCGCGCTGCACGACCGCTTCATGCTGCCGCATTTCATCTGGGAAGATTTTCAGGAGATGCTCACCGAGCTGAAGCAGTTCGGCTACCCGTTCGAGCCGGAATGGTATCTGGCCCAGCTCGAATTCCGCTTTCCCGCCTTCGGCCGGGTCCATCATGGCGGCGTGACGCTGGAATTGCGGCAAGCGCTCGAGCCCTGGCACGTGCTCGGCGAGGAGGGCTCGGCCGGCGGCACGGTGCGCTATGTCGACTCGTCGGTCGAGCGGCTCCAGGTCAAGGCCGAGGGCTTCGTCGAGGGCCGCCACATCGTCACCTGCAACGGCCGCCGCCTGCCGATGACCCCGACAGGACGCTCGGGAGAAGCCGTGGCCGGCGTCCGCTTCAAGGCTTGGCAGCCGGCTTCCGGCCTGCACCCGACCATCCCCGTCCACGCGCCCCTGACCTTCGACCTGATCGACACCTGGAACGGCCGCTCGCTCGGCGGCTGCGTCTACCATGTCGCCCATCCGGGCGGGCGCAACTACGACACCAAACCGGTCAACACCTACGAGGCCGAGGCGCGGCGGCTGGCGCGCTTCCAGGACCACGGCCACACCCCGGGTCCGATGCAGCCGCCGCCCGAGGAACGCACAAATGAGTTTCCGCTGACCCTCGACTTGCGGACGCCGCTCCTGCAATGAGTATGATGCGGGGGCAGTGAGAGGCGCATGGGCGAGGGCGTAGCCGAAGACAACGATCAGGCGGGTAGGGCCCAGGCCCAGCAGCGGATCGCGCAATGGGTCCGCGACTACACCCGCCTGCCCGGCATTCCCGACGAGTTCCTTGGGCCCGACGGTGCGCCGCGCGCGGTCTGGAGCCGCTTCTTCGATGCCTTCGGCGCGCTGGCGCCCGACGAGATCGAGCGGCGCTTCGGCATGGCCGATCGTCATCTCCGCGAGGCCGGCGTCACCTACCGCGCGCCCGGCGACAGCGCCGATCGGCCCTGGTCGATCAGCCATCTGCCGCTTTTGATCGACGAGGCCGACTGGCAGCAGCTTTGCGCCGGCATCACCCAGCGCGCCGAGCTGCTCGAGCGCGTGCTGCGCGATATCTATGGCGAGGGCCGGCTCGTCACCGAAGGCGCGCTGCCCGCGGCCGCGATCGCCGGCAGCCCCGAATATCTCCGTCCCGTATGCGGCGTGCCGCCGCCGGGCGGGCGCTATCTCTCGATCTATGCCGCCGACGTCGGCCGTGGCCCCGACGGCCGCTGGTGGGTGCTCGGCGACCGCACCCAGGCGCCCTCGGGTGCGGGCTACGCGCTGGAGAACCGCCTGGTGCTCTCGCGCGCCTTCTCCGACCTCTATAAGTCGATGAACGTGCCGCGTGTCGCGCCCTTCTTCGAGTCGTTCCGCGACTCGCTACGTGCGCGGGCCGACCGCGACGAGCCGCGGATCGGCGTGCTCACCCCCGGCAGCTTCAGCGAGACCTATTTCGAGCATGCGACACTGGCGCGCTATCTCGGCTTCCTGCTGGTCGAGGGCGACGATCTCGCGGTCAGCGACAACCGCGTCCACATCCGCACCGTCGCCGGGCTCAAGCGGTTGGATGTGCTGTTGCGCCGGATCGATTCCAACTCGCTCGACCCGCTCGAGCTCGATGCCTCCTCGCGGCTGGGCGTGCCTGGCCTGATCGATGTGCTGCGCAAGGATGGCGTCGTCGTCGCCAACATGCCTGGCTCGGGCGTGCTGGAGGCGCGGGCGCTGCTCGGTTTCCTGCCGGCGCTGAGCCGCCGCCTGCTCGGCGAAGAGCTGAAGATGCCGCACATCGCGACCTGGTGGTGCGGCCAGCGCGCTGCGCGCGACGAGGTGCTGGCAAGGCTCGACGAGGTTGCGATCGAAGGGGCCTATTGGCGCGGCGTGCCCGGTTTCGACAGCAATGGTCCGGTGCTTGCGAGCGAGCTGGATGCCGCCGAGCGCCAGCGGCTGGTCGATGCGATTACAGCGCGCGGCATGGACTATGTCGGCCAGGAGGTGGTGCGGCTCTCGACCATGCCGGTGTGGGAGCATGGGCAGATCACGCCGCGTCCTTTCGTGTTGCGGGTGTTCGCCGCCGCAACCCCGGACGGCTGGGCCATCATGCCCGGCGGATTCTGCCGGATCGCCGAGCAGCCGGACGCACGCGCGGTGTCCATGGGCGATGGCGCGCGCGCCGCCGACGTCTGGGTCGTCTCCGACAAGCAGGTCTCGACCGCGACGCTGCTACCCGCGACCGACAAGGTGCGCATCCGCCGCATCGCCGGCGTGCTGCCGAGCCGCGCTGCCGACAATCTGTTCTGGCTCGGCCGCTACCTCGAGCGCGCCGAGGCGACGCTGCGGCTGGTGCGCGCTTTGGGCTCGCCGAGCGGGCCCAACAAGGGCACCGCGGCCTCGGTGCAATCGGCCGAACGCATCCAGCGCATGCTGGTGGCCTGGGGCGCGGTCTCGCAAACCTCGCGCACCGCGCCCGGGCGCATCGTCGCAGAAGGGTTGCAAAGTCCCGACCGTTTCGGCTCGGCGCTGTCGCTGGTGCGCGCGGCCCAGCGCACCGCGACTTCCTTGCGCGAGCGGCTGTCGCCCGATGCCTGGCAGGTCATCACCGAGATGGCCGAGCGTCTCGCTTATGAAGTGGAGGACGACGACAGCGTACTGCGCGCGGCCGAGCTGACGTTGCAGGAGCTTGCGAGCTTCGCAGGCCTTGCCCAGGAGAACATGAACCGCGCCGCGGGCTGGCGTTTCCTCGACATCGGTCGCCGCGTCGAGCGCGCCATCAACACCACGCGCTTTACCCGTCAGTTCGCCTATGACGAGGCCGGCGACGAGGATCTCGACATTCTGCTGACGCTGGTGGATTGCCAGATCACCTACCGCTCGCGTTATCTGCTGGCGCCGATCCTGGCACCGGTGCGCGACCTCGCCGTGCTCGATCCCTACAATCCGCGGTCGGTGGCCTTCCAGGTGACCACGCTGAACGAGCACATCGCCGCGCTGCCGAGCCTGAAGGAGCACGGCCTGATCGAGAAGCCGCAGCGCCTCGCGGTAGCGATGCAGGCGATGCTCGCGACCGCGGAGGCCGAAAAGCTCGAGGTCAAGACCCTGTTCGCCCTGGAGCAGGATCTGCTCAGCCTCGCCGACGCGGTCGGGCAGCACTACTTTCCGCACGGTCCCAATGCCAGCCGGCCGGAAAAGCTGACGGGGCTGGCGTGATCTACGACATCCGTCACGTCACCACCTACGAGTACGAGAATCCCGTCAGCTTCGCCCGCTGCACGCTGCGACTGGAGCCCAGAAGCGGCGGCGGCCAGGATTTGATCTCGCACGATGTCGAGATCCATCCACGCCCGGCCGAGCGCAACGTGCGGCGCGACTTCTTCGGCACGCTGACCGAGAGCGTGGTGATCGAAGCCGCGCATCGCAACTTGCGGATCGATTCACGTTCCCGTGTATCTGTCTCGCGACAGCCGCCGGCGCGTGATGCCGCGAGCCCACCATGGGAGACCATCCGCGACGTTGCCTTCGAGGCGACGAGCCTCGGACCGTCCTCGCCGGTCGGCTATGTCTTTGCGAGCCCGCTGGTGCCGGTGCTGCGCCCGGTCAGCGCCTATGCGGCGGAAAGTTTTCCGCCCGGCGCGGGTGTCCTCAAAGGCGCGGTGGATCTCATGCATCGCATTCGCAACCAGTTTCGCTACGACCCCAAGGCTACTGTGATCTCGACGCCGCTCAATGAGGTCTTCGACAAGCGCCACGGGGTCTGCCAGGACTTTGCCCATGTGATGATCGCAGGGCTGCGCGGGCTCGGTCTTCCGGCCGCCTATGTCAGCGGCTACCTGCGTACCGCTCCGCCGCCCGGCCAACCGCGCCTGCAAGGTGCCGACGCCACCCACGCCTGGGTGTCGCTCTGGTGCGGGGCGGAGCTCGGCTGGATCGATTTCGATCCGACCAACGATCTCCTGGTCGCCAATGATCATATCGTGCTCGCGGTCGGGCGCGACTTTTCCGACGTCTCGCCGGTCGACGGCGTCATCGTCGGCTCGCCAAAACAGAAGCTCGGCGTCGCCGTCGACGTGCTGCAGGTAGAATAACCGCAATCTTGCGGTCTGGACACCCGGCGCCTCTAGGGTGTATCGCGCCATCGTTGCAACCGAGCTATGGCGGAGCGCAACTGCAACATCTTTCCGGATTTCCGCCCCGGGATTTGGCCAAGCGGCCCAAGATGGGCTATGCTGGCTCTTGCATCGAGGACGAGAGGAAATGTCGGGAATTGGCGTGAAACACCACCGACAATCGGGGCCGCACCCATGATGACGTTACCGAGACTGGCGGCGGAAACCCTGGAGAAGATGCTGGGCTCGTTCATGCGTCGCCGGTACGATGAGACGTCTGCAAGTATCGTCGAGAGCGCCACCCGCACCGCGATGGAATGCATCGGCAACAGCGATGCGCTCTATCATAACATCGAGCATACGATGCTGGTGACGCTGGCTGCCCAGGCGATCCTCAAGGGCCGAAGTCTTCATACGCATCTGTCGGCCGAAGATTACGTCCACGTCCTGATCGCCTGCCTCGCCCACGACATCGGCTATGTGCGAGGCCTGTTCGAGGAGGACGATTGCGATGGATTCGTGATCGATGCGGCCGACACCAAGATCTCCCTGCCGCGCGGCGCATCTGATGCCAGCTTGATGATGTATCACGTCGATCGGTCAAAGCTTTATGTCACGCGGCGGCTGCGACATATTCCCGGACTCGACCCGGACCGCATTGCCCGCGCTATCGAGGGCACGCGCTTTCCGGCCCGCGAGGGCCAGGACTATGACGAGGATGCCTCGATCCTGCGCGCGGCCGACTTCATCGGCCAGCTCGGCGATCCCAACTATCTGCGCAAGGCCAACGCGCTCTATTACGAATTCGAGGAGGTCGGCATCAATCGTCAGCTCGGCTACGATTCGCCGGCCGATATCGTGAACCGCTATCCGCAATTCTATTGGAACAGCGTCGCACCGCACATCCAGACCGAGATCAGTTATCTCAACAAGACCGAGATTGGCCGGCAATGGATCGCCAACCTCTACAGCAACGTCTTCCGCGCCGAACGCGACATCTCGCTGTCCGGTCCGCAGAAATAGCGGCGCGTTTTATCGGCCGCCGGTGGCGCCCAAGCCCGGCGATGCCGATCAGTACGAGGGCACCGGGATCGGCCTTTCGATCGCATCGCGCATCGTGCAACGCCACGGCGGACGCATCTGGGCCACTGCCGAGGTCGGCAAGGGCGCAGCATTCTATTTCGGCATTCCCGACTGAACTGCGCTCGAGCCGCCGCATTCGATCTTGATTTGCGTCGACGTTGGTGCGGGCGGCGGCTGCTCTGGCTGTCGCCCCGAAATGGCCGTGCTATCATGACGCCGTGCCCCCGGGCTTCGCATGCCCGCGGTCTCCGATTTTTCCTCATCTCGGGAACCTTTTCCGATCGGAGCCGTCCAAGCTGAAGGACCGCTGCTGGATGCGGCCCGTCGGAAGAGGAGGCTGTTGATGAAGTCACAAGCGCGCAAGCTTGAGCGTGTCGCGGTCGCGCAGGCGCCGAGCGATCGGCCTGAGAGGTATGAGGTCGAGCAGGCGGTCCGGACCATGATCCGCTGGGCCGGCGACGATCCCGAGCGCGACGGCCTGCGCGACACGCCGGATCGGGTTGCGCGCGCCTTCGAGGAATATTTTACCGGTTATGCGCAGGATCCGACCGAAATCCTGCAAAAGACCTTCGAGGAGATCGAAGGCTATGACGAAATGATTGTCCTGCGCGGCGTTCGCTTCGAAAGCCATTGCGAGCACCATATCGCGCCGATCGTCGGCCGTGCCTGGGTCGCCTATATCCCGCAAGGGCGCGTGGTCGGCATCAGCAAGCTTGCGCGCGTGGTCGATATCTATGCCAAACGGCTCCAGATCCAGGAGAAGATGACTGCGCAGATCGCCAACACGATCAACGACGTGCTGAAGCCTCAAGGGGTCGGCGTCATCATCAAGGCGACGCATCATTGCATGACGACGCGCGGTGCGCACAAGCCCGGGACCGATCTCGTCACCAGCCGCATGTTAGGGGTGTTTCGCGATAATGCGCTGACCCGCCAGGAACTGCTGGGCCTGGCCAACTCGGACGATTGATCCGCGACAGCGCGAGGAGACGACGCCATGACCGAGGACAACAAGCCGCGTGGGCCCGACCTGACCAGGGGCGTGTCGCTGACGGAGTTCAAGGACGGTAAATTGCTTGGTCATGTCGGCGAGGAGGATGTCCTGCTCGTTCAGGCCGGCAGCGAGATTTTTGCGATCGAGCCGGCTTGCAGCCATTACCACGGCCCGCTCGCGGAGGGGCTCGTGGTCGGCGAGACCATCCGCTGTCCCTGGCATCATGCCTGCTTCTCCTTGCGCTCGGGCGAGGCCACCCGCCCGCCGGCGCTGAATCGGCTTGCGCTATGGGACGTCGCGCGCGACGGCGACAGGATCGTCGTTCAGCGCAAGCGCGAGGCACCCAGGCCGTCAACGGCTCATCGCAGCGCGCCGACGCCGGAAAAATTCGTCATCGTCGGCGGCGGTGCGGCCGGCTTCGCGGCAGCGGCGACGCTCCGGCGCGAAGGCTTCGCCGGTGCCATCACCATGCTCAGCAATGACGGCGCGATGCCGGTCGATCGGCCGAACCTCTCCAAGGATTATCTCGCCGGCAGCGCGCCGGAGGACTGGCTGCCGTTACGGTCCGAGGATTACTATCGGGACACCGGCATCGATCTCAGGCTCAACACGAATGTCTCTGCGGTCGATCCAAAATCTCGCAGCGTCACGCTGGGCAATGGCGACAGGCTGCCATTCGACCGTCTGCTGCTTGCGACCGGGGCCGAGCCGGTGAAGCTCCAGATTCCTGGCGCCGACCAGCCCCATGTCCACACCTTGCGATCCGTTGCCGACAGCCGCGCAATCATCACGGCGGCAGGCAGCGCGAAACGCGCGCTCGTGATCGGCGCCAGCTTCATCGGCCTCGAGGTCGCGGCTTCCTTGCGCGCGCGCAAGCTGGAAGTCCATGTGGTCGCGCCGGAAGAACGGCCGATGCAGAAGCTGCTCGGCGCCGAGATGGGCGACTTCGTCCGGTCGCTGCATGAAGAGAATGGCGTTGTTTTCCACTTGAAGGATACGGTCGAAAAGCTCGACGGCAAGCGCGCGAGGCTGAAGAGCGGGGCTGTCGTTGAGGTTGACCTCGTCGTGGTCGGCATTGGCGTCAAGCCGCGCCTCGCGCTGGCCGAACAGGCGGGCCTCGCCGCCGATCGCGGCGTGAGCGTGAGCGAATATCTGGAAACCAGCGTCGCCGGCATCTTCGCGGCCGGCGACATCGCACGCTGGCCCGATCCGCATTCCCGGCAAACCATTCGTGTCGAGCATTGGGTGGTGGCGGAACGGCAGGGTCAGACCGCGGCGCGCAACATGCTCGGCAAGCGCGAGCGCTTCGACGCGGTGCCCTTCTTCTGGTCCCAGCACTACGACGTGCCGATCAATTATGTCGGCCACGCCGAGAGCTTCGACGACATCGCGATCGACGGCAGCATTTCCGGCAAAGACTGTCTGCTGAAGTACCGCAAGGCCGGCCGGGTGCTGGCGGTCGCTTCAATTTACCGCGATCTCGACAATCTCAAGGCCGAGCTCGAAATGGAACGGTCGCGCGCCTGACGCACCGCATTCGATCTTGATTTGTGTCAATGCTGCTGCCGGTGCAGCTGCTCTGCTGGCTGTCGCCCCGGTACGGTGCGTGCTATTCTGGCGTGTACCCGCGGGCTAGGAGTGACCGCCATGACCAGTGCTTCCGACACGTCTCGTAATCCAAGCCTTGGCTCGGGCATCGCGACGCTGCATGCGAAATGGGGCTGGATCGTCGCGCTCGGCGTGATCTATCTCATTGCCGGATTCGTCGCGCTTGGCAGCATGGTGATGGCGACGGTGGCGAGCGTGATCGTGGTCGGCGCGATGATGATCGTCGCAGGCGCTACCGAGATCATCGGCGCGTTTCAGATGAAGAGCTGGGGCAAGGCCCTGATCTGGGCTCTCCTCGGCGTGCTCTACGTGATCGCGGGCTTACTGACCTTCGAGAATCCGCTGTTCGCGGCCGTCCTGCTGACTCTATTTCTCGGCGCCTCGCTGATCGCCTCGGGCGCGGTCAGGCTGTTTCTCGCCTTCAGCATGAAGCGCGAGAGCCCGTGGGTCTGGGTCGCGCTGTCGGCCGTGATCACGCTGCTGCTCGGGCTGGTCATTCTGGCGCGCTGGCCGGTGAACAGCGTCTATATCCTCGGCCTGTTCCTCGGCATCGATCTGATCATGGCCGGTGCTGGCTGGATCAGCCTCGGCTTCAGCCTGAAGCGGCGCGGCTAGGCGAACTGGGCGCGAAGACCTCGGACCACCTCTCCCCGATGGGGAGAGGTGAACCCTGGACTCATGAGCGAACGTATCAGCAACTCGACGCAAGACCATCTTGTTGAACTCCGCTGATCTGGCGCGCTGACAAAAGCAGCGCGCCGCGCGTGCGCCTCGCCGCGCGGCGATCATCATCGGGGAGACACCATGAGAGCCGCTTTGGCCCTGGCCGCAGCTTTGGCTGCCGCCTGCCTGTCCACGCCTGCACCTGCGCAAAAATCCTATGGTCCCGGCGTCAGCGACACCGAGATCAAGATCGGCAACACCATGCCCTATAGCGGCCCGGCCTCGCCGCTCGGCATCACCGGCCGGGTGATCGCTGCCTATTTCGACGAGGTCAACGAGAAGGGCGGCGTCAATGGCCGCAAGCTCAATCTGATCTCGCTGGACGACGCCTTCTCGCCGCCGAAGACCATGGAAGCCGCGCGTCGGTTGGTCGAGGGCGACGGCGTCGCCTTCATCTTCGCGACCATGGGCACTGCGCCGAGTTCGGCGATCGCGAAATATCTCAACAGCAACAAGGTGCCGCAGATCTTCCTGATCAGCTCGGCCTCGAAGTGGAACGATCCCGCCAACATGCCGTGGTCGATGGCGCTGCCCTGGGCGCCGAACTACACCAGCGAGGCCGCGATCGACGTCGCCTATGCCCGCGCCAAGAACCCGAATGCGCGCTTTGCGGTGCTCTATCAGAACGACGATGCAGGCAAGGAATATCTTCGCGGCGTCAGGGAGGCGCTCGGCGCCGATGCAGACAAGGCGATCGCGATGGCCTCGAGCTTCGAGGTCGCCGATCCCACCGTCGATTCCCAGGTGCTGACGCTCGCCAGCACCAAGGCCGACGTCTTCATGATCTACTCGGTGACGCCACGCGCCTGCGCGCAAGCCATCCGCAAGGCACATGAAGTCGGCTGGCAACCGACGCGCTTCCTCGCCTCCGGCTGTGCCAACAAGGCTACCGTGATGGTGCCGGCCGGGCTCGAGGCCGGCAAAGGCGTGCTGTCGCTCGGCTCGCTCAAGCCCTTCGTCGAGCAGTCGAAGGACGATCCGGCGATGACCGCCTATATCGAGTTTATGAAGAAGCGCCTGCCGAATGCCGACGTCAACAACGTCGCGGGCCTCTACGGCTACACCGTCGCCGAGGCGCTGGTGGTGCTGCTGAAGCAGTGCAAGGACAATCTGACGCGCGAGAACATCATGGCGCAGGCCGCCAATTTGAAGAACGTGCCGCTGTCGCTATTGATGCCCGGCATCACCCTCAATACCACGCCGCAGGATTTCCGCCCGATCAAGGACGGCTATATGCTGCAGTTCGACGGCAACGACTGGGTGGTGGCGAGCGAGCTGTTGCGCGGCACGTGAGGGGCGAGGCCGGCGGCCGCTTCGGAGACACCGATGCCTCCCCAACGTCATGGCCGGGGCCTGTCCCGGCCATCCACGCCTTGCGACACGGCACGAAGAACGTGGATGCCCGGGACAGGCCCGGGCATGACGACGTCAAACGCTGCGAACAGGAGACCCCAATGCACTTTCAACATTCCGCCCGTTCGCTGGAGCTGCAGGAGCGCGTCCGCCAGTTCATGCGGGCGCATGTCGAGCCGGTCGAGGATCTCTATTACGAGCAGGTCAAGCCGGAGGCCGCGCGCTACAGGACGCCGCCTGTGCTGCAGGATTTGAAGCGGCTGGCGCGCGAGCAGGGGCTCTGGAACCTGTTCCTGTCAGGCAAGCACGGCCAGGACCTCAACAACACTGGCCTCTCCAACCTTGAATATGCGCCGGTGAAGGAGATCATGGGCCGCATCCTCTGGGCAGCCGAAGTTTTCAACTGCTCGGCCCCCGACGTCGGCAACATGGAGGTGCTGGCGAATTACGGCACCAAGGCGCAACAAGAGCGCTGGCTGACGCCGCTGCTGGAGGGGCGCATCCGCTCCGGCTTCTCGATGACCGAGCCGCGGGTTGCCTCCAGCGATGCCACCAACATCCAGTGTGAGATCCGGCGCGACGGCGGCGACTACGTCATCAACGGTCGCAAGTGGTTCACATCAGGCGCGATGAACGAGGATTGCGAGATCCTGATCGTGATGGGCAAGACCGCGCCCGACCATCCCGATCGCCATCGCCAGCAATCCATGATTCTGGTGCCCAAGAACACGCCCGGTGTGCGCATCGTCCGCGACATGCTCACCTACGGCTATGACGACGCCCCGGTCGGCCACCCCGAGATCGTCTACGACAACGTCCGCGTGCCCGCAGAGAACATCCTGCTCGGCGAGGGCCGCGGCTTCGAGATCGCGCAGGGCCGGCTCGGCCCCGGCCGCATCCACCATTGCATGCGGTTGATCGGCTGCGCTCAGCGCGCGCTGGAATTGATGTGCCAGCGATCGGTTGCGCGCGTCGCCTTCGGCAAGCCGCTGGCCGAGCAGGGCTCTGTGCGCGAGGACATCGCAAACTCCTTCTGCGAGATCGCGCAGGCGCGGCTGTTGACGCTGCAAGCCGCCGACAAGATGGACCGCGAAGGCAACAAGGCCGCCCGCGACCTCATCGCTGCCGCGAAGATCGTGGTGCCCAGCATGGCCGCCCGCGTCATCGACCGCGCCATCCAGATCCACGGCGCCGCCGGCGTCTCGCAGGACACGTTCCTCGCCCGCGCCTATGTCTACGCCCGCTTCATCCGCATCGGCGACGGCCCGGACCAGGTGCATTTGGCGGCGGTCGGGAAGGAGCTGATCAGGCGGGGCGGGGTGATGGGGTAGTTGGGCCCGGCTTCGCGGTGCCTGCATTCGCTCGATGTTCGCTTATGGTTGCGAAGCAGACCAATCAGCCAATGCGGCACTTGTACTGGTGCGAATTGAAGAAGTTCGCACCAGTGGGAAAAGTCAGCCTCGGCAAAACAGGTCGATCACGCACATTCACGCAAAAGTTGCTTGCCGTTTGGCGAGGAGTGTGAGGAAGTAAGAAACGGTTAAGGCAAAATCGATACAACTTTAGCACGAATGGGGCACGGGGCTGACGGAAATTTGGTCCTGGTCCGGGGAGGGATACGACCGCCCGTCAGATGCATTGGGTCCCGGAGGTCATCAATTTTTGATGTTTTTCAGGGGCCTGTCATGTTTTCCAACATCTCGATACGAACGAAGATTACCGCGGTCGTTTCCGGCCTCTTGCTGGCTCTGATCGGCACCGGCGTTTTCGCCGTCTGGAATATGCAGGTGATCAACGCAGCGGTCGTCGACATCCGGAGCAATTGGCTTCCGAGCGTCCGCGTGATCGGCGAGTTGCGCGCTACCACCATTACTTACCGCAACGCGGTGCGGCAGCATCTTTTGTTCGACCGTGCGCAGGACAAGGCGGACCTTGATAAGCGCATCGAGACAATCGCCGAAAGGATGGCGCAAAACATTGCGGACTACAAGAAGCTCATCTCCAGTCCGCAGGAGCGTGCACTCTTTGATGAATGGAGCGGCCTCTGGAACGATTACATGAAGGGCGCTCAGGAGGTGCTGATTCTGTCGCGTGCTGCGGCTGGTCGTTTTCCTCAAGAGGCCAACGATCTCAACAGCAGAAACGTGAATCCCATTGGCCTCGACGCGGATAAGGTCCTGGCGAGTGCTATTGATCTCAACAACAAGGGCGCGGACGCTGCGGGAGCCGAGGCCGCAATCGCCTACATTAGCGCGGTCAAGACCCTCGTGGCGACAGTGACGATCGCCGGACTCCTCGGCGCCCTCGTTGCCTTTTTCGTGATGAGAACCGTATCGCAAGGCATCAACGCAATCGTCTCGCCGATGCGGGCCCTCAGCGCCGGCGATCTATCCGCAGAAGTAACCCATCAAGGCGAGCGCACCGAGATCGGCCAGATGGCCGATGCGCTGCAGGTGTTCAAGGAGGCGCTGATCGCCAAGAAGGATGCAGAGGAGGCGCGAGCCGAGCAGGAGCACCAACAGGCCGAGCTCCGGAGGCGCGAGATGCACCGCCTTGCCGACGCATTCGAAGGTGCGGTGGGCGAAATCGTTCAGACGGTCTCCTCTGCGTCCAGCCAGCTCGAGGCATCGGCGGGCACGCTGAGGGCGACGGCCGAGCGTACCCAAGATGTAGTGGCCGGCGTCGCTGCCGCCTCCGAGGAAGCGACGACCAATGTCCAGTCGGTGGCGTCCGCGTCCGAAGAATTGGCGGCATCGGTGGGAGAAGTCGGCCGCCAGGTACAGGAATCTTCGCGCATCGCGGATGAGGCCGTGCGACAGGCCGAGATCACGAACGAACAGATCGAGCGTCTCGCGCAGGCAGCCGCACGAATTGGCGACGTAGTCGATCTCATCAACAGCATTGCGGGCCAAACCAATCTCCTGGCGCTCAACGCGACGATCGAGGCGGCGCGTGCAGGTGATGCCGGTCGCGGCTTCGCGGTCGTGGCGAGCGAGGTCAAGGCCTTGGCCGAACAGACGGCGAAGGCCACTGAAGAGATCGGCCAGCAGGTCGGAAGCATGCAGGCGGCCACCGAAAAATCGGTCGCAGCCATCACTGATATCAGCGGCACCATTTCCAGAATGTCAGAAATCGCAACGGCCGTCGCTGCCGCGGTGGAGCAGCAGGGCGCGGCGACGCACGAGATCGCTCGCAACATCCAGCAGGCGGCCCAAGGCACCGGCGGCGTCAGCGCCGGAGTCGCCAACGTGCAACGCGGCGCAGCCGAAACGGGCAGCGCGTCGGCTCAGCTTCTGTCATCCGCCGGGCTGTTGTCGCGCGACTCGACACGTCTCAGGGAGGAGGTCGCGCATTTCCTGCGCACCGTTCGCGCCTGATCGGTTCTCGGTGAAGAACCAGATTCAGCTCCAGCGGCTTGGCAGTTCCGGGGGGCATCCTGAGCTGCCGACCGGCTCGTCAGGCTTGGCCCATCGCCGACTTGCCGAGGCTAAACGGTCGCTTCAGGTTTTGGCGGCAGAGCCGACGAGACGCGGCCACTTTGGCAAGACTTGCGCGCCCCCGATCACCATGGCGAACAGGGCCGTACAGCGCGTGTTTCCATGATGACATGATGCCGGTGTTTTGCCCGACGAGTCAAAATCTATTTCGTAGAATCAGTAGACATGCGAGTGCGTCGCTAAGCCATTGAAAAACCTGTGCTGGCCTACTGTGCATGGGGTTGTTTTTCAAGTTTTTGTTTGACGCGGCCCGCTTGGCGGCCGCTATCCCGACTTGGCGATGCGGCCGTCCGTGGCTCCCGAGCGCAGGTTCTGGAAGAACGTCTCGACTTCCCGCGATAGCGTGTCCGCCGTCGCGGTCAGGCTGCTCGCCGCCGTCAGCACGGAGGCTGCCGCCGTGTCGGTCTCGCCGATAGCATCGCGCAGCGAGGTGATGTTCGCCACGAGCGTCTCGTTCCCCTGCGCAGCGCTTTGCGCGTTGGAGGAGATCTCGCGCGTGGCGGCGTCCTGCTGGTCGACGGCGCCGGCGATCGCCGAGGTGACCTCGTTGATCTCGCGGACCGCGCCGCCGATCTCGCGCACGGCGTCGACCGCATTGCGCGTGGAGGCCTGGATCATCGAGACGTTCTCGCTGATTTCGGCCGTGGCCTTGGCGGTCTGGCCCGCGAGCGCCTTCACTTCATGAGCGACCACGGCAAAGCCGCGGCCGGCATCGCCGGCGCGCGCGGCCTCGATGGTGGCATTCAGCGCGAGCAGATTGGTCTGCTCGGCGATCGCCTGGATCAGGTTGAGCACGCCGTCGATGCGTTGCGTGGCCGCGGCGAGGCTCTCGATCTCGGAGATCGACTTCTCGGTGCGCTGGCCGGTCTGCTCGACCGCACCGGCCGATTGCCGCACCTGGCGCCCGATCTCTTCCACCGAGGCCGACAGCTCCTCGGCGGCGCTCGCGACCGCCGAGACGTTGTGTGAGGCCTGCTCGGTGGCGTTCGCCGCGGTGCCGGCGCGGCTGCTCGCATCCGCAGTGACACGCGTGATGGTCTGTGCGGTCTCGCGCATGACCTGCGCGTTGTCGCTGAGGCCGTGCATGATGGCGCCGATCACCCCGCGGAATTCCTCGACCGATCGTTCGATGTGGCGGGCGCGCTCCTCGCGCGCGGCTGCGTCTTGCGACACTTGCGAGGCGAGGTTGCGGTTTCGGCCCATGGCCTCCTGGAACACCTGGATCGCGCGGGCGAGGGCGCCGATCTCGTCGGCGCGGTCCGAGTGCGGCACCACGACGTTTTCGGCACCGTCGGCGACCTGCTTGATGGTGGCGGTGATCGAGGCGAGCGGCCGGGCGATCGAGCGGGCGATGATGACGATGCCGATCACGACGAGGGCGAGCGCCAGGCCGCCGAGGCAGGTCAGCAAGAACGACAATTCGCGATTGGTTTCGGTCTGCTGCGCGATCTGCCTGGCGCGCTCGGCATAGACCTTGGACAGCGCCTCGAGATCCTTGTTCAGGGCCGAGCGCACGCTGCGATTGGCGTCATTGTCGCCCCATTCGCGGCCCGCGGCCGCATTGATCTCGACGCCGCGGCGCACCAGCTCCTTGCGGAACTCGACGAACTGCTCGATGCGCTTCTTGAAGGTTGCAAACTGCTCGGCATCGTCGGCTTTGACGATGGTCTCCCAGCGCTTCACGACGTCGAGGATCTGGGCATTGAACTTGAGCAGGCCCTCGCCGTACTTCTGCACCAGCGACGGCTCGGTCGACATGTAGACGCCGCGCGATTCCATCACGACCGCATAGACCAGCGAGTTGACGCGCTCGACGTTGAGCGCGGCGGCGTTCGCCGTCTCGATCGCGCTGATCAGCTCGGCGCTGCGGCGGCTGTTGTAGTCGGACAGCATCGCGATCGCCGCCGTCAGCAGCGCGAACAGCGCGAAGATCGCGTAGAGCTTGGTGGCAAGCGTGAAACGGCCTGCCAGGGCGGTGGCATTCCCAGATCGGTCAATTGTCATGGTGTTCGAGGGCCCGGATGAGCTTGAGGCGGGAGGTGAGCGCGGTCGTGTAAAATTGATGCAAAACTATGCAGAACGAAGATGGACGCGACGTTAATGCGTCCGTCGGCTGCCTTCGTCTTAGGTCGAACGAAACGTAAGATATCTCAGCGTCTTGATCCGAAGGTATAGTTTCACGATAGTCCTGGAGTCGGCCATTGGCCGATGAACCCCGGAGGCACCCTTGGTCTACCGACATACCATCGACGCCACGAGCTACGCGTTTCCGGATCTGCGCGACCTGCTCGCCAAGGCAACGCCGCCGCGTTCCGGCGACCGGCTGGCCGGGGTTGCCGCCGACACCGCCGCGCAGATGATCGCGGCACGGATGGCGCTTGCGGATGTGCCGCTCGGCCAGTTCCTGCAGGAAGCTGTCGTCCCCTATGAGCTTGACGAAGTCACCCGCCTCGTCATCGACAGCCATGACGCCAAGGCCTTCGCGCCGGTGGCCTCGCTGACGGTCGGAGCTTTCCGCGACTGGCTGCTGTCGGACGCCGCAACGCCCGAGGTGCTGCGCAAGCTGGCAGGCGGCATCACGCCGGAAATGGCGGCCGCGGTGTCAAAGCTGATGCGCAACCAGGATCTGATCCTGGCGGCGCGGAAATGCGAGGTCACCACCGCCTTCCGCAACACCATCGGGCTAAAGGGACGGATGAGCACGCGGCTGCAGCCCAATCATCCGTTCGACGACGCCAGAGGCATCACCGCCTCGATCCTCGACGGCATCCTGCTGGGAGCCGGCGATGCCTGTATCGGCATCAATCCCGCGAGCGACGATCCCACCGTCATTGCGCAATTGCTGCGGCTGCTCGACGAGATCATCGCGCGGCTGAAGATCCCGACGCAAGGCTGCGTGCTGACCCATGTCACGACGACGCTGTCGCTGATCGGGCAGGGCGCCCCGGTCGACCTCGTCTTCCAGTCGGTCGCCGGCACGGAGGCCGCCAACCGCAGTTTCGGCATCGATCTCGCGCTTCTGAAAGAGGCGAAGCAGGCCGGACTGTCGCTGCGGCGCGGCACCGTCGGGCAGAACGTGATGTATTTCGAGACCGGCCAGGGCTCGGCGCTCTCGGCGGGCGCCCATCACGGCGTCGATCAGCAGACTTGCGAGGCGCGCGCCTATGCGGTTGCTCGCGCCTTTGATCCGCTGCTCGTCAACAGCGTGGTCGGCTTCATCGGACCGGAATATCTCTATGACGGCAAGGAAATCATCCGGGCGGGACTTGAGGATCATTTCTGTGGCAAGCTGCTCGGCCTGCCGCTCGGGGTCGACATCTGCTACACCAACCATGCCGAGGCGGACCAGGACGACATGGACAATCTCCTGACGCTGCTCGCCGCCGCCGGCGTCACCTTCGTCATGGGCGTCCCCGGCGCAGACGACGTCATGCTGAACTACCAGTCGACGTCTTTTCACGACGCACTCTATGTCCGCGACGTCTTCGGTTTGCGCCGCGCGCCGGAATTCGACGACTGGCTGGCGGGCTCGGGCATTGCAGGCGCCGATTTCCGTCTTGCCGGCGATGCAGGCCTGCTGCCCGATTTTGCCTCGCGGCTGATCGCATGAGGCGGCGGCAGGTGCCAGCTCTCCCTGCCTAGGAAACCATCGGCGCCTTCCGGAATTATGCTTGCGCCACAATATTGAGAAATTCCGGCGACAGCGTTAGCCTATGTGCATGGCTGGCAATTGTCGCACCATCGGTCGAGCGTGGCGGGGGAGCTTTGATGCGAGCTGAAAGCAACGGAACGTCCCGGCGGATTCTCTGTGTATTTCCACGCTACACCTCGTCCTTCGGTACATTCGAGTATTCCTATCCCCTGACCGATGGCGTCCGCGCCTTCATGCCGCCGCAGGGGCTGTTGCTGATCTCCGCCTATCTGCCGCAGGACTGGCAGGTCAAATTCGTCGACGAGAATCTGCGCCGCACGACGAAGGAGGAGTTCGAATGGGCGGAAGCCGTCTTCGTCAGCGGCATGCACATCCAGCGCCAGCAGATGAACGACATCTGCCGCCGCGCCCATGAATTCGATCTCCCGGTCGCGCTCGGCGGTCCCTCCGTCAGCGCCTGCCCCGACTATTATCCGTCGTTCGACTATCTGCATGTCGGCGAGCTCGGCGACGCCACCAACCAGCTGATCGAGATTCTGTCGCGCGATACCTCGCGTCCTGACGAACAGGTGGTCCTCACCACCAAGGACCGGGTGCCGATGACGGAATTCCCGATCCCCGCTTACGAACTCGCCGACGTGAAGAAATACTTTCTCGGCAGCATCCAGTATTCCAGCGGCTGTCCCTATCAGTGTGAGTTCTGCGACATCCCGGGCCTCTACGGCCGCAATCCGCGGATCAAGACACCGGAGCAGATCATCGCCGAGCTCGATCGGCTGCGCGAATGCGGCATGACCGACACGATCTATTTCGTGGACGACAATTTCATCGGCAACCGCAAGGCGGCGATGGACCTGCTGCCGCATCTGATCGAATGGCAGAAGAAAACCGGCTACGTGGTGCGGCTCGCCTGCGAGGCGACGCTCAACATCGCCAAGCGGCCCGAGATCCTCGAGAAGATGCGCGAGGCCTATTTCATCACCATCTTCTGCGGCATCGAGACGCCGGATCCGGATGCATTGCATGCGATGCACAAGGACCACAACATGATGGTCCCGATCCTGGAGGGCGTGCGCACCATCAACTCCTACGGCATGGAGGTGGTCTCGGGCATCATCATGGGGCTCGACACCGACAAGCCGAACACCTCGGACGCACTGCTCGCCTTCGTCGAGGAGTCCCGGATTCCGCTGCTCACCATCAACCTGCTCCAGGCGCTGCCGAAGACGCCGCTGTGGGACCGGCTGGAGCGCGAGGGACGATTGGTCGATGACGAGGGTCGCGATTCCAACGTCGAATTCCTGCTGCCCTATGACGAGGTCGTCTCGTCCTGGAAGCATTGCATGGAGGTCGCCTACGCGCCCGAGAAGGTCTATGCGCGCTATCAGCATCAGTGCGATTACACCTATGCCAACCGACTCAAGGTGCCAGTGGCACCGGAGATGAAGACTTGGCCCAACATCAAGCGCGGCCTCGTCATGCTGCGCAACATTTTCTGGAAGGTCGGCGTGCTTGGCGATTACAAGCGCGTGTTCTGGAAGTTCGCGCTGGGACGCATCAAGCGCGGCGATCTCGAAGGCTTGATCGGCTGCGCCACGATCGCGCATCACCTCATCACCTTCGCGCGCGCGGCCTCGAGCGGCAAGCAGAACGCTTCGAATTATTCGATCCGGCTGCGCGAGGCCGCCGTTCCCGCCGAATGATGCGACATGTCTGATCCGGTCCCGCTGCGTCGTCCGACGCTGGATTTGCGGGCGTTCACGCCCGCGCGCGTTGCGCTGGGCCGCAGCGGCGCGAGCATGCCGACACGTGCGCTGCTTGATTTCACGCTGGACCATGCCCGCGCGCGCGATGCCGTGCATGCCGCCTTCGATACGCCGCGTCTGGTCGCCGATCTCGGCGCGCTCGGACTTGCCGTGACCGAAGTGAGGAGCCGAGCGGTCGATCGCAGCGACTATCTGCGGCGGCCGGATCTGGGACGACAGCTTGAGCCCGGCTCGGCGCAGCTTCTGGCGCGAAGCACCTCCGCGCCGTGCCAGCTCGCGCTTGTGATCGGAGACGGCCTGTCCGCGGCGGCGGTCCACAACCATGCTGCGATGGTGGTGAGGCGCCTGTTGCCATTGCTTGCGGAGCGAGATGCTGTCGCAATCGGCCATGTCGTCGTCGCCTCAGGCGCCCGGGTCGCGCTCGGCGACGAGATCGGCGCGATCCTCGGTGCGCGCTTGGTCGTGATGCTGATCGGCGAACGGCCCGGCCTGTCGGCACCCGACAGTCTTGGCGCCTATCTGACTTTCGCACCGAAGCCCGGCCGCACCGATGCCGAGCGCAATTGCGTGTCGAACATCCATCATGCCGGGTTGAGCTGTGACGAGGCCGCCCTCAAGATCGCCTGGCTCGTCCGGGAGGGCTTGGCCAGAGAGGTGACCGGCGTGGCGCTGAAGGACGAAAGTGGCGACCGCCCCCCGCGTCGACTTGGCGCGGCTTCGGCTGAAGGAACGGAATCGGGGGCCAAAATGTCCTCATCTTGATCGGTTTGGTCGACCTGCGCCTGCTTGCGAGACCATGGCGGGACCTGCTAAACCCCGTGCGGCGATTTTCCGCGCATTTTCAAGGGCCTCCCATCCGTATGGCGTTTTCAGGCCGTTCGCGGGGCGCAATAAGCTCACAAACCGAGCCGATTTAGGAACTGGACAAAGCATGCTCGAAAAGCACAGCGAGAATGAGGTTCATGTCGACAAGGTCGAGCAGGGACCTGCGTCCTCGATCGCCTTCGGGCTGGAGCGGCTCGGGCTGGTCGCCGTCCGGGCGCCGATTGTCTCCTGCATCGTCCTGCTTGCCCTGATCGTCGGCGCGGTGTTCGGCATCCAGCGCATCAAGATCGATGATTCGCTGTCGCAGCTATTCCGCTCCAACACCCGCGAATTCCGCCAATACGAAGAGGTGACCAAGAAGTTCCCGGCCGAGGAGTTCGACGTCCTTGTCGTGGTCGAGGGCAAGACCCTGCTGGAGCGGAACAACCTGGAGAAGCTGCGCGACTTCGTCACCGACCTGCAACTGGTCGAGGGCACGCGTGGCCTCGTTTCGCTGTTCTCGGCACGCCAGGCGCCGGCCCCGGGCAAGCTGCCGGCGGCGCTGTTCCCGGCCGAGCTGCCGGAGGGCGCGGCCTATGACAAGTTCATCGAGACCGTCAAGAACAACGAGATCATCCGCGGCAAGCTGCTGTCGGAGGACGGCACGCTGGCGCTGATCGTGCTCTCGCTCGATCCGGAAGTCGTCGGCTCCAACAAGCTGACCAAGACCGTCGGCGACATCCGCGGGCTGATCAAGGAGGATCTCAGCGACACCGGGCTCAACGTACAGCTCTCGGGCGTGCCGGTGATGCAGCTCGAGATCCGCAATGCCGTCGAGCGTGACGGGCTGACCTACAACATCCTCGGCATCCTCGCCGGCTGTGTCATCGCCATCATCTTCTTCCGCAAGATCTCGTTCATGGTCGCGGCGGCGTTCCCGCCGATGATCGCGATCCTGCTGGCTCTCGGCGCGCTCGGCTGGGCCAATTTCAATCTGAACATGTTCCTGAACGTGATGACGCCGCTCATCATGGTCATCAGCTTCTCCGACTCGATGCAGCTCACCTTCGCTGCGCGCGACCGGCTGATTGCAGGCCAGGACAAGTTCACCGCGTTCAAGAACGCGGTGCTGGTGGTCGGCCCGGCCTGCGTGCTGACGCACGGCACCGCGGGCATTTCCTTCATCGCGCTGCAATTCTCCGACTCCGATTTGATCCGCAAGTTCGGCGAAGCCGGGCTCGCCGCCACCATCATCGCGCTGGTCGCCGTGCTGTCGCTTGTGCCGGTGTTCGGCGTGCTGTTCGTGCGCAACGAGAAGGTCTTTGCGGTCAAGTTCCAGGGCGCCGATGCCGGCGTCCAGGCGCTGCGCAATTTCTGCTATTGGATCGCGGTGCGCATGGTCGGCCGTCCCGGCCTGTTCAGCCTGATCGCGGTGCTGTTCGTCGGTGGCCTCGGCGTCATCTATGCCAATCTGGAGCCGCGCTACCGGCTCGCCGATCAGGTGCCGGACAAGCGCCAGGCGGTTGCCGCCAGCGACCGCTTGGATGCCAAGCTCACCGGCGCAAATCCCGTCAACGTGCTGATCGTGTTCCCGAAGGGCGAATCGCTGTATTCGCCGGAGACGCTGCAGACCATCGCCGACGTGCACGCGACCGTGGAGAAGGCGGCCGGCGTCGGCAACGTCTGGTCGCTCGAGACCCTGCGCCGCTGGCTCGCGGAAAAGGCCGGAAGCACCGACGTCGCGACGTTGAAGGAATACGTCAACGTCATTCCCGAGCATCTGGTGCGGCGTTTCATCGACGCCGAGCAGGATGCCGTCGTTGTCGCCGGCCGCGTGCCGGACAAGGATTCGAGCCAGCTCCTGCCGATCGTGGACAAGCTCGACACCGAGCTCGACGCCGTCCGCAAGAAGCACCCCGGCTACGAGGTCGCGGTGACCGGCCTTGCCGCCATCGCGGCGCGCAATTCGGCCAACATGATCGAGAAGCTGAATCGCGGCCTCACCGTCGAATTCGCGCTGGTCGCGATCTTCATCGGCCTCGCCTTCCGCTCCTGGGTGGTTATGCTCGCCTGCATCCTGCCCGGCATCTTCCCGGTCGTGATGTCGGGAACGGTGCTATGGGCGATGGGCGAGGGGCTGCAATTCGCCAGCGTCGTCGCACTCACCGTCTCGTTCGGTTTGGGCCTCAGCGCCACCATCCACTTCCTCAACCGCCTGAGACTCGAGAGCAAGCCGGGCGTCGGCTCGGCTCTCGCGGTGGAGCGGGCGACCGTGCTGGTGGGACCTGCGCTGATCCTGACCACGGTGGTGCTGGCCTGCGGCCTCGTCGTCACCGTGTTCTCCGATCTGCCGTCGCTGCGGCTGTTCGGCTGGCTCAGCGCCTTCTCGATGGTCATGGCCCTCGTCGCCGACCTCTTCATCCTCAGGCCGACGGCGATGTGGCTGATCAACCTGCACGGCAAGTTGCAGGGCACGGACAAGCCGGCGATCTGAGCGGCATCGTGGCGCTTTGGTCCGTGCACCACTGGAGGAGGCGCAGCGAGTGCTCCAGCAAAAAGCGCCCGGCTCGCGAGAGCCGAGGGCTTTGTTGTTCTTGAACGGAAACGGGCTCTATCCCTTCGTCATCGTGATGTTGACGCCGCGGATCTCGCCCTTGGAAGAGATCTGCACGGTCTGCTTGGTGCCGTTGGTGCGCAGCGACAGATTGGCTGCAAAGCCGTTGGCCTCGACGAATACGTCGATCTGGCCGCCGCCGGCCGTGCCCTGGAGATTGCCGAAGATGTTGCGGCTCGCCTCGCTCCAATTGCCGGAGATGCGGTCGCCCTGGCTCGTCACGTCGCTGGTGAGGTCGAACTTGTAGCTGTCGGAGGCGCAGTGCAGGGCCTGCTTGAGGTTGAGACCGCTGCCCGCGACCTTGTAGTCGGCCTTGCAGCGGATGCGCTCGGTGGACCCGTCGGACAGCGAGACCGTGCCGGTGCCGGTCCACGCGCCGTCGAAGCCGGCAAACGGCCCGGACGATTGAGCATGGCTCGCCGAAACCGAGAAGAGCAGCGCAGCCCCAACGCCAGCCGCAGTGATTGCCAGTCCAGATCGCCCAAAGAATCTCATCACAAATATCCCGTTTTGGAACGACGTCCGTTCAAGATCGAAGACGTCTCGCCACATCGAAAGTTTAGTGTTCCGAGCCTGTGCCAGGTTCAACGTGCCCTCACCCGAGATGGCGGTTCACCGGGCCCGGGAAGGGGGCGAGGACCATCCGATTTACCTTGTTCCGGGGTGTTTCTGGCCAAAACCACGGGGCGGAGAGATGCAGCTCTGCAACAGCCGTGCAGCAAAATGCGGTCTCTCTGAATTATGATGTAGTATCAACCCCTTACATCTGCCAATGAAGGCGCGGGGAAGACCTGATTTGGTGGGTGCGGCGCCAATTTGGCCGCATTTGCCAGTGCTTGTGCCTTCTCTCGGCCGCACCTCCTGCGGCGACTTGCCATCAGAACAATCCGCTCCGGTTGTCCGCCCTGTGCAGCCCGGGATCGGTGCGATTCTGCCGTCAGAATGAAGGAATACAATGCGTAAGCTTCTCGTCGCTCTCACCCTGCTGTCGGCATCCCTCTCGACGGCTGCGCTCGCCCAGCAAGGGCGCGGCACGGAGGCCGAGCAGAAGGCCTGCACCCGCGATGTGCAGAAGTTCTGCCGTCCGGTCATCGATCAGGGCGATTTCACCATCCTGGCCTGCCTCAAGGAGAACCGGGCCAAGATCTCGCAGGCCTGCGACCAGGTGCTGAAGAACCACAACCAGTAAGCTCGGCCGCTGGCCCACACCAAGGCGGCCCCGGCGCCGCCTTTTCGGCCGCGGTCCGCAGAGGGCAGCCATCGAGCGGCAGGATTGGTTTTGCGGCCGTCTTCCCCTATATGGGGGCCGCGGCGGCATCGCCGGCGTGAGCCCGCGCGAGCGAAAAAGCCGTTCCTGTCCAAACGATTGTAAACCAGCCCTCGATGACATCTGCGAGCGAATTGCGATCCGGCAAGGGTGACCGCGACGAGAATTTTCCCGTCGCGTCCTGGATCATTCATCCGCGTCATCGCGCCCTGATCCTGGCCTATTACAATTTCGTCCGTACCGCCGACGACATCGCCGACCATGCGACACTGCCGGCCGACCAGAAGCTCGCTTATCTCGACCTGCTCGAGACGGAACTCCTCGGCGGGGGCGACACCCAGGCCGAGGCGGTCACCCTGCGCCGTGCGTTGGCCGAGCGCGGCATGGCGCCGCGCCATGCGCTCGACGTGCTCATCGCCTTCCGCATGGACGTGACCAAGCTGCGCTACGAGACGTGGGACGAAGTCATCCACTATTGCCGATATTCTGCGATGCCGGTCGGCCGCTTCATGCTCGACGTTCACGGCGAGAGCACCTCGACCTGGGCCGCGTCGGACGCGCTCTGCGCAGGCCTGCAGATCAACAATCACCTGCAGGATTGCGGCAAGGATTTCCGCGAGCTCAACCGCGTCTATCTGCCGCGCGATGCGCTGGCAGCACACGGTGCCTCGGTCGAGCAGCTTGGCCTCGCTCAATCGCCGCCGGCGATGCTGGCCTGCCTGCATGGGCTCGCCGCGCGCAACGAAGCGCTGCTCGACGAGGGCAGGTCGTTAGCTGCGGAGATCCGGGATTTCCGCCTCGGCGTCGACGTTTCCGTCATCCAGGCCTATGCCGACCGGATCGTGCGCCTGCTCAGGCTGCGCGATCCCCTGCGCGAGCGGGTGCATCTGAACAAGTTCGAGCTTCTCACCTTCAGCCTCGCCGGCATGATCGGCGAAGTCGGCCGCCGCGCGATCGGACGCAAGGCCGTTTCCAGACCGGGGACTGCACATGACGCTTGAGGCGACCACGCCCGGCGCCAATTACGGCTCGACCGCATCCGGCAGCTCGTTCTATGCCGCGATGCGCATCCTGCCGCGTGACCAGCGCGAAGCGATGTTCCAGATCTACAGCTTCTGCCGCCAGGTCGACGACATCGCCGATTCCGACGGCCCGCGCGAACAGCGGCTCGCAGCGCTTCAGGAATGGCGCAACGACATCGACGCGCTCTACCAGGGCCATCCGCCGCCGCGGCTGAAGGACTACGTCGCCTCGGTGAAGACCTTCGGCCTCAAGCGCGAGGATTTCCTCGCCATCGTCGACGGCATGGAGATGGACGTGCCGCAGGACATCCGCGCGCCCGACATGGCCACGCTGGATCTCTACTGCGACCGTGTCGCCAGCGCCGTGGGACGGCTGTCGGTGCGGGTGTTCGGCATCCCCGAGGAAGACGGCATCCTGCTCGCGCACCATCTCGGCCGCGCGCTTCAGCTCACCAACATCCTGCGCGACATCGACGAGGATGCCGGTCTCGGCCGGCTCTATCTGCCGCGCGAGGCGCTGCTGCATGCCGGTATCACCTCCAATGATCCGAACCGCGTGATCGCCGAGCGCGCGCTGCCGAAGGTCTGTCTGCCGCTGGCGCAGCGTGCGAAATCGCATTTCGAGAAGTCGGACGAGATCATGAATCGCAACAAGCGCCGCGCCGTGCGCGCGCCGCGGATCATGTCGAAATACTATCATTCCATTCTGGACCTCCTGATCGCGCGCGGCTTCACCGCGCCGCGCGAGCCGGTGCGTGTGTCGAAGATCACACGCATCCTGATCCTGCTCCGTTACGCTTTCATCTGATGCAAAACACAGCTCACATCATCGGCGCTGGAATGTCCGGCCTCTCCGCCGCCGTGCGGCTCGCCAATGCCGGCTTCAAGGTGGCCGTGCACGAGGCGACGCACCAGGCCGGCGGCCGCTGCCGGTCCTATTTCGATGGCGCCACCAATCTCACCATCGACAACGGCAATCATCTGGTATTGTCGGGCAACAGCCATGTGCGCGCCTATGCGCGCGCGATCGGCACCGAGGCCGGCCTCGTCGGCCCCGAGCGCGCGCAGTTTCCCTTCGTCGACATCAAGACGGGGCAGCGTTGGCAGATCGATCTCGGCGATGGCCGGCTGCCGACCTGGGTGCTCGACGAAAGCCGCCGCGTGCCCGACACCGGCCTCACCGATTATCTCAAGCTGGCGCCGCTGCTCTGGGCGTCGGAGGAGACGCTGGTTGGCAAGTCCATTCCAACCGAGGGCATCCTTTATCAGCGCCTGGTGCAGCCGCTGCTGCTGGCGGCGCTCAACGTCGATCCGCCCGAGGGCTCGGCGGGGCTTGCTGGCGCGATCGTGCGCGAGACGCTGCTCGCGGGCGGGCAGGCCTGCCGTCCGCTGATCGCGCGTGACGGCCTCAGCGCCGTCTTGATCGAGCCCGCCGTGAAGTTTTTGCAGGAGCGGGGCCACACCGTTCAGCTCGGCCACGAGCTGCGTTCGTTCGCCAACACCGGCGGCAAGGTGGCTGCACTGAATTTCGGCGGCGAGGACGTGATCCAGCTCGGTGCCGGTGACGTCATCGTGATGGCGGTGCCGCCGCGCGCGGCCTCCAGCCTGCTGCCGGGCCTGAAGACGCCGACCGAATTCCGCGCCATCGTGAATGCGCATTTCCGCATCACACCGCCGCCGGGCTCGGCGCCGATCCTCGGCGTGATCGGCGGCGTCGTGGAATGGCTGTTCGCGTTCCCGAACCGTCTCTCGGTGACCATCAGCAATGGCGACCGTCTCGTCGACATGCCGCGCGAGGAGCTCGCGCAGGCGATCTGGAACGATGTCTGCGCGGCGGGCGGCGTTTCCGGCGAGCTGCCTCCCTGGCAGATCGTGCGCGAGCGCCGTGCGACTTTCGCCGCGACGCCGGCGCAGAACGCCCTGCGTCCCGGGCCGGTCACTGCGCTGAAGAACCTGTTCCTTGCGGGTGATTGGACTGCTACGGGATTGCCTGCAACCATCGAGGGATCAGTTCGGTCCGGTGATCGCGCCGCCGATCTGGTTCTCGCTGCACAGCGGCCCTGACGGGCAATGTCCCGGCCAACCTTCAATCGACTATCGGAGCAATCGAGCGATATGGATTCCGTGAACGCGACCAGCCGCGAAGCTTTGGAATCGAGCATTGCGTCGGCGACGCAGGGCGTCCTCGACTTCCAGCAGGCGGACGGCCATTGGGTATTCGAGCTCGAGGCCGACTGCACGATTCCGGCCGAGTACATCCTGCTGCGCCACTATCTCGGAGAGCCGGTCGACGCCGTGCTCGAGGCCAAGATCGGCAATTACCTGCGCCGCGTGCAGGGCGCCCATGGTGGCTGGCCGCTGGTGCACGATGGTGAGTTCGACATGAGCGCCAGCGTGAAGGCCTACTTCGCGCTCAAGATGATCGGCGACTCCGTCGACGCACCGCACATGGTGCGGGCGCGCGAGGCCATTCATGCCCGTGGCGGCGCGATTCATAGCAACGTCTTCACGCGCTTCCTGCTCGCGACGTTCGGCGTCGTGACCTGGCGCGCCGTGCCGGTGCTGCCGGTCGAGATCGTGCTGCTGCCGTTCTGGTCGCCGTTCCATCTCAACAAGATCTCCTACTGGGCGCGCACAACCATGGTGCCGCTGATGGTGATCGCCGCGCTGAAGCCGCGCGCGAAGAATCCGAAGGGCGTCGGCATCGACGAGTTGTTCCTGCAGGATCCGCGTTCGATCGGCATGACCGCGAAGGCACCGCACCAGAGCATGGCTTGGTTCCTGCTGTTCCGTTCGCTCGATGCGATCTTACGCGTGATCGAACCGATGTTTCCGAAGAGCCTGCGCAAGCGCGCGATCGATGCGGCGCTGGCCTTCATCGAGGAGCGGCTCAACGGGGAGGACGGCATGGGCGCGATCTACCCGCCCATGGCCAACATCGTCATGATGTACGACGCCCTCGGCAAGGACGAGAACTATCCGCCGCGCGCGATCACGCGCCGCGGCCTGGACAAGCTGCTCGTGATCGGCGACGAGGAGGCCTATTGCCAGCCTTGCGTCTCGCCGGTGTGGGACACGACGCTCACGGCGCATGCGCTGCTGGAAGCCGGCGGCGACAAGGCGGTGCCTGCGGCCAAGCAGGGCCTCGACTGGCTGATCCCGAAGCAGGAGCTCGAGGTGAAGGGCGATTGGGCGGTGAAGCGGCCCGACGTCCGCCCCGGCGGCTGGGCCTTCCAGTACAACAACGCGCACTACCCTGATCTCGACGATACCGCGGTCGTGGTGATGTCGATGGACCGCATGCGCCGTGAGCACGGCGTCGCCGGCTATGATGCCGCGATCGCCCGCGGCCGCGAGTGGATCGAGGGCATGCAGAGCGACGACGGCGGCTGGGCCGCCTTCGACGTCAACAACCTCGAATATTACCTCAACAACATCCCGTTCTCCGACCATGGCGCGCTGCTCGATCCGCCGACCGAGGACGTCACGGCGCGCTGCATCTCGATGCTGGCCCAGCTCGGCGAGACCGTGAAGACCAGCAAGCACGTGGCCGATGGTGTTGCCTACTTGCGGAAGACCCAGCACCCGGAGGGGTCCTGGTACGGCCGCTGGGGTATGAACTTCATCTATGGAACCTGGTCGGTGCTGTGCGCCCTCAACATGGCGGGCGTCGACCACAAGGACCCCATGATCCGGAAGGCCGCGGCGTGGCTGACCTCGATCCAGAACGATGACGGCGGCTGGGGCGAGGACGCCGTCAGCTACCGGCTCGACTACAAGGGCTGGGAGTCCGCCCCCTCGACCGCCTCGCAAACGGCATGGGCCTTGCTTGCCCTGATGGCGGCAGGCGAGGTTGATCACCCCGCCGTCGCCCGCGGGGTGGAGTACCTGATTGCAACACAAAACAAAAAAGGATTGTGGGACGAGCAGCGGTACACCGCCACAGGCTTCCCCCGCGTGTTCTATCTACGGTATCATGGTTACCCAAAGTTCTTTCCGCTGTGGGCATTGGCGCGGTATCGGAACTTGCGGAACACCAACAGCAGGGTGGTAGGGGTCGGAATGTGACTTTGGGGACGGGGGACTATTTTACCGCGGGTCAAGCCATCGACCCGCGGCCGATACTGATCGTGACCGGACTGGTTCAGGAGGCCCGTATCGCAGCCGGGCCCGGAATGGCGGTTATCTGTTCATCCAGCAGCCCGACGCAGTTGCGGGCGCTTCTGACGGTGGTGGACCCCGACACGATTCGCGGTGTGATCTCGTTCGGCGTGGCCGGCGGGCTCGACCCGAGCTTGCGCTCGGGCGACGTCGTGCTGGCGACCGAGGTGCTGTCCGGCGATGCCCGCTGGGCCGCCGGGCTGTCGCTCGGCGACGACCTGATCGAGCGCCTGACCTCCGGCCGCCGCCGCGTCGTGCGCGGCAGCCTCGCCGGGGCCGAGGAGGTGGTCACGAAACGCTCGTGCAAGGCGGCGCTGCATTCGGAAACGGGCGCAGCCGCCGTCGACATGGAAAGCCACATCGCGGCCGCCTATGCCGCCGAGGCCGGGCTGCCCTTTGCCGCGGTCCGCGTCATCAGCGACCCCGCCCATCGCGCCCTGCCGGCGCTGGCCCGCGTCGCGATCAAGCCGAACGGGCAGATCGATTTCGGTGCCGTGCTGCGCGGAATCGTGCGCAATCCGGCGACGTTGCATGCCCTGGTCTCGACCGGCATCGACTTCAACCGCGCGCTGCGGTCACTTCGCGGCTGCCGCGATTATCTGATCGGGACGGAGCTGATCGGCAGCGAGGCGCTGGTCTCCGAGGCCGCGTGAGCGCATACGTCGAACTGCCGAAGGCCCGTTCGCCATGGCGTGCGGGCCTTTTTCGTTAGGCCAGCTTCGTACTGACGGTCACGGTAACGCCTGCGAGCATCAATCCCTGGTCCAGTCCTCTAGCCGCAACCCGGCGATACGCTGGAATTCGGCGGTGTTGTTGCTGACAAGCGGCAGGCCGTGCGCCATCGCTTGACCGGCGATCAAGATGTCATAGGGACCGATTGGTGTGCCGCGCTTCGCAAGCTCCGCCCGGATCTCGCCCGCGGCTCGCGCGTCCTGTTGGTCGAGGTCGAGGATGTCGAGATCGGAAAATAGAAGGCGAAGCGTTTCCATCCAGCACTGTCAGCCGGTCGGGCAAAACACCGGAACAGCCAGTCAATCCCTTCCGGAAAAAATATTTCACTTTTCCGAATTTCGGATTTATGGCATAGGGCTGTCATCCCGATCCTGCCAGAGGGGCGCTTCGCGATCGTCACGAGATGCGGGTCGGGGTGCGGTGGACGCGGCAGCGCCGGCGCGAAAGGCGATGACAGGGCGGGCAACCGTGAGTCATGCGCGGCGCGATACGACACGGCGCTGTCACAGCGGCCAAGCTGGATCTTTCGGGGTGAGCACACGCGAGCCTCGGATGCGTCCGGCATGGCCGTCCGCGGACGGAGAAGTCGTGTGGTCCCGACGCCCGGGGTTCTGGCGTCAAACTTCGCGGTGATGTGGCAGCCAACCGGCACGCGCATCGATCAGCGGCGAGGCGACGGGGGCAATAGTGCAACGCTCCCCGAGGAGCAACTGTGTTGAAGTAGCCGGGCGATCGGCCGGCCTCAAGGCTGGCGCTGGCGCGCCACCGCCTCCGGCGGCTTCCGGCCTTGACCCCGTCCGCTCGCCGGTCTTCAGGGCGTGCAAGCGCTCGGCGGAAGCCGAGCGGAGTTGCTC
>NZ_RDQF01000119.1 GCF_004114425.1 Bradyrhizobium vignae | reverse complement strand
TCGAGTTCGTCTTCCCATCCCGGCATGGTCAGCCCTCCAAGAGCCGACCACCCATGAATCATTGAAAAATTGATTCGGGAATCCTATAAAACGCGCCAAAATCAACAATCTGCCAAAGTAGTGCTAGTGAGCCGCATTAACGGCGACGGTCGCGTGACCGACGGTCCGTTGGCCCCGATCGATACCGCGCTCGGGAAGCCATCTGAGCTCTGCTGGCTGCAAGTGACATCTGACAACTCGCTGGTGCTCGCGACCAACTTCGGATACGGAACGGTTTCTACCTACCGGCTTGTAGACGGCCGATTGAGCCTTCTCCAGGACCCGGCCAACAAAGCGATACCGGGCGACGGTACCTTCCGCGCTGTGAACGGGCTCGTCAGCAGCGGACCCAGCGACAGCTGGTTGACTCCCGACGACCAGTACTTCTACCAGATCTTTGGAAATGCCCAGGTGCTTGTCAGCTACCGCCTCGACAAGACGAGCGGCAGACTGACGGAGATTGGTCGAAACCCGATTCCCTACAACAGCACCCAGGGCCTCGCGGGATTCTAGACATCTACCGACGGAGCGCGGTCGACCAGGCAAGATCCAGCTAATCCACTGTGATGCGTCTGGCAGACGCGCTCTCAGCCCTTTGCAGCCTTGCCGCGCAAATCAGTCAATCGCAAGATACAGTGGCGCAGGTTTCCCTCTCGCACGGTTGGACGCTCGACGAGCTTAGCGATCTCCTCGTCGGTTTGGTCGCAAATGGAGTCAGTTGGCGTCTCAAAATGGCCAATTGCTTGCTGCTACCGCCGCAGTAGCGGGGTTACGCAACAGGAAGATGCGGAAAAGAATCGACGTCGTTGGCGACATGGTAGCCTGGGGTGCCCACTTTTGTCTCTTCTACGAAACCAGAGAGGATCTCGTCGTTGGTCCGGAGAATTATTCCCTAGAGCTCGACAGGGCGATATGAACTCCTTCAAGCAAATCTCGGCAAACGGCTTTACCAGGTACCTGACAATTCCGGCGTCCCGAGCACGCGAGCGATCGTTCTCCGTCGGTAAGCCGTTATGAGGACTGTCAGAATCTTTTTGCCGAGCTTTGACAGCTCGAAATAGACGTCGAATCCACTCATTTCGGGCATCTGCACATCGGCAATCAGGCATGCCGTTTGGCCGACTCGCGATCAAGACAGGACAAAACTGGCATTCTCGCTCGCGCTGGAGCATGCCGAATGCACGTTCCTCAGCGGCGATTTGACGAAGGCGCTCGGCCCCGCGCGTGAGCAGCAATACCGCTCCTGCCGGCTCCGGCGTGCTCGATGGAGCGGCCGGAAGCGGACCTTATAGAGTTCGACGGCAGGGTATTGCGCCTCGCTTCCAGCTCGGTCAGCCAACTGTGCCGATCTCCAGGCTGGAGAAGACCGCGGTCGGCACATTGGAGTAGTCGACGTGCCAAGGTCTCTTGTAGCAACCGACTGGGAAGCATCGACGTTACGACCGAACAGGACAGGAGACTGGTGGCCGATCAGGTGCTGCTCGCTTTTGCGCACGCCCCGAACACGTCTCGCTGGGGTTCGACCGCGCCCGGGTCAAGACTGGGGCAGACGGAGCTATCATTGTGGACGCGAGCTCGCGCACGAACATCCCGAACATCTACGCCGTGAGTGACGTGCCAATCCAGCTCAACCTAGCGACCGTCGCGATCCGCGAAGGGCACGCGTTCGCCGTTCAGCGCCGTAGAGCTCTCCAGGCATGCTGTCATTCGGCTTGCAATGTTGGCTCTGACGCATTTTTGGTGCAGCTCCGATTATTCTGCGCCGATTAGTCTAGCTTGAAGCAAATCGATTTTTCCCGCGACCGTACATTTGACGTTTGACGAGCTTGAGGCGCGTGATCTGACCTTCAGTCTGTCCGTTGGACCAGAGCGAAGTGATTGCGGCCCTAACCGCCGCTTCATCTTTCGCAACGCCGCTGGCGAACGAGGCGACGAGACTGGCGCGGGCGCGCTCGATCCATGGGATGAGCCCCTCCTCAGTTTTGCGCCGGATCATCAAGTGGAATTCAGCGATGATCTCGCGCGCCTCGACCAGGGTTGGTACGCCAGCTTCGATCGCCGCGACCGTGACGGTCTCCGCTTTCGTGAGTACATCCCGCCCGACTGTCATGAGGCGTGCGATCGTTCTGGCTGACGGAATCCGCTGCAGGTTTTCTACGTCCGCCTTTTCAGCCCGTCGTCTACGGGTCGCCCACTCGCTGATGATGCGGAGCGAGCCTCGGAAGCCACGGGCCGCCAGGCGGCGCCAAAGTTCAGCGCCGTTTCGACAGCCGGCCGCCCACTGATCGTCGAGCCATGGCAGATGCTGATCGAGTGAGCTCTGCCGGGTCCGGAAGACGTCATGGCGTTCGCCGCGGATGACCTGCCGCACCAGCTTCCTACTATGGCCAGTCCGGCGCACGATCTGCTTGATCGGTATGCCGTTCTTCGACAGAGCCAGGATGGCCGCATTGGTCTCCTCGCGGCGCAGATAGCCCTCATATTGGAGGCGCTCGGCGGCTGTGAGCAGCTTGGGATCGATCGTGGTCGCGCCAATCACGGTGCGTATTGGTCGCATCGATTTGCGGACGGCGTCGAGAAAGGCTCGACTGGCGTTCTCCATCAGATGCCAACGATCTGCCACCTGCACCGCGTGCGGCAAGGCCTTTGCTGCGGCTTCGCCATATCCTCCACCACGGTCACGGGCGACGATCGCGATCGTGGGATGAGCAGCGAGCCACGCTTGGGCGGTTGCGGGCTCCCGATCCGGCAGCAGCGTGACAATCCGACGCTTTTCCAGGTTGCAGATGATGCTGGCGTATCGGTGATTGCGCCGCCAGGCCCAATCATCAATGCCGATAACTCTGAGCGGGTCGGCCGGCGGACGGCTACGGCGTCGGACCACGCGCAGGAGCGTGTCTTTGCTCACCGGCAGCATCAGCCGTTTTGCGAAGCCTGCCGCCGGTCGACCACCAAGCGCCAGACCGAGGTGATGGACAATAGAGTCCAGCCTCGCCGTGCGTCGCGCTGATGGAGCCAGTATCCCCTCGGCGAAGCGCTCAGTGAAGATTTGGCGCCCGCACAGGACGGCATCGCAGCGGAAGCGGCGGGCGATTACCAGGAGCTGGACGATCCGCCCCGCAAGTGGAAGATCGGTCACGCGGCGTCGATAGCGGCTATGGACACGTCGCGAAACCGTTCCGCACGATGGGCACAGACCAACGCTTCCGGACGCCCGGACCACAACAATGGCCTTATCACCCTCGTAGTACGCACTCTCTACAACAAACCCACGCGGCACCAGACTGGAGCGGTGGAGTGCTTGCTGCATCGCGCTGATTCTCCCCCAATCAAAGCGCCAGACATCCCCCAAACTGCATCAAAAGTGAGTCAGAGCCAAATTTGCAAGCCGATTGACAGGCATGCCGCGGCATAGTCGTTTCCGCCCTCGATGACTATCTCCGTCGGGCCACTTCCACTTTTCCTTAGGTCCGCTTCAGATCGTCGACCAGCATCGCCGTGGCGTGGCGCGCAAGCGCCTGGGTTGGGGCGTTGGTGTTGCCGCTGGTGATGTTGGGCATGATCGAGGCGTCGATTACCCGGAGGCCGTCGACCCCTCGGACCCTGAGCCTCGCGTCAACCACTGCTCGCGCATCCTGCCCCATCCGGCACGTGCCAACCGGGTGAAACATCGTCGTCACTGCACCCTTCACCCATTCGCCGATCTCTGCATCGGATTGGATGTGCGGGCCGGGATCGATCTCCTCCTCGATCACCGGCGCCAACGACTCCTGCGCCATAACCTCGCGGATCGCGCGTACCGATTCCACTGCGGCCCTCAGGTCTTCCTCCTCGCCCATGAAGTTCGGATTGATGAGGGGCATCGACGTCGGGTGGCTGTCGGCCAACCGCACCCAGCCACGGCTCTTGGGCTGAAGCACCACGAGTTCGAAAGTGATGCCGGAACGGTCCCCCGTCGGGCTGACCCCGCCAGTTGCGACGATGGGCACGTGATAGCATTGGATCGTGGGTTCGGCGGTAAAGTCCGACGGATTCCAGTGGGAAACCGTCTCGATGCCATTGCCCGCTGCCGGGCCATCCTTGGTGACGAAATAGCGCAGGCCCGCCTTCACGCTGCCGAGGCCATGTGCGGCCGCTTGGTAACCCAGATCGCCCTTTACATAGGCGCGGACCGGCACGATCGCGTGGTCGTGGAGATTTTCGCCCACCTCCGGAGAATCGACGATAACGGGGACGCCGTGCTGGCGAAGCTGCTCGGATGGCCCGATGCCCGAGTGCATGAGGATCTTCGGGCTATGGACCGAACCGGCCGACAGCACAACCTCGCTGGCCATGATTATCTCGTCATCCATGAGCTCGACGCCGACGACTCGATTGTTCTCGACGAGGACGCGAACAACGGTCTTGCCGGTCAGAAGAGTGACGCGGCCCGAAGCGAGGTGCCGACGGAGATAAGCGTCGACCGCGCTGCACCGCCGCTGGTGCCCGACCGTTGACTGCACCGGCGAGACGCCGATCTGGCTCTCGCCGTTATAGTCGGGGTTATAGGGAAGCCCATATTCCTGGAAGGCTTTGAGGCAGTATTGGTTCAGCTCGTTGATGCCCTTGGGCTGTCGGGCGACATGGGAAATTGCCCCCCGCATTGCCTCAGTAAAAATGTTACCGGACAACTTCCCTGTCGTGTCTGGGGCGGAGCTGCCGAATCAGTTCGGTGGCGGGTATGGCAGGGAAGATCAGCATGCGCGCAAAGC
>NZ_RDQF01000118.1 GCF_004114425.1 Bradyrhizobium vignae | reverse complement strand
AGGCGCTTGAGCTTGCGCATTCAGGTCTCCCTCTGGAATCGAGAGACACCCAAAGAATCCAGTTCCAACCGCTTGGCAACACCCTGCCAGCACCATATGCGATTCCCCTACCCTGGAGGGGGAGGGTCGATCGCGCGAAGCGCGAGCGGGGTGGGGTGATCTCTCCGCTCGGGGACTGCTTCCGCTGAGAGACTGTCACCCCACCCCGTCTCACATTTCGCTGCGCTCAATGTGAGCCGACCCTCCCCTCCAGGGGAGGGTAAGCTATCTCACCCGTCGCGCACTGCTCCAGCTCTTCAGCGAGGCCCACACGCCGCGTGACAGGCGGAAGCAGTCGACGGGCGTGGAGGAGCCCAGCGCCAGGAAGCGGTGCAGCTGCACGCCGCTCCACTGGAAGCCGCACTTTTCCAGCACCTTGCGCGAGGCCGGATTGGTGACGCGGGCGCCGGCATGGAGATGATCGTCCTCGAACTCCTCGAAGAAGAAGTCGATCGCGCCGCGTGCGGCCTCGGTGGCAAAGCCCTGGCCCCAATGCTCGGCGCCGAGCCAGTAGCCGAGCTCGGCATTGCCGGGCTTGGAGCAATCGATGCCGACCATGCCGACCGGTCCGCTATCGTGCTCGATCAGGAACACGGTCTCGCTGCCGAGCTCGGCGGTGGCGCGGATGAATTCGGCGGCGTCGTCCTGCGAATAGGGATGCGGCAGGCGGCGCGTGTTCTCGGCGACACGGCGGTCGTTGGCGAGCCGGGCGATGGTCCTGACGTCGGCGAGGGTCGGCCGCCGCAAGGTCAGCCGCTCGGTGGCGACGACGCTGGGTCTCGCCTCCCGCAAGGTCACGCTCGAGAAATCCTGCAACATGTCCGGCTCCGTGAAAGTCACTAAGTCAAAGTGAGCAAAGAAAAGGGGAGGCCGGTTTCCCGCCTCCCCTGGAGCCTTCGATCTCTGTGATCTCTGGGACTCCGCCGGTTCAGTCGGGACCGGCGGACTCCAATTTGATCCACCGTCTATTCAGCAGCCTCTGCGATCGGGAGTACCGATACAAAGGTGCGGCCGTTGGCTTTGGCCTGGAACGCAACGCGGCCCTCGATCTTGGCGAACAAAGTGTGGTCCGTACCCATGCCGACATTAAGGCCGGGGTGCCAGGTGGTGCCGCGCTGACGCGCAATGATGTTGCCGGGAGTGACGATCTCCCCGCCGAACGCCTTGATACCGAGGCGCTTGCCCTTGGAATCGCGTCCGTTGCGCGATGAACCGCCTGCTTTTTTGTGAGCCATGGCTCGTCTCCGAAATCCTGCGTATCTCTAGATCAATTCCTTGACGGAATCATTTCAAAATTTCTCACGCCTCAATTCGTGAATTGGCGTGATCAATTCCGTTTTATTCGGCGGCTTCCGTTGCCGGCTCCTTGGCCACCTTCTCCTTCTTCGGACGCGGGCCCTTGGTGGGCTTGGCGCCATCCGTCAGGATCTCGCTGACGCGCAGCACGGTGATCTCGTCGCGGTAGCCACGCTTGCGGCGCGAGTTCTTGCGGCGGCGCTTCTTGAACGCGATGACCTTCGGGCCGCGCTTGTGGTCGAGCACCTCGACCGCGACGGACGCACCCGCGACCGTCGGAACGCCCAGCACCGGCGTGTCGCCGCCGACCACCAGAACTTCATTCAACTGCACGATCGAGCCGACTTCGCCTTCGATCTTGCCTACTTCCAAGACATCATCCGGCACGACGCGGTATTGCTTGCCGCCGGTTTTGATGACTGCGAACATCGTTTTTTTCCTTCGTGTTCAATCCCGGCCTCGCGACGGGTATCGTCCGGGCCGGCTTTTTGTCAGTCGCTACGGGTTTATGCGAGTCTGCGCGGGCGGGAGTTATCCCTTTGAAAACCCAGGCAAAAACAAGCGGCGCGAGAAACGCCCCGCGCCGGCTGTGGGACTTATAGCCGCCGGGGGCGGAGAGTCAAGGAAAACCGCCGAAAAGGGCCCGAATTTGAAGGATTTGAGCCATTTCCGAACGCTCGGAGAATCTCCGGCCCGCTCTGCAACCAACCGGTTCCCATCCCGTTGTGTCCTCGCAAATTGGACACGCGGGCAAGGGCTACCATGGCTACGGACGAGCTGGTCAAGACAACGGGTATCGCCCAGCACGGGGCGAGCCGCCTGCCGTCGGTCGATGTCGACAGCTTCAACATCGAGATCAAGGACGATGACGGCTTTCTCGGCGATCGCGCCAGCAAGGGGGCGTTTCGCGAGATCCTCGAGGAATGGCGCAAGCCGCTGCGCAAGAGCGGCGAGGATCCGTTCGGCGACGAGCCGTCCGACAAGCTCAGCAAGAAGTCCCTTGATGCCGTCCTGGTCGGCGACGACACCGAGGCAACGGCCGTCGTGCACAGCGCGATCGAGGACTTCGCGCAGGAGCTCGCTTACGTCACGCGGCGATTCCTCAAGACCAAGGCCTGGGCCAAGACCGAATGCATCGTGGTCGGCGGCGGCTTTCGCGCCAGCCGGCTCGGCGAAATTGCCATTGCCCGGGCCGAGATCATCCTGAAATCGGAAGGCTTCAAGGTCGACCTGGTGCCGATTCGATTCGATCCTGACGATGCCGGCCTGATCGGAGCCCTGCACCTCGCGCCCTCCTGGATTTTCGAGGCCTATGACAGCATTCTCGCCGTCGACATCGGCGGAACCAATATCCGCTGCGGCATCGTCGAGACACGGTGGAAGAAGGCGCCCGACCTGTCCAAGGCGGTGGTCTTCAAATCCGATCTGTGGCGTCACGCCGATGACGAGCCGAGCCGCGAAGTCGCGGTGAAGCGGCTGGTCAAGATGCTCGAAGGCCTGATCGAAGACGCCGAGGCCGAAGGCTTCAAGCTCGCGCCGTTCATAGGCATTGCCTGTCCCGGCGTGATCAACGCGGATGGCTCGATCGAGAAGGGCGCGCAGAATCTCCCCGGCAATTGGGAGAGCAGCAAGTTCAACCTGCCGGCGAGCCTCATCGAAGCCATCCCGCAGATCGGCGAGCACGATGCTGCGATCGTGATGCACAATGACGGTGTCGTTCAGGGGCTGTCGGAAGTGCCGTTCATGCAGCACGTCGATCGTTGGGGCGTGCTCACCATCGGCACCGGGCTCGGCAATGCGCGCTTCACCAACCGCCGCAAGGAGAACGGCAACGGAAAAGACCGGGATTCCACGGAGAACGGGAAGAAAAAGGGTAAAGCGGACTAGCTAGCGTTTTCGAGCGAAGTGGAGACCGGTTCGCGTCAAGAAAACGCGTCAGACGAGGACCTGAAGCCCGTCCGGGCTCCAGAGTAACCTTGACCGGTTAGGTTAAGGACCGGATTGCGTTGCGCCATGCGGACTGCACGCTAGGGTCGAATCGTCGCTTCCACTCGGCCGGCGAAGCCGCCCTTCCCGGCCAGTATTTCAAATGAGCGGCACGGGACCGCCAGTGTTTACCGCGTCTGGCGGTCCCACCCCGTTCTTATCCCCTCAGCTCCAGCCGGCGCGCTGAAAGAACGCCGCGATCTCGGCGGCCGCGCGATCGGGATCTTCCCGATGCGGGAAGTGGCCGACGCCGGGAAACATCGCAAGATCGAGCGTGCTGAACGTCTCGCCCAGCCGATCGGTCCACGCATAGGGAAACAGCGGATCGTGCTCGGCCCAGCGCACGCAGGTCGGCACCCCGATTGGCGGCAGCTTTGGCGCTTCGCCTTTCATCATCGCGACCCGGCCGGCATGCGAGGCGCGATAATGCGCAAAGCCGCCGGCGAGATTGCCGTCCTTGAAGAAATTGTCGGCGAAGGCGTCGAGGACGTCGTCGAAGGCGCCCTTCCGGTGCGCCCAGCCCTTGAGGAAATGGCCGATATAGAGCCGGCAACTCTCGCGGCTCGCGCCGATCAGCGCAGGCGCAATCTCCATCTGGTGGAAGGACTGGTACCAGATGTGGTTGAGCCTCTCAGGCGCGGCCATGCGCGGCCCGATCCCGGGATAGACGAAGTCGAAGAAGAAAAGCCCGGCGAGCCGCCCGGGCGCCTGGCGGGCCAGCGGCTGCATCACGGCGCCGCCGACGTCATGGCCGACCACGCCGAATCGGTCGATGCCGAGCCCGTCCATCAGCGCCAGCATGTCCGCCGCGTGACCTTCCGGCCCGTAAGGGCCATCGGGCTTGTCGCTGTCGCCGAAGCCGCGAAGGTCCGGCGCTACGAGCATGAAGCGATCCGAAAGACGCGCCAAGACCGGCTCCCAGGTCAGCCAGAATTCCGGCCAGCCATGCAGCAAAAGCAGCGGTTTGCCCTTTCCAGCGCGGACCAGGTGGAAATCGGCGCCATTGGCCGAGATCGTCAGATGCTCCATGGCGGTTCCTTTCGGGGCAGAAGCGTTTTCCAGCGAAGTGGCCACCGGTTCGCATCAAGAAAACGCGTCAAAACAAAAATCCAGGGCTCCGTTCCGGTTCATCGGAGCGGAGCTCCAGGCCAAGAGGGACGACAAGGGCTGAACGAGGCAGCGGATTTTCCCCTTTGGCGCCTTGTCTGGCCCGCCATCCTCGCCTATTAACGCCCCCAACCACAGGGGCCGCAGCTCCTATATGGCGCCTTCAGGAGAGGTGGCAGAGTGGTTGAATGCACCGCACTCGAAATGCGGCATAGGTGCAAGCCTATCGGGGGTTCGAATCCCTCCCTCTCCGCCATAATAAAACGTGTCCGGCCCGGAGACATGGGTAACGAAACGTACCTAAGAGATGGGTGACAACCTCGTGCCGATCGGGTTGTCGCGGGGTTTCAAAGTCATCTGCTCCAAGTTCGCTTCAAATTGAGATGGCCTGC
>NZ_RDQF01000117.1 GCF_004114425.1 Bradyrhizobium vignae | reverse complement strand
ACGTCTTTGGAAAGTGCCACAGGCCTTCCGTGGCGAGCGCCTCGCCATCCGCCCCTCGGCAAACGATGCGCAATACGGGATCTTCTTTGCCGCCCACCAAGTCGCTATCATCGACTTGGCGAGCGGATGATGTGTCGGCTATGTCCCCGAACACCCGTCGGTCATGTCCCCGGGCTGAACATCAAGCCGGGCGAGGACAGCGAGACGGAACGATGTCCGTCCTTCGCTAGTGGCTCCACGCCAGCGCCGTCACGATCGCCGACGACAAATTCAGCTCCGCGAACATGATCTTGCCGGCGACCACGAACAGCACGCTGGCGAGGGTCAAGCGCAGTACCGGTTCGGGCACGCGCGTTGCACTATAACTGCCGACGACGATGCCGGGCAGCGAGCCCATCAGCAGCACGCCCATCAGGCCCCAGTCGACGTCGCCGAGCGCCCAGTGCCCGACGCCCGCGACCAGCGTCAGCGGCACGGCATGGGCGATGTCCGAGCCGACGATGCTCGCCATCGGCAGGCGCGGATAGAGCAGCAGCAAGACGGTGACGCCGACCGCGCCGGCGCCGACGGAGGAGATCGAGACCAGCGCGCCGAGCACGATACCGGTGACGACGGTCGCGACCGCGGTGGTGCGCTCGTCGACCCGCTCCAGGCTCTTGCGGTAGCGCTCCATGAGCGCCTTACGGAAGATCAGCGACGTGGCGGTCAGCAGCAGTGCAAAGCACAGCACCACGTTGACCAGGCTGCGCTCGGTGTCGCTTCTGGGGTCGAGCTTCCACAGCACCAGCAGCGTCAGCGCGCTCGCCGGAATGCTGCCGCAGGCCAGCCGCAGTACCGCCGGCCAGTGCACGCTGCGCGACCAGCCATGCACGATGCTGCCGCCGGTCTTGGTCGCGGCGGCATAGAGCAGGTCCGTCCCGACGGCAGTGGATGGATGGACGCCGAACAACAGGATCAGCAGCGGTGTCATCAACGAGCCGCCGCCTACGCCGGTCATGCCGACGAGCAGGCCGACACCAAATCCGGAGGCGACGTAGAGTGGATCGATCATGGTCCGGGGAATGTTGGGTTTATCTCGTCGGTTGAGCAATATGACGTAGAATAAACTTTCCCTGGGGCGCAACTACTTAGGAGGAATAAGAAAAATCATGCTGCCGACCGGGGGCGGGTAGTCGTTTTGCCTCGTTGCCGGGCTTTTCACGCCATGGGCGTTTCTCAAGCGGCAGGGCAGGCGGAGCTATTTACCAAACGCCAGCACGTGCAGTCCCAGTCGCTGCCGCACGATCCAGAACAAGAGCACCGTCTCGAAGCTCAGCGAGATCGAGGTCGCGGCCGCCGCGCCGTGACCGCCGAAGCGCGGCACCAGGATCACGCAGAGCGCAACGTTCATCACGAAGGCCAGCGCATAAGCCAGCGCGCAGATCTTCTGCTGGCCGAGCATGTTGAGCAGGCGCTCGACCGGGCCGATCGCGGCGCGCACCACGAGGCCGATCGCAGCGATGAACATGATGTCGTAGCCGACCGTGAATTGCGGCCCGAACAGCCAGAGCAGCGGCTTGCCGAGCGCGAGCAGTACGATGGTCGCGGCCAGCGACGGCCAGAACGTCCAGTTGATGGCATGCGCCACATAGGCCGACAGGCGCGCCTTGTCTCCGAGCGCATTGTATTCCGCAAATCGGTGCGCCGTCGTCGCCGACATCGCGTAATGGATGAACGAGACCAGCGCCAGCGTCTTCACCACGGCGAAATAGACGCCGACCTCGTCGGACGGGCGGAACTGCTGCAGCACCAGCACGTCGGTGTAGGACAAGAGCAGGTAGAAGCTCTCCACCAACAGGATCGGCAGCGACACGGCGAGCCAGCCCCTGACGTCATAGGCCTTCCGGCCCGGCTCGATGTGATCGGCGAGCTTGCGGTTCAGCGCCACCATCTGCCCGGTCATCGCGATCCAGACCGCGGCGGCGCTCGCCACCATCGCAGCGACCGCGCCGAGGTGATAACCGAGCACGAACGCGCCGGCCGTGATGCCGATGATCAGGGCCTGACGGATGATGAATTGCGGCATCAGGCCGAGCTGCATCCAGTCGTGCGAGCGCGCGATGCCGTCCTGGGTGTTGGCGACCACGAAAGCCGGCAGCGTCATGCAGCCGATATAGAGCGGCAGCACCTCGGCCGGATCGATCCAGGGCGACAGCAGCTTGACGATGGCGACGAGGCCGAGCGACACCAGGGTGGATACGGCAAAGGTCAGCCAGCGGCTGCCGGAGAGGAAGCCGCGCAGCAGCGCATGCTCGCCGCTAGTCCGGTACTCCGGGATGATCTTTTGCGCGGAGGCCGAGATGCCGAAATCCATCATGCTGCCAAGTAGCAGCACCCAGGTCCAGACATAGACATAGATGCCGTAGTCGGACGTGCCCATCCAGCGCGCCAGCAGCACCTGCGAGACATAGGCAAGCCCGGCGCTGATGACGCGGATGACGAAGATGGTGCCGGCGAGCCGCCGCGTCAGCGACGCCTCGCTCGATCCGCCCGCGAGCTTAGCCCGCAGCCGCGCGATCAGGCCGGCCGCTCCGGTCGTTGCGGGTTGTGCATCCGTCACGGCCAATTCGAAAATCCCCAAGCGCGTTCAGCACGCGCTACAGGGTTGGGACTTAGCAACCATTCGTTAAGATTTGGTTGGGTGGCCGTCCCATCCTCGGTGTCGTCCGGGACAAGCGAAGCACCGATCCGGAGCCCATAGCCCCAGGGAGAAGTTGGAGCGCGAGCTGTTAACTCCGAGTCTCGGCGCGCGCCTGGGGCGCGCTTGTCCGGGACGACAGCTGAGAGTGGGCGAGAGCAGCGCAACTCGCTCGCCGCCGTCCTGACCGTTGCCGGGACGACTCTTCACTCCAGATTCGTATTGAACTCGTACGCCTTGTCCGGCCCGACCAGCGTGAACTTCAGCGCGGCGCCCTCGGGCTTGGCGCCCGGCGGCAGACCGTCGAGTTCGAACGTAAACCGCATCACCCCAGGCGGGCTGGGCTGCACCGGCGCCGGAATCGGCAGCGCCCAGTCCGGCGTCGGCCCTTCCACGAACAGATTGACGTTGCGGCTGTCGGGCGCAACCACGTCGACCACGACGTTCTTCGGCCCGTCACGCTTGACGTCGCGGATGGTGAGCGGATTGGGGTCGCCGATATTGGCGGGCTTCGGCACGGTGTCGAGCGCCGCGCGCAGGTTCGCATCCTCGGTCGAGGCGACGCTGTTGAAGCCGAGCTCGGCGTTGGCCTCGACGGGAATGCAGAGTTTCTCGCACACCGCGTAATTGATCTCGGCGCGCAGCGTCACCGGCTTGTCGGCCGATTTGGCGACGATACGCAGGGGCAGTACGATCTGGTCGTGATACCCGATCGAATGGCCGCCCGCGCCGTCGTCGAATTTCAGCGGCGCCGGCCACATGATCGTCACCGCTTCGACATTGTCGGATTTCGAGAAGTCGAACCGGGGTGGAACGCCGGAATCGCCGGGGGTACGCCAGTAGGTCTTCCATCCCGGCTGGAGCTGGAACGCGATACCGCCCAGCAGGACCGCGCCGCTGCGCGATCCCGCCAGCAGCCGCACTGCGGAATGTCCGTCGCGCTGCCACGGCGAAGCGTCATCGGCGCGGGCTGCGATGGCGAACGACGAGGCGAGCAGGGTTGTCGCGACGCCAATCGCCGCACGCAGGGGAACTCTTGTGAGCATGGCACGTCTTTACAGGGTCGTCCCAGGCCAAACCATTGAATTGCTTGTGATGGATGCACTCGAATCCAATCGCCGCAAGCCTTGATTTGACAGCGGCTAGGTCCGACATCAGGATAGGAATTGAAACCGGAGTGCTTCACCGATGGCTCCCACTGGCAAGAGGACGGGCGAAGGCACCCGCAGCTCGGGCCCCCCGCTGCCCAATTCGGCCGGTTATCTCGACGGCCGGCTCCTGATCGCGATGCCCGTGATGGGCGATCCCCGCTTCGAGCGCTCGGTGATCTATCTCTGCGCTCATTCCGCCGAGGGCGCGATGGGCATCATCGTGAACCACCCGGCCGGCAGCATCGACTTCCCCGAGCTGTTGGAGCAGCTCGGGATCATCAAGAAGGGCGACCACATCAAGCTGCCGGAGAATGCCGAAAGCATGAAGGTGCTGCGCGGCGGGCCGGTCGATACCGGCCGCGGCTTCGTGCTGCATTCCAGCGACTTCTACATCGAGAATGCGACGCTGCGGATCGATGACGGCGTCTGCCTCACCGCGACCGTCGACATCCTGCGCGCGATCGCCAATGGCTCCGGCCCCAAGCACGCCATCCTCGCGCTCGGCTATGCCGGCTGGGCGCCGGGCCAGCTCGAGACGGAGATCCAGAGCAACGGCTGGCTGCATTGCGATGCGGATACGGATCTGATTTTCGGCGACGACGTCGACGACAAATACAATCGCGCTTTGCAGAAGATCGGCATCGATCCAGGCATGCTCTCGAACGAAGCGGGGCACGCGTAGCTGGCGCGACACCTTCTGCTGTTGCGCGTCACCCTCGGCTGTCATGCCCCGGCTTGATCGGGGCATCCAGTACGCCGCGGCTTATCTTCTATCACAACCCTCCCGGTGTACTGGATCGCCCGGTCCCGGCTCCGCTAAAGCATGATCCGGAAAAGTGCGAAGCGGTTTTCCGGAAAGATCATGCGTGAACAACAAGCTAAAGCGCGATGACGATTCATCCAAATCTCATCGCGCTTTAGTCATCCGTGAAGAGCGGCTAAGCGATTGAGCTGGAATCGCTTTTGTGGTTGCGGGGTGTTTTAGGATTGCAGGGTTTTGATGCTTCGGGCATCGGAACCTTGCAATTTCATTTTCAGGATTCCGTCGAATCGCCAGACATGATTCGGTGGCCGCATCGGAGGTGGCGA
>NZ_RDQF01000116.1 GCF_004114425.1 Bradyrhizobium vignae | reverse complement strand
AACCATCCGTTGCTTTCGCCGCAGAAAGCGAGCGCTTGGGCGGCACCTGCGCGAGCCTCCTCGAAAACGTCCGTATCAATCGATGCTCGCGCTACCTTAACGCCTATGGGGAAGGCCGGGTGCCGGCCGGGCACCCACGGTCCACTGTGCGAAAACTGCGCTACGAGAAGCTGCACAGCGGCATACAGGTGAAGCCAAACATCGGGCCTTCCCTGCGCAGTGGTTTTACGGCTTTGGCGTGTTTTGCCCGTCGGGCACCGCAACCGATGGTGTGAACGGAGAAGCCCTGCCACAGCCGCACCACGAACTGGTCTCCCCACGGTCCAAAAATGCGCTACGATGATCTCAGCGCGCGTTCCAAGTCGCGCAGGATCAGGAGTGAGGAAACGGTATGAGGATGAGAAGCGGAACGGCGCTCGCCGGGGTGGCGGCGCTGGCGGTGGCGGGGATGGCTCTGACGGCAGCTTTTGAGCCGGTCTGGGCCCATGGGCCGACGCGGCAGAAGGTGCGCGAATCCATCGAGATCAACGCGCCGCAGGACAAGGTCTGGGCCGCAATCCGCAACTTCCAGGACATGAGCTGGCTACCGCCTGTGACCAAGACCACGGGCGAGAGGGGCAACGAGATCGGCGCAACGCGCCAGCTGACGCTGACCGGCGGGGCAACCGTCGATGAGGAGCTCTACAAGTACGAGCCCGACATGATGAGTTATTCGTACCGGATCACCAAAGTCGACGTGAAGGTGCTGCCGGTGACCAATTATTCTTCGACTCTCAGCGTGTCGCCCGCTCCCGATGGCAAGTCCAAGCTGGAATGGGCTGGCGCATTCTATCGCGGCTATCCCAACAACGATCCGCCACCGGAGCTGAGCGACGAAGCCGCCAAAACTGCGGTGAGCGGGCTCTACAAGACCGGCCTCGAAGCGCTGAAGAAAAAGATCGAGAGCGGCAGCTGATCGTGCGCATCCCGGTCCTGGCGGCGCTCGCCAGCCTCTGGCTTGCCGCTTCCCGCGGCGCGGTCGCCGAGGAGGCGTTCGTCACCAACCAGCTCAGCGACGATCTGATGGTCGTGGACCTCGCGACCGCGCGCAGCGTTGCGACCATCCCGATCGGCGGCAAGCCGGCCGGCATCGCCGTCAGCGTGGACGGACGCTTTGCCTATGTGACGAGCCCCGATGCCAAGGCCGTGACGGTGGTGGACGCCGCCGCGCGCCAGGTCGCTGGCCGCGTCGAGGTCGGCGGCGGGCCGCTCGGCATTGCCGTGGCGCCCGACGGCAAGACCGTCTATGTCGCGGACTGGTATGCCGCCGCGGTTCGGCTGATCGATACGGCCTCGCGCAGCGTCACCGCCAGCATCGCGGTCGGCGCCTCGCCATCGGGCCTCGCCGTCACGCCGGACGGCAAGCTGCTGCTCTCGGCGGACCGCGACGACGACAGCGTCTCGATCGTGGACACCGCGACGCGCCAGCGCAAGGCAACCATCAAGGTCGGCACCCGTCCGTTCGGCGTCACCATCGACGCCGATGGCAGGCGCGCCTACACCGCCAATGTCGGCTCCGATAATGTCTCGGTGATCGACATCGCCGAAGGCAAAGAGATCGGCCGCGTGCCGGTCGGCATGCGCCCCTATGCGGTGGCGCTGGCGCAGGGCCGCGGCTTCGTCACCGACCAATATGGCGGAACCGTCAGCGTGTTCGACCTTGCGACGCTGAAGCCGATCAAGCGCATCAATGTCGGCGACTATCCCGAAGGCATCAACGCGACCGCCGACGGCAAGCGCGTCATCGTCGCCTGCTGGGAGAGCAACGTGCTGGACATCATCGATGCGGTCGAGCTGAAGGTGATCGGCGAGATCAAGACCGGCGACGGCCCGCGCGCGTTCGGGGCGTTTTTGCGGAGGACGGAGTAGGGGGTGGAGGCGGATTCGCTGAAGCTCAGGCGATGCCGGCAGCTCTTTCATGATGGGCCAGGGGCGCCAGCTGGAGCATTGCCTCGTAGATCGCCGGACCGGAAGATACGTCGTGCATCAGGTCAGCCCAATCGTCGCGACTGAACGCAGCGACCTCGACCTTAAGCTCCGCCAGCCATTGCGCTCGCAATTGTCGATACAGACTGAGCAGAATCCGCATGCTGATGAATGCGCAAAACGTCGCGGGGACAACGCAAAGGCCGGCGAAAACCAATGCTTGGACGCCGACAGCCAACATCATCGGCAACGGATCGGTCGCTTCAGGCTGAAGCGACGCGGCCTTACTGTACACCAGGAATGCTGACAGGAGCCACAACGCCATGGTGACGAGAAGAAACGTCATTGCGATTGCCCACGATATCGCCTTTCCCTGTCGAAGCGATCGCTTGCAGATTTCCAGCATGGACTGCAAGTCACCGCCGATGAAGCTGAGAAATATCTCGAGGGGATGGAAACCGTTGTCGGCGAGAGCCTCGATCTGAAAGACCGGGTAGCGCTTGTCTGCCGTGTTCGGGATCGTGCCGTCGTCCCCTGATATCAGGAGGACGACCGGGTGACCGATCGTCGTCGCGGCCAGGATTTCGTGTTCCACGAATGAATCTGATGGACCGGGAATGCAAACCACGAGCTCGGTTTTCTTCAGCAGCTCGACAATCTTCCGTAGAAGAGCTTGATGCTCCGCCTTGTCGTCAAACGGGAGCCGGGATACCGCAAACCCTTTTCTCTCAAGAAAGACGTGCAACTGTTCTGCGGCATCGCCGCGAACACGGTTGAACGAGACGAAAATGCGTAGGCGACGTCGCGAAGCGAACCGATACAGCAAGGGGGCGACGAGACACACGATTGTCATCAGGAGGCAGAGCAGGCCGCTCAGAAAAATCGCGCCTCGATCGATAGCGATCTCCCTGCCTATCTGGTCGACCAGCTTCTGCGTAGCTTCGATCTGTTGGGGTTTCGTCGCTAACCTCTCGGCAAGCCGCGTAGCAAGGAGTAGGGCCACGCGATCAAAGATGTCGGTGTAGATGGACTCGGCGACGAGGGTCGCGATGAATACGATCTTTGCAGATAGCGCCTTTAGCGGCTCGGCTTTCACGAGCGCGTCGATCAGCGCTGATATCTCTTTGGCGAAGATTTCGGCAAACCGGCCCAACATTCAGCTTCTCCGGGCTTTTGTCGGGATACCACCGTGCACAATAGTCGCTGAAGAAACTTGGGAGTGAATACGATACCACAGATTTTTCTACTTGTGGTTTGCTACCCGAAAAAAGTCGACAGCAGCATCTGGACCAGCGACAAACTGATTGTCGATCTCGTTGTAGATATCGGTATCGAGCACGACGCGCACCCTGCCGACCGGCGACGTCAGGAGTTCAGGCGGACTGCGTCCGTGAGCGTCATCACCATCTCCCTGGGCCTTGCTTGGCAAATGCGGATCATATCCTGGCCGGGATGCGGCCGGCGATATCCGTGATCTCATTCATCCGCTCGAACATGTGGTCGGGCCCCCGAGCTCGCAGCGCCGCCGGGGCCGCGTAGCCCCAGCAAACCGCGCCGCAGGCAATTCCGATAGTGCGTGCCGCCTCGATGTCGCGGACCTCATCGCCGATCGAGATGACCTTGCCAGGCTCAACACCCGCGCGCCGGATGACTCGACGGAATTTTGCGGCCTTGCCGAACAGTGACGCCGAGCAGTCGAAATGCGAAAACAGTGCGGCGGACTCGCCGAGCTTCTCGCGCGCATTGGCTTCGCTGTCGGAGGTCACCAGCGCGAGCTGCACGCCGTTGTCGGCCAGCGTCCGCAGCATCGTCTCAACGCCCGCAAACAGCGAAATCTCGCCAGCTGCCTCCGCCTTCAACCGCCGCGCATGCCGCGCGATCGCCGGCAGCTTCCACAATGGCACCTCGAGCCGGGTCAGGATCTCGCGGCTCGACGCATGCCTGAGCTCCTCGATATCCTCATCCCTTACGCGGCGAAAATTGAAGCGATCGGCGACGTCGTTGATGGTGCGCAGGAACCAGGGAAAGCTGTCAGCGAGGGTTCCGTCGAGGTCAAAGATGACGAGGGCATAGGGCATGGGGGCTGATTTTGAGCTCACCGACGAGCGAGAGGTCGCGTGCTAGTATTCGCGAGTTCGAGCACAGCCATGCGACACGAGCGGATCGAAATCAACCTGCAATCATGGGCGGCAAGCCAATGCTCTGGCTCGCCGATGAGTGCATCGCTGCCTCCCCTGTACGAGAGCCGCGCGCCGGTCGCGACGTGCCTTATATCGCCGAATATGCCGCGAGCCTGAGCGACATGGAGGTAAGGGCGCGCGCGGCCCGGTATCGCCATTAAGCGGACTTGACGGCGCTCGAGGAAACGGTGGCGGACCGGAGCCGCTCACTGGCCCATTCAGCAAAAGCAGCGTGTGCGGAGGGATCGGAAAAGGCTCGCGCCGGTATGAAAAAGCCTTGCCCTGAATTGTACCATATCCCCACCATGGTCGATGCATCTGTCACGCCCTTGATGGAATGCCAGCACGTCCTCCGGCGTTCGCTGCCGGGGGTTCTGACGACAATCGAGCTATCGTCAAGAGTGACGTTCCATGTCATTTGCGCTACGCGATCTACCTCAAACAGGTTGTCCTGGATTCGTCGGATGATCCGCAATGTTAGGAAAAATGCCTGAATCTGCCCAAGTACGAGGCAGACTACCAATACAAACAGAGTTTGCAGTGTGATAGACCCGCTATCATCAGGACAGCCCAAATGTTGAGCGCTTGAACTTGGTAGGCTTCCGTATCGAAGTGCACCTTTAGACGTTTGCCTACAAGTTTTCGGAAGGATCTATCTTCCTCTATTGTGATGTTGAATTGGAAACGAAAGCTTGACTGATCAATTACGTCGCTCAAATCTCATCTCCGCGGCGAAGCCAATTGAGTATAGTCATCACACGCGAGATAACCATAGGTTGTGTCGGCTAATAGCGTAGTCGTCTGAACAACTTTGCGCATCTGCGAAGGGGCCGCCCGATGTGGCAGCCCGGTCTCCGATGATTGTCTGATGTCGTCCGTTAAGAAGCCGATTGCAGCGGTGAGCGGTCGCTGATGGCTGCGATGAGGGTGGCCAGGAAGAGGCACCAAAGAACCCTCAGCCAGGCGAGGATGCGGCGGAAGTTGTGACCGACGGCAG
>NZ_RDQF01000115.1 GCF_004114425.1 Bradyrhizobium vignae | reverse complement strand
CGGCTGAACGCTCTTACGATCGCCGGGACCGATCAATCCCGCAACATACAGAGGACACATCCGCTGCCGGGTCTTATGACCCAGTCGGTCCAAGAACGGCATCAGCCAGCGTTCGAGTTCGTCTTCCAATCCCGGCATGGTCAGCCCTCCAAGAGCCGACCACCCATGAATCATTGAAAAATTGATTCGGGAATCCTAATAAAACGCGCCAAAATCAACAATCTGCCAAAGTAGTGCTAGTCTGCTGGTGCTCGCGAAAGATACCTTAATATCTGCTGCCGGCCCGCCGGGTACCCGCCGGTTCCGCGGTTGCTAGGGGAGTTGCGTAGAGGCTCCGTAGGGGACTGGCACTAAAATGTCTTCGGATGGCTCCGAAACAGATTCCTCAGGTAGAGATCGTCCGACCGCTAACATGGCGGGCTGCTCTGCTGGATGGATGTCTGGAAGGGCAGCTTCCTCGAGCCTCTTCTGATAGGCGACCTCAAGAGCCCTGGCGTCTGCCTCTAGAAGAGCGTTCTTGAGAGGAATGCTGACCTTGGCCCAGGCAAGCAGCGCCTCGCCGTCCTCCTGACGGCCATCCATTTGTGAATGGGATGGCGGACGCGCTTTTGGATAAGCTTCGCGGGCGAACTCGATGTGAGTCCAAGACTATCCAAGCAATTTTAGTCGCAGTTTCATGGTTAAGAATAACCAATCATTGTTGCGGCTAAGGCTTTACGAGTTCTTGTTCGAGCGCCGCGATCTGCGTGAGGATGATCTCGCTCGGCGCAAATCAACGAGTTTTCCAAGTGAGCATCGCTGGCGCGAGACGAGCAGAGTGCCTTTACGCTAATCGAGTATCGAATGTGACCATCATTCTCACCTTGCTTCTGGCAAGCACGATCCTGGGATTGTTGACCGGTTTGTTTTATCGGATCTGGGCGGTTGGTCTCTTGTCAGTCCTCATCGCTATCCTCTCAGCCTTGGTTCTCCACTTCTTCGGATTTCGCTTGCTCGAGGGCGTAGCTGTCAGCGTTCTTTGTCTTGTAGTCTGCCAGCTTGCATACTGGGTGGCCTCACTTCGCTTGCTCAAGAGCGCGGATCTATCTGAGGATGAAATCGACGGCTGTCCGGGAGGCGAGCGCGAGCAAGATGTCGACGACGAGAACCGCTAGCGCTATACGGATCAAATTCGGATCCTTGCGACGCCATCGTCTCGTTGTCGCCAATATCCGCGAATGGCCTCGCGGCGAGTTAGCGGCGGGTCTCGCTGCTGTCCCGAACAAGAACGTATTCTTTTGACGCAACCAGTAGTTCATTCTGAAACACCACCAAGCTTCTCAAAGCGCTATAGAGCGTATGAGCAAAAGCGATGCCATCAGGTAATCTGAACGGCTGCAGCGGCATCGTTCGGGCGATCATGCGCGCCGCGGCTCGACTTGGTGCCGTGTACTCCTCCAGGGTCAGCGAGCTGTAGCCCAAAGCAGGCCAACAAGGTGCCTCGCTCAGGGCCTCTCGTGCCGCATTGGGGTATCGCTCCGGCGAGGACCGCCTTGCGCGGTTTGATGGAGGATGAAGACATAGGCGTATGACTGACCATATGCCTATGCCGAAGGTTTCCCGACTTGAAGTCGTCTCGACGGGCGCTCGACGCCGTTGGACATTGGAAGAAAAGCAGCGGATCGTTACCGAGAGCTATGGCGGGCCACGTTTGGTGTCAGTGACGGCGCGACGTAATGGGCTGTCGACGAGCCAATTGTTCACGTGGCGCCGGTTGACGCGCGAAGGCAAGTTGATCGGGGATGCCGCGCCGGTGCTTGTTCCGGTTGAGATCACGCCTGCGGCGGCTCCGATCTCGAGATGGCGCGCCACAACTTGCGTCTTCACGCCTGCGCAGCGTGCAAGGGCTGGAATCATCGAGATTGAGCTCGGCGGCGGCTGTCGTGTTCGCGTTGACCGTGACGTGGACGTTGAGGCGCTGCAGCAGGTTCTTGAGCTTCCGAGACGGCGATGATCCCGATTTCGAGCGGCGTCAGGGTCTGGATCGCGACCGCCACACCGACATGCGCCGCGGGATGCAAAGCCTGGCGCTTGCGGTCCAGGAGAGCCTGAAGCGCGATCCCCATGCTGGCGATCTCTACATCTTCCGGGGTCGCCGCGGCGATCTGTCAAGATCCTCTGGCATGACGGGCTGGGCATGTCGCTCTACGCCAAGCGCCTGGATGGCGGCAAGTTCATCTGGCCCTCGGCGTCGGACGGCGCGGTATCGATCTCGGCGGCGCAGATGGCTTACATGCTGGAAGGGATCGACTGGCGGAATCCGCAACTGAGCTGGCGGCCGCTAAGCGCGGGCTGAGCGCAGAATCCGCAGCTTTTTTTGCATTTTGGGGAATCCCAACGCGTCCAATCTGTGATTCACTGTGTCGCATGGATGCTGAGCGCGACGCTGTTCCGGATGACATTGCCGCCCTGAAGAAGGCGCTGGCGGTCGAGCGCGCGAAGGGTTTGGAGATCGCCGCTGAACTTGCGGTCGCCCGCGCGAAAGCGTCGGAAGATGAAGCGCTGACCGCGCAGCAGACGCTACAGATCGCCAAGCTAAGGTATCAGATCTACGGCCAGCGGTCGGAGCGCTCGTCGCGCCTGATCGAGCAGTTGGCGCTGGCGTTCGAGGAGCTGGAAGTCGACGCCGCCGAGGACGAGCTTGCGGCGGAACGGGCCGTGGCCAAACGATGACGGTGCGCGCGGATTTACCCGCAAGCGTGCCGAGCGCCAGACCTTCCCCGAGCACCTTCCCCGGGAACGGGTGCTAATCGATGGACCTGGGGCTTGTGAATGCTGCGGCAGCAATCGCCTGCGCAAGGTTGGCGAGGACGTGACGCTGACGCTGGAAGTGGTGCCGCGCCAGTGGAAGGTGATCGAGACGGTCCGGGAGAAGTTCTCCTGTCGCGACTGCGAGAAGATCAGCCAGGCGCCGGCGCCGTTCCATGCCGTGCCCCGGGGATGGGCTGGCCCGAGCCTGTTGGCCATGATCATGTTCGAGAAGTTCGGTCAGCATCAGCCCTTGAACCGCCAGGCCGAGCGCTACGTGCCGGAAGGCGTGCCGATCGCACTGTCGACCATGGCAGATGCCGTAGGCGCAGTCTGTGCCTCGCTGGATCCCCTGCTGCACTTGCTGGAAGCCCATGTCATGACGGCCGAGCGCCTTCATGCCGATGATAATGTGCTGCAGAAGCACACGGAAAGGATGATCGAGATGATCTGAAAATCTGTGTGCACAAGCTGTGGCAGCGGGGTAGGCCCCTCGGGATCGACTTTCAGGAGGAGGTCCCAAATCACTTCAAGCGGCTTCGCTTAAGAGGCGCGGTCGTGACCGTTGAAGCCAACGGTCGGGAATACCCGAGCGGATAGGCGTCCGAGAGACGAATGAAAATGAACCCGCCGATGAACCGTCGTAACGTGGAAATCGTCGTCAAAACCAGAGGTGTGTCGTCCCTCTGAGATGAGCCCGCCGGAAGCCTGATGACCGGGCGGGCGGCGACCGGCGTTGAGGGGGCGTGAATCGGATGCAGGCGCTGCCGTGGAACTGCAGGAACCAGTCGCTCCGATGCAAAGGGAGAAGCACAAGCGGAGAAGACCGCGAGGCGAGATTACCGACGCGGAGCACTGGGACGGACCGATCCGTATTAGCGACGAAGGCTCGTAATGGGGCCGGAGCAAAGGGATCGGATCAGGAGGGCTGGCCACCGTCGCAACTGACAACAGGAGGACGGCGGTGAACCAGCCGAGCAAATGGTTCAACATCGACAAGAGAGAGGTGTACGAAGCATATCTGCAGGTGCGATCCAATGGTGGCGCAGCCGGTGTCGACGGAGTGACGATTGAGCAGTTCGAATCCAACTTGAAGAGCAATCTCTACAAGATTTGGAATCGAATGAGCTCAGGCGCTTACTTCCCGCCGCCTGTTCGCGCCGTCTCCATTCCAAAGAAGAGTGGGGGCCAAAGGATCCTCGGGGTGCCCACTGTGGCAGACCGCGTGGCACAGACGGTTGTCAAACAACTAATTGAGCCGGCTCTCGACGCAATCTTTCTGGCGGATTCTTACGGCTACAGACCCGGTAAATCGGCTCTCGATGCCGTAGGCATAACGCGACAGCGGTCCTGGAAGTACGATTGGGTTCTGGAGTTCGACATCAAGGGACTGTTCGACAATATCGACCACGAGCTTCTGCTGCGGGCCGTTCGGAAACATGTGACGTGCGCATGGGCGCTGCTCTACATTGAAAGATGGCTGACAGCGCCGATGGCGCAAGAGGATGGAACGATAATCGAGCGAAGCCGCGGTACCCCACAAGGGGGCATGGTGAGCCCGATCCTCGCCAACCTCTTCATGCACTATGCATTTGATCTCTGGATGGCACGGATGTTCCCCGATCTCAGGTGGTGTCGGTATGCAGATGACGGGTTGGTACATTGTCGGAATGAGATGGAGGCGCAAAGCGTTCGCGAAGCGCTCCAGGCTCAGCTGGCGGAGTGCTGTCTGGAACTGCATCCTACGAAGACGAGGATCGTCTACTGCAAGGACGACCGACGCCGGGGCAAGAGTGAGACGGTTATGTTTGACTTTCTCGGTTATTGCTTCCGGCCGCGATCGGTCCTGGGGCCGCGTTCGCAGAGGATGTTCTGCGGGTTCACTCCGGCGGTCAGCAAACCAGCGCTGAATGCCATGCGAGCGACGATCCGAGGCTTGAAACTTCGCAAGCGAACCGAGGTGACTTTGGACGATATTGCCCGCGAGCTAAACCCGATGGTTAGGGGTGGATCGCTTATTATGGGCAATATACGCGTTCAGCGCTCTATCCTTTGGCGCGCTACATCAACCAGACGTTGGCTATCTGGTTGAAGCGAAAGTACAAGCGCTTCCATCACCGCTTGGGACGCGCGCGTCTCTTCCTGGAGAAGATTGCGCGTCTCTACGGATTTCCGGCCGACCAGGTCGACGTCAAGTTTGATGGCTTTTCCGGCGCGGGAGCCAATACTCCACTCCCAGCTCCGCGAACGTTTGCGCATCTCAAGTTCGAAGAACGAGAAGTCGTCCAAGCCTCCTGCGAGGAAGAGCGAGGAAACGCGTGGTGGCGAGCGCGTTGTTTCTCTTGCGCTACTTAAGGAACCCATCGGAGCCTTCGGACTAGAGCATGATGTTTTTATACGGAAACATAGCCTGAGTTTTTGAAGTAGTTGGTGCACTCCTCCTTGGAGAAGAGATCGAGGAGTTCACCGACCTTTCTCCAGGTTGCCTCCACGTCACGGGGCTC
>NZ_RDQF01000114.1 GCF_004114425.1 Bradyrhizobium vignae | reverse complement strand
GCGCCCACCGCATCTTCTTGCCGCCCTACAGCCCGGACCTCAATCCGATCGAGCAGGTCTTCGCCAAACTCAAACATCTCATGCGAGCTGCCGAGCCCCGTGACGTGGAGGCAACCTGGAGAAAGGTCGGTGAACTCCTCGATCTCTTCTCCAAGGAGGAGTGCACCAACTACTTCAAAAACTCAGGCTATGTTTCCGTATAAAAACATCATGCTCTAGGAATCTGGCCGCTCAAGAGGCATACTCTGGCCTATGCGCAAGGCATGGCAAACCGCCGTTGCATTTTGGATGGTTATCTGCTGTCCCATTGCAATGCTGGCGCTCCCGTCTGTGATGAGGGGCGATCACAGTTGGCTGACGCGGTTGATTGCCGCCTATCCGATCCTGTTTCTAGTCCTGCTCGGGACCGCCATTGGCCCGTTGATTTTGGCCGGATGGATGTACAGGAAATGGGAGCGGTCTAGGAATGACCCAAAACACCCTAGGGACCCAATCCCTTTGCCGTGAACGCGCAGAGAACAAGCTGCGCGGATTTTGCACGGATAATGCACGGGAATGCACGGATGTTCTTACTCTGTCCTGCCCTCAGAAGCGCTCTGGCGCTCTCTGGCATCCCAGCGTTAGCCTAAATTTGCAAGTTATTTTAGGGGGTTACGTGGTGGGCGCACAAGGGATCGAACCTTGGACCTCTCCCGTGTGAAGGGAACGCTCTCCCGCTGAGCTATGCGCCCGGGACCATCATGCAGGCGGCCGGACCTTTCGGCCGGCCGGCACATCGGAGCCCGCGATTTAGAAGTGCCGGCCGAAGGTGTCAAGTTTCCAGGCGGCGCGGCGGCGGAAAACCTTCCGCAGGTCGCGCAATTCGCGAGGGAAGCCGGATTTTGGGCCGGTTACGCGCCTTGCTGGCGCGCGCGGGAGGCGTGGGCCTGGAGGGCGCGGATGCGTTCGGCGAGCGTTCCGCCGCCTTCGGGCAGGGTGGCAGCGCCCGCGCCATTGGTCGCGGCATCGTTGGCCGGGCGTGGCGCCGGCTTGGGCGGCTGGCCGGCTTCGGCTGCCAGCAGCGCCTCGATCGGCGAGTTCGGGCCTTCGAGCTGCATCGCGAGTTTTGCCACTTCCGCGGCGATGTCGTTGATGCGTTCGCGCAGCAGCGCGTTCTCCATGCGCTCGGTCGCCCAGGAGCTTTCCGCCTGCTGCTGGATCGCGTTGATGTCGCGCTGGAGCTTTGCGCGCTCGTCGCGGGCGGAGCGGAGCTGCTCCTCCAACGCGGCCTTCTCCGCGCGGATCGCTGCAAACGCGGCCGACGACTTGCCGCCGCTCAAGGCGGCGATCTCGACGCGCAGCTCCTTGATGGTGCGCTCGGCGGCCTCGTTGGCCTGGCGCAGCTGGTTGTTCTCATAGTCGCGCTCGGCGAGCAGCTTGCCTTGCGTCGCAAGTCGCCCTTCGAGGTCGGCGACGCGGCCCGACAGCATCTCGGCCTCCTTCACCTGCACGATGAGCTGGCGATCGAGCTCGGTGATGCGCTGGCTCAAATTCTCGACGCGGCCGCGCGCCTCGCCGAGTTCGCGCGAGGCGGTCTCGGAGTCGGTCCGCTCCTGCGCGAGGCGAGCTTGCGTGGCGGCAAATTCCTTCTCGGCATCGCCGACGCGGTTCTTCAATTCCTCGATTTGCGCGCGCACGGCAATGAGCTCGACCTGGCGGCTCTCCGCCATCATCGAGCGGTCGGACAGCTCGGCATTGATCCTGGCGAGCTCGGCCTGCTTGTCGGCCAGCGCGATCTCGGCGGCGTGCAACGCCTCGGTCTTGGCGTTGAATTCCTCCTCGGTGGCGCGCAGCTGCTCCTTCATCGCCTTCTCGCGCGCTTCGAGCGCGAAGATCGTGGCGTTCTTCTCGCCAAGCTCGATCTTCATGCGGTTGATGGCGTCGCTCTTCTTGCCGAGCTCGGCGAGCTGGCTCGTGGTCTTGTTCTTGAGCTGCTCGACGCTCATCTCGAGCCGCCGCGCCGACATGGCGAATTCGGCACGGAGCTGGTCCTTGTCGGCCTGGATCTCGGCCATCGACAGCGGAGTCGCGGCCTCCAGCCGGCGCGTGGTCAGGCGCACCGCGCGGTTATGCACCAGCGGCACGATCGCGAGCCAGCACAGCATCGAGAGCAGGAAACCGATCGCCAGGTACATGATCGGTTCGACCATGGGCCAGAACTCCCAAGCTTAAGGAAAAATTCACCAACGACAATGCCATGGCGGGCCGGCAAAAAGCCAGCCCCGCTCTGTCGTTAACCTTGATCCGTAGGCGGATAAGAGGCGAGGACCTAGAACGGGTTCCAGGTCGCCCGCGGGGTGTATTTGAGATAGCCGATATTGGCACCCAGCCGCAGGCCGAGGCCGGAGCGGATCGGCACCAGCACGATGTTGTTGGCGGTGAGCGCCGTCATGCCGAATCCGCCGATGATGTAGGCCGAGCCGTCGATGCCGGCGAAGCGCTGGTAGATCGCATTGGTGGCGGGCAGGTTGTAGACCAGCGTCATGGTGCGGGCGCCGTCGCCGCCCCAGTCGAAGCCGAGCGAGGGACCCTGCCAGTAGACGCGCAAGTCGCCGGCATTCTTGGTGTAGAGCGTGCCTTCGCCGTAGCGCAGGCCGGCGACGAAGGCGCCGGAGCCTTCCTCACCCAGGATGTAGCCGTTCGGCAGGCCCCATTGGCTGACCGCCTTCTCGATGATCGAGGCGAGCCCGCGCGAGACGTTGCCGAAGAAGCGGTGGCCGGCCGTGACGAGCTCGTCCGGCCCATAGGTGTTGGGGGACGGGGCTCGCTGCGGCGGCGGCAGGTTGGGCGGCGGCGCCTGCTGGGCGGAGGCCGGCACGATCCAGCCGATCATCGCGGCAAGCGCGAGCGCAGCAAGGCGTGATGCGAAAGTCATAAAAGAACCCCTGGTACCGAATCCGATCGCTTCCTTAACCTGACGCCAACAGGCACGGCTGTAGGTTGCGCCGAATGTCCCCTCGACTCGGATGTTATCCGCAGCAACTATGACGGCACAACGGCAGGAAGATAGCCCTTTGCGCCCCGGAATTGCCTTGATCGGCCTCATCGGCCTGTTGGCGGGCATCTGGATCATCTGCCCGGGGTTACCGGCAGCGGCTACCACCACCGAACGGATCGTCGTCAACCGCTTCACCGGCGTCGCCATCGAGGGCTTCGACCCCGTCGCTTATTTCGTTGTTGGCAAGGCCGTGCAGGGGACGGCAGAGTTCGAGGCGAATCTCCGGGGTGCGGTCTGGCGCTTCCGGAACGAGGGCAACCGAGCCTCCTTTCTGGCGCATCCCGAGATCTATGGTCCGCAATTCGGCGGCTACGATCCGGCCGATATCGCCCGCGGCGTCACCATCGCCGGCAATCCGCATTTCTTCGCGATCGTGGCGCAGCGGCTCTATTTGTTCAGCCGGGAAGCCAATCGCGACGCTTTCGTCGCCGATCCCGAGCGCTTCCTCTATGAGGTAGGCAAGCGCTGGCCGACTCTTCAGGAACAGCTCGGTCAGTAGCAGCCTACGGCCTGCGGGTCGCCCCAGGCGATGAATTCCGGGATGATGAAGCCCGTATCGCTGCGCTGGCCGAATCGGAGCTCGCCGCCCTTGCCGTCGGTCACCTTGCCGCCAGCCGCGGTCACGACCGCGCAGCCGGCCCCGACATCCCATTCCGAGGTCGGCCCGAAACGGGGATAGATGTCGGCGTTGCCTTCCGCGATCCGGCCGAATTTCACGGCCGAGCCGCAGGTCTTCCTGACGGCATTGGGCCTGTCGTCGATGAACGCCTCGCTCTTGGGGTCGCCATGGGAGCGGCTCACCGCCGCGATCCAGGGCTCGCCCGGTGCCGGCAGCTTTCGGGTGTGGATCGGCTCGGCCGCCCCGATGGTTGCCCCGTCGAACTTCACCCGCTCGGCGCCGCGCCCGACGATGCCGCGCCAGAGCAGCCCGAGCGCGGGTGCGCTGACGATGCCGAGCAAGGGAACGCCGTCCGTCACCAGGGCGAGGTTGACGGTGAATTCGTCGCGGCCGGCGACGAACTCCTTGGTGCCGTCGAGCGGATCGATCAGGAAGAAGCTGCCCTGAAACGGCGGGGCGGCGAGCTGGGTCCGCTCTTCCGACAGCGTCGGAACGTCGCCCGCGAGCCGCGCCAGGCCGTCGGCGATGATGCGGTCTGCGGCGAGGTCGGCCTCGGTCACCGGTGAGCCGTCCTGCTTGCCCTCGATCCGCATGGCGGAGCGGTTGACGGCAAGGATCGCTTCGCCCGCCTTCACCACCAGTGCGGTGAGCGCCTCCATCAATCCGGATGCGGCCTCGGCATCGATGATCCTCACCTGCATGCCTCATTCATCGGCAAGTCTGCCCTCTCAATTGATTCGCCCGCAGCTCTTATGGCCGCTTCGAACCTATCGCAAGCTAGCTGCCACCGGCTGGCGAATGTTAGAACCCGCAGCATCCGTCAAGCATGCGTGATTCGCGGCGTCCAGCGCCGTGCAATTCCAGGAACCCTCCAGGACCCCATTATATGTCTGACGCCTCGTCGCCCGCGACCGCTACTGCTCCCGATATGCTCGAACTCGCCGCGCTCCTGTGCTCGCGGGTCTGCCACGATCTCATCAGCCCCGTCGGTGCCATCGTCAACGGGCTCGAAGTGCTCGACGATGATCCCAAGCCGGAAGATCGCGAGTTCGCGCTCGACCTGATCCGCAAGAGCGCCAAGACTGCCTCCGCCCGACTCCAGTTCTGCCGCCTTGCCTTCGGCGCCGCCGGCTCCTCCGGCGCCCAGATCGATCTCGGCGATGCCCAGACCATGGCGCGCGGCCACATCGAGGACGGCAAATGCTCGATCACCTGGAATCTGCCGCGGCTGCTGCTGCCGAAGAATCGCGTCAAGCTGCTGCTCAACATGCTGGTCGTCGCCCAGCATACGATCCCGCGCGGCGGCATGCTGACGGTTGATCCGATCGGCGAGGGCGAGACGATGAGCTTCCGCATCACTGCGACGGGGCACAATGCGCGCCTGCCGCAAAACATCTCCGAGCTCCTGAGCGGCGAGCGCGGGCCTGCCGCAGATGCGCATGCAATCCAGCCTTACTACACGCGGCTGCTCGCGCAGTCCTGCGGGCTCACGGTGACGCTCGCGCCCGAAGGCGACGCCATCATCGTTAGCGCTTCGTAAAACAGACGCGTCGCGTTCGGCTTCTTAATCGAATCTTTATGAGGCGCTTCGGTTTGTCCGGAGCGCCCTATCTCTTTGTTGGTTCCGTTCTTTTGCACATACTCAACCAATATTAAACGCTTTGCGGTGAAGCTGGCCCCATTCCGAAATGGCGCATCACGCCTCGTGCGCGCCCTTCCTGTATGAAGGCCTGTTTTCATGGATGATCTGTTGCGGGAGTTTCTGACGGAGACCAGCGAGAGCCTGGACACCGTGGACAACCAGCTGGTGAAGTTCGAGCAGGAGCCGAACAACGCCAAGATCCTGGATAACATCTTCCGCCT
>NZ_RDQF01000113.1 GCF_004114425.1 Bradyrhizobium vignae | reverse complement strand
CCTTGACTCGATCTGCGCGCGCCATCCTACGTGCTCCACGGTCGGGACGAAGAGCTGGCCTGCAATCGAACAAAGAGCTGAACAAACCGCCTTGACACACCAAATCCCCATGTGAGCAATCCAGAAAATCCCTCCGCGGTGACAGACTGGATTGGTTCGCTGCGCTCGCAATGACGAAAAAGGAGGACGCCATGGACGACCAGAAGCGCCGCGATGCCGGCATGAACGTGCGCCGCAAAGTGCTGGGCAATGCCTGGGTCGACAAGTCGATCGCGAACCGCAATGCCTTCAACACCGATTTCCAGGACCTGATCACGCGCTATGCCTGGGGCGAGATCTGGACCCGGCCGCATTTCGACGAGCGCACGCGACGGGTGCTGGTGATCGGCACCATGGTCGCGCTCGGACAATGGGACGAATTCCGCCTGCACGTGCGTGCGGCGCTCGCCGAGGGCGGCTTCACGCCCGACGATATCAAGGAGATCCTGCTCCAGCAGGCGATTTATTGCGGCGTGCCGGCGGTGAACCACGCCGTCAAGGAAGCCTCAGCGATTGTGCAGGAGCTCGGCCTGCTCAAGACCTAGCGGTGCGGCAATCTCTGCCGTCTTGGGCGCGGCCGCCGGCTTCTCGATCACCACCACGATGGCGGCACCGAGCAAAAGCAGCAGCTCGGTCGCGTGCAGCCGGAGCGCGGCCATCTCGCCGACCTTCGAGGCCATCACCATGCTGGCGAACGAGATCAGGCTGCCGATCGCCAGCGCAATGCCGAGCGCCTCGTCGCTGCCGCCGTTCTTGCGGGTTCGGGCGACGCAGAGCTGCGCGAGGTGGATCGCGAAAAACGCCACCACCGTCAGCCGTCCGAGCGCCAACAGCCAGGCGGCACGCACCGTATCCATCCCCGCCATCTGCAGATGGTCGCTCAGGAAGAGCGCCACGGCGACGCTCGGCCGCTCGTAGAGGCCGTGCACCGGTGCAACGAAGATGTTGAAGGCGACCAGGGCCCAGGCCGGGATGAAATAAGCCGCCAGCAGCGCGCCGTTGACCGAACCGATCCGCCAATTCCTGAACATGCCGCTTCCCGCTTGGTTTGCCGAGGCCTTCGACGGAAGGCAGCGGCTTTGCCGGAGCTAACTCGCATCGGACTGTGGCGGCAATTTAAACCCTTTGTTTACCTTAACTGCCCTCCATGGCCTCCCTCATTCCGGGGCAATGCGCAGCATTGAAATCTCGAGATTCCGGGTTCGGCTCTTCGAGCCGCCCCGGAATGACGGAGTAAGGCGCAAAAAAAGGCCCCGCCTCTCGGCAGGGCCTCCTTCACGCCTGGGCTCCCAGGCTCGTTATTCCTGACCGCGCTGGCCGCCCTGCTGCTGGCCGGGACGATCGCCCTGGCGCATCGGATCCTGCTGCTGCTGTCCGGGTTTGTGGCCGCCACCCTGCTGCTGTTGCGGGTTGCGCTGCCCGGGGTTCTGACTCTGCTGACCCGGATTCTGGTTCTGCTGCTTCGTCATTCGGGGAAACTCCCTTGTTGGACGTCAGGGCAAGATAACGGCCAGCACTTACTTTGGTTGCCCCGGAACCGGTTCCGTTCACGTCCGGAACCCGAGCAAAATGATCTCTGTACAAGCCTTTGTACCGAGACTTGGCCAGTTGCGGCCGCCAGTTCCCTCCTGTTACAAAACGGGAAGAACGCTCAAGGGCTGCCGGGGCCCAAGAACTCTGCAAGAGCTCCCTTTGAGCCGCGACAAGTTTGGGTAACGGCAGCTTATGGATTATTTCGCCCAGCAGCTCATCAATGGCCTCGTGCTCGGCTCGATCTACGGCCTGATCGCGATCGGCTACACGATGGTCTACGGCATCGTCGGCATGATCAACTTCGCCCATGGCGACATCTTCATGATCGGCGGCTTCATCGCCCTCATCACCTTCCTGATCCTGATCTCGCTCGGCCTCACGGCCATTCCCGTGATCCTGCTCGTCGTGCTGCTAGTGTCGATGGCGATCACGGCACTCTATGGCTGGACCATCGAGCGCATCGCATACCGGCCGCTGCGTCATTCCTTCCGCCTCGCCCCGATGCTGTCGGCGATCGGCATGTCGTTCGTTCTGACCAATTATTCGCAAGTTGCGCAAGGCGCCCGCGTCAAGCCGATCCCGCCCTTCATCACCGGCGGCTACACATTGCATGAGAGCCCGGATGGGTTCGTGATCCAGCTCTCCAACATCCAGATCATGGTGGTCATCACCACCATCGTGCTGCTGGTGATCTTCAATTGGCTGGTCTCGCGCACCCGGCTCGGGCGCGACATGCGCGCCTGCGAGCAGGACCAGACCATGGCGGCGCTGCTCGGCGTCGACGTCGACCGCACCATCTCCATGACTTTCGTGATCGGCGCCGCCCTCGCTGCGGTCGCGGGCCTGATGTACCTGCTCTATTACGGCCTTGTCGATTTCTTCATGGGCTTCGTCGCCGGCATCAAGGCCTTCACCGCGGCCGTGCTCGGCGGCATCGGCTCGCTGCCGGGGGCCATGCTCGGGGGGCTCGCGATCGGCCTGATCGAGACGTTCTGGTCGGCCTATTTCTCGGTCGAATACAAGGACGTCGCGGCGTTCTCGATCCTGATCGTCGTGCTGATCTTCATGCCGACCGGCCTGCTCGGCCGTCCCGAAGTCGAAAAAGTCTGACGGACCGGCCGCGTGACAGCTCCCTCGACCAATACGGCCAAACCTGCAACGGGCATCCTCGCCCTCCTCAAAACCGCCTTCATCAACGCCCTCGTCGCGCTGGTGCTGTTCTCGCTGATGGTCGGCATCCGCACCGAGGCAGGTTCCTCCGGCCAGCTCACCTACTGGACCCGATTCGGCGAGCTCGCCTCCCTGGTCGCGATCGTGTTCGGCGGCTCGATCGTGATCGAGCTGCTGCGGCAATGGATCGGTCCGACCGGCGCCGAGAAGCTGGTGCCGCCAGCACTGCAGAGCGGCATGTCCTTGATCGGCCGCTATCTCACGCCGGCGCTGCTGATCTTCACGCTGCTGGTGCCCGTGATCTTCTATGACCAGCGCTACATCCTCGATCTCGCGATCCTCGTGCTCACCTATGTGATGCTGGGCTGGGGCTTGAACGTCGTGGTCGGGCTCGCCGGCCTGCTCGATCTCGGCTACGTCGCCTTTTATGCGGTCGGTGCCTATTCCTACGGACTGCTCGCCACCAATTTCGGCTGGTCGTTCTGGATCTGCCTGCCGCTCGCCGGCATCCTCGCCGCGTTCTGGGGCGTGCTGCTCGGCTTCCCCGTGCTGCGCCTGCGCGGCGACTATCTCGCCATCGTGACGCTCGCCTTCGGCGAGATCATCCGCCTCGTCATCATCAACTGGCAGGAGCTCACCGGCGGCCCGAACGGCGTCTCCGGCATTCCCCGCCCCACCTTCTTCGGCATCCCGCTCGACAACAGCGATGAAGGGTTTGCCGCCAGGCTCGGCATCGAGTACTCGCCGACCCACCGCATCGTCTTCCTGTTCTACCTGATCCTGGCGCTTGCGCTCCTCACCAACTGGGTGACGATCCGCCTGCGCCGCCTGCCGATCGGGCGGGCATGGGAGGCCTTGCGCGAGGACGAGGTCGCCTGCCGCGCGCTCGGCATCAACACCACGACCACCAAGCTCACGGCGTTCGCGACCGGCGCCATGTTCGGCGGCTTCGCCGGTGCGTTCTTCGCCACCCGCCAGGGCTTCATCAGCCCGGAATCCTTCACTTTCCAGGAATCGGCGCTGGTGCTCGCGATTGTCGTTCTCGGCGGCATGGGCTCGCAGCTCGGCGTCGCACTCGCCGCGCTCGCCATGATCGGCGGCTTCGAGCTGTTCCGCGGCCTCGAGACCTATCGCATGCTCGTGTTCGGCATGGCGATGGTGCTGATCATGATCTGGCGGCCGCGCGGCCTGATCGGCCATCGCGCGCCGACGGTGTTTCTGACCAAGGCGCAGGCGATCTCCTCCGACCTCGTCAAGGAAGGGCACGGATGAACGGCGACAAGATCCTCACCGTCGACCGGCTCACCATGCGCTTCGGCGGCATCGTCGCCGTGCAGGACCTCTCCTTCGACGCCGAGCGGAAGAAGATCACCGCCCTGATCGGGCCGAACGGCGCCGGCAAGACCACGGTCTTCAACTGCATCACCGGTTTTTACAAGCCGAGCGCCGGCGCCATTCGCCTCGCCCATGACGACGGCAGAGTGATCGCGCTGGAGCGGCTGAACGATTTCCGCATCGCCAAGCAGGCCAAGGTGGCGCGCACGTTCCAGAACATCCGCCTGTTTCCCGGCATGACCGCGCTGGAGAACCTGATGGTGGCGCAGCACAACGCGCTGATGCGCGCCTCCGGCTTCACCTTGCTCGGCCTTGTCGGCGCCCCCGGCTACCGCGACGCCGAAAAGCGCGCGATCGATCTCGCCACCGACTGGCTCAGGCGGGTCAACCTGCTCGACCGCGCCGACGACGCCGCCGGCAATTTCGCCTATGGCGACCAGCGCCGGTTGGAAATCGCGCGCGCAATGTGCACCGAGCCCGCCCTGTTGTGCCTGGACGAACCCGCGGCCGGCCTCAATGCGCGCGAGAGCGCGGCCTTGAGCGAGCTCCTGCTCTCGATCCGGAACGAGCTCGGCACCTCGATCCTGCTGATCGAGCACGACATGTCGGTGGTGATGGAGATCTCCGACCACATCGTGGTGATGGACCATGGCGTGAAGATCGCGGAAGGCACGCCGCGCGAGGTCCGCGACGATCCCAAGGTGATCGCCGCCTATCTCGGCGCCGACGAGGAAGAGGCCGTAGCCGTGATGGAGAGTGGGACGTGACATCGGCGCCCACTCCCCTGCTCGCGATCCGGGGCCTTCGCGCCGCCTACGGCAAGATCGAGGCGCTGAAGGGCGTCGATGTCGAGATCAATGCCGGCGAGATCGTAGCCCTGATCGGCGCCAACGGCGCCGGCAAGTCGACGCTGATGATGACGATCTTCGGCAAGCCGCGCGCCCGCGCCGGCCAGATCCTCTTCGAAGGCCGCGACATCACCGACATGCCTACCCACGAGATTGCGCATTTGCGCATCGCGCAATCGCCGGAAGGCCGCCGCATCTTCCCGCGCATGAGCGTTGCGGAGAACCTTCAGATGGGGGCGGACTCCACCGAATGCAGCGATGCCGAACGCGAGGCGATGCTGCAACGCGTGTTCACGCTGTTTCCGCGGCTGAAGGAACGCTATGCCCAGCGCGGTGGAACCCTGTCCGGCGGCGAGCAGCAGATGCTGGCAATCGGCCGCGCGCTGATGAGTCGCCCCCGCCTGCTCCTGCTCGACGAACCCTCGCTCGGACTGGCACCGCTGATCGCACGCCAGATTTTCGATGCGATCCGCACCCTGAACCGGCAGGACGGCCTGACCGTCCTGATCGTCGAGCAGAACGCCAACCATGCGCTCAAGCTCGCCCATCGCGGCTATGTCATGGTCAATGGCCTGATCACGCTGGCGGGGACCGGAGCCGAGCTGCTGCAGCGCCCCGAGATTCGCGCCGCCTATCTGGAAGGCGGCCGGCACGGCTGAGTCCGGCCATCTGCAGCGCAATGTGGCGAGATATCTCCGCCAATGCCCGTATTTTGCCGGTGACTTCTCCTCGGATTCATTCAAGAATGGCGGCGGTTTGAACCGGGCATTCCCGGCAACTTCCACAGGCGACCACCCGCGAGGTATCTCATGAAATCACTGAAACTCATCGGTCTGGCATTCGGCGCATCGATCGCGCTGTCGAGCGCGGCATTCGCGCAGGATGTCACCGTCGCAGTCGCAGGCCCGATGACGGGCGGCGAGTCCGCCTTCGGCCGCCAGATGAAGAACGGCGCCGAGATGGCCGTGGCCGATATCAATGCCGCCGGCGGCCTCAACGGCAAGAAGCTCGCGCTCTCCATCGAAGACGACGCTTGCGACCCCAAGCAGGCGCGCTCGATCGCCGAAAAGATCGCCGGCGCGAAAATCCCGTTCGTGGCCGGGCACTACTGCTCGTCATCGTCGATCCCGGCCTCGGAAGCCTATGCCGACGGCAACGTGCTCCAGATCACGCCGGCCTCGACCAACCCGCTGTTCACCGAGCGCAAGCTCTGGAACGTGGCTCGCGTCTGCGGCCGTGACGATCAGCAGGGCCTGATCGCCGCGCAGTACATCGCCAAGAACTTCAAGGGCAAGAACATCGCCATCCTCAACGACAAGACCACCTACGGCAAGGGTCTTGCCGACGAGACCAAGAAGGCACTCAACAAGGCCGGCATCACCGAGAAGATGTACGAGTCCTACAACAAGGGCGACAAGGACTTCAATGCGATCGTCTCGCGCCTGAAGCGCGACAACATCGACCTCGTCTATGTCGGCGGCTATCATCAGGAGAGCGGCCTGATCCTGCGCCAGATGCGCGACCAGGGCCTCAAGACCGTGCTGATGGCCGGCGACGCACTCGCCGACAAGGAGTACGCCTCCATCACCGGCCCTGCCGGCGAGGGCACGCTGTTCACCTTCGGCCCCGACCCGCGCAACAAACCGACCGCGAAGAAGATCGTCGAGGCTTTCAAGGCGAAGGGCATCGATCCCGAGGGCTACACGCTCTACACCTACGCAGCGATGCAGGTGTGGTCGCAGGCGGCCAAGAAGGCGGGCACCACCGACGCCAAGAAGGTCATGGCGGCGATGAAGGCCGGCAAGTGGGACACCGTGATCGGCCCGATCGAGTATGACGCCAAGGGCGACATCAAGCAGATCGACTACGTCGTCTACAAGTGGGACGCCAAGGGCGGCTACGCCGAGATCGCGGGCAGCGGCACCTAGCCGCTGGCCTGGACCTCAATCCCCTCAATCATCACCGCGCCCCGGGCTTACCCCGGGGCGTTTCTTCTTGCGGCAGGGATCAGACGACTGCGGGCAGTTCGCCGGCCGCGGCCTGGGCCTTCCGCAATGCCTGCAGGAGATCGTTCGGCCGAAACGGCTTTTGCAGGCAGACTACGTTGGCGAGGAGGGGCGATTGGTCCATGAAATCGAGCGCCGTCATCCCGGACACCGCAATGACGGGGAGCGCCGGCGCGCGCTCGCGCAGGGTCGCAATTGTCGATGTTCAATAATTCGCTGATTGGATCGCGGTGGTCTTGGAAGCGGCGAAAGCCTTGGGAGTTTGTCCTGCCAAGGCCTGATGGGGTCTGTGGTTGTTGTAGTAGACGAGGTACTC
>NZ_RDQF01000112.1 GCF_004114425.1 Bradyrhizobium vignae | reverse complement strand
CAGGAGGAACGTCGGCGATTCGACGCGACGGCCGACCGGCCAGGGCATGCCCTGGCCGGTCGGCCGTCACGAAAACTGGGGAATTTTCAAATGCCATAAGTGGGGAGAATTACTCCGCCACTCACACCTGGAACAGGTCGCGCCGACTTCGTCCCCAGCTGCGCAGCGGTCGATCGTTCAGCTCGACAAGGAGCGCGTGGATCGCCTCGTTGAGGGCGGCGAGCGAGAAGAAGCGGCGGTTGCGCAGGCGCGCCAGGATCCATCGCCCGACGATTTGGACCCCGACTTCGACCTTGGCTTTGTCGCGCGGCCGATACGGCCGTGCCGGCACGATGGCGGTGCGGAAATGGCGGGCGAGATCGGCATAGGTCCGGTTGACCATCGCCTCGTGAAAGCAGGCCCGGATGATGCCGGCCTTCAGATTGTCGCTTACCGTCTGCCGGGCCGTGCCGCCGAAAAAGCAAAAGGCCCGGACGTGCGAGGCGATCCAGTCCGGCAGGCTCTGTGTGAGGCTGGCCTCGGCGTAGGTGTAGTTCGAGGCGCCGAGCACGGCGACGAAGATCTGCACGCTGCGCACCTCGCCGCTGAGCCCGTCAACCACCTCCATGGTGTGGCCGGAATAGTCGACGAACAGCTTCTCGCCGGCGACATGAACCTGGCGCAGGGTTGGCTTGAGACGGCCGGTCCATTCCCTGTAGCGTTCGCAGAACCACGCGTAGCTGAAGCTGTCGGAGTTTGCGTCGCAATACTCCTCCCACAACAGCATCAGCGTGACGTTCGGGCGCCGCAGCTCGCGATGGACAAGCGCCCAATCCGGATGCGGACGCTCGTCGCTGGGTCGATCGGAAGGCGGTGGAAACAGGCGGTTCTCGAGCCGGACGTCGTCATCCAGCTCCGGCGGTAAAGGCCAGGTCAGGCTGGCGCGGCGGGCTCGGTTCACGTACTTGCTGACGGTGCCCTGGGCCAGACCGAGGCTGCGGGCAACGGCGCGTTGCGACATGCCGACGCTATAGTGCAGGCGTAGAACTTCACGAATGTGGCGCATGGACAGTCTCTCTGTCGGGATCTCGATCCTCTGCGGTTGGGCAAAAGACCGAGCTACCCCGGTTGCAGACTGTCAGCGGTGTGCGCCTCCCGGTTGTCCCCGATCACGATCGCTGGAAATAGCCCACCTTCTCGCGGCACATGGGATAGGCGAGTTTCACGATCTCTTTGAAGGGATCGGCTTGTGTCTATGCTTGACCATGCGCTTAACTCGGACGTGACGGCGCGCCGGCTGGAAGTGATCACGGAGACGGGACGCCGTCGTTGGTTCTCCAAGGACGAGAAGGCCCGGATCGTTGAGGAGACGCTGGTCCCAGGCGCGGTCGTTTCCGAGATTGCCCGGCGACACGGGCTGACCCCACAACAAGTGTTCACCTGGCGCCGGCAAGCACGCCGGTTGCCGACGCCGATGGCTGACGATCCGCCGTTTGTACCGGCGGTGGTAGACGCCGTGGTACCGGCCGTGGCTGTTGGCCATGAGCGCAAGACAGCGCGACGCAAGGCCAAACCGGATCTCGGGGGCATCGAGATCGAAGCCGAAGGCGTCATTATCCGGGTCGGCCGCGGCGCGGACGTGGCGATGATTGCCGCCATCGTCCATGCGCTGAAGGCAAGCCGGTGATCGGCCCGTCCGGAACTGTCCGGGTGATGGTGGCGACCAAGCCGGTCGACTTCCGCAAGGGAATCGAGGGGCTTGCTATGTTGGTCCGCGAGCACATGAAGGCCGATCCGTTCTCGGGTGCTGTTTATGTGTTCCGTGCCAAGCGGGCGGACCGGATCAAGCTGATCTTCTGGGACGGGACAGGTCTTTGCCTGTTCGCCAAGCGGCTCAAGGAAGGCGTCTTCCGCTGGCCGAAGATCGAGGATGGCGTGATGCGTTTGTCGGCGGCGGAATTGTCGGCGCTGCTCGAAGGGCTTGATTGGCGGCGTGTCCACGCGGCACAGGAGACGATCGTCCCGACGCAAGCCGGATAATTGTGGGCCGCGCTGCGGCGAAGTGAATCAGGGGCATCGAGCACGTCGTCAGGCAGGCGCGAATATGCTCTGATTTGCCTGTGAGCCATAACCTTCCTGATGATCCCGAGACGCTGAAGGCGATGCTGCTGGCCGAGCGGCACGAGAGCGAGCGGCTGCGCCAGATCATCAAGGAGCTGCAGCGTCATCGCTTTGGCCGGAAGGCAGAGTCGCTTCCCGAGGAGCAGATGCTGCTCGGTCTCGAGGACGTCCAACAGGTTGCGGCCTGTACGGAAGCCAGCCAAGACGCGACAGCTCGGGCGGAGCGCGCACGCAAGCGCCGCAACAATCGCGGAGCACTACCGGCGCATCTGCCGCGGATCGAGGTCGTCGTCGATATCGAAGACAAGACCTGTCCGTGCTGCAGGGGCGACCTGCATCAGATCGGCGAAGACAAGAGCGAGCGGCTGGACCTGGTGCCGGCGCAGTTCCGCGTTGTCGTCACCCGACTGCGCGGCGGCGATCAAGGTGAGACTCCGCTGTTCGCCGACGAGACGACGGTGCCGGTGCTCGATCCCGGTCGAGGGCGCACCAAGACTGGCCAGCTCTGGGCCTATGCCGCCGACGACAGGCCCTGGGGCGGTCTCGATCCGCCCGGCATCGCCTATGTCTATGCACCCGACCGCAAAGCCGAGCGGCTGTTCAGCCATCTTGCCGGCTTCAAGGGCGTCCTGCAGGTCGATGGCTACAACGCCTACCCAAAGCTTGCCGAACGTGGCGAGGTCGAGCTCGCCTTCTGCTGGGTGCACATGCGGCGCAACTTCTACGAACTCGCGACAGCCGGCCCCGCGCCGATCGCAAGCGAGGCGCTGAAGCACATTGCAGCATTCTATGCGATCGAGAAGGAGATCCGCGGCCGCAGCGCCGAGGAGCGTCGCCTCGTGCGGCAGCAGAAGAGCCGACCACTGGCCGATGCCTTCGAAGCCTGGCTGCGCGCCAAGCTGGCTCTTATCAGCCAGAAGATCAAGCTCGCCGAGGCCATCCGCTACGCCCTCTCACGCTGGCAAGGACTGACGCGCTTCATCGATGACGGCCGCATCGAACTCGACAACAATACGGTCGAACGATCAATCCGTGGCATCAAGCTCAGTCGCAAGAACGCGCTGTTTGCCGGATCCGACGGTGGCGCCGAACATTGGGCGGTCGTTGCAACCTTGGTCGAGACTTGCAAGGTCAACGACGTTGATCCGCTCGCCTATCTCACCGACGTCCTAACAAGGATCGTCAACGGGCATCCCAACCGCGACATCGACCAGCTACTGCCCTGGGCCTTCCGCGCTCAAGCCCTCAAAGCCGTGGCCTGAGAACGACGCTTACGAAATAGCGATCACGATCGGCTGGAAACCGTGATCACGATCGGCTGGAACACGCAACAACGTCGCCGATCGTTCGACTGGCCCTAAGGAGGCCAAGTAGACCATCCTTTCCATCGAGGAGGAGGCGATCATCGTCGCTTTCCGGCAGCCTACGCTGCTGCCGCTCGACGATTGCCTCTATGCGCTGCAGCCGACCATCCCGCATCTGACGCGGTCATCCCTGCATCGCTGCCTCCAGCGCCACGGCATCAGCCGATTGCCGGAGGTTGAGGGCAATCGGCCTGCGAAGAAGAAGTTCAAGGCTTATCCGATCGGCTATTTCCACATCGATATCGCTGAGCTCCAGACCGCTGGAGGCAAGCTCTACCTCTATGTTGCCATCGATCGCACTAGCAAGTTCGCCTTCGTGCAACTGGTCAAGAAGACCGGAAGGACCTCAGCCTCGGCCTTCCTCGAAGCTCTGATCGCGGCCGTCCCCTACAAGATCCACACGGTGCTCACCGACAATGGGATCCAGTTCACCTTCCCGCCGCGCTATGCCGACGGTCCGACGGCAAGATACGTGACGCATATGTTCGACATGCGATGCCAGGAAAATGGCATCGAACATCGGCTGACCAAGATCAAGCATCCCTGGACCAATGGCCAGGTCGAGCGCATGAACCGCACGATCAAGGAAGCGACAGTCCAACGCTACCATTACGATCGACACGATCAGCTCGAAGCTCACCTTGCCGATTTCATCACCGCCTACAATTACGCTCGGCGGCTGAAGACCCTGAAGGGCCTCACACCCTACGAATACACCTGCAAATGCTGGACTTCCCAGCCAGAACGATTCAAACTCAATCCGCTCCAGCAAATGCCGGGACTAAACACCTAGTCTGCCGCAAACGCGCTTAGGGGTTTAGCTGAACGCTAAATTCGAGGCCAATTCGGCAAACGCAACGAATAATGTACCTCTCGACATCGGTCCGAGAGAACGAGAAGGCACGGAGAAGCGGACGATCAGTGGTCGTCTTGTGCCCCTGCTCAATAGTGCGAGCTACGTGGAACCAAACCCGCAGCGAATGCTAGCCGCTCTTGCCGCAAAGTCTGGGGATGGAGTAAACGAGGGCAACGCTGTCCATGTAATCACCTCTTTGTCGAGGCGCTAGATCTGCACGGGATTTGAACGCGTCTGTCAAACGAGACGGGCCGGGCCCTCGTACACAAAATAAAGATCCGATGCAATCGAGCCTCCTGTTAGAACGTGAGGCGTGCCGCAGGATCGACGTGACGTACCTGATCGGCCGCCTGGCTCCGATCTTATGAATTGCCGATCCGCGGAGGCGCCTCCGGACGCTTTGCGAGCGGAGTGCCGCTACCGACGGCATGAGAGCTCGCCTTATCGAAACAATTTCCCGGCGGCAGCGAGAATTTGGCGCGTGTTCTCGAAGACCGTCGCAACCTCATACGTTAGAACAAAAAATGCACAATAGAACGTACTCGGATAGTGCTGGCTCCACGATAGAACCGGGCGGCTTAGGCGCGACCTGATTGGGTAACAGCTCATAACAAATGCAGATAGGCCGCCCAATAAGGCGCCCGCAGCAACATCCGACGGATAGTGGTAACCTAGGTAAATGCGCGGGATGCAAATCACGATTAGACTGTAGAGTGCGGCAGTGTAGCCCCACTGACGGCGCATCATCAGCATCCCCCCGGCTAAAGCAAATGCCATAGCAGCTGTATCACTGGGAAATGAGCTCCAGTTCCAAAGTGTCTCGTTCGAGACGTAGTAAGGCAGTATGAAGCCGCTCGTCGCGTCATGAATGGGTCGGACTCGGAATGGCAACACGGACCGGATGACTTTCGCCAGAGCCAGCGATGCGATCGTCGCAAGGAGGGTTGAAATCACTAGCGCGCGATGCAGTTCCTTATCGCGGTCGGGTTGGAACCAGACCAGCCAGAGAACAGATGTCAGAACCGCACCCTTGAGCAGCGGGAGATCGGCCAAAAAACTGACCCACGCATCAAAGCTCGATGAGCGATGAGCGACGCTGTTGACAAGTCTCAGGAGAAGCAGATCAATGTTCATGAAACCCGGAGAAAACGTGAATAGCCCCCGGCTTCGATCAGGCACTATACTTGGCAATTGATGTGTGAGGAAGGGCCGCATCAGGCCCGGTGCTCCGCTTACCCCGTCTAGATGCGCGCCAGATGTCAGCTCCTGTGGGCTGATGAGGTGTAGGCGCACGGCCGAAGTTTCACGGCCGAGCTGTACCACGCGAGCGATTGACCAACCGTCGATAAGGTCTCCGCGTCAGCAGGCGCCAGAGTAACTCACTGCTCGGCAGGCCCTTTCGCAGCACCCATCCTTCCGCTAATTTCCAACGCACGCTGGGGGCCGAGCTGCAGGTGTTCGAATGCACATGTCGCGTGAGGGCTTTTTTTTAGCGACTCTTCTATTGACCGCTGGTTATTTGTTTGGAGCGTACAGCGCTAACCATAAATTATTCCCGCTTCCTTTTTTTCATGCGTTGAAAACTCGCGCGGGCGGGACGGCTCCCGACGACCTTTACACATTTGATCAGGCGGGCCGGCTTGCATCGGGCGATCAGAAGAAGGCTGTCACCTGCCCGCAGCAGACGGACCGTACGGCCGTGCTGCTGCTAATGGGGCAATCAAACGCTGGGAATCACGGGGGCCAGCGGTTCCGCTCGCAACATGGAGGTGCGATTGCAAATTTCTTTGATGGGCGATGCTATGTCGCTGCGTCGCCACTGCTGGGAGCTGACGGCGTTGGCGGGGAATATTGGACCGAACTTGGCAACCTTCTGCTGGATCGCGGATCGTTCGACCAAGTCATACTGGCGCCCCTAGCCATCAGCGGCGCGGAAGCCTCCCGTTGGGGGCCCGGCGGCGATCTGAACAGAACCATGACCGACACAGCGAGCCAGCTGCAGCAGCGGGGTTATCTCGTGACGCACGTCCTCTGGGTCCAGGGTGAGATCGACTATGTGAAGAGAACGAACGAGAAGGACTACCACGATCGATTCTTATCGCTGGTCAGCTCCTTGAGGTCTCAGGGAGTCGGGGCACCAGTATACGTTGCCATCGCAACCAAGTGCCTGGGAGCAAGCAACGGTGGAACGCGCTTCCATTCCGCCGATAACCCGATAGCGCGCGCTCAATTGGGCCTCCCCGATCCCGCTAGCAATCTGAGACCCGGAGTTAACTCAGACGCCCTGCTTGACGCTCTGGATCGATATGACGACTGTCATTTCGGCTCGTCTGGAGAACAGAAGGTCGCGAGAGCGTGGGCAGACCTGATTCGTTCAACCGCCCCCTGAGGTGAGACGAGGCTGTGATCTGGTCAGCCAACACTCTTGTTGAAGGTGCTGCACCACAAGGCTACGGCTGTGCACAATCGTGATGTACGATGAGGTGGTGCAAAGCGAGCCGAGTGCGCTATCATCTTGGACGTGCGAGCTAGGTCGCTCTCGCCCGAAGTAACGAAACCATTCGGCGGCGAACCGTTTTGCGCTTCTGTTCGGCCGTTCCGACGAAGTGGTCCCACGTTGGCAAGCTGCAGTGCATGGCTCCTTTTCGCGCCGCTGCGCTGGCCGCTGGTCGAGCCGCTGTCGATCGACGAGGCTTTTCTCGACCTCTCCGGTACCGAGCGGGTGTACGGCATGATGCCGGAATGCACGGGATCAGGGGCTACGCGCCCTAGCACTGTTTATCGTGTCCAGGTCTACCGCGTGTGATGCTAATCTTTGCATCTTTGCGTTAATAGCCGGGGATGCACAATTGTGCGCACCCGTCCCCTGCTAAAGTTAAAGATGGTGCCCGCACCCGCTAGACTAGACCTTTCATTGCGCCGCCGCCTCTTTGCCGAGGGCGCCTTGCTTGCCGGCGTTCGCGCTCTTATGGATCGGACTTACCACCCATAGTTCACCTGCGATGGGCAACAGGGCGATCTGCATGTCGGCCCACCAGGCCCTTTCTTGCCGTGCCGATGCAAAGCCTGGTGGTGAATTCGACAAAGCGGGACCGTGAATTCGTCGCTGACCTTGCGCCCAAGCGCTCTCGGCTGCGCGAACTTAATGTGGTGGGCATCCGATGGGATTCGCTTGCAGACAAGGCAGGGCTGCTCTGTAACCGTCCGGTGATGCTTTCAATTACCCACATCGTCGACGAGTTCTGATTGAGAGGCCGAAGGCGATGTCATTGAGGCGTGTTAGGCCTCGCCACACCACCATGTTTCCTGGCGGCGGATCGTGGTTGCGCG
>NZ_RDQF01000111.1 GCF_004114425.1 Bradyrhizobium vignae | reverse complement strand
AGTTCGTCTTCCCATCCCAGCATGGTCAGCCCTCCAAGAGCCGACCACCCATGAATCATTGAAAAATTGATTCGGGAATCCTATAAAACGCGCCAAAATCAACAATCTGCCAAAGTAGTGCTAGTTCCGGCCCCCCGCGCGCAATTGCGCACTGGCCGGGACGACGGCGGTGGGTGTGGCTACACCCCAGCCGCCGCCATCCCCACTGCCCACAGCGCGAACGCGTACACGATCGCGACCTCGTCGAGCCGCTCGAACCGTCCCGAGGCGCCGCCGTGGCCGGCGCCCATATTGGTGCGCAGGAGAACCGGGCCGCCGCCGGTCATGGTGGCGCGCAGGCGCGCGATCCATTTCGCTGGCTCCCAGTAGGTGACGCGCGGATCGGTCAGCCCGCCCATTGCCAGGATCGCCGGATAGTCCTTTGCCGCGACATTGTCGTAGGGCGAGTAGGACAGGATGGTGCGAAAATCCTTCTCGCTTTCGATCGGGTTGCCCCATTCCGGCCATTCCGGCGGCGTCAGCGGCAGCGTGTCGTCGAGCATGGTGTTGAGCACGTCGACGAACGGGACCTCGGCAACGATGCCGGCGAACAATTCGCCGGCGCGGTTGGCGACCGCACCCATCAGCATGCCGCCGGCCGATCCGCCATGGCCGACGATCCGCCTGGCACTGGTATATTTCGCCTCGATCAGAGCTCGCGCGCTCGCGGCAAAATCGTCGAAGCTGTTCGTCTTCTTCTCGCGCTTGCCGTCGAGATACCAGCTCCAGCCCTTGTCGGCGCCCCCGCGGATATGGGCGATGGCGTAGACGAAGCCGCGGTCCACCAGCGACAGGCGGTTGGCGCTGAACGAGGCCGGCATCGCCATGCCGTAGGAGCCGTAGCCGTAGAGCAGCAGCGGTGCCGAGCCGTCGAGCTCGATCCCGCGGCGATGGAGGATCGAGACCGGCACCTCGGCGCCGTCATGCGCCTTCGCCATGATGCGCGTGGTGACGTAGTCGGCAACGTTGTGGCCTGACGGAATCTCCTGCCGCTTGCGCAGCACGCGCGTTCGTCTCGCCATGTCGTAGTCGTAGACCTCCGATGGCGTCGTCATCGACGAATAGGTAAATCGCAAATTCGTCGTCTCGAATTCGTAAGAGCCCATCGTGTCGAGCGAATAGGCGGCCTCGTCGAAAGCGATGGCGTGCTCTTCCCCGCCAGCGAGATCGCGGATCACGATCGCCGGCAGCGCATGCGCGCGCTCGAGCCGCACCAGATGGCCGGCATAGAGATCGAGGTCGATGATGTAGATGCCGGGGCGATATGGGATCAGATCGCGCCAGTTCTTGCGCTCGGGTGAGCTGAGCGGCGCGGTGACGATCTTGAACTCGATGGCATCGTCGGCATTGGTGAGGATGAACAGTTCGTCGCCGCGGTCGGCGATCGAATATTGCACGCCTTCCTCGCGCGCTGCGACGAGGCGCGGCGGCGCTTCGGGCTTGGCGAGATCGATCAGCCGCTGCTCGCTCGTCTCGTGATCGCCGCCGGCGATGACGCAGAAGCGGCCGCTGGTGCTCTCGTGCAGATGGGTGAACCAGCCGGCATCCTGCTCCTCATAGACCAGCGTATCGTCGGCCTGCTTGGTGCCGAGCCTGTGCCGCCACACCTGCATCGGCCGATGATTGTCATCGAGCTTCACATAGAAGAAGCTCTTGCAGTCCGCGGCCCAGACCACGCCGCCGTCGGTCTCTTCGACGAGATCGTCGAGATCTTTTCCCGTCGCCCAGTCACGCACGCGGATCGAAAAATACTCCGAACCTTTTGTGTCCGCGCTCCAGGCCTGCAGCTTGTGATCGTACGAGTGGCGGCTGCCGCCGAACTTGAAATATTTGTGGTCCTTGGCGAGCGCATCGCCATCGAGCACGATCTCGCCCTCGCCGCCGTCGCGTGGCATGCGGCCGAACAGCTCGTGCTGCCCGCCCTCGCGAAACCGGCGAAAATAGGCAAAGGGCCCGTCCGGCGACGGCACGCTGGAATCGTCCTCCTTGATCCGCCCCCGCATCTCGCCCACCAGCGTCTTCTGCAGCGCCGCGGTATGGCCGAGCAGGCTCTCGGTGTAGCCGTTCTCCTCATCCAGATATTTGCGGATGTCGGGATCGAGCACCTTGGGATCGCGCAGCACCTCCTGCCATTTCTCGTCCTTCAGCCAGGCATAGTCGTCGGTCACGGTGATGCCGTGCCGGGTGAATGAATGCGGCCGGCGCGGGGCGACGGGCGGGGTCTTGCTGGCGGTGTTGGGCAAGTCGATCCTCGGAGCTGGGATGTGTCTTGCCTCTATATCAGATCGAATGTGGGGAATTTAAAGAAGGCTGCTGCCTCGCGCTCCCGCTCCGACCTGAGGGCCCGCCATCGGCGGGCGCCTCGAAGCATGCGCTGTGAGCGAGCTGTCCGCGACTCTCGATAGATGCGATCGCGCTGCCGCAAGCGGGCAGGGATGAAGCTACGCCGCCACCTCTTCGCCGAGATACGACACCGCCGCCTCGAGCCCGCCCTTGCCGTGCGGGATACTCAGCGCGTTCAGCCCGACCTCGATCACACCGAGCGTGCCGAGCAGCATCGGCGCGTTGACGTGGCCCATATGGGCGATGCGGAAGGCTTGTCCCGAGAGATCGCCGATGCCGGTGCCGAGCACGACACCGCATTTGTCCTTGCAATAGCGTTGCAGCACGGCCGGGTCATGGCCGTTGCTCATGGTGACCGTGGTCACGGTGTTGGAGCGCTCGCTGGCCTCGGCCACGTTGAAGCCGAGCACCTGGCCTTCCGACCAGACGGAGACCGCGCGGCGCGCAGCTTCGCCGAGCAGGCTGTGGCGGCGGAAGGCGCTTTCAAGCCCTTCCTCGTATAGCAGGTCGATCGCCTGGCGCAGCGCGAACAACAGATGCACCGGCGCGGTGCCGGCATATTTGCGATAATTCTCGGTGCCCTCGCGCTCGCTCCAGCTCCAATAGGGCGTCGACATGTTGGCCTTCTTGTGCACCTCGAGCGCGCGCGCGTTGGCGGCGACGAAGCCGAGACCTGGCGGCGTCATCAGGCCCTTCTGCGAGCCGGACATCGCGACGTCGACGCCCCATTTGTCCATCTCGAACGGCATGCAGCCGAGCGAGGCGACGGTGTCGACCATGTAGAGCGCGGGATGGCCGCTCGCCTTGATCGCCTTGCCGATCGCCTCGATATCGTTCTGCACGCCGCTGGCCGTGTCGACCTGGACGACGACGACGGCCTTGATCTTGTGCTCCTTGTCGCGGCGCAGGCGTTCCTCGACCTCGTGCGGCCGCACCGCGCGGCGCCAGTCGCCCTTGAGCACCTCGACCTCGGCACCCATCAGCGCCGCCGCATTGCCCCAGCCGATCGCAAAGCGCCCGCTTTCCAGCACCAGCACCTTGTCGCCGCGCGACAGTACGTTGCTCAGCGCCGCTTCCCAGGCGCCGTGACCGTTGGCGATGTAGATGTAGGATTTGCCCTTGGTCGCAAACAGTTTCGAGATGTCGCTGAGCAGGCTCTCTGTCAGGTCGAGCATCTGCTTGGAGTAGATGTCGATCGCCGGACGGTGCATCGCCCGCAGCACCTCGTCGGGCATCGTGGTGGGCCCGGGGATGGCCAGAAACTCCCGGCCCGCGCGAACGGTCATTGCTGTCGGTCCTTGTTGCTTGAGAACAGGATGGTGGGTCGCTGAATCATACCTTTACGCGGCGGCGGCGTGTGAGAAAAGCGCGTAAAACGCAGGTCTGGCGTGGTTTTTTGCTTTGAGCATGGTCTCGTCGGAAAGCCGCTTCACATTTTGCGCCAACGCGGCCCTTCGGGTCCGGACCATGCTCTATCGCTTCGTCTCGCGGCAGCCGGCGGCCTCCGCCTCCTCGACCGAGCAGAACCAGCGGGTGCCCTTGCTGATCTTCATCTTGATCTGGGCGTACCAGCGGCTGGTCGGCTGGTGATAGATGCATTCGCCGGCGCTGTTCACATTGCCCTTGATGGTGCAGTCCGGCGAGGGCGCGACCGGCCCCGAGGCCGACGCGAGCAGCACCGCATGCGCTCCCTCCGGCGGCGCGGTGGCCCCGAGGATGGCGGTCTTCTTGTTGCGGACGCGCCAGTCCCAGGGCGCGATGAAGGCGCCCTGCCACATCCCGGCCTTGGCCTCGCGCGCGGCCTTTTCATCCGCCTCATAATCCCGCGACATGTGGGTGTAAGCCAGTGCCCAGCCGCTGCGCACCAGCCATTTCTGGATGTCCTCGCCGCCGACCTCGCAGCGAGCCACGGTGCGCCCGCGCCGGTCGATCGCGCGGGTGTGGCAGACCCAGGTCTTGCCCTCGGCGTATTTGGCGAGCTCGTCGCGGGCCGCGACGCCGCAGGTCCAGCGCTCGCTCTTGGTGTTGAGACAGAGCTGATCGACTGAGGGCGCGTCGATGCCGCCGAGCCGGATGCGCGTGTTGCCGATCACCACGGCATCGCCGGCGCGGACCTTTGCCGTGCCGGTGATATCGGCAGCGTGCGCGAGCGAGGGGGCGAGGAAAGCAAGCGCAATCAGGAATCTTCGTAACATGCCTGTCCGGGTGTGATGAAAATCTCGATAGACGGCGCAATTGTGGTCGGCTTTTGGCCGCTCGGCCAGCGTTTGCCTGACAGGAGGACTTTCAACTTCCCGTCATTGTCGGCTTCTTACCCTCCCCTGGAGGGTCCCTGGAGGGGAGGGTCGGCATGCTATCGAGCGAAGCGAGATTGCATGACGGGGTGGGGTGATCTCTCCACTCGGGCACTGTTCGTCGCGGAGAGACCGTCACCCCACCCCGCTCGCGCTACGCGCGATCGACCCTCCCCCTCCAGGGGAGGAAGGACACATCACCCCCGCGCCATCGCCCTTTTCGCCGCTGCCAGTGCCATCAGCACGAACGCCGAGGTCACCTCCGGTCCGCCCACCAGAATCCGCGTCGGCGTCTTCATCTTATTCCATTCATAGGCGCGGAACGGGCCGCGGCGGCCGCCTTCGCCGAGGCTCGCGATGATGACGTTCAAGGCGGGCGCGAAGGAGCGCGGGTCGGCGCCGAGATGGCCGAGCGCGATCAGCGCCAGCGCGGCGTCGAACACGTTCATCTCGGCGGCCATCAGCTCGCCCTTGACGTAGGACAGCACGCGGTGGCGGATGAAATCGAAATCGCCGCCGGGATCGATCGCCGCCTGTGCCGACAGCGGCAGTGCCAGGAAGGCGGCATAGCAGCGGCCGAAATAGGCGCTGTAGAGTTCCGGCAAATAATAGATATGCGAGCGCGGATTGGCGAAGGCGCCGCTCGCCGCCAGGCGCTTCTGGAAGCCGATGATCCGATGCACGGTTGCGAGCCGCGCCGGCGTCTCCAGGATCTTCCAGCGTGCGAGGTTGCGAAAGCTGACCTCGAGAATGTCGAGATTGAGCGTCGGATCGAGGTCGTTGCCGTAAGGGCGCTCGCCCGCGAGATTGTCGATCCAGGTCGCAACCCCGCCCTCATAGTCGATATTGTCGTTGAGCGGCACGGTCACGCGCGGCGTGTTGACGCCGGCGCGCACCTGATAGCCCGAGTAGAAATCCAGGAGCGGCTGGTCGATGATGGGATCGGTGCAGCCGGCCTGCGTCGCCGCGGAGATCGAGCAGGCCGTGGTGTCGCAATCCGGCACGTAGATTCCGAAGCCGAGATCCTGCTTGATTTGCGCGAAGTAGCGGGAGAACCGTGGATGCGGCGCCGGCGCCAGCGCGGTGATGACGTTGAAGCGCGCGCCATCGATGCCCTCGACCTCCTCGCGGCTGATGTTGACGCAGAAATCGACCATGTCTGCGATGGCGCGCTCTGCCGCGATCTTGTCGGCCGGCGAGGCGAGCCCGGTCTCGACATAACTCAGCAGCGCCTCGATGAAGAACGCGTCGTAATAGGCGGAGCGGTGGCGGATCTGCACCGGCTCCCACATCGGCTCGGCAATGCCTTTCCAGGGCGGATTGACCACGGCGCGCGCGGGCGAGCGCGCGATGAAGACGCGGGCGAGGTTGAACAGCAGCGAGGAATTCTTGTACCCGCGTGCGTTCAGCCCCGTGAGCGCCATGATCAGCTCACGTCCGCGAAAATCGGGGTCGCCGATCAGGTTGAAGGCGGCATAGGTCGGCAGGAAACCATTGCGGCGGTACGAGCCGAGCAGATGCTGCGCGCAGTCGCGGATCGCGCCGTCGATCTGTGCGCCCTGCGGCAGGGCGGCGTTGAACGGCACCGGCGGCGGCTTGGGATGGTCGAGCGCGATGCTGTCGACGAGATCGGCGATCGGCCGTCCGACCGCCGCCCAGTCTGGCTCGACCTCGTCGCGGGCGCGGGTGAGCGCCTCGCGCAGCCGGCTCAGCTTGGCTTCGTCGCGCAGCTCGGGCAGGCCGGCGCGGCGGAGCAGTATCCGCAGCGCGGGATTGCCAAGTGCGGTCTGGTAGAATTTGGCCAGATGAGGATCGCCACCGGCCGCATCGGACAATACGGGATCGCAGACGTCGTAAAGTGAGGGGCCGTCCTTCCGCGCCGTCAGCGCCCGGCAGGCGGCGCCGGCAAAATAATGAAAGCTCATGAAATACCTGGTCGCGGGGGGCCCGGCCGGGGCCGGCGAGCGCGCAGCCGTTCGCACACCACCCCCTGCAAGTCGTTGAAAAGGCTACCCGGATTCGCGGAAAATACAAATGTGATAGGCGTCACAGAAAGGGCCGGCACGAAGGCTGCATGAGGAGCGTCCGGAAGGCTACGGGGGAGCCAAGAATGCATGAACTTGGTCTGGAGGATTAACCAATATATTCAGACGCTTAGCTCAAATTTTGAGCAATCTATTGCCCCAGGGCCTATATGCGGTTAAGGGTTTGTTTGGTGCGGCGCCGCAAATTGCGCGCAATTCGGGGGCACTTCCCCGGCCAATCCCTCAAACCCAAAGCCGCTATCGCGCTACTCAAACAGTGTGCGCGCGCTTGGCTGGACTTTGGCACAGGAAACGAACCGAGATGAATGTAAAGCAGCTCGACCTTTCCCGACGTACGATCGCCCTCGCCGCAGCCCTCGTCGGCACGGTGTCGCTCGCGATCGGCGCCCATGCTGCTCTCAACATGCGTGCGATCGATGCCGCCAAGGCTGTGACCACCGAACAGATCACCGGTTCGATCGGCCAGAGCTCGCGTCTCGCGCTCGTCATCGGCAATGGACATTATCCCGACGCCAACGCGCCGCTGACGCAGTCCATCAACGACGCCCGGGCGCTATCCTCGTCCCTGCGCAAGAACGGCTTTGACGTCGACATGGTGGAAGACGCGACCAAGGACGACATGGTCCGCGCCGTGGGCCGCCTGAAGTCCCGGATCACGCACGACAGCGTCGTCATGCTGTTCTTCGGCGGCTACGGCGTGCAAGCGGGACGCGAGAGCTACATGCTGCCGGTCGATGCCGTGATCTGGAAGGAAAGCGACGTCCGCCGCCATGGCGTCTCCATCGACGGCGTGCTCGAGATGATGAAGGAGCAGGGCGCCAAGGCCAAGCTCGTCGTGGTCGACGCCTCCCGGCGTAACCCTTACGAGCGCCGCTTCCGCTCCTACAGCCACGGCCTCGCGCCGATCAGCGCGTCCGACAATGCGCTGATCCTCACCTCCGCCTCGCCCGGCAAGGTCGTCGATGACGGCAAGGGCGAGCACAGCGTGCTGGTCAGCGAGTTCCTCAACAATCTCAGCAAGCCGGGCAGCGCCGAGAGCATCTTCAACAAGACCCGCCTCGCCATCTCCCGCGCCTCAGAAGGCGACCAGGTCCCGACCGTGTCGTCATCGTTGCTCGAAGACGTCCATTTCGGCGAAGCCGGCGGTTAGTTTCTTACCCTCCCCTGGAGGGGGAGGGTCGATCGCGCGAAGCGCGAGCGGGGTGGGGTGATCTCTCCACTCGGGCACCGCTTCAATGGATAGACTGTCACCCCACCCCGCTTCGCATTTCGCTACGCTTCATGCGAAGCGACCCTCCCCCTCCAGGTAGGGTTATCGCAGATGGCGAGGGCGGAGAGAAGGAAGTCATTATTCCATCTGGCTTGGAGCATTTTGTGGCTGATGCGGGCAGGACCGGGCGTTGCCTGCAGGGTATTGATGGCCAGCTTGCGGATGAGGGCGAGATTTTCGGCGGCGTGATCCTTGCGGCTGCGGCAGGCATCCTCGTCGAACAGGACGTCGAGGACCCAGTGCAGGTTGTTCTCGATGCTCCAGTGGGCACGCACGACCTCGAGCAGTTTTTTGGCCGACAGCAAGCGCGAGGCGAGGAAGTATCGGACCGTGTGTTTGACAGCCTTGCCAGAGTTGGCGCGCCAACTGTCGATGCGACCGATTGCGGCGATAGCGGGGAAGTCGTATTGTTTCGCCAACTGAGGAGCCGGCGCGACGATGGCCTGTCGGCGTTCGACGCGGCCGTGGGCGGTGGCTC
>NZ_RDQF01000110.1 GCF_004114425.1 Bradyrhizobium vignae | reverse complement strand
CGATGCGCAATACGGGATCTTCTTTGCCGCCCACCAAGTCGCTATCATCGACTTGGCGAGCGGAGAATGTGTCGGCTATGTCCCCGAACACCCGTCGGTCATGTCCCCGGGCTGAACATCAAGCCGGACGATGACAGCTTTGAGGCGGCCCGACGTTAGCCGACAAAAAGCCCCGGAGATATCTCTCCGGGGCTTTCGTCGTTTCGCCACTTGCAGCGATGCAGCTAAGTCCTCGTCCGCATCCGCATCATGAATGTGTCGAAGCTGAGCTCGGCCACCTGCATCCAGGCCAGCGACTCGCTGCGAAACGCGGTGAGGCTCGCATACATCTTGCCGAAATGCCGATTGCTCTTGGCGAGATCGGTATAGATCTCGTTGGCCGCGCCATAACAGCCTTCGAGCACTTCCTGTGGGAACGGTTTGAGGATGGCGCCGGCGACCAGCAGCCGCTTCAAGGCCGGCGGGTTGACGGCATCGTACTTGCCCGTCACCCAGGTGAAGGCGTCGCGCGAAGCGCTCTCGACCGCGGCCTGGTAGTGCTTCGGCAACGCGTTCCACTTCTCCAGGTTCATGACGTTGTGGCCTTGCCCGGTGCCTTCCCACCAGCCGGGATAGTAATAGTACTTTGCGACCTTCACGAAGCCGAGCTTCTCGTCATCATAGGGACCGACCCATTCGGCCGCATCGATCGTGCCCTTCTCCAGTGCGGGATAGATGTCGCCGCCCGCGATCTGCTGTGGCACGCCGCCGACCTTCGCGATGATCGTGCCGGCGAAGCCGCCGACGCGGAATTTCAGCCCTTGCAGATCGGCCATCGACTTGATCTCCTTCCGGAACCAGCCGCCCATCTGCGCGCCCGTGGAGCCGGTGGGCACGCCGATCGCGTTGTGCTCCTTGAGGAGATCATTGAGGAGATCCTGTCCGCCACCCCATTGCAGCCAGGAGATGTGCTGGCGCGTGTTGAGACCGAACGGCAGTGCCGTGCCGAAGGTGAAGGCGGGATTCTTGCCCCAATAGTAGTACAGCGCGGTATTGCCGATCTCGACGGTGCCGTTCGAGACCGCATCGAGCACCTGCAGGCCAGGGACGATCTCGCCCGCGGCGAACGGCTGAATCTGGAAGCGGTTGTCGGTGATCTCGGCGACCCGCTTGCAGAAATACTCGCAACCGCCATACAGCGTGTCGAGAGATTTCGGCCAGCTTGCAGCGAGCCGCCACTTCACTTCGGGCATCGATTGTGCGACGGCCGGCGCAGCAACAGCAGTTGCGGCCAGGCCCAGTCCGCCTGCCGTCAGGAATTTACGACGTTCCATGCGTTTCCCTCCTGTGATGTCGAGTCCTCGACGAGGGATTGCGGTCTTGACGCCGCTTTGGTCTTCGCCGGTGGCCGACGTTTCTTGTCGTCCGAAATTCAGTGCTCCCGGATCGTGGTCAGGATGACCAAAGGGGAACTGCAAATCAAGCGCACTCTTGTTGTGTGACCGACGAAGCCGATCAATGCTGCGCTGCGAATGCGGCTTCCATGACCTTGCGTGTCTTCACCGTTTCGTTGCCCGGGTCGAATTCGACATCGCTCCAGCGCACCACCGCGCCATGGGCGATGTCATGCTTCAGCTTCACGCGATGTGCGAGCCCGATCGGCAACGCGCCCGTCTTGAGGGTCGCGGCTGCCGGTAACAGCTTGCCCCATACCGTGTAGCCGCCTTCGCCATCGAGCATCTCCCCAGCGCGCAAGTTACGTTTTGCAACCGCCGCGACGTCGCCGCGGAAGCCGTGAGGTTGCCCGGTCGGCTCGCCCCGCAGCGCGGCCGACAGCACCGAGACATTCAGCTCGAGCCCGATCAGATGATACGGCTTGTACATGGCGGCGAAACGTCCGCTGGCGTCGGTCTTCAAGCCATATTGCCGGAAGCAATCGGCGGCGTAGTCGTTCGGCGCCTCCAGTACGACATAGACGCCCCAGCGCAGATCGCGAAACACCGGCCGGCCGTCGCGCTCGAGCGAGGAGACGACCTCGACGACGCCGGACCGCTCCAGCACGCCGCCGCGCGAGCGTGGCCGCATGATGTGCGGCAGGTCGTCGACGCCGCAGGGCGGAAACAGCAGGCCGTCCGCGGGCACGTCGAGGCTGCAGGCATTGGCGATCGCGGCCATCTCGATCGCCGATTTGGTCCCATCGAGGAAGGAGTTGAACATCTGCGGGTTCATGCCGGCCGACTGCGCCTCGCCCGCGGTCAGGCCGTAATGCTGCCAGACGCCATCGGGCGTCACGTCGTGGTAGGCCGGCAGGTACTTCGTCCCCTTGCCGGCGGCGACGACGCGGAAGCCGGTGGCGCGGGCCCAGTCGACCATCTCCGCCGTCAGCGCCGGCTGGTCACCATAGGCGAGCGAATAGACGACGCCCGCCTTGCGCGCTTCCTCGGCGAGCAGGGGGCCAGCCAGCACGTCGGCCTCGACATTCACCATCACGATATGCTTGCCCGCCGCGATCGCGGCGCGCGCATGCTTGATGCCGACGGCGGGATTGCCGGTCGCCTCCACCACCACATCCATCGCGCCGCCGGCGATCGCGCGAGCGCCGTCATCGGTGAAGACGGTCGCGGCGATCCGCTCCGCGTCCCAGCCGACGGTGCGGCAGGCCTCGCGCGCGCGATCGCAGTCGATGTCGACGATGATGGGCACCTCCAATCCCGGCGTGTGCGGCACCTGCGCCAGAAACATCGAGCCGAATTTGCCGGCGCCGATCAGCGCGACACGGACGGGCTTGCCGGCGGATGCGCGGGCCTGGAGGAGGCGGAAGAGGTTCATGTTGTCATCCGATGAGTCTCGTGTCCCGGACGCGGTGCAGCGGTTCTTCAGCGCTGCTCCGCAGAGCCGGGACCCAGTGCGAGGGAATTCGGCGCGGCGTGGGGCCCGGCTCTGCAGCGGATCGTCGAAGAGATGCTGCGCTGCGTCCGGGGCACGAGAGCATTCTACTCCGCCGCCTGCCTCGGCGCACGAGCAAGCCGCAGCAGCGCATCATCATCCACCGTCTTGATCGGTGTGAAATCGCGATGCGCGATGTAGTCCGGTCGTGTGGGAGTGCGGATGTAGTTCGAGACCGCGTTCAGTGTCAGGTACACGATCTTGCGCGGGTAGGGCGTGATGTTGCCGCTGGAGCCATGCACGAGATTGCCGTGGAACATCAGCATGCCGCCTGGTTTGCCGGTGGGCGCCACGATGCCGCCCTGCTTGACGAGGCGCGTCACCGTGTCCTCGTCCAGCGTCCACAGCGGATAGGAGGTGGTGGCGAGGTCATGAGAGGCTTCGAGATCGCCGGCATTCTGGCTGCGCGGCACCAGCATCAGGGGGCCGTTGATGGGCATCACCTCGTCGAGGAAGATCGCGATGTTCATCGCACGCGGCTCAGGCATGCCGTCGTCGCGCTTCCAGGTGCCGTAATCCTGGTGCCATTGCCAGACGTCGCCGGTGAAGGCCGATTTCGCATTGATCTTGAACTGGTGCATGTAAACGGGTTCACCGAACACCTGCTCGACCGGCTCGATCATGCGCGGATGCGCACCGAGAATTCCGAACGCCTCGTTGTAGAGATGCGCGGCAAAGGCCGTGCGCGGCGCGCCGCTCTTCTCGCGCCAGACTTCGGGCCGGTTCGTGTCATAGATGCCGACCGCCTCGCGCGCGAGCAGGTCGACCTCCTCCTGGCTGAACAGCTCGGGCAGGAACAGCCAGCCCTCGCGGTGGAAGAACTCCAATTGCGCCTCGGAAAGTTTCATGGGTCGTCCTCCTTGGTTTTTGTTGTTTGTCTTCTCTGTCGTCATGGCCGGCTTGACCCGGCCATCCACGTCTTTGCTCCACCTTCGGAAGAACGTGGATGCCCGGGACAAGCCCGGGCATGACGGCGTGCGTGTAAATCGCTACGCCGCCGCCGCGTCCGTCGCCCTCAATCTCTCCTCGGTCATCCGCCCCGCCGTCTGCGCATGCGCCAGCGCGGCGCGTTCAGCCGCCTTCGCATCGCCGCGCAGAATATGTTCGGCGATATCGGCGTGCTCGGCCCAGGCGCTGTCGCGATAGTCGAGCTCCGACAGCACTGTCGCCATCGAGCGACGCATATGCGGCCATTGCGGCGCGATGGTCTCCTCGATCACGGGATTGCCGGCGAGCTGGTAGATCGCGCGGTGAAAGTCGACATCGAGCACGATGAGCTCGGCGAGCGACGTGTTGCGATCGATGCGACGTCCGGCGGCGAACGCCGCCTCCAGTCGCGCGCGTCCCGCCGCATCGCTCGCTGCGCGCGCGGCGGCGAGCCTCGCCGCCAGCGCATCGATGGCGCCGCGCACCTCGTAGAGCTGGCGGATGCGCGCGGGGTCGAGCTGGGTGACTTCGAAACCGCGCCGGCCGCTCTCGGCGACGAGGCCCTGCCGGTGCAACAGATGCAGCGCATGTGACACCGGCTGACGCGAGACGCCGAGCTTGTCGGCAAGCTCGTTTTGCCGGATGCGCTGGCCGGGCCGCAGCGTGCGGTCGGAGATCGCCTCCAGGATCCGCGCATAGACCTGGTCGATCAGGTTCGGGAGCGGGTCGAGAGGGATCACGCCGGCAGCTCCAAGATGGAATACGGAATTCCGTATTCGACGGTACTGCAGGAGAGGAGAGGCGTCAATGCAGCCCGGAGGCCTCGCTCCGGCGGCTTTGGAGGGGCCAGCTAAGTCATTGATATCACTATGCCCGTCTACTGTGCATGGGGTTGTTTTCGTCAAAATGGGCCCACCATCGCAACGCCAAAGCTTTGCAGCGCGTCCGGGACATGAGCTACTCCTTCTTCCCCTGCTCGATCAGCATTCGGCTCATCAAATAAAGCCGCGGCACGATCGAGTTGGTGTCGATGAACTCGTCGCGGGCGTGATAGCCGAAGCCGGCAAGGCCAAAGCTCTCGACCACGACCGCCTTGCCGTTGCGGTTGGCGTAGCCGGCGTCGGTGGCGCCGCCGGTCATCTCGGCTATATCGAGCTTGCGGTCGATCTCGGCATAGATCGCCTGCCCCATCTCGGCCAGCGCACGGCCGCGCTGACTGGCGACGAAGGGCGGGCGGCCCGCCACGATCTTCACAGTTGTTTCAGTGTCGGGCACGAGCCGGTTCTTGATCTTCTCGTCGAGCGCCGCCTGGAGCCTGGCGATGCCGTCGGGAATGGTGAGGCGGATGTCGGCGCCGGCCTCGGCATCTTCCGGAATCTGATTGCGCACCGTGCCGGCCTTCGCCGTCGTCCAGTTGAGCTGGGTGCCCGGGATCGACTTGGCGACGTCCTGCGTCTGCAGCAGCTGATGCGAGAGCTCGATCAGCGCGTTGCGGCCGCGATCGGGTGCCGCGCCGGCATGCGCCGCACGGCCCCTCACCTTCATGATGCCGGTCGCAGTGCCGCTGGCGCCCAGCAGCAGCGAATCGTTCTTCGCGGGCGGCGAGGCCGCCGTCGGCTCGCAGGAGAGCACGACGTCGTGCTGGTCGGCGAGCTCCGCGATGATCTCGCCCGACCCGATCGATCCGACTTCCTCGTCCGGGTTGAACGCCACGGTGAGCGTGGCGTAGTCAGTCCAGCCGGCCTCCTTGAGGATCTTGAGCGCGTGCAGCACGACGGCGATGCCGCCCTTGTCGTCGGCGATGCCGGGGCCGTAGATGCGGTTGCCGTCGACACGATACGGCTCGCTTGCGAGGATGCCGCGCTGATAGACGGTGTCCATATGCGCGATCAGCATCAGTTTTCGCGAGCCCGAACCCTTGAACGTCGCCACCACCATGTCGGCGCCGGCACCCGCCGTGGTTTTGCGCCGTTCGGTGGTGGCGCCGAGTGCCTTCAGGCGTCCTTCGGTGAAGTCGGCCATCTTCTTCAGCCCCTCGACGTCGCTGCTGCCGCTCTCGATCATCACCATGTCGCGCAACGTCTCGATCAGCGGCGCCTTCTCCTGCTCGGCGGCGGCCTTGATCTTCTCGTCGGCGGCCGCAAGGGTGGTCGTGCTGCTCATGGCGAGGCCGAGCAGTGGCAAAGCGAGCAGGGTAACGCGGCGGAAGGTCATCGAGGTCTCCTTTACTCGGCGAGAAACTTGTCCACTACCTCGCCGAACTCCAGCGGCGCCTGCTCGAACATCCAGTGGCCGGCATTCGCAATCACCGCCGTCTCGGCGCCCGCGATATGCGCGGCCAGCACGCGCCAGATCACCGAAAGGCTGCCGGCGGTGGCGCCGCCGCCGATCAGCAGTGTCGGTGTCCTGATGGCCTGCGCATCGCTGAGCGTGTAGGGTCGGCGCTGCTCGTTGATCTGACCGATGAAGGTCAGCGCGTTGTCGCGCAATTGCTGCTTGGCCGCGGCAGGCACTCGCCGCCAGGAGCCGTTACCTTCGATGCCTTCGTAGAAATTCCGCAGCGCGCCCTCGATGTCGCTGGTGCGGATCATCTCGACCGAGCGCGCCGTGCGCGCCGCCAGCGGCGGGTACGCGGGCGTGCCTTCCGGCACAGGCAGGGATGCGTCGAGATCGCCGCCGGGCTCGGCCAGTACCAGCTTGCGCAACAGATCGGGCCGGGCCTGCGCCACGCGAAAGGCGATATGTCCGCCGCGCGAATGTCCCATCAGGTCGACGGGGGCGGGCCTCACCTGCTCGATGAAGGCGATCACGTCGGCAACGTGCTGTGCCATCGTGTAGTCGTCGCCGACGGCATCCCAATGCTCGGGAAAGAAATGCCGCAGGCTGGCCGAGATCACCCGATGTGCTTGCGATAGTGGACCGAGCACAGAGTACCAGGTGCGGAAATCCCCGAGCGTGCCATGCACGCAGACCAGCGGTGGACCGCCTCCCACTTCGAGATAGGCCATGTCGTAACCGTTGACGCGAAAGCTCTGCATGATCAGCTCGCCAGAAAATCCAGTACCACTTCGGAATATTTCTGCGGCGCCTGCTCGAACATCGGATGCGTCGCGTTCGGAATGATCGCCGTCTTGGAGTAGGGCACATGCGCGGCCAGCGCATGCAGCACCTTCGGCAGCAGGCCCTTGGTCCGCGCGCCCAGGATGAACAGCGTCGGCATCTTGATGGACTGCGCATCCGTCTTCGAGAACGGCGGGCGGTTGTCGCGGACCTGGCCGATCAGCGTCATGGCGTTGTCGCGCAGGTTCTGCTTCACCATCGCGGGCAATCGCGGCCAGGTGCCGGCGCCTTCCAGCGTGTCGACGAAGACCGCAAGGCCTCCGTCGACATCGCCGGCCGCGATCTTCTCGGCGGAAGCCGTGAAGCGCGCCAGCAGCGGCGAGGGGCCGCCGACGTAATCCGGATCGAGGCTGGCATCGAGCTCGCCGCCAGGCTCGGCCAGGATCAGCCGGCGGAGCAGCTCGGGCCGACGCTGCGCCACGCGGAAGCAGATATGCCCGCCGCGCGAATGGCCCATCAGATCGACCGGCCCGAGATCGAGCTTGTCGATGAAGGCGATGACGTCGTCGACATGCTGGGCGATCGAATAGGTGTCACCAACGCCGTCCCAGCGCTCGGGGAAGAAATGCCGCAGGCTGACAGCAATCACCCGATGTTGCTGCGTCAGCGGCCCAAGCACGCAGCCCCAGACGCGAAAATCATTGAGCGAGCCGTGAACGCAGACCAGCGGCGGCCTGCCTCTGTCTTCGCCCACGTCGAGATAGGGCATGTCGTAACCGTTGACGTGGAGGCTCTGCATTCCGGGGCTCGCGAAGTCAATTGGAACTCCTGTGCAAGATTCCCGGAAACCGGGTGGATCGCAACTATTTCCAAGCCTAGATTTGGCACGAGATGAAAGTGGGGGGCCTGCAACGGAAGCAAGCCAGGAACCTAGTCATGACCGACCAGCATTTTGCCCTGTTCGACACCCGGATCGGCCTGTGCGCCGTCGCCTGGGGTCCGCGCGGCATCAACGGCACACAATTGCCGATGGGCGGCGAGCAAAAGATCCGGACCCGCATCCATCAGCGCCAAGCTGATGCCAGCGAGGCCGAGCCGCCCTGGGAGGTCCAGCAGGCGATCGACCGCATGACCAAACTGCTCGCCGGCGAGCCGGATGATCTCACCGACATCCCGCTCGACCTCGACGGTGTTCCCGAATTCAACCGCGGCGTATATGACATCGCCCGCACCGTCCCGCCGGGCAAGACCATCACCTATGGCGACATCGCCAAGCAGCTCGGCGGCGTCCAGCTGTCGCGCGACGTGGGCCAGGCGCTCGGTCGCAACCCCTGCCCGATCGTGGTGCCCTGCCATCGCGTGCTCGCCGCCGGCAACAAGCCCGGCGGCTTCTCGGCCAATGGCGGCGTGGTCACGAAGCTGAAGATGCTCGAGATCGAAGGCGCGCTGGTGAACCACACGCCGAGCTTGTTCGATTGATCTCCGCTTCACCCTCCCCTCCAGGGTAGGGCTATCGCATATGGGCGAGGGCGGAGAGAAGGAAGTCATTATTCCATCTGGCTTGGAGCATTTTGTGGCTGATGCGGGCAGGACCGGGCGTTGCCTGCAGGGTATTG
>NZ_RDQF01000011.1 GCF_004114425.1 Bradyrhizobium vignae | reverse complement strand
ATCAGAAAACGCCACTTCTGCAGATAGTTGCGTTCAACCGTTCGGTCATAGCTGTTGTCTCGCATCGGATCGTTCCTCCGCTGCAGCGATCCAATCAGCGAATTATTGAACATGCACAATTGCGAGCGTAGCGAAGCAATCCAGAATCTCTCAGAGGAGGGACTCTGGATTTGCTTCGTCGCATTAGCCAAAATTGCTACGCAATTTTGTCGCGAGCTCCTCGCAATGACGATGCGGAGAGAGTCGGGCGGCGCTACGACTCCGGCACCAAGACCACCTCGTTTCTCGCGGAATGATGTTTGGGGTCGCCTAACCGGAGGAGGGGCCATTCCAGGCCCTCAGTCCAGGCCCTTCCCGGGGCGCGTTGAGGATGAGGACGAATTCGTCCTTTGCAAGCGCAAGCGGCTTTGTTATACGCAGCCGCGCGCGAACGAACGGTTCGCCTTTTCCTCGGTAGCTCAGCGGTAGAGCATCCGACTGTTAATCGGATGGTCGCTGGTTCGAATCCAGCCCGGGGAGCCAAATCTTGCCGATAATTCAATGATTTGCGCTCGCATTCTCATGCGGCATGCAATCTTCTTGTCCTGATATTTGAAGACAGCATCCAAAATCCAGCACGGAATCGCTCTCAAACGGATGTGTGGGCGGGCGCGGTCGCGCCATGCGGACGGCGCCAAATCGACTTAATTCAAATCGAGCATGGTTGCGCCGGACAACAAGGAACTGATTCCCATGTCAGAGATCCAGGTCGACCATTCTCGTGTGGCCCCCTCGATTCTGCCGGCCCGCATTCCTGAGCTTAGCGACGATGAATGCCTCGCCTGTCTGGCGCGGGCGGTCGAGACGCCGGATTCGGCACGGCTGGACGAGGTCGCCGCTCTGATCGGCCGCCTCGCGGTGGCGATCGAATAAGGCTGGTCCGGCCCGCACCGAGAGTTGCGGAAGCCGTGGTCGCTTGAGGCCGACGGCCGTGTTGCCTTTTGACCAAGCATGCTTCAAAGATGCCGCGAATTTCCTCCGCGGTATTGTCCGCATTGCAGGGTCCGCAAATGTCCGGTTTTTCGACCGCGCGCCAAAAAATGGTCGATGGCCAGGTGCGCACCAATGACGTCACCGACCGCCGCATTCTCGACGCCATGCTCACGGTTCCGCGCGAGGCTTTCGTGCCGGCCGGCCGACAGGCACTTGCTTACCTCGATCTCGACCTCGACGTGAGCGAAGGCGCCACCAAACGGTTCCTGATCAAGCCAGCGCTGACTGGCAAGCTGCTTCAGGCCGCTGAAATCGGCGAGGGCGACAACGTGCTGGTTGTCGGCTGTGCGACGGGCTATCTCGCCGCGCTGACGGCCAAGCTCGCGCGGCAGGTCGTCGCGACCGAATGCGATTCGGCCTTGGCCGCGAAGGCTAAGGACGCCTCCACCGCCCTGGGACTTACCAATGTCACCTGCAAGGCGGCGGCCTGCACCGACGGGGAACCGGCTGCTGCCCCCTATGATGTGATCGTCCTCAACGGCGCGGCCGAGGTGATGCCGGAAGCTCTGCTCGGGCAGCTGAAGGAGGGCGGGCGTCTGGTGGGGGTGTCGGCCGAATCGAGGCCGCCGCGCGCCACGATCGTGACCCGTACCCACGGTGAATTCGGCCATCGGGCCCTGTTCGATGCCGCAGCCCCGGTCCTTCCCGGGCTGGAACGGGCGGCCGCCTTCGTCTTCTGACGGCCCAAAAGCCGCCCAAATCCCGTTCTGAATCAGAAGTGTGGCCGGGATGCTGCACGTGAAGAGTTTCCACTGAGAACCACCCATAGGTGGTTCCGTCGCGCTTGACCGCGTCCTATGTTGCGGCGGGGCAACGACTCCACTCGTAGACGTAACCCAGCTCGCGGGCACGAGTTGGGCGTTAGAATGAACGGAAATTTTGGGATGCATGGGGTGAAGCTCTTCACCGGAGCTGCGGTTTCGGTCCTGCTGCTGGCGTTGGCCGGGCCGACGCCTGCCTTGGCGGATACGATCGAGGCCGCGCTGGTGCGCGCCTATCAGAACAATCCGCAGCTCAACGCACAGCGTGCCCAGGTGCGCTCGACCGACGAAAACGTGCCGCAGGCGCTGTCCGGATACCGCCCGAAGGTCTCGCTGACGGCGACCGGCGGTTATCAATATCAGGACTTGCAGAGTGGCGTCGGGACTAACTCAGTCTTCGGATCCAGATTCCCTCGCAGTGTTGGAGTCACCGCGACGCAGACGCTCTACAATGGCAACCAGACCGCCAACCGGACCCGTGCGGCGGAGAGTCAGGTGTCCGGTGCCCGCGAAGCGTTGCGCAGCCTCGATCAGACCGTGCTGCTCCAGGCCGCGACCACTTATATGGATTATCTGCGCGACGCCGCCACGCTGGAAGTCCAGCGCAGCAACGTACGCGTGCTCGAGCAGACGCTGAAGCAGACCCGTGACCGCTTCAACGTCGGCGAAGTGACCCGCACTGACGTTGCGCAATCGGAGGCGCAGCTGGCTGCCGGCAAGACGCAGGCGCTCACTGCCGAAGCGAATTTGACCACGACGCGGGCGAACTTCCGGCGGATCATCGGTAACGAGCCGACGAACCTCGCGCCGGGCTCGCCCGTCGATCGGTTCCTGCCTCCGACGCTTGCAGCTTCAATCGAGCTCGCCCTCATCGAGAACCCTAACGTCACGGCGAGCATGTACGGTATCGACGTCAATTATCTGCAGGTGAAAGTCGCCGAAGGTGCGTTGCTGCCGACGGTTTCGCTTCAGGCATCGGCCACGCGGGCCGACGAACAGTCCTTGATTCAGTTGCGCTCGTACACCGCATCGGCGATCGCGCAGCTCTCAGTGCCGATCTATCAGGGCGGCGGCGAATATTCGCTGATCCGCCAATCCAAGGAGAACCTGGCGCAGCAGCGCCTCAATCTGGAGACGACCCGCGATCAGGCTCGTGCCAACGTCGTGCAGGCGTGGGGCCAGTTGCAGGCTGCCAAGGCGCAGGTGCAGTCCGCGCAGGCACAGGTCACCGCCTCAGAGATCGCGCTGAACGGCGTCCGTGAAGAGGCCAAGGCTGGCCAGCGCACCACGCTCGACGTGCTCAATGCGCAGCAGGCGCTGGTCAACGCGCGTGTCGCGCTCGTCACCGCACAGCACGATCGCGTGGTTGCGTCCTATTCCGTGCTCAGTGCCGTAGGCCGTCTATCGCCGCAGGTCCTTGGCCTGGCGACCACAACCTACGACCCCAGCGTTCACTATCATCAGGTCCGCGACAGCTGGGCTGGCGTGCGCACGCCCGACGGGCGCTGATTCCCGCAATGATCCGGTCGACCTCGCGAACAGCCGAGGTTGACCGGCGCTTTGCTTGCAATCGTCAAAATCCCTGACATAGCCTTGCCAAGATGATGCGGGTCGATTCGTCCCGCGTTGACGACGCGTGTGTAACGCTTGAGTGCCGGGAGCAGGGGCGCACCGCTGCACGTTGAGCCGTGATCTGGGGACAAGTCGGGCTGCCGCGACGAAAAATCACGGACCTCTCGTCCGGAACCGGCCAATCCTGTCCTGCTTGGTGTAAAACAACGCATGCGAGGGCGTTGATGATGTGGAGTCGGAGATGACGCAGCCTGCAAAGGTCACAGAACCCTCCATGGAGGAGATTCTGGCCTCGATCCGGCGCATCATTGCCGACGATGAGGCAAAGCCGCCGCCGGCTGAGGCCGCCAAGCCCGAGAAGGCTGCGGCGCCGAAGCCGCAGGCCGTGAACGACATCCCGACAGCCAAGGTCGCGGCCGCAAAACCTGCCGCCGAGAAGCCCGCGCCGCCAGAAGCGAAGCCGGCTCCGGCGCCGCCGCCAGCACCTGCGGCGGATGCATCCAACAGCCAGGACGACATCGACGCGCTGCTGGCGGGGCTCGACGCGGCCACGCCTGCGCCCGAGGTCCGCGCTCCCGAACCAGAGCCTGAGCCCGACGTGCTCGAACTGACGGACGACATGGCGGTGGATCCGACACCGGCTCCGCCGCCGCCGAGCTTCCGCAAGGTCGAGCCGCGCGACGATCTCGAGTTCGCCGAATCGCCGTCCCCCCGTCCGACGCCGCCACCGTCCTACGCGCCGGTGGATTTTGACGCCCCGCCGCTGCCGCCGCAGCAGCCAATCCTCGCGCAATCGACGGTCTCCGCGGTCGAATCCGCCTTCAATTCCCTGGCCCATACGGTGCTCAGCAGCAATGCGCGGACGCTGGAGGATCTGGTCAAGGAAATGCTGCGGCCGATGCTGAAGTCCTGGCTCGACGACAACCTGCCGGGCTTGGTTGAACGCATCGTGAAGGCCGAAATCGAGCGGGTCTCGCGCGGCGGCAGATAGGGCCGCGGGTCGCGCGGCCCTGATATAGCCCCGCTTGTACGTCAAATTGGCCGCGTCGACCGGGCCGGACAGCCCGTGCGCGCTGACCTTTTCGTTGACTTGTCCGTTGACTTGTCCGTTGACTTGGCCCCCTCGCGCGGCTTTCTAGCACCCCCATGATCGAGAAAAATTACCAGCCCGCCGATATCGAAACCCGCATGTCCGTCGTGTGGGAGGACAGCCTTGCCTTCAAGGCCGGCCGCCCCGACCGTCGCGACGCGGTGCCGTTCACCATCGTGATCCCGCCGCCGAACGTGACGGGCTCGCTGCACATGGGCCACGCCCTCAACAACACGCTGCAGGACATTCTGTGCCGTTTCGAGCGCATGCGTGGCCGCGACGTGCTGTGGCAGCCCGGCACCGATCATGCCGGCATCGCCACCCAGATGGTGGTCGAGCGGCAGCTGACGGAGCGCCAGCAGCCAGGCCGCCGCGAGATGGGCCGCGAGAAGTTTCTGGAGCGGGTCTGGCAGTGGAAGGCCGAGAGCGGCGACACCATCATCAACCAGCTCAAGCGCCTCGGCGCCTCCTGCGACTGGTCGCGCGAGCGCTTCACCATGGACGAAGGCCTGTCGAAGGCCGTCGTCAAGGTGTTCGTCGAGCTGCACCGCGAGGGTCTGATCTACAAGGACAAGCGGCTGGTGAACTGGGATACCAAGCTGCTCACTGCCATCTCCGATCTCGAAGTGCAGCAGGTGGAGGTCAAGGGCAGCCTCTGGTATCTGCGCTATCCGATCGAGGGCAAGACCTTCAGCCCCGAGGATCCCGCGAGCTTCGTCGTTGTCGCCACCACGCGCCCGGAGACCATGCTCGGCGATACCGGCGTTGCCGTGCATCCCGAGGACGAGCGCTATCGGCAGCTGATCGGCAAGAACGTCATCCTGCCGCTGGTCGGCCGCAAGATCAAAATCGTCGCCGACGAATATTCCGATCCGGAGAAGGGCTCGGGCGCTGTGAAGGTGACGCCGGCGCACGACTTCAACGATTTCGAGGTCGGCAATCGCCACGGCCTGCGCCGGATCAGCGTGCTCGACAGGGAAGGCTGTCTCGATCTCCTCGACAACGAGGATTACCTGCGCGACCTGCCCGAGGGCGCCGCGCAGTTCGCCGAGGAGTTCCACAAGGTCGATCGCTTCGCCGCGCGCAAGCGTCTCGTCGAGCGGCTGGAATCGTTCGGCTTCGTCGAGCGGATCGAGCCTCACACCCACATGGTGCCGCATGGCGATCGCTCCAACAGCGTGATCGAGCCGTATCTGACCGACCAGTGGTATGTCGACGCCAAGACGCTCGCTAAGCCTGCGATCGCGGCGGTGCGTTCGGGCGAAACGACGTTCGTGCCGAAAAACTGGGAAAAGACCTATTTCGACTGGATGGAGAACATCCAGCCCTGGTGCATCTCGCGTCAGCTCTGGTGGGGTCACCAGATCCCGGCCTGGTATGGTCCTGACGGTAAGGTATTCGTCGCCGAGACCGAGGAAGAGGCCGTCAGCAATGCGCTCGGCTACTACGTCGAGCAGGAGGTCATCACGGCCGAGCAGGGGCGCGAGATGGCGCTCGACCGCAACAAGCGCGAAGGCTTCATCACCCGTGACGAGGACGTTCTCGATACCTGGTTCTCCTCGGCACTGTGGCCGTTCTCGACTCTCGGCTGGCCCGACGACACGCCCGAAGTGCAGCGCTACTATCCGACCAATGCGCTGGTGACCGGCTTCGACATCATCTTCTTCTGGGTCGCCCGCATGATGATGATGGGCCTGCACTTCATGAAGGAGGTGCCGTTCTCGACTGTCTACATCCACGCCCTCGTCCGCGACGAGAAGGGCGCCAAGATGTCGAAGTCGAAGGGCAACGTCATCGATCCCCTGCATCTGATCGACGAATACGGCGCGGACGCGCTTCGCTTCACGCTGGCCGCGATGGCGGCGCAGGGGCGCGACATCAAGCTCGCCACCAGCCGCGTCGAGGGCTATCGCAACTTTGCGACCAAGCTCTGGAATGCGTGCCGTTTCGCCGAGATGAACCACTGTGCCGTGCCAGATGGCTTCGAGCCGGCGAAGGCGAAGGAGACGCTGAACCGCTGGATCGCGCACGAAACCGCGCACACCACGCGCGAGGTGACCGAGGCGATCGAGGCCTATCGCTTCAACGATGCCGCAGGCAGCATCTACCGCTTCGTCTGGAACGTCTATTGCGACTGGTATGTCGAGCTCGCAAAGCCCGTGCTGCTCGGCCCGGACAGCCCCGCCAAGGACGAGACCCGCGCCATGGTCGCCTGGGCGCGCGACGAGATCCTCAAGCTGTTGCACCCCTTCATGCCCTTCATCACCGAAGAGCTGTGGGAGGTGACGGCCGAGCGCGACGGCCTGCTCGCATTGGCGCCGTGGCCGCTGAAGCCGTCTCAGCCTTCGCCGGAGCAGCTCGCGATGCTCGCCGCGGCCGCCGGGCCGACCGATCCGCTGATCTCGCCGGCCCTGGTCATGCCGATCTTCGACCATGCCGACTTCACCGACCCCAGGGCGGAAGCCGAGATCGGCTGGGTGATCGACCTCATCACCCAGATCCGCTCGGTGCGCGCCGAGATGAACATCCCGCCGGCGACGCTGACGGCGCTCGTGCTTGCCGGCGCCTCGGCCGAGACCCGGGAGCGGGCGCCGCGCTGGACCGACGTCATCAAGCGCATGGCGCGGCTGTCGGAGATCTCCTTCGCCGACCGTGCGCCCGACGGCGCGGTGCAGCTGCTGGTGCGCGGCGAGGTGGCTGCGTTGCCGCTGAAGGGCGTCATCGATGTGGCCGCCGAGCGCGCGCGTCTCGACAAGGAGATCGCGAAGGCGGACGCTGACATCAAGCGTGCCGAATCCAAGCTGGCCAACGAGAAGTTCGTCGCCAACGCGGCCGAGGAGGTCGTCGAGGAGGAGCGTGAAAAGCGCGAGGCCGCGCTGGCGCGCAAGGCCAAGCTGCTCGAGGCACTGGAGCGGCTGAAGCAGGCGTCGTAGCCTACCTCGGAAACGGCTTGCTCAAAAACTTCGAGCCCTTGACGCCATAGCGCCAGGGCAGCTCGACAGCCTTGGTGATGCCGATGCGGATGCCGGCTGCGACCTCCACATCTTCCGTCCGCGCATGCAGCGTGATCGGTGGGCGGTCCAGCGGCAGGGCGTTGTGCGCGATGGTGATGCCGAGCGCTTCGGTCAGCTTGCCCGGGCCCGAGCACAGTGCGTGCACGTCCTGAAGGTGGCGGCGGCGGCGCATCGTCGCAATGCCATGCGTCGGCTCCAGCGCGCGGATCAGCACGGCGCTGGCCGAGCCTTCCTCCTCGCAGACGAAGTTTACGCACCAGTGGATGCCGTAGGAGCGATAGACATAGGCATAGCCGGGCGGGCCGAACATCACCCGGTTCCGCGGCGTCTGGCCATTGTAGGAGTGCGCCGCCGGCTCGGTATGATGATAGGCCTCGACCTCGACGATGATCCCGCCAACGCCGTCGACCAGCATGGTTGCGCCAATCAGGTCGTGGGCGACCTCGCGCACGTTGCGCGCGAAAAAGGCACGCTTGAGGGCCTTGCCAAGCCTGGGTGTGGAAGGTTTCGAGACTGGAGCCATTCGAGGAGAGAATCGCCTGAGAACAGAGCAGGATATTGCCCATATCTGCCATGTTCTCTGAAGTGGTGCGAGCCGGGTTGCGATGCCAGGCCAGACCGACTAGGTAGGACCTGAACAGACCGGACACCCCATGGTCGTTATTGTCGATACCATCTCGAACCCGCTGCGTCCGCGCCACCCTGAAAAGGTGAATCGTCCTGATTCCGCTTCGCCGCCGAAGCCGGACTGGATCCGCGTGCGCGGGCCCAATACCCGCGGCTACGCCGACACCCGCAACATCGTGCGCGCCAACGGCCTGCACACGGTGTGCGAGGAGGCGGGATGCCCGAACATCGGCGAGTGCTGGGACAAGAAGCACGCGACCTTCATGATCATGGGCGACACCTGCACCCGGGCCTGCGCCTTCTGCAACGTCAAGACCGGCCTGCCGAATGCACTGGATGCGGCCGAGCCGCAGAATGTCGCCGAGGCCGTGGCCAAGCTCGGTCTCGCCCACGTCGTCATCACCTCGGTCGACCGCGACGACCTCACTGACGGCGGTGCCGAGCATTTCGCGGAGACGATCCGCGCGATCCGGGCCGCGTGCCCTTCGACCACGATCGAGATCCTGACGCCCGACTTCCTGCGCAAGGAGGGCGCGCTCGAAATCGTGGTCGCGGCCAAGCCGGACGTGTTCAACCACAATCTCGAGACCGTGCCGTCGCGTTATCTCACGGTGCGTCCGGGCGCGCGCTACTTCCACTCGATCCGGCTGTTGCAGCGGGTCAAGGAGCTCGATCCCTCCATCTTCACCAAGTCCGGCATCATGGTCGGCCTCGGCGAAGAGCGCCATGAGGTGCTGCAGGTGATGGACGATCTGCGCTCGGCGGACGTCGATTTCCTCACTGTCGGGCAATATCTCCAGCCGACTCGCAAGCACCACGCGGTGATGCGCTACGTGCCGCCGGACGAGTTCAGCTCTTACGAGAAGGTCGCCTACACCAAGGGGTTCCTGATGGTGTCGGCGAGCCCGCTCACCCGCTCGTCGCATCATGCCGGCGAGGATTTTGCGAGATTGAAGGCCGCGCGGGCCGCGATTGCCCGCTGAACCGATATGCCCCGTTTTTCGAGCAAGCGCCGTGTCAATCACAGCGCACCCGAGATGTTCGATCTGGTCGCCGATATCGAGCGCTACCCGGAATTCGTGCCGCTGTGCAGCGCGCTGAGGGTGCGCCAGCGCATGGCAAAGCCCGACGGCACCGAGGTGCTGGTCGCCGACATGACGGTGTCGTTCAAGCTGGTCAAGGAATCCTTCACCAGCCGGGTGACGCTCGATCGCGCCAATCTGAAGATCCTGGTCGAATATCTGCAAGGTCCTTTCAGCAATCTCGAAAACCGCTGGACGTTCGAGCCCAAGGGCGAGGGCGTCTGCGACGTCGGATTCTTCCTCGCCTACGAATTCAAGAGCCGCATGCTGGCGATGCTGATGGGTTCGATGTTCGACGCCGCCTTCGCGCGGTTTTCCACCGCCTTCGAGAAGCGGGCAGACGCGATCTACGGTCGGCCGAAGCTGGCGCAGTCGCAGTCGTAGAATGGGTAGAGCGAAAGTGCTCTACCGATCCTTGTACCCGCGCTACGGGAACATCAGCCCCGCGGCGAACGTGGCGGCCTGCGCTTCACCGCATGCCGGCGCGGCGAGCGGGTCACGCGCGGGCGCAGGCGGCTTGCGGCGGTACGTTGCGGCTTGGCCGCGACTTGCGGGCCGCGGGCGAGGTCCATCAGCATGCGCAGCGCCTCGACCACGGAGCGGGCGCGCACCGCGCTGCGGCCGATCGCGCCGAAACGGTGCTCGCGATGGATGATGCGGCCATCACGCGCGGCGGCGGCGAAGTGCACGAGGCCAACGGGCTTGCCGGGCGTGGCACCGCCGGGGCCGGCAATGCCGGTGATCGCGACGGCGAGATCGACATCAGCGCGCTCCAGCGCGCCGATCGCCATGGCGGTCGCGGTCTCCTTGCTCACCGCGCCGAAATTCGTCAGCGTGCTGGCTTCGACCCCTAACATCGCGCGCTTGGCGTCGTTGGAATAGGTGACGAAGCCGCGGTCGATGACGTCCGAGGAGCCTGGGATATCGGTCAGTGCGCCGGCAACGAGCCCGCCGGTGCAGGATTCAGCGGTCGCGATCGTCAGCTTGCGCATCCGGCACAGATCGAGCAGCGAGCGGGCAATGGCGCGTGCGTCGCTGCCGCCCATGGCCTCACATGCTCCAAGTCTTTTCGTCGAACGGCAGGCGAATGGTGGCGCTCGCGGTGGCCGCGATGCCTTCCTCGCGGCCGGTGAAGCCGAGGCGCTCGCTGGTGGTAGCCTTCACCGCCACGCGCGAAATGTCGACGCCTGAGATATCGGCAATGCGCGCGCGCATGGTGTCGCGCAAGGGGCCGATCTTGGGTCGCTCGCAGATCAGCGTCACCTCGAGATTGGCGATGCGGCCGCCGCGCTGGGCGACGCGCTCGATAGCGTATTCCAGGAACTGGTCGGAGGAGGCGCCCTTCCATTTCGCATCGCTCGGCGGGAAGTGCGAGCCGATGTCGCCGTCGGCGAGCGCGCCGAGGATGGCGTCGACCAGTGCATGCAGGCCGACATCGCCGTCGGAGTGCGCCAGGAAGCCCTTGCTGTGCGGCACGCGCACGCCGCAGATCATGACATGGTCGCCTTCGCCGAAGGCGTGCACGTCATAGCCGGTGCCGGTCCTGATGTCGCCCAGCTGGGCAGCCAGGCGCGCCTCTTCGCGCACGAAATCCTCGGGAGTGGTGAGCTTCATATTGGCAACATCGCCTTCAAAGGTTGCAACCGTCAATCCCGCCCATTCGGCAATCGCGGCATCGTCGGTGAAATCCGAGCGCCCGTCCTTCGCGGCGCGACGATGCGCCTCCAGGATGACGTCGAAACGAAAGGATTGCGGCGTCTGTGCGATGCGCAGGCGGGCGCGGTCGGGCGTGTCCTCGACATTGCCGCTCTCACCGGTGATCTTGATGGTGTCGGTGACGGGAACGACGGGAATCGCGGCTCCGGTGCGGCTCGCCGCCTCGATCGCGCGCGAGATCACCCCGTCAGAGACGAAGGGACGCGCCGCGTCGTGGATCAGCACGATATCCGGCTCGTGCTTCGCCAGCGCCTCGAGACCGGCAAGCACCGAAGCCTGCCGCGTCGCGCCGCCATTGGTCGGCGGCTCGTGCTTCAGCCCTGCGACCGCCGCGGCGAACATGGCGGTGTCGTCGGGGTTCACCACCGGCTGCACTGCGAACACATCAGGATGGCGGCTGAAGGCTTCCATGGCGCGATAGATCACAGGCACGCCGCCAATCTCGCGATATTGCTTCGGCCCGCCAGCGCCGGCGCGCAGGCCGCGTCCGGCCGCCACGAGGACGACAGCGGTGCGTTGTGATTTCGCCATAGGACTCAAATACTCAGTTGCCAATGAAAGGGCAGGGGGTGATTTGCCGGCATGCCTCTAGCACGGCAAGCCCGCAAAAAAAGGGGATTTCCCGGGATTGTGGGAAACAGCATTTTGCTGCACTGCACTTGAAAGATTTGCAGAACTGTCTAAACTGTAGGCATGACGCTTGACTGCACAAGAATTGTGCGCAAGATAGATCATGGCAGGCGCAATGACGCCCTGCTCAGTCAACGAGACCCCCGTGACCGGCTCGGCAGTATCAGGCTCTAAGCCGTTGAAAATAGGCGATATTGAAGTCGCCACCCCGGTCTTCCTGGCGCCGATGTCAGGTGTGACTGACTCGCCCGTCCGCCGGCTGGCCGCCGAGCTTGGGGCCGGTCTCGTCGTATCCGAGATGACCGCAAGCGATGAGCTCGCCAATGGCCACTGGATGTCCCGGTTGCGTTGCGAAGCCACGGGAATCGGTCCGCACGTGGTCCAGCTTGCCGGCTGCGAGGCGCACTGGATGGCCGAAGGCGCCCGCATCGCGGAATCCGAGGGCGCCGACATCATCGATATCAACATGGGCTGTCCGGCCCGCCATGTCACCGGCGGCCAGTCTGGCTCGGCCTTGATGCGCGATCTCGACCACGCCGTCAGCCTGATCGACGCGACGGTCGCCGCGGTGAAGGTGCCCGTGACGCTCAAGATGCGGCTCGGCTGGGACGACCGCACGCGCAATGCGCCGGAACTGGCGCGGCGCGCTGAAGCCGCCGGCATCCGGCTCGTCACCGTTCACGGCCGCACCCGCTGCCAATTCTACAAGGGCGAGGCCGATTGGGATGCGATCCGCGCCGTGCGCGAGGCCATCTCCATTCCGCTCGTCGTCAACGGCGACATCACGTCCTATGAAAAGGCGCTCACCGCATTGGAAGCCTCAGGCGCCGACGCCGTGATGATCGGCCGCGGTGCGCAGGGCCAGCCCTGGCTGCCCGGTCAGATCGGCCGCCGCCTGCAGGGCGGGGCTGAGGAAGCTGCCCCCTCGCTCGAAACGCAGCTGCATTATGTCCGCACACTCTATGATGGCGTTTGCGCGCTCTATGGTCTGCGCATCGGTCTCAGGCATGCCCGCAAGCATCTGGGCTGGGCGCTCGATGTCGCAGCGCAGGCGAGCCGTGCGCCGGCCGAGAAGCTGAGATCCTGGCGCCAAAAGATCCTGGTCTCGGAGGATCCGCGCCTCGTTCACAATTCACTGCAAGACGCTTTCGACGACTTCGCATGGAGCGCCGCTGCATGAGCTCAGCCGCTGAACATCGTCGGCCGCTTCAGTCCGACAGCGACGCAATCCTGGATGCGTTGCCGAATCCCGTGCTCATGATCGGGCCGGACGGCAAGATCGTCGCCGCCAATATCGCGACCGAAGCTTTCTTCGAGATCTCGACGCAGTTCTTGAAGCGGCAGTCGTTGAAGGAACTGGTGCCGTTCGGCAGCCCCTTGCTGGCGCTGATCGACCAGGTGCGCTCGTCGAACTCGCCGGTCAACGAATACAAGGTCGATTTGGGTACGCCGCGCATGGGCGGCGATCGCCAGGTCGACCTGCACGTCGCGCCGCTCACCGAGCGTCCGGGCCACATCGTGGTGATGCTGCAGGAACGCACCATCGCCGACAAGATGGATCGACAGCTCACCCATCGCAGCGCCGCGCGCTCGGTGATAGCGCTAGCAGCAATGCTCGCGCATGAGATCAAGAATCCGCTTTCGGGTATTCGCGGCGCGGCGCAGCTCTTGGAGCAGCAGGCCTCGTCCGAGGACCGCATGCTGACGCGCCTGATCTGCGACGAGGCCGACCGCATCGTGACGCTGGTCGACCGCATGGAGGTGTTCGGCGACGAGCGTCCCGTGGTGCGCGGGCCCGTCAACATCCATTCGGTGCTCGACCACGTGAAGCGGCTGGCGCAGTCGGGCTTTGCCCGCAACATCCGCTTCATCGAGGACTACGATCCCTCGCTGCCGCCGGTGCTCGCGAATCAGGACCAGCTGATTCAGGTGTTCCTCAACCTCGTGAAGAACGCCGCAGAAGCCCTGATCGACGTGCCCGACGCCGAGATCCAGCTCACCACCGCGTTCCGCCCCGGCGTGCGCCTGTCAGTGCCTGGTCAAAAATCCCGGGTATCTCTGCCGCTCGAATTCTGCGTGAGGGACAATGGACCAGGCGTGCCCGACGATCTTCTGCCCAATCTGTTCGACCCCTTCGTGACCACCAAGCAGACCGGAAGTGGTCTCGGTTTGGCGCTGGTTGCAAAAATCGTCGGCGATCACGGGGGCATCATCGAATGCGAATCTCAGCCGCGCAAGACCACCTTCCGCGTGCTGATGCCGATGTATTCCACATCGGTCAAACATGCCGATCAAAGCAGTCGCGACGGCTCTGCCGGGAAGTCGTCGCCTGCATCACAGGGGGCAAAATGAGGATCAACGATGCCCGCAGGTAGCATTCTCGTAGCCGATGACGATACCGCCATCCGCACCGTTCTCAATCAGGCACTGTCCCGCGCCGGTTACGAGGTGCGGCTGACCGGCAATGCCGCAACGCTGTGGCGCTGGGTCAGCCAGGGGGAGGGCGATCTCGTCATCACCGACGTGGTGATGCCGGACGAAAACGCCTTCGACCTGTTGCCGCGGATCAAGAAGATGCGGCCGAATTTGCCCGTCATCGTCATGAGCGCGCAGAACACGTTCATGACGGCGATCCGAGCTTCCGAGCGCGGGGCTTACGAATATCTGCCGAAGCCCTTTGACCTCAAGGAGCTGATCGCCATCGTCGGTCGCGCGCTCGCCGAGCCGAAGGAGCGGACCTCGACGCCTGACGAGGATGCCGAGATGGAGGCGATCCCGCTGGTCGGCCGTTCGCCGGCGATGCAGGAAATCTACCGCGTGCTGGCGCGCCTGATGCAGACCGACCTCACCGTGATGATCACGGGCGAGTCCGGCACCGGCAAGGAGCTCGTGGCGCGCGCGCTGCACGATTACGGCAAGCGTCGCAACGGGCCGTTTGTCGCGGTCAACATGGCGGCGATCCCGCGCGATCTCATCGAGTCCGAATTGTTCGGCCACGAGCGCGGTGCCTTCACCGGCGCGAACACCCGCGCCTCCGGCCGGTTCGAGCAGGCCGAAGGCGGCACGCTGTTCCTGGATGAGATCGGCGACATGCCGATGGAGGCGCAGACCCGTCTGCTGCGCGTCCTTCAGCAGGGCGAATACACGACGGTCGGCGGCCGCACCCCGATCAAGACAGACGTGCGCATCGTCGCCGCCTCGAACAAGGACCTGCGAGTCCTGATCCAGCAGGGCCTGTTCCGCGAAGATCTGTTCTTCCGCCTCAACGTCGTCCCGCTGCGGCTGCCGCCTTTGCGCGAGCGCATCGAGGACCTGCCCGATCTCGTGCGTCACTTCTTCACGCTGGCCGAGAAGGACGGCCTGCCGCCGAAGAAGCTGGATGCGCTGGCGCTGGAGCGGCTGAAGCAGCATCGCTGGCCCGGCAACGTGCGCGAGCTGGAAAATCTCGCCCGGCGCCTCGCAGCGCTCTATCCGCAGGACGTGATCACGGCCTCCGTCATCGACGGCGAGCTCGCGCCCCCCTCGGTCAGTCCGGGCGCTGCGGTCCAGCAGGGCGTCGACAATCTCGGCGGCGCCGTGGAAGCGTATCTGTCCTCGCACTTCCAGGGCTTTCCGAACGGTGTGCCGCCGCCCGGCCTCTATCACCGCATCCTCAAGGAGATCGAGGTGCCGCTGCTCACGGCCGCGCTCGCTGCCACCCGCGGCAACCAGATCCGCGCCGCCGACCTGCTCGGTCTCAACCGCAACACGTTGCGGAAGAAGATCCGGGACCTCGACATCCAGGTGTATCGGAGCGGGGGCTGATTCCGCTCAGAGCCGAAGCTGGGCAGGCCGAAGCGGAAGGAGCCGAGGCCGACTAACACCCGCCGCGACGGTGACGCGAATGCCGGCGGTTGCCGAGCTTCGGAGGCGGGCACGGCCGCTCTGAAAAAATCCGCAGGGTAGCTCGGTTGCTCGCAGGCGCTGCCGGCTGCTCCAGATCGGCTTGCGTGCTTCGGGGGACCGAGCAGCAACGCGGCGATCGCGAGCTGGATTCACACCTGCGCTGGGACGGCGGAACGCGGAGACCAGCGAGGCGCTGAACGAGCGATTGGCCAGAACCAGCGAGAACAATCCGAGCGCACGGGCTTCCACCTCGGCATGCCGCGGCCGTGCGCCGCGATGTTGATGCGAGGACGCCGAGGGCACGCTCCACGCAAGTCCGCATTGGTTTGCCCGGCGGTGGCTCAGCTCCCCCTACCAAGGCAGAGCTGAGCCTGTCCGGATCGCGCTGGCCGTTGTGGCTGACGCGCTGAGCAGAAATCCCAATCGGCCTAAATGTTCCGCTTGCGTTCAAATGGGTCGTTCGGCCGCAACGCGCGGCATGACATCTATCTGACCGTTTGGCCGGATGCCGGCATCACGCTGGCGAGATTCACCGGGACCTGCTGAAGGGCGAGGCCGTTGACCAGGAGGTCGGCGGCCACGATCAGCAGAAGAACGGCCGAAACCATCGTCGCGAGAAAGATCCTATCCATGCCGGATCAAGCCGGGACGGCGGGAATCCGTTCCCAGCCGAATGGCATGTCCCTGTGGATTGCGCCGCTCCGCGGCGGGGCAGACGCCGCGGAATTGTCGCAATTCGGCAACAATGTGGTACGAATACATCAGTACCCGCCCGTCGCGGACCCGTTTTCAGCACCACCATTGCCGGAATGACCAGCGCAGACACCTCGGCCGCACACTTTGACACGGCCCCAGCGGAAGAGCCCCGGCGTTGGTCGGTGCGGCGCTGGCTGGCACCCGTTGCCGTGGCGCTGGCGCTGCTGTCGGCCTTCCTGACCTTCCTGGTCCTGACCGGTCTCACCAAGATCGAGCCGACGCCCGAGGTGGTCCGTACGTTCTACCTGATCAATGCGGCCACGATCCTGCTGCTGGTCGGCATTATCATCCGCGAACTCTGGCAGCTGATCCTGGCGCGGCGGCGGGGCAGGGCGGCGGCGCGTCTCCATGTCCAAATCGTCAGCCTGTTCTCGATCGTGGCGGTGCTGCCGGCGGTGCTGGTCGCGGTCGTCGCCAACGTCACCATCGAGCGTGGCCTCGACCGGCTCTTCTCCGGGCCGACCAAGGAGGTGATCCAGAACTCGCTGACGATCGCGCGGGCCTATATGCAGGATCACGCGCAGCTGATCCGTGGCGACATCATCGGCATGGCCAACGACATCGCCCATGCCCGGCCGCTCTACGACCAGGACCGCCGCTCGTTCCGCGAGATGCTGACGGCGAGCGCCGCCTCCCGGAACCTGCCGGGCGCGATGATCATCGACAAGAACACCAACATCCTGGAGTCGGCCGACACCGGCATGCGGCTGGCTTATTCGCCGCCGGCGTCGGACTTTCTCAGCAATGTCAACGAGAACGAGCCCGAGATCGCGGTGCTCCCCGATGCGAGCTTCGTCGCCGCGGTGATCCGCCTGCGCGCCTTCAACGACACCTTCCTCTATGTCGCCCGTCCGCTCGACCCGAATGTCGTCAATCAGCTCAAGCAGACCGAAGTCAGCGTCGCCGAATACGCCCAGATCGAGTCACGCCGGCTCGGCATCCAGGTCGCGTTCGCGCTGATGTTCGCGGTGATCGCGCTGACCATTTTGATGGCCTCGGTGCTGATCGGCCTCAACTTCGCCAATTCGCTGGTCTCGCCGATCCGGCGGCTGATGAACGCGGCGCACACGGTCTCGACCGGCGACCTCCACGTCCAGGTGCCCGTGCACCAGTCGGAAGGCGATCTCGCCCAGCTGGGTGAGACTTTCAACAAGATGACGCAGGAACTGCGCAGCCAGCGCGACGAGCTCGTCAACGCCAGCGATCTCATCGATAGCCGCCGCCGCTTCATCGAGGCCGTGCTGTCCTCGGCGAGCGCCGGCATCATCGGTGTCGATACGTCCGGCAGTGTCGGCATCCTCAACCGCTCCGCCGAGAAGCTGATCGGGCACTCCGAAGCGGAGACCCTCGGCCATCCGCTCTCCGACGTGCTGCCCGAGCTCGACGAGATGATGAAGGCGGCGCGCGAAGGGACCCAGCGTCTGGTGCAGGGCCAGATCACGATCACCCGCGACGGCACCGAGCGCAATCTGTCGGTCCGCGTCAGTGCCGAGAAGAACCAGCCGCACGACAGCTACATCATCACGCTCGACGATATCACCGAGCTCGTCTCGGCCCAGCGCACCTCGGCCTGGGGCGACGTCGCGCGTCGCATCGCGCATGAGATCAAGAACCCGCTGACGCCGATCCAGCTCTCGGCCGAGCGCATCCGCCGCAAGTTCGGCAAGACCATCACCGAGGACAAGGACAAGCAGATCTTCGACCAGTGCACCGACACCATCGTGCGCCAGGTCGACGACATCAGGCGCATGGTCGACGAGTTCTCGCGCTTTGCGCGGATGCCCAAGCCTGTAATGGAAGGCGAGGACGTCGCGGACACCGTGCGGCAAGCCGTGTTCCTGATGAAGGTCGCCCATCCCGAGATCGACATCGAGGCCGAGTTCAAACAGGATCCGCTGCGCGCCCAGTTCGACCGGCGGCTGATCTCGCAGGCAGTCACCAACATCATCAAGAACGCCACCGAGGCGATCGAGCAGGTCCCGCCGGAAGAACTCGGCAAAGGCCGCATCGACGTCGTGGTGTCGCGCGAGGGCGAAGACGTGTTGATCGACGTCATCGATAACGGCATCGGCCTGCCCAAGGTCGCGCGCTCGCGCCTGCTCGAGCCGTACGTCACCACGCGCGCCAAGGGCACCGGGCTGGGGCTGGCCATCGTCGGCCGCGTGCTGGAAGACCATGGCGGGCGCATCGAGCTGAAGGACGCCTCCGACTTCCGCGAAGGCCAGCGCGGCGCCTGGATGCGGATGCGCTTTGCCGTCTCGGGGCAACCCGCGAAGTCCGAGATGGTCGAGCAAACGCCGGCGGCCAAGCAAGCGGCCACGGAATCCGTCAAGAGCCAGCAAACCAAAGAGCCGGCTGAAAAGACCAATGATTCAACCAAAATCGAAGCCTCAACAGGCAGCTGACAACACAGGCGCGATCCATGGCAAGTGAAATTCTGATTGTCGATGATGAGGCCGATATTCGGGATCTCGTTGCGGGCATCCTCGAGGACGAGGGCTTCGTGACCCGGACCGCACGCGACAGCGATACGGCGCTCGCCGAGATCGCCAATCGCCGGCCGCATCTCGTGTTTCTCGATATCTGGCTGCAAGGCTCCAAGCTCGACGGCTTGCAGCTCTTGGAGCAGGTCAAGAAGGACAATGCCGATCTGCCCGTCGTGATGATCTCAGGCCACGGCAACATCGAGACCGCGGTCGCCGCGATCAAGCGCGGCGCCTACGATTTCATCGAGAAACCGTTCAAGGCCGACCGGCTGATCCTGGTCGCGACCCGCGCACTGGAGAACTCGCGGCTCAAGCGCGAGGTCAAGGAGCTGAAACAGCTCGCGCCGAGTGCCAGCCAGCTGGTCGGCCGTTCGCCAAGCATGAACCAGCTGCGCCAGACCATCGAGCGCGCCGCCAAAGCCAACAGCCGTATCCTGATCGTCGGCCCCGCTGGCGCCGGCAAGGAACTGACCGCGCGCACTCTGCATACGGCCTCGGGCCGCGCCGACGGTCCTTTCGTGGTGATCAATGCCGCCGCGATCACACCCGAGCGCATGGAGCACGAGCTGTTCGGCGTCGAGCAGTCCAATGGCGAGCAGCCGCGCAAGCCCGGCGCGCTCGAGGAAGCCCATGGCGGCACGTTGTTCATCGACGAGATCGCGGACATGCCGCGCGAGACCCAGAACAAGATCTTGCGCGTGCTGGTGGAGCAGTCATTCCAGCGCGTCGGCGGCACTGCCAAGGTGCAGGTCGACGTGCGCATCATCTCATCGACCGCGCGCAATCTCGAAGAGGAGATCGCGGCGGGCCGTTTCCGGGAGGATCTCTACCACCGGCTCTCGGTGGTGCCGATCCGCGTGCCGGCGCTGTCGGAGCGGCGCGAGGACATTCCGGAATTGATCGACTACTTCATGGAGCAGATCTCGGCCGGCAGTGGCTTGCCCAAGCGTCAGATCGGGCAGGACGCAATGGCGGTGCTGCAATCGCATGTCTGGCCCGGTAATGTGCGCCAGCTCCGCAACAACGTTGAGAGAGTCATGATTCTGGCGGCAGGCGGACCCGAAGTGATCATTACGGCCGATATGTTGCCGCAGGACGTCGGCTCCATGGTGCCGGCGATGCCGACCAGCAACAATGGCGAGCACATCATGGGCCTGCCGCTGCGCGAAGCGCGCGAAGTGTTCGAGCGCGACTATTTGATTGCGCAGATCAGCCGTTTCTCAGGAAATATTTCTCGCACGGCTGAGTTCGTTGGCATGGAACGGTCGGCGCTGCATCGGAAGTTGAAGGCGCTCGGCGTCGGCTAGCGCCGCGACACTGCAGGCCGCCCTCGGGAATAGGCGAGGAAAATCATCGATTTCCGTAATTTTTCGGGGCAATAGGGCATGGCCTGCCGCGTGAAGCGGCTTGCCTAATATCCCGACCTGTCCTCTAATTGAAACGCTGTTCCTTCCGAGGGGGATCTCATGAGGACGGCAACCGGGAGAGGCCTCGTCACAAGAGGCCGCAACCGGCGCAATAAAAAGAAACTCAAAGCGAGAAAAAAACAATGGCGGCAGACCGCGCACAAAACCTACAGGACACCTTCCTTAATCACGTTCGCAAAACCAAGACGCCACTGACGATCTTTCTGGTCAACGGAGTGAAGCTCCAGGGCATCGTGACCTGGTTCGACAATTTCTGTTTGCTGCTGCGGCGCGACGGTCATTCGCAGCTTGTCTACAAGCATGCGATCTCGACCATCATGCCCGGCGCTCCGATTCAGCTGTTCGAAGGCGGCGAGGACCAGCCGGCTTGAGAGTGATCTGATTGGAACCCCGGAATTTCAGCGGGGATGCTGACCGTCCGCGGTCAGCGGGGGCTCATACGGGGCGGGTGCTGGTCATCGGCCCCTATTTGCGAGTGCGCGCAGGGAATGCCGACGCGCAAGCGGATGGCTATGTCCTGCGCGACGTTGAGGCCCGCCTCGACGAGGCCGCGGGCCTCGCGCGCGCGATAGATCTCGTCATTGCCGACGCCATCATCGCGCCGGTCAGCCAGATCCGGCCCGCGACCTATATCGGCAAGGGCAAGGTCGAGGAGATCGCCGGACTGATCAAGTCCCTCGAGGTCGAGCTCGTGGTGATGGATTGCGCGCTGTCGCCGATCCAGCAGCGCAACCTGGAGAAGGAATGGCACGCCAAGGTGCTCGACCGCACCGGGCTCATCCTGGAAATCTTCGGCCGGCGCGCCAAGACCAGGGAGGGCTCGCTCCAGGTCGAGCTTGCGCATCTCAACTACCAGCGCTCGCGACTGGTGCGCTCCTGGACCCATCTCGAACGCCAGCGCGGCGGTTTCGGCTTCATGGGCGGCCCGGGCGAGACCCAGATCGAGGCCGACCGCCGCCTGATCCAGGAGCGCATTTCCAAGCTCGAGAGCGAGCTGAAGAAGGTGCAGGCGACGCGGCGGCTGCATCGTGTGGGACGCCAGCGCGTGCCGTACCGCGTCGTGGCGCTGGTCGGCTACACCAATGCCGGCAAGTCGACGCTGTTCAACCGCCTGACGCGCGCCGACGTGCAGGCCGCCGACATGCTGTTCGCAACGCTCGATCCGACCCTGCGCGCACTCAATCTGCCGCATGGCGGCAAGGCGATGCTGTCCGACACCGTCGGCTTCATCTCCAACCTGCCGACCCAGCTCGTGGCCGCTTTCCGCGCCACGCTGGAGGAGGTGCTGGAGGCGGACGTCATCCTGCATGTGCGCGACATCTCGCATGAGGACGCCGAGGCGCAGCAGAGCGACGTCGACGCGGTGCTGCGCCAGCTCGGCATCAACCCCGACGATTCCGGCCGCATCATCGAGGTCTGGAACAAGATCGACCGTTTCGATCCCGAACAGCGCGAAGAGCTGCTCAATATCGCCGCGCGCAGGCCGGAGGATCATCCGGCGATGCTGGTGTCCGCCGTGTCAGGGCAGGGCGTCGACGCACTGCTTGCCGCGATCGAGGAGCGCCTGGCCGCCAAGCGCACCACGCTCGATCTCTCCATCGACGCCGCCGACGGGGCCGGCATCAGCTGGCTGCATCGCAATGCCGAGGTGCTGGCGAAAGAGCTGCACGATGGCCGCTTCGATATGACCGTGCGAGTGGACGAGACCAAGCGAGATATCGTGGTGTCGAGGTTTGATGCCGTGCCGCACGCGATGTGATGCTCGTGAAACTGGTAGTCCGGGATGTCGCTGCCAGTCGGCACAGATCATGCGCCCGACGCTTGCCAGTATTTCTACATTTGCAAAGGTTGCGGCAGGCAATTGCAGCCAAAGGCCGGCGATTGCTGTGTGTTCTGCTCATACGGGACAACGCCTTGTCCACGGAAGCAGAGCGAACATCGTTGCTGCTCATAGCGGCAATTCCGTCACCGGACCTCCTCCCGCTTCGCCGCATTCCAAAGCGCGTCCATCTCCGCGAGCGAGGCGTGCTCCAGCGTGCGGCCCTGCGCTTTCAGCGCGCGCTCGATATAGGCGAAGCGGCGTTCGAATTTGGCGTTGGTGGTGCGCAGCGCGGCTTCCGGATCGGCATCAACATGACGAGCGAGGTTGACCAGCGCGAACAGGAGATCGCCGGTTTCTTCCGCCAGCTCCTGTTTGTCGTTACGGTCCAGCGCGGCCTCGATCTCGTCGGTTTCCTCACGAATCTTTTGCAGCACCGCGCGCGGGTCGTTCCAGTCGAAGCCAACGGTGGAGGCTTTGCGCTGCAACTCCATGGCGCGGGTCAGCGCCGGCTGGCCGGCCTTGACGCCTGATAGCAGCGATTTGTGCGTCGTCGTCTCCTCCGGGGGCCGGCGTGCGGCGCGCTCGGCTTTCTCTTCGGCCTTGATGCGGTCCCAGACTTCCTTGACGTGAGAGGAGGCGAGATTGCCGTCCTTGTCGGCGAAGACGTGGGGATGGCGGCGGATCATTTTGCGGGTGATGGCCTCGACCACGTCCCCAAAATCGAACGCGTTCTGCTCCGACGCCATCTGGGCGTGGAACACGACCTGGAGCAGGAGATCGCCGAGCTCCTCTCTGAGATCGTCGAGATCGCCACGGGTGATGGCGTCCACCACCTCATAGGCTTCCTCGATCGTGTAGGGCGCGATCGTCGAAAAATCCTGCTCGAGGTCCCAGGGGCAGCCGGTCACCGGCGTGCGCAGCGCCGCCATGATCTCGATCAGGCGGGAAATGTCGCGGGAAGGGGTCATTGCGGGGCAGTCTCCTAGGCTCCAAGGCCTTATGCCAAAAGCGGGCCGCCGTTCCCAGCGGGGCGCAGCGGAACAGATCGATTTCCACCGATTGGCGGCCCCGTTCCATGGTGCTAAAGCGCGGGCCATGAGTGACGCATCATCCTCCGAAACCGCGCTGGTGCTGTTCTCCGGCGGCCAGGATTCCACCACCTGCCTCGCCTGGGCGCTCAGCCGCTTTGCCCGCGTGGAGACGTTGGGGTTCGACTACGGCCAGCGCCATGCCATCGAGCTCGCCTGCCGTGACCGCCTGCTCGACGGCATCAAAGAGCTGCGCGCGGATTGGGCTGCAAAACTCGGCGAGAGCCATACCCTGTCCATCCCGACGCTCGCGGCCGTCTCCGAGACCGCGCTGACCCGCGACGTCGCGATCGCGATGGGCGCGGACGGCCTGCCCAATACCTTCGTGCCGGGCCGCAACCTCGTGTTTCTGACCTTCGCCGCGGCGCTGGCCTATCGACGTGGGATCAGCCACATCGTCGGCGGCATGTGCGAGACCGACTATTCCGGCTATCCCGATTGCCGCGACGAGACCATCCGCGCCATGCAGGCGGCGCTCTCACTCGGCATGGCCAAGCAGTTCGAGCTGCATACGCCCCTGATGTGGATCGACAAGGCCGCGACGTGGAAGCTGGCGCATGATCTCGGCGGCGACGGCCTGGTCGATCTCATCCGCGAGCAGTCCCACACCTGCTATCTCGGCGAACGCGGCGCACAGCACGATTGGGGCTATGGCTGCGGCGAGTGCCCGGCGTGCAGCCTGCGGGCGAAGGGATGGCGGGAGTATGTGGCGGGGCGGAAATAGCGCTCCAATCTTCGCTGTCATTCCCCGCGAAGGCGGGGAATCCAGTACGCCGCAGCTTCTCGGTATCCCACGAGCGTCTCTGGAATACTGGATCACCCGCCTTCGCGGGTGATGACAATGTTGGTTGGGGCGACAGTATCCACGCGACGCGGAGGTGATTACCCCGCAAAATCCTCGTCCCGCAGCTCGATCGGCTTGCCGTGCGGCGTGCGATCGGCCGCATGATCCCAGGCGTCGCGATAGCGATGCAGCGTCTCGATCGAGGCGACGCCCTTGCGCGCGACGAGGCCCTCAAGCGTGGCGAGCCAGTGCAGATAGTACGTCTCGCCCGTATCGGGATCGCCGGCCGCCTGCGCGCGCTTGATCTCGTCGGCAAGGGCGGCGGCCCATTCGGGCCAGGTGAACACACCACGCTCGTGGAGCGTCAGCGCCATCGCGAACGCATGCGCCTCCCAGGGCGCGCGGAACACCGGGCCTTCGTCATCGCGCGGAATGCCCGGGATCGCTGCCGTCGCGGCGGCAGCGGCGCTACCACTCATCACACCGGCTCCAGATAGGGTTCGAACGCGTCGATCGAAACCTTCAACGTGGGATCACCATCCTCGCCCCAGAGATCGCGGCCCTCGAAGACGACGGTGTAGAGCCATTGCGGATTCTCGCCGCGCTCCATCGCCGCCGTGTCCGGAAACACATGGCAGCCATGGTTCAACTCGACCACGCCGACATGCCCACGCACGTAGCGCGGCAGCCGCGTATGTGTCGCCGGATGGATGTTCTTGGCGCGCACGCGATCGCCGATGCTGAATTTCGCCGGGGCCGGGGCAGGGCGAGCGAACTTTCCGCGCACCATCACGCGCTCGACGTTGGAGAGATCGAACTTGCCATGCTTGAGCGCCTTTCCTGGCTGCATCGCGTGGCCGGCGGCGACCTCCTCTCTTGTGAGGTAGCCTTTCTCGATCAGCATCTCCTCGAGCCCGAGAAACCATTTCTCGTAATAGGAGCTTGAGAGATAAACATCCGGCGGCAAGGTCTCGCGATAGAAGCGCGACGTGTCGATGTTGAAAGCGCCGGCCGCGCCCATCGCACGCACCATCGCCAGGACACGCGATTCCCAATCCGCATGGAACATCGGCTCGTTCGGCTCGGGCTCGACCTTGCCGAACCCGTCCATGCCGCCCATGTCGTGCACGCCGTTCACGACGGCGCTCCAGGCCTGCGCGGAAAGCCGGTGCCGATCATGGAGTCGCGGGTGACGAGCTCAGCGAGCTGCTCCTCGCTCCAGCCCTCGGTGCCCTCGGGTCGCATCGGCAGCACCAGGAAGCGCGTCTCGGCGGTGGAATCCCACACCCGGATTTCGATGTCCTTGGACAGCGAGATGCCGAAATCGGCGAGCACGCCGCGCGGATCCTTCACCGCGCGCGAGCGGTAAGGCGCCGCCTTGTACCAGACCGGCGGCAACCCCAGCATTTCCCAGGGGTAGCAGGAGCACAGCGTGCACACGACCATGTTGTGACGCTGCGGCGTGTTCTCGACCACGACGAGATGATCGCCGACGCGGCTGACATGGCCGAGCGTGCCGATCGCCTTGCTGCCGTCCTCCAGCAGCGCCTTCCTGAAGGCCGGATCGGTCCAGGCTTTTGCGATGACGCGCGCGCCATTGTGCGGGCCGATCTTGGTCTCATAGGCCTGGATGATGGCATCGAGCGCGGCCGGTTCGACATAGCCTTTTTCGGTGAGGATCGTCTCGAGCGCGCGTACGCGCAGCTCGGTTTCGGACAGCTCGGAATGGTCATGATCGTGGTCGTGGTCGTGATGATGCTCGCTCATGGCGCGAAGATAGTCCCAGAATCCGGGCCTTGTCGAGGCGAAGACTCTGCTAACGTCGCGCCATGGGCTGGGCTGCACGAACCGGAATATACGCCGCAATCACGGCTCTTGTCGCACTTGCGGCGCAGGATGCGCGCGCGGCGAATGGCGCCTATGCCGTGGATGCCGCCGATATCTCCGAGGTCGGCTCCTGCAAGGTCGAAAGCTGGCTGTCGACTGCTTCCAACACGGATTTCGCAGCGGTTGCCAATCCCTCCTGCGTCGTCGATCCCTTCAGGCCGATCGAGCTGAGTATGCAGACCATTCGGGCCCGCAGCGATGGCGACTGGAGCACGACGCTGGCTCCGAAAGCCAAGACCAACTTCATCCCCACCGGAATCGGGCGCTGGGGATTGTCGGCCTATGGCGGTGGATCATTCGATGCAGCGACTGGCGAGGCGTTGTCCGCCTTTGTGGTCATACCAGCGACCTTTCGCCTGTCCGAGACCATGCGCGTCAACGTCAATGCCGGCTGGCTCTGGGATCGCGCCGTCGATCGCCACTACCTGAGCTACGGCTTCGGCTTCGACTGGAAGTTCACCGACACGTTGCAGTGGACGATCGAGGCTTACGGCCAGGCCGGCGCGTCCCAGGTCGCGAGCATCGTGCAGCCGCGCTTTCAGACCGGCGTGCGCTACCGGCCAAACGAGATATTCTCCGTCGACGTGATCTACGGCCGCAACATCACCGGCGAGAACGCCAACTGGGTCACCATCGGCACAACGATCAGGTTTCCTGTCGGTGGTAGCGAGCCGGCGCACCGGCGCACCGGGCATTTGTGAGCCTCTCGGAAAATCAGGCACTTAGCGGCAGAACCCGCTTCTGGCCATTGATCGCGCCGCGGACAATCCGTATACGCCGCGATGGGACAAGGGCGGCCCGGCCAACGGACCGCTTGATTTGACGACAATCGAGGGGAGGGCCCATGGCCGCTAGCTCGCAGGCGCCTGAGGCGAAGGGATTTCGCTGGAAGCTGATCGCGCCGCTCATGGTGTGGCTGGCGATCTATCTGTGGCCCGTGCCCACGGGGCTCAACGTCAATCAGTGGCACTATTTCGCCGTGTTCGCGGCCGTCATCACCGGGCTCATCCTGGAATCGATGCCGGTCGGCGCGGTCGGGCTGATCGGACTCACCGTCGCCGGCATCAGTGGCTATATCGACCCCGATCCGACCAAATCGCTGCGCTGGATGCTGGCAGGCTTTGCCGAGAGTACGGTCTGGCTGATCGTCGGCGCCTTCGTGTTCTCGATCGGCTATCGCAAGAGCCAACTCGGCCGGCGCATTGCGCTGGTGCTGGTGCAGCGGCTTGGCCGCAACACGCTCGGCCTCGGCTATGCGGTGGCGATGTCCGACTTCGTGCTCGCGCCGGCAACGCCGTCGAACACGGCACGCAGCGGCGGCATCGTCTATCCCATCATCAGCAACATCCCGCGCATCTATGGCTCCGAGCCGGGGCCGACCGCCGGCAAGATCGGCACTTATGTGATGTGGACCGCGTTCGCCGCGACTGCGGTCACGAGCTCACTGTTCTTCACCGCGCTCGCGCCCAATGCGGCGGCGCTGGCGATCGCCAAGAAGACCGTCGGGGTCGAGGTCAGCTGGGGCCAGTGGTTCCTGGGCTTTGCGCCGCTCGGAATCCTCCTGATGGTGCTCGTTCCGCTGCTCAGCTACGTGGTTTGCCGTCCCGAGGTGAAGCGCAGCCCGGAAATCTCCGAATGGGCGGCGAAGGAGCTGACGGCGATGGGACCGATGTCGCGCAACGAGTGGATCATGCTGGCGCTGATCGTGCTCGCGATGTTCCTGTGGATCGCGGGCTCGAGCCCGGACATCCACGTGCCGTTGCTCGGCTCGAATTTCGTCAACGCCACCACCGTCGTCTTCATCGTGATCTCCTTGATGCTGGTCTCCGGGGTGATCGAATTTGCCGACATCGTCGGCGAGAAGAGCGCCTGGGAGGTGTTCTTCTATTTCACCTCGCTGTTGACGCTGGCGTCGGGTCTCAACGAGATCGGCTTCATCAAATGGTTCGCGACCGAATACGCCAAGCCGCTCGCGGGCCTGTCGCCGTCGACCGCGATGATCCTTCTGGTCGCGCTGTTCTTCTGGATCCACTATTTCTTCTCGAGCATCACCTCGCATGCCGCCGCGGTGCTGCCCGTGGTGCTCGCGGTCGGCTCGGGCATCGCGGACCTGCCGGTCACGACGCTTGCCATGCTCTGCATGTATTCGCTCGGCCTGATGGGCGTGATCTCGCCTTACGCAACGGGGCCTGCGCCGATGTATTTCGGCAGCGGCTATATCGGGAAGGGGCAGTTCTGGGCTTTTGGGCTGATCTTCGGGCTGCTTTATTTCGCAGGGCTCCTGCTGATCGTGCTGCCTTGGCTGCGGGTCCACTGAGGAGGGTGGGGAGGGTGCCTCCGGCAGATGAATTTTCTTCGTACGCGAGAGATTGGGAAAACTTCGTCCAACTCCCCGCAAATATCTGATATTGCATGAAAGACCGGAAACGGCGATGGTGCGTGCTGCGGTGCAGCGCGCTCCCCTGAGCCGGCATCTCACTTTCACCCCCGTCGCTCCAGCGACCTGGTTCCCGTATGCCCCTGAGCGGCGCGGGCAAGCGAATTATTGTGCATGAAGGCCGCTTCCATGAACGCTCACCAATCGCTCGCGATCGGAAGACCGATCGAAACGCTTGAAGCGATTTCACCTGCTCCGACCGAGCCGGACGCAATGGTCCGTTTCGAAGCCATCTCAAAAACCTATCCGGCCTATCGCGGCAAGCCCGGCGTCAACGCGCTGCAAGACATCGACTTTGCGATTCCGCGCGGTTCCATCACCGGCGTGATCGGCCGCTCCGGCGCCGGCAAGTCGAGCCTGGTGCGGCTGATCAACGGGCTGGAGAAGCCGACCACGGGCCGCGTGATCGTTGACAACAGGGATATCTCGGCGCTCGCCGGCCGCGAACTACGGTTGGCGCAGCGCTCGATCGGCATGATCTTCCAGCACTTTAACCTGCTGTCCTCGCGCACGGCCGCCGGCAACATCGCGCTGCCGCTCGAGATCGCCGGCTGGACCAAGGCGGACATCAAAGCGCGCGTCGCCGAACTGCTGGCGTTGGTCGGCATCGCCGACAAGCACGATCGCTATCCGTCAGAGCTCTCCGGCGGCCAGAAGCAGCGCGTCGGCATCGCGCGGGCGCTGGCGACCCGACCGAGCGTGCTGCTGTCGGACGAGGCCACCTCGGCGCTCGATCCACAGACCACGCGGGCGATCCTCGATCTGCTCGCGAACATCAACCGCGAGCTCGGCGTGACCATCGTGCTGATTACCCACGAAATGTCCGTGGTGCGCCAGCTCGCCAGGGAAGTGGTGGTGCTCGATGGCGGCCATGTCGTGGAGAGCGGCCATGTCGCGGACATCTTCACCCACCCGAAGCATCCGATCACGCAGTCCTTCCTGGCCGAGGTGATCGGCGACAGCTTGCCCGTGTCGCTGGCGAGCCGGATGACTTCAGAGCCGTCCGCCGGCGGACAGGCCGTGATCCGCGTTCAGGTGCGTGGGGCAGGGGCCGGCGATACCGTGGTGGCCCGGCTCGCCCGCGACCTCGGCCTGGACGTCGCGCTGCTGTCGGCCCGCATCGACGAGATCGGCGGCCAGCATGTCGGTTCGCTCACGCTCGGAATTCCCGGTGGCGAGGACGCGGTGACGCGAACGCTCGCTTGGCTCTCTCAACACCAATTCTCGGCGGAGCGTCTCGGCTATGTCGCCTGAACTCATCAATTTGATCATCCAGGCCACGGGCGAAAGCCTGTACATGGTCGGCATCGCCGCGCTGCTCGGCACCGCCTTTGGCCTGCCGCTCGGCGTCTTCCTCGCCACCAGCCGCAAAGGCGAGTTGTTCGCGGCCCCGCTCGTCAATCGCGTGCTCGGCATCGTCGTCAATGCGACGCGGTCCACGCCCTTCATCATCCTCGTCGTCGCCATCATTCCGTTCACCCGCCTCATTGCCGGCACCTCGATCGGATCGACCGCTGCGATCGTGCCGCTGACCATCGCCTCGACGCCGTTCATCGCACGCCTGGTGGAAGCCGCGATCCGCGAGGTTGACGGCGGCCTGATCGAGACCGCGTCCTCGTTCGGGGCTTCGCCGCTTCAGATCGTGTTCAAGGTCCTGATCCCCGAGGCGCTGCCGGGTCTGCTTCTGGCGCTGACGCTCGCCGTGGTCAGTCTGCTCGGCTACTCCGCGATGGTCGGCGCGGTCGGCGGCGGAGGGCTCGGCGATCTCGGTATTCGCTACGGCTATCAGCGCTTCATGCCGGAGATGATGCTCGCCGTCGTGGTCGTGCTGATCGCGTTGGTGCAGCTCGTCCAGAGCGCCGGCGATTATCTGGCACGCCGGGTCAACCGCCGGCTGCGGCATCGCTGAGCCGTTTCCAGATGTTGCGAACAGGCAGAGTCTCGTCTGTCTGGAAACATTCCAAACTCCGAAGCACGCCTGAGCGCATTGGCCGCAGGTGCTGCGCACACGTCTGGAGAAATTCTAACACCGCTCCTATCGCACTCGAAAACCGCCTGAGTTAGGGCAGGGCATCAAAAACGATACCGGCGAAGCCGGCAGTGCGTGGGGTCTCGAAAGACGTGACCGACTTCCAACTTTCTTCGCGTGGTGCACGCGTCGTCGACAGATTCAGGTGCTTTTCCTCGGGGCGGTCAGCACATTCTCTCTCGTCGTTCCCTTCGGTTATGTGAAGGCGCAGACGCAAATTCCCGAAGTCACCGTGGAAGCGCCGGCGCAGCGCGCCCGTCCGGCGGCGATTGCTTCGTCGCGAAGGGCTGCGGCGACACGCACCGCACGCGCCAATCGTCGCGTTCCGGCGCAGCAGGCTACGCCAGCCCAGTCGGCGTCATCGAACGGTGTCACGGTCGAACGCGCCAATGGACCGGTGCGCGGTTTCGTCGCGACGCGGAGCGGCACCGCCACCAAGACTGATACGCCGCTAATCGAAACGCCGCAGTCGGTGTCCGTCATCACCACCGATCAGATCAGGAACCAGGGCGCCGTCTCGATCGGCGAGGCCCTGCGCTACACCGCCGGCGTCAGCGGCGACGTCAATGGCGGCTCGGACACCCGCTTCGGCGGTCTCCAGATCCGCGGCTTCGACATGACCATGCCGGGACTCTACGTCGACGGCTTGCGGATTCCCTCCAGCAACTACGTGCATTTCAACGGCCTCGATCCCTATGGCGCCGAGCGCATCGAGGTGCTCAAGGGCCCGTCCTCCGCGATGTATGGCGGCAGCGGCACCGGCGGCATCCTGAACTACGTGACCAAGCTGCCGACGGCGCAGCAGTTCGGCGAGGTCTCGATCTCCGGCGGCAGCTTCAACCGTTATCAGGGTCAGTTCGACGTGGGCGGCCCCGCCAACAAGGAAGGCACCGTGCTGTGGCGCCTGACCGGCGTCGTGCGCGACGGCGAAACCCAGGTCGATTTCAGCAAGGACAACCGCGTCTTCATCGCGCCCGCAATCACCTTCAAGCCGAACGAGGACACCACCATCACCTTGCTCGCCAACTACCAGAAGGATCGGGCAGGGTGGGGCCTTCAGTTCCTGCCGGCCTCCGGCACGGTATGGCCGAACAACGGGCGCACCATTCCGGTCTCGTTCTTCGCAGGCGTGCCGAGCTTCGACGCGTTCAATACCGAGATCGCAACCGCCGGCTACCAGCTCTCGCACGATCTCACCGACTATCTCACGTTCCGGCAGAACCTGCGCTACGCCTATCAGCACAACGAGGAAAAGGTGTTTTACGGCGGCGGCTATACCGACGAGGCCGCGGGGCAGCTCGCGCGTTATGGCAGCTACAGCAACTCCTACATCAACTCCTTTGCCGTCGATAATCAGCTCCAGGGCAAGTTCAACACCGGCATTCTCAGCCACACCACATTGGTCGGTGTCGACTACCGCAACACGCGGTTTCGCGACACCGCCTTCGGCGTCACGACGTCGGCGCCCGAGATCAACGTCTTCAATCCGGTCTACAGCTACGACTGGACCATCGGTGCGATGAGCGACAACACCGGCGTCAAGCAGTCGCAGGTGGGCCTCTATGCGCAGGATCAGATCAAGCTCGGCCGGCTCTCGTTGCAGCTCGGCGGCCGTCAGGATTTCGTGACGACGCAGGTCGATAGCGGCATCGTCAACACCACGGTCGCGAAGGATGCTTCGGCCTTCACTGGACGCGCCGCCGTGATGTACAATTTCGACAACGGCGTTGCGCCCTATTTCAGCTACTCGGAATCGTTCCTGCCGGTGCTCGCGACCGGTTTTGGCGGACAGATGCTCAATCCCGAGACGGGCGTCCAGTACGAGGTCGGCGTCAAGTACCAGCCGCTCGGCTGGAACGCACTGTTCACCTTCGCCGCGTTCGACCTGACGCGCGACAACGTCGTCACCTACGTGCCTGCGGCCACCTTTGCCGAACAGACCGGGCAGGTGAAGTCGCGCGGCATCGAGCTCGAAGGCACGATGTCGCTCGCCGACGGCTGGAACCTGCGCGCGGCCTATGCCTATGTCGACGCCATGGTGACGCAGGATCCGGTGAATGTCGGTAAGGCGCCGGTCACCGTGCCGCTCAACCGCGCTTCGCTGTGGAGCGACTACACGCTGCAGAACGGGCCGCTCGCGGGCCTGCAGTTCGGCGGCGGCATCCGCTACGTGGGCGCGACCTGGGGCGATGATGCCAACACCTTCAAGGTGGGAGCCTCGACCGTGCTGGATGCGCTTTTGGCCTACACCCATGCCAACTGGCGCCTGTCGCTGAACGTGACCAACCTTGCCGACACGCGCTATGTCGCTGCGTGCTACAGCCTGGCGGGCTGCTTCTATGCCGAGGGGCGCAAGGCGATCGGCAAGCTGACCTATCGCTGGTGAAATCGAAGACGGTCCGGCACTGGGGGGCCGAACCTGCTGGATGAGAGTGGAAGACGATGAGAGCGATATTCGGCAGGCTGCATCGCTGGGCGGGACTGCTCACGGCCGGATTCCTGTTCTTCTCCGGCATCACCGGCGCGATCATCTCCTGGGATCACGAGATCGACGACGTCCTGAACAGCCATCTGTTCGACGTCGGCAGCAAAGGCCCGGCGATTCCCTCGATCGAGCTCGCCAAGATGATCGAACAGCGCGATCCCCGTGCGCGCGTCGTTTATCTCTTCATGACGCCGGAGCAGGGCCACTCGCTGTGGTTCTTCATCATGCCGCGTATCGATCCCGCAACCGGCAAGCGTTACCCGCTCGACTACAATCAGGTCTTCCTCGATCCCAACACCGGTGCTGAGCTTGGCCGGCGCTATTGGGGCGCAGTGTGGCCCGTCACGCGCGAGAACTTCGTCTCGTTTCTTTACAAGCTGCACTACACGATGCACATCCCGGAGTTCTGGGGCAGCGACCGCTGGGGCATGCGCGTGCTGGGCGTGATCGCCATCATCTGGACCATCGATTGCTTCGTCGGCTTCTACCTGACGCTGCCCTCGCGCCCGCGCGCCAAGGCCGCGCGGGCGCCTGAAGTCGCACGCCAGCTCGAGCGCGGCTTCTGGGCGCGTTGGGCTCCGGCTTGGACCATCAAGACCTCGGGCAGTGCGTACCGGATCAATTTCGACATCCACCGCGCCTTCAGCCTCTGGACCTGGGGCGTGCTGTTCATCATCGCCTTCACGGCGTTCTCGCTGAACCTCTATTTCGAGGTGTTCTCACCGCTGATGAAGATGGTGTCGAATTACACGCCGACGCCCTATGAGCAGCGGCCGTATCGCGATCTCGACGATCCGATCGAGCCCAAGGTCACCTTCGCCGACATCGCCGCACGCGCCGCTGCCGACGGCAAGGCGCGGGGGTGGACCACCCCGGTCGGTTCGATCAATTACGGCCCCGCCCATGGCGTCTATGCCGCCGCCTTCTTCCACCCCGGCGACGACCACGGCGCCGGCGGTGTCGGCCCGGCGCAGCTCTATTACGACAGCGAGGACGGCCGCCCCATTGGCGAGCGGCTGCCCTGGGTCGGCACCGCCGCCGACATCTTCGTACAGGCGCAGTTTCCGCTGCATTCGGGCCGTATCGTCGGACTGTTCGGCCGCATCCTGATCTCGGTCATGGGCCTCGTGGTGGCGGCGCTCTCGGTGACTGGCGTCGTGATCTGGTGGCGCAAGCGCCGCGCCCGTGTTCGCGTGCGCGAGACCGCCGCGATGCGCCTGACGCGGCAGCAACTCACGCCGGCAGAGTAGGGCACGCGCATTCCGTCAAAGGATGAACCTTCATAGCCGGCACCGGCACAAAGACTGAAGATCGTCCACAGTCTTCCGGAATTGCGATGAGATCGCTTGCCTTGCTCTGCCTGCTCGTCTTCGGGTCCTGCGCACATGCGGCTACACCCGAGCAGCACTATCTCGACCTGCGTGATCGCTACATCGTCAAATTCTCGAAGGCCAAGGAGAGCGAGGACACCTCGAAGCAGCATGACGCAGCGCTCAGAGAGCTCGCCGCTGCGCTGCGCGCACTGGTAGGCCCGGTCACGATCAAGGGGCTTCCGGCCGACGGCAAGTCGAATGTCGACACGCTGTACAAGGGAGACATCGGCTTCGGTCATCTCGACGGCCTCGGTTTCGCCACCGAAGGCGACAAGCTGCAAGCGGTGGTGACCACGACCGGGCTGCTCGAGCACTGGCTTTCCGAGCACCGCGAGGACGGCATGCCGCAGGAGATCAGCGCGGCGCTCAGGTCGGACCGGTTCTACTATTACGCCATTCAGGACGCCGCCTTCGCGAAATATGCGGACCTGCCCATCACCAAGCCTGGCGGCGCGAGCGCCGCGGTCGCGGTGCTCGGCGTGCGTGGCAATGGCGGCCTCAAGGGGCCGCCCAGCGAGATTGGCGTGGTTGCGGTCCAGGGCGACAAGGTCTTCTACCTTGCTGCAACCGATGCCGTGAAGACTGCCGAGATCCCGCCCTGCGAGAAGGTCTGGAAGCAGATGATGGCCAAGAAGACCCCGCAGGACGCCATGGCCCGCGAAGACCAGGCGATGGACGCCTACACCAAGTGCTTTGCCAAGGAAGCGCCGAGCCAGAGCTGGTTCGCGGCCGCCGTCAAGAAGGCGCAGAGCCAGCTGGATCTGCTGCCGCTGCGCTAGAGCCTGGCCGGCCCGACGTGTGGTGTCGGCCACGTGAGAATCAATTTCACGACGAAATCACGCTCGAACGATTACCAAAGCACGGTGCCGCCGGATCAGCCGGCATGGCATCGACTCAGGCTCCTGCGCGCCCTATAAAGGGTTTTTCGCCGTGCCACTTTATCGCGAGTATTTCTGAAGAACAATCATCCCCATATTGGAATCGATGCCGTCGATTGGGAGCATAAGCGGCGATGACACCACAGATCGAGTACGTTCTCGGCGCCACGGTCCTGTCGATCGCGCTTGGTCTGCTGATCGGCTTTGCTTACGCGCGCGGCTACCACGGGATGTTGCTCTCGGCCTCGTTCGTTCACGCCTGCGTCGTCATTGTGCCGCTGACAGCGTTGGTGATGCACACGATCCGCTCGGCCACGGCGTTCGACAACGCCAACCGGGCCATGGGCGAGGGGTTCGCCTTCGCGTTGATCGGCCTTCTGGGCCTCATCCGGTTTCGAACGATCGTCCGCGACACGCGAGAGTTCACCTTCGTCTTCATATCGATCGTGACGGGCGTTGGCATCGGAGGCGGCCAGTTCGTTCTGACCGCCGGCGGATGCGCATTCGTGCTGATCCTCCTGATCGTTTTGGAGCGCATAAAATTCGGCACGCCCCGCGCGCCCTCGCTGCGCGTCAGGGCGACGGGCGCCGAAGATGCATTCGCGCAGTACGAAACCGCCCTGAGCCGCGTTGCCGAACGCGTCAATTCCGTGTCTTTGCGGCACACAGCTGAGCGCGGCACGACCTACGCGTTTGAGATTGTCGCCGGCGCCGGACAAGACATCCCGACCATCGCCGCGGCCGTTCGCGTCGTACCAGGAACGTCGGAGGTCAACGTCGTTCGCCTGCAGCGTGGCAAAGGCCCGGAAGGGGATGGGGATTGATACTTGCGGAAACGTCGGCAAGTCGATCCAGACGACGCGGCCCATCCGGGCTGTGAGGGACCTCGCGTCGCGCCAAGCGGCAGGCCTGGATCGGCCGCCAGAACAGTTCGACCGGTACGGCTATGCGAGCCCGCTACCGCCGCGATTCCACCCACGGCCGCCTTCGCCAAAGATCTCGTACCCGTCCGACGTCACGGCGACTGTGTCCTCGAGCTTGATGAAGCCGCGCTTCGGATGCTTCATCGTGGTCTCGATCGAAACGACCATGCCGGGCTCGAGCGGCAGGCGGGCGTCGGTGTCGTCGTAGGGCACCGGACCCTTGGCGGTCAGGCGAGGGGCCTCGTGGCTGACGAGGCCCATGCCGTGGGCCAGGAACTCGGTGCAGTCACGCTGGGTGATCTGCGCAAGCTGCCGTTCGGCGGCGACATAGATGTCGCCTCCGAAGGCGCCCGGACGGATGGTGGCAAAGGCGGCGCGCTGGACGGCCTCGATCTCGGCCAGGTAATCCTTGAGCTCGGCGTCAGGCTCGCCCAGCACGGCCATCCGGGCGAGGTCGCCGATATAACCCTGATAATTGCCGCCGGAGTCCAGCGACAGCACCTCACCTTGCTCCCAGCGCTGCGATGATGGCGCTCGGTTGTGGCTGCTGCCGCACGCGAGCAGGCAGTATTCGAAGGTGAGGCCGCGATTGGCCTCGGCGAGGCGCAATGCATCCGACAGTTGCCGCTTGGTCGTTCCCCGACCGTGCCCGGCGATCACGGCCAGCATTGATGCGACGACAAGCTCTGACGCCGTCTTGAGCTTCGCCAATTCCTCCACCGACTTGACCGCTCGCAGCCGCTCCAGCACCAGCACCGCGTCCTTGAGCTCGGCGCCGGGCAGGACGTCGGCCAGCGCCTTCCCTGCATCCATCGGCAGGAATGGCATTTCGACCCCGACCCGCCGCAACGACACGCCCGCCTGCCGGATCAGTTCTGCAGCCCGCATGATGGCGTCCACCGAACCGTTGGATTCGGTTCGGACCTGCGGCACCCAGAGCGGCGCGACGGCGCGCTGATGGCTTTCCAGCCGGTGGCCGACATAGACGGATTTCTCGGGCGCACCCTTGGGATAGACCAGCACCGGCAGATAACGGCTAACTCCCAGGGCATCCATATAGTCGAAGAAGATCGCACGCTCGGCGCCCAGCAGGTACTGCACGTTGTGCTTGGAGGTCGCGATCAGGATATCAAGTCCGGCCGCCTCCATGAGACGGTCGAGCTTGGCGGCATCGAATGGAATGGCACGCGAGGCAGCAGCGCGGGCAACGGTCTCTTGCATGACGATCCTCCAAGGGCCGCTGCGGTTCGGTCTGCCGGCACATTCCTGTTCGCAGCCATTCGCGAATAACGGTCGGATGATCGGTTGGCTCCCAGCCAGAGCGAGGAGGGTCCCGTCTGCGCGCCATATCCAAAATTCGCATAAGGTATATTATGGAATATCTTTATTTCCAATTAGATCAATTGTTTAGACGAAACTCCTGCTACTGTATCTCGGCCTGAGCGCTGTGTTCGGTCCGCCTTCCGACCGCCGTCTCAGCTCTTGCCGGCTACTGTGCATGGGGTTGTTTTGCAGATTCTGCATCCAGCCCCATCTCTCCAAAAGCCGATATTGCCGTGACCTTGCCCGGCTGCAATAAGCGAGGCTTCCGCGAGATCGCAGATGACCTTAAGGCCGACCGTCCGTATAGGTTTGCATCTCAGAACAACAACAAACCTTCCGAGGAAGCAGACCCATGGTCCTTTCAACGCGCTTTTCCCGACGCACGCTTCTCAAGGCCTCCGCCGCGACCGCGGTCCTGGGCGGCCTCGGTGCGCCCCATGTGGCCCGCGCCCAGAGCGCCGAGTTCACCTACAAATACGCCAATAACCTGCCTGACACCCATCCGCTGAACGTGCGCGCCAAGGAGATGGCGGCGGCGATCAAGAGCGAGACGAACGGCAAGTTCGACCTCCAGATCTTCCCGAACAACCAACTCGGGTCCGACACCGACATGCTGAGCCAGATCCGCTCCGGCGGGGTCGAGTTCTTCACGCTGTCAGGCCTGATCCTGTCCACCCTGGTGCCGGCGGCGTCCATCAACGGCATCGGCTTCGCGTTCCCGGACTACGACACGGTCTGGAAGGCCATGGACGGCGACCTCGGCGGCCATGTCCGCGGCGAGATCAAGAAGGCCGGCCTCGAGGTCATGGACAAGATCTGGGACAATGGCTTCCGCCAGACCACGTCCTCGACCAAGCCGATCACCGGCCCTGATGACCTCAAGGGCTTCAAGATCCGCGTGCCGGTGTCGCCGCTGTGGACCTCGATGTTCAAGGCGTTCGACGCAGCGCCCGCCTCGATCAATTTCAGCGAGGTCTATTCCGCGCTGCAGACCAAGATCGTCGAGGGCCAGGAGAACCCGCTGGCGATCATCTCGACCGCGAAGCTCTACGAGGTGCAGAAGTACTGCTCGCTGACCAACCATATGTGGGACGGCTTCTGGTTCCTGGCCAACCGCAGAGCCTGGGAAAAGCTGCCCCAGGACGTGCGCACCATCGTCGCCAAGAACATCAACGCCGCCGCGGTCAAGGAGCGTGAGGACACTGCCAAGCTCAACGCCAACCTGCAGCAGGAGCTCGCGGGCAAGGGCCTGACCTTCAACCAGCCCGCGGTCGGGCCGTTCCGCGACAAGCTGCGCACCGCCGGCTTCTATGCCGAGTGGAAGGGTAAGTATGGCGATCAGGCCTGGGACCTCCTTGAAAAGGCCGTCGGCAAGCTGTCGTAACGTCTTGGGGCCGTCATGGCTCATGTCGAGATCGAGGTGATCGAAGTGACGGGCGAGGCGGCTGTTCAGTCCCCTCGCCGACGTTCGTTGCTGGCGTCACTTGAACGCGCGCTCGGTCTCCTCGTCGAAATCCCGGCGGCGATCCTGGTCGTCGCCGAGATCCTGATCCTGTTTGCCGGCGTGGTCGCGCGCTACGGTCTGCACCGGCCGCTGATCTGGTCGGACGAGCTCGCTTCGATTCTCTTCCTGTGGCTCGCGATGCTGGGCGCGGCGGTCGCATTCCGCCGCTCCGAGCACATGCGCATGACCGCGGTCGTCGCGAGCGCCAGACCCGCGATGCGGGCCTATCTCGATCTGATCGCGATCTCGGCCGCGCTGGCGTTCCTCGCACTGATCGTCTGGCCGTCCTGCGACTATGCCTACGAAGAGAGCTACATCACCACACCGGCGCTGCAGATTTCCAACATGTGGCGCGCGGCCGCGCTGCCGGCCGGCGTCGGCCTGATGGCGGCTTTTGCCGTGCTCCGGCTGCTGCGCGCGGCCGACTACCGAATGGTCGCAGCCGCCGTGCTGTCGGTTGCGGTCGTGATCGGCCTGTTCTGGCTGGCGGAGCCGCTCCTGCGGCCGCTCGGCAATCTCAACCTCGTCATCTTCTTCGTCGGCGTCGCCGGCTTCTGCGTCTTTGCCGGTGTTCCCATTGCGTTCGGGTTTGGGCTGGCGATCTTCGGCTATCTGGCGCTGACCACGCGCACGCCCGTCATGGTGCTGGTCGGGCGCATGGACGAGGGCATGAGCCACCTGATCCTGCTCTCGGTGCCGCTGTTCGTGTTCCTCGGGCTCCTGATCGAGATGACCGGCATGGCGCGGGCGATGGTGGCGTTCCTGGCGAGCCTGCTCGGGCATGTCCGCGGTGGCCTGCATTACGTGCTGGTCGGCGCGATGTACCTGGTCTCCGGCATTTCCGGCGCCAAGGCCGCCGACATGGCCGCAGTTGCGCCCGTGCTGTTTCCCGAGATGAAAGAGCGCGGCGCCAAGCCCGGCGATCTCGTCGCGCTGCTGGCGGCGACGGGAGCCCAGACCGAGACCATCCCGCCGAGCCTCGTGCTGATCACGATCGGCTCCGTCACCGGCGTCTCGATCGCAGCGCTGTTCACAGGCGGCCTGCTGCCCGGTGTCGTGCTCGCGATCACGCTGTGCATGCTGGTGTGGTGGCGCTACCGCCGCGAGGACATGAGCCATGTCCGCCGTGCCACTGCTTCCGAGATCGGCAGGACCTTCATCATCGCCCTGCCCGCGCTCGCGCTGCCCTTCGTGATCCGCTACGCCGTAGTCGAGGGCATCGCGACGGCGACCGAGGTCTCCACCATCGGCATCGTCTATGGCGCTCTCGTCGGCCTCCTCGTCTACCGTCGCTTCGACTGGCGGCGGCTGTTTCCGATGCTGGTCGAGACGGCGGCGCTGTCGGGTGCGATCCTCCTGATCATCGGCACGGCGACCGGCATGGCCTGGGGCCTGACTCAATCCGGCTTCTCGCGTTCGCTGGCCGCCGCCATGACCGGATTGCCGGGCGGGGCCGCGACCTTCATCGCCGTGTCGATCCTGGCCTTCACCATCCTCGGCAGCGTGCTGGAGGGCATACCGGCGATCGTGCTGTTCGGCCCGTTGCTGTTCCCGATCGCACGCGCCGTCGGCGTGCACGAGGTGCACTACGCCATGGTGATCATCCTCGCCATGGGTATCGGGCTATTCGCCCCGCCCTTCGGCGTCGGCTATTATGCCGCCTGCGCCATCGGACGCGTCGATCCGGCCGAAGGCATCGGGCCGATCTGGGGCTATCTGCTGGCGCTGCTGGTGGGATTGATCGTGGTCGCGATCTTCCCCTGGATATCGATCGGATTCCTTTGAGACGCATTTGAGGAGGGTGTCGATGAGTGAGCGGCAGAACCCATACAATATCGGCCTCGACAAGACTCCCGCCAACTACGTGCCCTTGAGCCCGCTGAGCTTCCTCGCGCGCAGTGCCGCGGTCTATCCCGATCACGTCAGCACCGTCTATGAGGGCCGCAGCTTCACCTGGGCAGAGACTCACGAGCGCTGCCGACGCTTTGCCTCTTATCTGGCGGGCAAGGGCATCGGCGTCGGCGACACCGTGGCGGCGATGCTGCCGAACATTCCGGCGATGAACGAGGCGCATTTTGCCGTGCCCATGGCGGGCGCCGTGCTCAACGCCCTCAACATCCGCCTCGATGCGCCCTCGATCGCATTTCAGCTCGATCATGGCGGGGCGAAGATCATCCTGGTCGATCCCGAATTTTCGGGCGTCATCACCGATGCGCTCGCGCAGATGACCGGGCCCAAGCCATTCGTGATCGATGTCGATGATACCGCATTCAAGGGCGGCAAGCGCATCGGCGAAATCGAATATGAGGCGGCTGTCGCGCAAGGCGATCCCGGCTTCAACGCCGTTCTACCGCACGACGAATGGGACGCGATCGCGCTGAGCTACACCTCGGGCACGACGGGAAATCCCAAGGGCGTCGTCACCCATCATCGCGGTGCCTACTTGAATGCGGTCAGCAATATCCTCGCCGGCAACCTCGGCCAGCATCCGGTCTATCTCTGGACACTGCCGATGTTCCACTGCAACGGCTGGTGCTTCCCCTGGACCATTGCGGCCGCTGCCGGCATCAATGTCTGCCTGCGCAAGGTCGAACCGACCAAGATCTTCGAGCTGATCAGGCAGCACGGCGTCACCCACATGTGCGGCGCGCCGATCGTCTACAACACGCTGATCAACGCACCTGACGCGCCCAAAGGCAATGCAGCCCGCCGCGTCGTCGGCCTGATCGCAGGTGCCGCGCCGCCGGTCGCCGTGCTCGAAGGCGCCGAAAGCATCGGCATCAAGCTGACGCATGTCTACGGCCTGACCGAGGTCTATGGCCCCGCCTCCGTCTGCGCCGAGCAGCCAGGCTGGGACGAGCTTCCGCCCGCAGAGCGCGCGCGCTTGAAGCGCCGGCAGGGCGTGCCCTACCCGCTCGAGGAAGCCGTAACCGTCATCGATCCGCAGACGATGCAGGAGGTGCCGCGCGACGGCGAGACCATCGGCGAGGTCATGTTCCGCGGCAACATCGTGATGAAGGGCTATCTCAAGAACGAGAAGGCAACCAAGGAAGCCTTCGAGGGCGGCTGGTTTCACACCGGCGATCTCGGCGTGCTCGACGAGCACGGCTACGTCATCATCAAGGACCGTTCCAAGGACATCATCATTTCCGGCGGCGAGAACATCTCCTCCGTCGAGGTCGAGGACATCCTCTACAAGCACCCGGCCGTGCTGTTCGCCGCTGTCGTCGCCAAGCCCGATCCGAAATGGGGCGAGGTGCCTTGCGCCTTCGTCGAGCTGAAGGACGGCGCCAGCGCAACCGAGGCCGAGATCATCGCCTTCTGCCGTTCGCAGATGAGCGGCTTCAAGACGCCGAAGGCGGTCGTGTTCGGGCCGATCCCGAAGACGTCCACGGGCAAGATCCAGAAATTCCTGCTGCGTAGCGAAGTCGGCTCGGTGAAGGCGATCTCGGCCTGAGAGCCGTCTGACTTCCGCTCGCACGCACAGCGGCAGCATCGCAAGGCCGCCGGCAAAACCGAGCTGCGGAATCCAGAGCGGAAGCGCGACGACGCCCTGTGCCACATCGTTGAAGCATCAGGAATCGTAGGTCATCTGCACGGCATAGCGGGTGAAATAGAGAATGAAGGCCGTGGCAATACCGAGCGCCACGATCTCCGCGATCTGCTTGGCCCGCCCATGCAGACGTTCCAGCAGCAGACCAAGCCCAGCGCCTGTCTTTCAGACGTTAGATCAACATGATGGGGCCGACTCAGGCAAGGAGTATGCCGGCGGATGCCGGAATTTCCATCGCAGGTTCAGCGTGTCTCCAGCCGCAGCCCATCGTAGGCCGGCACCACGCCTGCGGGCAGCGACTGCCTGATGACTTCGTAATCGACGTCGGCGGTCATATTCGTGATGACCGCGCGCTTCGGCTTGAAGCGCTCGATCCAGGACAGCGCGTCGTTGATGCTGAAATGGCTGACATGGCCGGTGTAGCGCAGCCCGTCGACGATCCAGAGGTCGAGATTTTCCAGCGCGTCCCAGCTCTCGCGCGGAATGTCGTTGAGATCCGGTGTATAGGCGGCATCCCCGATGCGGTAGCCGAGCGCGGGAATGGCGCCGTGCTGCACCAGGAAGGCCGTCATCGTCACCGCGCCGCCCTTCCCCAGGATGGTCTGGCTCTCGCCCGCCTCGATCGAATGCCGGGTCAGGATCGGCGGATAGTCGCTGCCTTCCGGCGAGATGAAGCAATAGGAGAACCGCGCCATGATGTCCTTGGCGGTGGACTGGTTGAAATAGGTCGGGATGCGCCGGCGCATGTGCATGACGACCGAGCGCAGGTCGTCCATGCCGTGAGTCTGATCGGCGTGCTCATGCGTCAGAAACACCGCGTCGATATGGTCGACATTGGTCGAGAGCAATTGCTCGCGTAAGTCCGGCGAGGTGTCGATCACGATGCGTGTCGTGCCGTGCTCGGACGTGCGTTCGACCAGCAGCGAGCAGCGGCGGCGGCGGTTCTTGGGATTGTTGGGATCACAGGCGCCCCAGCCGAGCGCCGGGCGCGGCACGCCGGCGGAGGAGCCGCAGCCCAGGATCGTCAGCGTCAGCGTCATGTGGCTCCCAGTCTCAAGCTTTCACCTTCGAGAACAGGCGGAAGAAGTTTTCGCTCGTTTGCCGCGAGATCTCGTCAAGCGAGACGCCGCGCGTCTCGGCGAGCACTTTTGCGACCTCGACCACATAAGCGGGTTCGTTGCGTTTGCCCCGGAACTTGCCCGGTGCAAGATAGGGCGAGTCCGTTTCAACCAGGATGCGATCGGATGGCAGTTCGGCCGCGAGCGCGCGCAAGGCTTCCGACTTCTTGAAGGTCAGGATTCCCGTGAAACCGATATAGAGCCCGAGCGACACTGCCTTCAGCGCCAGCTCGCGCCCGCCCGTGTAACAATGCAGCACGGCGCGAAACGATCCCTTGGCCGCCTCGTCTTCCAGAATGCGCGCGCAGTCCTCGTCGGCCTCGCGGGTGTGGATCACCAGCGGCAGGCCGGTCGTGCGGGCAGCGGCGATGTGGGCACGAAAACCCCTCGCCTGCGCCTCCGGCGAGCCGTTGTCGTAGAAATAGTCGAGCCCGGCCTCACCGAGCGCGACGACCTTGGGGTGCTCCGTCAACGCAACAAGCTCGTCCGGCGCGATGCCGTCCTCCTCGTCCGCATTGTGCGGATGGGTACCGACCGAGCAATAGACGTCGTCATAGCGTTCGGCGATCGCGAGCAGGTCCTTCAGCCGCCGCACCCGCGTCGAGATCGTGACCATGCGCGCGACGCCGGCCCCGCGCGCCCGCGACACGATCCCGTCGAGATCTTCCGCAAAGTCGGGAAAATCCAGATGACAGTGACTGTCGATCAGCATCACGCGAACGCCTTCAGGCTGCCGGCTCGACGTAGCGCGGGAACGCGGGCTTCGGCGCCGGCAGCGTCGAACCCGGCGTGATACGCTTGCTTCCGCCGAGCATTGCGAAGCTGCGCTCGCCTTCAGGGATGCCCAGGCTGTCGAGCAGCAATGCGGAGGCGGTCGGCATCGCGGGCTGGGCCAGAATCGCAATCTGGCGCACGACTTCGGCGGTAATGTAGAGCACCGTCTTCTGCCGGGCAGGATCGGTCTTGGCGAGCGCCCACGGCGCCTCGCCCGCAAAATAGCGGTTGGCCTCCGCGACCACGGCCCAGACGGCGTTGAGCCATTGATGAATCTGCTGTGTCGCCATGGCCTCACGTGACGCTGCGATCATGCCGTCGGCCATCGTCAGGATCGCCTTGTCGTTGTCGCTGAACTCGCCGGGCTCCGGCAGCACGCCGCCGAACTGCTTTGCGATCATCGACAGCGAGCGCTGCGCGAGGTTGCCGAGATCGTTGGCGAGATCGGCATTGATACGCGCCACGATGGCCTCGTGGTTATAATTGCCGTCCTGGCCGAACGGTACCTCGCGCAGGAAGAAATAGCGCATCTGATCGACGCCATACTGGTCGGCGAGGTTGAAGGGATCGACGACATTGCCGACCGACTTCGACATCTTCTCGCCCCTGTTGAACAGGAAGCCGTGGGCATAGACCCGTTTCGGCAGCGGGATCCCGGCGGACAGCAGGAAGGCCGGCCAATACACCGCATGGAAGCGGATGATGTCCTTGCCGATGATGTGCACGTCGGCTGGCCAGTAGCGCCAGTTCTTGTCGCTCTCATCGGGGAAGCCGACGCCGGTGATGTAGTTGGTCAGTGCGTCGACCCAGACATACATCACGTGCTCCTGGTCGCCGGGCACTTTCACGCCCCAATCGAAGGTGGTGCGCGAGATCGAGAGATCGCGCAGGCCGCCCTTGACGAAGCTCACCACCTCGTTCTTGCGGGATTCCGGCCCGATGAAATCAGGGTGATCCGCATAGAGCTTGAGCAGCTTGTCCTGATACGCCGAGAGGCGGAAGAAATAGCTCTTCTCCTCGACCCATTCCACCGGCGTGCCCTGCGGCCCGAGGCGCACGCCGTCCTCGTTCACGCGCGTCTCGTCCTCGGCGTAATAGGCCTCGTCACGGACCGAGTACCAGCCCGAATAGGTATCGGCATAGATGTCGCCGTTCGCTTCCATGCGCCGCCAGATCTCCTGGCTGGAGCGGTGATGCTGCTCCTCGGTGGTGCGGATGAAGCGGTCGAACGACACGTTCAGCCGCTCGTCCATCTCCTTGAAGCGGCCCGCATTGCGGGTCGCGAGCGCGGCAGCGGACATGCCTTCACTGGCCGCCGTCTGAACCATCTTCTGACCGTGCTCGTCGGTGCCGGTCAGGAAGAACACGTCCTTGCCGTCGAGCCGCGCAAAGCGCGCCAGCACGTCGGTCGCGATCGCTTCATAGGCGTGACCGATATGCGGGCTGCCGTTGGGATAGGCGATCGCCGTCGTGATGTAGAACACGTTGTCGCGTGCGGGCGCGACCGTGGGCGCGGCGGCCTGCGGAGCCGCGGCGGGGTTCGGCGCACGCGGGGTCTTGGCTTGCGATACTTTGGGCTTCACAGCCGTCGCCGGCGTGATGACAGGAGCCGGTGCGGCGGTCACGGCAGGCGCAGCCGGCTTTTTCGCAACCTTCTTCGCCGGAGCCTTCGGCTTTTTGGCAGAGGATTTTTTCGAAGCCTTCGTGGCGACGACCTGCTTCTTCGCGCCCTTCTTGGCAACCTTCTTTACGGCCTTCGCAGCCCGCTTCGTCGCGCCCTTCTTGGCGGCAGACTTCTTGGTCTTCTTGACGGCTTTGGTCGCGCGCGCCTTCACTGCTTTCCTGGCGGCTTTCTTAACGGCCTTCTTAGCAACCCTCGTCTTGCTGCTCTTACCTTTAGCGGTCTTCTTAGCTCGCGTTGCCACCACGAATTCCTTTATCGGCTTTTCCGAAATTTGGAAACGAACCTGCGTTCGGTCATTGTCTTGAGCATGATCCTTTCGGAAAATTGCTACACACTTTTCCGGATCATGCTCTAGCGCGTTGCGTCCGCCAGCCAGCCGAACACCGAGAAAACCAAGGGCTTTCGTTCCAGATTGTAGGTTTCGGTGTCGCGCGCGGCGCGGACGATCTTTTCCCATACCTCAGCTAGGCGCGCAAGGCGCGGCAGGTTCTGGTTGGCATTGGCCTCATCCGCATGCAAGCGCTCCGCGATCCAGCGGTCGATGCCATCGATGAAGGCGGCAAGCGCGACGCGGTCGCTGGTGCCGAGCGAATCGCCCAGCGTGTGCAATTCGCGCGGATCGACCTGCGGCAGGCGCGCAAGCAGCGCCGCCGTGCGCTGCTGAAGCTTCAGCGCGTCGCCACCGAGCAGCGTCAGCGCCCGCGCGACGCTTCCCTCGGAAGCATCGGCCGCCTCGCGCAGCGCCGGATCGTTCGGATCGAGCTCGGCCGCCGAAGCTGCCGCCCCGATCACATCATCCGTGGCGAGCGGCCGCAGGCGCAGCTTGCGGCAGCGCGACTGGATCGTGGCAAGCACCCGCGCGGGCGCGTGGCTCACCAAAAGGAACAGCGATTGCTGCGGCGGCTCTTCGAGAATTTTCAGGAGCGCGTTCGCCGCGTTTGGATTGAGCTCGTCGACCGTGTCGACGATGCAGACGCGCCAGCCTTCGGCCGCCGCGGTCGAGCCAAAGAACGCGATCGTCTCGCGCGTCTCGTCCACGGTGATCACGGTGCGCATCACGCCGCGATCGTTGGCGGTACGCTCCAGCGTCAGCAGCCCGCCATGCGAGCCGGCCGCCACCTGCCGCGCCACGGCGTCATCGGGATCGATGGCGAGGTCTTCGGCGCGTTGCACGGCGGGGGCCAGCGGCTGAGAATGGGCGAGCACGAAGCGCGCCATGCGATAGGCCAGCGTCGCCTTGCCGATCCCTTGCGGTCCGCCGATCAGCCAGGCATGCGGAATGCGTCCGCTGCGATAGGCCGCAAGCAGCGCGGCCTCGGCCTCGCGATGGCCGAACAGCCGCGATGTCTCGCGCGGATGCGGAATGGCGGTTTCGCGCTCGGCCTGACGCGGGCTCATGCGGAAATCACTGACGCAGGCGTGGGGAGCAGACGCTCGCGCAGCGCGGTCCAGACGCGCCCGGCGACCGTTTCGGGGTCGGAATTGGCATCGATCAGCACGCAGCGCGCGGGATCCTCCGCCGCGATCTTGCGATAGGCCTCGCGCAGGTCCTGGTGGAAGCTGAGCTTCTCGGACTCGAACCTGTCAGGCGTGCCGCTGCCGCGGCGCGCGGCGGCGCGTTGCAGGCCAATCTCGACCGGCAAGTCGAGGATGATGGTGAGATCGGGCTTGAGATCGCCGATGGTGACCCTTTGCATGGCGTTGATCAGGCCCTCGGGTACGCGGCCAAGGCTGCCCTGATAGGCCCGTGTCGAGTCGGCGAAGCGGTCGCAGAGCACCCAGGTGCCCTGATTCAGCGCAGGCTGGATCACGGTGTGGACATGGTCATCGCGCGCGGCGGCAAACAGCAGCGTCTCCGCCTCGGGGCCGAGCAGCTTGCCCATGCCCGACAGCACCAGATGACGCATGATCTCGGCGCCCGGCGAGCCGCCCGGCTCACGCGTGACCCGGACGCGCAGCTTCGCCGCCTTGAGGCGGTCAGCGAGCTTCTTGATCTGGGTCGACTTGCCCGTGCCCTCGCCGCCTTCAAAGGTGATGAAGCGTCCGCGTCCGGACGGCCGCTGTGCCGCGCTCTCACTCATGATCAGAGCTTCTCGGCGCCCGCGCGGAACATGCCGATCACGAGCTCGCTGGCGCCATCGATCGCGCGACGCATGGTCGAGCCGGTTCCGACAGATTCGGCCGCATAGACCGGCGTCTCGACCGCAATGTTGCCGCTGCGCCAAACCTTGACCACGCCGACCTGCTGGCCGGCCTCGACCGGCGCGCGCACCGGGCCGCTATAGACGATGCGCGCAATCAGCTTGTCGCTGCCATTCTTGTGCACCATCACCTTCACCGGCGTCTTCGCCACGAGCTTGACCGAGCGGCTCTCGCCGCCGAACACCTTGGCGTAGCCGACAGGCTGCTCGGCCGCGATCAGCGTGCGGGTCTCGAAATTGCGAAAACCCCATTCAAGCATCTTCTTGGCTTCGGAGGCGCGGTCATCGGCATCCTCGAGACCGTTGACGACCACGATCAATCGCGTGCCGTTCTGCACGGCCGAGCCCACCATGCCATAGCCGCCTTCCTTGGTGTAGCCGGTCTTGAGACCGTCGGCGCCTTCCATCGAATTGAGCAGCGGATTGCGGTTGGGCTGGCGGATCTTGTTCCAGGTGAACTCCTTCTCGCCGAACAGTTTGTAGAACTCGGGGTAGTCCAGAATTATGTGCCGGGCGAGGATTCCGAGCTCGCGCACCGTCATCTTGTTGCCCGGGTCGGGCAAGCCGTTGGAATTGGCGAAGGTCGATCTGGTAAGGCCGAGTTCGCGCGCACGCTTGGTCATGAAATCGGCGGCAAAGATGCGCTCATTGCCCGCCATGGCTTCGGCAAGCGCAATGCAGGCATCATTGCCGCTCTGGATGATCGCGCCGTGAAGGAGATCGTCGACGGAGACCTTGCTGTTGATGGCGGCGAACATGGTGGAGCCGCCCGAGGGCGCCCCGCCCCTGCGCCAGGCATTCTCGCTGATCCGGTACTCGTCGGTCAGCTTGATGTCCCCCTTCTTGATGGCATTGAAGACGACCTCTACCGTCATCAACTTCATCATGCTCGAGGGCGCGCGCAGCTCGTCGGCGTTCTTCTCGAACAGTACGCTGCCTGAGGAGGCTTCGATCAGGATCGAGGTCGGGGCATCGCCATCGAAGCCGGCATCTTCCGCTTTCTTGGCGCCTTGGACACTCTGATTGGCGGCATAGAGAGCCCCACCCCAGCCGATGCACGCCACCAAAACCGTCGCGATCAGCCCGCGCGCCAGCATGCTGGCGGTGGGCCAGTTGCGACGAAGCGAAGGGAGACGAAATGCCATGGCGAAGCCCTGAGAGAGGCGTTCTAACAGCTGGAACAGATGCGAACAACACGCGGTTGGACGCTGTCCCTGAGATTGCACGATTCTCGTCGCGCCCCTATCGTGGCATCTCATGTTTCTCGACCAAACCCCTGAAACAAGGCGGAAAAGCGAATGTCCTCAACTCGGATGATCAAGGCCAATGGGGTCGAGCTGTTCGTTCGCGAAGCCGGCCAAGGTCCGCTGGTGGTGCTGTGCCATGGCTGGCCGGAACTGTCCTACTCCTGGCGCCACCAGATCCCCGCGCTCGCCGGGGCCGGGTTTCACGTCGTCGCCCCCGACATGCGTGGCTACGGCCAGAGCGCAGCGCCGCCTGATGTGAACGCCTACTCGATCTTCGACACGGTCGGCGACGTCGTCGGCCTCGTCCAGGCGCTGGGCGAGACCAAGGCGATGGTGGTCGGCCACGACTGGGGCGCTCCGGTCGCCTGGCATGCGGCGCTGTTCCGTCCCGACATCTTCACCGCCGTCGCGGGCCTGAGTGTTCCGCCGCCCTTTCGCGGTCGCGCCAAACCGCTCGAATTGTTGCGCCAGGGCGGCGTCACCAACTTCTACTGGCAGTATTTCCAGGCGCCCGGCATCGCCGAGGCCGAGCTCGAGCGTGACGTCGCCCGCACCATGCGCATCGTCCTCGGCGGACGGGGCCTCGCCGATCCCACCGCGGCCATGTTCGTGCAGGAGGGCAAGGGCTTCCTCGGCCATGCGGGCGCCGAGGAGCCGCTGCCCGGCTGGCTGAGCGAGGCTGATCTGGCCTACTTCACCGAAAGCTTCCGCAAGTCCGGCTTCCGCGGCGGGCTGAACTGGTACCGCAACATCGACCGCAATTGGGAACTGACCGCGCCCTGGCAGGACGCGCAGATCCACCAGCCGTCCCTCTTTATCGCCGGCTCAAAAGACGCCGTAATCACTGGCCTGATCGGCGCCAAGCGCGTCAACGAGCTCGAACGCGTGCTGCCCAATCTCAAGGGCAAGCTGATCCTCGATGGCGCCGGCCATTGGGTGCAGCAGGAGCGGCCCGACGAGGTGAACGCGGCGCTGGTGAAATTCCTGACGGCGAGCGCGGCTCAGTAGAGCCCGCGGCCGCTCAGGATGCTGCGGGCCTCGGCGGCGCCATCGGCTGACGAGAGAGCGCTCTCGGTCGCATAGCGGCCGTCCTCGTCATAGGACACCGCGCGGGCGTTCTGGAGCGCCCGGCCCCGGCTGCGGCTCGATGCCGACATTTCCGACGTCGCGTTGAGCGAGGCCATGTCGGCCGAGCTGTTGCCGAGATTGTAGGGCCGCCCCTCCGGCAGCGGGACCTCGCCGCGAATGGCACCGCGGGTCGAGGACGGCAGCTCCGGGACGAACGGCTTGGCAGACGCGACCCGCACCATCGACGGCGACGGTGCCGGAACGCCGGTGCGCAAGGTGGCCATCAGCTGGCGGTCGTCGGAGCCTTCAAGCGGCGCCCGGCCGACATATTCGACCCGGACCCTCGCAACGCCATTGCCTTTGAATTCAAGGAGTTCGGCGGCCTTGTTCGAGACATCGATGAGGCGGTTGCCGTGATACGGCCCGCGGTCATTGACGCGGACGATCAGCGACTTGCCGTTCGAGATGTTGGTCACCCGTGCGTAGGACGGCATCGGCAGGGTCGGATGCGCCGCGGTCAGCGAGGCCATGTCGAACACTTCGCCATTGGCGGTCAGGCGGCCATGGAAATCATCGCCGTACCAGGACGCCAAGCCCTCGGCGCGGTAGTTGACGTCCTCCTCGGGCACGTAGGTCTTACCCGCCACGACATAAGGTTTGCCGACGCGGTAGGTGCCGCCGCCCTTCGGGACCGGATCGCCCCAGGCCACCACCCGGGGGCTCGACGACACGCCGTATTTCGGATCGACGCGGCTGGCGAACTTGTTCGAGGAGGCGCAATTGGCCAGCACAACGCAAGTTGCGACCGCCGCAACACCGCGCGCGGCTCGCAAAACCGAATCTGACCGTTGGATCCCCATGCGCCCCAAATACCACTTCGCCGGAGACGTGCCCAACCCGCTTTGGCCACGGGGAGCGCTGTCCGGCCCTCTGTTTCCGAAACGGCCCACCACCGCGTCCGAAGTGGTAAGGATAACGCAACCCGAACACGGCGGAAATGGGGAGCCCACAGCGATCACGTCAGGATGGTAAACGCCACGTTCGCTTCTTCCCGTCGGTCTACGGAGCTGAGGCGCCCTTCTCTGTGCCACTCCTGGAGTGCCACTCCTGGACATTCTGTTGCGCCAAATCCTCACTCCACCCCCATTGTCACGCCGCTCACCGAAATTCTTTTGACTGTGCAAGGCTGCACGCGTTCTCTCGGATGTAAGGGCGGGTTTTGGAATTTGACGATGATCGAGACTGTTTCGGCACTGATGGGTCTAGTAAGCGCGGGGATCTTCCTGGCCCATGCGTTTGAAGGTTACCGCACGAGGGCCTGAAGGCACTCGCGCGGGCGGCAAGCATCACCTCTTTCAAGGCGGCGCGTTCGGACGAGTTTGACCGATCCGACCGCGCATCGAAGACGGGAGCGGCAGGTGTCCCATGCGCAACCATGACCTCGTATCCAATGGCTTCCTGGCCTTGACCGCCGGCGGCTTGGTGCTGCTGTGCTCGAGTCTCGTCGCTCTTGCGTTTGCCTGAGTCACCTCTCTGATCTCCAGCCAAGCCATCGCGACACAGCACACAGCTTCGTCAGTTGACCGCGAGCTCCGGGGACGCGCCGCTCAGCGCAGGCCCAACAGCGAACGGCGATAGAAGCTGTCGCCGGCCTCGCGCAGGCAAACGAAGCTGCCGTCGAAGCCCTGGCCGTAGCGCTTCTGACCCTTGCGGTAGTAGATGCCCTTCCTGAAATCGAGCCAGACCACCCTGTCGTGCGGGCAATGACGCTGCGCCTGAGCCTCGTAGCGAAACGGCGTCAGCGGCGTCGCCGAGACCTCGGCGCCGCCTGCACCAACCAGCATGATGCCCGCGCATGTGACCGCACCGGACCACTTGCCAAAACAGTTTCCAGACACGCCCCACCTCCGGTTCGTCGCCATCGCAAGACCGCCGATCGCGACGGTAGCACGAAACAGCACCGCCCATGGAAGGCGGCAACCGCATCGCGTCTTCCGCCGGCCATCTCTCACTGCTTGTCCGCTTCGAGCTGCGCCAGCGCCTGGTGCAGACACTCCTGAAGCTTCTGAGCGACCTGCTCACGCGCGACGCCTTTGTCTGCGAGATCACCCGACACCTTGCCGACGACATCGTCGATCGTCCGGCTCTCCAGATGATCCGTCACCAGCGCGGTTGCGTAGCGTGCCGCAGCATCGCCGCTGAGCCCGAGCTGGCCTGCGGCCCACAGCCCGAGCAGCTTGTTGGACCGCGCGGTCGCCTTGAACATGAATTCCTCGTCGCGGGCGAATTTGGCCTCAAAGCCCTGCTCGCGCTTGTCGAACGTGGTCATGGTCAGCTCCATCTGATTTCGCTGATGAGGATCGGACCTGCTGGGAGCGAACGTCTCCGCGGTTCACGTCAGTTTAGGATCATTTGAAGCTTCCTCCCGGAAGCCGAACGCCGTCAAGCCTGGCGATGCGCCCCAGGCCGGGTGCACGGGAAGCCCCGCGCCAGTCAATTCGCTCAAGGCTCGGAATGCTTACAACTCGTTAAGCAGATTCAGCGCCGCATGGCGCGGAGACATCGAGAGCTGACGCATGAAGAGAGAGCTGCGGGAGTTTCGACGGCTTGAACGGGTCTGCCTGGAGCAGGCCGCCCTCTCCACCCTGGATCGCGTACGAAGCGGGCTGCCGAAGGTCGCCGACGATTGTCGCGCCGCGGCCGAAGCGATCGAGGCACAATCACCCCGCGGGGCGTTTGCAGAAGCCGTCCAGGCGCTCAAGGTGGCCTGAGGCCAAGGAGCACGTCCAAGGGGCACGTCCAAGGGGCACGTTCAAGGGGCACGTCCAAGCGGCACTGGCCGCCGGAACCCAGTCGGGTGAAGCGATTCAGAGATCGGGCGGCGTGCGCGTTCGCTCAGCCTTTCGCTGCCGCTGCTTCGCGGGCCAGCCGCTCGGCCTTCAGCCGTTCCTTGTTGGCGTAAAACGCCTTCTGCGCCGCTTCATAATCGCGCATGGCCTTCTCCGCCTCGATCCGGCGTGCCGCATCGCGCGCGTGGCGCTGTTCGGGGGTCAGGGGTTTGCGTCGGAAGGAAAGGTCTTCAGTCATGCCAAATCAACGTAGCGGCAAGGAAAAAGTTCCGCTTGGCGAGCTGAGGGGCCCTTGAGCGCAGACGCAATAACTCGCAAAACAACCCCATGCACAGTAGCTAAGTCCTGCTGCGACAACACCTTTTGCATCCGCGCAAATGGCGGTCGAGCCGTCGGGCCAAACAGTCCGTACTGCCGTCTTCGGAAAATCACCAGGACAGCCGATCGGTCTCACGAAGGTCCTCTTCCGTCAGCCGACGACATCTCCATCTCGATGTCTGCAAGCACAGGCAAATGGTCGGAATAAGCCCTTGCCTCTCGGTCGGTCCAAACGTTCCCAAACCGGCTGTCGGGCGTTGCATAGATCCTGTCGAGCCGTAGAAGGGGCAGACGCGCCGGGAAGGTTCGAAGCCGCGTACGGTTTGGACAGACCTGCGCGAGCACGCGCCGCACCGACTTCACCCAGAACCAGTCGTTGAAGTCGCCGAGGACGACGGTCCTTCCAGGTTTCACCAGGCTCGCCAGAGCCCGAGCCTGCGCATAGCGCTCGTGGACACTGAGGCCGAGATGAGTGGCCACCACGCGCACATCGCCAAAAGGTGTCAGCAGTCCCGTGGCAATCGCTCTGCGTGGTTCCCGCTCCCGATACGATACGTCGACGATCTCGGGCACGCTGGAGAACGGAAAGCGGCTCAGGAGCATCTGACCGTACTCGCCATCCCGAGTGACGATCGACTTGGCGTGAACGCGATGATCGCCGACGACACTCGCCAGCTTCGCAAACGGATCGTCGGACCGCGATCGCGAATCCACCTCCTGAAGCGCCACGACATCCGGCGACCACTTGCGAATGATGCAGCAAACCCCCTCCAGATCGAATGTCGGATTGAGATTGAACGTGCCGTGCACATTCCAGGTCATGAAGCGCATCGGCGCCATCAGCGCCTCCCAGCGAGCCACGTCGCGACGAATTGTGCGCCCGCGCAGATCCCGAGCCAGCCCAGAAATGCCAGGGCCAGCAGCAAAATGTTGCTCCAGGAGGCATTCCTGGCCAGATCCGCGATCTGAGCGCCCAGAACGGCCATGGCGAGAATTCCGGGCATCATGCCCAGCAGAGTTCCAACCAGGAAGTCGCGCAGCGGCAGCGTGCTCGCTCCGGCCACGACATTCACCAACGAGAATGGTGCGACGGGAATCATCCGGATCACGACGACAGCCAGAATGCCCTCGCCCACGACACGTTCCTGGATGCGCCCCGCACGTCGGCCGAGCAACTTCTGGAGGCGTTCTCGGCCAAGTGACCGCCCGATCACAAAAAGAACGAAAGCGCTGAGCAAGACGCCGGCCATTGCGGTGACGAAGCCCAGCCATGGCCCGAGTGCGGCAGCAGTAGCTGCAATGAGCACGAGAACCGGAAACACGACCAGCCCGCCGACGACAAACGCGGTGATCGCGAACAGTGGACCCCAGATGGACTGCGAGTAGGCAGACAGTAGAGCCGAGATATGCGCGGCGTCGGCAAAATCAGTCAATGACGTGTACGACCAAGCCATTCCCAGTCCGAAAAGCCCCACCGCTATCGACGCAATGCCAATTATGGTCTTCGTGCGCCACATGCGCGATGCCGCCCGTTCCAGATGAAGAGGCCGCTCAAGATCCGCCACGGGCTGAACCATTGTGGCCAGCGTACTGGTCAGGACCGAGCACTCCACGTCCCGCAGCGTCTTCGCCCCATCGGCGCTCGCCACGTCGTCCAGCACAGCGAAAAGACGATCCTCGTTTTGCCCTATGATCTGTTCGTCGAGACCACAGAAATGGGCGATCAGGCGGCGGCGGACCGACGCGATGAAATCCCGATGCTCCTCGGTTGCGGCTTCAAAAATCAGGTCACATTCGCTGTCGGCCCCCATCGACCGATTGTTCAGGTTGGCCGAGCCGATCCTCAAGATCCTGTTATCGACGATGATGAGCTTGCTGTGCACCATCACGGCAGCGTCCGTGTCCCCGCTGCGTGAGACCGGGTAGACGAAGCGGATGCGATCCGCGATACCCGCCGTGCCGAAGCAATCGATGAAAGCTCCGCGGCCGTTTTGCATGGCCTGGGATTCCAGCCATGAGGAGTGCAGCTTGGGCGCGACCACCAGTACCCGAAGCGAAGGCACGCGAAGCATCTGCTCCACCAGTTCACGCGCGATCTTGATGGCGCTGGTGAACTGGTTCTCGATGTAAATGAAACTCGTCGCGGACCGGATCGCTGCAATCAACGAGCGTTCGACCTCATTGATGCTCGAGCCTGCAGGACAGACGACCTCGGTCCTGGCGATGCCGACCGGCATATGCTCGGCCTCGATCGGTACATTCGCCGGCCAGCGACTGCTCCTCGGCGCGCGCCGGTCGTGCGCCTTTCCCCCTGCCGCACGCCATCGCCCTTCCGCAATGTCGAGGAGCGAGGCCGCAGCCTCCCCGTCGACCATGCATTGAACATCATGAAAGGGCGGGTATGGCTTACCCTCGGGATCGCAGCGCAATTCGTGAACGGCACGATGCTCGCTCGTGTCCCAGCGCCTGATCGTCAGATCGAGCCCGCCGACGAACGCCAGTGAACCGTCGATACAGACGATCTTCTGGTGTTGCGCCGATCCAAACGGAAGCGTGGCATCCAGATGAAACCGGACGCGGCCATATGTTTCGGCGGTAAATTTCGCTGCAGAGTTCCATTCCCTTTCGGAGGCGTAAAACGAGACGAAGTCCCAGACGAGGATGTCGATCCGCAAGGTCGGGCGGCGATGAACGAGCGCGCGCAGGAAGGCGCCGAGTTGTTCGGGCAAGCCGTCATCTGCGCGCCCGGAAGCGCCGACCAGCCTGGTTTCACTATGGATATCCCATCCGATGATATAGACGAGATCTTGCGCTTCCAGCAGCGCTTGCCGGAGGGCCGCGAAATAAACGGCAGCATCATTCAGAACCGCCACACGCTGCGCTTCACACCGCCGCCAGACGGTGTCGCCGGGCATCAGGGTCGATGAACTCTGAAGCAGGTGGACCTCGCAATTCGCGTTTTCGTCCAAACGCGCCGGACGCTCAAGGGGTTCCACGTCTTCAGTGCGTGCGAATGCCGTTACCTGGTATGCACGCTCTTTGCACCCGCGCTCCTCAAGACATCTGCGATCTTCTCGGGCGCATCGCCGTGAAAATCCACGGAGACCTCGATCGGACCTTCCAGCTTCTGCCGCCCCTCCGGCGCGGGCGACGCCTTGACGTCGCTACCTGCCGGACGGGTCCCCACCGTGTTGGCGCCGCCGGCGGCTTGAACGAACACATCGCTTCGCGGCACGCCGCATTCCTGCACGACATGCTCAACTGCGAGCTCGGCGCCGCGGCGCGTATCGAATTCCCCGATGATCGTACTTTCCACAAGCGCTCTCCATGAATGGGTCGAGAGTGCGAACAACAGGCGAGCCAAGGCCAGGTTCCTGCAAGCTTCGGGATGTGTTTCTCCGTCGTTGGAGCATCGGCTTGGTTGGAGCATCGACTTGGTTGAAGCATCGACTTGGTTGAAGCATCGACTTGGACCACGCGCTGGCGCTTAGAATCGAATGATCCCGAACAGGAACAGAAGTGCGACAGTGACCAGGCCGGAGATCAGCAGCGAGCCGAGACATCCCAGCCGGTTCGAGAAAAAGAAGAACATGCGTGGCCCGCTGTGAAACTTCCTGTCGGGCTAATCTCTGACGTTCGAGGGCGTTCCTGCCCCGCTGTCGTTCGTCGTTATGGCGAGGCGCGCCGGCGCTTCGGACCACAAGGCCTGGCGCGAGGCTGCAGACAAATTCCGCGAGGCCACGGGCAAGGTGGCCGCGGCCCGCACCGCGGACGTCGATGCCGCGCTCATTCTACGCCGTACACGGATATTCCGTGGAGCACTGGTATCACTGATGAGCTGGGCATCTAAGATCAAGGCGCACTGGCACAACAAGCGCCCACGTGGCGATGCCTGGAGATCGACGGGGAGGTTTTCGGCGGCGTGGATGGGAGCGATCCCGAGCCGGTGGTCGCTTCACTCCTGCGGGACCTCCAGCAGATGATGGAAGGCCGCCCAGCCTGAAGTCTCCTCGGCCCGCCGGTTCACGCTGGCGGGCTCAATAATAGCGATAATATCGGCGTCGGGGACCGCGATCGTAGTAGTCACCGCCGTAGTACCCTCGGCCCTGCTGAAACTGCGGGGGTACCGTTCCGTTTGGATAGCATTGTCCATCTCGGATATCGACGTCGGCGCCATGGCCGCAGGGCACCGGATATCTGCCATGGCCGTAGCCGCCCCCGCGATAATAGTACTGCCTCGCGGCCTGTTCTTGAGGAGGAAGGTATCCGTTTGGATAGCACATGCCGTCACGGGCGCTGACGTCCCAGCCGTCGCCGCACGGCGGAGGGTGCCTGGGGACGCCATACTGGACCTGCTGGATGGGCTGGTGAGTCTCCATCGCCGGCAAAGCCTGACCCGTGAGTAGCGCTGCGACGAGCCCGATAATAATCATCCGACAACCTCCACAAGGCGCAGGGTGCTTCAGCCGGTATGAACCCCCCGTGAATGGTTCGGTTCACGCTGGCGGGCCTCTCTGTTTGAGGCGGCATGCGATAAGCCGAACGGCGACGGCGCCAGCAAGATTGCCACGCCCAATGAGGTGAAGACGTCTGGGTCTAAGCCACGGTCGATTGCACGTTCGTTTGTGTACAGCCGCGCCCAATAGAGATAATAAATTGATTTTGCTTAGCTTTTGGCGGAAGGGGTGGGATTCGAACCCACGGTACCCTTGCGGGCACGCCGGTTTTCAAGACCGGTGCCTTAAACCACTCGGCCACCCTTCCTGAGCTTGGAATGGCTGTCGCTTAACCCAGTCGACTGCGCAAGGCAACGCGAAGTTGGGCGCCCTCGCCTCCCAGCTCCTTGTCAGGCAAGCGTCAGCCTGTTGCCTTAGGCTGCACGCCTAGCAATCCCGATACCGGCGACATCTCCCAGGGCGTCGCAGGTTGCGAGGCCCGGGTTGGATTGGTCTCCATGCCCGGGCCTCGTTTTGCTGCTCGCAAACGAAACCGGCGCCCCAGGAGGAGCGCCGCTCGAAGCCGGTTCTGTTACGTGGCATCAGTAGCCGCAGGACGCGCAGCCCATCTGCACCGGGGCGTAGTAGGAATAGCCTGGCGAGACCATCTCGACGCGTTGGCGCGTGGCGTATTGCGGCGGGATGCGTTCGTACTGGACGCTCGGGGGCGCCACCATCACGGTCTGCGGCACCATCACGGTGCGATACTGCGCCGGCGTGCGGTGCGCGACGACGGCGCCGGGCGAGACCATCACGGTCTCGTCGACGGTACGGTATTGCGGCGGCACATATTGCTGCTGATAGCAGGTCGTGCACGACGGCGGCGCATAGCAATTGTAGCAGCCTGCGGAGGCTGCGTCCGTCATGGACATCGCGGCGACGGCAGTGGAAAAAACAACGGCGAGAGTACGAGACATTGCAGTGGTGCCCCAATTGCCCGAAATGGATTTGCGAAGTGTCGCGGGAGTATACGCCGCAAGACCTTGCCTGGCCGAACTTCGTCGGGGCATCCTTAACGCGAACGGCTGATCGCGGCGAACCGGTAAGAACTCATTGACCACGCGCATTGGCGCGCGATGGGCGTCTGCTCCGAAGTCCGCATGACGAGCGAGAGCGTGATCGCTGCTCCGGCAATTCGACATCGCCGCGGTACTCGTTCGAGCGGAAGTTTCTTCCGCCGATGGTCGAGCCTCAACGCCTCGCGGCTCTTTCCAGGAACTCCAGCAGCGAGGGATCGGTCTCCTCGAGTTCGACGAAGCGGCGGCGCAGCTCGTCGGCGATTTCGGCGGTGGCATCCCGCGACCATCCCTCCGCGGTATTGAAGGCCACGATGCGTGTGGGATGCAGATACTGCCCTTCGGCGAGATGTCTGAGCAGGGTCGCGCGATTGGCATCCTCCTCGGCAGTTTCACACCAGGCGCGGCCCAGCCGGCGGCCGAAATCATCGAGCACGAGATAGACGTCCTGGTCTGTCGTAATTTGCGGCACGAGTGATGGAGAATGACTCATGGCTAGCTCCGCTAGTGGCAATCCGGAGCGTTGCGGACGGATCTCGATATGGTGACCGCCTCGGCCGGATTCGGAAAACATGAATTTCGGCGATGTTTCTCAGGATGGCACGATTAAATCGAAAATAAAATAAAAAATAATAAGAATTAAATAGCGAGGTGTGGACAAATGCACTAAGTTGACCGGGCCTGGCGGGCGAGCCCGCGCGTCGGGTGCCCACTTCGCAAACGGCTCCCGCTCCCACCCCCAACAGCCCACGCCCCGGGAAGCGGGGGCCGTTCTTTCCGAATCTTCTCTTCGGCTCCGTGTTTCCTGCAACGGCGCATCCGCGCGCTCGCGTGGAGCCGCGAGCCGTTCCGGAAGACCGTCGATCCAGCCTGTGACGTGCCGATCAGGCGCCTATCTCGAGCGCCGCTTCACCTCGCGCACCGCGCCGCGCGCGGCGCTGGTGGTGAGCGCGGCATAGGCCTGAAGCGCGGTCGAGACGTTGCGCTTGCGGCTCTGCGGCTGCCAGGCGGCATCGCCCTTCGCCTCCTCCGCAGCGCGGCGCTTGGCGAGCTCCTCGTCGGAGACTTCCAGGCTGATGCTGCGGTTCGGGATGTCGATGGCGATTAGGTCGCCGTCGCGCACGAGACCGATGGTGCCGCCTTCGGCAGCTTCCGGCGACAGATGGCCGATCGACAGGCCCGAGGAGCCGCCGGAGAAACGGCCGTCGGTAACGAGCGCACAGGCTTTGCCGAGGCCCATCGATTTCAGATAGCTCGTCGGATACAGCATCTCCTGCATGCCGGGGCCGCCGCGCGGGCCTTCATAGCGCACGACGACGACGTCACCGGCGACGACCTTGCCGCCCAAAATGCCTTCGACCGCGGCGTCCTGGCTCTCGAACACGCGCGCGGGGCCGGAGAATTTCAGGATCGAGGCGTCGACGCCGGCGGTCTTCACGATGCAGCCGTCCTGCGCGAGGTTGCCGTAGAGCACGGCGAGACCGCCGTCCTTGCTGAAGGCATGTTCGAGATCGCGCACGACGCCCTTCTCGCGGTCGGCATCGAGCTCGTCATAGCGGCGCTCCTGGCTGAACGCGACCTGGGTCGGGATGCCGCCGGGCGAGGCGCGATAGAAGGTGCGCACCTGTTCGCTCTTGGTGCGCTTGATGTCCCAGCGCTCCAATGCCTCGTTCATGGTCGGCGCGTGCACGGTCGAGACCGAAGTGTCGATCAGCCCGGCGCGGTCGAGCTCGCCGAGAATGCCCATGATGCCGCCGGCGCGGTGCACGTCCTCGACGTGCACGTCAGCCACTGACGGCGCGACCTTGCAGAGCACGGGCACCCGGCGCGACAGCCGGTCGATGTCGCGCATGGTGAACTCGACCTGGCCTTCATGGGCGGCGGCGAGCAGATGCAGCACGGTGTTGGTAGAGCCGCCCATCGCGATGTCGAGCGTCATGGCGTTCTCGAACGCCTTGAAGTTCGCGATGTTGCGCGGCAGGACCGAAGCATCGTCCTGCTCGTAGTAGCGGCGGACGAGATCGACGATGGTGTGGCCGGCCTCGACGAACAGGCGCTTGCGGTCGGCATGGGTTGCGACCACCGAGCCGTTGCCGGGCAGCGCGAGGCCAAGCGCCTCGGTGAGGCAGTTCATGGAATTGGCGGTGAACATGCCCGAGCAGGAGCCGCAGGTCGGACAGGCCGAGCGCTCGATCACCTTGACGTCGTCGTCGCTGACCTTGGAGTCGGCGGCGGCCACCATGGCGTCGATGAGGTCGACGGCCCTGGTCTTGCCCTCGAGCTTGACCTTGCCGGCCTCCATCGGGCCGCCCGAGACGAACACGGCGGGGATGTTGAGCCGCAGCGCGGCCATCAGCATGCCGGGCGTGATCTTGTCGCAGTTGGAGATGCAGACGAGTCCGTCGGCGCAGTGCGCGTTGGCCATGTACTCGACGCTGTCGGCGATCAACTCGCGAGAGGGCAGGCTGTAGAGCATGCCGTCATGGCCCATGGCGATGCCGTCGTCGACTGCGATGGTGTTGAACTCTTTCGCCACGCCGCCGGCCTGCTCGATCTCGCGCGCCACCAGCTGGCCGAGATCCTTGAGATGGACGTGGCCGGGCACGAACTGGGTGAAGGAGTTGACGACCGCGATGATCGGCTTGCCGAAATCGCCGTCCTTCATGCCCGTCGCACGCCAGAGGCCGCGGGCGCCCGCCATGTTGCGGCCGTGGGTGGTGGTGCGGGAGCGATAGGCTGGCATGGCGGTTTCCGTCCTCGATTGGCTTGGGCCGGGCAGAAAATGAAAGCCGCCTCAGGCCTTTCCGGCCGGATAGCGCACGGACCCGGCGGGCGCAACGGGAACTTGCCGCGAAACGGCCCGGATCGGCCCCGTGCAGGCCTCCCCTGCTCCCGGCGCGTGGGCGCAGGCGGTCTCAGTCGTCATGGGGCTTGTCCCGGGCATCCACGTTCTTGGTTCTGCGCGGCAAAGACGTGGATGGCCGGGACAAGCCCGGCCATGACGGAGCACTTACTGCAGCGTCGGATCGAGCCGGTCGCGCAGCCAGTCGCCGATTACTGACACCGCCAGCGTGGTGACGACGATGGTGGTCGCCGGCGCCAGCATGATCCAGGGTGCCCGGGTGAGGTATTCGCGGCCATAGCCGACCATGTTGCCGAGGCTGGTCATCGGCGGCTGCACGCCGAGACCGAGGAACGACAGGCCGGATTCCGTCAGGATCACCTCTGGGAAGACCAGCGTGGTCGAGACGATCAGGGTGGAGGCGATGTTGGGCAGGATGTGTCGGAGATAGATCCGCGACGGCGTTGCGCCAAGCTGGCGGACGGCGACGGCGTAGCCTTGCGCATTGGCGGAGATCGCAAGGCCGCGCGCGATGCGGGCGTAGCGCTCCCAGCCGAACAGGCCCATCAGGCCGATCAAGAGCGGCAGCGAGTTGCCGAAAAAGGCGAGCACCGCCAGCGCCATGATCAGGAAGGGCATGCTGGCCTGGAAGTCGGACAGCATCAGCACGAGCTGCTCCACCAGCCCTCGGAAATGCGCGGCGAGGAAGCCGAGCGTGGTGCCGACCATCGCCGAGATCGCGGTGGCGCCGAAGGCGATCAGCAGCGAGATGCGGATGGAGACGAGCAACCGCGACAACACGTCCCGGCCGAGCTCGTCGGTACCCAGCCAGTGCGCGGCATTGCCGGGCGCCGAGAGCCGGTTGCGCAGGTCGAGCTGGGTGAAGCCGTAAGGTGCGATCTTCTCCGCGAAAGCCGCAATGACGAGCATCGCCACGATCCAGGAGATCGCGAGCGCAACCGAGACAGGAATCGCCGGCAGGCTGATGCGGCGGCGGACGCTAGATCCTAGTCTTGACGCGTTTTCTTTACGCGAGACGGAATCCACGTCGCTTGAAAACGCCTTGGTGTCCTTCAGCGTCGCGTCGGTCATGCGTGCGCTCCTTTGCTGCGCAGCCGCGGATCGAGGAAGCCGTAGAGGAAGTCGACGACCAGGTTGGACGTCACCATGGTCATGGCAACCAGCAGAAGGATGCATTGCACGACCGCGAGGTCGCGGTTGGCGACCGCGACGACGAGCAGGCGCCCTACTCCCGGCCAGGCAAACACGCTCTCGACCACGACCGCGCCGGCCATCAGCGTACCCACCATGAAGCCGAGAATGGTGACAGTCGGGATCGCCGCGTTCGGCAGCGCATGCGAGGTCACCACCTTGCGCCACGGCACGCCTTTGGCCGAGGCGGTGCGGATGTAGGGTTGGCCCAGCACTTCGAGCATTGCGCTGCGGGTGAAGCGCGCCAGCACAGCAGCTCCGCCGAGGCTCAGCGTTGCGATCGGCAGGATGGCGTGGCGCCAACTGTCTTGCCCGCCTGAGGGCAGCCAGCCGAGCTGCACGGCGAAGACGAGCACCAGCACCAGCGCGAGCACGAAGCTCGGTACCGTGAAACCAGCCACCGCCGTCATCATCACGGCACGGTCGATGCCCGAGCCGCGATGCAGCGCGGCGTAGATGCCGGCGGGAATGCCGAGCGCGACCTTGAAGACGAAGGCCGGCAAGGTCAGCGCCAGCGTCGCCGGAATCCGCTCCAGCACCAGCTCGATCGCGGGCCGGCCGTCGCGCATGGAGCGGCCGAGCTCGCCCCTGGCGATGGCGCCGAAATAGTCGAGATACTGAAACCAGATGGGATCATCGAGGCCCCAGGCCTTGCGAAACGCCGCGAGCACCTCAGGCGGCGCCTCGGGTCCCAGGATCATCAGCGCGGGATCGCCCGAGAGACGCAGCACGACGAACGCGAAGGTGACGACGAGCACGATCGTCAGCGCCGCGCGTCCGATCCGAATGGCGAAATAGCGTCCCATCACGCCGCGTCCCGCGCCGGCGTGCCCGTGACGAGATGGCACGCGACCCGTCTGTCACCGCTGATGGCCGCGAGCGTCGGCACCTCACTCGCACAGCGTGCAATCGCGCGCGGGCAGCGCGGATGGAAGGCGCAGCCTTGCGGGCGCGCCGCCGGGTTCGGCGGATCGCCTGACAGCACGATCCGGCCGGCGCTGCGGCGGCCCGGCGCGGGCGAGGCCGAGACCAGTGCCTCCGTATAGGGGTGCTCGGGGCGCGCAAAGAGATCGTCGGCGCTGCCGATCTCGACGATGCGGCCGAGATACATCACGGCGACGACATTGCTGATCTGCCTGACGACGCGCAGGTCGTGGCTGATGAACAGCAGCGTCAGCGACAGCTGGGCCTGGAGATCGGCGAGCAGGTTCACCACCTGCGCCTGGATCGAGACGTCGAGCGCGCTGACCGGCTCGTCGCAGACGAGAAAATCGGGCTTGGTCGCCAGCGCCCGCGCCAGCACGATACGCTGGCGCTGGCCGCCGGACAGCGCGCCCGGATAGCGCTGCGCCGGTGTCAGCTCGACCGCGCGCAGCAATTCGCGCACGCGCTCCTCGCGCATCGCGGGCGTGCCGAGGCCGTGGATGTCGAGCGGCTCGCGGATCTGCGTTGCGACCGGCAGGCGCCGGTCCAGCGCCCCCAGCGGGTCCTGGAAGATCATCTGCATGCGCGCGCGCTGGGCGCGCCACACGGCTGTTCCCGGCGCGGCCATGGGCTTGCCGCCAAACCGCACCTCGCCGCTATCGGACGGCTCGAGGCCGAGCACGATCCGCCCCGTGGTCGACTTGCCCGAGCCGGACTCTCCGACAAGGCCCAGCGTTTGGCCTCTGGCAATCGTGAGCGACACGGCGTCGACGGCATGCACAGCCGTCGCTCGGCCGAACATTCCGGAGCGCATCGAATAGGTGCGCGAGATCGCGGAGACCTCGACGAGCGGCGCGCTCATTCGGCGGCGATCCCGAGCAGCGCGCGGCGCGAAGCCTCGGCGCGGATGCAGGCGACGCTGCGGTCGTTCGCGATTGGCGCCAGGCTCGGCGCGGCCAGGCCGCACGGTTCGGCTGCCAGCGCGCAGCGCGGCGCGAAAGCGCAGCCGCTTGGCATCTGCGCGGGATCGGGCACCGTTCCAGGAATAGCGGTGAGACGCCGCCGCGGTCCGTCGAGCGGCGGCAGTGCGCCGATCAGGCCCTGCGCGTAGGGATGCACGGGATCGGCGAACAGCTGGTTGCTCGGGGCGTCCTCGACGATGCGGCCGGCATACATCACCGCGACACGGTCGCAATTCTCCGCGACGACGCCGAGATCGTGGCTGATCAGCACCATCGCGATGCCGAGCTCGCGGCGGACCGTAGAGAGCAGCTCCAGGATCTGGGCCTGGATGGTGGCGTCGAGCGCCGTGGTCGGCTCGTCCGCGATCAGGAGATCGGGATTTCCGGCCAGCGCCATCGCGATCATGATGCGCTGGATCTGCCCGCCGGAGAATTCGTGCGGATAGGCCTCTAACCGCCGCGCCGCATCGGGAATGCCGACGAGTTCGAGCAGCCGCCGTGCTTCCGTCTTCACGGCGCTGCCTTGGAGATCACGATGCAGCGCCAGTGCTTCGCAGAGCTGCTTGCGAATGGTCAGCACCGGATTGAGCGCGCTCGCCGGATCCTGGAAGATCATGGCGATGCGCCCGCCCCTGACATGATCGAGCTCGGCTGCCGGCGCGCCGAGGATCTCTCGTCCCTCGAGCTGCACCGAGCCTGTGACATGCGCATGCCGGGGCAACAGACCGAGCGCGGCCAGCCACGTCACCGACTTGCCGGAGCCGGACTCCCCGACGAGGCCGAGGGCCTCGCCCCTCTGCAAGACAATGTCGACGCCGCGCAGGACCGGCACGCCGTTGAAGGCGACGCGCAAGTCCCGGATGCTGACCAGCGGCGGCACGTCAGGCCTCGAAATTGCCGGCGCGGAAATCCATCGCGAAGGCGGGCGCCGCCTTCCACTTGATCGACTTCGGCTTGGCCGTGAAGGTCGCGTTCTGGTGCAGCACCGTGTAGGCGGGATCTTCGCGCTCGGCGATCTCGAGCATGCGGTGGAATGCCTTCCTGCGGGCGGCGCGGTCGGTCGAGGTCTCCAGGAACTCCGAGAGCTTGTTGAGCTCGACATTGGTCCATTCGCCGATCTGCTGCTGCTGGCCGTTCGGGCCGTGCTGGGCGACCAGCGAGGACACCGGATCGTTGAACGCGGCCGAGTTCGACCAGTCGCGCACGGCGCGGGTCGGCGCACGCTCCATGATCTGCGACCAGTTCTCCTTGGTCTCGATCTGCACGTTGAGCCCGACCGACTTCCACATCTCGACCAGGATCTGCGCGGTCGCGACCTGGTTGGTGTAGTAGTTGTTGAGCAGGCGATAGGGAATCGGATCGCCCTTGTAGCCCGCCTGCTTCAACAGATCCTGCGCGAGCTTGGGATCGTAGGCCGGCACGTTCCAGTCGGCATTGAACATGTCGCCGTAGAATTCCCACTGCAGCCCCTTCGGCACGCGGGTGCGGCCGGCCCACAGGCTGTCGACGATGGCCTGGCGGTCGATCGCGTGGGTGAAGGCACGCCTGACAAGCGGGTTGGCGAGCACGGCGTGGTTCTTGTCGAACACGGTCAGCCGGTGATTGAGGATGGTGCCGCCCTGCACTTCGAACGCGGCGTTCTTCTCGATGCCGGCGATCTGGTCCGGTGGGATGTCGCAGGCGAACTGGTATTCGCCCGACAAGAGACCGTTGATGCGGCTCGCGACTTCAGGCACTTCGAGGAAACGGATGCGCTTGAGCGGCGGGCGGCCGCCCCAATATTCGTCATGCGCTTCGAGGGTCAGCGACACGTCGGGCTTGAGCTCGACGACCCTGTACGGACCCGTCGTGATCGGCTTGCGCGCCCAGTCGAGATAGCTGGCGGACTCTTCCCAGGCGCGGCGGTTCATGATGTCGGAGCCGTAGCGCGACAGCCGGCCCTCGATCGTGACATCGGGCGTCGCGTTGTAGAAGCGCACGGTGTACTTGTCGACGGCATCGACGCGCACGAGGTCGGGCCAGATCCGGCGGGCGACGGCCGGCACATCCGGCGGCAGCTCCTTGCCCGGGCGCGGCGTCGGGATTTTCTCAAAGGCCTGGATGGTGGAGCGGCTCTTGGCCTCGGTCTCGCCGAACATGCGCTCGCGGCTGAAGGTGAAGACGACGTCTTCCGCCGTCAGCTCGTCGCCGTTGTGGAATTTAACGCCCTGTCGCAGTTTCACCTCGACGGTCTGATCGTCGATGCGGTGCCATTCGGTCGCAAGGCCAGGCACGGCTTCCAGATTGCCGCGCCAATTCTTGGAGATCAGGCCTTCCCAGATCGAGGAGAAGAACACGCGCTCGCCGACATTGGATTGCTCGCGCAGCACGTCGAGCACGTTCGCATTGGTAACCTTCTGCACGGCGATCGTCACCGACGGACGGTTGTCGCCTTGCGCGATCGCAAAGCGCGGCAGCAGCAATGTGCCGGCGGCGGCACCACCGGACGTCAGGATGGTGCGACGGGTGAGCTTGCTCATGATGATGACCCCTGCCCTTTCCGATCCGACTATTCAGCGAGACCGAGCGCGGCGAGATGCGCGGCGCCCTTCCGGATGTCGTCGTGGTTACGGAGCTCGAGGATGAGCCGCGGGTTGGACGTCAGCCGGCCAAGGGCGCGGAACACGGCGATCCAGGGGATATTGCCTTCGCCCGGCGCCCAGTGCCGGTCGGCAAAGCCGTCGGTGTCCTGCAGGTGCACATGCGTCAGCATGTCGCCGGCGGTCTCGACGTAATAGTCGACCGGCGGCGCTCCGGTGGAGACATGCGCGTAATTGGCGTGGCCGGTGTCGAGCGAGACGCGGACCTTGCTGCTTTCGAGCGCCTTGGCAAGGCGCACGCGGTCGCGCGGATCCTTGTCCTCGATGTTCTCGATGACGATTTCGCAGCCGATGGTTTCGGCGCGCGCGATCACCTCGGCGAGCGTCGCCTTGACGCGTTCGACGAGATTGCCGCGATTGTCGGGATAGAGATCGAGATTGTTGTGGTCCCAGGTCGTGAACGGCGAATGGATCACCATCTGCGTTGCGCCGAGGAACTCGGCGGCGTCCAGCCCCTGGAGCAGGCGCTTGGTCACCGCCTGACGGATCATGGGATCATGGCTGTCGATCTTGAAGCCCCAGAACGGGCCATGGATGCCGAGCCGGCCGGTGTAACCGGCGAGCATCTGCTTGATCTCGCCGGCGGTCGCGCGCCAGTCGCTCTCGAGCAGATCGGCACGGAAGAAGTCCTGGATTTCCAGATCGCGCTGCCGTTCGAGAAGCCAATCGCGATGCGCGGGGATCGATTTGATGGATAATGCGGCGCCCAACACCGGCTTCGACATGGCATGCTCCCTGGCCGTGATGACGGCAGCAGCGCTAGACCACTTCAATGACAGGCCCGTGAAATGCAGGTTGCGAGGTCCCGATGGGATGTGGACATCCCGTCGGTCGCGCGCTGCAGATCTGCGATGGCGACCGACGCAGAATGAACAGATGGCAAGCGGTATTCATGTCCGTAGTGATCCGGGATGGAATCCTAACCGGCCTTCGCGTACATCGCGCGACATCGATCGGCGGCCACTCCACGGGCATCACCTCCGATCGCGCAACATGGGGTTGGGGGACCACATGGGGCGGGGATTGAAGGCTGGGGCAAGGTGACGAGGTCCGGACTCCTAGGCACTCCGGACCTCGCGCTTTCCATCAGCACGGGGCGTCCCAGCATATGCCTCAGCCCACATGCCTGCCATGAAGCAGCTCGAGATGAGCGTCAGCTCACATCGCATCCTTCAGCGTCAGCCGCGCCATGAACGTCACGCTGATCTTTTCCCCGGCGGATGTCAGATCGTCCCTCCTCCAACGCCGCCCGATCAGTTCGGAACGTTCCGCTCCAGATCCTCGAGCCAAGCGGCCGCACTCGAATCCGACGGCGCGCGCCAGTCGCCGCGCGGCGACAGTGAGCCGCCGGCCGAGACCTTCGGCCCGTTCGGCATGGCCGAGCGCTTGAACTGGCTGAAGGCGAAGAAGCGGCGCAGGAACACTTCCAGCCAGCGGCGGATCTCCGGCAGATCATAGGCCCTGCGCCGGTCGCTCGGAAAAGCCGGCGGCCATTCGCCCTTCTCGGCGTCCTTCCACGCCTGTAGCGCCATGAAGGCGATCTTGGACGGCCGCATGCCGAAGCGCAGCGTATAGAACAGGTTGAAATCCTGCAGCTCGTAAGGCCCAACGGACGCTTCCGTGCTCTGCGGTTTCTCGCCGGGCTGCACCGGCACGAGCTCGGGCGAGATTTCAGCGGCCAGGATCGAGCCAAGCGTCCGGTTGACGTCGTCACTGAACTGCTTCGAGGAGATCACCCAACGGATCAGATGCTGGATCAGCGTCTTCGGCACGCCGGCATTGACGTTGTAGTGCGCCATCTGGTCGCCGACGCCATAGGTGCACCAGCCGAGCGCGAGCTCGGAGAGATCGCCGGTTCCGATGACGATGCCGCCGTGATGGTTGGCAAGCCGGAACAAATAGTCCGTGCGAAGGCCCGCCTGCACGTTCTCGAACGTGACATCATAGACCTTCTCGCCCTTGCCGAAGGGGTGGCCGATGTCCTTCAGCATCTGGGTCGCGGTGGTCCGGATGTCGAGCTCCTGCCAGCTCGTGTGCAGCGCCTGCATCAGCGCCAGAGCGTTGGTCTTGCTCTCGCTGCCGGTGGCAAAGCCGGGCATGGTGTAGGCAAGGATGTTCTCACGCGGCAGGCCGAGCAGGTCGATCGCCTTGGCGGCGACGATCAACGCGTGGGTGGAATCGAGGCCACCGGATACGCCGATCACGACGCGCTTGGTACCGGTCGCGCGCATGCGCTGCACGAGTCCGGCGACCTGGATGTTGTAGGCCTCGTAGCAATCCTGCTCGAGCAGGCTCTCGTCGCTCGGCACGAAAGGGAATCGCTCGACCTTGCGCAGGAAGCCGATATCGGCCGCCGGCGGATTCAGGGCAAATGTCACCTTGCGGAAAAACGCCTCGCGCTGCCGACGGTTGTCGTCGAACGTTCCCATCAGCGCGCGTTCCTGCCTGAGCAGGTCGAGATCGACATCGGCATATGTGATCTGGCCGCCCTGCCGGAATCGCTCGCCCTCGGCCAGCAGCACGCCATTCTCGTAGATCGAGGTCTGGCCGTCCCAGGCGAGATCGGTGGTGGATTCCCCTGCCCCGGCGGCGGAATAGACGTAGGCCGCGAGGCAGCGCGCCGACGTCGATTGGCACAGCAGCGCGCGCGAGCGGGCCCGGCCGATCGTGATCGGACTGCCCGAAAGATTGATCAGCACGCTTGCGCCCGCGAGTGCGAGCTCGGAGGCCGGCGTCACCGGGATCCACATGTCCTCGCAGATCTCGACGCCGATGGTGAGGCCCGGAACGTCCTCAGCGGCGAACAGGAGATCCACGCCGAACGGCGCGTGCAGGCCGGCGAAGGCGATCGTCTCTCCGGCGATGCCGGCGCCGGAGGCGAAATGCCGTCCCTCGTAGAACTCGCGATAGGTCGGCAGGTAGCTCTTGGGCACCACACCGAGGATGTTGCCGCGGTGAATAACGACGGCGCAATTGTAGATGCGATGACCAAAGCGTAGCGGCGCCCCGACGATCAGCACCGTCATCAGCCCGGCGGAGGCCTCAACAATCGCGGCGAGCCCGCGCTCGACCGCATCGAGCAGCGAATCCTGCTTCACAAGATCTTCGATCGCATAGCCGGACAGGCAGAGCTCAGGAAAAACGGCAACTGCCACCGACTGCTCGTGGCAGGCATCGGCGGCGGCCAGGACAGCCTTGGCGTTGGCCGTGGGATCGGCGACATGGGACGTGGTGACACAGGCCGCCACGCGCGCAAATCCGTGAGCGTAGATCGAATGGAAAGTCATCGAGCGCAGTACCCTTGAATCTCTTCGCTGCCGAAGCCGTCAGCTCCGGACCATATGTAGCCCATCGACAGGGTCCCGTGCGAGCCATCCGCCGTCATGCATACCGGATTTGCAAGACGGCCTGTCCAGCGCTGGCGAGCTCAGGCGCTGCGGGCCAGCACACCGGACAGATCCTCGCGCAGCCATTCGGCGATCCGGGGCCAGGCATGCGCGTGGGTGCGCGCGCCCATGAACAGGCCGAGATGGTTGCTCGGCTCGGAAGCCGCCGCAATGAAGGCCGGCGGCGTGCCGACAAGCCGGGCGGTGGCAAGCGCTTGCGTCGCCGGCACCACTTCGTCGTCGAGCCCGGCGAGCAGGAAGATCGGCGACTTGACGTCCTTCAGACGAACCGGGCGGCCGAGTGCGACGAAATCGTCGCGGGCAATCATGTTCTCCCGGAAAATCCCATTGACGATCTCGAGATAGTAGGTGCCCGGCAGATTGAGCGTCTCGGCATTCCAGCGGTCGAAGCGCGCGAGCAGCGCCGTTCCCTGCTCATCCGAGAGATCCCGCTGCAAGGCCGCTACGATGTCGTCGTCATCAGGCGCTTTGGACCAGAAGCGCAGCATCTCCTCGCCGCTGACATTGCCGCCGCCGCGCGCGACGAGCTGGTCGTAGACCATCCCGGGCGCGTTGCGGGCGAGCCGGGAGAGCGAGGAATCGATCGACAGGTCCACGGGAGCGCCGACCAGGACCAGCCGCCGCACCTTGGCCGGAAAGCGCGCCGCGTAGAGCAGCGACAGCCATCCGCCTTGGCAGAGCCCGACGAGATCGACCGGCGCGCCGATCTCGTCGACGGCGACGTTGAGATCGCCGAGATAGCTGTCGATCGAGAGATAGCGCATGTCTGATGTCGCCGACCGCCAGTCGGTGAGATAGACCCGGTCGATACCGCCATTCTGCAATGACTGCACCACGCTGTGGCCCGGGGCGAAATCGGCGATCAGGGCCCGATGCAGCGCATAGGGCGCGCAGACCAGCGCCGGCTGGCCGGACCGAATCTGCGAGCAATCGCGCAGCTGCATTGTTGCGAGCTCCAATGCAACGCTGTTGGGTGTCGTCCATGCCAGGCTGCTGTCACGCGGCTCCGCGGGTCCACGATCCAGCCACCAGAAGCAGGCGTCCATGGCAAGCTGCGCTGCCGCAAACGGCCACAGCCGCGGATCATCAGCAGCATGCCCTGATCCGCGTGTCTGTTTGGCGGTCTTTTCCACCATGGCTACCTCGATGTCCTCACAGGAAAGCCTCGAGGCTGACGACGGCGATCCCGAGATCCCGAAAGCTTTGATGGGTCGCGGCCACCGAGCCGTCGAGATCGATGCCTCGGCAGGCATCCTCGATGACGGCCACCTCCAACCCCGCCTTGCGCGCATCCTCCGCCGAGAAGCGGACGCAGAAGTCCAGCGCCAGACCGGCGACGAAGACGGTCTTCAGCTCGCGTTCGCGCAAATAACCGAGCAGTCCGGTCGGCGTCCGATGGTCGTTCTCGAACAGCGCCGAATAGGAATCGATGCCACGGCGAAAGCCCTTGCGCACCACGAGGCTCGCCCGGGTCACGTCGAGATCGCGATGAAATTCAGCCCCCGCCGTGCCTTGCACGCAATGCGCTGGCCATAACACCTGCCGGCCGTAGTCGAGCTCGATCGCCTGGAACGGCTGCTTGCCAACATGGTTCGACGCGAACGAGACGTGGTCGCGCGGATGCCAGTCCTGGGTCAGTACTACATTGGTGAATTTTTGGGCGATCCGATTGATGGCGGGGACGACCTTTTCGCCGCTGGGAACGGCAAGCGCTCCACCGGTACAGAAATCGTTCTGTACGTCGATCACCAGCAGCACGTCGCGGTCGGAAATCTTCATCGCAAGGTCCCGTTCGAGCCGCCCGGTGTCGAGCACCGGACGCCCCCTCCCAATGTCGATCTTCCGGCGCAGCTTCGCAACCACAGACCGCGTGCGGCGATACCGCGCTGATGGACGCTGATGGACAAGGTCGTCCAGGATGCAACGGTTTGACCTTATCCGTGTTGACTAGGAACAACCAAGCGAGGATCCTCAGACCGTCCGCGTTTGCGGATCGGATCAGGAACGGAGGCGAAGGTTCCCGAGGGCCGCCAGGGCCGCGGAAGCCGCAGGGCCATGGGCATCGGCAGGACAGGAAAGATTCTTCTCGCCGATATCGGCGGCACCAATGCGCGCTTCGCACTGAGCCTGAGCGATCAGACCGGACCGATCGATATCGATTATGTGAAGGTCGCCGACTTTCCGACCGTCCGCGAAGCCATCGCGGACGTCCTGGCGCGCCGGTCGGGCGGCGATCAGCCCAAAAGAGCAGTGCTGGCGGTGGCGGGTCCCGTCACCAACAACCGCTGCGTCATGACCAACAGCCCCTGGGTCATCGACGGCAACGAGCTGCAGCCCGCGCTCGGCTTCGACAGCGTCCATGTGCTGAACGACTTCGAGGTGGTGGCTTGGTCCCTGCCCGCCTTGCAACCTGCCGACCTCCTCCCGCTGGGCGGAGGCGATGGCTTGCCCGGAGAGCCGTTGCTGGTGGTCGGGCCAGGAACCGGTTTTGGTGTCTCCTGTCTGATTGAACGCCATGGCGCGCGACTGGCCGTCGTCACTGAGGCCGGGCACGCGACCCTGCCGGCTGAGAACGAGCGCGAGGAACGTGTGATTGCGTGCTTGCGCCGACGCCTCGGCCATGTCTCCATCGAGCGTGGCGCACTCTCGGGTTCCGGGCTGCAGAATCTCTACGAAGCGTTGGCTGAGATCGATGGCGTCCAGGTGCCGCATCGCGATGCCGCGGCCATCACCAAATCCGCGCTGGAGGGCAGTTGTCCCGTCAGCCGCGCGACGCTGGAGATGTTTTGCGCCATCCTTGGCTCGGTCGCCGGCAATCTCGCGGTGACCTTCGGAGCCCGCGGTGGCGTCTATATCGCCGGCGGAATCGTGCCGCGCTTTCACGAATTCCTTGCGGCCTCCGCGTTCCGGGCGCGCTTTGAAGCGAAGGGACGCTTCCAGGATTATCTGCGCAACATCCCGACCAGGCTCGTGATCAAGCCTGATGCGAGCTTCGTCGGCCTGAAGATGTTTGCCGACCACACTTCGGATTGACGGGCCGTTCGCTCTTTGCCGCTCACGGGCGACGGTAATTCACAGCAGATTTCTGCGGGCGCCCGGTTCCAGGCAGGAACGCGCTTGCGTACACATCTCAGATGAGAAACAATCTCATCGTGTGTGGCGTAGTTGCGGGGGCGTGACATGCGTAAACAGGATTTCGGTTTCGACTATCACCGCTATCACCGCCTGTTGCGCGAAGCCGACAGCGAAGACAAGCGGTTGGCCCTGATCGAACTCCTGATCGAGGAAAAGGCCCGTGACCGGCTGGCTGCGCAGCGCGCTTCGGATCGCGCGGCCATGACGGCTCACACCATCGCCATGGTGCTGAGGAACGGTCGCAACTGAGGCTTGCAATCCGGTCGCGCCCGCTGAGAACGCGGGATTCGTTTCCGATTCCGTTAACGACGCCTCGCAATCTCATGTCAAACTTTTTGCTCTAAAGGTTCCCTCACCTGATGCAATTCAGGATCAACAAGGGGGGAATGAACATGAGCATGATTTCACTTATCGCGATGCCGGCCGCCGTCGAGACGCGTTTCGCCGATTCGTCCTTCAAGACCATCTTGCTGTTCTGCTGCACGGGCGTGGTCGCCTCGTTCGGTCTGATGGCGCGCGGCATCGACCTCGGCGCCGGCCTGATGTGAGAGCGCGACGAATTCCGTCGTCAAATGGCCGCCCAGAGGGGCGGCCATTTTCGTTGGTGCTCAGTGTTGAGCTTTGTCCGGGGCTCCCGGAAACATCGAATCGATCATCGCCTTGAGCTGATCGATCGCGATCGGCTTGCGCAGGATCGGCCTGCGCCGGAGCAAGGACGGCAGCAGTTCCGGGCCGTAGCCTGTGGCGAACAGAAACGGTTTTCCGCGACGCTCGATCAAGTCGGCGACCGGATCGACGTAGACGCCCATCAAATTGATGTCGAGGATGGCCAGATCGTATTGCGCGGTCATGGCAAAGGCGCTGGCGTCGCGCACATTGTCTGCTTCCGCGACGACGTGGTGGCCGAGTTCCTCCACCATGTCGGCGATCATCATCCGGATCAACGCCTCGTCTTCGACCAGGAAAACGGAGAGTCCGTCCGCCATATCAACCCCGCAGTCAGCCTTGCGAAGCTAACCATAACCGAATTGCGGAGAGGATTCACGAATTCGTGGCGGGCGCGTCAATTCAGATGCGTCCGAGCCGATTCAACTTGATCAATCCAATCCGCGCTCGTGGCTGAGGCGCACCATCTCCTGAATGAAGACCTGCTTCTGCTTGTCGTCGAGGCTCGAATAAAGCGGCTCGGCGGCGTCGGCGACGTTGCGTTGGTCGGCAGCCCGATCAATCAGGAACTGGGCTTCGTTGCGCATCTGCTCGATGATGTCGTCGGGTGGATCCCGCTTGGCGCGCGCAACCCGCAGGTTGAGCCGCTCTGCACCATTATGCCCGAGGTAGTGCATCGCGCTCGCGAAGCCATACCAGTGCTTCTCCTGATCCGCCGTCAGATTCAGCTCGGTCTTGATCCGCTCGATATAGGAATCGCTGTTGGCGACAATCTGCTCGGCCGTCAGCTGCGGCGCGCCGGTCTGGGTGAGGACCGTGACATCCTTGTTGTCTTTATTGCCCTTGTTGTCCTGCGGCGCGTTCTTCGCCTCCTTGCTCGCCTTGGCACCCTTGCCCGCCTTGGCGCTCTTGGCATCCTTGTCCTTGGCCGCCCCCTGCTGCTTGGCGTCCTTGCTGGACTCCTTGGCGGGCGGCGGCTGATTGTTGCCGTTGCTGTTGCCGACGCCGAGCACGCCGGTGAAGACGCCAACCACGCCGCCGATCGCGCCGCCGAGCACGCCACCGACCGGACCTGCCGCCTTGTTCCCGGCCGCGGCGCCTTCCTGAACGCCTTTGACCAAACCTTGAGCATTCGCCACCGCGGCGGCACCGAGCAACAGCGTAAGCACGGCGCCCAGCGCGAGGCATCGCCGCAGGTAAAGCCGCGCTGACGGCGCCGTGTCGGTCATTCTCGTCTCCATCTCTGTTCTGAGTCTTTTCTGACTGGCCTATCGGGGGGAGTCACGGGCCAGCTGCAACTCTATCGTTTCCGCCGGTTCGAGGTCCAGACGCATCCGATCCGCTGTCCACGCCCGAAAAGTCTTTGGCGCGAAGCGGTTATGCAGGCTTATTCGAAACTGCGGCGTAAATGCGCACCGATCCTTCCAGACGGATCGACGCGAAGTGTGCGTCGCAAAAACAACGAGCGCCCTGCCCCTGCGATCCGTCGCCTCGACACGCGTCCGACGTTTTCCGGACACAACGTTAGTTCTAGACGCGGAGCCATTCGGCTTTCTCGACAGACGCGATCAATCATGATCTGATCGCGCTACCAATTTGCCGCGGCATCCGTGAATTGACCACGCGGGCCGACGGCGCAAATAAGAAAATCGAGCAACAAGAACTCAATAAAGAAGTCTCTCAGAGGAAGCTCCAACAACAACACCCAAGCGAGGAAACGAGATGTCACGAAAGACACTGACGCGACGTCAATTTGTGGCTGCCACAGCAATGTCCTCCGCGGCGCTGATCACGGCGCCCTATGTCCGGGGCGCCTACGCTGCCGGCAAACTCTCGATCGGCTTCTGGGACCATTGGGTGCCGGGCGCCAACCAGGCCTCGACCGATCTCGTCAATGAATGGGCGGCGAAGGAGAAGGTCGAAGTCTCCATCGACTACATCACCAGCAACAACAAAAAGATCGAGCTGACCGCCGCCGCCGAAGCCCAGGCGAAATCTGGCCATGACATTCTCCAGATGCCGAGCTGGTGGCCGCAGGCCTACGCCGAGAATCTCGAGCCGCTCAACGACGTCATGGAGCCGCTCCTCAAGCAGAATGGCGAGGTGAACGGCACCGTCAAATATCTCGGACAATCCGGCGGCAAATGGCTCGCGGTGCCCGCGACACCCGGCAGCCAGATCAAAGGCCCCTGCTCCCGCATCGATCTGATGAAGAAGCACGCCGGCATCGACGTGCAGGAGATGTATCCGGTCGGCGCTCCGCCCAAGGCGGAGAACTGGACCATGGAGACCTTCCTGAAGGCGGCCGAGGCTTGCCAGAAGGCCGGCTTTGCCTTCGGCATCGGTCTCGGCGAGACCACCGACAGCGTGGATACCGCCGGCGCGATCTTCCAGTCGTTCGGCGCCGAGCTCGTCAATGCCAAGGGCGATATCACGGTGAAGACCGATCAGGTCCGCCAGGCCATGGAATTCTACAAGAAGCTGATCGCGTTCCTGCCGCCGGATGCGCCGTCATGGGACGACGCTTCGAACAACAAATGGCTGATCTCCGGCCGCGGCGCGATGATCCTCAACCCGCCGAGCGCCTGGGCCGTCGCCAAGCGCGATGCGCCGCAGGTCGCCGAGCAGTGCTGGACGCACGGCTTCCCGTCCGGTCCCAAGGGCCGGTTCGCACCGTACCTGCCCTACTTCTGGGGCGTCTGGAGCTTCGGCAAGAACAAGGAGGCGGCCAAGAGCCTGCTCGTTCACCTGTCCGCGCCATCGTCGATCGAGAAGTTCGTTGCGGTGAGCGGCGGCTACGACCTGCCGGCCTACGCGAACATGACCAAGTTCAAGACCTGGGCGGAGGAAGGCCCGCCGAAGGGAACGCTCTTCCACTATCCGGATCCCTACAAGCATCAGACGCTGTCGATCGCAGCGTCGCCCGCGCCGCCCAAGATCGCGCAACAGATCTACTTCCAGGCGACGCTGACGAAGATGGCGCTGCGCTATGCGCGCGGCGAGAGGTTGGATCAGGCGCTCGCCTGGGCCGAGGGCGAGTGCGAAGGCTTCATGCGGAGCTAAGCCGGGCGTGTGCCAGGGCGGCTCGCGCCACGCGCGTGAGCCGCCAGGGCTCCGTCATCGGATCCGCAAGACCTTGAAGCCGACCGTTATGGCCGGCTCCAAGCTTGGACTGCTTGCAAGAAGACTGACCTTAAGGATTCTGACATGGCCGATGTCGTCGTTGAGCGAGGTCGCGTCGCACGTGCCACGGGCGCGCGCAAGGGAAAGAGCCTGCGCAATGCGCTCGGGCGAAAATCGACGGTTGCGTTCTTCCTGACGCTGCCGCTGATCCTCCTGATCGCGCTGCTGGTGCTCTACCCCGCCTTCTACTCGGTTCACCTCGCGACGCTGAACAAGGCGATGACGAAGTTCGTCGGCCTCGGCAACTTCACCTTCCTGTTCAAGCGCGAGACGTTCTGGATGGTGGTGCAGCAGTCCTGCATCTTCGCGATCACCGCTGTCATTTTCAAGGCGATGATCGGCTTCGTCGTCGCGCATTTCGTCCATAACATCCCGGCCAAGGGCCAGCGCAAATGGCGCGGCATGCTGCTCGTGCCCTGGGTGATCCCGCCGGCGATGAGCACGCTGGCCTGGCTGTGGCTATTCGACCCCTCCTACAGCGCCTTCAACTACACCTTGTCCTTCTTCGGCGTCGGTCCGATTCCCTGGCTCGGCGAAACCTTCTGGGCGCGCTTCTCCGTCATCCTCGTCAACGTCTGGTACGGAGCGCCGTTCTTCATGATCATGTATCTGGCCGCACTCAAATCCGTGCCCGATCAGCTCTACGAGGCCGCGGCCATCGACGGCGCCAATTGGTGGCAGCGGATCTGGTACGTCACGCTGCCGATGATGCGCAACATCATCGCCATCACGACGCTGTTCTCGCTGATCGTCACCTTTGCCAATTTCGACATCGTGCGCATCCTGACCTCAGGCGGCCCGCTGGATACGACCCACCTGTTCGCCACCTGGGCGTTCCAGGTCGGCATCCAGAGCAGCGACATTCCGCTCGGCGCCTGCGTCTCGCTGTTCATGGTGCCGATCCTCGCCGTCGCAGCGATCTTCATCCTGCGCGATGTCACCAAACGCGGAAACGAAGCCTGATGAGCACGGTTGCAATCGACAAGGCCGGCCCCTCCCGCAAGGTCAAGTATGGCAGCATGAGCCGCGACCGTGCCTGGGCGCTGCGCTGGTCCTATTTCTTCCTGGTGCTGTTTGCGATCTTCTTCCTGACACCACCGGTCTACATGCTGATCACCTCGCTCAAGAGCAGCGCGGAGATCTCGGCGGCGACCAACCCCTGGTGGGTATTCCACCCGACGCTGTCGAACTATGTCGAGCTGTTGAGCTCGAACCAGTTTCTGCGCTTCTTCTGGAATTCGTCGATCGTGTCGATCGTGGTCGTCATCATCACGATGGTGATCAGCATTCCCGCGGCCTTTGCCCTGGCCCGGATGAAATTCTGGGGCTCGGCGACGCTGGCCACCGGCGTCTTCCTGACCTACCTGATCCCGGACAGTCTCCTGTTCATCCCGCTGTTCAAGATGCTCGGCGTGGTCCAGGATTATACCGGCATCACGCTGTTGAACCGATGGTATGTGCTGCTGTTCATCTATCCGACGCTGACGGTGCCGTTCTGCACCTGGATCATGATCGGCTATTTCGCCTCGGTCCCGAAGGAGCTCGACGAGGCCGCGCTCATCGACGGCGCCTCCTGGCTGCAGACGCTGACACGCATCTTCATCCCGGTCGCGCTGCCCGGGCTGATCGCAGCGACCATCTTCGCCTTCACGGTGTCCTGGGCCCAATTCCTCTATCCCCTGGTGTTCACGACATCGGTCGACCAGCTGGTGCTGCCGGTCGGTATCACCACCACGCTGATCAAGGGCGATGTGTTCAACTGGGGTCAGATCATGACCGGCGCGCTGCTCGGCGCCGCGCCGCCGCTGATCATCTACGCGTTCCTGATGGACTACTACATTGCCGGCTTGACCGCCGGCGCGACAAAGGGCTGATGACTCATGGCTGACGTTGCTCTGCGGAAAGTAGTTAAGCGTTACGACGATGTCGAAGCCGTGCGAGGCATCGACCTCGACATCGCCGACCATGAGTTCATCGTGCTGGTCGGCCCCTCCGGCTGCGGCAAGTCGACGACGCTGCGGATGATCGCAGGGCTCGAGGACATCAGCGACGGCGACATCATGATCGGCGGCGACGTGGTCAACGACGTGCCGCCGAAGGACCGCGACATCGCCATGGTGTTCCAGAATTACGCGCTCTACCCGCACATGACGGTCGCGGAGAATATGTCGTTCGGTCTGCGCCTGAAGCACTACCCCAAGGCCGAGATCAAGGCCCGCGTGACGGAGGCAGCCCGGCTCCTCGACATCACCGACCTGATCGACCGCAAGCCGAAGCAGCTCTCCGGCGGCCAGCGCCAGCGCGTCGCCATGGGCCGCGCCATCGTGCGCAATCCCAAAGTCTTTCTCTTCGACGAGCCGCTCTCCAATCTCGACGCCAAGCTGCGCGTGCAGATGCGGATCGAGATCAAGAAGGTGCACCAGAAGGTGCGCACCACCACCGTCTACGTCACCCACGACCAGGTCGAGGCGATGACGCTGGCCGACCGCGTGGTGGTGATGAACAAGGGGCGCATCGAGCAGATCGGCACGCCGAACGAGCTCTACCACAAGCCGGCGACGCGCTTCGTCGCAGGCTTCATCGGCTCGCCGGCGATGAATTTCATCCCGTGCCGCCTCGAGGATGTCGGCGGCACGCTCCAGATCCGCCTCACCGACCGTATCGCTTTCCCGCTGCCGCCGGCCCGTGCCGCGCGATACAACGCGTTGCCGCGCACCGACAAGCTGCTGCTCGGCCTCCGGCCCGAGCATCTGACGGAGTCGCACGCGCATCTCGAGCCCGGGGTCGAGACCTTCGAGACCGTGCTCGACGTGACCGAGCCGATGGGAATGGAGACGCTGGTCTATTTCGGGCTCGACGGCACGCCGGTGTGCGGCCGCGTCAATCCCAATGCCGGCGCCAAGGACGGGGCACCCATGCGCCTGGCGATGGACCTCAACAACATGCACCTGCTAAATGAGGAAACCGGCGTCGTGTTGTGACGCCGTGAAGAAACGCTAGCAGGCAGGGAGCGATGGCGACCAACAAGAAGAAGATTTTCGTTACTCAAACTTTGTCGCAAGGGGCGCGCGCCCTCCTCACCCAGCGGGACGATATCGAGCTCGTCGAGTTTTCCAACCTGATCTCCGCGAAGGACTTTGAGGCGCTGCTGAAGAGCCATGCGCCGGTCCATGGGGTGGCGTTAGGTGCCACCGCCTTCGGCGAGACCGAGCTCGAGGCGGCCCGCGACATGAAGGTGGTGACCCGCATCGGCGTCGGCTACGACGCCGTCGACGTGCCCGCGCTCTCCCGCCGCAAGGTGCCGCTGATGGTCGCCGGCAGCGCCAACTCGCCCTCGGTCGCGGAAGCGGCGCTGTTCATGATGCTGACGCTGGCCAAGCGCGCGCAGGAGCTGCATGCCTGCGTCAAGGATGGCACATGGGCCGACCGGCTCGGCATGCTGCCGTTCGACCTCTACGGCAAGACCGTGCTGGTCATCGGGTTCGGCCGCATCGGCAGTCGTACCGCCAGGCGCTGCCTGGCGTTCGAGATGAAGGTGCAGGTCTACGATCCCTATAAGCCCGCCGCCGAAATCAAGGCCGCCGGCTGCGAGCCCATCACTGACCTCGACGCCGCGCTAGCTCACGCCGATTTCGTCACCATCCACTGCCCGAAGACGCCGGAGACCGTCGGCCTGTTCGATGCGGCGCGGATCGGCCGGATGAAGCCGAAATCCTACCTCATCAATACCGCGCGCGGCGGCATCGTGAAGGAAGCGGCGCTCTACGACGCCCTGGTGTCGGGAAAGCTCGCCGGCGCCGGTATCGACGTGTTCGAGGTGGAGCCGCCGCCGGTCAGCAACGCGCTGTTCGCGCTGTCCAACGTCATCATGGCACCGCATGTGGCCGGCGTCACGGTCGAGGCTGTCCAGCGCATGAGCGAGCAGACCGCGCGCAACATCCTGAGCGTGCTGGACGGCGATCCCATCCGGCAGAACGTGATCAATCAGGACGTGCTGGGCTGAGCGACAGGCGGACGCATGGCGCGGGCGGTCGCATCGCGTCATGAGTGACCTTAACATGTTGCGCGGACCCGGCGGCTGCGAGCGCACGGAAGCCGAGTATCGCAGACTGGCCGTCTTGGCCGGCTTCTCTTTCGCAGGGACGACTGATATCGGCTCGTTCAGCCTCATCAAATCAGGAAGGTCGGTGAGTGAAGCGGACACTGTTGTGCGCACCGCCGCACCTGCATGACAAACTCCGATTTTCCTGGAGGACCATCGGCCCATCCTGATGCCCGCTCCGGGTCACAACCGGGCTTGGGACCATTTAGCGGAGTGGCCGACGGTCTCTGCAGGTTGAAAGGCGATAATGTCCGGCGGCCCCCGACGGGAGGATTCCTTTTTGCTCGCCGGTGTTTCCTCTGTACGGTGGAGAACGGGCATGCAGGGATCACTAGGGAAAAAGATCGGTGAAGGCGCCTTCTCCGAAGCTTACGCCTGGGCGCCCGGTCAGGTGGTGAAGCTGTTCAAGGCCGGCGTCTCTCATCAGCTCGGTCGGCATGAAGCCCGAATGATCCGCGCTGTCCATGCCGCCGGCCTCCCGGTGCCGGCGGTGTTCGGCGAGGTGATCTTGGACGGGCGCTTCGGCATCGTGCTGCAGCGGCTCGACGGACCGACCCTGTGGCAGCTCTCGCGGACCGGCGCGGTGACGTTCGAACGGGCGGGAGCGATTGTCGCCGCGCTTGCCATGTCCGTTCACAAGACGCCCCCGCCGCCGGAGGTCCTCTCCCTGCGCGAGTATATGGAGGCGGAGTTGCGGCACGACGACGGCAAGCTTCCGAAGCACGTCGCCACCGATGTCCTCGCGCTGATCGAGCGCTTGTCGTCCGACGACAGGCTCTGCCATTGCGACCTGAGCCCCGGCAACGTGATCATGACGGCGGAAGGCCCAAAGCTCGTCGACTGGACTTTCGTGATGCGCGCGCCCGCCGCCGTCGACCTCGGGTTCTTGCATGTCATCCTGTCCGAGCTCGCCCCGGAAATCGCTGACAATCCCGAGCGGCCGCGCGCGACCAATGCGGCGGCGCAATCCGAATATGCGCGGCTGGCCGGCACGTCTCTCGCGGAGCTGACGGCGGCAATGGAGCCGTATTTGCCCATCGTCCGCACCTTCGTCGTCCTCGGCAACGTGGTGCCGTCCTTGCGGGAGCGGCTGATCCAACGCATTGAGGCGGGTTTGCGCTCGGAAGACTGAACAGTCTTGGTCGCGCGCGCGAGCCGTTCCTCGAGTAAACGACGCGTAAACGACGTCGTGTCCTTAATGGCATTTTCTGGGTCTTGCGATCCGGGGCACCTGGCGTGATCTGCCCGAGGCATTTGGTCCGCCACGTGCTACAACCGCTTCATCCGCTGGCGGCGGGCTGGTGTCGTCGCATGGTGACACGCTACGACAGGCTTGCCGCCAACTACCCTGCTTTCGTTCAACTGGCGTCAATCAGGCTATGGCTGCGCCTTAATGAGTTCGCGTCCTGGAAAGCATGAGTCCGCGTCCCAGAAAGTGTCCCATTTTGGTGCAGATCGAGCCCCAACTCAGCCTCAATCGAACGCGCGTAATAGGACCGGCCGCGGCGGCGCGGGACAGACTGGCCGGCCGCGTCGAGCTGGAGGATGACCCTTGGCAGAGATCGACCCGACCGACCACGCGCTGGCGACCATCGCCAGCATTTTGGAGCACCCCGAGCCCGTCCTCGTCGTCCGCGATAGCGCGACCGAGACGGCGGTTGCCGATGAGCAGGCGGTGGCCCAGGAGCAGGTCGTTACCGACGAGCATCCTGTCGTCGAGGAGCAGCCGCTGGTGCCGGAGCACACCGATGCCGATGGCTACAGCAAGGTCGGTCCCGGCCCCATGGTGGCGATCCGTCTCAAATGGACGGTCCATCGCGGCGATGACGGCCAGTATTACGTCCACGAGACCATCGGCGAGCAGTCCGCCCCCGTGGTCAGCGGCCCGATGACGAGCGAGGCCGCTGTGCGTTTCGTCGATGCGCAGGAGGAAGAGGCCAATAAACGCTTCGAGCTGCTCCGCAGCGAGATCGCCGGCCGCAGCTCGCTCGCCGATTACGAGCGCAAGGGCGAAGCGTAAGGCAGCTAGCAGACCAGGTCTCGCTACACCTCTCCCGCAGGGAGAGGCAAACACGGAGCCCTACTTCCGCCCGAGATAATCCTTCTTCACGAGCTCGACGCCGGCGTGCCGTAGCAGGTCGTAGGCCGTGGTGACGTGAAAGAAGAACTGCGGCACGCTGAACGTCAGCAGCAGCGTCCGCCCTGTGAAGGGCAGCTCGGTGCCGTTCTTCAGCCTGAAGAAGACGTTCTGCTCCGCCGCGGCATCGATCTCCGCACGCGGCAAGCTTTCGATGAACTCGATCGACGTTGCGATACGCGCTTGAAGCCCGGCCATATCGTGCTCCAGCGCCGGCAGCGCCACCGGCTCGCGCTGCGCCAGCAGGGCCGGCGCAACGGTAGCGTGGCGGCAGGCCTCACCGACCTGCTGCGCCAGGTCGTACATGTTCGGCGCAAGGCGCATGCCGAGCAGAACCGTCGGGTTGAACTTGCGGGCCTCTGCATAAGCGACGCCCTTGTCGAGCAGCGCGGACAGGTTGCGCAAATAGGGCACGAACAGGCCGACCGAGGCCTCGTACATCGATATCGTCACCTCAAGGATTCCCTTCAATTCTGCCTCGCCCGCGACGGGCATCTGGTCTAAATCCACGTCCGAACGGCTGCACAATGACAGCTCGCGCAGGGGTAGAAAAGAGATGATCGTTCGAATCGTGGCGGCCTTGGCCGTGGTGTTGCTGGCAAACCTTTCGGCGCAAGCGCAGCAGGCGCCCTCGCGTCTCGACGAGATCGTCCAGCGCGGCACGCTGCGCGTCGGCATGACCGGCGACTACAAGCCATTCACCTACCTGGACAAGACGACGCAGCAGTTCAGCGGCTTCGACGTCGACATGGCGCAGGCGCTCGGCAAAGCCCTCGGGGTCAAGGTCGAGTTCGTGCCGACGGCTTGGCCGAAGCTGATGAAGGATTTCGAGGCCGACCAGTTCGACATCGCCATGGGCGGCGTGTCGGTCACGCTCGACCGGCAGAAGAAGGGCTTCTTCTCGACGCCGATCATGCGCGAGGGCAAGACGCCGATCACGCGCTGCGCCGACGTCGGCAAGTACCAGAGCCTCGCCGACATCGACAAGAAGGGCACCCGCATCATCGTCAATCCCGGCGGCACCAACGAGCGCTTTGCGCGTGCCAACATCAAGGATGCCGAGATCACCGTCTTCCCCGACAACACAGCGATCTTCGACGAGATCGCCAAGGGCAACGCCGATCTGATGATGACGGACGCCTCCGAGACACGCTACCAGCAGAAGCAGCACGCCGGCGTGCTGTGCGCGGTGCATCCCGAAAAGCCGTTCGACTTCTCCGAGAAGGCCTATTGGCTGCAGCGCGACATGGCGCTGAAAGCCTTCATCGACCAATGGCTGCACATTTCCATGGAAGATGGCAGCTACAAGAAGATCTACGCGGCCTGGTTCGATTAAGGCCGCGTCCTCCTGTCGCTTGCCCCGCCAAACTTTGGACCGGCCCCAGGCCTATTGAACCCGGAGCCGCCGGAAGACGACTCATACCAACGACAGTGATCTAGATCACTTTTTGCGATGTTGCCGGCGCGTAAGCGTCGGTGCGGGGACGATCTGTTGAGGAGACGGAAATGAGGAAGCTGTTGGCCGCGGCCGCATTCCTTTTGGCGAGCACCGCCGCGCAGGCGCAGTACACCTTCGAATATGGCGGGCGCACCATCCGCATCGATCCGGACCGCGGCACCGTGCAGATCCCCGGCGTGTTTGACAACACCGGCCAGGGCAAGGCCAAGAAGGCCAAGAAGAACGAGCAGGCGCCGAACCAGCAACCGCAACAAGCGACGGTCGAGCCGCAAACGCCGGCGGCGCCAGCTCCGGTTCCCGCCCCGGTCACCCCTCCGCCCGTGGCCGCGCAGCCGCCCGCACCAGCGCCCACTGCCGCAGCAGCGCCGCCACCCGCTCCGCCACCACCAGCTTCACCGACGACCACGACGGCCACTAGCACGCCGGCCGATACGCCCTTGGTGCCGCCGCCGGCACCTGCGCCTGCCACGCAGCAGGCAGCGCCGGCCGCGCCGCCTCCGCCCGCTCCGGCGCCTGCCCCCGCCCCCGTTCAGGCGGCCGCGGCGGCACCCTCTCCGGCAACCGCGCCCACACGCGATCTCAATTCACCGGTCGGCGTCTGGCTCACCGAGGAGAAGGAAGGCAAGGTCCGCATCGAGCAATGCGGCACCAACCTCTGCGGCTACTCGGTCGACAGCAAGTCGAACCAGAACGGCGAGCAGGTTCTGATCAACATGAAACCCGGCAAGGACCAGAAATGGTCCGGCCGCATCCTCGATCCGAACTCGGGCTCGACCTATGATTCGACGATCGCCATGAAGGGCACCGACCAGTTGCGCGTGCAGGGCTGCGCCTTCGGCGGCATGTTCTGCGGCGGCCAGACGTGGACGCGGGTGAACTAGAGCCTCTCGAATTCTCCAGGACCGGGTGATTCCGGGGCACGCGAAGCGTGAACCCGGCATCTCGAGAATTCCGCGTTCGGCGACGCATCGCGTTGGGGCGATGCGTCTTGTCCGGGACACAGCAGCCTTAGCCCAACGCGGCCCCGTATTCCGCGTCGGTGACCGGCTCCAGCCAGGTCGAGTAGACGCCGTCGAGCGCTTCCTGCATGGCGATGTGGCACATGCCGTTGGTCGGTGATGCGCCGTGCCAATGCACTTCGCCCGGCGGAATCCAGATGGTGTCGCCGGGGCGGATCTCGCGGATCGGGCCGCCCTCGGACTGGACGCGGCCGACGCCGGAGATGACGTAGAGCGTCTGCCCGAGCGGATGGTGATGCCAATTGGTGCGTGCGCCCGGCTCGAATGCGACGCGCGAGCAGTTCAGCCGTGCCGGTGCGGGCGCCATGATGACGGGGTCCTGCCACACGGTGCCGGTGAAGTTTTCCTTGGGCGCGCGCCGGGTCGGCCGCGTGCCTGCAACAGTGATTTCCATTGGGATTACCTCGCTGCTTCCCGACTACTTCTTGCTGGCGGCGTAGCGCGCCTTGGTCTCGGCATTCATGGGATAGAGGCCCGGCAGCACGGCGCCGTTGTTCACCTCGTTGACGATCCAGGCCTCCATGCGCTCCTGCTCGACGCCCTCGGCGAGGACGTGGTCGAGCATCGCTTGCGGGATCAGCACGCAGCCGTCCTGGTCAGCGACCACGATGTCGTTCGGAAACACGGCAACGCCGCCGCAACCGATCGGCTCGCCCCAGCCGACGAAGGTCAGGCCCGCGACGGAAGGGGGCGCGGCATAGCCGTCGCACCACACGGGAAGATTGGTGCCGAGCACGCCCTCGACGTCACGCACGACGCCGTCGGTCACGAGCGCGGTGACGCCGCGCTTGACCATGCGCGCGCAGAGGATGTCGCCGAAGATGCCGGCATCGGTGATGCCCATGGCATCGACCACGGCGATGCAGCCCTCCGGCATCGCCTCGATCGCGGTGCGGGTCGAGATCGGCGAGGACCAGGATTCCGGCGTTGCCAGGTCCTCGCGCGCCGGCACGAAGCGCAGCGTGAAAGCCGGTCCGACCAGCCGCGGCAAGCCCGGGCGCAGCGGACGGGCGCCGCGCATCCACACATTGCGCAGCCCCTTCTTCAGCAGGACCGTGGTGATGGTGGCGGTGGTGATGCCGGCGAGGGTCTTGCGGGCTTCGGGGGACAGCGACATGGACGAGAACGAGCTCCGGATAGGCGGGAAAAGAACGCGCGCATCTTGCGAGCCGCAAGCCTTGCGTCAAGGGCCTCGAGGCTGGCAATAACGCAGGGCCGCTGGGCTATTATGCGACGCGATAACAAGGCTTTATCGCTTCCCCTTGCATTAATTTATTGGACTTGCGGGCGCATTTACGCGAAGCAGGGCAAAGCGGAACTCGAACGTCGGGGGCCGCATTCTTCAGAAGCCCGATTTCGACAGCTCCATGGCCGCGACGCTTCCCCCGCCCCGCCTTTTGCCCAGTGGCGACAGCGCCGTCACGGTCGAGTTCAGCCGCACCATCGACGAGGACGCCAACCAGCGCGTGCTGGCGCTGGACAAGGCGCTCGCAGCGAGCCCAATCGACGGCATCACCGAGACGGTACCGACCTATCGCTCGCTGCTGGTGCATTACGATCCCGGCAAGATCGGTTTCGACGCGCTGGGCGAAAAGATCCTCGCGATCGCCACCCAGCCGCTGCCGCCGGTCACCAAGGCGCGCCGCTGGCGCATTCCCGTCGCCTATGGCGGCGAGCATGGCATCGATCTCGAGGATGTCGCGAAGGCGCTGGGCACCACGCCCGACGATATTGTCGCCCGGCATGTCGGCGGCGACTACAAGGTCGCCATGATCGGGTTCACGCCGGGTTGGTCCTATCTCAGTGGCCTCGACAAGTCCCTGCACATGTCGCGGCGGCAAAACCCGCGGCTGCTGACACCCGCCGGGACGATCTCGATCGGCGGCGTCCAGGCCGGCATCCAATGCCTGGCCGCCCCGAGCGGCTGGCACCTCCTGGGCCGTACGCCTGTCAGAACATATCAGCTCCATCGCAATCCGACCTTCCTCACCGAACCCGGTGATCGCGTGACTTTCTTCGCCATCGACCACAAGACGTTCGAGGAGATGGATCGCGCTGCGGAAGCCGGCGAGATCATCGCTGAGCAGGTGGTCGCATGAGCCGGCTCGTCGTCCCCAGCATCGGCCCTGCAAGCTCCGTCCAGGATGGCGGGCGCTTCGGCGCGCAGCGCTATGGCTTGACGGTGAGCGGGGCGATGGACCGGCTGTCGCTTGCGGCGGCGAACACGCTCGTCGGCAACGAGCCTTTCGCGGCCGCCGTCGAGATCGGCCCGTTCGGCGCCTCCTTCACAGCCCGCGACGGCGCCGTGCGCGTGGCGCTATCAGGCGCACCGCGCAATGCGGACGTCGCCGGAAACCCGGTCGCGATGGACACATCGGTGACGCTGAAGGATGGCGAGACGCTGACGCTCGGCTTTGCCCGCGGCGGCGCGTTCACGTATCTGGCAATCGAAGGCGCCATCAAGGGCGAGCCGGTGTTCGGCAGTCTCGCGGTGAATGCGCGCGCCGGCCTCGGCAGCCCCTACCCGCGCCCGCTCCAGGCCGGCGACGAGTTCACGGTCGATGCCGCGAGCGGTGCACCGGAGCTGCGCATCGAGCTGCCGAAGCCGGCGAGCGGCCCGATCCGCGTGGTGCTGGGGCCGCAGGACGACGAGTTCGACGAGGCCAACAAGGCGCTGTTCCTGAACAGCGAGTGGAAGATCTCGGCCACCTCCGACCGCATGGGCTACCGGCTCGAAGGCCCCGCGATCAAGCATCTGCACGGCCACAACATCGTCTCCGACGGCACGGTCAATGGCAGCATTCAGGTGCCCGGCAACGGCGCGCCGATCGCGCTGATGATGGACCGCGGCACCTCCGGTGGCTATCCGAAGATCGCAACGGTGATTACGGCCGATATCGGCCGCCTCGCGCAGACCTCGGCAGGAACCGCGTTCCGCTTCAAGGCCGTCAGCATTTCCGAAGCGCAGGACGAGGCGCGAAAATTCGCGCAGTTGATCCGCAGCCTACCCGATCGCCTGCGCTCCTCCGACACCGTCGCGCTCAACATCGAGGCGCTCAGCGATGCTAACGTGGCGGGCTATGCGGTCAGCGCGGTCGATGCCGGGACGTGGCAAGTCGCGGCGGAGCCGTAAACGGCAACAAGACCAGAGGCGGAGAGCACCCCATGAAGACAGTCGATCTTAATTGCGACCTCGGCGAAGGTTTTGGCGCGTGGGAGATGGGCAACGATGCCGCCATGATCGAGTTGGCGAGCTCGGTCAACGTCGCCTGCGGCTTCCACGCCGGGGACCCCGACATCATGCGCAGGACGGTGGAGCTGGCAAAGGCGCGCGGCGTCTCGGTCGGCGCGCATCCCGGCTACCGTGACCTGCACGGGTTCGGCCGCCACCCGATCGCAGGGCTCAAGGCCTCCGAGATCGAGAACCTCGTCGCCTACCAGATCGGCGCGCTGCAGGCGATCGCGACCGCGGCCGGCCACAAGGTCACCCATGTGAAGGCGCACGGCGCGCTCTCCAATGTCGCCTGCGAGGACGACATGACCGCGAAGGCGATCGCCGCCGGCATCAAGGCGGTCGATCCCAGCCTGATCTTCGTCGTGCTCGCCAATTCGAAACTGGTGAAGGCCGGCGAAGCGGCCAATCTGCCGATGGTGCACGAGGTGTTCGCCGACCGCGCCTACGAGGACGACGGCAATCTGGTCTCGCGCAAGAAGCCGGGCGCGGTGCTGCACGATGCCAAGGCGATCGCCGACCGCGTGGTGCGCATGGTGCAGGACGGCGCGGTGGTCTCGGTGACCGGCAAGGTGATCAAGATGCGCACGGACACGGTCTGCATCCACGGCGACACGCCGGGCGCGGTCGAGATCGCGCGTGGCGTACGTCAGGCGTTGAAGGAAGCCGGGATCGAGGTCGCGCCGTTCAAGCGCGCGTGAGATACGTAAGAAGGGTACAGGGTGGGCGCGGCGCTATGCGCCTTTGCCCACCCGATGAGAGCATCAGAATGGGTGCACCGACAGCGTCCCGAACACGATCGCCGCGATCACCGCAAACGCGCTGTACATCGCAACGTGGTGCATGCTCGCCCCGGTCCGACGCGAGAGCGAACGCGCGTAGAAGTGCAGCCTGGCTTCAGCCGATAGTGCGCGCATGGTCGATCTCCAACGCCCCATTTGCGGGAGTATGAAGGATCAAGCCGGGGGGCAGGCAAGACGGTGGCGGAAATAGCGATGCGCCTTCTCCGAGGAGACAGCATCGCAGCTGTAAATTCTCTTGAAGTGCAGGTTCCGGGAATTTTATTCGTTCAAATCCGAGCCAGTTGGAACCGGCTCGGACGACGGCGGAGTGGCAGTGGTTAGTACACGTCCGCCTGGAAGCGGCCGGTCTTCTTGAGCTCGGCAACGAAACTGACGGCCTCATCCGTCGAACGCGCGCCGAACTGGGCGACGATATCGACCAGCGCGCGCTCGACATCCTTGGCCATGCGCTTGGCATCGCCGCAGATATAGAGATGCGCGCCTTCGGCGAGCCAGGTCCACAGCTCGCGGCCGACCTCGCGCATGCGGTCCTGCACGTAGAACTTCTTCTCGCCGTCGCGCGACCAGGCCAGCGACAGGCGCGTGAGCAGCCCAGAGGTCTTCATCGCGTTGAGCTCCTCCTGGTAGAAGAAATCGCAATCGCTGCGCTGATGACCGAAGAACAGCCAGTTCTTGCCGGGCGCGCCGGTCGCCTTGCGATCGAGCAGGAAGGCGCGGAATGGCGCGATGCCGGTGCCGGGTCCGACCATGATGATCGGCGTCTTCGGGTCTTGCGGCAGGCCGAAATTGTGCGCCTTCTGCACATAGACCTTGAGCTTCTCGCCCTCGGCGATGCGCTCGCCGAGGAAGGTCGAGGCGACGCCGAGGCGCTTGCGCTTGCCGATGACGTAGCGCACCGAGTCGACTGTCAGCGACAGTTTTCCCGGCGTCGCGTTGTGCGAGGACGAGATCGAGTAAAGCCGCGGCTGCAGCGGCTCCAGCGCCTCGACGAACGCCTCCGGATGCGGCCGCGTGCCGGAAAACTTCTGCAGCGCCGCCATCACGTCGAGGGTCGCGGCATCGCCATCGGGATCCTCGCCCTGCGCCAGCGCTCGCGCCTTCTCGCGCTGCGCGCCGCCGGTGATGAAGGAGATCAGCTCGAACAGCGTGTCGGGCGCCGGCGACAGCGAGACGTCATCGATCAGCACCTCGCGCAGCGTCTTGCCGTTCACTTTGGTGGTGTGGGAGGCGCCGAGCAGCGCGATGACCTGGTCGACGAGGCCGATATCGTTGCGCGGGAAGACGCCGAAGGAATCACCAACGACATAGTCGAGCTTGCTCTCGGAGAGATCGAACTCGATGTGATAGGTCTCCTTCTCCGACTTGCCCTTGTTGAGAAGACGGCGCGACAGGAACGTCGCTTGAATCGGATTGTCGCGCGAGCGGCCGGGCTCTGCGATGGTCACGGTCACGGCCGGCGCGGCCACCGCGTCCGTCTTCTCGGGAGCTTTCGCCACGGGCGCCTTGTCGAGCTCCTCGTACAGCGACTTCAGCATCCGCGCGGTTTCCTTGCCGCCGGGAACGCACAGATTGAGCCGCGCTTCGCTGCGGCTCGCGATCGCCTCCGAATAGTCGTGGCAATTGTAGCCGCACTGGCCGCAATCCTGCTGCGCCATCGCTGCCATCATCTTGCGCCGCAGGGGGCGTCCCTCGGCGAGCTTCATCCGCTCGGCGATCGGCATGGTCTGGTCATGCCATGGCGCTTCGCCGTCATCGCCGTCGCCGGCCGCTCCCTGCATGACGGCGGCGCCCTGCTCCGCCGACAGCGGCGCGGCAACGTCCGGCGACAGCAGCCCGGCGAAGAAGCCGTTCAGCCAGGAACGCTGCGCATCGGAGAACGGCGCGCTCGCGGGAATGAGGTCGAGTTTCGGCGGTGGGGTGATCTGGTTCATGCGGACACCTGTGCATCGGCCAGCTTGCGCAGCGTCTCGCCGTCGTGGCGGCGCGCAAAGGACAGGAAGGTTTCATCGGGAGACGAGCGATGGGCGATATAGGCCTTGAGCAGTTTTTCGACCGTCTTCGGTGCGTCCTCGGCCTTGAGGTCGTGATAGACTTCCTGCCCGACGTCGGCATCGGGGCCGAACCCGCCGCCGGTGAAGAGGTGATAGCCCTCGACCGTGTCTTCCTCGCCGACCGGCACACGCGCGCCAATCAGGCCGATATCGCTGATGTAGTGCTGCGCGCAGGAATGGTGACAGCCAGTGACATGGATGTTCACCGGCTTGTCCATCGCGACGCGCGGCTCGCACCAGTCGCCGATCTCGGCGGCGTGGCGCTTGGTATTGGCAGCGGCAAAGCGGCAACCGGCATTGCCCGTGCAGGCGATCAGGCCGGCGCGGATGTGCGAGGCCTCGACTGCGAGCCCGATCTGCTTGATGGCCGCGACGGCAAGCTCGACATTCTCGTCGCGCACGCCTGAAAGCAGGAGGTTCTGCCAGACCGTGAGACGGATCTCGCCGTCGCCGAGATCGCGCGAAACCTTGGCGAGGCCGCGCATCTGATCGGAGGTGAGCTTGCCGAGCGTCAGCGACACGCCGATCCAGTTGAGCCCGTCCTGCTTCTGCTTGTGCACGCCGATATGGGCCAGACGGTCGGCGGCAGGCCGCGGCGCAAACGCCTCTTCCGGCACACGCGTGAACGGCTTCTTCAGCCGCTCTTCGACCAGCTTGAGGAAGCCGTCGTGGCCCACGCTGTCGAGCACGTATTTCAGCCGTGCCTTGTTGCGATTGTTGCGGTCGCCATGATCGATGAACACGCGCACGATGGCGTCGGCGACGGCAGTCGCCTGCTCCGGCTTGACGATGATGCCGGAATATTTTGCAAAATCCTTGTGGCCGGTGATGCCGCCGAGACCGAGCCGGAACCAGATGCTGGGCTCGACGCCGAAACCGTCCTTCACCTCGTACGCGGTGAAGGCGATGTCGTTGGTCTCCTCGAGCACCGCGATCCTGCCGGCGCCGTCGAAGGCGACGTTGAACTTGCGCGGCAGGCCATAGAGCGAGCGGTCGTTGAGGATGTGATAGTGCCACTCGCGCGCATAGGGCCGCGTGTCGATGATTTCCTGCGGATCGATGCCGGCCGTCGGCGTTCCCGTCACGTTGCGGATGTTGTCGGCGCCGGAGCCGCGTGAGCACAGGCCGAGGTCCTGGATGCCTTCGATCATCCTGATCGCGTGCTTCGGCGGGATCTCGCGCAGCTGGAGATTGGCGCGCGTCGTGACGTGGCTGTAGGGACCGCAGAGCTCGTCGGCGAGATCGGCAAGGCCCGACAGCTGCCAGTGCTTCATGATGCCGTTCGGAATGCGCAGGCGGCACATGTAGGAGTCCTGCGTCGGCGCGACATAGAAGATGCCGTAATAGCGCCAGCGGAAATTGTCCGCCGGGCTCGGCGGGGTGTTGTCGCGCGCCTGCTGGCGCAGCCGGGGATAGGCGTCGAAGGGATGCTCCTCGCGCTTGAACTTCTCCTGGTCGGCAAGCTTCTTGCCCGCCGCGATCACCTTGTCCTGCGCCTTGATGTGAACGGCATCGGGACCGGTCGGCTCGGCATTCGTCTTGCCGGTGCCCGTGCCAAGGCCGCGGCCGACCCGGCTGATCTGCAGGCCCGTCGTGAAGCCTTCGAGATAGCGTTTCTGCTCGTCGGTAAAGTCGACTGAGACCGTATCGATTTTCATGGTGTGTAACGAAGCTCCTGCGGCCACCTCGGTGGCATCGACGGAAAATTGCGCGACCCGCGGGAAACTCAGCTGGCTCTGACGCCTGCTTCGCAACCCGACGGTCCGATCAGCTTCGTTGCTGTGGGACTTGGCTCAGCAGGCACCTATGACAAGCTGGCCGCAGTGCAATATTCAAGTTGCGTGCCAGCTTGGCGGGAATCAAAAATCTTGAAATTTCAGAGAGTTAAAAGGAGGCCGAGTGGATCCACGCCTGGGAACTCTCCCGAAATTCGAGCAGCGCGCTCAAACATTAGCCAGGCAGGCGGTATGCTCAAAAACGACGCAACTCCGAATCAGGCCTTCCAGCGCCCGACCCCAAAGGCCTCGAGATGTCCGCGGATATCGGTCGGGTCAAACGCCGGGCCGGCAAAGGCGCCGAACGCTGCGGGAGCTTCGGCCGGCGTGCTGTTGCCGAGCGCCGCGTCGTAGAGATCGGGCCTGAACACCGCCATCGCCGTCTTGACGCCGTCAGGGGTCAGCGCCGTCTGTCCCCACCGCACCATCTGCGCATAGAGCCAGGCGGCCTGGACCGGATCGGGCCGCCCTGCCCCTTCGCGTCCGACCAAAAGGTAGCGGCTGCTTTCGCGGAAAGTGCCATCGGGCGAGATCTTCAGGCGCCCGGTGAGGGTGCGCTGGATGACCTCTGCGTCGACGCCGATCCGTTCCGGCTGCGCCAGGATTTCCGCCGCCTCGGCCCGGTTCTCGGGATGCTCGATGAACTCGGCCGCCTTCACCGCGGCCCGCACCAGGGCTGCGACCACATCCGGATTCTTGTCGGCCCAGGTCTGGCGGACCGCCAGCACCTTCTCCGCTGCTCGGACCAGGATGTCGGAGACGAAATGCAGGATGTGGCCGATGCCGAGGTCGACCGCGATCGAGTTCCAGGGCGCGCCGACGCAGAACGCATCGACATGGCCGTTCTTGAGGCTGTCGACCATATAGGGCGGCGGCAGCACCACGAGGCGCACGTCCTCGTCGGGATCAACGCCCGCCGCGGCCATCCAGAACCGCAGCTGATAATTGTGCGTCGAGAACGGGAAGGTCATTCCGAAGGTCAGCGGCTCGGCGCCTAGCTTGCGCCTGACGGCAACGACCTTCGCCAGCGCCTTCGCGGTCGCCATCGGGTCGAAACGATCGCCCTCGATCTCCTCCATCAGCGCGGCATGGAGCGCCGGCGACACCGTGATTGCGTTGCCGTTGATGCCGAGATTGAAAGGCGCTGCGATCGGCACCTTGACGTGGCCGAGCCCCAGCGAGGACGCGATCGCGACAGGCGCCAAGAGATGCGCCGCGTCGAACAGGCCGATGTTGAGCTTGTCGCGGACGTTGGACCAGGAGACCTCGCGCACCAGCTCGACCTCGAGCCCCTCAGTGGCGGCAAATCCCTTGTCGACCGCGACGATCAGGGCGGCGGCATCGACCAGCGGAATGAACCCGATGCGGAGGGTGGCGGTCATTTCAGCATCTCCGACGCGGTGATGATCGACTGCGCAATCTCGCCGATTTTCTTCTTCTCGCGCATCGCGGTGGAGCGCAGCAGCACATAGGCCTCGTCCTCGGTCAGGCCCTTCACCTTCATCAGGATGCCCTTGGCGCGTTCGATGATCTTGCGGTCCTCGAGCTGCGACTTGGTGCGCTCCAGCTCCTCCTGGAGTTTGGCGAAGGCGTTGAAGCGGGACACGCAGAGGTCGAGGATCGGCTTGATGCGCTCCTTCTTCAGCCCGTCGACGATGTAGGCCGACACCCCCGCCTCGACCGAGGCCTGGATCGAGGCTGAATCGCTCTGGTCGACGAACATCGCGATCGGCCGCTTCACGGCGCGGCTGACCTGGAACATCGCCTCCAGCACGTCGCGGCTGGGGTTCTCCAGATCGATCAGAATGATGTCGGGGTCCACCGCATAAATACGGGCGAGCAGGCTCTGCATCTCGCGGATATGGACGACCTGGGTGAATCCGGCCTCCCGCAAACCCTCCTCCAGGATCGCGGCCCGGATCGGGCTTTCGTCGACGATCACGATTTTGGGCGACTGTTCGGCGCTCATGGCTCACTCACGGCAGGTGATTCATCCATAGCACGCCCGAACGCCCTGCAAAGGGTTGTAATTATGGGCAATTGGGACTAGCTCAGGCCGGTCAATCAGGCAGATCAGATATGGATCAGACGGCTGCGCCCAAGGTCAGCTTCGTGTCGCTCGGGTGTCCCAAGGCATTGGTGGATTCCGAGCGCATCATCACGCGCCTGCGCGCGGAGGGCTATGAGCTCGCCCGCAAGCATGACGGGGCCGATATCGTCATCGTCAACACCTGCGGTTTCCTCGACAGCGCCAAGCAGGAATCGCTCTCGGCGATCGGCGAGGCCATGGCCGAGAACGGCAAGGTGATCGTGACCGGCTGCATGGGCGCTGAACCGGAAGCGATCGAGCAGGCCTATCCCGGCGTGCTCTCCATCACCGGGCCGCAGCAATATGAGAGCGTGCTCGACGCTGTGCACCGCGCGCTGCCGCCGGCGCACAATCCGCATCTCGACCTGGTGCCGCCGCAGGGCATCAAGCTGACGCCGCGGCACTACGCGTATTTGAAGATCTCCGAGGGCTGCAACAACCGCTGCACCTTCTGCATCATCCCGAAGCTGCGCGGCGATCTCGTCTCGCGCCCGGCCAATGACGTGCTGCGCGAGGCCGAACGTCTGGTCGGCGCAGGCGTCAAGGAGCTGCTGGTGATCTCGCAGGACACCTCGGCCTATGGCGTCGACCTGAAATACGCCGAGAGCCCGTGGAAGGACCGCCAGGTCCGCGCCAAGTTCCTCGACCTCGCGCGCGAGCTCGGCGAGCTCGGGGCCTGGGTCCGGCTGCAATATGTCTACCCCTACCCGCATGTCGACGAGGTCATCGCGCTGATGAACGAGGGCAAGGTGCTGCCCTATCTCGACATCCCGTTCCAGCATGCGAGCCCCGAGGTGCTGAAGGCGATGAAGCGCCCGGCGGCGCAGGACAAGACACTGGCGCGGATCAAGCGCTGGCGCGAGGAATGCCCCGATCTCGCTTTGCGCTCGACCTTCATCGTCGGCTTCCCCGGCGAGACCGATTCCGATTTCGCCTATCTGCTCGACTGGCTCGATGAAGCCGAGATCGACCGTGTCGGCTGCTTCAAATACGAGCCGGTGGCGGGCGCCACCTCGAATGCGATCGAGAACCCCGTGCCCGAAGAGGTCAAGCAGGAGCGCTACAACGCGCTGATGGCCAGGCAGCAGAAGATCTCGGCGCGCAGGCTGAAGCGCAAGGTCGGCACGCGCCAGCAGATCATCATCGACGAGGTCGGTCCGACCGTGGCAAAGGGCCGCTCCAAGGCCGATGCGCCAGAGATCGACGGCGCGGTCTATCTCTCCAGCCGCCGCCCCTTGCGTGTCGGCGAGATCGTCACCGCGAAGATCGAGCGCGCGGACGAATACGATCTACACGGCAGCGTCGCGGGATTCTGAGGGGGCGTTTTGGGCTCACCGACGCTTCCACGTCGTCATGGCCGGGGCTTGACCCGGCCATCCACGTCCTCCCCACGCGCAAAGAACGTGGATGCCCGGGACAAGCCCGGGCAACTCCTGTGGGTACGAGAGTCCTAGCTGCTAACGTCGCCCTTCTACAGCCCCGTCACGCCAGCCACTTCGGCACCCAGCGCTCCGGCCTTGGCGCGCGGGCGAGATCGGCCTTCGCTTCGGACAGCAGCGTCGGCTCGCCATCGATGGTCGGGTGCAAATCGTATTCGAAGCTCGGCATGATGCGGCCATCGGCATGGAGGCCGAAATTCATCGCGTACCACAGCCCGAGCTCGGGCTGTGCGCGGCGCATCTCCTCGCGCAGATCGCGCAGCAGGGATTCGATCGAGGCGGCCTCCTCGAAAGGCTGCGGCCCGCGCCTCAGCACGCGCGCCTGATATTGTGCGCCGACGATGGCGATCTCGAAGCGCGTCTGGTCCCATGGCTTCTTGCCATCGGGCAGATGCGCGGCGAGTCGCCAGCCGAGCTCGGCCATCAGGCGGTGATTGGCCCAATATTCCTCGCGCTCCCGCACCCATTGTTCCATGAAGCCCCGGAAGTCGGGCAAATCCGAAGCGTCGCTCTCGGAAGGCGCCGGCTCGCCAATCGGCCGCCGTGCGAGCCACTGCGCAAGCTCGACGGTCTGACACTCGACCTCCTCATCCGGCAGGAGATCGCTCCAGGCCTTGTCGAACTGCTGCGACGTCAGTTTTGCGAGCAAGCCGTCGAGGCTCGGCGCCAGCAATTCGTAATCGCCCTCCGATCCCAGCCCGACGATCGGCGGATTGTCGCGGTCGAGACCGGCGCCATACCAGCCGCCGACGGCCGAACCATCCGGCAGTCGCATGAACAGCGAGAACCTGTCGCGCAACGGACTGCCGTCGACGATCGGCGCGGAATCGGAGAACTGGCCTTGCAAGGAGAAGCGGCCGACGCTGCCCCAGGGGCGCCCCTCGAGCCAGGCGGCAAAATCGACCAGCAGCGGCGGCGCGTCGATGCCCGGCGGAAATGCGCCGCGGATGCTGTCGAGGTCGATCGGGTAAGGCGTGTTGGACAAGGCTGAACTGTCTCGTTGGTCCCGCTACTCTTGGTCTGAGCCGAGTCGCGACCGGTTCGAACCAAATCGCGTGCTTTGATCACAAACGCGCCAGCGATGCGATGGTTGCTGCGCGACGAGCGATGAAACGGCGTGAAACAACCGGTATCGGGAGCAGGCTGCGTGAGCCATGCTGCAGCTATTCGTCACGCGCGACGTCACGACCGGCCTCGTCTGAGTGTTCAAGCTGCTGACCGACCCTTCCACAACATCGCGCTGTATTGGAATTCACCGCTGAAGCTGATGCGCGGCGAGCTGATCGACACGGCGATTGCGGATGCGGATTGGGGCAAAGGCGACAACGAGGAAGCCGCGCATTCGACCTGACCGATGCACGCTCGGCGAGCATCATGCAAAATGCCTGCTTGACAAGTTCTGCTATTCGGCTGTAGGGACGCGCCCCATGATCAACTCTCGGACCAACCTGCGCACCGAAATGCTCCGTCGTCGCTTCCGCGACGATGAGAGGGTGCGCCATGTCCGACGACGCCGCTGAACCACTGAATTCAGCCAGTTTTCGAGAAGGCCGCACCCGCAAGGTGCGGCCTTTCTGCTTTTGCGCCCGCTTTCCACCCGCCTCCAGAGGAGTTCGACATGACCACCGCCACCCATCCGTATGACGCGCTGATGGACATCACCGCACGGCCCAAGGCCGTGTTCGTCCGCGGCGCCGGCTCCTACCTCTGGGACGACAACCGCAAGCGCTATCTCGACTTCGTGCAGGGCTGGGCTGTGAACTGCCTCGGCCACTCGCCGCCCGTGATCGCCGACGCGCTTAGCGCGCAAGCCAAGCGGCTGTTGACGCCGAGCCCGGCCTTCTACAACGAGCCGAGCCTCAAGCTGGCGCAGGCGCTTGTCGAGAACAGTGCGTTCGATCAGGTGTTCTTTGCCAACTCGGGTGCGGAGGCCAATGAAGGCGCGATCAAGCTCGCGCGGAAATATGGCAGCCTGCACAAGGGCGGCGCGTTCGAGATCATCAGCTTCGAAGGCGGCTTCCACGGCAGGACGCTGGCGACGATGTCGGCCTCGGGCAAGAAGGCGTTCGCGCCGCTGTTCGAGCCGAAGGTCGCCGGCTTCAAGAAGGCGAAGCTGAACGACATTGCCTCGGTCGAGAAGCTGATCAACGACAACACCGTCGCGGTGATGCTCGAGCCGATCCAGGGTGAATCCGGCGTGTGGCCCGCGACTGATCAATTCTTGCAGCAGCTGCGCGCGCTGACCGAGGCGCACGGCCTGCTGCTCATCTTTGACGAGATCCAGACCGGCATGGGCCGGACCGGAAAACTCTTCCACTACGAGCACACCGGGATCGCACCCGACATCATGACGCTGGGCAAGGGCATCGGCGGCGGCGTGCCGCTCGCCGCCCTGCTCGCGACCGAACGCGCCTCCTGCTTCGAGCACGGCGACCAGGGCGGCACATTCAACGGCAACCCGATCATGTGCGCGGCGGGTCTTGCGGTGCTCGAGGAGATCAAGAAGCCCGACTTCCTCAAGGCGGTGACCGAGACCGGCCTCTTGCTCGAGAGCGAGTTGCAGAAGGTCTCCGCGCGGCATGGCCTGGGCGGCGTGCGCGGACGCGGGCTGCTGCTCGCGCTCGACCTCAAGCTGCCGATCGCGCCAAGCATCGTCGCGCAGGCGTTCGAAGCCGGCGTGCTGCTGAACGCACCGCAGCTTGACACGCTGCGCTTCATGCCCGCGCTGAACGTCACGAAGGCAGAGATCGCCGAGATGATCGATTGCCTCGACGGGATATTGACCAAGGCCGGCGCGGCACGGAGAGTCGCGTAAGATACGTCCCGTGCCCCGGACGCAACGCAGCGCCCCGTCGGCGGTGCGCTGCAGAGCCGGGGCCCATCTCTCCGCATCGCGCGCTGCATACGGGTCCCGGCTCAGCGCTGCAATGCTCGCGCATTGCAGCTCGTCCGGGACACGAGAGCGGACGGTGACGGAAGACCTAAGGCTTCAAGATCGACGCCCCCGTGGTCTTGCGGCTTTCGAGATCGATATGGGCCTTGGCGGCGTCCTTCAGCGCGTAGGCGTGGTTGATCGGCACGTGCAGCTTGCCGTTGATGACGGCGGCGAACAACGTGTCGGCGCCTTCCAACAGCTCCCTGCGCGTACCGACATAGTCGTTGAGCTTGGGCCGTGTCGCAAACAGCGAGCCGTGATTGTTGAGCTCGGCGATCGCGAACGGCGGCACGGGACCGGAGGCATTGCCGAACGAGACGAACATGCCGCGCGGCTTCAGGCAGGACAGCGAACCCGGGAAGGTCGCCTTGCCGACGCCGTCATAGACGACGTCGCAGCCCTCGTTGCGGCTGATCTGCTTCACGCGCGCAACGAAATCCTCCTCGTTGTAGAGGATGACGTGGTCGCAGCCGTTGGCCTCAGCAAGCTCGGCCTTCTCGCGCGAGCCGACGGTGCCGATGACATGGGCGCCGAGCGCCCGCGCCCATTGACAGGCAAGCAAGCCGATGCCGCCCGCCGCAGCATGGATCAGCACGCGATGGTGCGGCTCGACCTTGAAAGTCTTGTGCAGCAGATACCAGACGGTGAGCCCCTTCAACATCAGCACGGCGCCCTGCTCGTAGGTGATGTGGTCGGGCAGCTTGACCAGCTTCTCCCAGGGGATGTTGCGCTCGCCGGTATAGGCGCCGAGATTGTGGTAGTAGGCGACGCGGTCGCCGGGATGGAAATGCGTGACGCCAGCTCCAACCGCGACAACCTCGCCGGAAGCCTCATTGCCGGCGATGAAGGGCTGCTCCGGCGCCTTATAGAGGCCGGTGCGGTAGTAGACGTCGATGAAGTTGAGGCCCACCGCATGCTGGCGGATGCGCACCTCGCCCGGCCCAGGCGCCGGCACGTCGACGCTCTCATAGACCAGGGCTTCGGGGCCACCGACCTTGTGCACACGGATGGCTTTGGTCATCGCCTGACCTCCTCTTCTCCAGGGCTGAGCGAAAGACATCGCGCCCGCCTTGTCAACTCGACGCCGACGGGAACGACTAGACCGACTGCTTGCTGGTTTTCTTGCGGTTGCGCTTGGCCAGCACGTTGAAGAATTCGACCGCCGCCGAGAACGCAATTGCGAAATAGATGTAGCCGCGTGGAATGTGGAATTTGAATCCGTCCGCAACCAGCGCGACGCCGATCAGCACCAGGAAGGCCAGCGCCAGCATCTTCGTGGTCGGATGTTCCGCGACGAATCGCGACACCGGCCCGGACGAAATGTACATGACCAGGCAGGCGATCACGACGGCCGCGATCATGATCTCGATGTCCTGGGCCATGCCAATCGCGGTGATGATCGAGTCCAGCGAGAACACGATGTCGATGATCACGATCTGGACGATCACCCAGAAGAACGCGTTGCCCGCGGACCCCTCGTCGGCCTCGCCGTCATCGGCTTCGACCTCGCCGTGAATCTCGTGCGTCGCCTTTGCGATCAGGAACAGGCCGCCGCCGATCAGGATGAGATCGCGCCAGGAGAAGTCGTAGCCGGCAAACGAGAACACCGGCACGGTCAGGCCGATCAGCCAGACGAGGACGCTGAGCAGGATGATGCGAAACACGAGTGCCAGCGCGAGCCCGATCTGACGGGCGCGGTGCGCCTGCTGCTCGGGGATGCGCGAGACGATCACCGACAGGAAGATGACGTTGTCGATGCCGAGCACGATCTCGAGCGACGTCAGCGTCAGCAGCGCCGCCCAGGCTTCGGGGCTGGTCAGCAGGTGCATCACGCGAAGGATCTCGCGAGGCGGATCAAGGCATCGCTAAAGGTGATCCAGAGCGCGATGGCGCAGAGCGCGACGGTGACGCCGGTGCCGACGCGAAAATCCATCTCCAGCGTGTAGAGGCCGAGCACCGCCCAGATCGCGATCAGCGACATCGTCAGCCAGCGCAGCCGAACGACGCGGACCGGATGCAGCACATGGAACGGCACGAAGGTCAGCACGACGAGCGCGGCCACCAGCAGCGTCGACCAGAGCGGCGGCCAATGCAGCAGGAACAGGTAGAAGGCCGCCGCATTCCACAGCGCCGGGAAGCCGCGGAAATGATTGTCGTCGGCCTTCATGCGCAGATCGGCGAAATACAATGCGCTGGTGACGATGATGGCGACGCCGAGCAACGGAGCTGCGACCGGCAGCAACAGCCCGCTCGCCACAATCGCATAGGCCGGCACGAACACATAGGTGACGAAGTCGACCACGAGATCGAGCACGTCGCCCGACCAGTTCGGCTGCACGTTCTTGACGTCGAGCCGGCGCGCGATCGGCCCGTCGATCGCGTCGATGATCAGCGCGACGCCGAGCCATTGAAACATCGCCGCCCAGTGCTCGCGCACGGCCTCCAGCATCGCCAAGAGCGCGACCGCCGCACCGAACGCGGTGAAAATGTGCACCGAGAAGGCTGCGGCGCGGATCGCCGGTCTCGGCTTCAGGGAATCCTGCTGCGTGTCCATGGCTTCTGCTATCAGAATGCGACCGGTTTGCACATCCGACATTGCGGCGCACGATCGCACAATTCGTCATAAAATCAGGCAAAATCAGCGGGCTTGAATTTGCCGCGGGGCGTGTCAAATGTCGTTCCATGACAGATGCATCGACACTCCATGACGCGGCCGTGATCGGCGGCGGACCGGCGGGACTTGCGGCGGCCATCGCGCTGGCGCAAGCGGGTGCACGGACCGCGCTGGTGGCCCGGCGCGTGCCCTACGCCGACAATCGCACCACCGCGCTGCTCGGTGCCTCCATCGACCTGCTGGAGATGCTCGACGTCTGGTCGCGCTGCAAGGACAAGGCGGCAGCGCTGGAGGTCATGCGTCTCGTCGACGACACCGGCCGGCTATTCCGCAGCCCCGAGGTCCGCTTCTCCTGTCACGAAATCGGCCTCGATGCGTTCGGCTACAACATCGACAACCGCTCGCTGATGCTGGCGCTGGAGGCGCGCGCGGCTGAGCTGGCCAACCTCGTCCGCTTCGACGACGAGGCCGAAAGCGTCGTCATCGAAGCCGATGACGTCGCGGTGCGCACGGCCTCCGGACAGTTTCTCTCGGCCCGCCTGGTGGTCGGTGCCGACGGCCGGCACTCGCTGTGCCGCGAGGCCGCCGGCATCGCCGTGACGCGGCGCGAGCTGAACCAGACCGCGCTGACCTTCAACGTCGGCCACGCCCGGCCGCATCGCAATGTCTCGACCGAGTTCCACACGCCGCACGGTCCCTGCGTGTTCGTGCCCCTGCCCGGCAACCGCTCCAGCGTCGTCTGGGTCTCGGCGCCTGCGGAGGCCGAACGGCTTCGCGGCTTGAGCGATGAGGAGCTGTCCGCCGCAATCGAGAAGCAGTCGCATTCGATTCTGGGGCGCATGTCGGTCGAGCCCGGCCGTAACCTGTTCCCGCTCGCGATCGAACGTCCAAAATCCTTCGGCCGCGACCGCATCGCGCTGGTCGGCGAAGCCGCCCATGTCGTTCCGCCGATCGGCGCCCAGGGCCTCAATCTCGGCCTGCGCGATGCCGCCGACATGGCACGGCTCGCGGGCGAAGCCATCGCCTCGCGGCAGGATCCCGGCGCCGACGAGGTCCTGAAGCGTTACGAGCGCGCGCGGCGGCCGGACATTTTGAGTCGCACCTTTGCGATCGACATCGCCAACCGCTCACTGCTCAACGACTTCCTGCCGCTCCAGCCGGTCCGCGCCGTCGGCATGCACCTGCTCGGCGCCATCGGCCCGCTCCGGCGGTTTGCGATGCGCGAAGGGCTGACGCCGACGTGGCGGCGGTAGCCCGCGGGCTGACTCGCCAAGGGCGTGCTCGAACACCTCTCCCCGTTGCGGAGAGGTGCACATTCCGGCCCCTCACGGAAACGCCAGCCGCCCGCTCTGGATCGCCCACATCACGCTGGTCAGCGTGACCACGGACGCGAACGTTCCCAGCAGCACCGCCACGGAGGCAGATTCGATCCAGGCGTCGTTCTGTCGGGCGATCACGAACACATTCAGCGCCGGCGGCAGCGAGGCCATCAGGACGGCGGTGGCGGCCCAGGGCTGCGCGAACGGGCCGAACGCCAGCATCAGAGCGAACGCCGTGAGCGGATGGATCAGGAGCTTGACCGCGATCACGCCTGGCACCTCCCACGGCACCCGGTCGAACGGGCGGAGCGCCACCGTCACGCCGAGCACGAACAGCGCGGTCGGCGCGGCTGCGTTCTGGAGGAAGGTGATGGTGCGATCGAGCGCGACCGGCAGCTCGATATGAAGCGCTGCGACGGCCGCGCCAAAGCAGGCCGACATGATCAGCGGATTGAGCACGATCTGCTTCAGCACGACGCCAAAGGCGTGGACGAGCGAGGGATGATCGCGGTCGGAAAGCTCGATCAGGAGCGGCACGATCGTGAACAGGAAGATGCTGTCACAGCAGAAGATCAGCGCCGTCGGCGCCGCCGCCTTCGACCCCAGCACCGCGAGCGCCAAGCCCGGCCCCATATAGCCGATATTGCCGTAGCCGCCGGAGAGGCCGGCGAGCGTCGCTTCGCGCAGCGTCAGCCCGCCGAGCAGCTTGCCGACCATCAGCGCCAGCGTGAACGCTGCAACCGTCGACAGCGTGGTCGCTACCAGGAACGGCGGGTTATTCAATTCCGAAAACGGCGTCTTCGACATGATCGCGAACAGCAGCGCCGGCAGCGACACATAGAGGAGGAAGAAGTTCATCCAGGCGAGGCCCGATTCCGGGAGGGACTTGACCTTGCCGCACGCGAAACCAACGAAGATCAAGCCGAAATAAGGCAGCGCCAGATTGAGGATATCGACCATTGATGAAGTGTTTTCTGAAGTCTTGGGGGCTATCCGCCCCGGAAACGAAGGTTAATTCCAGACCTGGGCACTAGCATCGGCCACAATCCTGGTCTATCGACGGGGGATGATTAAAGCGCGGACCGCGAAATTCCAGATCGGACAGGTCGTTCGCCACCGGATCTTCTCGTTCCGGGGGGTGATCTTCGACATCGATCCGGAATTCAACAACACCGAGGAGTGGTGGCTGTCGATTCCCGAGGAGGTGCGGCCCCACAAGGACCAGCCGTTCTATCACCTGCTCGCGGAGAACGCGGAGTCGGAATACGTCGCCTATGTCTCGGAGCAGAACCTGTTGCCGGACGATTCCGGCGAGCCGGTCCGGCATTCTCAGGTCGCCGAGATCTTCATCAAGGACAAGGCCGGCGGCTATCGCCCGCGCAATCCCTCGCTGAACTGAAATTCGCCGTCAGCAAGCGGCAACAAAAAAGGCGCTCGAACCGAGCGCCTTTTTCATGTTTGGGATGCGATTACTTCTGACCAGCCGCAGATGCGCCCGGCGCGCCACCCTGCTGCTCGAGCTTCTTGCGCTGCTCCTCGGCCTTCTTCTGAAGCTCTTCCTGGAGCTTCTTCTGGGTTTCCTCGAACACCTTGGGATCGGTCGGCGGACCGTCATAGGCCTTCTGGAATTCGCCGGCGAGCGGCAGCGGCAGGGTCAGCGGCGCGCCGTTGGCATTGATCGCCTGGACAACGAGATTCTGGCCCTTCTTCATGTTGTTGATGAGTTCGGGCGTGGCCTCGTAGTCGGACATGCAGCCGTTCTGGAAGCAGATCACATACGGTTGCTGCAGCGGGGGATTGTTGTCCACGATGATGCGGGTGCCATGAACCAGCTGCATGCCGAGCGGCAGCGTCACGCGCAGGATCTTCTTGGGCTCGCCTTCCGGTTCGATGATGACGGCCGCGATGACCGGCTGGCCTGATTCGATGCGGCCGTCTTTGCCGGTGAAGCAGACCTGCTTGGCGTTGGCGTCCTGGCCCTTGAGGCAGAACTTGGTCCAGGGGGCGTAGATCAGCTGGATCTGCTGGTCGGCGGGCTGCGCCGCGCCCTGCTGGGCCGGAGCGCTCTGGGCGGGAGCCTGCTGGGCCTGCGGAGACGCCGCGGGCGCCGGAGCCTTGGGAGCAGCCTTGGGAGCCGCTTTCGGGGCGGCCTTCGGCGCGGCGGGCGCGCCCGGGGCCGGCGCAGGGGTCTGGGCCTCGGCGGCAAACGGAACGGCCAACGCCGTCGCCGTCAACAGGGCGAGAAGTCGCCCGCGCGGCCGGACGGACGCGGCCAAGTAACGAAAATTCATTGCGGAAAACCCTTTCTGAACGGGAAGTGCCCGAACCGCTCCGAAGCGCCGAACCTGGCCGCCTTGGGCGCGGCTCTCTCCCCGTCAATTGAGGCGGATAAGTGACGGGCTCGACGCTCTTGCGCGATTGCCCGCCTTCTTAACGTGGCCGACGAAAAGATCAATGCCGACAACCGTCTTTGACCGGGCTGGTGCCAACGCTCCATCAAATTCCCTGTGATAGGATTCAAGCCCGCCGGTCCCCGAATCACCGTGTGCCGATGTTCATGTTCCTGCGCCTTCTCGAGGGCTCCGGCGTCCGCCTCTGCGCCCTCGCCCTTGCTCTGGCCACCGGACTATCGGCAGGCGCCCGGGCCGAGGAGGCCCATGCCATCGCCATGCACGGCAAGCCGGCGATGCCGGCCGATTTCACCCACATGCCCTACGCCAACCCCGATGCCCCCAAGGGCGGCCGCCTGACCTGGGGTATTCTCGGCACCTTCGACAGCCTCAATCCCTTCATCGTGAAGGGATTGGCGGTGCAGCCGGTCCGCAGCTACGTCGTCGAGAGCCTGCTGGCGCGCGGCCAGGATGAGCCGTTCACGCTGCACGGCCTGCTCGCCAGGACGGTCGAAACCAATGACGAGCGAAGCTTCGTCACGTTCCGCCTCGATCCCCGCGCCCGCTTCTCCGACGGCAAGCAGGTAGCGGCCGAGGACGTGCTGTTCTCCTGGCAATTGCTGCGCGACCACGGCCGCCCCAATCACCGGCAGTACTACGCCAAAGTCGCCAAGGCCGAGGCGCCGGATTCCCTCACCGTCCGTTTCGACCTCACCGGCGCCAACGACCGAGAGCTGCCGCTGATCCTCGGCCTGATGCCGATCCTGCCGAAGCACGCGGTCGATGTCGCGACCTTCGAGGAGACGACGCTGGCGGCGCCGGTCGGCTCCGGTCCCTATCGCGTGACCGCGGTGAAGCCGGGCGCCAGCGTGACGCTCACCCGCAATCCCGATTACTGGGGCCGCGACCTCGCCATCAATCGCGGGCTCTACAATTTCGACGAGATCAGGCTCGATTATTTTCGCGAGGCCAACGGCCAGTTCGAGGCCTTCAAGCGCGGCCTCTACGATTTCCGGGTCGAGAACGAGCCCTTGCGCTGGCACGACGGCTACGATTTTCCGGCCGCCAGAAGCGGCGAGGTGATCCGCGACACCATCAAGCCCGGCGTGCCGCAGCCTTCCGAATTCCTGGTGTTCAACGCGCGACGTCCGATCTTCGCCGACGTCCGCGTGCGGCAGGCCTTGACGCTGCTGTTCGATTTCGAGCTGGTCAATCGCAACTATTTCTTCGGCCTCTATTCGCGTGTGGCCGGCTATTTCGCCGGATCGGAGCTGTCGGCCTATGGCCGCCCTGCGGATGCGCGCGAGCGTGAGCTGCTGAAGCCCTTCGCCGCGCAGATCCCGCGCGACGTCATGGACGGCAGCTACCGCCTGCCGGTCACCGACGGCTCGGGGCGCGATCGCACCACCCTGCGCGCCGCGCTCAAGCTGTTGTCGGAGGCCGGCTACGATCTCGAAGGAACAGTGCTGCGCAATCGCGCGACCAAGGCGCCCTTCACCTTCGAGATCATGGTCACGACCCGCGACCAGGAGCGCATCGCGCTCGCGTTCCAGCGCGACCTCAAGCGTGCCGGCATCGAGCCGAGCGTTCGCTCGGTCGATCCCGTGCAGTTCGACCAGCGCCGGCTCGCTTACGAGTTCGACATGATCCAGAACCGCTGGGACCAGTCGCTGTCGCCCGGCAACGAGCAGTATTTCTATTGGGGCAGCGCCGCCGCCGACAATCCCGGCACTCGCAATTACATGGGCGCCAGGGATCCCGCGGTCGATGCCATGATCGCTGCCCTGCTCGAGGCCCACGAACGTACGGATTTCGTCTCGGCGGTGCGCGCGCTCGACCGCGCCCTGATCGCGGGCTTCTATACGATCCCGCTGTTTAACGTACCGGAGCAATGGATCGCGCGCTGGAATCGGATAGAACGGCCCAAGGCCACCTCGCTCTCGGGCTATTTGCCGGAGACCTGGTGGTCGAAGGGGCCGCCGCAAGCTCAACAAGCAAAGTGACGCCGTGAACCAGCCAGCAATATCGCCGACGCTCGACACGCTGTTTCAGCGCACGCTGACGCGGCAGCCGCACGCAACCGCTCTGCTCGATCCCCTCAACAAGGCGCGCGTCACCGGGCATCAGCCGCGGCGGATGAGCTACGCCGAGGCCGACACGGCCATCGAGGCACTGTCGGCGCATTTCGTCGAATCGGGGCTGCCGGCCAATTCCATCGTTGCGATCCAGTTGCCGAACACGGTCGAGTTCGTGCTCACCGTGCTCGCCGCCCATCGCGCCGGCCTCGTCGTCGCCGTGCTGCCGCTGCTGTGGCGCCATGCGGAACTGACCGCGGCGCTCAACCGCACCGCGGCGCGCGCCATCGTCACCATGAGCACGGTCGACGGCATCGGCCATGCAGACCTCGCGATGCACGCCGCTGCCGAGGCGTTCTCGATCCGTCATGTCTGCGGCTTCGGAGGCAATCTGCCCGAGGGCATGGCTTCGCTCGACGACGTTCTGGCCCGCCCGCCCGGCACCACGCGCGCCGTGATCCAGGACGGCCGCAAGGCGGCGATGATCTCCTTCGACGTCACCGCGGAGGGCTTTCGCCCCGTGCCGCGGCCGCATTTCAGCCTGATTGCCGGTGGCCTCGCGATGTCGCTCGAAGCCGACATCAAGCAAGGCGCAACCGTGATGGCGGCATTCACGCCGATGTCGTTTGCAGGCCTCGCCTCCTCCCTCGCGGTGTGGCTGCTCTCGGGCGGAACGCTGGCGCTGCATCATCCCTTCGACAACGAGGTGCTGGAGCAGCAGATCAACGAGCACGAGTGCGAGGTGCTGATCGCGCCCGCACAGTTCGCGCTGCGCCTCGGCGATGCCGGCCTGGCGGCGCGGATGCCGAGCTTACGCAACGTCATCGGCCTGTGGCGCGCGCCCGAGCAGGTCGCGGCGAGCGATGCCTGGATCGCGCCGCATGCACCGCTGACCGACGTCTATCTGTTCGGCGAGGCCGGATTGTTCGGCGCCCGCCGCGGCGAGGACGGCATGCCGGTGCCGGTGATGCCCGGGCCGCACGGCGCCCCGCGCGAGCAGTCGGGCTCCTCCATCGCCGGCGAGATCCTGCTGACCTCGAAGGGCACGCTCGGCCTGCGCGGGCCGATGGTACCGATCGCAGCTTATGCCCCGCCGCAGCCGGTCGGCGAGACGCTGACGGCGCAGCCGCCGCGCGATTATGTCGACACCGGCTATGCGGCGCGGCTCGACCGTACCAGCGGCGCAATCTGCATCACCGCGCCGCCTTCCGGCATCATGGCGGTCGGCGGCTACCGTTTCCTCTCCAACGATCTCCAGGAATGGGCGCGCCGGCTCGGCCAGGGCGCCCTGCTCACGGCGCTGCCCGACCGCCTCTCCGGGCACCGGCTTGCCGGGCGCGCCCAGGACAATGCCCGCGCCCGCGAGGCGCTCAGCGAGCTCGGGCTTAACCCCCTGATGGTTGAGGCTTTTCGCGACCGCTCCGGGCCTGCTTGAGCACAGTTTCGCCTGTCACATTGACGCAGCATTAAGGCGACCCGACTAGACTGCGCGGCATCTGTTGCGTGATCTCGAGTCTATTGATGTCCCAGGCGGGCCCGATCCTGTTTGTGTCCGATGCCCAGCGCCCGGCCTTCGTGGCGGCGCTGGACGAGGCCCGGCTGTTTCCCGTGGTCGACAGCGATTGGGCCGGCGCGGCGCGCGCGGTCGAAGCGGTGCAGCCGGCCGCGGTTCTCGCCGCGATGCATGCCGGACACGAGCCGCATGTGACGCTCCTCGCAAGGAAGATCGCCGATCAATCGCCTTACGTTCCCTTGGTGGCCCTGAATGCGGCGGGCATGCTGCCGCACAACGCCCTGCCCTTCTCCTCGCGCGGCGGCAATCCCGACCGCCTGATCGCGCGGCTCCGTGCCGCGCTACGCGTGCGCACACTGCATGCAACGGTGCTGCGCCGGCTGCCGGAAGCGAAGGTCACGCTGCCGGCGGGCGATCCCGCACGCGACGCCACCGTGCTGCTGATCGGTCGCGGCGCTGCCTATCCCGCGCTCTCCGTCGCGCTGGGTGAGCGCGTCGGCGTGGTCGGCGCGCTCTCGATCGAGGCCGCCGCCAAACACCTCAACACCCGCGACCTCGACGGCGTTGTGCTCGCCGAAGGTTTCACCGCGCGCGTGACCGATGCCTTCCTCACGGTGCTCGCGGAGGACACCCGCTTCCGCAGCCTGCCCGTGATCGTCACCGCGCACCAGCTGGCGCAAACTTACGACCTGCCCAATCTCGAGCTGATCCAGGGCGAGCCGGCCAAGGTCGCCGCCAACGCGCTGCCCTTGATCCGCCAGCACGCGATGGAAGCGCAGCTGAGCCGCACGCTGCGCTCAATCGATGCCGGCGGCTGGCTCGATCCACGCAGCGGCCTGCTCACGACGGAAGCCTTTGCCCGGGATTTTGCCAAGGCAGTGGAGCAGACGCTCGCCCGCGGCGGCGGCCTCTCGGTCGCCCGCTTCGCCTTCGATCCCAATAATTCCCGCGCCCAGCTCGATGCCGCACGTATCCTCAGCCGCCTGATGCGCCAGATGGATTTTGGCGCGGCACAGAAGGACGGCTCCGTCATCGTCGTGTTCGCGGAGACCGACTTCCGCACCGCTCATATGATCGCCCGCCGCCTGTCCGCGGTGATGCGGCACACGTCCAATGGCAAGCACGAGATGCGCAGCGATCCCGTCGTCAGCGTGGACTCGCTATCGCCGTCGGATACGGCAAGGTCACTGCTGGCGCGGCTGTCGGCGGACGCGTCGCGGGCGGCCTCGTAGTTTTCTCGCGCGCTATCGCAACAAGCACCGTCATTGCGAGCGCAGCGAAGCAAATCCAGACTGTCTCTGTGGGAAGATTCTGGATTGCTTCGTCGCAAGGGCTCCACGCAATGACGTGGTGAGACTGGTGCCCTACGCCGCCTTCTTGCTCTCGGCGAGCTGCGCCAGCTGCCGCATGATCTCGGTCGTGCCGGCGAGGCGCTCTTCCGGCGTCTCCCAGTCCTGCAGGAACACCACCTTCATGTCGGGCCGCACCTTGGCGGCCTGGCCATGGCTGCGGATGAAGGTCACGAGGCGGTCGGGATGGGCGAAGGAATTGTCGCGGAAGACGATGACGGCGCCCTTCGGGCCGGCGTCGATCTTCTCGACATTGGCGCGTCGGCAGAACGCCTTGATCGCGGCGACCTTGAAGAGGTAGCGCACCTCGTCCGGCAGCACGCCGAAGCGATCGCGCATCTCGGCGCCGAAGTTCTCGATCTCCTCCTCGGTGTCGAGATCGGCAAGACGCCGGTACAGCGACAGCCGCACCGAGAGGTCGCTGACGTAATCCTCGGGGATGAGCACGGGCATGCCGATGGTGATCTGCGGCGACCAGCGGTCGGCGGCGGGCTCGGAGACGCCGGCCTTGAGATTGACGATCGCCTCCTCCAGCATCGACTGGTAGAGCTCGAAGCCGACCTCCTTGATGTGGCCGGACTGTTCCTCGCCGAGCAGATTGCCGGCGCCGCGGATGTCGAGGTCGTGCGAGGCGAGCTGGAAGCCGGCGCCCAGTGTCTCCAGCGATTGCAGCACGGTGAGCCGGCGCTCGGCCTGCGCGGTGATCTTCTGCTGCGCCGGCAGCGTGAACAGCGCATAGGCGCGCAGCTTGGAGCGGCCGACGCGGCCGCGGAGCTGGTAGAGCTGGGCGAGGCCAAACATGTCGGCGCGGTGCACGATCAACGTGTTGGCGTTGGGGATGTCGAGGCCCGACTCGACAATCGTCGTGGACAGCAGAATGTCGAACTTGCCGTCGTAGAATGCGGTCATGATGTCCTCGATCACGGCGGGCGGCATCTGGCCGTGCGCGACCGCGACCTTCATCTCCGGCACGTTCTTGTCGAGGAAGTCCTTGACCTCGGCGAGGTCGTCGATGCGCGGCACCACGTAGAACGCCTGGCCGCCGCGATAGCGCTCGCGCAAGAGCGCCTCGCGGATCATCAAGGGATCGTGCGGGGCGACGAAGGTGCGCACCGCAAGTCGGTCGACAGGGGGCGAGGCGATGATCGAGAGCTCGCGGACGCCGGTCAGCGCCAGCTGCAGCGTCCGCGGGATCGGCGTCGCCGACAGCGTCAGCACGTGGACCTCGGCACGCAGCGCCTTCAGCCGCTCCTTGTGGCTGACGCCGAAATGCTGCTCCTCGTCGACGATGAGCAGGCCAAGGTCGCGGAATTTGATGGTCTTGCCGAGCAGCGCGTGCGTGCCGACGACGATGTCGACGGAGCCGTCGGCAATGCCCTTCTTCACCTCGTTGAGCTGTTTGGTGGGGATCAGCCGTGAGGCCTGCGCGATGTTGACCGGGAAGCCTTTGAACCGCTCGACGAAGGTCCTGTAGTGCTGGCGCGCCAGCAGCGTGGTCGGCACCACGACCGCGACTTGCTTGCCGTCGAGCGCCACCGCAAAGGCGGCGCGCAGCGCCACCTCGGTCTTGCCGAAGCCGACGTCGCCGCAGATCAGCCGGTCCATGGGGCGGCCCTTTTCGAGATCCTTCAGCGTGGACTCGATGGCGCCGAGCTGGTCCTCGGTCTCGTCATAGGGAAAGCGCGCGCAGAATTCGTCATAGAGACCCTGCTGCACCGGCAATTTCGGCGCCTCGTGCAGCATGCGCTCGGCCGCGATCTTGATCAGCTCGCCCGCGATCTCGCGGATGCGGTTCTTGAGTTTAGCCTTGCGGGTCTGCCAGCCCGAACCGCCGAGACGATCGAGCTCGACACTGGTCTGATCGGAGCCGTAGCGCGACAAGAGCTCGATGTTCTCGACCGGGAGGAACAACTTGGTCTCGGCGGCATAATGCAGCTCGAGGCAGTCATGCGGCGCGCCGGCAACGTCGAGCGTCTGCAAGCCGATGAAGCGGCCGATGCCGTGCTCGACATGGACGACGATGTCGCCGGCAGCCAGACTCGTCACCTCCGAGATGAAATTGTCGAGCTTGCGGCTCGCCTTGCGCGGCCGCACCAGGCGGTCGCCCAAGATGTCCTGCTCGCTGATGACAGCGATCTCGTCGGTCTCGAAACCGCTTTCGAGGCCGAGCACGGCCAGCATGGTCTCGTTGCGCGGCGTCGCCTGCACCGTGCGCCAGCTGTTGACGCTGGTGGTATGGGCGAGCTTGTGGTCGCGCAGCATCGAGGTCATGCGGTCGCGCGAGCCTTCGGTCCACAGCGCAATCACCACCTTCTTGCGCTGCGCCTGCAGTGCCATGACGTGGCTGACCACGGACTCGAACACGTTGACGCTTGTGTCGTTGCGCTCCGGCGCGAAATCGCGGCCCTTGCGCGCGCCGGCATCGACGACGCCGGTGCCGTCGGTCGGCACCGAGAATTGCGTCAGACGAGCCAACGGGATCTCGCCGAGGCGCCTGGTCCATTCCTCGTCGGTCAGATAGAGCCGGTCGGGCGGCAGCGGCTTGTAGATGGCGCCGCCGCCGGGATGCTCCATCGCCTCGCGGCGGGCCTGGTAGTAGTCGAGGATCTGCTTGAACCGCTCGCGGACGGCGTCCTCGGCCTGCGGCTCGATCGCAACAGTCGCGCCTTGCAGATAATCGAACAGCGTGTCCATGCGGTCCTGGAACAGCGGCAGCCAGTGCTCCATGCCGGGATGGCGGCGGCCTTCGCTGACGGCCTCGTAGAGCGCATCATCACGCTCGGGCGCGCCGAACTCGGCGACATAGCCCATACGGAAACGGCGGATGGTATCGGTGACGAGCTGGAACTCGGAGACCGGCACGAGATCGAGCGAGCGCATGTCGAGCAGCGTGCGCTGGGTCTCGGCATCGAAGGAGCGGATCGATTCCAGGCTGTCGCCGAAGAAGTCGAAGCGGACCGGCTGCTCGAGCCCGGCCGGAAACAGGTCGAGGATGCCGCCGCGCACGGCGTATTCGCCGGGCTCGCGCACGGTCGAGGAACGGTTGTAGCCGTTGTGCTCGAGCCAGGCGACGACGGTGTCCATCGGCACGACGTTGCCCGGTGCGACCGACAGCGCCTGCGCCGCGACGAGCTCGCGTGCGGGCACGCGCTGCACCACGGCGTTCACCGTGGTCAGCACGATCAGTGGCTTGTCGCTGCCGCTGAGCGAGGCCAGCCGCGCCAGCGTGGTCAGGCGCTGCGCGAGGATGCCACCATGCGGCGAGACGCGGTCATAGGGCTGGCAATCCCAGGCCGGAAAGGTCAGCACCGGCAGATCGGGCGCAAAGAATTGCAGTGCGCGTTCGAGCTGCTGCATGCGCCCGCCGTCGCGGCAGACCACCGCGAGGCTGACCGCCGGCTTCTTCGGCCGCGCCGCAATGGCGCGGGCGAGATCGGAGACGACGAGGCCTTCCGCGCCTTCTGCGACATTGGCGAGCGTCAGCGCGCGGCCGGGCGCGAGCAGCTCAGCCGGAGATTTCATGCCCTGCTTCATGCGTTGCCGTCCGCGATCGGATAGGCCTTGATGCGGGCGAACAGCGCGCCGGTGACGTCGGCCGGCAGCACCTTGTCGCCGGTGATGGCGGCATAGAGATCGGGATCGTTGACTTCGAGCAGGCGCTCGAGCTCACCGAGCTCGGCGTCGGACAGATTGCCGATCTCGGCATCGGCGAAGCGGCCGAGGATCAGATCCATCTCGCGCGTGCCGCGATGCCAGCAGCGGAACAAAAGCCGCTTGCGGCGGTCATCAAGGCCGCTGCTCGATCGTGTCGTTCCCGTCATGTCTCAAATCCAGTCAAACGCAGAAAGCCCGGACGTGCCGGGCGGGTGTGATATAGCCACTCGGGGTGGCCATGTCAGCCCTCGATTTGGCATGGGCCGGTGCCGGCGCAGGGCACGAAAAAAGACGTGGATGCCCGGCATAAAGCCGGGCATGACGGGCCGAAACGATCCTAGATTCGTCTCATGCGCCCCAGCCTGCTCAATCCACTGTTTGCTCCCGTGACCAGCCTGCCCGGCGTCGGTCCCAAGCAGGACAAGCTGCTGCAGTACCTGCTCGGCCGGAGCCAGACGCCGCGGCTGGTCGATCTGCTGTTGCATCTGCCGAGCCAGGTCATCGACCGCCGGGCGCGGCCAAAAATCCGCGACGCCGCCGTTGGAACCATGGTGACGCTGGAGGTCACCGTCGATCGCCACCGCCCGCCTCCGCCGCGCAACGCGCGCGCCCCCTATCTGGTGTACGCCAGCGACGACACCGGCGATGTCGTTCTGACCTTCTTCCGCGCCAAGCCGGGCTATGTCGAAAAACTGCTGCCGATGGGCGCGAAGCGCTACGTCTCCGGAACGCTGCAGATGTATGACGGCATCCCGCAGATCGTGCATCCTGATCGCGTGCTCGACGAGGAGGCGATCTCAAAGCTCTCCGGGATCGATCCGGTCTATCCGCTAACCGAAGGGCTCGCGCTCGGCTCGCTCCGCCGCGCGATCGCGCAGGCGCTGCAGAAGCTGCCCGCTCTGCCGGAATGGATCAGTCCCGAGGTGCTGCGCCGTTGCAATTTTCCCCCCGTCGCGGAAGCGCTGACGCGTGTGCACCAACCGGTCGAGCTCACGGACATTTTGCCCGATCATCCGTTCTGGTCACGACTCGCGTTCGATGAGCTTCTGGCCGGGCAGCTCGCGCTCGCGCTGATCCGCGCACAGCTGCGTCGGCCGGCCGGCGTCCGCAATGCCGGCGACGGCCACCTGCGCAACAAGATCATCGACGCCCTGCCCTACGCACTGACGCCCTCCCAGCGTGGCGCCGCGGCCGCTATCGCCGAGGATCTGAAGCAGCCGGTGCGCATGCTGCGCCTGCTCCAGGGCGACGTCGGCTCGGGCAAAACGGTCGTCGCGCTGCTCGCGGCCGCCGCGGTCGCCGAAGTCGGCAAGCAGGCCGCGCTGATGGCGCCGACGGAAATTTTGGCGCGCCAGCACATCAAGACCATCGCTCCGCTCGCCGAGCGCGCCGGCATGCGGGTTGCGATCCTCACCGGCCGCGAGAAGGGCAAGGAGCGGCGCGAGATCATCGCCCAGCTCGCAGAAGGCGAAATCGACCTTCTCGTCGGCACTCACGCGCTGATCCAGGATGACGTGATCTTCCATGATCTCGCGCTTGCCATCGTCGACGAGCAGCACCGTTTTGGCGTGCGCGAGCGCCTCGCGCTCACGTCCAAGGGCGAGGCCGTCGACGTGCTGGTGTTGAGCGCGACGCCGATCCCGCGCACGCTGGTGCTGACCTATTTCGGCGACATGGACATCTCCGAGTTGCGCGAAAAGCCCGCCGGGCGCCAGCCGATCGACACCCGCGCGGTGCCGATGAGCCGCATCAGCGAGGTCATGGAGGGTGTCGGCCGCGCGCTCGAAGCCGGCAAGCTGGTCTACTGGATCTGCCCGCTGGTCGACGAATCCGAGGCCGAAGGCACCGAGCACTTGACCAATGCGACCAAACGGTTCGAGAGCCTGCAAAAACGCTTCGGCGAACGTGTCGGGCTCGTCCACGGCCAGATGAAAGGCACGGAAAAGGACCGTGTGATGGGCCAGTTCGCTGCGCATGAGATCGGGCTCCTGGTCGCCACCACCGTGGTCGAGGTCGGCGTCGACGTCCCGGCCGCGACCATCATGGTGATCGAGAATGCCGAGCGCTTTGGCCTCGCCCAGCTGCACCAGCTGCGCGGCCGCATCGGGCGCGGCTCGGAAGCCTCGACCTGCATCCTGCTCTATGGTGAGCCGCTCGGCGAGATGTCGAAGGCGCGGCTGAAAGTGATTCGCGAGACCACCGACGGCTTCCGCATCGCCGAGGAGGACCTGAAGCTGCGCGGCGAAGGCGATGTGCTGGGCGTGCGCCAGAGCGGTCTGCCCGGCTACCGCATCGCGCGCCCTGAGGTGCACGGCCAGCTCATCTCCCAGGCCCGCGACGAGGCGTTGCGCATCCTGAAGGATGATCCGAAGCTAAAAGGCGAGCGCGGCGAGGCGCTGCGGTGCTTGCTGTATCTTTATGAACGCGACGAGGCGATCCCGTTGATCGGTGCGGGCTGAAGCGTTCCCATGCGCCCGAGGCAAGGACAATGCAATTGCCCCAATGAAAGATACGGTCATTGCGAGCTGGCTCACATTCAGGGACCGATCACTGGTGCTAAAGATTATATTGGAACTGTCCCCACATCCCCTGCTGGAGGTAGATCATGCAGTTCATCTCCACCGAATGGCAGTCCACTTCGACGGCTCCCTCAGACGGAGATCTCGAAATCTGCGCGCTGGACTTTGATGGTATCGTCCACTCGCTTCCTTTTCCTTGTCACAAGGACGGATCCAATTGGGTCGATCGAACGGGCAAAACGCACGCCGACATTCAGCCGACCCATTGGCGCATATGGGCCAATCCAGGCTGATCCGTCGCCAGCGCAATGCCGACGGGAAGCGATACTCGGTCAAGGCGGTCCAGCACACACCCGCCGTTGCCGCTTTGTGTGCACGCACAGAACTCTTGGCGTAGCCCGATCCCGGGGCCGCGGAACGGACGCACTATCGGCCTGTTAATTAATCAAGGGCGGCGCAGACAGGAAGGAGCAGACCATGAGGGCTCCCACCACCATCGCCGCGCTCGCGATCTTACTCGGCGCGCCCGCAGTATCGCTCGCGCAACCGGGTGGGCAAGGTGCAGTTGAATTGAGCGACGGCACAACGATATCGCAACATCCATCCCTGCCGAAACTCAGCCTCACCAACGCGCAGCGCGAGCAGATCCGCAAGACCGTGCTGACCGAGCATAACGATATCCAGTTCCGGCTGAAGACCACCCAGCCAGCCAAGGACTTTACCCCTGCCGTTGGCGCAACGCTTCCAAAAGGTGTCAAGGCTCAAGGACTGCCCGCGCAGGTGCTCGCGCAATTGCCGGAGCTGCGCGATTACATGTACGTCAAGATGAAGGATCAGGTGCTGATCGTGGACGGCATGACCAACAAGATCGTCGATATGTTCTCGGAGACGCAACCACTGTCCTAGCCCAAGGTCTTGGCGCAAGACATTCGACAGATCGCGCATACAGGTAGGCTCTAGTCCTTCTTCGGGACATTCGCCGCGAACGCCTTCATCAGCGCGGCGTCCGCCGCCTCACCGTTCGCATCCTCCGCCAGATGCTCGAACCACTTCGCAAAGCCTTCATAGATCTGGCTGGCCGGATGATCCGGCCCCAAGAATCCCGAAATCTCCCGCATCTCGGCGACCCAGCGATACGCCTTCGGGATCATGTCCGGCAACGCCACTTCGAGGCGTGCCAGAATTGCAGGCTGGCTGAGCGCGAGCTCGTCGCGGAGCGCATCGGCTGCGCCTGCCTTCGTGGCCGCAATCACCATGGCCGAGCCGATGCCGGCGAGGCCCTTGACGATGCCGGCGTAGGACATCTTGAGCGCAGAGGCCGCGCCGACCGGGCCTTCGACGATCCGCACGTCGAGACCGAGGTCTTTCAGCACGCCGACGTCCTTGGCATGCTCGCCCGACATGTAGAAGGCGGGGCCCTTGCCGCCGGGCTGCGGCGGAAATCCGATGATGCCGGCATCGACGAACGGCGCCTGCGCCGAGCCGATGATCTCCTCGATTCTTTGCACCGTATCGACATTGACGGCGTTGCAGTCGACCACGACCGGCTTCTTCTCGCGCCTGACGATCAGCGAGGCAAGGCGTTCGGCCAGCGCGACGGCTTCGCCCGGCGGCACGATCGAGAGGATGATGTCGGCGTCCGCAATCTCATCGTCCTCGGCGCCGACCATGCCGGCGTCTGCCGCCCGTTTCAGCGTCGCCTCGCTCCGGCCCTTCAGCGACGTCAGCACGCGTGCGCCGTTTTCGCTGAGCCGGCGGGCCACGGCACTGCCCATGGCACCGGGGGCGAGGATCGCAATGGTTTTGGACATCGTGCACTCCAGGTCGACTTCCGAGCGGCACGCTCGGTTCAACCCGAGAATAGCAGAGGCCGAATGCGGCCGCGTGGTCGTGGCCATCCCGCGACGGAATAGCCCTACTCCGCCTTCGCAGGCTCGGGTTGGAGCTTGGAGGCATTGGCAATACGCGCGGCGTTCGCCACGCCGGCAAGCGCCGCCGCCTTCTTCGGATCGGGTGCCGAGCCCGGCTGCACCACGCCGGCCGACATGATCAGCGTCGCGGCATCCTCGGCGCTGAGGTCGACCTCGATGATCTTGCTCTTCGGAACATAGAAGAAGAAACCGGTGGTCGGGTTTGGCGAGCACGGCAGGAACACCGAGACGTGCTCCTCCTGTCCCGGCAGGTTGCGTGCGATGTCCTCGTTCGGCGATTGCGAGATCAGCACGATCGACCACATGCCCGGCGAGGGAAATTCGACGAGGCCGACTTTGCGGAAGCTCGAGCCTTTGCCCGAGAACAGCGTCTCGAACACCTGCTTCAGGCCGCGGTAAATGGCACGCACCGCAGGGATCCGGCCCAGGAAGGTCTCGCCGACATCCACCAGCGTGCGGCCGATCAAATTGGCCGCGAGGAAGCCGACCAGCGTCAGCGTGAAGAATGCGACAATCAGTCCCCAGCCGGGGACGCCATAGGGCAGATAGGTTTCCGGCCGATAGGCCAGCGGCACGAACGGCCGCACCACGCCATCGACCCAGGTGACGAACCACCAGACCAGATAGAGGGTGATCGCGATCGGTCCCGTCACCACGAGGCCGGTGAGAAAATAGTTGCGGAAGCGGCCCATCAGGCCGGTATGCGGTTCCGGAACGGGGTCAAGAGGCGCAGGCGCGTCGTCGCGGGGGGTCATTCGGGTTCCAGGTCGGTCGCTTCAAACAAGCTAGGGTCTTCTAGCAGGTTTTGGAAGACTGCGACTGACCGATATCCCGTCTGCCTACTCCACGGTCACTGATTTCGCGAGGTTGCGCGGCTGGTCGACATCGGTCCCCATCACGACAGCCGTGTGATAGGCGAGCAGCTGCACGGGGACGGCATAGACCATCGGCGTGAAGGCCGCTGCCATATCGGGCATGACGATGGTGACGAGGGACTCGACGGTCGCCTCCGCTGCGCCCTTGGCGTCGGTCATCAGGATGATGTTGCCGCCGCGCGCGGCGACTTCCTGCATGTTGGAAACGGTCTTCTCGAACACGCGGTCGTGGGGTGCGATGACGACGACCGGCATGGTCTCGTCGATCAGCGCGATCGGCCCGTGCTTGAGCTCCCCGGCGGCATAGCCTTCGGCATGAATGTAGGAGATCTCCTTCAGCTTCAGCGCGCCTTCGAGCGCCAGCGGGAAGCTGGTGCCGCGACCGAGATAGAGCACGTCGCGCGACTTGGCGATCCGGTGGGCGAGCTTCTCGATCTGGAGCTCGGTGGTGAGCGCGTCTGCCATCAGGCGCGGGACCTCGACGAGGCCATGGACCAGCTCGGTCTCGTCCTCCTCGGACAATTTGCCACGGGCCTTGCCGGCCGCGATCGCAAGGTTTGCCAGCACCATGAGCTGACAGGTGAAGGCCTTGGTTGAAGCAACGCCGATCTCGGGACCGGCCAGCGTCGGCAGCACGATTTCGCTCTCGCGCGCGATCGTCGAGGTCGGCACGTTGACGACGGCGATCGTGTGCACGCCCTCGGCCTTGGCATAGCGCAGCGCGGCCAGGGTGTCGGCGGTCTCGCCCGATTGCGAGATGAAGATGGCGAGGTCGCCCTTGCGCAAGGGCGTCTCGCGGTAGCGGAATTCGGAGGCGACGTCGACCTCGACCGGCACACGCGCGAAGCGCTCGAACCAGTATTTTGCGACGAAACCGGCATAGCTCGCGGTGCCGCACGCCGTGATGTTGATGCGCTGGATGTTCTTGAAGTCGAAGGGGAGCTTGACCGGCAGCGCGACGCGCTCGGTCGCCATATCGACGTAGCGTGCCAGCGTGTGGCCAACCACTTCCGGCTGCTCGTGGATCTCCTTCGCCATGAAGTGGCGATAGTTGGCCTTGTCGACCAGCGAAGTCGAGGCGGCGTGCCTGATCTTGTCGCGCTGGACGGTGTAGCCGTCCTTGTCGAAGATCGTTGCGCTGTTGCGGGTCAGCACAACCCAGTCGCCGTCCTCGAGATAGCTGATCGTATCGGTGAACGGCCCGAGCGCGATGGCATCGGAGCCGAGATACATCTCGCCGTCGCCGTAACCGATCGCCAGCGGCGGTCCGTTGCGGGCACCGATCATGAGGTCATTGTCGCCGGCGAAGATGAAGCCGAGCGCGAAGGCGCCGCGCAGGCGCGCCAGCGTCAGCTTGACGGCTTCCACCGGCTTGTTGCCGCGCGCCAGCAGTTCGTCGACGAGATGCAGCACGATCTCGGTGTCGGTCTCGGTGTGGAACACCGTGCCCTTCGCCTCGAGCTCCTCGCGCAGCTCGCGAAAATTCTCGATGATGCCGTTGTGCACCACGGCGACATGCTCGGTCGCGTGCGGATGGGCGTTGTTGACGGTCGGCTTGCCGTGGGTGGCCCAGCGGGTATGCCCGATGCCGGTGGTGCCCTTGAGCGGCTCGGCCTCGAGCCGCTTCTCCAGATTCTTCAGCTTGCCCTCGGCGCGGCGACGCTCCAGGTGCTTGCCCTCGAGCGTGGCAACGCCCGCGGAATCGTAACCGCGATATTCGAGACGTTTGAGCGAATCCACCAGTTGCTCTGCAACCGCTTCGCGACCGAGAATGCCGACAATTCCGCACATGCGGATCACTATCCCCCAAATCCGTCGAAAAATCGCCTAAACGACGCGCTCGATTTTTAGCGAAGTTCCCAAGGAACCGGAAACTCAATAATTATTGCTGATTGAGACAGCACGGGGCCCGCGCCCCCTACTTCGCCTGCGTCGAATTGGCAGGCCTTAAACCGCGCGCGTTAACTCGTTGTCAACATGTTTGACCAACGATTCCAGTCAGGAGAACAAGCCCATGAAAGGCTCGTCCGACCGCAAGGGTCTGTCGTCGATGTATCTGCGCGCCAGCGAGACAACGGGCACGCACCTTGCGCATTGGCCGCCGCCCCAGCGCGGCAAGGAAAGCAAGCCGGTCTTCGTCAAGCATGTGCGAGGCGAACCGGCCAAGCGCGCCAAGCCCCGCGGCTGGCGCCTGACCCGCGCCATCTTCTCCGAATTCGCCGACGACGAATAAGGCGGCATAAGAAGACCCCCAAGGTGAGGAGCGCGAAGCGCGTCTCGAACCATGAAGGCCCGCATCTCGCTCGCGGCCATCCTTCGAGACGCCCGCTTCCAGCGGGCCCTCAGGATGAGGTCGCAGTGTGCTGCGACACAATAGAAGCGCCGCTCATTTCTCCGGCTTCTTGCCGCCGGTCTTCATCTCGCGATAGCGAGCGGCGCCGCCTTCGCGGATGGTCTGCTGGTTGCGCTCCAGCGCCATCGCGTCGTCGGGTACATCCTTCGTGATCACCGAGCCCGAGCCGATATAGGCGCCGTTGCCGATTGTCACCGGTGCGACCAGCGAGGAGTTGGTGCCGACGAAGGCGCCCTGCCCGATCACCGTCTTGTGCTTTTTGAATCCGTCATAGTTGCAGGTGATGGTGCCGGCGCCGATGTTGGAATTGGCGCCGACGGTGGCGTCGCCGATGTAGGAGAGATGGTTGACCTTGACGCCGGCCTCCAGCGTCGCCGCCTTCGTCTCCACGAAATTGCCGATGCGAGCGCCGTCGCCGAGCGAGGTGCCGGGCCGCAGCCGCGCATAGGGGCCGATCGACACCTTCTTGCCGAGCTTGGTCTCGACGATATGCGAGAACGAATGGATCACCGTGCCGTCCGCGATCGACACGCCGGGGCCGATTACCACGAATGGCTCGATGGTCACGTCCTTGCCGAACACGGTATCGGCGGACAGATACACCGTCTCCGGCGCGATCAGCGTGACGCCGGCCTCCATCGCCGCTTTGCGCAATCGCGCCTGCATCACGCTTTCTGCTTCGGCAAGCTGTGCCTTGGTGTTGATGCCGCGCACCTCGTCCTCGCTGGTCTCGATCACCACGGACTCCCATCCCTGCTTGCGGACGATTTCGACCGCGTCCGTCAGATAATATTCGCCCTTGGAATTGGCATTACCGATCTGTCCGAGGATGTCGAGCGCCCGGCGCCCATCCATCGCCATCACGCCGGCGTTGCACAGCTCGATCTTGCGCTCCTCTGCGCTGGCGTCGGCCTGCTCGCGGATCGCGACCAGACGCTCGCCCTCAACGATGAAGCGGCCATAACCGGTGGGATCGGCGGCGCGGAAGCCGAGCGCGGCGATTGCGGCGCCCCTTGCGAGCGGCGCGCGCAGCCGCGCAAAGGTCTCGGCCGAGATCAGCGGCGTGTCGCCGAAGGCAATGAGGAGATCATCCGCGCCTCGCGCGATTGCCTCCCGCGCCGCCAGCACCGCATGCGCGGTGCCAAGGCGTTCGCCCTGCACGAAGGTGAGCGCGTCGGGGCGGATGCGCTTTGCCTCCTCCACGACTGCCTGATGATCGGGGCCGACCACCACCGCCAGCGAGCTGCCGGTTTCTTTGGGCGCCGCAGCGAGCACATGGGCGAGCAGCGTCCGAGAAGCCACGGGATGCAGCACCTTCGGCAGGCTCGATCGCATGCGCGTGCCTTCGCCGGCGGCGAGCACGATCGTGAGACTGGAACGGGCGGTCATCGAAATCCTGACAGATAGTGCCGAATCAATTCGGCGCGACGGGCAGCGAGGCCCTCAGAAGCTATCGCCTTGCTACCCCCGCAAACGCCCGGAATTCAAGTGCGGCGCGCTTTTCCTGTTAATGTTCCCTGATTGATTCGGGGAAGCCGGACAGGGCTGGGCGCTTAATATTCATGGCAAAGGATTCCGACCCACTGGCGGATGCCTTCGGCACCAAGGAGACCGGCGGGCTGTTCTCCGGACTTCTGGCCGAGGAAAACGCGCTCGACCGGCGTATGATGTGGCGGCTGGGCTCGTGGGGCGTGGCGGCCGTGGGCGCCGTCGTCCTTGCCGTGATGGCCAACCAGGCCCAGCTCGGCTGGCGACGCGACCAGGTTGCGTCCGTCGATCTCGCGCACCAGGCCGACCGGCTCCAGATGCTGACGAAGGAGAGCCAGAACGAGGCGCGCCGACTCGCCGCCGCCATCGAGACGTTGAACAGCGACCGCGACCGCCTGTATTCGCGCGTCACCGTCCTCGAGCAAGGGCTCGATTCCGTCACCGGCGCCATTGCCAAGCAAACCGCCACGCCGCTGGGCCTGAAGCCGCAGGACGCAGCGCCAGCACCCAGCGTCGCGCCGGTCGCCTCGACCCCGACGCCGGCGGGCGAGAAGCCGCGCACCGAAGCCGCCAAGGATTCTCAGAAGGACACTGCGACGCAAACGTTGAAAGAGCCGGCGAGCCCACCGCCGCAGACCGCGGCCGCCGCCTCGCTCGTGCAACAGACGCCGGCAATGAACTCCGCGCTGCCGACCATTCCCCTGGTGCCGTCCAAGTCGCTCATGGCGCCGCCGGATCCGGCCGCATCGAAACTGGTTCAACCCGAGGCAGCTGAAAAGCCCGCTGAGAAGAAGGCCGAGCCGGCGTCCGGCGCGGCTGAGGTCGTCGCGGCGGCAACCAAGCCGCCCGACGCAGCCGAGAGCGAATCCGCAGCGATCGCGGTTCAGCAGACGCGCTTTGCGATCGATCTCGGCGGCGCCAACTCGATCGACGGCCTGCGCGCGCTCTGGCGCAGCCTGACCAAGTCCAATCCCGAGATCGCCGCGCTGCGGCCGATCATCATGATCAAGGAAGGCACCACCGGCCTCGGCATGCAGCTCCGCTTGGGGGCCGGCCCCCTGGTCAACGCCGCCGTCGCGGCAAAATTCTGCGCCGGCCTCGCCGAGAGCGACCGCCACTGCGAGACCACCATATTCGACGGCCAGCGCCTGTCGATGCGTGGCGGTCAGGACAAAGCGCAAGAAAAAGCGCAAGAAAAAGGGCAAGAAAAAGCGCAAGAGAAAACTCAAGACAGGGTTCAAGAGAAGAGTTCGGAGAAGAACCAGGACGCGGTCCCGCAAGCCGAAACCGCGCCCCCGCCGAGCGCAAAGCCCGAGAAGCCGCAGCGCCGCCGCAGCTATTCCTCAAAACGCTCGAAGCACGAGGAGCCCGCGCCCGCTCCCGCGGCGCAGCCTGCGCCGGCGCCGGCGAAACCGGAGGCGTCGTCAGCATCCACAGGATCGACGCTGTCGTCGTTCTTCAGGCGCTAGGATGGACTCCGCTTCCACCTGAACGCACGCTGGATGACGGTATCCTGTCGCGCGCGCAGGCGGACTCAGATCTCAGTCCGTCATGGAAACCAGCCGCCGATTGCCAAGTTGTCCCGGTCGTGAACCGAAGCGGCCGACATGCGAAATCGCTCGTGCCCGCCTCCATGACCAAGGGAGACACAGGTGAAGACATTCATCATCGCAACGGCAGCTGTTCTCGCGGCATCCGCCGGACGGCGCCGACCTGGTCGGCGCCGTTGCCCTGTCTGAGCGCATGGCGCGCGCCGCAAGATGATCGGTCAAAGGGATTGTAGCCCGCGCGTCGAACAGAAACTTCGGCCTGCCCTGTTGCCTGCCCGCGCCATCCCGACCATATTGCCGCCATGACCAAAAAGCCCTTCCGCCTCACGCCCTACCAGGTGCAGTTCCTGATCGTCGTCGGCTTCGTCTCCGTCGGCTATGCGCTTTATCTGCGCTATCTCGCGATCGAGCTGTCGCAGGTCGCGCTTGCCTGCGACGCCGGCCTTCAGACGCTGATCTGCAAGGGGCGTTCGGTTGCGACCGTCCTGTTCAAGAATTCGGTGTTCGGGATCGTCGCGCTGGTGGTGGCGACGCTGAACCTGATGCGACCGTCGATCGTTCTGCTCACCGTCGGCGTCGTCGCCGCCGGTCTCGGCATCGTGCTCTACAATGTCGTGCTGTCGGGCCTGGCGATCGGCCTCTTCATTCTTGGATTTGCTCGGCCCGCGCCCGCCACAGCGTGAGAGCGAACAAGAGATAGATCGCGCAGGTCCACAGCGACTGCCAATTGTCACGGCCTTCGTTGACCAGCACATACGCGGCCGACAACGCCAGCACGCCCGCGAACGCGGCTTCCGCGATCGGACGCTGGCCGATCTGCGGCCGGTTCAGCATCAAAAGCGCGAACGGCACCACCGCCATCGTCAGCGAAGCGTAGGGAAAATCCTTGTAGCGCGGGTCGAACACGAAGCCGAGCGCGGTCGCTGCCGCGATCACCGCCGTCGCCGCGAGCGTGAGGCCGAGTACCGCGGTGAGCTTCGACCATTTCCGGCCCTCGCGCGGGCCGAGCAGATCGAGGAAGGTCGGAAGGCTGCGGCCGATCACCATCGCCTGCGCACAGAAGATCGGCGACAGGATGCCGGCAAGCAACAGCGCGCCCCAGAGCAGCCAGCCGCCGATCCCGTAGCTCTCGTAATACATCTTGTCCGCGCCGATCCCGAGCAGGATGCCGGCAGTCGTCGCCGAGATGCCGACGCCGAGCCAGGACGAGAAGCGTGGCGTCCACGGCCTCCGGCGCAGCGTGATCAGTGCGACGGCGAACACCAGCGCGGAAAGGCCCATGCCCGCGCCCATGTACCATTTCCAGTACGGGAAATTGCTGATCGGCTCTCCCGGCGGATATTTCAGGCTCCGGCGCACCGAGTCATACAGGCCCCAATAGCCGCCGACCGTGCCTTCCAGCCTGCGCTTCCACGGCTGGTCGTAGGATTCGATCAGATTGACGCGAAACTTCTGCGCCTTGGCAAGGCCCAGGATTTCCGAGACGACACGCGCCTGGTTGGTTCGCGACGGCAGCGCGCCGTCGCGCATGCGGCCCTCGCTCGGCCAGCCGGTTTCGCCGATCAGGATCTCCTTGCCGGGGAACGCCACCGCCATGCGCTCGCGGATCGCCTCGACATGGGCGGAGGCGAATTTCGCCCTCACGGGGAAATCCTCCCAATAAGGCAGGATGTGGATGGTGACGAAGTCGACGGCGTCGGAGACCTCGCGATTCCTCAGCCAGTATTCCCAGACGTCGGCATAGGTCACGGGCACGCTGACCTGCGTCTTCACCAGGCGGATGATCGAGACGAGATCCGCCGTCGTCATTTCACCGCGCAGCAGCACCTCGTTGCCGACGATGACCGCGGTGATGACGTCGGGGAATTGCTTGGTGAGGCGAATGGCGAGCCCGGCCTGTTCGAAATTCTTGGTGCGGTTGCTGGAGAGCCAGATGCCCTGGAGCACTTTCAACCCGCCGACTTTGGCGGCGATCGCCGGAACCTGATCGAGCCCGTTCTCCATCGAATAGGTGCGAACGCAGTCGGTGATTTGCTTGAGCTGGCGCAGGTCCTGCTCGATCTGGTCGGCTTCGATATGAGTCCATGCGTCCAGCGGCGACTGCTCGCCGCGGAACGGCGCGTAGGAGACGCATTGGACCTTGTCGGCGGGGTCGATCGGGGCGCGCGCGAGTGTGATCGGCGTGGCAAGCCACCACCACACGGCAGCGATCGCACCCAACGAAACGAGCAGAAGCGCCAGTGGCGTACGAAGAGAAATCGGTTCCGTCCTCCGCGAAGGGTCCGTCGATTACCTGCTCGCACGCCATCTGCCAAGGGGGTGGTCCAAATGCCGATCCACTCTGCGGATCCGCCCCTCCCCCAAAAAGGAATCTGGCTGCGGCCGTTCGACCGTGCTCTAGGATTGTGACTTTGCTGGACAAAATTCGAAATACAGGTCATGGACTCGCAAAGACTTTTCCGCCGCATTGGAGACCCATTTGGACGCCATCACCGGCGCGTCCGCGGGATCCTGATGCGGACGGCCAGCGGATACATTGGGGAATTCATGCGGCAACGGGTGTTCGAGTCACGAAATGCGGTCCTGCGGCAGTTCGCCGCCACCTTGGCCGTCTCCTCCCTTCTCCTTCTCGCCGGTCTTGGCGGCGTCTCCGCCCAGAGCGGCACACCGACCCCTGACCAGGGCAAGGCGGCTGCCCAGCCCGCCGACGCCGCCGCCAAGGATGCCGCCCAGAACCAGCGCCGCACCGACGAATTCGCCGAAGCGGCCCAGGTCATCAACGGCCCGGCCGGCAACCCCGAATGCGTCTGGCTCGGCCGGCGCGTGGTGCGGCTGATGTGGCGGGATGATCTCGACACCGCGTTTCGCCATCTCGACCTCTACGACCGTTTCGGCTGCCCGGGCGGCCACATCCAGGCCGCGTTCCGCTGCCTGACCCGATTCGGCGGGCAGATCGACCCCAAGGTCGCCGAAACGCTGGACAGCCGCGTGCACGCGTGCTGGATCAATCCGGCCGCCCAGCCGCAGCAGGCGGCGGCCACGGCCTCTCAGCCGGCGGCACCGGCAGCCGGCAATTCGCCGGCACCGCAGCCGGCCGCGAGCCCCTCGCCTGCAGCAAGTCCGACGCCGGCGCCGCAGAAATAGGCGAGGGTCGTTTCACCTGCCGTTCAGGAACGATCAGCCATAGACGCGGTTGGCACTGCCGCGCGTCGTTCGAAAAGACCATGCCCTCATAAGGACATGAGGCCATGACAGTTGTGAAACCGCGCGGCAGAGGTATGCTCCCTTTGCCGGGGACACGGTCGGATCTCGGGGTCGGATCCGCTTCCCTGCCACCTCAGCCCCTTTTGGTCTAGCCGCGATGCGCGTTGTCGCCGCCGTTCTGTTGCTTGTGTCCGCGCTTCACGCTGGTCTGTGGGGAGTCCTGCGCGACCAGAAACCCGCGCCCGACTTCAAGGGCCTCCTGCCCAGTGTGTCCTACGCACCGTTCGAAGGCTCGGCCCACCCCGACATCGACAACATTCCGACCGTCGAGAAAATCCGCGCCGACCTGAAGACGCTGTCGACCATGACGCGCGCGATCCGCCTGTATTCGTCCACGGGCGGCGTGGAACTGGTGCCGCCGATCGCCGCCGAGTTCGGCCTCAAGGTCACCGTCGGCGCCTGGATCGACAAGGACAAGGATCGCAACGAGCGCGAGATCAAGGCCGCCATCGAGCTCGCCCGCAAGAACAGCAACGTCGTCGGCGTCGTGGTCGGCAACGAGGTGATCTACCGCGGCGAGCAGAAGGTCGAAGACCTCATCGACATGATCAAGAAGGTGAAGGGCTCGGTCCGCGTGCCCGTCACCACCGGCGAGATCTGGAATATCTGGCGCGACAATCCGGACCTTGCCTCCAACGTCGATTTCATCGCCGCGCACGTTCTGCCCTACTGGGAAAACTTCCGTTCGGACCAGGCGGTCGACCAGGCCGTCGACCGCTACAACCTCCTGCGCAACCTTTTCCCGGGCAAGCGCATCGTGATCGCCGAGTTCGGCTGGCCGAGCCAGGGCTACAATTTGCGTAACGCCGATCCGGGCCCGTTCCAGCAGGCGCTGATCCTGCGCAACTTCGTCACCCGCGCCGAAGCCATCGGCATGGAATACAACATCGTCGAAGCCATCGATCAGCCCTGGAAGTTCTTCGAAGGCGGCGTCGGCCCCTACTGGGGCATCCTCAATGCCAGCCGCGAGCCGAAATTCGCCTGGACCGGCCCGGTGGAAAACCCCGACTATTGGAAGCTGATGGGCATCGCGCTGTTGGTCGGCGTCCTGCTGTCACTGCCGATCCTGCGGATCGAAAAAGCGACCGCGAAGCAGGCCTTCCTGCTCTCGGCGACCGCCAACGGCGTCGGTGCCTGGGCGGCGACCGTGTTCGCGTTCTGGAACAGCCATTACTTCATCTTCGGCTCGGCCTTCGCGCTGACGCTCGGCATGATCCTCCTTGTTCCCCTTGTTCTCATTGCGATGGCGCGCATCGACGAGATCGCGGCCGTCGCCTTCGGCCGGCCGCCGCAGCGGCTGCTCTCCAAGGGCAAGCCGGTCGAGAACGTGCCGGAGAATTACTATCCCAAAGTCTCGATCCACATCCCCGCTTATTTCGAGCCGGTCGACATGCTCAAGCAGACGCTGGATGCGCTGTCGCGGCTGAACTATCCGAACTACGAATGCGTGGTCATCATCAACAACACGCCGGATCCCGCCTTCTGGCAGCCGATCCAGGACCATTGCCGTGCGCTCGGTGAACGCTTCAAGTTCATCAACGCCGAGAAGGTGCAGGGTTTCAAGGCCGGCGCGCTGCGCATTGCGATGGATCGGACCGCGGCGGATGCCGAGATCATCGGCATCCTCGATGCCGACTATGTCGTCGAGCCCGACTGGCTGAACGACCTCGTGCCGGCATTCGCCGACCCGCGCGTCGGCCTCGTGCAGGCGCCGCAGGAGCATCGCGACGGCGATCTGTCGATCATGCACTACATCATGAACGGCGAATATGCCGGCTTCTTCGACATCGGCATGGTCCAGCGCAACGAGGCCAACGCCATCATCGTGCACGGCACCATGTGCCTGATCCGCCGCGCCGCGATGGACATGGCCGGCGGCTGGTCGTCGGACACGATCTGCGAGGATTCCGATCTCGGCCTTGCGATCCAGGAGCTCGGCTGGACCACCCACTACACCAACACCCGCTACGGGGCGGGCCTGTTGCCCGACACCTACGAGGCCTTCAAGAAGCAGCGGCACCGCTGGGCCTATGGCGGCCTCCAGATCGTCAAGAAGCACTGGCGCCGTTTCCTGCCCGGTTCGAGTCGGCTGACGCCCGACCAGAAGCGAGAATATGGCTTGGGCTGGCTCAACTGGCTGGGCGCCGAAAGCCTCGGCGTCGTCGTGGCGCTGCTCAACCTCGTCTGGGTGCCGATCGTCGCCTTTGCCGACATCGCCATCCCCGACAAGATCCTGACGCTGCCGATCATCGGCGCCTTCATCGTCTCGCTGGCCCACTTCCTGTCGATGTACCGCGCCCGCGTCGCGATCAAGCCCGGCCAGATGCTGGGCGCCATGATCGCGGCGATGAGCGTGCAGTGGACGGTGTCGCGCGCGGTGGCGCAGGGCCTGATCACCGAGCACATCGCCTTCGCCCGTACCTCCAAAGGCGGCCTGTCCAGGATGTCGATCGAGTTCCAGGCGTTCTGGGAGGCCGTGATCGGCACCCTGCTGGTGGTCGGTGCCGGCGTGCTGATCGCCTCCAACAGCTTCCGCCAGATCACCGAGATCTACATCTTCGCCGGCGTGCTGGTGCTGCAAAGCCTGCCGTTCCTCGCCGCGGTCGCGATCGCCATCCTCGAGCTCAGCCGGATCAACTCGTTCCAGTTCTGGCGCGACAGCGCCATCCGCACTGCCGAGCTGATCGGCCTACGCCCGGTCGCCCTGCCGACCCCCGTCGGCACGCCACAACCCGTGCCGAGCGAGGTGCGGCGGGAGCCGACGTGACGGGCGGCTTGTCCATCCTCGCTGTTCGGCGTGGATGACGGCCCGCCAATCAGGTTGAGAATCCCGGCTTAAGCCAACGATTCCGCGAGCAAATCTTCGTCCCTGCCAAGACTTTCGGCAACCACGCCCGCTATTGACCTCAGCGTCCCATCCCCCTACACAGCCCGGACCGAAAGCATGATCCGGAAACGGCCGGTTTTCCCCGCGACGCAAACTTGAAGCGCAGCGGCAAGACATGCTTCTCGAATGTCCGAACACGATGGCGATCTCGTCAAAGCCATCAGCGGCCATGGGAGCGCGTAGCTCAGCCGGTAGAGCACGTGACTTTTAATCACGGGGTCCTGGGTTCGAGCCCCAGCGCGCTCACCAAGCCGGATCAATGAGTTAGTTTAGATCGCAAGCCCACTGAAAAAGCTCTATGTGGGCACCGTGTTGGCAAATCGATTACGCGCGTGCGCAGCGCTCCGAGATATATGCCACTCAGCTCGGCAGTCCTGCCCGTAGCTTCCTTGCACTCGGCATTACGCCTCACCATAGGAACGTCTCCCTTCGGGATGCTTTCCGGAAATGGGACGAGCCGGAGCTGGCGAAGTTGGAGGTGCGGCCATGAAGCGGCACGCCATGAGCAAGCATTTCGGTAATGGCGCCGGCCACGTACTGCGCCAGCACAACAGTGCCGTGCTGCTGTTCAGCTGGCGCGGCAAGCCCGACGGATCGGCCAGCTATGTCGAGCACATCAACCGCTACGTCCGCAATGGCGTGGAATATCCCAGCCTTGCCGCCCTGCTCCGCGCCGTCGAGGCCGAACACGCTTACAAAGAAAACTGATATGCAGCTGTCCCGCAGAACGTCCCTACGCTCTTCTTCATTGGCTCAGATCAAACCCACGATGATCAGAACGCCGATCTCAATCAGTAGGAGCGCACCCGTTGCTGCGGAGATGAGACACAAATCACCTAGTGACAGGTGCATGATTTGCCTCACACTTTGCCCTAGAAGCGGCCTTACATCCTTGGCTGCAAGCAGGGCGGGATAATGGGGCCGCTTCTAGGAGGTCCTTGACGCGTTCGTCCGGCGCCAAGTGATTCTCATTCTAATCCAAATTTAAATCACGTCCAGTATTTAATTTATTTAATTTGGCTTATTGTCTTAATGCTTAATCGAGCCGCATCCGGACGATGCAGGCTGCTGATCCTGCGTGGAGCATCGTGATCGGCCATACCGTCGGCAGAAGCACTGGAACGACGGACCGGATTGCGAGCGATGGGCGCGGAGCCGCCCTGCGCACGACAACACCGCCGGATATGGCGACCACACGGCGGCGCTATTCCGTTTCGTCGCTCTGTGAATGCGCTGCCAGTGCTTTCCGCGCCTGCTGTTCGATGACCCTCACCGCCGCGTCGACGACCTGCTCGTGGGCCTCGTCGAGAGATTTGTCCCTCATCCAAGCATACACGTAGACCGCCAAAGCATCCTGCAGTGTCATCGCAGGCTCCTCTCTCGAACAGCGTCGTATGACCGTTCGGAATGATCCTGCTTTACGCACACCAAGGCAATCAGATGGAGCCTTTAAGTCGAGGTTAAGATTGATAGCAGCAATGCAATTCAAATGTTCGTCTCCGGTGGCGCTGCAAAGCGTTGCGCGAAGGCAGAACGATGTTCTCAGCAGTGGTACGGGTTGAGCTCTTGCTCGTGCAGCCTCAACGGCAAAAGGTTACACGTCAGGCCGTCGCAACCATCGTGCTTCTTGGAAATTTGTCATCGGTGGCTGTCTTGTCGTACCGACGCCTGCATCCCAACTCACCATTGCAGGTCACATGTGCGGAGAAAGGGAAACCATGCGTGTATTGTCGGTGGCACTCCTCGCGGCGGCTTCGCTCACCCAGGCCAATGCAGAGGTGAAGATGAAGGACCCCAGTCCTTCGTGCAGCTATACGATAGCGAGCGGGGAAACGTACCAGGTGCCCGCGGGCCAGACTCTTTGCTGGCGCGTCCCCCCGCCTTCCTACAGGACGTACACGCTCCTGCGTTGCGATCCGCCATTTCAGGAACTCAATCGGGTGCAACTGGGCGATGGTCGCTGCAACAAGTACGAAGAACGGCAATAGACGGCGGCCGGATGCGCATCCTCGGTGGCGGCTCGCGTCGAGCGAGGCGAAGGAGACCGTTCGCGCGGGCCTAGCTTAGCGCGGATATCTTCTGAGTGCTTCGCTTGTCTCGCCTTCAGCTCTCCGGAGCCGCGCTCGCAGCCGGCACACTTCCCAGTTGAGTCTTTCGGCCACGCTCGAACGCCGACGAAATTGCCTACTCTTGACCGGACGTCATTGTCCGACGTTCGGCGGCCGCGCCAAGCGCTTCTTTGGCCGATCGGGATTTGCCGATGACGATTTGGACTTCGCACTCCTGCGAATTGCTGCGGCCGGTTTGCCGTCGAGCCTTTGCCGCTCTTGCATTTGCTCGGCCGCGATCACGCGGGAGCGCAAATCTTCAAGCTCGGAACGACCGAAAGCCAGCTCGTCCCCACGCTGCTTTAGGACAGCGGTGCGATCACAAGTGCCCATTGACGCCCCCCAAGGCCCGACCGACCGGGAAAACCATGCAAGCGAGAAAACGCGCTGGCGAGGGTACAGTTCCTGCTTGGAAGTGCTGTCCAGGGGTCGCAGCGGCCTGCGCTGCAAAACGGCTCACCGACCCCAATGTCGCGAACGCTTAGAGGGCCAGCTTTACGGGATACGATCGATGGGTCGGGCTATCGCCAATGACGGCCCCGACCGTGGGGGCATTTGGGGTGTGGAGGCCGGGGCCGCTGGAGGTGCTTGGGCCTTTGGGAAAGGCCAAAGCCTCGAAAGACTAGGAAAAATCGGCAATCGCTTCTGTTCGCTTTCGGACATTGGTTGTACAGTTCCGCTTGCGGGGGACGGAGCCAGTTACCGATGAAGGATTATCTGGCCCAGCTTGAGAACTTCGGAACGATGCCGCTGAATGCGCCCTGATCCGCGATTTGGCAACAGATCCCGCCAAGCGCGAAGTGTTCGACCGGCTTGCGTGCCACCTCACGGTCCTGGCTGACCATGTTGAAATGGCGATGCTTGAGCGGAAGACCGGGACTGCCCCGTCGGCCTAAAAGCGTGCCGCCGCTAATCCAGCGGGCCAGGTGAGCGCGGACGCCAGCTGATTTCGTGTCTCCAGCTTTCGGAGCCGCAGATGCGGCTCAAATATAAGCACAGGAACGTTTCGACCCGCGGTGAGTCCTACAGGCGCAATCCATCCCGTATTCCTCGTGGATCGAATGATGGAAAAAGCACTCGCCTATGCCATCTCGGCGGCCCTCGTCGGCTTCGGTCTCCTGATCTTTTTCGCCGGCTTATCCTCCAGCTCGCCAGCCTTATGGACAATCGTCGCGCTGGTCCCGATCACGATCGGGATCGTGAGCGCCTTTGGTCCTGTGTGAACGGATGTGGAAATCAGGCCTTTAGGTCAGCGCGTCTGTATTTTCCGAATCGGCAACTCGTGTTCGCTCTCTCGTAGTTTCAAACTGCGGGTGATGCGCGTGAGCCATTTCGTCTCGATGCTTCTGCTTGCGACAGCCCTGGTCTTGACCTTGTGCTTCGGAGTGGCAGCCTGGCGCCTCTCAGCGGACAAAGAGGCCGACATCACCGCCGCGATTTCACATCAGGACTACGGCTGGAGGTTAAGGCCCAACAATTGACGCTCTTGATTAGGGTGACATTGCAGCGCGGCCGCGATCCGATCGGTTTTCCTGCCAATCCTCAACCCCCTTCGTCGCAAAAGAGCGGCAGATTCCGATAGAGCACCGTAGTCCCCCCGAGATGAACTGCCCGCAGCATCCGCGTAGTGTGCCCTACCCCCTGGGCACTTTGGCGATGATCGGTACAGCGCAAGACGGGCCGCCCGTTCTGATCTGCTGCAAGTGCAGACGGCCGATGACGTTCCTGGCCACGCTTCCCGCCATCCTCGATCTGCCCGCGGTACACGCCTTCCAGTGCCGCCCCTGTCTGCGCGTCGACAGCATTCCGCTGGGGTAGGCGTCGTGGAGCAGCGTGGTCCTCCCGGACAGTCCCCGTGGAGCGCGCCTTGCGGACGCATTTGTACTTGCAAGCTTGCAACGCCACCGCGCGGACACTGGCGTTCAGTAGGTGGGTCAGTATTCTTCTAAGCCCGCCAGAACGTCGATCAGCAATCCGAGATGAAACGGATCGATAGTTATCGCGAGGCGCTATGAAGCGGTTCGTCGCTGACGAAGATGTCGCTTTCGCATTCACGCATGCGATTCAGACGGCAGCAATTTTGTGTTCTGGATCGGAGACAACGAGTCGATCTTGGGGAGATGCGGTTCAAGAGCACACTCTGCCGCGCCCTGCTCGCGCCTCAAAATGCTTGCCGGAGCGAGACAGCCGCCGCTTGGGCAGGATAGTCTCCACATCGTCATGGCCGGGCTTGTCCCGGTCATCCGCGCCTTGCCATGCAGCACAAGAACGTGGATGGCCAGGCCTTCGCCTCGCCGAAACGGCTTCGGCCGCGCAGGCGCGACGAGCCCGGGCATCACGACTTCCGATGAAGGTTCAAATGCGATTAGCCTGCCTCACTGGTGGAGAGGCAGCCGAGCCCGCGCCTCAGCTCTCCGGAGCTGACGTCGCAGCCGGCACACTCAGCGGGGCTCCGCCGACCGAAATGGGCCCTACGGGCTTGGACTCCCGAGCCAAGCGCTTCCGCATTGCCGCGGACAATCCATAGCGGGCATTCGCTCGTCGAATGGAGGACGTGACGTCCGACATCATTGCGTTTTGCAGCGAGTCGACCTTCGCGATCAGCGTGGACAGCTGCGAAGATATCTTCTTCACATCGACCCGCTCGTCCGTGATGCTCTGTCGCAGGGACAGCAGCACCATCGAATCCTGCTGCATCAGAGCTGCATTTTGCTGCAAGGCCTGATTGTTCTCCTGCAGCGATGCCGTGTGTTGCTGCTGGGCCGACTGGATCTCCTTCAAGGCGGCGACAACCGGATCCGGCTTCGGCGCGGGCGCTTCGCGGCGTGGAAGCAGCTCAGCCAGGCTGCTGACATTCAGCGGCGGCAAATCGGGCGGCAACGTATAGATGGCCGCGGCGCCGTTGATGGCCAGGGCACATACCGAGAGTGCCAAGACCGATTTCCGCCTGTAGCGCTTGATCGGTGCTGGAGCCTCCAGGGCCGGGGGCTCGTGCGCTGCTGCGGCGGCAGCAAGTGCTACCGCGTCGAGTTCTTCGGCGAAGCTTTGCGTTTCGAAGGTCGTGGTCACGTGCATTGACCCCAGTGAGCGAGCAACAGGAAGCCGCCCCTGGAACGTCCTCGCGACGAGTCCTTGTACGCAGCACCCAACTCCAACTGCCTAAAATTGTGAGCATTTCGGATTAATTTCACGTTAGCGACGCTGCTGGCCGACGGCTCAGCGACCCCGGCCGATTACGGGGTCGATGCGATGCAGGGACGAAGACAGCCGGGAAGCTACCCTGATGGGTGCAGTCGCCCCGGCCTGCGCACGCCTCGAAACGGATTTTCCGAAGCTGGCAGAATACCCCTGTTTTGCCCGACGGTGCAATTGCTGTGTGCTGGAACTCCGGGGCCAGAGAATGCGGCATGCGCCGTTGGGCCCATCCTGATCACAGACCGACAGCTGTGTCGGCCCGGTGCAGCGATCGCGACCACCTTTTGCGCGATGCAGAAGACATTATGGCAGAAGCACTTAGCTACTGTGCATGGGGTTGTTCTCGCATTTTTGATGCGTCCTACCCCTCATCCAGCAGCTCGAACAACTCCTCCACACGCTCCAACCACGCCTCCCGCATCGGGCTGTGGTTGAGCGCGACGATCCATTGCCGATCCTTTGCCCTTCGCTCGCAGACTATAGACCTGGCTTTATCGGGCTCGAACCGCGTCTGGGCGACACATTCGTTCGTCGCTCGACCTGCGCTTTGGCATCCAGCACCTTGTCTCCAGCTCGTGCGGCTCGCCGGTGACTGATCTGATCCGAAAGACTCGAGCCTCTCCCCGACAGACCGTGTGAACCAGCACCGGTGTTTCCTTGAGCCTGTGTCGCCGGCCGGAATCTGTCTTGGGAGGACGTTGAGCCAGTGGCCAGTTGATCCTCATTGCTCGTGCCGCTCCCAATGGCGCCGATGGGCAGGCCATTTTGGGCGTGACCAGCCCCGGCATTTCTCGCGGCCTGGGCTGCCGCCCGCGACCTCGCGGGCGTGGCGGGCTGAACGTTCGGATTGGCCGGTTCGCTGTTGGTGCCCGGATTTCCGCCGGTGCCGGTATCTTTCGTCCCCATCCCCGGGGGCGCTGAGGGAGCCGCATTGCCTGCACTCGTCCCCATTCCAGAAGGTGCCGACCCGCCAGCGGTATTCGGCCCCGTTCCCATGCCCGCCCCTGCGGACCCGGCATTTGCGCCGCCTGCTTGCGCCAGGACCAACAAACATGAGCTTGCGATAATCGCGACAATGACCGGAGGAATGGCATGGGACATCGGACAATCTCCTGCGCCAAGCCCCCATTAACTATAACGGTGGAACAGGGTTCCCGCCACGAATTGGCAATTGAAAAGGCCCGGCCGGTGAGCGACCTCGGATGCGCGATCCGCGCTGGCGATGACGTCAGGCTGCTGTCGAAGGAGGACGCCAAGGCGCGGGCGCCCTCACCCCTCATCCAGCAGCTCGAACAACTCCTCCACCCGCTCGAATGGCGCATCGCGCATCGGGCTGTGATGAACGACGCGATCGCCGTCGCGTTGCAGTGACTTGCCCCGCGACTTCCGCAAGCGCCCCGGCAGGAACGTTGCAGCCGCGGCCTCAGGCCCGACATCGAGCCGGATGATGCCGCGTCGCTTGCACTCGATCCTGAGCTTCGCCGCAGCGAAGAAGTCGCGCGCGATCTTCGGCAAAGGTCCGAAGCGGCGGGAGGTTTCCTCCTCGAGATCGTCGAGATCATCCTCGCTGCTGCATCGTGCGGCGCGCGCATAGAGCTCGAGCCGCACGGGCTCGGACTGCACGTAGCTCTCGGGGAGCATGTCCCCGACCGGCAGGTTCAGGTCGGGCACCCACACCGCGGCGCGCTCCTCATCGGCCTTCTCCGAAGCCATTTTCAGGAGGTGGCTGTAGAGCACGGGCCCGAACACCTGGACATGGCCCGATTGCTGCTCCGAGAACAGGTCGCCTGCGCCCCTGAGATCGAGGTCGCGCTCGCTGATGGCAAAGCCGGCGCCCGGCCGGCTGAACTCCTCGAGCACGGCGAGCCGCTTCTCGGACTGTCCGGACTCCGTCTCGGTCAAGAGATGGGCGAAGGCGCGGATGCCGCCGCGGCCGACGCGTCCGCGCAGCTGGTGCAGCTGGGCAAGGCCGAACTTTTCCGGCCAGCACACCACGATGGTGTTGGCGCGGGGAATGTCGAGGCCGCTCTCGACGATGTTGGTCGCGAGCAGGACGTCGGCATCGCCTTCGACGAAGCTCATCATGCGATCGTCGATCTCGTCGGCGGGCAGTTTGCCGTGCAGACAGACGATGCGCAGGTCAGGCGCCACCGCTCGCACCCGCGCCAGCATGGGATCGAGATCCTGGATGCGCGGACAGATCAAAAAGCTCTGGCCGTGGCGGCGTTGCTCGCGCAGCAGCGCGGAGGCAATGGCCGCATCCGACAGCGGCGCGATCCGGGTTGCGACCGGAAGCCGGTGCACTGGCGGCGAAGCGATCACGCTGAGATCGCGGAAGCCGGCAAGGCCGGCGGCCAGCGTCCGCGGGATCGGCGTCGCGCTCATCATCAGCACATGGACGTTCTTGGCGAGGCCGGCGAGCTTTGCTTTCTCCGCCGCGCCAAAATGCTGCTCCTCGTCGATGATGACGAGACCGAGATCGTCGAACTTCACGTCCTTCCCCGTAAGCGCCTGGGTGCCGATCACGACCTTGATCCGGCCGCGGCGCAGTCCCTCCTTGGTCTCCCGCAGCTCCGCGCCCGAGGTCGCACGCGACAGGTTGCCCACCTCGATGCTGAACGGCGCGAAGCGCTTCTGGAACGTCGCGACATGCTGCCGTGCCAACACCGTCGTCGGCACCGCGATCGCCACCTGCTTGCCCGACAGCACCACCGCGGCCGCGGCCCGCAGCGCGACCTCGGTCTTGCCAAAACCGACGTCGCCGCAGATCACCCGGTCCATCGGATGACCGGATGCAAGATCGTCCAGCACGTCGTTGATCGCCTTGGCCTGGTCGATCGTCGTGAAGTAAGGGAAGCGCGCGACGAACTTCTCGTAGGTCGATCCCGGCGGCACCAGCTTTTCGCCGCGCCGCCGGCGGCGTTGGCTGATGTGCTTGGCGAGCACCTTGCCGGCGATCTGGATCTCGCGCTCGGCTTCGGTACGACGCGCCCACCATGTGCTGCCGTCCGCCTTGTCGAGCGCCAGCTTGCCGAGCTCGGTCGCGTAAGGCCACATCAAGGCGAGATCGGGCGGCGGCACCAGAACCGCGTTTTCGCCCGCGAACTTCAGGCGGATCATCTCGCGCATGGCGCCGCCGCCGGTGTTGACGGTCTGCAAGCCGTCGAGCACGGCAAGGCCGCGCTGGAGATGGACGACCACCGTACCCTGCTCGGGCACGTCGGCATGGTCGAAGGCCGCGCTCCAGGCGCGCGCCATCGGTTGCGGATGATGGGCGCGGCTGCCGAGCACGTCGGACGCCGTCACCACGACCACAGGCTTCTTTCCTGGCAAGACGAAGCCTGCATCGAGATCGGCCAGCAGCGCCGTCTCGCCGTTCCGCCCGCGCGTCGCCTCGTCCCAGTCCTCGCAGCGCGGCGTCTTGATGCCGCTCATCCGCTCCATCACGCGCAGATCGTCCTCGTGCGCGGCGATGAGGATCAGTCGCGCTCCGGCCCGGCGTGTCTCCTCGACGAAGGCCCGCAGCGCCTTCCTGGAGGACGTCAGCTTCGAAAATTCCGGAACGGGCTGGAACGACGCCGTCCGCGGCAGCATCTTCATGCCCTTGGAGAGCCGTTTCCAATCGCTCCGCCCGAGATATTCGCGCTGGCGCTCGCTGCGCGGCGCGGCCTCCTCGATCGTGTCGAGCCATCCGTCGGCGTGCGAGGGGACGCTTGCATCGGCGATCCATTTGGCACCCGCGCAATAATCGAACAGGCTCGCGCGCTTGCCGCCTTTGCCGGCAAGGCCGAGCCGCTCCGACATGGGATCGACGAGCAGCTCCCTGGTCTCGAAGATGATCCTGTGCTCATGCGGGTCGAACGCCACGATCCGTCTGATCGCATGCTGCGAATGCTCGATCCGGAACGGCCCCAGTGCGCCCGCGGGAAATATCTCGAAGGTCTGACCGTGGAACAGCGCTCCGCCTGGATAATCCGGTTCGTCGTCGAGATCGTATCCCAGAGCCGCGAGGCGAGTCTCGAGGTCCCGCTCGGAGAACGTGCCGCCCACCTTCAAGCTCAGGCTCAGGCGCGACAGGCTCGCCGGCGGCGGCAGGCGCTCCATCACCGCTTCCGCGGTCGACACCAGAAACAGGGGTTTCTTGGATCTTGCGAGGCGCCTCAGCACGGAAGCTCTGCGCCCCGCGAGCTCGTGCGACGGCTCCAGCTGATCGAACGGCAGCGTGTTCAATCGCGGAAACACCAGCACCTCGCAGGACGGGTCGAGCGCGTGAATCACGCTGCCCAGCCGCTCCGCCCTGTTCTCGCTCTCGGCGAGAAAGACGATGCCACTGCGTCCAGACTGCTTCCATTGTGCAAGCAGATGAAGGGCCATCATGCCGAGGGGCGACGAAGATGAGATCGTGGCGCGCTGCGATCCTTTGCCCTTCTTTGGCGCCTTCTTGGCCACCCCTGCCTTTTTGGAAAGCCTCACTTGAACCCGCTTCTGGTCTTGAACCGTCGCAAACTGAATGCGAGCCGCCTTCATCTCGAATCGGCAGCTCGCCGCCATGCATATGGGATTTGCCCCGCGAACGCATCCCTCGCAGGCAACGTCCGGGGACGCCATCGCGATCCCGGCAGTAGCCGGCACGAAAAAGCCCCAGCGCTTGGAGCCACGCTGGGGCGTTCGTTTAAAATGAAGCGGTTAAGCAATGACGTCTCCATAGCAGAGGTTTCGCCGCGCGCTTGTGAACTGGTTCACACGCGTACGCCAAACGACCTCAGTGCGAAGGCCTGAGGTCGCCAACCTTTATGGGGAAGGTTTTCTCGCGGCCCGGGGGCTTTTGGGGTTGGGGATGGGCCGGGAGCCAAGAATCTACGCGCGACGCGCAGAGTCGTTCCAAGCGGTCCGGCAGAAAGTCCACCGGCGCGACCTATCGGGAACGGGGTACCTCACGCTTTCCGGTTTGGGCTTGCGCAAGCGGCACGCTAGGATACCTCGTTTGACGGAGGCTCATTTGAAACCATTCATTTTCATCGGCGCCATCGCGCTGCTTGCGACGGCTCCCGCCCATGCACAAACGCTGGTCGATCCCAACAAGGTTGCTCCCGAATATCGCGAGGCAGCCGAGAAGCGCCGGGCCGAGCAGTTGCGCCAGCGTGAATGCGCGCTGAAGGCGGACCTCGAGAAGATACTGCCCAGGGATCGCACCGCCTTCCTCAACCATTGCCTGGACGCGATGGTGGCCAGGCAATAGCGGCTGGCTGACTGTTCCAACCGGTCTTCTGCCGTTGGCCGCGCGCGTTCTGCCGGCGTCCGGCCGCAAATGCATTCAAGCTTTCTTCAGATATTTCGGATCAGTTGACGATCCATTTTCAAAGTCATTGTTGTCCGCGCATGAGTTCGGTCCAGATTCAGTGCACGCGGTGCAAGAACGTGTTTCGCGATCGCGCCGGGCGGTTGCAGGACGGCTATTCCAGGCAATGTCCGAGTTGCGAAGTGGTGCTGTTCTTCGCCGAGGACTCCCAACATCCCTTCATCCAGCGGGCGATGCGCGATGCGCGCAAGGTCCGCAAGGAGATGCGGGAGGCCGAGGCTGTCAGGCTCGCGGCTCTGGAGCCGCTCGCGACGCGGTCGAGGTCATTCGCTGGGCGGACGCGATCGGCGGAACGCGAGGATTAGCTCAGCTCCGCCGTCGCTTCCTCGGGAACAGGCGATCGCGGATGTAGCGCGAGGTCGGCGTCAGGCGGATGCCGCGGGGCTTCTGCCAGGCGGCGCGATCGATCTCCTTCTTGTCTCCGATCGCCAGCCTGCCCTTCGCAGACTTGGTGAGGAAGATCGCGTCGCTCATCTTGCGGCCGGAGCGCTTGTTCCTCGCCTTGACTTCCTTCCAAAGGCTGATCCTGCCGAGCTTCAGTTTGGGCAATTCCTCCTTGATCTCCCGCCGCAAGCAGTCTTTCTCCGACTCGCGCGCACGCTTGCGGCCGCCCGGGAACATCCACCGGCCGTCCGACCGGCGTCTGACCAACAATACCTTGCCGCGCCTGACGGCAACCAGCTTGGAAGACTTCGCCATTGCTGCCGTCATCGAAAACTAGAATCGAGCCAATCGTAACTTGTCTAGTGGAACAGACAAGTTCGCGGCACACCTTGATCACAGGACGCCAGCCATCGGGGGCCTGGCGTGGCACGGCCGGCAGACCGCGCCGTTCGGGGGCGAGATCAGCCCTTGCCCGCCTCCGCCCGGTCCTCGGTCCTGATCCAGGCCATCATCATTTCCCAGGCCACCGACAGGACGATCGGGCCGATGAACAGGCCGACGATGCCGTGGGCGAGCGTGCCGCCGATCACGCCGACGAAAATCACGATGGTCGGGGTGGTCAGGCCGCGTCCCATGACCAGCGGCTTCAACATGGTGTCGATGAAGCCGACGATGACGAGAAACACGGTGAGGAGCAGCGCCGTGGTGACGTCCTTGGCGGTCCAGATCCAGATGATCACCGGCAGCAGCACGAGGAAAGCACCGATCTGTACGATCGAGAGCAACAGCACGATGAAGGCGAGAAGGCCCGCGCTCGGCACAGAGGCGAGCTTGAAGCCAATGCCGGCGAGCAGCGCCTGCACGATCGCGACGCCGATCACGCCCTGCGCCACGGCGCGGATGGTCGCGCCCGCAAGCGATAGGAAATGCTCGCTCTGCTCCGGCACGATGCGAAACAGGAAGCTGCGGCCGGCGGCGACCAGCCGCGGCCCATGCGGAAACAGGAAGCCGGCCACGAACACGGAGACGAGAAACTGAAGCGTGCCCACGCCGGCATCGCCCGCGAGCGAGAGCAGCGGGCCTGCCAGCGGCTGGAGATACGGCGCCACCTCGCGCACGACCGCCCGAACGTTGTTGTAAGCTTGGTCCCAGAGATCGTAGAGCCAGGGGCCGACGAGCGGCCACGCCTTGAGCTGCTCCGGCGCCGACTGGAGCACGAGGTCGCCGGTGCCGAGCTGGTGCGCCAGCTCGCGCACGCCGTCCACCGCGCTGATGCCGAGCCAGGTCGCCGGACCAATGACGATGCCGAGCGTAATCAGGGTCAGGATCGCCGCTGCGGTCTTGGGCCGGCCGCCGAGGATCTTGGCAACCCAGCTGAACGCCGGATAGAACGCGACCGCCAGCACGCCGCTCCAGGCCAGGATCGGTACGAACGGGCGGATGATCAGGAAGGTCCAGATGATCAGCAGGGCGAGCAGGCCGAGCCGGATCACGAGCTGGATGACGTCCTCTCCCGTCAGGAGCTGACGGAGGTTTTTCACGGGCACAGCTTTCCTTGCGGCATGAACGCAACTTCCGGCGCTTGCGAGGCCCTGCCGTTATGCCAGCAACGCATCCTGCGTCAAGGCGACTGGAACTGCCCATGCTCCCGATTGGGAACAGATCGGGCCATTCCGCATTCCGAGACGATGACGCGCCCTCCCGAAGAGCCTCTTGCACGCGCAGGGACGCACCGCGGCATCCGTTACTCTCTGAGGCCAAACGCCGCGCCCGGCTTTTGGCGCTATACCTATGCGATCAGGGACAAGGTCCGCTCGGGGCGAGTGCAAGGCAGGCTGTCGCTGCTCGCCATCAGACGGGTGCAGATGCTCATCGACCGGGACATTCGAAGCGCTCGAGGCGGCTGATATGGATGGGCGGCGGATGGCCTCCCCTCCAACCCGGGCTTGGCTAATGCCCATTAACCGGATTTCCCCGCGCCAGTTTACGCTGCTGCAAACGCTGCTGACTACTGTGGATCGAGACCACCGAAACACATTCTGGGCAATGGCCAACAGCATCTGGACGATCGAACAGTTCACCTGTGCGGGTTGCGGCATGAACTACACCGCGACCAGAGAGGAGCACAGCGAGGCCCACACCGGCAGCTTCAAATGCGGCATCTGTAGCGGCGTGGTGCACGCCTGGTCCGGCAAGCATCATTTCTTCGGCTGGCAAGCCGTGAAGACGAGGCCGCCTGTGTTCGGGAGGCGCTGGGCGGGCGTCGAGTGGTAAGCCGTCCACGGCGTTCGCAGGATCGGCCGAATTGCACCGGCGCCGTTTGGACTCCGTTCACCGATCGCCGCTAAAGCATGATCCGGAAAAGTGCGAAGCGGTTTTCCGGAAAGATCATGCGTAAACAACAAGCTAAAGCGCGATGACGATTCATCCAAATCTCATTGCGCTTTAGATCAGGATGGATCCTCCGCGTCGAACCCATGGCCGATCTCAACGCCGTCCTGACCAGGCTCAACGACCGTCTGCTCCGCCTCGAGGGCGAGCTGTTCGTGCTGCGCTCGCTGGCGCGAGCGACGCTGACGGCGGGCGACGACCATGCGGCACGCATGCGCAAGCTGGTCGAGGCCGCAAAGGTCGCGCTCGACGACGAGGCCAAGCGCCCTCTCGACAGGCCGACCCGCAAATATGTCGATGCGGCAACCGCACTGGTGGAGGAGCTGCTGGTCGAGCCGACTCCGGCGCGACCGCTGTTCACGGTGATTGACGGCGGCCGGCGCGACTGAGCGATAGACGCTCGACTCCTCCAAATCGCAGGGACAAAGCCTCAGGATGGTGTCCCACGGAACGACCCGACGATTGAGACACTGCCGCCCCCAACCATGCATGAACCGGGCGCGGACCAAGACCATGCATCGGCCTCAGATCCCCCGCAACGACGCAGACCTCTAGATTGCCGTGGAATTCTCCGCGTTGAGCCGGCTGAGCCCTGCCTCGATGATCGCGATCTCCTCGTCGATCTTGCCGATCGGCAGGCTGAAATCATAGCCGGACCGGCTCTTCAGATCGACCGCGAGCCGCTGCCTGTGCATCATCAGCTCATCGAGTCCACGGCGGTTCTTCAGACGCACATAGGCGTCCACGATCTGCTCGATTGCACTCGGCATGAGATCCATCCCGGCGAAAAGGCGCGGCGGCGCGCCCACGCCGGCGGACGTCTTCGTGTCGCGGTACGCAATACAAATCCGCGACAGATTCGTCGATACACGAAGCTGGTTGAGATCGTGTTACCGCCCGATGATTTCGCGATGCATGGGCGCAAAGGCCGCCGGCGATCAGCTGAGCGATCGACTGCGCAATCCCAGAGTTCGTCGCAGCCAGCGCCCAGCGCATTGTTGATAACCCACGCAAATGCCGCGCGGGTGGTGACAGGGCATACGAACGTGTTATCGGGAGGATGACGCAGTTGCGAGACGGATCGGACACATATGCGCATTACCCTCGTCGGCTCCCGCCATTTCGGCGTGACCACCCTCAACATGTTGCGGGAGCACAGCGTCGCGGTCGTCCGGGTCGTCGTGGCCGATGCCGAAGATCGCCTCGCCGCGACTGCCAGGGCTGCCGGCATCGAGGTCGTGGTCCAGGCCAATCCGAAACTGGTGGTGGCGTCCGAGATTGCCCCGGATACCGATCTGATCATCACGGCGCACAGCCACGCCCGAATCGGCAAGGACGCGCTCGCCTCCGCCAAGTTCGGCGGGATCGGCTATCACCCCTCACTGCTGCCACGCCATCGCGGCAAGGCCGCGGTGGAATGGACCATCAAGGAAGGCGACCCGATCGCCGGCGGGACCATCTACCATCTCGCCGACCGCATGGACGCAGGCGCGATCGCCGCCCAGGACTGGTGCTTCGTCAAGAAAGGCGAGACCGCACGGGAGCTTTGGGAGCGTGCGCTGGCGCCCCTCGGGCTCAAGCTGCTCGCCGATGTGATCGACTACATCAAGGTGCACAAGGCGCTGCCCGCCAAAGTTCAGGACGAGCAGTTCGCGACCTCCGCGCCAAGCCTTTCCTGACCGAAGCCTTTCCTGAGTCGCCCTTACGTTTACTCTTAACGTGAAGCGACCTTGATTCCACTTCGGAAATTGGCACCAAGAGCGCAAATAAACCATTGTTCCCACAGGAACAATTTTGCCTTTGGCATTGCAACAAATTTCGGTCACATTTCGCCCGAATAAGCGTCAGCATATCGGACACATTCGAGGACGAATTCATGCGTTTTGGTCGCATTGCGGTGTTTTGTGCCGCCTCAGTTTTCGCCGGCACCCTCGCTGCCCCCGCCTTTGCCCAGAACCCCTATGATGGCAACTGGCAGGTCACCATCGTGACCAAGAGCGGTTCGTGCGAACCGACCGCTAGCTCCATGCTGACGGTTGCCGATGGCAAGATCACCGCACCCGGCGCTAACGTTTCCGGCACCATCGGCAGCGGGGGACTTGTGAAAGTTTCGATCAATGGTGCATATGCCAACGGTCAACTCAACGGCAACGCCGGATCGGGGAAGTGGAATGGAGCATCTGCAGGCATACCGTGCAGCGGGCGGTGGGAAGCATCGCGCCAATAAGCCAACTGAGTCTCGCGCTGGAAGCCGGCGGCTGCTGATCGCGGCCGCCGTTTTGTTTGCAGCGGGCATCGCCCACACCGAAAGCAAAGCTCAGTCAGGCCCGTTTGCGCCGATGGCAGGCACCTGGAGCGGCGGCGGTACTGTCGTCCTCGACGACGGCTCGACCGAGCGAATCCGCTGCCGGGCCAAGTACGCCCCGATCGGCCCGACCATGGAGATGTCGCTGACCTGTGCCAGCGACGCATACAAGTTTCACCTCTCCGCCAATGTCCGTGCCGAAGGCAGCGCCGTCACCGGCAGCTGGGCCGAAGCCAGCCGCAACATCTCCGGCTCGCTCGAGGGCCGCGGTGGTGGCGGAAACTTCGAGGTGGTCGCCTCGGCCGCCGGCTTCAACGCCAACATCGCGCTGAGAACGAGCGGCAACAAGCAGACCGTCACGATGCGCGCCGACAGCCAATTCCGCGGCGCCAACATCGCGATGACGCGCTGAGCCAGATCACGTTCAAGACCATCGACCCGGCGACCTCGCCGGGTTTTTTTTATGCATTCGGCACGAACGCCGTGACCTCGATCTCGACCTTGGCCCGCTCATCCACGAGACCGCCAATACAAAGCAGCGTCGAGGGCGGGAAATTGCGTCCGAGCGTTTCCTTCCATGCTGCGCCAATGCCAGCAGCGGCCGCTTCATATTCGCTGCGGCTGGTCAGGTACCAGGTCAGACGGACGATGTGCTCGGGGCCCGCGCCGGCCTCGCCCAAGAGCTTGATGATCCGCTTCAGCGCAGTCGCGACCTGCGCGGCCATGTCGGGCGCGTAGTTGCCGGCCTCGTCGCCACCGGTTTGGCCGGCCAGAACCACCCACCGGCCCGGCCCCTCAACCACGACGCCATGGGAAAAGCCACGGGGTTTCTTCCATTCGGCCGGCTGCAAGATATGCATGAGCGAGATCTCCCGATTTTTCTCGTTGTTCGCTGATGCATTAACACGCCGACCTGCATTGCTGCATCCGCAGATTTGGCCGTTGCAAACGGCAGCGACGTCGCCGATACCAGCCGTCCCTTCGGAATTTCACCCTTCCGCATCCGCCAGCAATGAGCACGACACCGTCCAAAACGATGGCTGCACTGTGGATGGCGGGCTGGCTGTCGCTGATGCTGATCATGGCGGTGGCTGGGCGCGAGACCACGCGCGAGCTGAATGTCTTTCAGATCATGGAAGTGAGGTCGCTGGTCGGCTTCCTGTTGCTCTCGCCGATCATCTACCGCGTCGGCGGCTTGAAGGTGCTCAAGACATCGCGCCTGCCACAGCATGTCGGGCGCAATTTGGTGCACTACGTCGCCCAGCTCGGCTGGTTCTTCGCGCTGACGCTGATCCCGATCGGCCAGGTGGTGGCGATCGAGTTCACCATGCCGATCTGGACGGCCCTCCTCGCGGCAAGCTTCCTGTCCGAGCGAATGACGCCATGGAAGATCACCGCCATCGTGCTCGGCCTCGTCGGGGTGATCATGATCGTGCGGCCGGCTACTGGCGAGATCAATCCGGGCCAGCTCATCGCGCTCGGGGCCGCCATGGGATTTGGCGTCTCGATGGCCCTGGTCAAATCGCTGACCCGCACCGAAAGCGCGCTCTCGATCCTGTCCTGGATGCTGGTGGTGCAATCGGTCGCAGGCTTCGTTCCGACGCTGTTCGTCTGGACGTGGCCATCGGTCTATGTCTGGGCCTGGGTCGGCGTGATCGCCATCTGCGGCACATTCTCGCACTACTGCCTCGCCAGCGCGATGCGCTACGCCGACGCGACGATCGTGGTTCCCATGGACTTCCTGCGGGTCCCACTGACCGCAACCGCCGGCTGGTTGCTGTATTCCGAGCGGCTCGACGCCTGGACCGTACTCGGTGCGGCGCTGATCCTTTTCGGCAATCTCCTGAATTTAAAGCCCGCTTCGCCGGTTCCCGCTCGCGCGCAGTGAACCTCGCGCCACCTCGCGCGACAAAACGAAGTGGCCGTGTGATTTGGGTCACGTTGGAGTGTCCCTCCATCGTGCACATTCGGCCACACAGCAGCGGGTTGGTGCAACGGACTGCCGTTTTGGTGGCGCGAAGTCGGGCACTTCGTGTAGCTTCGTTGCCGATTTGTTGCTGCCTGCAATTCGATTCTGGGGATTTCAGAATGCGCTATCTCACCCTCCTCGCTTCGCTGATGTGCATGGCCCTGTCGGTCAGTGCCGCCAAGGCTGACCGCCGCGTCGCCTTCGTGGTCGGCAACGGCTCGTACAAGAACGTCGCGCAATTGCCGAACCCGCCAATCGATGCCAAGGCGATGGCGGCGACGCTGCGCAATGTCGGCTTCGAGGTGATCGAAGGCTCCAACCTCAGCCGCGACCAGATGACGGAGAAGCTGCTCGATTTCGGCCGCAAGGCGCAGGGCTCCGACATCGCGCTGTTCTATTATGCCGGGCACGGCATCGCCGTCAGCGGCACCAACTATCTCCTGCCTGTCGATGCCGACATCAAATCGGAGATGGACGTCAAGCTGGGGGCCGCCATCAACATCGACCTGACGCTCGAGCAGACCATGGGCGATGCCAAGGTCAAGCTCGTCTTCCTCGATGCCTGCCGCGACAATCCATTCGCCGCCAAGATCAAGTCGAACTCGGCGACCCGCAGCGTCAACGTCCAGAGCGGTTTGGCCGAGATGAAGTCCGGCGAAGGCACGCTGATCGCGTTCGCGACCGGCCCGGGCCAGACCGCGCTCGACGGCCAGGAGGGCAACAACAGCCCGTTCACCCGTGCACTGATCGACAACATCACCAAGCCCGGCGTCGAGATCCAGCAGGCGATGACGGCGGTGCGCGCCCAGGTCAATGAAGAGACCCGCAAGAGCCAGCTGCCCTGGGGCCACACCAACCTGACCGGCTCGGTCTATCTCAACCAAGCCCCGACGACCCAGGTCGCCAACGCGGCCCCGACCGCTTCCGCGGTCGTGCCGGCGGCGGCCGGGAGCTCGGACGGTGTCGAGCTCGAATATTGGCGCTCGGTGAAGGAGTCCAACAAGCCGGAGGAGCTCAACGCCTATCTCTCCGCCTATCCGAACGGTCAGTTCAAGGCGCTGGCGCTGGCACGGCTCGCGGCGATCAAGAGCGGACCCTCGACCGCGACCCGTACGCTCAACGCCGGCGTCGATCCTGCGACCTTCACCGACGAGGCCACCCAGCTCACCGAGGACCAGATCGGCCTCGACAAGGCCCAGCGCCGCGACGTGCAGCGCCGCCTCACCGGCCTCGGCTTCGACACCAAGCAGACCGGCGTGTTCAGCGACGAGACCCGTGCGGTCATCAAGCGCTGGCAGGCAGCGCGCGGCTATCCATCGTCCGGCTACCTCAACAAGCACCAGCACAAGGCCCTGCTCTCGGAGGTCGTGGCCGCTCCGCCCGTTGCGAGCGACAACGGCCAGAAGGCGGCCCGGCGCGCCAGCGCTCCGCCTCCCAGCAGCGCGCCGGCGCCGGCCCCTCAACGCAGCAGCCCCGGCGATGCTGCCGGTGCCGCCTTCGTCGGCGGTGTCGTCGGCGGCATGATGGGCGGCATGTTCCGCCGCTGAAACGAAGCCAAATTGACAACACAAAAGCCCGGCTCGCGCCGGGCTTTTCGTTGGCACGACGGCGTCGCAGCATGCTCCGTCATTGCGAGGAGCCCTTGCGACGAAGCAATCCAGGCTGTCAACCGTGGAAAGATTCTGGATTGCGTCGCTGCGCTCGACGACGATGTTGGCTACGACTTCCCCGCCGCTTTCCGCAGCGCCTCGTTGATACGGTCCTGCCAGCCGGGACCGCCCTCCTGGAAGAACTCCAGCACGTCCTGGTCAATGCGGAGCGTGACCTGCTCCTTGATGCCGGGAACGGCGTTTTGCTTGGGCGGCGCCGCGGCGACCTTCGCCGTCACCTTCTTGAACGCCGCCTCGGCCTCCGTTCTGGCATCGCCAAGCGTACGCGGCCGCCTCGGTTGATCTGCCATGTCCTAGATTCCCTCGAATAGAGCCGTCGAAAGATAGCGCTCGGAGAAGGACGGTACGATCGCCAGGATCGTCTTTCCCGCAGCTTCGGGGCGTTTGCCGATCTGCAGCGCGGCCGCGATCGCCGCGCCCGAGGAGATGCCGCCCGGAATGCCCTCATGCCGCGCCAGCGCGCGCGTAGTCTCGATCGCCGTCGTCGAGTTGATCTTCACGATCTCGTCAATCACGGAACGATCGAGGATGTCGGGGACGAAGCCGGCGCCAATCCCTTGGATCTTGTGCGGGGTATGCTGTCCCCCCGACAGCACCGGGCTCTCCTCCGGCTCGACCGCCACCACACGCAGCGAGGTCTTGCGCGGCTTGAGCACCTGGCCGACGCCGGTGATCGTGCCGCCGGTGCCGACGCCGGCCACGAAGAAATCAATGTTGCCGCCGGTGTCGTTCCAGATCTCCTCCGCGGTGGTGCGGCGGTGCACTTCGGGATTGGCGAGGTTCTTGAACTGCTGCGGCATCACCGAGTTCGGCGTCGTCTTCAACAGCTCCTCGGCGGCCGCTATCGCGCCCTTCATTCCTTGCGCTGCCGGCGTCAGCACCAGCTCGGCGCCGAGAAAAGCCAGCATCTTGCGTCGCTCGATCGACATCGATTCCGGCATCACCAGCTTCAGGCGGTAGCCGCGCGAAGCCGCCACGAATGCGAGCGCAATGCCGGTATTGCCGGAGGTCGGCTCGATCGGGCTTGACGATGCCCGCCTTCTCCATGGCGATGATCATGGCCGCGCCGATGCGGTCCTTCACGCTTGCCGCGGGATTGAAATATTCAAGTTTTGCCAAAATGGTCGCGTTCACGTCGTGCATGCGCGGCAGTCGCTGCAAGCGCACGATGGGCGTGTTGCCGAAGGCATCGACGATCGAGTCATAGATCCGGCCGCGGCCGGGTTGGTGCGCTGCACCCGTGGTGGACGATGCGTCCATGATGAACTCCTATGGCGACGATCTGTGCTTCTGTCGCGACCATTCTGGCAGTTACAGACAGCTTGCGGCGACACGCAAGCGACAATGCGGCACATGCTAAATACGCTGCATCGCAAAATCACGTGAGCGGCAGCGATCAGAAAACCAACGCATTTGTGTTGCGATCTCGTCAACTGGTTCTGCTTATGTTAGACTTACGTCTCAAAGCAGGGAGGTCACCGCGATGTCAGCAGTTGCTGAAGTGTTGTCGACCGTCGCGACCAACCGCGATCCGCGTTGCAGCGAATTGCCCACCTGCCCTGTCTGCGCCGACTCCATGGTCGCCGCCGAAGCATCCGCCTACGTGTCGGACCACGTGATCAGCTATCTCTGGACCTGCGATAATTGCGGCTACGGCTTCGTGACCAAGCACGCCGTGAAGCATCGCTTCACTTGCAACTGATCTAGCGTGGGGCGATGTCGCCCCTCGCCCAGTCCTCGCGCGTGCGCTGATAGAATTCGTCGAACTTTCCGTGTGCGATCGCGTCCCTGACGCCCCGCATCAGGGACTGGTAGTAAGCGACATTGATTTCGGACAGCAGCATCGCCCCCAGCGTTTCGCCCGCCTTGACGAGATGGTGCAGGTAGGCGCGCGCGCAGTTGCGCGTCGACGGCCATGAGCTCTCTTCATCGAGCGGGCGCGGATCGTCGGCGTGGCGTGCATTGCGCAGATTCACCTGGCCGAAGCGCGTGAACGCGACGCCGTGCCGGCCATTGCGGGTCGGCATCACGCAATCGAACATGTCGATGCCGCGCTTCACCGCTTCGAGGATGTCGTCGGGCGTGCCGACGCCCATCAGGTAGCGCGGCCGCTCTCTCGGCAGCAGCGGTGCGGTCTCGTCGATCATCGCCAGCATGACCGCCTGCGGCTCGCCGACGGCAAGACCGCCGATCGCATAGCCGTGGAAGCCGACTGCGACCAGGCCTCTGGCGCTCGCGTGGCGAAGCTGCGGCACGTCGCCGCCCTGCACGATGCCGAACAGCATGTAGCCTGCGGGCGCGCTCTCGAAGGCGCGCTTGCTTCTTTCCGCCCAGCGCAACGACAATTGCATGGCGCGCTCGATGTCCGCGTGCTCGGCCGGCAGCCGCACGCATTCATCCATCTGCATGGCGATATCGGAGCCGAGCAAACGCTGCACCTCGATCGAGCGCTCCGGCGACAGCTCGACCTTGGCACCGTCAATATGCGAGCGGAACGTGACGGCGTTCTCGCTGACTTTGCGCAGATCCGACAACGACATCACCTGGAAGCCGCCGGAATCGGTCAGCATCGGACCGTTCCAGCCGGTGAACCGCTGCAGACCGCCGAGCGCCGCGATCCGCTCGGCGCTCGGACGCAGCATCAGATGGTAAGTGTTGCCGAGCACGATATCGGCGCCGGCATCGCGCACCTCGCGCCAGTGCATGCCCTTCATGGCACCGGCGGTGCCGACCGGCATGAAGGCCGGGGTCCGCACCACGCCGTGCGGCGTGGTCAGCCGCCCGGTGCGCGCGGCGCCATCGGTGGCGAGCAACTCAAAGTGATTGGGTACGTCATCGTCGGGATTCATGGCGGTGCTTATTGCTTGTCGGAGGGAGCCGATCAACCCGCAAGGCCGCGCTCGGGGCCCGTTTGTGCTTCAGACCGGGACAGCAAGCAGCGCGAGGATATTGCTTGTCCCTCTTGTCGAACAAAACGATACAGTATAGTTTCGTCATGGGGGCTGGACGAGATGCCGCGGTGAATTTTGCCGGCGGCGCTAGATGCGTGATCGCCAGCCACCGACAATGCCGTATCCTTCGTGTTCGACCGACGCATCCGTCTCCTCGCGTGACCGGATCAGGCAGACAGGTGTCAGCCTGGTCGAATTGCTGGTCCTTATGTGCAGCCTTGCGCTCGGCGCCTGCACCTCCCTGCCGCGTACGCCCTACACGGCCGCTGAAGCCAGCGTCTCGCGCGTGCTGGATATCGACGGCCTCAGGCGCTACGCCGACGAGCCCATCACGAAATTCAGCTTTGAGAAGGGCACCAGCGCCACGACGAAAACCTATCTGGCGCTCTCCGGCGGCGGCGCCGATGGCGCCTATGGCGTCGGGGTGCTCAACGGCTGGACCGCGGCCAAGACCCGCCCCACCTTCTCGGTCGTCTCGGGCGTCAGCACCGGCGGCCTGATCGCGCCCTTCGCGTTTCTCGGCCCGCAATATGACGACACGCTGAAGGAGGTCTACACCAGCGGCATTGCGGAGAGCCTCCTGAACGATCCCAGCATCATGCGCGTGCTGTTCGGATCCGGCCTGTTCGGCAACACAAGGCTGCGCGAGCTCGTCGCGCGCTATGTAGGTCCGGAAATCATGGCGCAGGTCGCGCGCGAGCACGCGAACGGCCGGAAGCTACTGGTGGTGACGACCGATCTCGACACCCAGCGGACCGCGATCTGGGACATGGGCAAGATCGCCGCTGTTGGAACGCCCGAGGCCCTGAAACTGTTTCGCGACGTGATGGCGGCTTCCGCCAGCATTCCCCTGGTGTTTCCGCCGATCATGATCGATGCCGAAGGCCAGGGCCGCCGGTTTCAGGAGATGCATGTCGACGGCGGCGTGACGGCGCCGGTGCTCACCTTGCCGGAAGCCCTGTTGTTCCAGAGCAGCCGCCTGCCCGGCAATGCAAACATGGACATCTACATCCTCGTCAACAAGAAGATCGAACGCAACTTCGAGCTCGTCTCCAACGGCACCATCGACGTTGCCTCACGGAGCCTGTCGGCGATCACCCAATCGCAGACGCGGTCGATCATCTTCTCGACTTACGATTTCGCCAAGCGCAACCGACTGGGCTTCCATCTCTCCTACATCGCGCGCGATTACCCGGCGCCGCCGTCGGAAGGATTCGATACCGTCTATATGCGGGCGCTGTATGAGTACGGATACGAGAAGGCCGCATCCGGGCGGGCCTGGACCTCGACGCTTCCGTAAGCCGGCACGACGGAACGGGGGCGGATCGAGACCGTTGACGATACGGCCAATTCGGCCAGATTCGCGATGACGCCTCGATTGCTGCGCGTTATAGAGCAAAGACGACTGTCAGAAACGCGCAGGAATCATTGGGCATGGGATTGACTGCGACCAGGACGAGACCGGCAGCGCCACGGCGCGAGGTGCCGAAATCGCGCGGCGGCCGGCCGACGAAGTCAGCCGCGATCGAGCGCGATCAGCGGCTGATCGAGGTCGCCACCCGCCTGTTCCTGGACCGCGGCTTCGATGCGACCTCACTCGACGCGGTCGCGGAAGCCGCGCGGGTGAGCAAGCCCACGGTCTATTCCCGCTATGGCGACAAGCGCGGGCTGTTTGCGGCCGTGCTGAGGCGCGAGATCGCGCGCTGGCTCGCGCCGCTCTCGGCGGCGGCGGAGACACAGCTCTCCAGCGCCTCGAACATCTCGGTCGAGCAGCGGCTGGTCGAGATCGGGCGCGAGATGCTGACCTTCACCTGCGGTCCCGACGCCGTCGCCTTCAGCCGCATGATGACGTCGCAGGCCATCAACTTCCCCGACGTCGCCAAGCTCGGCAAGGAGGAAGGCTGGCTCAAGGCCGTCGCCACCACCGCGCGCTTCTTCGACCATCTGGTGGCGCAAGGTGCGCTCGATGTCGAAGACACCACCATTGCAGCCGAGGTATTCCTCGACGTCGTCGTCGGTCACACCCACCGCATGGCGACGTTCGGGACGGCGCTGGAGCTGAAGGCCGCCGAAAAGCGCATGCGCGCGGCGATCAAGCTGTTCCTGGCCGGCGCGCTGGGGCCCCCCGACCGCGTCCAGGACGCCGCCAAAGTCACGCCACGGCGCCGCTCCTCCCGCTGACAATTCCGTGAGCTTGCGATCTTTCCCCAAAGGGGACCGCGCGGCAGCGTTGACCAAAATAAAACGATACGGTATGGTTTAGTTATAAGCCGGGTACGGATCGCTTTTTCACCAGCCCCAAAGAGGTCCGGACCGCTTCGATCGTCACGGCGGGTATAGCCCGCCGCGGCGCTCCGCGGCCGGCCGATGCCCAAGGCCGGCCGCGAATTCTTTACGATCATCCGGCACACTCGCTGGCCGAGGGTTTCGAGCATGACGACAGCCAAACGATGGACCTCGCAACTGCTTGCGATCGCCTTGCCCGCGCTGCTCATCACCGCGCCGGCGCAGGCAATCGTGACTGCGGGCACGCCGACCGCGCTTCACAGCGAGACAGATGGTGATGCTGAAGCGGACCGCCAGGCGGTCAGCCGCGAAATAGAACGATTCCGCAGCTCGTCGATCACGATCAGCCAGGCCATGGCGATCGCGGAAGCCCGCCATGCCGGCGCCACGACGGCGGATGTGAGCTTCGACGGCGCCTCGGGCGTGCCGGTCTACCGCGTCAAGACCCTGCACAACGACCGAATCTGGCGCCACACCATCAATGCTGCGACGGGCGAGCTGGTCGGCGGGGAGGCCGCCCTCCCCCTCACTGAGCTCGACCACGAGGACCGCAGCAATCTCGCCGCGCTCGGTGCGATCAGGCACCGCCTCGCCGACGCCGTACGCGTCGCCGAGCGCGCAGCCTCGGGCAAGGCCATCAGCGGCGGCTTGGTGCGCGAACGCGGCCGGCTCAATTTTGCGATCGTCGTGATCAGCGGCGACGACCTCAAGGAGGTCATCCTGGAGCCGCCGGCTGCCCGGGCCAAATAGCGACAGGTCCCCGCGCTGCCACGTTCCCGCCGAAAACCCATTGACGGACGCAAGACTCTCCCGCATAAGTCGCCGCCATGTTCACGATCACCAAACGCACGACCAAAACCACCACGGCCTCAGGGGCCCGGGGAGGCGTGCGCACGTAGGTCGTCGACTTAAACGCATCAGCTCTACGGCAAGCCCCGCCCTCGATGGTCCGGGGCTTTTTTGTTGTCTAATTCGCAAATTCAACGGAGGACAAAGTGAGTAACGATCCCGTCGTCGCGATTGTCGGCGTCACCGGTGCGGTGGGCGCCGAATTCATCGCCGCCATGGACAAGCGCGGCTTTCGCATCAGTAAGCTCAAGGCGCTGGCGAGCGCCCGCTCCGCCGGCAAGACGGTGTCGTTCCGCGGCCAGAACGTCGTCATCGAGGAACTGACCGAGCGGTCTTTCGAAGGTGTCGATATCGCCCTGTTCTCCGCCGGCGGCAGCATCTCCAGGAAGTATGCGCCGATCGCGGTCAAGTCGGGCGCGGTCGTGGTCGACAATTCCTCCGCCTTCCGCATGGACCCGAACGTGCCGCTGGTGATTCCCGAGATCAACGCGAACCGCATCCGCGATCACAAGGGCATCATTGCGAACCCGAACTGCGCCGCGATCACCGCGCTGGTGCCGCTGTGGCCGATCCATCAGAAGAACCGGATCAAGCGCGTGATCATCTCGACCTATCAGGCGGCCTCCGGCGCCGGCGCCGCCGCGATGGAGGAGCTCGTCGAGTCCACCCGCGCCAATCTCAACGGGCAGGTCTATACGCCCAAGGTGATGCCGCACCCCTACGCCTTCAATCTCTTCAATCACAACACGGCCGTCGATCCCGAGACCGGCTACAACGACGAAGAGACCAAAGTCATCAAGGAGACCCGCAAGATCTTCGAGGACGACAGCATCGCCGTCGGCGTCACCTGCGTGCGCGTACCGGTGCTGCGCGCCCATTGCGAGGCCATCACCTTCGAATGCGAGCAGCCGATCACCGAAGACCAGGTCCGCGCCATCATGGCGCAGGCGCCCGGAGTGAAGGTCGTCGACGACCGCGCCAAGAACTACTTCCCGATGCCGATCGACGCCTCGGGCCAGGACGACGTGCTGGTCGGCCGCATCCGCAAGGACCTCAGCGACGCTAGCGGGCATTCGATCTCGATGTTCGTGGCGGCGGACCAGCTGCTCAAGGGCGCGGCGCTGAACGCGGTGCAGATCGCGGAGCTCTTGCCGCAGCGGGTGATGGCGTAACGGAGCACGCCCGTCGATCCGTCATCCTGAGGTGCGAACCATGCCGCGCCAGGCGCTGCATGGTGAGCCTCGATGAGCGGCCGAGATGCAGCAGCCGGGCCGTCGCCCTTCGAGGCTCGCCGAAGAGCCGAGCACCTCGGGGTGACGGCGATGGGTTTGCGTTGGTCGCCTACGGCACCGACGGAAACAGCAAACACGCATCCCCGTACGAATAAAACCGGTAACCATTCGCGATCGCATGCGCATAGGCCTGCTTCATGGTCTCCAACCCCGAAAACGCCGACACCAGCATAAACAGTGTCGACTTCGGCAGGTGAAAATTGGTCATCAGGACATCGACGGCGCGGAAGTGATAACCCGGCGTGATGAAGATCGAGGTCTCGGCCGCGAACGGTTGGATCATGCCGTCCTCGCTCGCCGCGCTTTCGAGCAGACGCAATGACGTCGTGCCGACCGCGACGATCCGCCTGCCATTTTTCCGCGCGCTGTTGAGCCGCTCCGCGACCTCGGCCGAGATGGTGCCCCACTCGGCGTGCATCTTGTGGCCCTCGGTGTCCTCGGCCTTGACCGGCAGGAAGGTCCCTGCCCCGACATGCAGCGTCACGCGGTTGATCCCGATGTCGCGCGCGCGCAGCGCCTGCTCCAGCGCGGGCGTGAAATGCAGACCCGCGGTCGGCGCTGCAACTGCGCCCTCGTTGGCCGCGAACATGGTCTGGTAATCCGCAAAATCCTGGTCGTCAGGCGTGCGCTTGGAAGCGATGTAGGGTGGTAGCGGCGGGCTGCCGAGATCGGCGATGGCCTGGTCGAGTGCCGGGCCGTGGAATGAGAACGACAGCGTCACCTCACCTTCTGCCCCCTTGGCCTCGACGTCGGCGTCGAGGTGGCCGAGCAGGCAGACCTTGCCTTCATTACCGAAGCGGATGCGATCGCCGGCAACAAGCTTCTTTGCCGGCTTCACCAGCGCCTGCCAGCGCGAGCCGTCGACGCGCTTGATCAGCGTCGCTTCGATCTTCGGCTCCGTCTCGCGGCCGATGCGGCGGCCCTTCAGCTGCGCCGCGATCACCTTGGTGTCGTTGACGACGAGCTGGTCGCCGGGCTTAAGCCATTGCGGCAGGTCAGAGATGGTCTGGTCGCGCAACGCGCCGTTCTCCACGACCAGCATCTTCGCGGAGTCGCGCGGACTCGCCGGACGCAATGCGATGCGCTCGGCGGGCAGGTCGAAATCGAAGAGATCGGTGCGCATGTGCGGGCCTAGCGCGACACAGCCAGCCCTCATGGTGAGGAGGCGCGTAGCGCCGTCTCGAACCATGAAGGCCGAACTGCAGCAGCGGAGCCTTCATCCTTCGAGACGCGCGTTCCGCGCTCCTCAGGATGAGGGTCGCGTGCTTACTCCTTGTCCGCGGCCATCCGCGCCTTGACGATCTTGTCAGGATTCATCACGGGCTCGCCGCGCTTGATCTTGTCGACGTTCTCCATGCCCTCGGTGACCTTGCCCCAGACCGTGTACTGGTTGTCGAGGAAGCGGGCATCGTCGAAGCAGATGAAGAACTGGCTGTCGCCGGAATCGGGATTGGCGGCGCGGGCCATCGAGGCGGTGCCGCGCACATGCGGCTCCTTGTTGAACTCGGCTTTCAGCTTCTTGCCGGAGCCGCCGGTGCCGGTGCCATGCGGACAGCCGGTCTGGGCCATGAAGCCCTCGATCACGCGGTGAAACACGATGCCGTCATAGAAGCCCTCGCGCACGAGCTCCTTGATGCGCGCGACGTGGTTCGGCGCGAGGTCGGGCCGCATCTCGATGGTGACGGGACCCTGCGTTGTCTCGAGGATCAGGGTGTTTTCGGTGACGCTCATGCTCGTCTCTCTTGTGTTGGAGGTGAAGTCTTCCGGTTGCGGAACTGGATCGCGAATGGACGTCCCGCCGCGGCGCCGGCCATTGCATCGGTAAATGGCACCGGCGTGCAGCGTTGCAACGCCTCCATCACCGCGATCCGGTATTGCAGCCGGTCGTTGTCGGAGGCCTCCGCGGATTCATAGGTAATCCTCGGATGGCCCAGAATGTTTCCGGCCCGGTTAAAGCTCACGACGACGGTGATGTCGAGGGGGCGCGCCTTGGCCGGCGACGGCGGTCTCCAGCAGGTACGCAAGTGCCGGAAGATGTCCTGGATGGTGTTGACCTGCGCGTCCTCCGCGGCCGCACGGGGAACGCCGAGCAGCAGCATCGCGGCAACCAGCAGGAGCTTGCCACCGCGGCGCGCCATGGCCGCTCCTACTTGATGTCGGAGGCGACCTGCACCTTCACCATCTTGTCGGGATCGGTGACGGTGCCGCCGGGCGAGCCGGGGGGCGCCTTCTTCAGCTTGTCGACGACGTCCATGCCCTGCACGACCTCGCCGATCACCGTGTACTGGCCGTCGAGGCTGCCGCCGTCGGCGAACATGATGAAGAACTGCGAGTTGGCGCTGTCGACGCTGTCGCCGCGCCGGGCCATGCCGACGATGCCGCGGGCAAAATGCACCTTGGAGAATTCCTGCTTCAGGTTCGGATATTTCGAGCCGCCGGTGCCGTTGCCGTTCTGGCCGTCGCCCGTCTGCGCCATGAAGCCGTCCATGACACGGTGGAACGGCACGTTGTTGTAGAAGCCCTCGCGCGCGAGCTGCTTGATGCGCTCGGCATGCTGCGGCGCGATGTCGGTCCTGAGCTTGATGACGATGCGGCCTTTGGTGCTGTCGATGACGATGGCATTGGCCTTGTCGAGGTTTGCCGGCAATTGCTGCGCCACCGCCGGCACCGCGAACACAAGCGCGGCAAGAACTGCGAAAATTCGGATCATGACAACTCCGGTCAGGATGAGAAAGGAAGCGGGCCGTTAACCGGCGAATTTGGCCTTGAGCTGTGCCGCGACCTGCGGCGGGACGAAGGCCGAGACATCCCCGCCCATGCCGGCGATCTGGCGCACCAAAGTGGCGGTGATCGGGCGGACCATGGGAGAGGCCGGCAGGAAGACCGTATGCACTTCAGGCGCCATGGCCTCGTTCATGCCGGCGAGCTGCATCTCGTAATCGAGATCGGTGCCGTCGCGCAGGCCCCGGATCATGATGATCGCGCCGTGCTTGCGCGCCGCGGTCACCGACAGATCGTCAAACGTCGTCGCCTCGAGCACGCAGCCGGCCTGGGCCGCGATTGGCCCGCAGACGTCATGGAGCATCTTCAGCCGCTCCTCGGTGGAGAACAGCGGTTTCTTGCCTGGGTGCACGCCGATCGCGACCACCAGCCGGTCGCACAGCGAGACGCTGTGCCGGACCACGTCCAGATGGCCGTTGGTGATGGGGTCGAAGGAACCTGGGTAGAAGGCAATGCGCGACATGGCCCCGTCCTACCGCGCCCGGCCCGGCCCGGCAAGCCGGGCAGGTTCCTTGTCCGTTTCCGGACCTTTTACACGGAAAATGTCTCGCCGGACGTCGGCAATGGCCGTTTTGTTTCGTCCTCGGGCAGCGACGAAACAAAACGGAGCGCGAACGAAACCATTTCCAGCCTCCGCGAAGACGTCCGGAAACTGGCCATGGTTACTAATCCAGCCAACGAATGACGGGCCGCACACTGGGCGAGGCGGCCGCATCACAGGGGACCGTCAATGATCAAGACCATTTCAGCGATCGCAGTCTCTGCGTGTGTTGCCGCAGCCCTCACCCTCCTGCCCGGCTTTGCCCCGACCGTCGAAGCCAGCGTGCCGCAGCCGCTGGCCAAGAGCGACCGGCTCGACATCCGCACCATCGGCCGCGACTGCTCACAGCAGGCCTGGCCGAATTTCGAGGCGTCCTGCCTGCGCCGCGCCGGCAGCAAGGCCAGTGTCCGCGAGGCCCGCCTCGTGACAGCCGACCGCACCCCGTAGTCGGACCTGTAAGTTTCGCGTCAGGAAGCCCCCTCAAGATAAACCCCGTGGATATTTGCGACGTCTCGTCGCAAACTGCATCGTGCTCGCCCCCATCGGAATGACCCGACGGGCGCGTTTCCATCGGGGGAGTTGCCGTTGTCCAGTACGCCCGCAGTCGCCTCCGGCCATCGCCCCGACGCGCTGCCGCTTGCCATGACCATGGGCGCCCTTGGGGTGGTCTACGGCGATATCGGCACCAGTCCCCTCTACGCCCTGAAGGAAGCCGCCAAGGCGGCTGCTCATGGAGGCACGCTGAGTCAGGACGCTGTCCTGGGGGTTGCCTCGCTGATCCTTTGGGCGTTGCTGCTGATCATCTCGCTGAAATACGCGCTGCTGATCCTGCGCGCGGATAACCGCGGCGAAGGGGGCATCGTCGCGCTGCTGGCACTGCTGCATGCCCGCCACGCCCAGCCAGGCACATGGCGCGCCCATCTCCTGGTGGTCGGCCTCATCGGCGCCGCCCTGCTCTATGGCGACGGCGCGATCACGCCGGCGATCTCGGTGCTCAGCGCCATCGAAGGCCTCAAGGTCGACGCCCCCTCGCTGGCACCGGCCGTGGTGCCCGTGACCGTCGCCATCCTGATCGGGCTGTTCATGATGCAGAAGCAGGGCACCGGCTTCATCGGCCGCATCTTCGGCCCTGTGATGCTGGCCTGGTTCGTCGTGCTTGCCGCGCTTGGCATCCACGGCATCGTCAAGGCGCCGGCGGTGCTGGCGGCGCTCAGCCCGCTCTATGCCTTCGACTTCCTGATCCACCAGGATTTTCACGTCTCCTTCGGAATTCTCGGCGCCGCCTTCCTCGCGGTCACCGGCGGCGAAGCCATGTATGCCGACATGGGGCATTTCGGGCGCTTCCCGATCCGGCTCGCCTGGTTCGCGGTCTGCCTGCCGGCGCTGGTGCTGAATTATTTCGGCCAGGCAGCGCTTCTGATCACCGATCCCGCCATGATCGAGAATCCGTTCTTCCAGCTCTGCCCCGACGCCCTGCACTATGTGCTGGTCGCCTTCTCGGCGGTCGCGACCGTGATCGCCTCGCAGGCGATCATCTCCGGCGTGTTTTCGCTGACACAGCAGTCGATCCAGCTCGGTTTCCTGCCGCGCATGCAGATCCGCCACACCACGAGCGCTGCGATCGGCCAGATCTACGTGCCGCTGGTCAATTGGCTGCTTGCTGCCGCAACGCTCGGGGCGGTGCTGAGCTTCGGCAGCTCGGACGCGCTCGCCGGCGCCTATGGCATCGCAGTGTCGCTGCTGATGGCGATCACCACGTTGCTCGCGGCGCTGGTGGCGATCCAGTGGGGCTATTCGCCCTGGCTGGTGGTTGCCGTGAACGGCGCCTTCTTCGTGATCGACGTGATCTTCTTCTCGGCCAACTCGATCAAGCTGTTCGAGGGCGGCTGGTTTCCGTTGCTGCTCGCGGCCCTCGTTGCGTTCCTGATGCTGACCTGGCGCGGCGGCGTGAAGCTGGTCGAGGCGGCGCGGGCGCGGCTGCGCCAACCCGAGGAGGACCTGATCGAGACCGTCGTGAACCAGTGCAGGGCGAGGCTGCCCGGGACCGCGGTGTTTTTGGCCTCCGCGCCGCGCGGCGTGCCGCTGGCGCTGACCCAGTTCGTCAAGCACAATCGCGTGCTGCACGAACGCGTGCTGCTGGTCACCGTGCTGATCGAGGAATCGCCGCACATTCCCGACGAGGAACGCGCCGAGGTGCTCGAGATCATCCCGGGCATCACCCGCGTGATCCTGCATTACGGCTTCATGCAGAACCCGACGATCTATGAAGGACTGAAGCTCATCTGCCGCCTGGGCAAGCTGCCCGGCATCGACCTCTCCGACATCACCTACTACGTTGGCCGCGAGACCATCATCCCGCGCGAGGACGTCCCGGGAATGTGGGTCTGGCGCGAAGGCGTGTTTGCCTTCCTCCAGCGCAACGCCGAACGCTCCGCCGCGTTCTTCGGCGTGCCGACCAAGCAGGTGGTGGAGTTCGGGACGGAGCTGGAGATTTAGCGGAAGCGCGTAGCCCGAGTGGAGCGGCAAGCGCAATCCGGGTTTCTCGACAAGCGTGAGAGCCCCGGATTGCTGCATGAGGCAGGTGCGAAAATGTCCAGCGATCCGCCTCTGCAGTTGAAACCTCGGCTGACAATCTCGTTCGATCAGGTGCAGTCGATCATCGGTCGGATCTTTCCGCAGGCCTCGGTGCTGGACGTCGCCGAACTGCATGGCGGGGAGATCGGTACCGTCCTGGAGATCATGGCGGCGGATTCGCCTGCTTGCGTCCTCAAGGCCTACCCTGCATCGCTGCAGTGGAAGATGGCAAAGGAGGGTCTACGTTCTGGGCTTCTTCGCGACGTTGACGATGCGCCGAAACGAGAGGGACTGCTCGCGGGCTATGGCAAGATTGAGCGTCCCCTTTGGTGCTGGATGGCACAAATCGGAAAGCGGGAGGCGCTTGCCGATTTGACGAGAGAGCTTTCGACCGCCTCGTAGCCCACCAGCGAGCGCGCCTGGCCCTGGAGGCGTTGGCTTCAGCAAAACCGCGTCCGCTGCGGATCCAATCTGAAATTGCCCGTCGGCGAATTGGAACCAGGTGGATCGGCTTTCGGTTGGTTCCGGCGAGATCAATCCCGGGCTGGTGCTCCCCCATGAACTCTGGCGCCAACGTCACATTCAGCAATTTGCGCGCCGTCGTCATCCTGATCGTGGTCGCCTTCCATTCGGCCCTTCCGTACCTCGCCTCTCAGCCGCCGCATCCGTTCGCCTTCGACGCGTCGCCCTATCGCTGGATCGCGTTTCCGATCATCGACAGCGAGCGCTGGTTTGGGCTGGACCTGTTCTGCGCATGGCAAGACGTCAGCTTGATGTCCCTGATGTTCCTTTTGGCGGGCCTGTTCACCCCGCGTGGCCTGATCCGCAAGGGCGCCGCCGCCTATCTCGCGGATCGCTGGTGGCGAATTGGATTGCCCTTCGTCCTCGCCGTCGTCCTCCTCAGTCCGGTGGCGTACTACGCCTCGTATCTGACGACCGCGACCGACCCGTCGCCTGCGGCATTTTGGCAGCACTGGCGCGCTTTGCCGATGTGGCCCTCGGGCCCGCAATGGTTCTTGTGGCAGCTTCTGCTGCTCAGCGCACTGGCTGCTGCGCTGCATGAGCTCGTGCCATCGTGGCCACGCGCCGCGAGCTTCATCGTCGCCAAATGCGACGATCGTCCCCTGCTCCTCTTCGCAGGCCTGACCAGTCTGTCGGCACTGGCCTATGTCCCGCTCGCGATGATCTTCACCCCCTGGGAATGGACCTTTTTCGGCCCATTGTCTTTCCAGCTAAGCCGCCCGCTGCACTATCTCCTCTATTTCTCCGCGGGGCTCGCCATCGGCAGCTACGGCTCTGATCGCAGCGTCTTCCGCATCGACGGCCCCCTCGCGCACCACTGGCCAACGTGGGTTGCCGCAGCTTTCGCCTGCTTTGCCGTATGGGGCGGGCTGACCGCACTGACCATGCCGGACTGGAATGCCAGTCCGCCGGCGTACCGGATCGCCGCTGCTTTCGCGTTTCCCCCTGCATGCGCGACGGGCGTGATCGCTTTTGTGGCGAGTTCGCTGGCATTGTTGCGTCGCAGGTCGGCGGTCGCCGACAGCCTTTCCACCAATGCCTACGGCATCTACCTCACGCATTACCCGTTCGTGCTGTGGCTGCAATATGCACTGCTCGACACGAGACTGAACGCCGCCGCCAAAGCCGCGTTCGTCCTCATTGTGGCGCTGGCTCTGAGCTGGGCCGCGAGCGGATTCCTGGCCGCAGGCGCGAGACTGCTGGGCCACCGGCATTCCGGATTCCCCGGTAAGGGCGCTATCTCAGATCAACCTCGATGACGGAACGTCCATGTCACTGGTCCCGACGCTCGCGTCCCGCAATCTCTTCCACGACCGCCTGCGCTTTGTCGCGACGCTCGTCGGCATCGTTTTTTCGGTCGTCCTGGTGATGATCCAGATGGGCCTGTTCCTGGGCTTCGGTCGCATGGTGACGACGATGATCGACCATGCATCGGCCGATCTCTGGGTGCTGCCGAAGGGAGCGAAATGCTTCGAGGATCCCTCGCTGCTGGATGCGAAGCTGCGCGACAAGGTCATGTCCGTCGACGGCGTCGCCTCCGTGGTCCCGCTGGTCATCGGCTTCTCGGACTGGCGCCTCGAGAGCGGCGAGATGACACCCATCTTCGTTGTCGGCGCCGATTTGCGTGATGGAAGCCTGAGGCCATGGAACGTGGTCGAGGGTGACGTTCGCGCGCTGTCGCAAAATGGAGCGGTGGTCGTCGACCGCTCCTACTACGATCGCCTCGGCGTCTCAAAAATCGGATCAACGGCCGAGATCCGCGGCCGCCGCGTGAAGGTCGTGGCCTTGACCGACGGCATCCGCTCCTTCACCACCACGCCCTACGTCTTCGTGGACCTGAAAAACGCTCGCACCTACACCGGAACCTTCCCGGATCGCGCCAGCGATCTCCTGGTGCGCCTCAAGCCCGACGCCGATCGCGACACAGTTCTCAAGGCCATTCGCTCTCAAGTTGGTGAGCACGAGGTGCTCACCACCGATGAATTCCGCAGCCGTAGCCGCTCGTTCTGGCTGTTCGGAACGGGCGCCGGCGCTGCGCTATTTGCAGGTGCATTGCTGGGAGTGATCGTCGGCACCGTCATCGTCGCGCAAACGCTCTATTCGAGCACCAAGGATCACCTCAGTGAATTCGCCACCCTGCGGGCAATGGGTTCTTCGAATGGATATATCTACAGGGTCATCATCTATCAGGCGCTCCTCAACGCGATCATCGGCTTCGTCATCGCGGGTGCGATTGGCGCCGTCGTCGTGGAGATGACTGCCAAGAGCGCGCTGCCGATCGTCATCACGCCGTGGCTGATTGCAGCCCTGTTCGTGCTGACGGTCGTGATGTGCGTGGCGTCGGCGATCGGTGCAATCGTGCGCGTGGTGCGGATCGATCCAGCAACGGTATTCATGCGATGAACGAAATCATCATTGAGGCGGCCGGAATCAAGAAGACGCTTGGGCGTGGCGCCGGTGAGGTGAAGGCGCTGCGCGGGATCGACCTGACGCTGCGGCGGGGCGAGTTCACACTGCTGATGGGGCCCTCGGGCAGCGGCAAGACGACGCTGCTGCTCGTGCTCGGATGCATGCTGGCACCAAGCTCGGGTACACTCACCGTGTGCGGCACGCCCACGTCGGGTGTCGACAAGGAGGGACTAGCCCAAATCAGGCGCGACCATATCGGCTTTGTGTTCCAGTCCTATCATCTGTTTCCGACGCTCACTGCAGCGCAGAACGTGCAGCTCGCGCTCGACATCCGTCACGAGCGTGGGCGCAAAGCCGGGAAACGCGCGCGGGAAGCGCTGAACCTGGTTGGTCTGGAGCAGAAGGCCGATACCTTGCCGGGCGAGCTCAGCGGCGGTGAGCAGCAGAGGGTCGCGATCGCGCGAGCCTTCGTCGCCAATCCCTCGGTCATTCTCGCCGACGAGCCGACGGCCGCGCTCGACGGCAATAACGGACGAAGCATCATGCGGATTCTCGCAGACGCCGCACATCAGCGCGAACGCGCCGTGCTCGTCGTGACCCATGATCCGCGAGTCATTCCCTTTGCGGATCGCATCGTCGAGATCGAGGATGGCCTGCTGGTCGACACCGGATCCGGCGAACCCGAACGGCTGCATTTGCCAAAGGCGGCCGCATTCAGGTCGTAAGACCCACGCGAATGAATCAAAAGGACGCACCATGAGCCTGCGCGGGGAAATGCTGCGCCTCGGCATCCGCATGTTCCTGAAACGGCACCGTCGGCCATTCGATGTCGGAACGTGGCGGGCAAACATGCATCGCATGGAGAGGTGGGTGCCTCGCCCGCCACGCAGCACCAAGACAAGCGTCGTACAGGTCGGTCACCTCAGATTGCACCGGATCGCCACCCCGGCGTCGCGCCCGGGGCGCAACATGCTGTATCTTCACGGTGGCGCCTATATTTCGGGCGCGCCGATCTACTATCGGCATTTCACCTGGCGCATTGCCAATGTGACCAAGTCGACGGTCTGGGCGCTTGAATATCGCCTCGCCCCCGAACATCCGTTTCCGGCCGCACTGGACGATGCCGTGGCGGCTTTTCTCTGGCTCGCCGGCGAGACGGCCGATCCAAGCGAACTGTTCGTGATGGGTGATTCAGCCGGTGGAGGATTGGCTCTGTGCCTTCTCATGAGACTGCGTGACGAACGCAAGCCGCTTCCTGCCGCCGCGGTTGCCATGTCGCCCTGGACCGATCTGGCGCTCACCGCGCCCTCGTTGACCGAGAATGCCGCATCAGATCCGATGCTGAACGTGGACGATATTCCGGAATTCGTGCGTTGCTATCTGGCAGGCGCCGACCCGTATAACCCCCGTGCATCGCCGCTCTATGGCGATGCATTCGGCCTTCCGCCGGTGCTGATCCAAGTCGGCAGCGACGAGATCCTGCGCGATGACGCGGTCCGTATGGCCAACAAGCTGAAAAACGGTGATCCGCGGAGCCGCCTGGAGGTCTGGCCGCGCATGCCGCACGTGTTCCAGCTCTTCGTCCCGGTGCTGCCGGAAGCCCATGCAGCCATCGCCCAGATCGGAGAATTCATCTCCAACCTGCGTTGCGATACAACTGCGTCGGCTTCCGGGCCAGCCTGAAGCGCGATGAGATCAGGATAAATCGTCGTCATCGCGCTTTGGGCTGTAACATGATCTTTTCGGAAAACCGCTGCGCACTTTTCCGGATCATGCCCTAGGCCCCGCTACCGTTGCCGCTCTCTCCGTTGCCGTTCTCGGCCTCTTCGGTGATGTGCTCGACCGAGACGACGTGCTCGTCCTCGGCGGTGTCGAACACGATCACGCCCTGCGTCGAGCGGCCCGCGATGCGGATGCCTTCGACCGGGCAGCGGATCAGCTGGCCCTTGTCTGTGACCAGCATGATCTGATCGGCCTCCTCCACCGGGAAGGACGCCACGAGGTTGCCGTTGCGGTTGTTGACGCTCATGGCGACGATGCCTTTGCCGCCGCGGCCCGTGGTGCGGTACTCGTAGGACGAGGTCCGCTTGCCGTAGCCGTTGACGGATACCGTCAGCACGACCTGCTCCTGCGCCGACATCTCGACATAGCGCTCCTGCGGCAGCTGGAAGCTGCCGGAGGCCTCCTCGGCCTCGGCGTCCGCTGCCGGCTCCTCGGCCGCGCTTTCGCCAGCCACCGCGCGGCGCATCTTCAGGTAAGCCGAACGCTCGTCCGAGGTGGTCTCGACGTGGCGCAGGATCGCCAGCGAAATCACCTTGTCGCCTTCGCCGAGCGCGATGCCGCGCACGCCCATCGAGGTGCGCCCGGTGAACACGCGCACGTCGGTGACCGGGAAGCGGATGCACTGGCCGCCGGCAGCCGTCAGCAGCACGTCGTCGCGTTCGGTGCAGATCTGCACGTCGACGATCGCCTCCCCCTCCTCCAGCTTCATCGCGATGATGCCGGAGCGGCGGACGTCGACGAAGTCGGACAGCTTGTTGCGACGGACGTTGCCGCCCGTGGTGGCGAACATCACGTCGAGCTGCCCCCAGGTCGATTCATCCTCCGGCAGCGGCATGATGGTGGTGATGCGCTCGCCCTGCTCCAGGGGGAGGATGTTGATCAGCGCCTTGCCGCGTGCGTTCGGCGCAGCCATCGGCAGCCGCCAGACCTTCTCCTTGTAGACCTGGCCGCGTGAGGAGAAGAACAGCACCGGCGTGTGCGTGGAGGCCACGAACAGCCGGCTGACGAAATCCTCGTCGCGGGTCTGCATGCCGGCGCGGCCCTTGCCGCCGCGGCGCTGGGCGCGATAGGCCGACAGCGGCACGCGCTTGACGTAGCCGGCGTGGGAGACGGTGACGACCATGTCCTCGCGCTGGATCAGGTCCTCGTCCTCGACCTCGCCCTCCTGCTCCATGATGACGGTGCGGCGCGGCGTGGCGAACTCCGCCTTCACCTCGGCGAGCTCGGTCTTGATGATGTCGAGAATGCGGGCGCGGGAACGCAGAATGTCGAGATAGTCGCTGATCTCGCCGGCGAGCTTGGAAAGCTCCTCGCCGATCTCGTCTCGGCCGAGCGCGGTGAGGCGCGCGAGGCGCAGCTCCAGAATCGCCCTCGCCTGCTCCAGCGACAGGCGAATGGTGCCGTCGGCATTGATGCGGTGGCGCGGATCGTCGATCAACGTGATGATGTCCTCGACGTCGCGGGCGGGCCAGTCGCGCGTCATCAGGGTCTCGCGCGCCGCAGCCGGCGTCGGCGAGTGCCGGATCACCTTGATGATCTCGTCAATATTGGCGACCGCGATGGCAAGGCCGACCTGCTCATGCGCGCGCTCGCGCGCCTTGCGCAGCTTGTACTTGGTCCGTCGCGTGACGACCTGCTCGCGGAAGCCGACGAAGATCGTCAGCATGTCCTTCAGGTTCATGGTCTGCGGACGGCCGGAATCGAGCGCGACGGCGTTGACGCCGAAGCTCGTCTGCAGCGGCGTGAACTTGTAGAGCTGGTTCAGCACCACGTCGGGCACGGCATCGCGCTTGAGCTCGACGACGACGCGATAGCCGTCGCGGTCGGACTCGTCGCGCAGGTCGGAGATGCCCTCGATCTTCTTTTCCTTGTAGAGCTCGGCGATGCGCTCGACCATCGTCGCCTTGTTCACCTGATACGGGATCTCGGTGATGACGATCGCCTCGCGTTCTTTCCGGATCGTCTCGAAGGTGACCTTGCCGCGCATCACGATCGAGCCGCGGCCGAGATGGTAGGCGCTGCGGATGCCCTGGCGTCCGAGGATGATGCCGCCGGTCGGGAAATCCGGCCCCGGAATGATGTTGTTGAGCTCGTCGATGGTCAGCGACGGATTGTCGATCAGCGCCACACAGGCGTCGATCACCTCGCCGAGATTATGCGGCGGGATGTTGGTGGCCATGCCGACCGCGATGCCGCCGGCGCCGTTGACCAGCAGGTTCGGGAACCGCGCGGGCAGAACCACCGGCTCCTTTTCAGAGCCGTCATAGTTGTCCTGGAAGTCGACCGTGTCGTCGTCGATGTCCTCGAGCAGCTTCAGCGCGATCTTGGTCAGGCGCGACTCGGTGTAGCGCATCGCCGCCGGCGGATCGCCGTCGACCGACCCGAAATTGCCCTGTCCGTCGATCAGGGGCGCGCGCATCGAAAAGTCCTGCGCCATGCGCACCAAGGCGTCGTAGATCGCCTGGTCGCCGTGCGGGTGGTATTTACCCATGACTTCGCCGACGGCACCGGCAGACTTCTTGTGCTTCTTGTCCGGGGTGTCGCCGCGATTGTTCATCGCGAACAGGATGCGGCGGTGCACCGGCTTCAACCCGTCGCGCGCATCGGGCAGCGCGCGCGCCACGATCACGCTCATGGCGTAATCGAGGTACGACTTCTTCATCTCCTCGTAGATGGAAACGGGGCGAATGTCCGAGGGTTGCGCCGGCTGGTCGCCGGGCTTGTTGTCGTCGTCAGCCAAGGGGAAATCCGGTGAGGTTTTATCTGGGAATCATATAGCGCATCCAGGGTCGGATAACCACCCTTGCAGCCCCCTCGAAAGCGCTTTTTCCGCTTATTTTTCCAATAACTTAAGGCTCCGGACCAGCCCCTGAACCGCTCCCGGAATCGGCCCTTCAGAACCACCCGTCGCGCCTGGCTGATCACGCGAGAAGCCGCCCCGTCGGCCAACTTCGCATGGGCGCAACGCGGACCTCATCCCAAACATGAAGCGGGCCCGGAAAATCCGAGCCCGCCCTATCAATTAGTAAGAATTGCTGACACGACGCACGCTCAGAACGGGATATCGTCGTCCATGTCGCTGTTGCGGCCACCGCCGGCGGCAACCGGACGGCGCGGTGCGCTGCTGATGGGACCGGAGGAGCCGAAATCGCCGCCCGGCTCGTCGCCGAAGCTGCCGGCTCCTCCGCCGCCACCGCGGCCGTCGAGCATGGTCAGCGTCGAGTTGAAGCCTTGGAGCACGACCTCGGTCGAGTACTTCTCGACGCCGCTCTGGTCCGTCCATTTGCGGGTCTGCAGCGCGCCCTCGATGTAAACCTTCGCGCCCTTCTTCAGGTACTGCTCGGCGACCTTGCAGAGCCCTTCATTGAAGATCACGACGCGATGCCATTCGGTCTTTTCCTTGCGCTCGCCGGTGTTCTTGTCGCGCCAGGTCTCCGAGGTGGCGATGCTCAAATTCGCGATCGGCCGCCCGTCCTGGGTGCGGCGGATTTCAGGATCCTTGCCGAGATTTCCAACCAGAATGACCTTGTTGACGCTTCCCGCCATCGCCGCTCTCCACTCCGAATGCCACTGAATTTCAAAAGGGCGAATCCGCTGCCCGCGTTGCTCTGCGCCCCGTCGAGGCGACCCTATACGCTTGCGGGCACCGGTCAGCCCGGCACCCCCAGGGTTATCCCCACATATAGCATCACCATCGGCTTTGTTCCAGATTTGTTCTTTGCGGCGACGCACCAGAACATTCGGTCGCGTGCCGATAAAAAGACAATTCCTCCGATGGAACCTTTCCGGGTTCCCGTGAACGGCAAAAACCACTTAACATTCATCAAGTTGCAGCCACTTCAGTCGGTCGCCGAGTGTGGCATTTCGGAGACGGACTCTGCTCTTTCCTTAGGCTACGGTTGCCTCGGAATTAGTTCATATGGGCGTCGCGCCTGATCAGCCGCTTTGGGGATTTCGAGAAGCGGACGAAAGTGGGGAGACTGCAATGAATAAGATTCTGTTTAGTGCAATCGGTGCAATGGCGTTGGTCCTGTCGGCTCCTGCAAGCGCGGCGGATCTCGCAGCGCGTCCTTACACCAAGGCTCCGGCGCCGGCGGTCGCTGCCATCTACGACTGGAGCGGCTTCTACATCGGCATCAACGGCGGCGGCGGCACGAGCCACAAGTGCTGGGACTTCGTGACGCCCGTGACGGGCGTTCTGGTCGGTGAAGGCTGCCACAACGCCACGGGCGGCACGGTGGGTGGCCAGGTCGGCTATCGCTGGCAGTCGGCGAACTGGGTGTTCGGCGTCGAGGGCCAAGGCAACTGGGCCGACTTCTCCGGCGACAACATCAGCCCGCTGACTGGCCTGCGCGATCGTTCCAAGATCAACGCTTTCGGTTTGCTCACCGGCCAGGTCGGCTACGCCTGGAATAACGTGCTGCTCTACGTGAAGGGCGGCGGCGCCGTCGTCGGGGATCGCTATCGCACCTACGATCTGGCGACAGGCCTCGAATTCGATCGCGCCAACGAGACCCGTTGGGGGGGCACGGTCGGTGCAGGCATCGAGTTCGGATTCGCGCCGAACTGGTCAGTCGGCTTGGAGTACGACCACATCTTCCTCGGCAACCGCACGATCAACTTCACCGGATCCGGCAATTTCGCCATTGCCCCGCTCGGTGTCGTCACACGGTCCGAGCGCATCAGCCAGGACGTCGATATCGGCCTCATCCGCGTGAACTATCGCTGGGGTGGCCCGGCGATCGCGAGGTACTGATATCTCGCTGAAATTATTCGGAGATCAAAGGCCGGCCTTGCGCCGGCCTTTCTTGTTTCGGCTCGATCGCTTGGAAGTAATAAGTCAGTAACCATCACCTTTTGCGGCTATGTGGCTTTTCGGAGACACAACGTGCGCCTTTGGTGGTGTAGAGATGGCATCAGTTGGGCCGTTGAGTCCGCTGCCCTTCCGTCGCGGAAGGCAACAACAGAAACTGGGACTGGGATTAAGTTGAAAATGAAAAAGGTTTTGCTGGCTTCGGCCTGTTTGCTCGCTCTCGCCGCTCCGGCCTCGGCCGCTGACCTCGCGGCGCGCCCCTACACCAAGGCTCCGGTCGCTCCGGTCGCTGCTGTCTACAACTGGACCGGCTTCTACCTCGGTATCGTCGGCGGCGGCGCGTGGGAAAACGCTTCGGGCGACCCGAAGATGAAGGGTGGCTTCGTCGGTGGCACCGCCGGTTACAACTGGCAGACCGGCAACGTGGTGTTCGGCGTTGAGGCCGATGGCGCCTGGGCCGACGTCAGCGCGACGGCTGCAGGTGTGGTTTTCGTCCCCGGCGTCGGTGGCGTCCCCGCCTCGCTGACCTCGAAGACCGACGCGATGGGCACCGTGCGCGGCCGCATCGGCTGGGCTGTCAACAACGTGCTGTTCTACGGCACCGGTGGTTACGCCTGGATCGACAACAAGCTCACCGCCAGCCTGGGAGCCCTCTCGGTCTCCGACAGCAAGTTCCACTCCGGCTGGACCGTTGGTGCGGGCGTCGAGGCGTTCTTCGCTCCGCAGTGGTCGGTCAAGGGCGAGTACCTCTATCGCAGCCTGGGCGGCGAGACCTACTTCTCGGGCGCCATTCCTACCGGCACGCTCAACTTCCACACCGTGCAGGTCGGCGTGAACTATCACTTCGGCGGCCCGATCGTCGCGAAGTACTGAGCTGCGTCTCTGACGCTACCCGCGTTACGAAAGGCCGGCCTCGCGCCGGCCTTTTTGTTGTTTTCAGGCGCGTAGCAATACGCCAGCCCGCCCCCAGCGTTTTCGCCGAGATGTGGCTCCAGGGAGACACAACCTTTGGCTTCGGTGGTGTAAAATCACCACGTTACTTGAGTCATAGGGTCCGCTGCTCTTCCGCTCTCCGGAAGGCCGGAATGGAAACGGAACTGGGGAATGGATATGAAGAAGCTTTTGCTGGCTTCGGCCAGTTTGTTCGCACTCAGCGCGTTGGCACCGGCCTCGGCAGCCGATTTGGCGGCCCGCCCCTACACCAAAGCTCCGGTCGCGCCAGTCGCGATGTACAATTGGAGCGGCTTCTACCTCGGCATCAACGGCGGTGGTGCCTCGAGCCGCAATTGCTGGGATCTCAATGCTGTGCTCGGCGCGCCAATCCCGGTCGTGTCCGAAGGTTGTCACAACGCGACCGGTGGACTCGTCGGTGGTCAGGTCGGCTATCGCTGGCAGGCGGCCAACTGGGTGTTCGGGCTCGAAGCTCAAGGAGACTGGGCCAATCTGAAGGGGTCGAATGCGAGCCCGCTTGCCGCATTCGCGCCGGTCGTCAATCAGACCAAAATCGATGCGATCGGCCTGTTCACCGGCCAGGTCGGCTATGCCTGGAACAACGTGCTCTGGTACGTGAAGGGCGGCGCCGCGGTCACGCACGCCAAATATAACGGCCTTCTGGGCGGCGTGGTCGTCGACAGCGCAAGCGAGACCCGCTGGGGTGGCGCGGTCGGCACCGGCCTCGAATTCGGTTTCGCACCGAACTGGTCCGTTGCCATCGAATACGACCACCTGTTCATGGGCGGCCGCAACCTCAATTTCACTGTGCTTGGCATCAACGACCGGACCGACCGTATCAAGCAGGACGTCGACATGGGCACCGTTCGCCTGAACTACACTTTCGGCGGCCCTGTCGTCGCGAAGTACTGATCGCTGACCGACGTCACATCGCCACGAAAGGCCGGCCTCGCGCTGGCCTTTTTGTTGCGGCGGGCTGTTCAGGTGCAGTTCCGCGCCCGCTTGCTGCCACTTGCCGCCAGCGCGCCAACAATCCGTTGACGATTCGCAAGTCCCACTGGAAATCCTCCGCCGTTCTTCCTACGTTCGCTGCCATACCCATCGGCGCCGATCCCGGTTCCGGGCGAAGCGCGCCTTTTGCATTGGCGCGATCGCGCGTCTTTGGATTCCTTGAGGGACCAGCGGGATGGACGAAGTGATCAGGGCGAAGCGCCAACAACAGAACGCGGGCTCCAGCCTGCGCGCAATTACGATCCGCGGCGCGCGCGAGCACAACCTCAAGAACATCGACGTCGAGATTCCCCGCGACAAGCTGGTGGTGTTCACCGGCCTCTCCGGCTCCGGCAAATCCTCGCTCGCCTTCGACACCATCTATGCCGAGGGCCAGCGCCGCTACGTCGAGTCGCTGTCGGCCTATGCCCGCCAGTTCCTGGAGATGATGCAGAAGCCCGACGTCGACCAGATCGACGGCCTGTCGCCGGCGATCTCGATCGAGCAGAAGACGACGTCGAAGAACCCGCGTTCCACCGTCGGCACGGTGACCGAGATCTACGACTATATGCGCCTGCTCTGGGCCCGCGTCGGCGTGCCCTATTCGCCCGCCACGGGCCTGCCGATCGAAAGCCAGACCGTCTCGCAGATGGTCGATCGTGTGCTGGCGCTGCCCGAAGGCACCCGCCTCTATCTGCTGGCGCCGGTCGTGCGCGGCCGCAAGGGCGAGTACAAGAAAGAGCTCGCCGAATGGCTCAAGAAGGGCTTTCAACGCGTCAAGATCGACGGCACCTTCTACGAGCTGGCGGAAGCCCCAAGCCTCGACAAGAAATTCCCGCACGACATCGACGTCGTGGTCGACCGCATCGTGGTCCGCTCCGACATCGGCCAGCGCCTCGCCGAGAGCTTTGAGACCGCGCTGAAGCTCGCCGAGGGGCTCGCCGTCGTCGAGTTCGCCGACGCGCCCGCAGCCGCGCCCGCCGAAGAGAAAGAGAAAAAGAAGACCGCCAAGATCCACGACAAGAGCGGCCCCGAGCGCATCCTGTTCTCGGAAAAGTTCGCCTGCCCGGTGTCCGGCTTCACCATTCCCGAGATCGAGCCACGCCTGTTCTCCTTCAACAATCCTTACGGCGCCTGCCCCGCCTGCGGCGGCCTCGGCGTCGAGCAGCATGTCGACGAGGATCTCGTCATCCCCGAGAAGGATCTGACGCTGCGCAAGGGCGCGATCGCGCCCTGGGCCAAATCGTCATCGCCCTATTACGTGCAGACGCTGACCGCGCTCGGCAAGCACTACAAGTTCACGCTCGACACCAAGTGGAAGGATCTGCCGAAGAAGACGCAGAACGCGATCCTCTACGGCTCGGGCGAGGACGAGATCAAGTTCTCCTATGAAGACGGGGTGCGTTCCTACGACACCAAGAAACCGTTCGAGGGTGTCATCACCAATATCAACCGCCGCTACCGCGAAACCGAAAGCGAGTGGGCCCGCGAGGAGCTGGCGAAGTACTTCCACGACGTGCCCTGCGAGGGCTGTAATGGCTTCCGCCTGAAGCCCGAGGCGCTTTGCGTCAAGGTCGGCGGCAAGCATATCGGCGAGATCTCGGAGCTGTCGGTGAAGAAGGCCGGCGAGTGGTTCGCGGGCGTGCCCGAGGCGCTGAACAAGCAACAGAACGAGATCGCCGGCCGCATCCTGAAGGAGATTCGCGAGCGCCTCACCTTCCTGCTCGACGTCGGCCTCAACTATCTCACGCTGTCGCGCTCCTCCGGCACGCTGTCCGGCGGCGAGAGCCAGCGCATTCGCCTGGCCTCGCAGATCGGCTCCGGCCTGACGGGCGTGCTCTACGTGCTCGACGAACCCTCGATCGGCCTGCACCAGCGCGACAACGCCCGCCTGCTCGATACGCTGAAGCGGCTGCGCGACCTCGGCAACACCGTGGTCGTGGTCGAGCATGACGAGGATGCCATTCGCCTCGCCGACTACGTGCTCGACATCGGCCCCGGCGCCGGCATGCATGGCGGCAACATCGTCGCCGAAGGCACGCCCGCCGACATCATGCGCAACCCGAAATCGCTCACCGGCAAGTATCTCACCGGCGAGCTCGAGGTCGAGGTGCCGGAGCGGCGTCCGCCGAACCACCGCCGCACCATCAAGGTGGTGAACGCGCGCGGCAATAATCTCAAGAACGTCACGGCGGAGATTCCGCTTGGCCTGTTCACCTGCGTCACCGGCGTCTCCGGCGGCGGCAAGTCGACGCTGCTGATCGACACGCTCTACCGCGCCATCGCCCGCAAGCTGAACAATGCCAGCGAAGGTGCCGCGCCGCACGATCGCATCGAAGGCCTGGAGCACATCGACAAGATCATCGACATCGACCAGTCGCCGATCGGCCGCACCCCGCGCTCCAACCCCGCGACCTACACCGGCGCCTTCACGCCGATCCGCGAATGGTTCGCGGGTCTTCCCGAAGCCAAGGCGCGCGGCTACGAGCCCGGCCGCTTCTCCTTCAACGTCAAGGGCGGCCGCTGCGAGGCCTGCCAGGGCGACGGCGTCATCAAGATCGAGATGCACTTCCTGCCCGATGTCTACGTCACCTGCGACGTCTGCAAGGGCAAGCGCTACAACCGCGAGACGCTGGAGGTGCTGTTCAAGGGCAAGAGCATCGCCGACGTGCTCGACATGACCGTCGAGGAAGCCGCCGAGTTCTTCAAGGCGGTGCCGCGCGTGCGCGAGACCTTCCAGACCCTGCACCGCGTCGGCCTCGACTACATCCATGTCGGCCAACAGGCCACCACGCTCTCAGGCGGCGAAGCCCAGCGCGTCAAGCTCGCCAAGGAGCTGTCCAAGCGCGCCACTGGCCGCACGCTCTACATCCTGGACGAGCCGACCACCGGCCTGCACTTCCACGATGTCAAGAAGCTGCTGGAGGTGCTGCACGAGCTGGTCGCGCAGGGCAACACGGTCGTCGTCATCGAGCACAATCTCGAAGTCATCAAGACCGCGGACTGGGTCATCGATCTCGGCCCCGAAGGCGGCGATGGCGGCGGCGAGATCGTCGCCTGGGGCCCGCCGGAAGATATCGTCAAGGCGCCGCGGAGCTATACGGGGAAATTCCTGGCTCCGGTACTGGAGAAGGCGCGAAAGCCGAAGCGGAGGCGTGCGGCGAGCGAGGCGGCGGAGTGAGGGTCGGTTTGGACTCGGCCAATCTACGCGAAACCAAAGGTCTGCAATCAGAGTCATCCGTGAAGAGCGGCTAAGCGATTGAGCTGGAATCGCATTTGTGGTTGCGGGGTGTTTTAGGATTGCAGGGTTTTGATGCTTCGGGCATCGGAACCTTGCAATTTCATTTTCAGGATTCCGT
>NZ_RDQF01000109.1 GCF_004114425.1 Bradyrhizobium vignae | reverse complement strand
CAAAGCGAAGGCGCTCCTCCATTACCGAACTCGCTTTCCACGGCATCCACACCTCCCGCAGAACAAAAGCGGAAAGTGTAACCCATGTGCCCGGTACGTTCTGTCACCTATGTCTCGGGCCGCTCAATTGTCCGGCCCGGAGACATGGGTAACGAAACGTAGCCGCCGACAGTCCGGATTGAAACGTCAAACTCGCGGGCGAGATCGGCCGTATGGATCGGAGCCGTCGGATAGGTCGCGACGTAGTCGTCGATGCCCTGCACGAGCTTGATCGCGCGCTCGCACGCTTCGTTATTTTGGAACGACAGTGTCGGCTGATCTCATCTTTGATCTAGATCAGATCTGAGGGCTCCAGGCCGGTGGCGGCCGCAGGACTCGCAAAAGCGAAGGGGCCCAGCGGGCCCCTTCAAACGTCACCAGCGGCGATAGCCGTAATGGCCATAATAGCGCGGACCGTAATAGCGCGGCCCATAATACCGCGGGCCGTAATATGGCCGTGGCCCGTAATACCCATAGTAGTTCGGGCGCCACCAGCACTGTCCCCAGGCGTCGCAGACCATGCGGACCTGCTCGACGCCGGAGGCCTGCGGTCTGGCAGGTGCAGGCGCGATGGGCATGGCGGATGCCGCCGACGTTGCCGCGAGGCCGCCGAACAGGGACGCGGCGACGAGGCCAGTCTTGAAATTCATGATGTCTTCCTCCGCTTGCACGATGCAGACTATCGAAGCTGTTCTGCTCAAATTGTGGCGGAACCGAAATGTAATACTGATGAACAAACCTTCAGCCAGCTGGTCGGCCCTGATCCCAGCCCGCCAGCTGGCGTAGGCTGCAGGGCCAGGCGGTCTCTTAGACCTTGATCTTGCGCAATTCGCAAGTTTGCCTTGGCTCTAAGTGTTGCCGACCTGGCGGCGGCGTAGTGCCTGCTGCCGAGCAAGGTGAGCTGGATGCGCTGACATGGCTCGGCCGCGGCGACGGCGATCTCTCCGATTGGCGCGAACTGCGCGCTCAGGCCGCGCAGGCGCACAACCAGCGCACTGCCTCCTACCCGATCGGCACGCCAATGCCCGCCGACTATTTGGAAGAGGCGATGACGCAGTTCGGCAAGTCCTTCGAGGAATTCGGAGAACAGCTCTGAGGCCGGATGCGGCGTCTGCAAGCGTCAAGGAGAAGTTGTGATGGACAAGATGAGAATGGAAAAGGGTGACTGGCTGGTCGTGTGCGACGGGCGCAAGGCGCTCATTCTGGAAAACCTCGGCGACGAGATGTTTCCGAACCTCCACACCAGAGAAGTGCACGAGCAGTCCAACCCCTCGACCGCCGCGCAAGGCAGCGATGCGCCAGGCCGGGTGCACCCGGCGACCGGCGGGTCGCGCAGCTCGGTCGAGCAGACCGATTGGCACGACGAGGCCGAGCGCGCCTTCTTGCGGGGATTGGCCGGCCGGCTCGATACTGCGGTCAGCTCCGGCGAGACCAAGGCCCTGACCTTGGTCGCCTCACCGCGCGCGCTCGGCATGTCCGCGCCGACTATTCGGATCTGGTGCGCAAAGCGCTTCAGGGCGAGATCAGCAAGGACCTCGTCAAGCTGCCGGTCTACGAGATCGAGAAGCAATTGCTGCGGTCTGGCGCCGCGAAATAGGGACGCCCGCGGAAGGGACGCGCGGCGCCTCAGTAGCAGGGGTGCCGCCGGCCGTCCTGGCCGATATAGGCGGCCGCGCCGCGGTAGCAGTGGTTGGTCGACGGACCGTCGTAATAGGCGAAGGTGCCGGGGGTGATGCCGGGTCCGTAATTGTGCAGATAGCTGATCGGGTAGGGCAGCGGGTTGGCGTAGGAGCGGTGGTACCGGTGATGTCCGCGTGCCTCCGCGAGGCCAGGGGCCAGGACTGCAGCCGTCAGGGCCGCAACCGCGGCTACAAGCGTCAACTTGCTCATCTCGATTCTCCGGAACCCGCTCGAATAAGTCAGTCATTTATATATAGCAATTTCGGGCAGTCAGGCACCGCTCCGAAGGCCCGAAATCATGACCAGTCCCGCAGATTTCCGGACAGGTGTGACAGAGTTGCCGGACATGCGGTCGAAAGCTGCCCATTTTTGGCCTTTTCGGGATGCTTAACGAATTCCCCACACAAGTATGACCAAAGACTATTCGGTTGAGAATCCTGTCGTCGGCGCCAGGGATCATATTGAGGGGTCCTTCGAGCCGATCCATTCCTGAAGGCCATCGCCGTCACCTCGCCATGCGCATCACGCTTCTGAGCCTGCTGTTGCTCTGCCTCGCCGCTGCCGCGCCAGCACGCGCCGAGCTGCACATTACCCGCGACCATGGCGGCTACGTCGAGGAGTACAAGGCCAAGTACAAGCGCGTGCGCGAGAAGGGCGAGCGCGTCATCATCGACGGCATCTGCAATTCGGCCTGCACGCTCGTGCTCGGCATCGTGCCGATGAACAAGATCTGCGTGACGCCGCGCGCCAGCCTCGGCTTCCATCAGGCCTATTACGACAAGGCCTTCACCTTCGGCATCAAGGTCACCAGCGCCGAGGGCACCTCCGATCTCATGTCCTACTACCCCGACACGGTGAAGGACTGGATTCGTCGCAATGGCGGGCTCACCACCGACATGAAGAAGATCAAGAACGGCGTCGAACTCTGGAGGATCGTCAATCCCTGTCCGGAAGAGTGGTGAACGGCTGAGCTAGGCCGCTGTCGTCCGTCGCAGCGCAGCATCATCAGGACGAAATTCGCATTGCCGCATAGCCGCCGGTGAGGCAATGAGGGCGGCAATGAATCATAATCAAGAAGCCCTGACCGCCCGCGCCGCGCCGATCCTGTTCGTGCTGCTCTGGAGTACCGGCTTCATCGGCACCAAATACGTCGTCAACAACGCCGATCCGTTGACCTATCTCGCCATCCGCATGGCGATCGTGGTCGGCTTGATGGCGATCATCGCAGCCATCGCGCGGCCGAAATGGCCTGATCGCGCCGGCATTGCACACAGCGCGGTCGCCGGCATCCTGGTCCACGGCTTCTATCTCGGCGGCACCGCGATTGCGATCGCGCATTCGATTCCAGCCGGCCTTTCGGCCCTGATTCCGGGCCTGCAGCCGATCCTGACTTCGACCATCGCCAATCGGTGGCTTGGCGAGAAGGTGACGCCGGTGCAATGGGCTGGCCTCGTGCTCGGACTCGGCGGCGTCGTGCTGATCCTGCACAACCGTCCGATGACCGGCGAGGCCGGGCTCGGTTGGCTCGCCTCGGTGGTCTCTCTGATCAGCATCACGCTCGGCACGCTCTACCAGCGCCGTTACTGCAATCACATCGACTGGCGCGCTGGCAATCTCGTGCAATACCTATCCGTCACCATTTTCTTCGCAATCGGCGCCTTCCTGTTCGAAGATCGCGTGGTGCACTGGACGCGGGAATTCGTGCTGGCGCTCGCCTGGCTCGCCGTGGCGCTCTCGATTGGCTCTATCGGGCTATTGTACTGGCTGATCCGCCATGCCGCCGCAACCTCGGTCGCGAGCCTGTTCTACCTGGTGCCGGCCGTGACGGCGCTGATGGCCTATCTGCTGTTCGGCGAAAAGCTCGACGCGATTGCCATTGCCGGAATGGCGCTCTGTGCCGCAGCGGTCTTTGTGGTCAATCGACGCTCATAGCAGTTTCCAGCACTCACACCCCTGACGTGTGTTGACCATTGCGTGCTAGAGTGGAGCATTCAACCCATTTCTTTTCAGCACGGTGATGTCCATGACGAAAGCACGGCGTGCACTGCTCGGCAGGTCTATGAAGCCGGTCCGGATTGCCTGTATCAACTACGCAGAGGAGATGATGAGCGACCGAATGATGGGAAGGCTCACGGCGGCGCTCCAGAAATGCTACGACGAGCATTTCCTCCCCGTGTGGGGCTATCCCGTCGATCTCGACGTCACCCGCAAGCCGAAGCCGACGGACTGGCAGCTGGTCTATTTCGACGACGCCACCCACGAGAACTTCCTCGGCCGGCACGAGCTGACGCATCAGGGACAGCCGATATCGAAGATATTCCTGAAGACGCTCGGCGAGGACGAGCCGGTCAGCCTCGCCGCATCGCACGAGCTGTTCGAGATGGTGCTCGACCCCATGGCCAATCTGTGGGCCGACAAGACCCGGCACACCCAATATGCCTACGAGGTTTGCGACGCCGTGGAGGAGGAGTCGTTCATCGTCAGCGGCTTTCCGATGTCGAACTTCGTCTATCCGTCCTGGTTCGAGCCCTTCGAACATCCCCGCGGCACCAAGTTCGATCATATGGGGTCGCTCAAGGCGCCTTTCACGATGACCGAGGGCGGCTATGTGATCAAGAAGGTCAACGGCAAACGGGTGATCAAGCAGTTCGGCTCACCGGAAAAGCGGAAGCGCTTCAACGCCGAGGACCGGCGCGGCCATCGCAGTGAATTCCGCGATCCCAAGGGCAAGCACCATCCGGGCCGGCGCGCAGCGAAGCGACGAGGGTAGGCGTCTCCGGAGCCGTCTCCGGGCGCGCCCGCACCGCCTGCCAGGGCTGGCGGATCGGCTTCGCAGGTAAGCCTTCAGGGGGTCCTCGTTTACGTTTGGGAAAGTATTGCGGCAATGCGAACGGCCGCTTATGCGGCCGTGAGCCGATTGCACGAATATGCAGGAATTACGGGGGGCCGGCCGAGAGCCTGCATTTGAAGGCCTTGGTGGAGAGCTTCCTCGACCGCGTGTACGCGGCGCAATTCAGCCCGGTCATTCCGGGGCGGTCCGTAGGACCGAACCCGGAATCTCGAGATCCCCCGGTGCGCGATTGCGCACCTGAGGTCTGGTCCTTCGGACCATCCCGGGATGACTTTGGCGGCCGTTATACGCGACCGCCAAAAGTCACTTCGGCTGCGGCACGATGCGAATGTAGGGCTTCGGCTCCTTCCAGCCCTGCGGGTAGATCGTCTTGGCCTCGTCATTGGAGACCGAGCCCGCAATGATGACGTCTTCGCCCTGGGTCCAGTCGGCCGGCGTCGCGACGCGATGCTTGGCGGTGAGCTGCAGCGAGTCGATGGCGCGCAGGATCTCCTGGAAGTTCCGCCCGGTGGTCATCGGGTAGACCAGCACCAGCTTGATCTTCTTGTCCGGCCCGATGACGAAGACGTTGCGGACGGTCTGGTTGTCGGCCGGCGTGCGGGTGAGGGGATCGCCCGAGGTCGAGGCGGGCAGCATGCCGTAGAGCTTGGAGACGTTGAAATCGGTGTCGCCGATCATCGGATAGTTCGGCGCTGCGCCTTGGGTCTCCTTGATGTCCTCCGACCATTTGGAATGACGGTCGACCGGATCGACCGAGAGGCCCATCAGCTTGACGCCGCGCTTGTCGAACTCCGGCTTCAATTTGGCGAGAGCGCCAAGCTCAGTCGTACAAACCGGCGTGAAGTCCTTCGGGTGCGAGAACAAGAGTGCCCAGCTGTTGCCGATCCAGTCATGGAACTTGATCTTCCCTTCGGTAGTCTCGGCTTCGAAGTCGGGGGCGGTGGCGCCGATCGGAAGTGTCATGGTTCTACCTCATCATATTGAATTTGCTTGTGAATTAATGTCTGGCCGTCGTACCCAGTATAATGGCTTGGCGAGGCCAAGTGAACGCCAAGTGAACCGGCTCAAGTAAAATGTGAATTCCATCTTTGAACAGCCGATTTCCTAGCACCTTTCTGTTACAGCGGCGCCTGCGACGAAACATCTCCACGGGAGCCGCACGGGACTCGATTGCCCCGATAATGCCTTTTATCACTTCCATCACGCCCGCCCGGCGCGTCCTAGAACCAAATTGGTCCTGACCGCGACCAATTGGCAACCATCTAGAGAAGTCGCGATCCCCATATCGAATCGTTAACCACCCCTTTACGCCGGTATGAAAATGCTGGCCGATCAGAAGAAGTCTGGAAGTGCACTATGTCTGCCGCTGCGCCTAAGCCTACCGAGTCGTCGTCTCTAGAACCGTCCTGCCGCGACACCGCGGCCCATGCGCTGAGCATTGTGCGCGACGGCGTGATCACGGGCGAAGGCCCAACGACCAAGGGAAGGGTACATTTCTCCCGTTCGCTCGATGCCGACGACGCCGCCTGGTGCATGCGTATCCTGACCGCGACCGCCGTCAACGACCAGCCCGTCAGCCGCGCCGAGGCCGAAGTTCTGTTCGAGATCAACGAGGCCGCGACCGAACGGACTGACGGTGGCCGGTTCGACGACCTGCTCGCCAAGGCCGTTGCCCATTATGCCGCCAGCGCCTCGGGCCTGAAGGTGCCGCCGCGCAGCGTCGCGCTGTCCGCCGACACCGAGATCGAGAGCTGGGCGCCGTCCTATGCCTCCAAGGTCAACAGCGAGATGCTGGAGTGGATTGCCCGCCAGATGCGCGGCAAGCGCCAGAGCAACCGGCGCCTCATGGCGATGGTGGCGACCTTCCTGGGCGCCACCGCGCTGCCTCTGGCGGGCCAATTGCCGAACGTGTTCGACATCGGGATGTAAGAGACTGGGCATGTAAGATCTTGTGCGTCACTCGATGACGCGCGGGAACGGCGGGGTCATTTCCCCGCCGTTTTTTGTTTGACGGCGTCAGGCTCGAGTCCCAGCGTGCGCCCGGGAAAACCGGCGGCATCGAAATAGCGCTGGCTGCCGACGCGCTGGAAGTTCAGCACGGTCATCAGGCCGCCCTCGGCGGGCTTGGACTTCAGCGTGCCAACATAGGCCTTCGGTACGATGCCGTTGGGCATGGCCTCCGACATCACGCGGCCGATCAGGCCACCATTATGCGAGCCGCGCAGGCCCATGAGCTGGACGGCCGTCATGCCGACGTCGGCATTGCTGACCGGAATCTCGTCGACATAGCCAGCTTTGAAGTCCGGCCCGATCGCGGCCATGAAGTTCATGGTGTCGCCCCGGCTGAAGCTGCCATGCATGCCCTGGCCCTGGCGCAGCACGGTGTCGGCCACCTGGACCGAGCAGTTGGTCGGCGCCTCGCCGCAATCGCTGGCATAGGAGCGGAAGTTGACGACGATCGACGGCGTCGGCGTCGCCGCCTTGCCACGCAGATTGATGCTCGACAGCGGCAGCGTCCCGGGGAAGCGGCCGAGCGAGTCCTCGACGAACAGGCCGGAGACGTAGTCCTGCTCGAGCAGCGCCTTGATGGTCTTCGCGGCGAGCTTCTTGTCCATGTTGGGGAGGTAGATCAGGTCGGAGCCGCCATTGGTGGCGACGACGAGATCGGGCTTCTCCGGATCCTTGCCGAGCACGCCGTTGCCGGCCTTGGGATGCTTGTTGCCCTCGATCTTCGCGTTCTTGTCGTTGGGATCGAACAGGGGCAGGTCGAGCGCCTTGGCGAGGTCGAGCGCCAAAAAGCCCATCGGCAGAAAGTCCTTCGGCGTGTCGTCATAGCTGATCTTGGCCGAGGGGCTGGTCTTGCTTTCCTTGGATATGGTCGAGAAGCCGTGGTCGGCCTGGATCATGATGTTGGTGCTGGCGGCGAGCCCGAGCTCGTCCAGCGCCTTGCGGATCGTGGCGAGGTTGTTGTCGGCGTTCTTGATACTCGCCATCGAGCTCGGGCCGTTGATGCCGGGCATGATCTGGTTGAGGCTGTCGCCCTGGTTGTGCTGGGTGCCGTCCGGGTCGCGCGACCAGAACACCAGCACGAACGGCTTGTTGCGCGCCTTGAACATCGGCAGCACCACCTTGGTGGCGACGTCGGCGAAATAAGCCTGCTGCGCGACGTTGGCGACCGTGGTGCCCGGCGTCTTGGCATCTCCCGCCTTGGAATTGTCGCCGCGCGGCGGCGTGGCGAGCGGCAGGCCGGCCTTGGTCAGCGCGTCCTTCACCTCATCCGACAGCGCCACACCATTCTTGCCGCCGGTGGAATCGTCGAACACGACCGAATGCAGGCCCGCCTTCTCGGGCTTGTCGGTGTGGTCGAACTGGTAGGTCGGGCCGACCTTGCCGATCGCGGCGGTGCTGAAGCCCTTGTCGCGGGCCATCTTCAGGATGGTCTCTTCGTTGAGGTAGTCGCCCCTAAAATGCTCGTCGATGTCACCGAGCACGGCATCGTTCTCGATGAACGGGACCACGGTGTCGCCGGCCGGCGCCGAGGTGTAGCCGGTCCAGATCGTGTTGGAGAACACGCCGGTGTCGCCGAGATAGTGGCCGGTCGACATTGCCGAGCCGTTGGCCATGGTGAAGGTCGGGAAGAGGGAGTGCGGGTTCTTGAAGTTGACGCCCTTGTCGCGGACCTCGGCCATTGCAGGGGCCGTCTCCGGCGTCACCTTCAGCGCGCGCAGGCCGTCCGGAATGAACAGGATCAAATTGCGGGGCGTGTTGTTCTGGGCCGAGGCAAGTCCGGTGGACAGGACCGTCAGCCCGGCGGACAGCAACACCAGTGAACGGCGCATCAAATCTCTCCCTGCGATGAGGCGGCTCGGCCGCGATCGCGGCTCCCAGCTTCGTTTAGTTTCGCTGCATGACGGTTTTGTTACAAGCCCTGTTGGGGATGCAATAGGGCTGGGAGGGGATGACGTTGATCTGGTGTCCCAGACGCGCTGCAGCGCGCAAGCGTCGCGGCGCAGAGCCGGGACCCAGCAGGCCGCGGCATTTGCTGCAGCATGGGCTCCGGCTCTGCAGTGCAGCGCTAGAGGGGCGCTGCGCTGCGTCCGGGGCACGAGGCCTGAATCTTCGCGAACGGCTGCCTCAACATCGTCATTGCGAGCGGAGCAATCCAGAAATGCATCCGCGAAAAGACTCTGCATTGCTTCGCTCCGCGCAATGACGGAGCAAGTGGCGCCGGCGTCGCTCTGCGGCCGGCATCTGAATTGTAGACACGCCTTCGCATCCTCGCGGCTCATCTCGCCCGAGCTTTGCTTCGTCGCCTCACCCTCAATTGAAAGAGCAACTGTGGCGAAGTAGCCCGGCGATCGGCCGGCCTCAAGGCTGGCGCTGGCGCGCCCCCGCCTGCGGCGGCTGACGGCCTTGACCCCGTCCGCTCACCGGTCTGTTGGCTTTGCATGCGCT
>NZ_RDQF01000108.1 GCF_004114425.1 Bradyrhizobium vignae | reverse complement strand
GCCCCGTGACGTGGAGGCAACCTGGAGAAAGGTTGGTGAACTCCTCGATCTCTTCTCCAAGGAGGAGTGCACCAACTACTTCAAAAACTCAGGCTATGTTTCCGTATAAAAACATCATGCTCTAGAGTGCGAATTCAATCGGGATCAATCGCTCTCGCGCTCCGGCGTTCGGTCTGCGCAATCTGCTCATAAATCCTTCGGAGCCGAATTGGCTTCTGTAAGATAGTCACTCACACGTCAGGCTTGCTTGCATCCAGCTCGAGCTGAAGGGCCACTTTCTCCATTCTGCGCTTGATGGTCGAAAGCACTTCTCTGAAATCTTGCAGCCTTTCGTGCCCCAGATCTGCAAAGATCGTCTCATCCAGTTTTCTGCGCTTGGCTGCAAGGCTTGTAATCGCCTTACGAGCCTTTTCGGTCAGCGACATCAACACGACCCTTCCATCCGCTGGGGAGGCGGTGCGAGTTACGAAGCCTCCCTTTTCCAGCATCTTGGTTTCTGCGGTCACGAACGGTGAGCGGACGTTGATCTTCGCAGACACATCTCCGACGGAAACGCCCGCTCCTTGGTCCAGATCCCCAATCGCCATCAGGATCAGCCATTGAGGGCCGCTGACGCCAAGCGCCTTTGCCCACGTACGCCGGATGTCCTCCAGATGCACATTGATTGCCGCGATGTCCCAACCGACTTCTCCGATAATTCGGTCTGACGGCGCGGTCTGTTTGCTTGTCCTGTGACCTTTCGCGCTGGGCGAGGGCTGCTGCCGGGTCGTATCTCGGGACATATCCGAGACCTCCTCTTCATTATTTCGCTTACTTACCTAACCCGCTTTGCAAGACACAGCAACACTGCGGCGCAATCAGTGTTGCTTGAATGTCACGACCCTCTCCCGATCAAGCGCTTTGCTAGCTTATATCAGTTGAATATATAAGTAACTTATATAATGTTCGGCGCCGTGACGAGGGCGACCCTTGGTCGCACGTCAAGCAGATCGATCCATTCGCGCATGGCGAAGACGTCGATGCGCGAGACGAAAAGCAACAGTCGTGGACTTGGGTTCATTCTCCGGCAACCGCCCATGGGGGAGCGCCGCCGAAAATCTTGGAGGGCTTTATGAAGACGTTTATCCGAATGCTCTGCGGTTCGGCCGCTGCGCTCAGCTTGATGGGGGGTGCACAGGGCGCCGACCTGCCGACCAAGGCAAGGCCGGTTGAATACGTGAAGGTCTGCTCTCTTTATGGCGCCGGGTTCTACTACATCCCCGGCACCGACACCTGCATCAAACTCGGAGGTTATCTGCGCGTTGATGCGGCGTTGCACACCAACTCGATCTACACGCAGGGCGCGGTGAATGGTGTGCCCGGAGCGGGCAATCGCCTGCGCAACTACTACTCCACCAATGCTCGTGAAGATCTGACGATCGATACGCGCACCGCGACACAATACGGTATGCTTCGCACCTTCTTCGATGGCGTGTTCGACTGGGGCTCGGGCGGCTATACCGGTGTCGGCACAGGCGGTGCTAATGGCTCGACCGTTTACGGCGGAGCCGGCATCGCCAGTGGATCAGTTGGTGTCTATCTAGCCTTCATCCAGTTCGCCGGGTTTACGATGGGCAAGACCATCTCCCAGTTCTCAACGCCCTGGATCAATTACCCCGCGAACAACTTTGACGGTCTGCCAGGCGGCGGCGGTGCGGTTACAGGTGTGAATCAGTTCACGTACACGGCTGACTTCGGCCAGGGTATCACTGCATCATTCTCGGCGCAGGATCAGGTCCAATACTACACGACCAATATCTGGAACATCAGCGCCGCCACCGTGGCTGGTCTTGCAACAGGCGCGTACGGCGCGAATGACATTGCCGGTGCAAGCTCTCCTGACCTTGTCGCCACGCTTCGCGTCGATCAGGCTTGGGGCCTGTTCCAGGCCTCAGTTGCAGCACATGACAATCACGCCGCCTACTACGGCGCCGATGAGATGACCGGTCATCCCGGCGACAAATGGGGCTGGGCGGGTCAACTGGCTTTATCAATCAAGAATCTCCCGACAGGTCCGGGTGACACAATCAATGTGCAAGGCGTTTATACGTTTGGCGCAAGCCGCTACAATTTCCAGGACCTCGTGCCCACCAACTACGCGATGTACGGCGGCTCGAGCCATGCGGGGGCCTACCAGATCGTCGGCCTTGCCGGTCTCGCCGACTCAGTGTTCGTGACCGGCTCCGGTCAGGAACTGACCACCACCTATGGCTTCCGTGGCGGCTATACCCATAATTGGGATCCTTACTGGAACACTGGAATCTACGGTGCGTGGGCTGCAGCACGATACAATGGCACAGGGAAGGGCTATATCTGCGGTGCATTCGTCGCCGGCCTTGCGCTCTCGAGCGGCACGGCCGGCTGCAACCCCGACTTCAACTATGCGGTCGCAGGCGTGATCACACGCTGGACTCCGGTCAAGAACCTGACCTTCTCAGCGGATCTGGCATACAGCATGCTCGACCAGAAGTACGCGGCTGGCAGCACTGTGGTGTTACCGACGCAGACGGGTATCGCCAAACCCGGCGCTACCTACGAGTTGAAGGACCAGAGCACGGTGAGTTTGCTCCTGCGAGCTCAGCGCAATTGGTGATCCGTTTTGGCAACTAGCTTGAAGGAGAAAGGAAGAGGCTTTTAGAACCGACTTTGACCTCCAATAAGACCTCCGGCATGCCCGCCGGAGGTCTTTCTAAGAACCGGCTTTGAAATGGGCCCGCGATCCGCGGGACGAACGGTGCTTTGCCACTCGCCGTCCTGCCCGAAGTCTCTCGTTGGCCGATGACCCGCCAACTCTCGGACTTCACGTTCGAAAAAGACGAAGCGGCCAGCCTGCAAACTTGACGTAAACGTGAGTTTGTGATCACATATCCGAAATGAAAGATTGGGGGGACCCGCGAAGGTGAAAAACAAGAATCCGCTGCCGCCACTGCCGTCCGTTGCCCGGGATTCGATGGCAGATCAGGTTTACCGACATTTGCGTGATGGCGTGATGGCCGGCCGCTTCGCGCCGGGCCAGAGGCTGACAATTCGCGGACTTGCCGAGGCGCTGGGGTCGAGCCCGATGCCGGTGCGCGAGGCGCTGCGCCGTCTGCAGGCTGAAGGTGCATTCGAGTTCAGCGACACGGCGCGCCTGAGCGTAGTTCATCTGTCAACGGCGCAATTACGCGACGTGCGCGATGCACGAGTGGCGCTTGAGGGGCTGCTGGCCGAGCGCGCAGCAGTGCGCATGACAGGCGTTGATGATAGCGAGATCGCTCAGCTCTATGATCGTCTCCAGGCAGCGGCCGATGCGGTCGATGTGCCCGCTTATTTATCGGCGAACTTCGCCTTTCATAGGCGAATCTATGAGATCGCTAAAGCACCCATCATCCTTGGTGCGGTCGAGAATTTCTGGGTTTTGATTGGCCCGTGCTTCGTGCTCGTTGCGCCCGACGCCGCGCACCTGCGCCGCTCCATGGATGCTCATCGCCGTATCCTTGATGCGCTGACGCATCGCGACGGCCCCGCCGCCCGCGCGGCTGTAACCGATGACATCATGCAGGCGGCCAATTGCCTCTCGCGCGTTATCGACAAACCTGAAAAGAAACGATCGGCTGCCACTCCGAAAGGCAGGCGCGGAAGCGCCTCTGGCTGAGGATCCTGCGGCGGTTCATGCTTTATGCCGAGCTGTGCGTCTGAGCACGTCAGTCGCATCTTTTATCTCCGCGATCGTCGATTGTACGGACGCAAACGGAACCTTCTGGGTCGCTCCTTTGCTGGAGCGTCTTCGAGGACTCGTGCGCACGAGGACAGAGCTATCCACGTCATTCGACCTTGTTCACGCAAATCCAGAATCTACGCAGGGGGACTTGAATGTTTGGACATCAATCACGCCGCAGCTTTCTCAAGCTGGCGGCAAGCGGAACTGCGATGTTCACGCCGGGCCTTTGTACCGGGTCTGCAAATGCACAGGATGTTCCGACGCTCACGGTCGCCTGGGGCACAGATATCGATTCCTTCGATCCGGCGCAGTTCAAGTCCGACGGCGCTTACATCGTTCAGGCAAACATCTACGACACGGTGCTGGGCTGGGGTGCAGAGTCAGTCGCCGGATCGCCCAACCTTGCGATTTCCAAGCCCGGTGTTTTCACAGGCGGCATCGGCGAAAGCTGGACATATGAGAACGACAACAAAACCCTTGTCGTCAAGATCCGTCGTGGCCTGAAGTTTCCGACCGGCCGGCCGGTGAATGCGAACGCGGTGAAATATCTCTTTGACCGTGGATTGCAATCCTCTGGCTACATGCGCCTCATCTTTCCTACCATGATCGGGGTCACGGAGGCAGATCAATTCGAGGTGCGCGACGATAGCACCTTTGCGATCAACCTGCCGGCGCCAAGTGCCATGTTGCTGGACGTGCTGGCCTTGTCCAACAACGCACTTCTCGATCCCGAAGAGATCAAGCTGCACGCGACCGCCGACGATCCTTGGGCCTCTCAATGGCTCAAGCGAAACACGGCTGGGCTGGGGCCCTACAAACCCGTCAGAAACGAGCCGGGTGTCGAGGTGGTCCTGGAAGCCACGCAAGGCTATTGGGGTGCGCCCCCCTATTTCAGACGCATCGTCATCAAATCCACGGCGAATGAAGCGGACCGGATTCTCCTGCTTAAACGCAAGGCCATCGACATGGTCATCGGACCCAACTCGATGTCGCCGAAGAATCTCAAGAGCCTTGAGGGCGAGCCCGGCCTCAATGTCGTGTCGCTGCCCGACACCAATTGCAATTTCCTCTGCATGAATCTGAAGAAAAAACCGTTCGATAACGTGAAGGTCCGTCAGGCGATCAACTACGCGATGCCGATCCACGCGATCATCCCGAACGTGCTCTACGGCTATGGCGAACAGATGAAAAGCCCGATTGCAGCTCAAACGCCCGGCTATGATGGTTCGCTCTCGCCGTACAATTATGATGTCGCCAAAGCAAAATCACTGATGGCAGAAGCGGGGTTCGGCTCTGCGCCGATCCCGGTCAAGCTCGCGGTGCGTGTCGGCTATGCGCCGCATGAGCAAGCAGCGATATGGATTCAGCGCGAACTCGAGACGATCGGATTCCGGGTCAGCATCGAGAAGGAGACTGACGCGACCTTCCGCCAACTGTCATCGAGCGGCGGGCACGAGCTGTCGATCGAATCGTGGCAGTCCTGGATCAACGACCCATTCTATCACCTCTATTGGAACTTCCACAGCAAGGCTAACGCGACCAACAAGGGGGGCTACGCCAATCCTGCCCTCGACAAGATCATCGACGAGAATATCCGAGAGGCTGATCCAGCGAGGCGCATGGCCGCAGTCAGGGCGGCGCAGAAGATTCTTCTGGATGACGCGACCTGGGGTCTGCTTTGGTATGACAATTGGGCGAGGGTGACGCGTTCCGAGCTCGCGGGCGTTGCGAAGTACTGGGATTCCTTCGAGCGCTTCAACAAAATGAAACTGAGTTGAGAGCGGCCTGGACGCGCTGGCAAAGTCATGTCGTTCTTCGCTTTTTGTGCTTCGCCGGGCAGCTCTTTGCTGGCGCCGACCCGGTTTGGCGTCGGCGTGATCGGCTTTCTCCTCGACTATCTGTTGCGCGGTAATGCCGCCGTCGTGAAGGCCGGGGCCGGCGCCATGGCGAGGCCCGAATACGTCGCTCGGCGTCATTGCGCATTCGTCCGCAAGGGGCGGATGCGTCGTCTGGTTAGGGACCTAGCCGCGAAGTGGGCGAGGCGGCAAGTCAAGCCATTTTCTTCATCACCTCTCGGCCGGATCAGCTGCTTGAGCGCGGACGGAGGCAATTCTCGGAGACGTCCATGTCGATAGAACTGTTGATGCTCGGCGACCAACCGGTGTCCCGCCTTGCCGCTCGTACCAGGCTTGCCGAAGAGAGCGGATTTGAAACCGTCTGGCTTGCGGATGAGCGCTTCTACCGGGAAACTTACTCGTGTCTGTCGTATCTGGCCGGGCAAACCTCGCGCGTCAAGCTTGGTCCCTGCGTGACCGATCCGTTCGCGCGCCACCCGGCTTTGACTGCCATGGCCCTGGGAACCCTCGATGAAATTTCGGAGGGCCGCGCCATTCTCGGCATCGGGGCGGGCGTCTCCGGCTTCGCTGAGCTCGGGATCCAATCCCGCAAGCCGCCTCTCGCCATTCGCGAAGCCGTCGATCTGATCCGTCAGCTCATGGCTGGGCAGGAGGTCGACTACCGGGGCGAGATCATTCAATTTCACCGCGGCCGATTGAATTTCACGCCGCTGCGCGCGCATTCCTGTTCGCGTCGCAAGCAATGGGCCGCTCGGTCAGAAAATGGGCGGCGTAGTCGCCGATGGCGTGATGATGGAAGGGTGCGGCTCTGTCGACGAAGCAAAGGCCTTCGCGTCGGCCGTCGCCGAGGGAGCGACGAAGGCCGGCCGTTCTCCGGGCGAGATCAAGCTTGTCGCACGCCTTGATTGCTGTATCGCCAATGACGGTAAGCAGGCGCGCGATATATTGCGCCCTTCAGTGACGCGGATCATTGCACAAGCCACTTCGCGGTTCTACACGCTTCAGACCCAGGGACTTACGTTGCCAAAAGAGGCTGTCGAAGCCATTGGTCCGGTCCCTTATGCTGCCGGCGTCGCCCCGTTCGCCGCATTATTTCCTCTCGTCACCGACCGCCATGTCGACGCTCTCACCCTCTGCGGGACTGTCGAAGAGGTGACCCAGCACGTCATTGACCTTCGCCGCGCCGGCGTCACCGGCTTCAACATCTTTCCGGTTCCGGCTCCTGGCGTCAGTTACGAAGACGTGATCATGCGCTTCGGAACGCAAGTCTGGCCGGCGGTCAAGGCGGCTTTCGCGAAAGCGTCGAGCGATCGGCAGACATAAGCCTCGAGCCAAGCTTTTTTCAGAAAAGAGGACTGGCAACCTCCTCGCGGGCCTCTTTGCGCCGCGCTGATCAAAGCACGGCCAGGGATGTGACGGATGACGCCTGTAGCTCGGCGAGAGACCAGCGGGATGGTGAAGATGAATGGCTCGTTCTTGACGCTCAGAGGTACCTTATCGGGGCCCCGCTGATCCAAACATTGAAATCTCCTGGCGGATGATTGGCTTCGAGGCTGTCAAAGCTTGCTCGTCCTCTTTGAGCAATATTCATGAGGAGTAAATGATGACGACGGTCGTCTATATCCTGACCGCCTTGAAACCCGGTGTCGACCCGGACGAATACGAACGCTTCGAGCGCGAAGTTGACTATCCGTTTACAGAAAAGCTGAAGACGGTCATCAGCTATCGGATTCATCGCCTGACGGAGCCGGTGCCGTTCGACGGCGGCCCCTGGGATTACATCGAGCGCATCGAGGTGACCGATCGCGCCGCCTATGAGGCGGAGCTGGCCACATCCGCCAAGGATCTGATCGACCTGATACACGACAGGTACCTTGACGAGACGAAGCTGAAGTTCATCTGGTCTAGGAGAGTCGATCCATGAGTGCGGGCGAATGCGATCTCAACGGCAAGGTCGCCCTTGTCACTGGCTCCTCATCAGGCGCCGGCGCTGCAATCGCACTCGAGCTCGCCCGGCGTGGGGCGCGGGTCGCGGTGCATTGCCGGCGTGCTTTGAGCGAGGGCGAAAGCATTGTCGCTCGCATCGCCGCGATCGGTGGAAAAGCGACCTTGTTTTCCGTTGACCTAAGAGATCCAGAAGCGGCTGCAGCGCTTGTATGCCAGATCACAGAGCGATTGGGAGCCTTAGGCATCCTGGTCAACAATGCGGGTCCCTATTCGGATACGCCGTTTCGGTCACTACCTCTGTCGGAGTGGGAGACGGTCACGGCGGTGAATCTGAGGGCTCCGTACCAGCTTGCTCAAAGCGCGATCACAGGCATGGAGCGAATGGGCTGGGGCCGAATCATCAATGTGAGCGCAACCTCGGCCTATGCGAGGTCGCATTCGGTATATGGGCTTGCCAAAGAGGCTTTGATCCATTTGACGCAGTGCCTCGCGCTCGAATTTGCGCCGCTCGTTACGGTCAATGCGATCGTGCCCGGCCAGATCGCCGGCGAGCGTACCGATACGATGGCCGACTACAAGGCCAGCGTCGTCATGGAAACACCGATGGCGCGACTGGTGACAGAACAGGAGGTCGCCCGGATGGTGGCACTTCTCTGTACATCGGAGTTTTCCGCGGTGACGGGACAATCAATCGTCATGGACGGGGGGCGATCGCTACCGCGCACGCTGAAACTCAACCTCACGACGACCGCTTAGGTCTGCGGCTGCGCCAGGGGCGCGCGACATTCGGTGCTGGTGCTTTCCGACGCTGATTCGATCGCGCGGTCTAAATTCATCCTATCTCGCAGAAATCGTTCGCGCACCTCCAATCTTTCGTGGATTTTCACCGTTAGTTTCCAACGAAGGCCGTCAGATCGCCGAGAAACGACGCCTTCCCGATGCTAGCTTGCCCGTGGACGTGAGGGGAAGTGCAATGGGGCGGGGGAATGTGACGCACAATCGGCGGCTGCGCGCCGCACTGGCGCCTGATTGTAAGCTAGCTTTCGTTGCACACGTGACGCGAAGGACGGTGTCCCGGCTCGGCGCAAGGCAGGATGATCCTGTCATGAAATGGCGCGGCGCTAACAGACTGGGAGTGTGGTCGGCAGATCGGGCCGACTGGGAGGGCGGCATAAAGTCGATCTCGGTCGAGGGAGCTTGAAGCTCGGCGCCCCAAGGGACGGCGCAGGGCACCCGATAGAGTCTGCTAAACGAGCCTTATATTCAGTGCGAACAAGTCATCACTACGAATCAATTCGGGCGTTCTGCAGGCCGGCGCGCTCGGAATACTGCTGTACGAAGACACGCGGCGCTGGCCGGGAGGTTTCATGAAGATCGCCGTTGCCAAGGAAATCGATCCGTCGGAGCCGCGCGTCGCCGCTTCGCCTGATACGGTGAAGAAATTCAAGGCGCTGGGCGCCGAGGTTGCTGTCGAGCCGGGTGCCGGTATCAAGTCGGGCCTGCCGGATTCCGAGTTCACCGCCGCCGGTGCCACCGTCAGCGCCGATGCGCTCAAGGACGCGGATATCA
>NZ_RDQF01000107.1 GCF_004114425.1 Bradyrhizobium vignae | reverse complement strand
GCAACAGCATCGCCCGCAGCAGCTTCTCCGGCGGGATCGACGGCCGCCCAATTGGCGAATAGAGCGCGGCAAACTCTCGCTCCAGCGCCGACAGCTCTTCGTTCACAATCGTCCGGATCGCTCGCAGCGGATGATTACGCCGCACCCGCGCCTCCAGGTCGACGTAGCTGAACAGTTCGCCCGTTCGATTGTCGCCGCCGCGCACGCACCATCTCCGAATCTCATCGGAGCCAATGAATCACGGTCGCCGGTCGGCGGCGAGCGCCTTTTTCAACAGCCTGCTAGGATCAGCCGATGGCCGCAGGTGCGTTTGACGGACGGCGTCACTTGGTCATTCCCATCCGATCCGGTGGGTCTCAGGTTAATGGAGGTGGCCGTAAAAATCCGCTGCAACCTTCCGGCGCGGTGCTCTCCATCAAGCCATGCATCATAGGCATGGTGATTTCCGACCCTTTGGCGTAAAGAGCGCCCAGATCAAATCAGCGTGCGGCCGGGCCGTTTGCCGCGCACGCAGCTCAGGTCCGCAGGATCACCGTTCCGCGCCTGAATCAACCAAGGTTCTCCATCCCGTGTCTTTTCCGGCCCTGACCCCGCCGCTCGCCCGCGCTTTGGCCGAGCGGAACTATGATTCACTGACCCCCGTCCAGCTCGCCGTGCTCGCCCACGAAGCGACCAGCCGCGACCTCCTGGTGTCGGCCCAGACCGGCTCCGGCAAGACCGTCGCTTACGGATTGGCGATCGCCAAGAATCTCCTCGATGACGCCGAGCAGTTCGGACCTGCGGCCGCGCCGCTCGCCCTGATTGTGGCGCCGACCCGCGAGCTCGCGCTTCAGGTTCAGCGCGAGCTCGCCTGGCTCTACGGGCATGCCGGCGGGCGCGTCGTCTCCTGTGTCGGCGGCATGGACCCGCGGCGCGAGCAGCGCGAGCTGGCCGCCGGTGCGCACATCGTCGTCGGCACGCCCGGGCGGCTGTGCGATCATCTGCGCCGCGGCCGCCTCGACATCTCCCAACTCGCCGCCGTCGTGCTCGACGAGGCCGACGAGATGCTCAATCTCGGCTTTCGCGAGGACATGGAGTTCATCCTCGAGACCACGCCGGAGACGCGCCGCACCCTGCTGTTCTCGGCGACCTTTCCGCGCGGCATCGTCGCGCTTGCGCGGCGATATCAGCGCGATGCGTTCCGGATCGAGGTCGCCGGTGACGAGGGTGGTCACGCCGATATCGAGTATCGCGCGATCCGCGTCGCGCCCGCCGACGTCGAGCACGCCGTCGTCAACGTCTTGCGCTTTTACGAGGCGCCGAGCGCGCTGGTGTTTTGCAGCACGCGCGATGCCGTCAGGCATCTGCAGGCCGCGCTGTTGGAACGCGGTTTCTCTGTGGTCGCGCTATCGGGCGAACTGACGCAGAACGAGCGGACGCTGGCGCTGCAGTCGCTGCGGGACGGACGGGCCCGCGTCTGCGTCGCGACCGACGTCGCTGCCCGCGGCATCGACCTGCCGAGCCTCGACCTCGTCATTCATGCCGATCTGCCCAACGACGCCGAGGTCATGCAGCACCGCTCCGGTCGCACGGGACGCGCGGGCCGCAAGGGGACGAGCGTCCTCCTGGTGCCGCCCGCACGTCGGCGGCGCGCGGAACTGCTGCTCGATCTCTCGGGCATCGATGCGGCCTGGGGTACCGCGCCGCAGGCGGACGAAATCCGCAAGCTCGATCACGAGCGCATGAAGGACGTGCTGTTCACCGAGGAGACGACTGCCGACGACCTCGCTCTCGCGCATGCACTATTGGCCGAGCGGTCGCCCGAGGACATCGCCGCCGCGCTCGCGCGGCTCTATCGCGCGCGGCTGCCGGCGCCCGAGGACATCATCGATCCCGGCGAGCGAAGCAGTAAGCTGCGCGAGGAGCGCGGGCGTGACAGATTTGAAGGCGGCGACGATCGCGTCAAGGCGCGATCGAAGCCGGGGAAAGCCTCGTCGAAACACGCCATGACGGAGGGCAGCGTCTGGTTCCGCGCCGCGATCGGGCGGCGCAAGAATGCCGAGGCACGCTGGCTGCTGCCGATGATCTGCCGCCGCGGCGGCATCGACAAGCGCGACATCGGCGCCATCAAGATCATGGATACCACGACCGAGTTCGAGATCTCCGAGCGGGTCGCAGATTCGTTCGCCACCAAGATCAAGCGTCCGGACAAGGAAGACAGCATTCGCATCGAGCCGATGGCGGACGTGCCCCGCCGGCAGGAAGATTCGGAGGCGCACCCTCACGCCTTGCAGCGCGAGGCCGGCGATCATCGTGAACGGCGCCACGATCGCCCGCGCGAGGCAAGTGGAGCCAAGCCACGCAGCAGGGCTCATGGTGAGCGCGTGCCGAAATTCGCCGATGCTCCTTCCTTCGGGAAGAAGAAGCACAAGGACAGGCCGGGCCACGCGGAGCCGTCGGTCACGCCCTGGCGGGTGAAGGATGCATCGGGAAAGAAGGCCAAGAAGAAGCGTCGCGGTTGAGCTTCTGTCGTTCCGCGCTGACAGGAGCGATGCCGCCGGACTGCACCGGCGACATCATCTGAAAGTCGGGTGTGAGTTCAGCGGCCGCCGCCGCCACCGCCACCACCGCCGCCACCACCACCGCCGGCATCGCGCATCGACGAACTGTAGCGCGGGTCAGTCTGCTTCATGTAGGTCGGCGAGGTATCGTCGGTGAGGCGAACGACGCGGCGTGCACGGCCCGGGTTCGTCATTTCGACGACGCTGCCGCAGCTTTCGAACAAGGCAAATTCGCAGCCGTAAGATCGGGCCTGCGCCGCATTGGCACCGGTCGCGGTGAGCGCGGCCGTTGCAACGCATGCAAGGAAAGCAACTTTCGACAATGTGAGTTTCATGGACATTCTCCAGCCTCGGTTCGGCGAGACCGGAACGGCTCGCACATACCTTCGACGGAGGCTGATCCGGCCCGGTTCGAGGGAGCGGCTTCACGCCCACGTGAGCCGACCGGGAAGGGGGCGTCACGTCGCGGCGAGGTCGCGCAGCATGTATGTCGTGCCTTCGCCGTACGATTCGAGCTTTGTACGCAGCTCCGCATCCGCAGTGACGGCCCGAAAGCCGACACGTTCCCACAGCGGCCGCGTGGCGTAGACCGAGACCAGCGCCAGCGTCGCGATGTGCGACGCGCGCGCCAGCCGCTCGATCTCGGCAACATAATCGCGTGCAACGCCGCCGCGAAAGCCGGACAATACGGCGAGGTCGTGCAGGTAGAGGCAATCCGCGCGATCGGGCAATTCGTGCAGGAAGCTGTCGAGCGGCGGAATCCGGTATTGCATCCAGGGATGCGTCAGTCCGTAGCCGACGATGCCTTCATCTGCGCCGAGCACGCGGCAGCCAGCCGGGTAGAGCCGCATCTTCTCCGCGAGCACCTCGGCGCGCTCAGGCAGCGCAGGGTGGATGCGTGCCGCAAGCGCGCTGATCGCAGGCAAGTCGCAGGTGTGCGCGGGACGCCAGTGCGTCTTGCTCATGTCGGTCCGTCGTTCCGTCTGGTTAGACCAGTTTATTCAGTTCCGCTGCCGTGCCGCTATCTCGGATACTTCTTGCGCGCGATGCCGCGCATCGGGCCGCGGAGGCTATCTCAGCCCCTCATACACCATCAGCCCGCGTGCGACCTGCAATTTCCGGATGGCGCGCGGCAAGAGCTTCTCGGGCTGGTGCAGATAGCGCCAGGAGGTGAGGGTGAAGGCGGAAAGCGTGCCGCATTCGTCGTCGAACGGCGCGAGCACGCCGGTCACGCTCACCGGTGTGTGCGGACGGGCGTTGAAGGGGAGCAGCAGCAGTTCGAGATGCGCCTTGCTGCCATCCTCGCGCGCCGCGGTGATGCCGGCGATCGCACCCAGCGTCTCGTCGGCGACGATCGTCGTAATCTCCTCGATCTCGCCGCGGCTCGCATCAGCGAATAGCGCCGCAAAGCTCTGATCCTTGAGGTCGCGCCCTGCCAGCGCGCAGACGCGCGTGCCGGCGACGCGAAACGGGAAGCCGAGGCTCGGCTCACAGGACAGCACGAAGATGTCGCCGAGCAGGCCTCGGACCGCGGCCGGGTCGATGTCGGCCCGGTCAGGGGCCCGCGCAGTGCCGCGCTTCTTGTCCCAATACGCGAAGAACGTGCGGCTCGACGGATGTTTCATGACTGAACGCTCGCCCGGGGTGCAACCTCGAAGGGACAAACCTGTCCCGCTTCAGTGCACCCGCGATCCCTTCTGTTGTTGTGCAGGAGGGGATTTGCAGCGTCCATGCCGCGCGCGCGTTTTCGGGCCTCTTATGCCAGCTTTTGCGTCGTTAACGTTAAATTAACTATGCGCTTGGTGTCGGCCGCGCGGCTGCTATGGTGACCGCGGTCGCAAGCCTCGCCGCTTTCTCCAGGTTCTCGGCGGGGCCTGTACTTAGGGGCGTCAAACAGCTTGGTCACGATCGCGGGGAGGGGTGGGGATAGCCTTATCTCTCCGGCCACCGGAAGACCGACACGGACAGGCAGGGCTTTCCCAGGGCCCTGCCTTTTCCTTTTTAAACCCTTCATGTCCCGGACGCGCTGCAACGCATAGCGTTGCTGCGCAGAGCCGGGACCCAGCGACGGATCGGGCCGGACATCTCGCAGCTTGTCCTTTTGTGCACTTGCGCAGAGGCGGTAAAGGCGACTATCTCCAAGCTGTCGCTCCGATTGCCCGAAAGCGAAGTCGCCTTGGATTCCCCGCAAGATTCGTCACCGAACATGCCGGCCGCCGCTGAGGAGGCTCCGCGCGAGCCGATCTTGACGCTGCCGGCGGCGCTGACCGCCTATATCGCCCTGCTGGCGCTGATCCATCTGCGGGTGCTGCTGCCGCCGGAGCTCGAGAACTGGACCATCGACGTCTTCGGCTTCATTCCGAAGCGCTACGATTCCTCGCTGCTCAATTTGCAGATTCCGGGCGGGGCGGGAGCGAAGGTCTGGACTTTCGTCACCTATTCGCTGCTGCATGCCAATCTCACCCATCTCGGCTTCAACGTGCTGTGGCTGCTGCCGTTCGGCAGCGCGCTGGCGCGGCGCTTCGGCGCGGTCAGGTTCTTCGTCTTCCTGGCGGTGACGGCGGCGGCCGGCGCGCTCGCCCATCTCGTGACCCATGAGCATGCGGTGGCGCCGATGATCGGCGCTTCGGCCTCGGTGTCGGGCGCGATGGCTGCCGCGATCCGCTTCGCCTTCGCGCGCGGCAGCTTCTTGTCGTTCAGCCGATCGGATGCCGATACCGCCGCGAAGGTTCCTGCGCTGCCGCTGTCGCGTGCGCTGCGCGACGGGCGGGTGGTCGGCTTCCTCGCCGTGTGGTTCGGCGTCAACATCATCTTCGGCGTCGGCGCGATCGGCATCGATGCCGAAACCACCAGCGTCGCATGGCAGGCGCATATCGGCGGCTTCTTCGCCGGCCTGTTGCTGTTCGCGCTGTTCGATCCGGTGCCGCGCGTGCGAAGCGATGCTGCGGATGCGTCATCACGGGACGTTTCTGACCGTGCTTGAAGCTGTACTTGCAGCGCGGCCCGAATTCATCCATCATTCCCGGGAAGAATGTTCCGAAGCGACAAGCCCATAGGGGCAACGTTTCGACAAGCGCGCGAGCGTGAAACCCGCGCCAAAACTGTTAGTTGAAGACTCGCAGATCAAAGTTCGGACCGCCACAAGGCGGACGGCTCCGATTCAGGGAGGCGACAATGACGGTACGTTCCATTCTGAATACCAAGGGCCACCAGATCGTGAGCGTCGAGCCCGACGTCAGGCTGGCGGCCGCGATCAAGCTGCTCGGTGAGAAGAAAATCGGCGCAGTGCTGGTGATGAACCAGAGCCGGCTCGAGGGCATCCTGTCGGAGCGCGACATTGTGCGCGTGCTCGGCGAACGCGGCGCCGGCGTGCTGGAGGCGCCGGTCTCGGAGGTGATGACCCGCAAGGTGGTCACCTGCAAGGAGACCGACACGGTCGCCGAGCTCATGGAGATGATGACGACAGGCAAGTTTCGCCATCTGCCCGTGATCGAGAACGGCAAGGTCGTCGGCCTGATCTCGATCGGCGACATCGTCAAGCGCCGCGTCCAGGAATACGAGGCCGAACAGGAAGCCCTGCGCGACTACATCAAGACCGCCTGACCGGCGTTACTGAGCGGCCTTACTCGGTGGCTTTGGGCGCGGCGCCCTCGGGCGGCGGCGCCAGCACATGGATCGCTTCCTGGATCGAGTCCAACGCGCGCTCTGCGGCGCGTACGCCGTGCGCGATCAGATCGTCGGCGCGGTGGAAGTCGAACCAGCCGAACTGGCCGACGCGGGGCGTGATCAGCATGTCGGGCGGATCGCCGGCGAGGCGGGCGCGGGTGATGCGGTCCTGCATGATGTTGAAGGCATCCACCATCACCGAGGAGATGCCGGGGCGTCCGCCGCCGCCGAAGAACTCACGTTTCATGGTCTTCTCGGGCGAGAACAGCCGCGGGAAACGCCGTTTGGCGGTCGTCTCCTCGGCCACCGGCGCGACCGGTGTGGGCATCGCGCCGTGCGAATAGATCGTCGTGGAATGGGTGAAGATGTCGCTGGAAAGGTTTGCCGCGATGACGATTTCGGCGCCGAGCGCGCGCGCGGCCGAGACCGGCACCGGATTGACCAGCGCGCCGTCGACCAGCCAGCGGTCGCCGATCAGGACGGGCGAGAAGATGCCGGGCAGGGCATAGGAGGCGCGCATCGCGTCGACCACGCGGCCGCGGGTCAGCCAAATCTCATGGCCGGTACGGACTTCGGTCGCCACGGTCGCGAATTTGATCGGTAGGTCTTCGATCAGGGTCTGGCCGATCGCCTCTTCCAGCCGGGTAGCCAGCTTCTCGCCGCCAATCAGGCCCGAGCCGTTGAGGCGGATGTCGAGATAGCCGAGGATGTTGCGCATGCCTTGCAGGCTGCGGCCCCATTCTTCGAACGTGTCGAGCTGGCCGGTCGCATAGGCCCCGCCGACCACGGCGCCAATTGACGTTCCGACCACGACGTCGGGCACGATGCCGTTGCTGAGCAAGGTCTTCAGGATGCCGATATGGGCAAAGCCGCGCGCCGCGCCGCCGCCGAGCGCGAGGCCAACGATCGGCCGGCGGATGCTGCCGAGACCAATTTTCTCGCCGTTCGAGCCGTTCGCGCTCCGACCTTTCAAGATGTCCAGCACCGAAACTCTCCTACGCCGGGCCAGCCCCAACCAACCACCAGACTAGGGACCGTTCCTGGACTTCGCCATCTCGCGGGCGAAGCATGGTTTATGTCGCTTTGGGAAGCGCACAGGGCAGGAGTATGGCAATGGACGGTTGCTGCAGGGATAATCACGCAGGCGTCAACCCAGTTCCAGGGAAAGAAGGGGCCGTAACAGAGCCCGTATTTCTTGGGGTTTCAGAGGCTTGAATTTGCCGCGTTTTCGGTGAAAAGCAGGGAACATGACACGCGGGGGTGACGGCATCATCGGATGGCGGCGCAGTGGCAGGCTGCTGCCGGCGCTGATCCTTGCCGCGTGCCTCGTGACCTCGGGCCAAAATGCGGCGCAGGCGCAGCTTTTCTCCGATCGTCCGCCGCCGGTGCCGCCGGCATCGGTGCCCGACCCCGGCGGCGCCGTCAGCCTGGCACCGCCCTCCGGGCCGGGCGCCGGAGTCCCGAGCCTGCCGCCGACGCTGATGCAGCCCGCTACGCCCAGCATGCCGCCGCCCGCAGTCACGACCGTGCCACCGGCCGCGCCGCTGAATGCGGCCGTGCCCGGGCAGGGTGTGCTGTCGCTGACGGCGAAATACGGCAAGGACTCGACCCCCATTACCAGCGGCCTGGTCTGGCGCGTGTTCGCCGACCGTCCCGACGAGAACGGCACCTTCAAGCTGCTCCGCGAGGATCGCAACGCCGCGCCGAACATCGTGCTGCCGCCGGGCAACTACGTCGTCCACGTCGCCTTCGGCCTAGTCAGCGCGGTGCGCACCGTCAGTCTGAAGGCCGAGACCGACCGCCAATCCTTCGTGCTGCCGGCCGGCGGTCTGCGCATCGAGGGCCGGGTCGGCACCAGCCGCATTCCGCAGAACCAGATCTCGTTCGCGATCTACAAGGGCAGCCAGTTCGAGTCCGGCGATCGCGCTGCGTTGGTGCCGAATGTCGCCGCCGGCGATGTCGTGCTGATCCCGGAAGGCACCTACTATATCGTCTCCAACTATGGCGACGCCAATTCCGTGGTGCGCTCCGACATTCGCGTTCAGGCCGGCAAGCTCACCGACGTCACCATCACCCATCGCGCCGCCGTCATCACGCTCAAGCTGGTCAGCGACAGGGGCGGCGAGGCGCTCGCCAACACGGCCTGGTCGGTGCTGACTCCGGGCGGCGACGTCATCAAGGAATCGATCGGTGCTTTCCCGCGCGTCGTGCTCTCCGAAGGCGAATACCGCGCCATCGCCAAGAACGAAGGCAAGGTCTACGAGCGCGGTTTCAACGTCGTCAACGGCGTCGACGGCGAAGTCGAGGTCGTCGCGCGCTAAGCCGCCCGCAGCGAGACGTTCGGCACAAGAATTCTCATCGCGCGCATGGGTGTGCATCTCCTAATACCGCCGCTTCCGGTATGGGTTCTGCCAAGCAACTGCTCTTCAACCGCTGTGTTCTGTCTTATCTTGGCAGCGCTACCAGCTTGGAGCCAACAAACACCGGCGGCATCGACTTATTCCAGCAGCGGCGCGCCTGCCGCCCACGACCGGTGGAAGATACGCATTTGCTGCAATCAAATCTTATTCTCTTTCCATTCTGCTGCGCTATATGTCGGGCGTCCGTCTAACGGGGAAGGCCGGAGCAGGCGCATGCCTTGCGAGACCGGCACGGAGCAGGGGACCAGGCTCGTCGGCATGTTCGAAGTGATCCTCACCAGGCGCAAGCGGTTTGGCTGGCGGTGGCAGGTGTGCGACCAGTCCGGCAAGATATTTGCCGACGGTTTCGAGCGCACGCGTCCGTCCGCCAAATATCAAGGCGAGCGCGCGTTGTTCTTCCTGTTGTCCCAGGCCTATTTGCGCAACCGGTCAGCGGCCTCCAGCGAGGATCAGCGGCGTCCGTAGCCCCGATGGAGCGCAGCGCGATCCGGGGCTGGTTTGTCCGCTTGGATGGATTCCCGGATTCCGCGTCGCTCGATCCCGGCCGCAATCCCTTGCGTTGACCGTGGGGCAAAACACGCGAGCCATGGGTCAACGCACCCGGTCAAAAATATTCCGCTTTACCGAAATTCGGAAACGGCGTATGTCTCGCCGCAATCCGGCCCAAGGAAGAGGGCGTATCGCGATCGTCACGAACGCGGGCCGGGCGGCGGTGGACGTGGGTTGCACCGGCGCGAAGGGTTTTGCAGGGCGGGCAACCGTGAGCGAAGACCTCGCGCCAACGACGGGTGCGGTTCGCG
>NZ_RDQF01000106.1 GCF_004114425.1 Bradyrhizobium vignae | reverse complement strand
AGGCGGAAGATGTTATCCAGGATCTTGGCGTTGTTCGGCTCCTGCTCGAACTTCACCAGCTGGTTGTCCACGGTGTCCAGGCTCTCGCTGGTCTCCGTCAGAAACTCCCGCAACAGATCATCCATGAGCTACGCCTTACTGACTGGACCCGAACGCGACGCCTGAGCCACCGTGGGCATGGACGCCCCTAGCCTGGATCGTTAGACATCCCATTTCACAGTCCCGTTAATTTCATCCTCCGTGCTACTACGGATATTGAAGAGAAGTTTGCGGGTCGACTGCATGCTGCAGCGCTTTTCGGCAAAAGCGGCTCCGCGCCCCAGCGAAGGGACATGCGAGGTAAGACCGATAACGGCGAGGCGCGCGGGAAAGTCCTGCTCATGAAGAACGATAGAGACGGCATGCAGGGCATTGGCCCGAGCCACACAAGCTGCGGCACACTCGTGATCCGCCTTTTGCGGTGTTGCCGCGACCTGCGCGGTCCGCGCGCTTGAGGTAAACGAACGGTTACCCTACGGCCGAAGCGGCTCGTGCCGCGCTAACCGAGCCGTGCGGCCGAGGCACTGTCTGCCTTCCAACGGGTATATAGACGACACTACAACCCTTAGGTTAGTATTGTTTATGCGCCGCGCAACTGAATGACGGACGGAGGCCACGCCGAATCGTCTATCGAACCCGCTGGATTGAACCTGCATGACCGCGAGCGGCCACCCGCCCAATCAGTTGCTGCAACTGCTCGCCACCGCCTGTGCCCGATGGGAGCCGTGCCGTGACGGGAGCATCGCGCAATCGCTGTATGCCGACGTCGGGGCAGCGTCGCAGACCGATCACGAAGGACGGACAACTTGTCCCAATCGCCAACATATCCCGGCATGAACATGATACAACTTACCCGGGTAGGGCGTGATTTCACGCCGCGCTTCGAGGAGTGCAGGGAACCGGGGAGGCAGCTTTGGGAACGATGGTGCGTTCACCCAACGGTTTCCTGTCTGCACTGTCGGCAGACGACTATGAATTGATCCGCCCGCATCTGCGAACGGTCGATTTGCCCCACGACGCCGTGCTGGTCGAGACCGGTGAGGCGCTCGAGCGCGCCTATTTTCCCCACCGCGGCGTCATCTCGCTGGTGGTGGAGCTGGCCAAGGGCGAGCATGTGCAAGTCGCCATGATCGGCCGCGACAGCTTGCTCGGGACGCTTTCGACCATGGGCGATGCGTGTGCGTTGAACACCGCCATCGTGCTGTTTCCCGGCGTCGCCTCGGTGGTGGATCTGGAGCGGCTGCGGATCGCCGCCGACCAGAGCAGCACCCTGCGCACGTTGCTCGCGCGCCACGGGCTGGCGGTCTACGCCCAGGTGCAGCAGACCGCGGGCTGCAACGCCGCCCATCCGGTGGAATCGCGGCTGTCGCGGTGCCTGTTGCACACCCACGATCTGTCGGGCGACTCCCGACTGCTGCTGACCCAGGAGACCCTGGCACAGATGATCGGGGCGCGGCGCAACAGCGTGTCGCTGGTCGCCAACTCCTTGCAGCAGGCCAATTTCATCCACTACAGCCGCGGACACATCCAGATCACCAATCTGGACGGCCTGCGCCAGACGGCCTGCGAGTGCTACGCCATCGTGAAGGCCCAGTACGACCGCCTGCTCGGCACGCGCTGATCGCCGCGCTCGATTGGTAAACGGCCGGCTAATGCCGACCTGCAAACACGGGCCATCCTGCTACCGGAACTGAAATTCGAATGCGGTAGACACGGGGCATGCCTCGCGCCGGCACGTGCCGCGCGCCAACGAACCGTGATTGATCAAGGCAGGCCATGTTTGACGTAACCGTCGCGCCTGCACAGAAGGCGCTCGATGCCGAACCTGCGCGCGAGCCGCGCGCATACGACGCGCTGGTGCGCGAGATCGGCGAGGACGGCGCTTCTGAAGTGCGCGATGTATTCTGGAGCGAGACCTGCGTGCGCCTGCAACTGTTCCGCACGCTCTCGCCTTTGCAGCACCACGCCAGGATCGCGCGGGAAGCGCATTCGCTGAAGAGCGCGGCCGGGACGTTCGGCTATATCAGGCTCGCAGCGCTGGCGTTGCGGCTGGAAAAAACCACGGAGGGTCTCGGCGAGACGGAATTCCGCGTTCTCCTTGACCGGATGGATGCCGCCTATGCCGCCGCCCGCGCGCAGGAGCCGCCGCGCAAAACCCGCCGTACTTCTACGGTTTGGGATTTTTAGAGATGGCTAATCATGGGTCGCGATAGTCCTGGAAAACCAGGAGGGTTTTCCATGTTCACCTACGAGACCGCAGACCAGAAGGAGGTTCGTCGCTTCCGCATTGCACAGTTCAATGGCCGGATGGCGACGGTGAAGGCCGGCGGGTCGACCGTGACCGGCTTCGTGCGTTCGGTGCTGGAGCAGGAATCGAGCATGCCTCCACGCTGGACCATCACGATCATTCCGAACGCGCCGAAGGAAGAGATCAAGCCGCTGCGTCCCGCCGCGCGCGCACGTCCGTTCGCCGAAGATTATTTCTGAGCGTTTCCAAAGTTCTCGAGAACGTCTCGAGCTTCGTCCGCACCGCCTGCGGCGGCGCAACAGACCCGCTCAAACCTAGTCGATCGCATGCAGCAGCGCCGCGCGGACGAGGTCCGCGGTGTTGCGCGCACCGAGCTTGCGCATCGCCTCGGCGCGGTGGCTCTCGAAGGTGCGCGGACTGATCTGCATGCGAAGCGCGCCCTGCTTGTTCGAGTAGCCCTCGCTGATCAGCCTCAGCACCTCGCGTTCGCGCTTGGTCAGCCGCTTCTGGCCGGACGGGCCGAGGAGTTCGGCGTTCGGCAGGCGCTGCGGCTGCAGCACGCGGGCGGCCTTCGATTCTGCCTCCTCCGTGCCGGACGGGATCGGCAGGCCGCCCTTGTGAGGGCCGGCCAGCCGTTTGACCAGACCGCAAACGCGTTCGGTCTGTGCCAGCGCGTTCTCCACCACCCGCTGCAAATAGGCGCGATCGCCGGTAGCGGGCGCGAGCTGGTCGCTGTGATGCTTGATCTCGCCCATGTAGAGCAGGAGCGCAGTCAGGGGGCCGTTGAGCTCGCGGGCGATGGCAGCGGCCATTTCGTCGGCTGCCTTGGCACGGACGGCGCTCAGGCGGACGAAATCGGGCTCTTCAGCGGAAGCAGCGCTGCCTTCGTGCCATTCCGACGGCCGCGAATCGCCGGCCGTATCATTCTGTGACCCCATGTCACTGATTTAGCGGAACCTGGGCCTGTCTGTGGTTAACTTTTTGCTCCGTAAGACTACGGTGATTTAGGCCATTTTGCGCAAAAACAGCGGCTTCGGCACAATTTATGCTTGCGCGGTGTTGCACCCGACCATGCAAGGGTTGAGCTTTCCCCAAGATCTGGGCTGAGCGGATAGGACTCCTTGGCCGCGGCCTTCCCCTGACCTCCGCCCCGGGTTTACGGAATAATTAACGGCGGCTTGCTTCTCTAGGGAGGTTGAGAGCGCGCAAATGCCTCCACGCATTGGGCCCGCAAGCCCGCGGGACACGCTGCGAAAGATTGCGTGCCATGAACGAGATCGATCGGCTGTCGGAATTCCTGCAGAGGCTGACGCCGCTGTCGCGCAGCTGTCTGCTCAGCGAGCTCGAACGGCTCGAGCTGTGCGGCATCGACATGCCGGGTTCGGCCGACATCCAGTCCCGCCTGCGCGCCGAGTTCCGCAAGGACGGATCGACCCAGGCGCGCGCCACCAATCCTTCGCGTTATTTCTTCGCGCCGCTGGAGCTGCTGCTGATCGACGGCGCGCCCGAGCATGCCAATATGGGGCGGATCTCGCGCAACACTCTCACTCCGATCTGGGAATGGATCTGCCGCGACCTGCTGCCGACCATGGCGCGCGACTACATCAAGGCGATCAACGACCAGGTCGCGGCCAACAATCCGAAGGAAGTGCAGAAGATCGCCTCGACCTTCCAGACCAAGGTCGTCAAGGTCCTCGAGAGCACGCTCACCTCGCCAGAGAGCGCCGACTCTGCGCGTGCCAAGCTCGCGCAATACACGGCCTCGCGCACCGCCTTCGATGACGTCGTGAAGATGCTGCATGTGTTGCGCGCCGGCGATGCGCTGCCGAAGTTCGACGAGGAGCTGCCCGAGAAGATCGCGAAGTTCGACGACGGCCGGGTCGCGCAGATCACCGCGCAACTCGACGCCTTCAAGAAGGCGCATCCCCATGCGGTGCCCTTCGCGCTGGCGCTGGTGGCGCGGCGCCTGAAGACGTCCTGGCAATTGGTGCGGCTCGCCACCAAGGCCGCTGCGAGCAAGGCCGCCGCAGACGTTGCCGCCACGCCCTATGCCTGCGTCGTTCCCATGGTCCTCGACCGGCTCGACGACAAGCGTCTCGCGCTTCGCTTCGCGCTCCGGCACAACCGGGTGCTGATCGCCCGCGACCTGCTCGCCGAAATCTATGACACCGAATATGCGCTCAAGGTCCGCATCGACGGCATCGAAAGTTGCGAGTGGGGCATTCGTCTCCGGCAATTGATGGACGCGATCGCAGCGCTGGTGTCCGCCGAGGTGAGCCGCTTCCCGTCCAATGTCGGACACATCCTCGGCTCGCGCCGCCTGCGCAGCCACGACACGATCGGCGGCAAGCTGACTTATCTCGCCTGGAAGGGCCGCGACGCGATGCAGGACGGTGCGGCGGCGTTCCGCAAATTGATCGGGCAAAACTAGATCGGGGTTCGGTCGCGAAGCAACACGTTGCGCGCGGCTACCGCGGCAGGCACAGGAAGCGATCCATAAATCGCCCTGACAGCACGAATCTGAACCACCAAGATATCATTCGCCGCATCGACATAGCTGTAGTCCTCGACAGCCCTCCACCGGCTACGCGGACCAATAGCGCAGCTGCGGCAATGCACATGTGATGTGTTTCACACGCGCGCCGTCTCATCCGGCGCGCCTTGTCGCAGAACCGTTACGAGCGAAATCGAGACATGCGCGCATCGCGCGAAAATGAATTCTTCGGCCGTGCCATCACTCCTATGCTCCGATCCATCGCTCGAGCATTGGGAAGGAAATCCGCGATGAGGTCGAACCGACGGATATTGACGATGTCTGCCCTGCTCACGGTCGCGCTGGCGCTGACATCCACGACGATGGCGCAGACGGTGCCACAGCAAGGCAATGCGGCGCCGACCGCCGACAATGCGGTGCTGCTCACCGTCTTCTTCAAGCATGACCAGTCCCGCCCGTTGAACGAGCTGAATGCGCAGCTCGACAAGCAGGGCTTCTACAAGGCGTTTCCGCCGCCCGGCGTCGAGGTCGTGAGCTGGTACGTGATGATGGGCATCGGACAGGTGATCACGCTGCGCCTGCCGGCCGGACGGCTGCGCGAGGTCAACCGCGTCATCGAGGACACCGCGTGGGGCTCTTACCGAACCGAATTCTATCCGACGTATGACTACAAGGCGATCGGCACGGCGCAACACGAAAAAGCCGCCGGCAATTAATCCTGCGGAAGCGTCATCGTTGAACCGGATGGCGATGCAACCACGTCGCTCGTCTCAGTTCATCGGCAAGCAACGACAGTCGGACGCGCGAGGAAGATTTCGCCTGCGCTGACTTGTCGTTGCCTGTGTGGTGCTCGGGTATGCGAATTCTTCTCGAAGATTCTGTCGACAAATTAGCTCGAATTGCAGGGCTTAACGTTACTCAAATTATTCAAGAACGATGTGAAGCTCTCCTTATTTGAACCCACGCTCAGCGTTTAAGAAAACGTCACGGAACGGGAGTGGTGTAATGAACGATGGGATGACTGAACTCGTCGGCCGGAGGCCTGTGACCTTCGGACGGCGAAAGGTGACGCCGCGCGCTTGCGTGGCCGACAGCAAGCGTCACTTGCGCGCCTTTCTCAGCGAGGTGCTCGAGGATCTCGGCTTCGTCACCTGCGAATGTGCCAGCGCCGATGAGCTGAAGACCGTGCTCGCCACCGAACTGCCGGACCTGATCCTGCTCGGCGTCGCCGCCGATGGCATCGAGCCGGGACGATTCCTCGAGATATTGGTGCGCGAGGCATTTGCCGGCAGGGTTCTCGCCGTCGGCGCCCGCGAGTCGATCATTGTCAAAGCCGTGCGGCAGGTCGGTGAGGAATATGGCCTTGCGATGCTGCCGCCGCTCACGACGCCCTTTGCCGCGGAGACGCTGCGCGAGCGCGTTGCGATGCTGCTGCCGGAGGAGCCGGCGCCGAGTCCGGCCGTGCATGTCGGCGAAGCCTTGCACGCCGGCTGGCTCGAGCTGTGGTACCAGCCCAAGATCGACGCGCGCACGCTGGTGCGCAGCGGCGCCGAGGCCTTGGTGCGGATGCGGCATCCGACCTGGGGCGTGGTGCCGCCGGCCTACTTCATCCCGGAGCCGCACGATCCGCATTTTCGCGAGCTCTCGGAGTTCGTGATCGATCGTGCCTTGCAAGACTGGCATTATCTGCTGGAGCAACAAAGCCCGGTCGATCTGTCGATCAATCTGCCCGCCTGCTATCTCAGGGAGCCGCAGGCCGTGCGCGATCTCTGCCGCCGCGTGCCGACGCATCCGGCCTTCGGCGGACTGACGGTCGAGATCGACAGCCAGGAAGCGACCCGCGATCTCGACCACCTGACCGAGGTGGCGCGCGAGGTCGGCCTGCACAACATCGGCTTGGCCGTCGACAATCTCGGCGCCGATTGGCCGGAGCTGATGGGCCTCGACAAGATTCCCTTCGTCAGGCTGAAGGCCGACCGGCAGTTCGTCACCGGCAGCGGCAATGACCGGCTCAAGCGCACGGTGTGCCGTCACATCGTCGAGCTGGCCCAGAGCTTCGGCGCGCGCGCGGTGGCGCAAGGAGTCGAGAGCCGCGCCGACCTCGTCGCGGCGAACGAGCTCGGCTTCGACCTCGTGCAGGGCTTCCTGTTCGGCAAGCCGATGCCGCTGAAGAAGTTTGCGAGGAGCGCGCTGACCCGGACCGTGATGGGGCAGGCGTGAGGCCGATAGGCTTCAGGCAAACCGCCGCGCGAAGACGACGCAGACGACCACGAGCGCGGTCGCGGCGATCATGCTCCAGGCCACGGGCTCGTGCAGCAGAAGACCTGCGAGCGCGAGGCCGAAGAACGGCTGCAGCTGCTGAAGCTGGCCGACGCGCGCAATGCCCCCGATTGCGAGCCCGCGGTACCAGAAGATGAAGCCGACGAACATGCTGAAGACCGAGACATAGGCGAGCCCGATCCAGGCGGGCACGTCGACGCCGCTCCAGGCGGGCGGCCACGTCAGGATGGCGAGCGCCAGCATCAACGGCAGCGCGAGCAGCAGCGCCCAGGAGATCACCTGCCAGCCACCGAGGCGGCGCGACAGCGCGGCGCCTTCGGCATAGCCGAGGCCGCACAGCACGATCGCGGCCACCATCAGGAGATCGCCGGTGAGCGACGCCGCGCCGTCGCCGGAGAGGGCAAAGCCGGCCACCGTGGCGCTGCCGAGCACGGCGAACAGCCAGAATAGCGGCTGCGGCCGCTCGCCGCCGCGCAGCACGCCGAAGATCGCGGTCGACAGCGGCAACAGGCCGATGAAGACGATGGAACGCGCCGAGGTGATGTGCTGGAGCGCGAGCGCGGTCAGCAGGGGGAAGCCGACCACGACGCCGATGGCGACGATGGCGAGCGAGGCGAGATCGTGCCGCTGCGGTCGGGTTTGACGGAGCACGACGAGCACCGCCGCCCCGATCAACGCCGCGATGACGGCGCGCGCGGACGTCAGGAACACCGCGGAGAAGCCGCCGACTGCCACGCGCGTTGCCGGCAGGGAGCCGCTGAAGATGATGACGCCGAGAAGCCCGTGGCCCCAGCCGCTGGCGGTAGAGTGCATGGTCCCCCCTTTTTGGACGGCGATCTTCGGACTTCCGCGATGGCAAGGACAGCGACAATTCAGTACAATTCTGCCAAACTGTATTGATATGGAAGGTCGCACAGTTTGGACGGCGAGGCGCAGACAAAGGGTCGTAACGGAACGCGGACGATCGACGTGATGAGTGCGATCCGCGCGAGGGTCGCTGCCCGCGCGCTCGGTGCCGGCGACCGGCTGCCATCGATCCGCCGTCTTGCCGCGGCCATGGGCGTTTCGCCGTCCACGGTGGTGGAAGCCTATGATCGCCTGGCGGCCGAAGGCCTGATCCGCGCCCGCCGCGGCTCGGGTTTCTATGTTTCGCCGAGCATCATGCCGCCGCTGGCCTTGACCGAAGCCGAGCCGCGCCGCGACCGCGCGGTCGACCCGTTCTGGGTATCCAGGCAATCGCTCGATGCCGACGCGAGCGTGCTCAAGCCCGGCTGCGGCTGGCTGCCGCCCGACTGGATGCCGGAGGACGCCTTGCGCCGCGCCGCGCGCGCACTTGCCCGCACGGATGCGAGCGTCTTGACCAATTACGGCACGACGTCCGGCTCGCCCGCTCTGCGCCGGCTGCTGCTGAAGCGACTCGCCGAAGACGAGATCGAGGCCTCGGTCAACCAGCTGATGCTGACGGGTTCCGGCACGCAGGCAACCGACCTGATCTGCCGCTTCCTGCTCCGCCCCGGCGACACGGTGCTGGTCGACGATCCCTGCTACTTCAATTTTCGGGCGCTGCTGCGCGCGCATCAGGCGAAGATCATCAGCGTGCCCACCACGCCGTCGGGCGCCGACGTCGCGCGCTTCGAACAGATCCTCGCCAGCGAACGGCCGCGGCTCTACATCACCAACTCAGCCCTGCACAACCCGACCGGCGCGACGACGTCGCTGCAGACCGCGCACCGGCTTCTGACAGCGGCGGCCGCGCACGATCTCACCATCATCGAGGACGACATCTTCGGCGATTTCGAGCCGGAGCGCTCGCCGCGCCTTGCCGCACTCGACGGGCTCAATCGCGTGATCCGCATCGGCAGTTTCTCCAAGACGCTGTCGGCCTCGGTGCGCTGCGGCTATATCGCGGGACGCGCCGACTGGATCGAGCAATTGGTCGACCTCCAGGTCGCGACAAGCTTTGGCGGACCGAGCCCGGTTGCGACCGACATCATCGCCAATGTGCTGGCCGGCGGCAGCTATCGCAAGCACATGGATGAACTGAGACGGAAGCTCACGCGCACCCGCCGCGACATCGCGCGCAAACTTCAGGCGCTGGGGATCGAGCCTTGGCTGATGCCGCGCGGCGGCTTCTTCCTCTGGTGCCGCTTTTCCGATGGGCTGGACGCCACGGCCGTTGCGCGCGCCGCACTCGAGGAGAACGTCGTGCTCGCGCCGGGCAACGTGTTCAGCGTGGCGCAGACGGCCACGAGCTTCATGCGATTCAACGTCGCGCACATGAACGAGCCGCGGATGTGGGACGTGCTGCGGCGGGTGCTGGCCGGTCGCACGACGTAACTTGCGCCGGAGCAGCCGCCTCAGTTCGAATCGAGCTTCCCGGTCCAACGATTCCTGCGCTTCCAATATGGACAGTGCGGACAGGACTCTCCGATCGGGTAATCAATGCCTCTTCATGCGGATAGCACCGCTGCTCGGAGCAACCCATCCGTTGCCTCAAGAATTGAACGCTAGCTAATCAGCAGCCCAAGTTTGGCGGCCGTTTGCAGGAATTGACGGAGGTTTCCCGCCACGGCCGCCGGATCTACCCGCTCTACCGAGGACTGATGTCGGTCAGCGGCATTTGCCATGCCGCCACAAATCACTTCGACCAGCTCATCGAAACTTCTCGAGCCGTCGAGAAGCTGAAGAGCCTGGCATCCACGCTCATCTTCCAGACGAACGGTCTGATGCAACATGTTCGTAACCATGGTGTCGCTCTGCGATTGCATGCGTGCGACCGGACTGGCGAGAGGCCGGTCGCTGACATGCCGTGTCAGCTTGGGGCGCGACAGGAAGAAGCCGACCTCTCCGCTGCAGGCAAGAACGAACATTGCCTCCACCAGTAACTGAACATCCTCTGCCGAGGGCAGTTGCGGGTCCAGCTGGCGGGTCGCTTCATTGACCAATTCATCGAACGTCAGCGTCGATGGCCATGCCCTCCCGAGCGTGAGATACGCTGACTTCAACAGAGGATGCGAAACGCGTAGCGAACTTCCCTCCTGGGTCTTGAACTCCAGCTCGGATGTATCCGCCAGGCAGAAGCCCGGCGCGACCGGTTCTGTCGAGGACAGCAGATGGAAGCGGCGCACGAAGTCCATGTCGATCTTGCGCTGGAGCGGAACATCGCCGTGACAGAGCAGGGTTCGGCGGAATCCGAATCCATCGATGAAGTCCTGATACTGGTCGCGCGCCATGAATTCGGCGTCGGGAAGGCAATAGGCTCGCAGACAAGACCTTCGGATTTAGCATTGCCTCTCTTGGCAAGCCATGCAGGGGCTACACCAGACACCTCTGGCGTGCGGTAAGGCCGGATTTTGCGGGGCTTTCCTGAAGCCGTTGAGCGGCCCGAGACATAGGTGACAGAACGTACCGGGCACATGGGTTACACTTTCCGCTTTTGTTCTGCGGGAGGTGTGGATGCCGTGGAAAGCGAGTTCGGTAATGGAGGAGCGCCTTCGCTTTG
>NZ_RDQF01000105.1 GCF_004114425.1 Bradyrhizobium vignae | reverse complement strand
TCGACCTGCGCGGCGAATCCTACGGCCTCCTGATCGACCAGATCGGCGAGGTGCTGCGCCTGCCCGAGGACGGCAAGGAGGAGAACCCCGTCAACCTCGACCCCCGCATGGCCAAGCTCGCCGGCGGCGTCCACCGCCTCGACGGCCAGCTCATGGTCGTCCTCGACGTCGATCGCGTCCTCGAGCTCGAAACCAAAGTGCAGATGGCGGCGTAAGCCAACGAAAACATCGAAGCCGGAGAACCAAAATGAAAACGTGTTTGGTCGTCGATGATTCCAGCGTCGTACGCAAGATCGCACGCCGGATCCTGGAAGGCCTGGAATTCGAGGTGACCGAGGCCGAGGACGGCTCGAAGGCGCTCGAGATCTGTCGGCGCAAGCTGCCCGATGCCGTGCTGCTCGACTGGAACATGCCGGTCATGGACGGTTTCGAGTTCATGGGCCACATGCGCCGCCTGCCCGGCGGGGATCAGCCCAAGGTCGTGTTCTGCACCACCGAAAACAACGTGGCGCATATCGCTCAGGCACTCTCTGGCGGCGCCAACGAATACATCATGAAGCCCTTCGACAAAGACATCATCGCCGACAAGTTCGCTGAAGTTGGTTTGATCCCGGTCGGACAAGCCATGGTCTGAGTGTGTCTGGCCCAAAGTGTTTGGGCCAGAGTGTTTCCAGTACAGCTTCGAAGAGGCCATCCGTGACCCCGACCGAGTACGAGTATCTGCGTAAGTTTCTGAAAGATAATTCCGGTCTCGACCTGTCCGCAGACAAGCAATACCTGATCGAAAGCCGCCTGCTGCCGCTCGCCCGCAAGGCCGGGCTTTCCGGCATCGCCGAACTGGTGCAGAAGCTGCAAGCCGGCTCGCGCGCGCTGATCACCGACGTGGTCGAAGCCATGACCACCAACGAGACCTTCTTCTTCCGTGACAAGGTCCCCTTCGATCATTTCCGCGACCACATCATGCCGGAGGTCATCAAGGCGCGCGCCGGCAAACGCAGCGTGCGGATCTGGTGTGCCGCCGGCTCGACCGGCCAGGAACCCTATTCGCTTGCGATGTGCCTGAAGGAGATGAGCGCGGCCCTCACCGGCTGGCGCGTCGAGATCATCGCCACCGACCTGTCGCAGGAGGTGCTCGAGAAGGCCAAGGCCGGCGTCTACAGCCAGTTCGAGGTGCAGCGCGGTCTGCCGATCCAGATGCTGGTGAAGCATTTCAAGCAGATCGGCGAGACCTGGCAGATCAATCCCGAATTGCGGGCGATGGTCCAGCACCGGCAGCTCAACCTGCTGCACGATTTCGCCCAGCTCGGCACCTTCGACGTCATATTCTGCCGCAACGTGCTGATCTATTTCGACCAGGGCACCAAGATCAACATCTTCAACCGTCTGGCGCGCCAGATCGAGCCGGATGGTTTCCTGGTGCTGGGCGCCGCCGAAACCGTGGTCGGACTGACCGATACGTTCAGGCCAATTGCGGAGCGGCGCGGCCTCTACAGGCCGAACGACCCGCGTGCGGCAGCGGCCAAGCCGGTTCTCGCCGCAGTGGCGCCGCGCATGGCGGCGATGGCGGGACGCTAAGCATGGCTGAAGATGGCAAGGGCGCGGAGCGCGTGACGTTCAGCCGAGGTTATGATGTCTGCATCATGGCTATCGACGGCACCTGGCGGCGTGACTGCAAGCTCAACGCGATCTCCGACACGGACGCCGTTCTCACGGTGGAGGGCTCGATCCAGGGGTTGAACCTGAAAGAGTTTTTCCTGCTGCTGTCGTCGACGGGCCTCGCCTACCGTCGCTGCGAGCTGGTCCGCGTCAACGGCGCCGAAATGGACATCCAGTTCCTGCGCGGCAAGAACAGGAAGAAGCGCGGTAGCGCCGGCGGCCACGACGCCGCGGCGTGATCTGGCCGCAGCCGTCGCCGCTTTTTTCGACACCTTGTTTCACAATTGCTGAAAATATCCGAATCAATTGGCCGCAGCAGCTTTACGCGGCCTAAGCGCGACCCGTGTATCCATCGAAGGTCTCAATCTCAGGATACGGCAATGCCCAGAAGTCCTCTTTCCCCCATCCCGTCAAACCTGCCCGACGTCGCCGAGCGGCGTGCGCTTCAGCTCCTGGTGGTCGACGACGACGCCACGCAGCGCCGCCTGATCACGGTCGCGGCCAAGCAGGCCGGCCACGAAGTCACCGTGGCGCCATCCGTGGCGGATGCGATCGAGAAGCTGCGCGCTGGGCGCTTTGATTGCGTGACGCTCGATCTGGTGCTGGAGGATGGCGGCGGCATCGACGTGCTGCGCGAGATGGCGAGCGCGAAATTCACCGGCTCCGTGATCGTCATCAGCGGCATGGACGGCAAGCGCCGCAGTGCCGCCCGCAGCTTCGCCCGTTCCGTGGGGATCGAGCTTCAAAGTTTGCCGAAGCCGCTGGATCTCGCGGCGCTGCGCATCAGCCTCGCCAATCTGGGCAAGACCGCGATGGGGCTGCCGGCGATCCACACCTGGGGTGGTGTCGCCAACGACGCGATCGTGGAACGGCACCGCGCCTAAAGCGCGGAGCTGCCATGCGATCGGGCGCGGTCGCCCGCCGCGCTTCCGGATTCCGACAGGCATTGCAGGGCGTGGCCGAGGCCCGCCAGGCAGGCGTTGAGGGCCGCGTTCGCGATGGCATAACGGGGCGTGACGTCGTCGAGCAAGAAAACGCCCGCGGAACCTTCCGGATCGCTGCCGTGTTTTGGTCCATGGCCGCGGCGATCCGGCGCATGCTGGTCTCGATCTGTGCGATCAGCAAGCGAAGGTCTGCCGCAATCAACTCACGGCTCTCGCTTTCGGGCATTGCGACAGGAGGCGGCGTATCGGCCAAATTCAGCATGGATATTCTCCGTCTGATGCAATTAGGCGCCATGCCGCTACTTGTGCGTTAAGTCCATGTCCCGTACAAATACGGGTGGGCCGAATCCGCGCCGAACGCCACAAGTGTTGGCGCGGACGCTAGTCCTTCATGCCAACCGGATGTGGCAAATGGCCGAACAAAGCTCTCGCGGTGAAATCTTCGTGGTCGACGACGACCCTGCCGTCCGCGACACCCTGTCGATGGTGTTGAAGGCGGCGGGCTATGAGGTCATCTGTTTTGCGGACGGCGCAGCGCTGCTCTCCGTCGCGCGAAACCGCACACCGGCTGCGATCCTGCTCGACGTGCATATTCCCGGAAAGTCGGGTCTCGACATCCTGAAGGAGTTGCAGGGCGAGGATTATCCGGCGCCGATCTTCATGATCTCCGGGCAGGGCGACATCGCGATGGCGGTGGGCGCGATCAAGGGCGGCGCGCTCGACTTCATCGAGAAGCCGTTCCGCGGCAGCGAGATCGTCGGCCGGCTCGACGAGGCGATCGGCGCCTATGCGCGCAGGCAGGCGGAGAACGCGTCTCCGAAATTCGGCTCGCTGCATTTCCCCGGACGCGAGCCGTTGACTCGGAGGGAACGCGAGGTGCTGGAGCAATTCGCCTCCGGCGCCTCCAACAAGGAAGCCGGCCGCACGCTCGGCATCAGCCCGCGCACGATCGAGGACCACCGCGCCAACATCATGAAGAAGCTCGGCGCGCGCAACGCCGCCGACCTGATCCGCATCGTGATGACCGCGGCCCAGCGCGCCTCGTAGCTCGCAAGGTCTTTTTCTCTCGTGCCCCGGACGCGGCGCGTCACGTAGTGATGCACTGCCGAGCCGGGACACGCGATGGCGCCCTATGCTTGCAGCGCCTTGCGGATGATCCGCGCCAGATCCGATTTTCGATAGGGCTTTGCGAGCAGCAGAACACCCGAATCCAGCCGGCCGTGGTGGATGATCGCGTTCTCGGTATAGCCTGACGTGTAGACCACCTTCAGATCGGGGCGCGTCTTCTGAAGCTCGTCGGCGAGCTGCCGTCCGTTCATCTTGCCGGGCATGATGACGTCGGTGAACAACAGGTCGAACGGCTTTCCGGCGGCGACGATCGCGAGCGCCTCGGCGGCGTTTGCGGCCTGCAAGGTGACGTAACCCAGCGAATGCAGTTGGGCCAGCACGTAGTCCCGCACCAACCGGTCGTCCTCGACGACCAGAATCGTCTCGTGTCCACCCTCGATCGTCGCTGGCGTCACGCCCTCGCCGACCGCTGTCGGCGTCTTGCCGGGCGGCAGATACATCTTGATCGTGGTGCCGTGGCCCTCCTCGCTGTAGATCTTGATGTGACCTGCGGACTGTTTGATGAAGCCGTAGACCATCGAAAGCCCGAGCCCGGTGCCCTTGCCCGGTCCCTTCGAGGTGAAGAAGGGCTCGAACACCCTGGTCAACATGTTCGCAGGAATCCCGGTGCCGGTGTCGCTCACGGCGATCAGCATATAGTTCCCCGGCGGCACGTCGTTCGCGCTGGCATACGCCTCGTCGAGATAGGCGGCGCCGGTCTCCAGGATCAGCTTGCCGCCGCCGGGCATCGCGTCGCGAGCATTGAGCGCGAGGTTCAGGATCGCGGTGGTGAGCTGGTTGGGATCGACGATCGCGACGCAATTCTCGTCCTCGAACACCGATTCGATCTGGATCTGCTCGCCCAGCGTCGGCCGCAATAGTTTCGCGGTGTCGACGATCAGCGAGTTGATGTCGATCTCGCGCGGCTGGAGCGGCTGCTTGCGTGCGAAGGCGAGCAGGTGCTGGGTCAGATCGGCGCCGCGCGCGGCGGCCTCGTCGATCATCTTCGTGATGGCCGCAAGCTGCGGCTCCTTCGCGACCGCCTCCGCGAGAATCTCGATCGTCCCGGTGATGACGGTGAGAATGTTGTTGAAGTCATGCGCCACGCCGCCGGTCAGCTGGCCGACGGCCTCCATCTTCTCGGCATGGCGGATGCGCTCCTCGGCGGCGATCTTGTCGGTGAGGTCGCGGTAGAAGACGTTGAACAGCAGGCCCTCGCGGCGCTTCAGGGCGGTGACGCTCAGCTCGGCCTTGAATTCCTTGCCGTCCCGGCGGCGGCACATCAGCTCGCGGCGGCGGTTCAGCATCCTGCTGTCCATGTTCTCCAGGAATTGCTTCAGCCCCGCCCTGACCCTCTCGCGTTCACTCTCGGCGACGATGAGATCGATCGTGTTCTTGCCGAGCACCTCGTCGCGGCGCCAGCCGAACAGCTGCTCGGCCCGCGAGTTCCAGTTCAGGATGTTGCTGGTCTCGTCGGTCTGCACGAAGGCGTCGAGCGAGGTCTCGACGATGTTGCGGGCCAGCCGCTCGCTCTCGCGCAGCGATTCTTGCGCGAGCCGCGCTTCGGTCATGTCGCGTCCCGCAAAGAAGAAGCGATGCGCCGGCTCGGACCAGCTGCCGAGCCAGGACAGCCAGACCTCGCGGCCGCTCTTGTGGAAGCAGCGGGTGTCGGCGAGCTTGATGCGCTCGCCGCGGCGCATCGCGCGCATCTCGGCGCGGCACTGCTCCAGATGGTCGGGATGAATGAAGTCGGCGCCGCTGCGGCCGATCATCTCGTCCGGCCGATAGCCGAGAATGGTCTCGCTGCTCGGACTGATCTGCGCGATATGGCCCCGCGCATCCATGATCATGATCAGGTCCTGCGACGTCTCGAAAATCTGGCGCCGCTCTTCGAGCTGCTGCTGCAGCGCCCGCTCGGCGCGCCGCGCCTCGGTCAGGCTGCGCGCGCTCCCGGAGGCGCCGATGATCTCGCCCGACGGTCCCCTGATCGGCGACAGGCCGAGCGAAATCTCGACCGGCGTTCCGTCCTTGCGCAGGCGCACCGTCTCGAAGCGTTCGATCGGCTCGCCCCGCGCGATCCGCCGCAAATAGTCCTTGCCATGTTCGCGGCGATCGGGCGGCACAATGATCGACGTGGGCTTGCCGATCGCCTCATCCGCCGAATAGCCATAAAGACGCTCGGCGGCCGGATTCCAGCCCGTGATGATGGCATCGAGCGTCTGCATCACGATCGCATCGTCGGACGATTCCACCGCGGCACTGAACAGGTTCTCGCGCGCCGCGTGATGGCTTCGCGCGGCCTCGGTGCGTCGATGCTCCTCGACCTCTCGTTCGAGCGCGGCCGTTTTCGCCCGGGTTTCCTCGACCATCTGGGCAAAGGCCCGCGCCAGCACGCCGGTCTCGCCGCTGGCATCGACGGGTATGTCCGCCGGCCGGCCGCTGCCGATGGCCTCCACCGCCTTGGTCAGACGCCCGATCGGGCGGGTCAATGAGCGCGCCAGCAGAACTGCGAGCGCGGCCGCGGCGAGAACGGCAAGCACGCCGACGAGCAGGGACGTTTTTTGAATGGCGGCCGGCACGTGGCCGAAGACGGACGGGGGAATGGTCACGATGATGGCGACCCATTCCTTGCTCGCAAGCCGTGCCGGCGCGATGGCCGCACCGCTCGGCCGGCCCGACTCATCCGTTGTGAGCCGCGTGGCTACGTCCGACGTGCCGGCGAGGGCCGAGAAGAACGGAAAGTCATTGCGCCAATCGGTGGGATGGCCGTGCAATGAGCCGAATTCCCGCGTGCGGTCGGGGTGGACGAGATAGTCGCCGCGCGAATTCACGACGTACAGCTCTCCTCCCGAATTCCTGGTTGCGCGGATGCGGTCGAGCGCCGGGCGCATGTCGATATTGGCGATGACGATCCCGAACGGCTTGTTATCCGGCGTGAACAGGGGTGTCGCGATGCGAAGAGTCGGAACGTGCGGCTCCGTGGTCCCGCCCTGTCGCGTGGCGAGATCGACGGGCGAAACATAGATATCGCCCGGCGCCAGCCGTATCGTTTCCTGGAAATAGGTTCGCTCGCCCTTGCTCTCCAGTTCGTCGTCGGGGACGATCCGGGCCGTTCCATTCGGGCCGGAGCGGTCAACGCGGACCAGCTCGCGCTGGTTATCGTCGAGACCGATGATGCGAAACTGCCCATAGCTGGGCTTGGCATCGATCTCGGCGACAAGCCGCGCCGCGATGCGCTCGCGCCAGGTTTTCTCGGAGACGCCGTCGGAAGCGTCGATTCCTCCACCGAGGTGAGCGCGGATCAGGCCATTGATTGCCGCGGCGGAGCGATAGCCGGTCAAATCGCCGCGAGCACCGGCGACGTAGGATTCGAGATTGGCTGCGAGCAGGCGCGACTGGGCCTCGACCCGCTCCAGCACCCGCGGAATGACGGCCTGTGTGGTGTTGCGATAGCCGAGCCATCCGACTGCAGCCACGGTGACCGCCACCAGCAGGATCATCGCGATGGCCAGCCGCGTTGCCAGCGTCGTCGCAAGTCTCATGGGGATATTCGCAGGAATGGCCGTGGCGCGGCGCCGTTTCTGCCTTGAAGAGGAGGTGTTCTTGTCATCGGCGGCCGGAGCGGACATGGGCCCCCTCCGGCTCGCCCGCGGTCAGGCAATCATCGACCACGGCAAGCAGTGCGCCGGGTCGGAACGGCTTTCGCAGGCTTGCCAACGCGCCGAGCTTGGTCGCCATCTTCAGGAAGTCCGGCTCGGCATACGCATCCGGCGTAGCCGAACGGCCGGAGATGACGACGATCGGAATGGCCGGGGCCAGCGCCCGGATGTGACGCATCGTCTCCAGTCCATCCATGCCGGGCATGAAGATGTCGAGAAACAGCAGGTCGAACTGGAGGGCTTCGAACAACGCCAGCCCCTTGCGGCCATCGCCGGCGACCGTCACGTGATGACCAGCCCGTTCCAGCAGCAGCCGGATGGTGATCTGTACGGCCGGATCGTCATCCACGATCAGGATGTTGGCCACGTCTGAAATCCTCCGATATCGGATGGGAATGCCCCAGCGACCGCAAATCAAGCCATAAGGTATGAAACTGTTGCGCGGATTCTCGTCTGCCGGCAAGCACTTCGGAGCCGCTCCGGCCGGAGGCGCCGATTTATTGCGGTGCAGCGGCGGGTATGCACGCCTGAGTGCATATCAGAGGCTCGCCTTTGTCCTGCTCGGCGCCTTGCCGGCGATGGACAGCCTGTGAGAAGAGCAGGGCGAATCCTCCGGACAGACAAGAAACAAAATGACAAACAAGAAAAAGACACCCGACCAGCTCCGCAGCGCGCGCTGGTTCGCGCCCGACGATCTCCGCTCGTTCGGCCACCGCTCCCGCGCGATGCAGATGGGCTACGCGCCCGAGGAGTGGAAGGACCGCCCGATCATCGCGATCCTCAACACCTGGTCGGACGCACAGCCCTGCCACATGCACTTCAAGTCGCGTGTCGACGACGTCAAGCGCGGCATTCTGATGGCCGGCGGCCTGCCGCTGGAATTGCCTGCGCTGTCGCTGTCGGAATCGCTGCTGAAGCCGACCACCATGCTCTATCGCAATCTGCTGGCGATGGACGCGGAGGAACTCTTGCGCAGCCATCCCGTCGACGGCGTTGTGCTGATGGGCGGCTGCGACAAGACCACGCCGGCACTGCTGCTCGGCGCGACCTCGATGAACGTCCCGGCGATCTATCTGCCGGCCGGCCCGATGCTGCGCGGCAATTGGAAGGGCAAGACGCTCGGCTCCGGCTCCGATGGCTGGAAATACTGGGACGAGCGCCGTGCCGGAAAGATTTCTGAGAAGGACTGGCTCGATATCGAGGCCGGCATCGCCCGCAGCTATGGCACCTGCATGACCATGGGCACGGCTTCCACCATGACCGCGATTGCCGAGGCGATCGGCATGACGCTGCCCGGCGCTTCCTCGATTCCGGCTGCCGACGCCAACCACATCCGCATGGCCAGTGAATGCGGTCGCCGCATCGTCGAGATGGTCTGGGAGGATCTGACGCCGAAGGTGATCCAGACCCGCAAGGCGTTCGAGAACGCGATTGCGGTGGCGATGGCGATGGGATGCTCCACCAATGCGATCATCCATCTGATCGCGCAGGCCCGCCGCGCCGGCCAGGACATCGGCCTCGACGATTTTGAGAAGGCCAGCCGCAAGGTGCCCGTTATCGCCAACGTCCGTCCCAGCGGCGCTACGTATTTGATGGAAGATTTCTTCTATGCCGGCGGCCTGCCGGCGCTGATGGGCCAGATCAAGCCGCATCTGCATCTCGACTGCATCACCGTCACCGGAAAGACGCTGGGCGAGAACATCGAGGGCGCCGAGGTGCATAATGCCGACGTGATCCGCTCCGTCGACAATCCCATCTATAAGGAAGGCGCGCTCGCCGTGCTCAAGGGCAATCTCGCGCCCGGCGGCTGCGTCATCAAGCCCTCCGCCTGCGCGCCGCGCTTCCTCAAGCATACCGGCCCCGCGCTGGTGTTCGACGATTATCCCTCGATGAAGAAGGCAGTCGACGATCCCAATCTCGATGTCACCGAGGATCACATCCTCATCCTGCGCAATGCGGGGCCGCAGGGCGGGCCGGGCATGCCGGAATGGGGCATGCTGCCGATCCCGACCAAGCTGGTGAAGCAGGGCGTGCGCGACATGGTGCGCATCTCGGACGCGCGCATGAGCGGCACCAGCTACGGCGCTTGCATCCTGCACGTCTCGCCCGAATCCTATATCGGCGGCCCGCTGGCGCTGGTGCAGAACGGCGACCGCATCATGCTGGACGTTGCCGCACGCACCATCAATCTCGATGTCCCCGAAGCCGAGCTGGCAAAACGCCGCGCCGCCTGGAAGCAGCCCGAGCGCCGATTCGAGCGCGGCTATGGCTGGATGTTCACAAAACACATCAAGCAGGCCAATGACGGCTGCGACTTCGATTTCCTCGAGACCGGTTTCGGCGCGCCGATCGGCGAGCCGTCGATTTATTGATGCGTCGTTCCGGAGCGCGAAGCGAACCCGGAAGCTCGAGATTCCGGGTTCACTCGCTAACGCGAGTGCCCCGGAATGACAGATGAGGATATACAAATGACAAAACTCAGCGAAGCCACCCGCAACAAGCTCAAATCCGTTTCCACCGCCACGGTCGCCACCGCCTTGTTCAAGCGCGGCCTGCGCATCCAGATGATCCAGGATGTGCATCCCGTCGGCGCGGGCCAGCCGACCATGGTCGGCGAGGCCTTCACGTTGCGCTACATGCCGGCGCGCGAGGACCTCAACACCATGGACGTCTTCAGGGATCGTTCCCATCCGCAGCGCAAGGCGGTCGAGGATTGCCCGCCGGGTGCCGTGCTGGTGATGGACAGCCGCAAGGACGCGCGGGCGGCCTCGGCCGGTGCGATCCTCGTCACACGGCTGATGAAGCGTGGCGTCGCCGGCGTCGTCACCGATGGCGGCTTTCGCGACTCCGCCGAGATCGCCAAGCTCGGCATCCCCGCCTATCACCATCGTCCCAGCGCGCCGACCAATCTGACGCTGCACCAGGCGATCGAGATCAACGTCCCGATCGGCTGCGGCGATGCGCCGGTGTTCCCCGGCGACGTCATCCTCGGCGATGCCGACGGCGTGATCGTGATTCCCGCGCACCTCGCCGATGAGATCGCGAACGAAACTTTTGAGATGACTGCGTTCGAGGATTTCGTCACCGAGGAGGTCGGCAAGGGCCGCGGCATTTTTGGTCTCTATCCCGCCACTGATCCGCAAACGCTCACCGATTTCGCGGAATGGCGGAAGAAGAACGGTCGCTAAGGCCCGCACTGCTCTAGGGTCCGGACTCAATTGATCCACCAAGTAACGGCGGCGACCAAGAGGATGGCCGAGAGGAAGTTGTCGGCTCGCTTGTCGTAGCGGGTCGCAATCCGCCTGAAGTCCTTGAGGCGGCAAAACA
>NZ_RDQF01000104.1 GCF_004114425.1 Bradyrhizobium vignae | reverse complement strand
ACCAACCATCCGTTGCTTTCGCCGCAGAAAGCGAGCGCTTGGGCGGCACCTGCGCGAGCCTCCTCGAAAACGTCCGTATCAATCGATGCTCGCGCTACCTTAACGCCTATGCGGTCTTCCCTGCGCCCTCTGTTTGGAGGGGGAGCAAGACGGGAGCAAAACTCGGGCGACGTGAGCCGCGAGGCTGCGGGCGTGTGTCTGCGATTGAGCTGTGAGGGGAAAGAGCGATCCGCGAACTCCGTCATGGCGAGCGCAGCGAAGCAATCCAGAATCCTTCCGCGGAGGGACTCTGGATTGCTTCGTCGCCACCGCAAAATTGCTTCGCAATTTGTCGCGGGCTCCTCGCAATGACGACGCGGCACGCAGGTTCGCCTCCCATCCGGGGCCCGGATTTCGGATGTGCCCCAGTTGCGCCGACCCGCTGCCCTCTCGCGCGACGGAATATTTCCACGCTTGCCAATCAGGCCACCGCGGTTCAGAAAAAAGAGCCAAGAAGAAACGCGAGCGGAGACTCTGTTTTGACCATCAAGGGCAAAGCCTACATTGCCGGGATCTACGAACACCCGACCCGGCATGCGCCGGACAAATCCACCGCCCAGCTCCACGCCGAGGTCGCCAAGGGAGCGATCGAGGATGCCGGGATAAGCAAGGACGATGTCGACGGCTATTTCTGCGCGGGCGATGCGCCCGGCGGCGCCTGGCCGATGGTCGATTATCTCGGCCTGAACACCAAGAAGCTCCGCCACGTCGATTCCACCGAGACCGGCGGCTGCTCCTACATCATCCATCTCGGCCATGCGGCGGAGGCGATCGCGGCGGGCAAGTGCTCGATCGCGCTGATCACGTTGGCCGGCAAGCCGCGCACCGGCGTGATGCCGCCGCGCGCCGCCGGAGCCGAGGTCGATTTCGAGTCTGCCTACGGCGCAACGACGCACAATGCTTACGGCATGTGTGCCATGCGTCATATGCACGACTATGGCACCACCTCGGAGCAGCTCGCCTGGATCAAGGTCGCAGCCTCGCATCACGCGCAATACAATCCGCATGCGATGCTCAAGGACGTCGTCACGGTCGAGGACGTGCTGAACTCGCCAATGATCTCCGATCCCCTGCATCGCATGGATTGCTGCGTCGTTTCCGACGGCGGCGGTGCGCTGATCGTGACCACGCCGGAGATCGCGAAGAGCCTGAAGAAGCCGCTGGTCAGGTTGATCGGTCATGGCGAAGCCATGAAGGGCCCGCGCGGCGGCAAGGATCTCGATCTCACTTACTCCGCGGGCGTCTGGTCCGGCCCGCGTGCGTTCGAGGAAGCCGGGATCACGCCGAAGGACATCAAATACGCCTCGATCTACGACAGCTTCACCATCACGGTGCTGATGCAGCTCGAGGACCTCGGCTTCTGCAAGAAGGGCGAGGGCGGCAAGTTCGTCGCCGACGGGAACCTGATCTCGGGTGTCGGCAAGCTGCCGTTCAACACCGATGGCGGCGGCCTCTGCAGCAACCATCCGGTCAACCGCGGCGGCATGACCAAGATCCTCGAGGCTGTGCGGCAGCTGCGCGGCGAGGCGCATCCGAAGGTGCAGGTCAAGAACTGCGATCTCGCCATCGCCCACGGCACCGGCGGCCTTTTGGGCGTTCGCCATGCCGCCTCGACGGCCATTCTGGAGCGCGTGTGATGAGCGAAGTGAAAAAGTATCCGGCCCCCGTGACGAACCCCGAAACCGCCGCGTTCTGGGACGCGGCGAAAGAGGGCAAGTTCATGATCAAGCGCTGCACCGCCTGCGGCGAAGCGCATTACTTCCCGCGCTCGATCTGCCCGTTCTGCTACTCCGACAAGACGGTGTGGGAGCAGGCGTCCGGTGAGGGCACGATCTACACCTACAGCCTGATGCGGAAGTCGCCGACCGGGCCTTACGCCATCGGCTACGTCACGCTGAAGGAGGGGCCATCGGTGCAGACCAATTTCGTCGACTGCGATCTCGAGAAGCTCAAGATCGGCCAGAAGGTGAAGGTGGTGTTCAAGCCAACGGATGGCGCACCGCTGCCTTTCTTCACGGTGGCATAGGACGGTCCTCATCCTGAGGAGCTTGCGAAGCAAAGCGTCTCGAAGGATGGCCACGACAAAGAAGCGTTTCGGGCATCCTCATGGTTCGAGACGGCGCAAGAGCGCCTCCTCACCATGAGGATGAGAACCAGAGGAAACCAGAGAAAATGTCCGCCAGATACGAAGAACTCAAAGGCCTGAAAAACCTCGGCCAGAAATATGCCTACACCGACCGCGAGGTCATGCTCTATGCCTACGGCATCGGACTCGGCGCCGATCCCATGGACGAGAAGGAGCTCGCCTTCGTCAACGAGGGCACGCTGACGCCGCGGCCGCTGAAGGTGGTGCCGACGTTCGCCTCCGTCGCTGCCTGGGGTTCGGGCCCTGGCGAGATGAACCTCAACCGCGTCATGGTGGTGGACGGCGAGCGCGACATCACCTTCCACCAGCCGCTGCCGGTCGCCGCCAACATCACTGCCGACTCCTCCGTGCTCGAGGTCTACGACAAGGGCAAGGACAAGGGCGTCGTCATCAGCCATCAAACCGTGCTGAAGAACGAGAAGGGCGAGAAGCTCGCGACGCTCGTTGCTTCGCGTTTCGCGCGCGGCGACGGCGGCTTCGGTGGCCCGAACTTGACCCAGCCCGATCCGCACAGGATCCCGTCGCGCAGCCCGGACAAGACCATCGACATCACGACGCGTCCGGATCAGGCACTCGTCTATCGCCTCTGCGGCGACCGTAACCCGCTGCATTCAGATCCGGAGTTTGCGAAGAAGGCCGGCTTCCCGCGCCCGATCCTGCACGGCATGTGCACCTACGGCATCACCTGCCGCGGCGTGCTCCAGACCTATGCCGACTACGACCCTTCTGCCTTCCGCCAGCACGTCGCGCGGTTCTCTTCGCCGGTCTATCCCGGCGAGACCGTGACCATGGATCTCTGGAAAGACGGCAACGTGATCTCGTTCGAAGCCAAGGTGAAGTCGCGCAGCGTCACCGTGATCAAGAACGGCAAGACGGTGCTGGGTTAGCCGCTCTCGTGCCCCGGAAGCAGCGCAGCGCTCCTTGGCAGTGCGTGCAGAGCCGGGGCCCATAGGCTGCGACCAACAAACTGGGTCCCGGCTCTGCGACGCAGCGTTTCACGCTGCATCGCGTCCGGGACACGAAGAACAACAAACAGGGAGAAGCCACCATGGGACTACTCGACGGCAAGGTTGCGCTGATCACCGGCGCGGGCGGCGGGCTCGGTGAGGCCTACGCAAAACTGTTTGCGCGGGAAGGGGCCTCCATCGTCGTCAACGACCTCGGCGGGCCCCGCGACGGCTCCGGCGCCGACACCTCGATGGCCCAGAAGGTGGTGGACGCGATCAAGGCCGACGGCGGCAAGGCGGTTGCCAATGGCGCCGACATCTCCACCATGGAGGGCGGCCAGTCGGTGTTCGACGATGCCATCAAGCACTTTGGCCGCGCCGACATCCTGGTCAACAACGCCGGCATTTTGCGCGACCAGACCTTCGCAAAAGCCTCGGAGGCCGACTGGGACAAGGTCATCAAGGTCCACCTCAAGGGCACCTTTTGTTGCACCCTGCCGGTGTTTCGCTGGATGCGGGAAAATGGCGGCGGCGTCATCGTCAACACCTCCTCGACATCAGGGCTGATCGGCAATTTCGGCCAGACCAATTACGGCGCGGCCAAGGGTGGCATCTGGGGCCTGTCCAACGTGCTGGCGATCGAGGGCCGGAAGTACAACATCCGGATCTGGACGCTGGCCCCGGGCGCCCTGACCCGTATGACCGCAGACCTGCCCCGCTATAAGGAGAACCCCGGCGCGGCGCTGGGGCCGGACGGCATCGCGCCGGCCGTGCTATACATGGTCAGCGACTTGTCGGGCGACCAGACCGGCAAGGTGCTGGGCGTGTCCGGGCCGCGCGGCGTGCGTGAAATGCGGATGATGGAAATGGAAGGCTGGAAGCCGCCGCACTCGGGCTGGAAGGCCCAGGACATCGTCGATCATGCCAAGGAGATCTTCTTCTCCGAGGAGCAGATCAAGATGGGGGCGAGGCGGTTTTAGCTTTTCTGTCATTCCGGGGCGTGCGAAGCACGAACTAAGGTGCGCAATTGCGCACCAGGGTTCGGCTCTGCGAGCCGCCCCGGAATGACGACAGATGAAAGAGGCACTAGATGAAACTCACCGCCGATGCCAAGGGCACCTTCGCAATCGCGCCGACGCCGTTCCACGACGATGGCCGGATCGACGAGCGCTCGATCGACCGCCTGACCGACTTCTACGAGGAGGTCGGCTGCGACGGCGTCACGGTGCTCGGCATCATGGGTGAGGCCCCCAAGCTCGATGCCGCCGAGGCCGAGCAGGTGGCCGTGCGCTTCGTCAAGCGTGCCAAGAAGATGCAGGTGATCGTCGGCGTCTCCGCGCCGGGCTTTGCCACCATGCGCTCGCTGGCGAAGGCCTCGATGGATGCCGGCGCGGCCGGCGTGATGATCGCGCCGCCGCTCTCGCTTCGCACCGACGATCAGATCGTCGGCTATTTCAAGCAGGCGGCGGAAGCGATCGGCCCCGACGTGCCCTGGGTGCTCCAGGACTATCCGCTGACGCTCTCGGTGGTGTTCACGCCTGCCGTGATCCGCAAGATCGTCATGGACAATCCGAACTGCGTGATGCTCAAGCACGAGGACTGGCCGGGCCTGGAGAAGATCTCGGCGGTCCGCAATTTCCAGAAGGACGGCTCGCTTCGCCCGCTCTCGATCCTCTGCGGCAATGGCGGCCTGTTCCTGGATTTCGAGATGGAGCGCGGCGCCGACGGCGCCATGACTGGTTACGCCTTTCCCGAGCTTCTCATCGACGTCGTGCGCCTGTCGAAGCAAGGCAAGCGCGATACTGCGCACGATCTGTTCGACGCGCACCTGCCGCTGATCCGCTACGAACAGCAGCCCGGCGCCGGCCTTGCTGTGCGCAAATACGTGCTGCAGAAGCGCGGCGTCATCGCCTCCAGCGCCCAGCGCAAGCCCGGCGCGACCATCACGGCGGCGGCAAAGGCCGAGGTCGAGTACCTGCTGTCGCGCGTTGCCCGTGTCGACAAACGCGCCAATCTCGGCCCGCAATCCAGCGCCGCAGGTTAGTTGAATGGCCAAGACATCAACATCACGTCCGGCATCGACGATCCTCCTGCTGCGCGACGGCGCGGCACAGGAAATCGAGGTCTTCATGATGGTTCGCCATCATCAGATCGAGTTCAACTCGGGCGCGCTGGTGTTTCCCGGCGGCAGCGTCGATGCTGGCGACAAGGAGATCGTCGCCCGCTCCGACCTCTATTCGGGCGGCGAGGGATTGAGCGAAGCGGACCGCGGTTTTCGGATCGCCGCGATCCGCGAGACGTTTGAGGAAAGCGGCATCCTCTTGGCGCGGTCCAAGGACACGGGCACGCCAATCGATGCCAAGCGCGCCGGCGAGATCGCCGATGCGCACCGCGTTGCGCTCAACGAGCACAAGATCAGCTTCCTCAGCATCCTCGCGGACAATGGCCTCCAGCTCGCGCTCGACACGCTCGTGCCTTACGCGCACTGGATCACGCCGGAAGGCATGCCGAAGCGTTTCGACACCTGGTTCTTCCTGGCCGCCGCACCGCCGGACCAGCTCGGTGCCCACGACGGGCGCGAATCCACCGATTCGATCTGGGTCTCGCCGCGCGAGGCGGTGGCGGGTGGCGAGAGCGGCCGCTTCAAGCTGCCGTTTCCAACCACACGCAATTTGATCCGCCTCGCCAAGCAGCCGAACGTGAGCGCGGCGCTGGAGCACGCCCGCGGCCTGTCGATCGTCACGGTGATGCCGATCATGACCAAGACCGACACCGGCCGCCAGCTCCGGATCCCCCGCGAGGCCGGCTATGATGGCGAGGTGTTCGAGGTCGGCGCGGTCGGCTAAGACACTTCGACACGCAACGAACTATTGGTGCCTGCGAGGCCGCGCTGGTCGTCGAGCAACCCTGGATGCTGTCGCCTTCGCTGAGCTCAGTGCTGGCGCTGTCCGCGCTCGCGGTGTTCTCGACCGCAGCAGCGTTCGCGATCTACTTCCGCCTGATCCAGACCCTGGGCTCGGTCGGCACCACCGTGCAGGCTTACTTGCGGGTGCCCATCGGGGTCGCCATCAGCGTCGCCTTCCTCGGCGAGACCTTGAGCCGGACCGCCTGGACCGGCTCGGCCTGCGTCGTCGTGGGCGTCGCCGCCATGACCATCCCGGCCCGCAGGGCAGCCGGCGTCAAACTGTCGTAAGGCAGAGGCTGAAGAGGGCGGCGGCCCCGATATTAAGGATATTCCGCGTCCCGAGCCATGTTCCCCCCGGGCGGCAATACGTCGTATATTGGGTCTCCAGTAGCCCGGTCCTCAAACCACCAATGTCCGCCGAATTGACGCCGCTCCCTGAGAAAAGGCGAACATTCTCGCTCTCCATCGGTCAGCTCACCTTCGGCAGCTTTCTGTTGGTGCTGGCGGTGATCATCGTCACCTCGACCGCGAGCGTGATCGCGATCCGGCACATCGACACGACCTTCGCCGAGTTGCAGCGGCTGCAGAGCGTCGGCGACCTCGCCGAGGACATCGACCGCCGCATGAACGAGCTGCGGCTCGCCGCGCGCGATTTCGTCACAGATCCCGGCGCCGGCATCCAGTTCCAGCAGGTGGGCGAGGCGGCCTCGACGCTGAGTGACATCCTGAAGAAGACCCGCATCGAGCTCGCACCCGAGCAGCAGGACATGATCGACGGGGTCACCGAGCGGCTTGCGACCTATCGCAACGGCCTCGAGCGGATCTCGACGCTGATCGACCGCCGCGGCCAGCTGCTCGCCGGCCTGCCGCCGCTGCGCGACCGGTTCGACGCGGCGGTCGCAGCCACCGCGGACCGCGAGCTGGCCTCGCGCCTGTCAGAGGCGCAGAGCCGGATCGCGCTCGGATTGCTCGCGCGTAACCCGTCGGCGGCCGAGCAGGCCGCACAGGGCATGCGCGCGATGGATATCACCGATCCCAAGCTCAAGGTGGCGGTGAATGATTATGCCGAGGCGATCATGGCGGTCGCCGTCCGCGAGCGTCAGATCGCCGATATCGACCGCGAGGTGCTCGGCACCGAGGGCCGGCTGATCGGTCGCGTCACCGAATTGTTGCGCGAGGTCAGCGCCCGCCGCGGGCACGTGCTGTCGCGCGATTTTGCCCGCACGCTGACGGAGGCGCGATGGCAGAGCATCGTCCTCGGTACGGTCGGCGTGCTGATCGGCATCGGCGCTGCGTTGTTCGTTGTGCGCAGGACGGTGCGTCCGCTCGCCCAGATCGCGCGATCCATTCGCGCGCTTGCGGCCGGCCGGAAAGACACGTCAATTCCGTCCGCCGATCTCGAAAACGAGATCGGCGACATCGCACGGGCGGCCGAAGTGTTCCGCCGCGCGCTGGAGGAGGCCGACACGGCGCGCGAAGCGGCCGTGCGCGCGCTCACCGAGCAGCGTCTCGCCGAGGAGAGCTACCGAAAACTGTTCGAGGGCTCGGTCGACGGCATCTATGTGACGACGCCGGCCGGTGACCTCCTCAACGCCAATCCGGCCCTGGCGCGAATGATGGGCTATGACAGCCCGCAGCACCTTATCGACAGCATCAACGACATCGCCCACACGGTCTATGTCCATCCCGAGGCGCGCGCCGAATACCAGCGGCTGATGGCGCGCGACGGCATGGTCCGCGAATTCGAGTATCAGGTGCGCCAGCGCAGCGGCAACATCCTCTGGCTCTCCGACAGCGCCACGGGCGTGCGCGACGAGCAGGGCAACATCGTCCGCTACGAGGGTACGCTGCGCGACATCACCGACCAGAAACGCGCGGAAGACGCCATCGCCGAAGGCCGGCGCCTGCTCCAGCAGGTTATCGACACCGTGCCCGCGGTGATCAACGTCAAGGATCGCAATCTGCGCTACGTGCTGATGAACCGCTACATGGCGGGCATCTTCGGCATCGAGCCCGGTGACGCGCTCGGCCGGACCACAGCCGACCTGATGGCGCGCTATGGTGCGGCCAAGTCCGACGAGAACGACAAGAGGGTGCTCAAGCTGCGCAAAGGGCTCGGCTTCTACGAGGAGGAGTACCAGGATGCCTCCGGCAACATGCGGCAATGGCTGGTCAACAAGCTGCCGCTGCTCGATGCCGAGGGCGAGATCGAGCGGATCGTGACCGTTGCGCTCGACATCGGCGAGCGCAAACGCGGCGAGCAGGAGATGCGCAAGGCCAAGGAAGCCGCCGAAACCGCGCTGCGCAATCTGCGCGAGACGCAGGCCTCGCTGATCGAGGCGGAGAAGCTCGCCGCGCTTGGGCGGCTCGTCGCCGGTGTCGCCCACGAGGTCAACAATCCCGTCGGCATCAGCCTCACGGTCGCCTCCGCGCTGGAGCGCAAGACCGCGATATTCACTGCCGAAGTCGAGCGCGGCGAGCTTCGGCGCTCCACGCTCAACGACTTCCTCAACACCAGCCGCGATGCGTCCTCGCAGCTCGTCTCCAATCTCAACCGCGCCGCTGAGCTGATCCAGTCGTTCAAGCAGGTCGCCGCCGATCGCAATTATTCGGATCAGCGCACCTTCGATCTCGGCGACCTCACCGAGCAGGTGGTGATGAGCCTGCGGCCGGGCCTGCGCAAACACAATCTGACGCTCAATGTCGAGTGTCAGCCGGACCTGACCATGAACAGCTATCCCGGTCCGTACGGCCAGGTGCTGACCAATCTGTTCCTCAATTCGGTCGCGCACGCCTTCCCGGACGGTCGGCCGGGGACCATCGACATCCAGGTGCGCGAGTCCGGCAAGGACAATGTCGAGATCATCTTCTCTGACAATGGTTGCGGCATGTCGCTCGATGTCCGCCGCCGCGCCTTTGATCCGTTCTTCACGACACGGCGCGACCAGGGCGGCACCGGCCTCGGCCTGCACATCGTCTACAGCATCGTCACCAATCGGCTCGGCGGGCGACTCGATCTCGTTTCCGAACCGGGCGGCGGCACCCGTATCCAGATCATCCTGCCGCGCGTAGCGCCGCTCGAACAGGCGGCGGAATAATCAGTCGACGTCGGCGAGCTTGTGCAGCGTCGCGCCGAAAATCAGGCTGGCCTTGCCGACCAGCGCCGTGCCCGTCATCTCCGCGCGCGTATCCGTATGGGTGCCGCTGACGCCGATGCCGACCGGAGCAGGGCCGCCGAACAGCGGATTGTCGTCGCCCCGAGGCGACGTGTGCCGTTGCACCAGCATCTCGCCTTTGAAGGTGTTGTTGTCCTTCACCGTGTAGCTGCCGGTGTAATAGAGGTAGGCATCGCCGCCAAGAATCTTGCCGTCCCGGAAGAGAATCACGCCGCTGCCCTTGCCGACTCGACCATCGAGCAAGGTCACGTGAATTGAATAGAGGCCGTTCTTCATAACGTCCCGTAGGCCGGCCGCCATCGCCCAACGGCGTCACCGGTCCGCTTTTTATGCCAAAGCCGATCCCCTCGCGCAACGCGGCAGTTTGCCGGTCGGTTGCGAGAGCCTGCAGCGCGAGCCGTAGTTGTCCCGGCTTGTGCGTGAGGTCGTCATGGCCCTCTGATGGTGAGGCGAGGGCCGCCGTTACGAATCAGAGTTGGCCCGCGAAATGCATAACCATTGTTGCACTGGCCGCGGGGTGCTGGAGCAAGACGAACGTGACCAACTGGATCGATTCCGGCGGCGATGAGCCGCGTCTGTACAGTGCGCTTCCCACGAATTGCAGGAGCGAGCAACGGCGGATTGGCGGTGCGATACGCCGACGAAACTTGACGAGGCTGACGTCCACCTTGGCCTTGATTGCGCTCGCGGCCCCGTTTGGGCACGCGCGCGACCGTGGGCAGTTCGTCAACACCAATGCCGAATTGAAGGCATGGTTCGACAGTCTGCGCAGCGGCAAGGGACCTTGCTGCTCCGATGCCGACGGCTCGGCGCTCCAGGACTCCGACTGGGACAGCAAGAATGGACACTATCGCGTCCGCATCCCGCGCTATGGCTACGCGCTCGATGGTCAGCAGCAGGAGCTCGTCTGGGTCGACGTGCCCGAAGAGGCCGTGATCTCCGAGCCGAACCGGGTGGGGCGCACCATGGTCTGGCCGATCTACGGCTACATGGGCGTCACCATCCGCTGCTTTATGCCCGGTAGCATGACTTAGCCGCCGGGGGCTCACGTCGCCCCGGTGGCATGCCTGAGACGGCCCACGCCGCGTCACGTCAGGTGTATTTCTTGTCGCGCTCGAGCAGCTCGATGGAGATGCCTTCGGGGCCACGGATGAAGCAGATGCGCACGCCCGGCCGGATGGTCGTCGGCTCGCGTGTGAATGTGACGCCCCTGGCCTTGATCTCGGCGGCGACGGCGTCGATGTCCTTCACCGTCAGACCAAAATGGTCGAGACCCTGATGCGGATGTGGAGGTGGCGGGTTGACGGCATTATCGCCGTCCAGCGACGCCAAGAAGATCCTGGCGCCGCCGAGGTTCACCTCGAGCCGGCCTGGCGCGCGCACGATTTCACCACCGAGGATATCCCGGAGCCAGGCCGCCGTGGTCTCCGGATCGGGGCTGCGCAGATGGACGTGATCCCAAGTAACGGCGAATGGCATTTCGTATTCTCCCAGCCGGGTCGTTCGATGTTGCGGCGTATGTTAGTGGCCACGGCCGATGGTCGCTATGGCCTTGCCGACTCGCATGAAGCGCGGGAACCTTAATTCGTCCGCCGGATTAAGGTAAGCAGTGACCGGGTCCGTCGTTGATGGCGTTCGGCCGCGATCGGTGATGCAACCATGAGTGCCAGGCTCGACCGGATCGGATTGGGGCGCTTCGCGAGGGCCGGCGAACGACTGGCGCGAGCCGTAACGATCGCGAGCGTCTCGTTCGGCCGTAGCCTTCTGTGGCTGCTGGCGGCAATTATCGTCGGCTGCGGCATCTGGATGCTGCTGCCTCTTTCCAAAGGCAACAGTGCCGAGCCGGCGAGGCCGGAACTGGCGGCTGTTGAGACCGCTCCCGCAGGCGATACGTCCGCAGTGGCGTCGCCGGCGTCCGAAGCTCAGGTACCGGTCGCAGCAGAACTCGGTCGTCTCAGGATTTCATCGCAGACTTGGCGCCGCGGCGGCCTTGGCTCCAAAGTCCTGGTGACGTTCACGCTGCGAAACGACAATGACTATGCCGTAAAAGATATCGAGGTCGTCTGCGCCTTTACGCGGCGGGACGGCAGTCATCTTACCGACCGGAGCCGCGTGCTGGTGGATCCGGTCAGCATGAAGAGCCGCAAGACATTTGTGCATATCCCCATCGGCTTCGTTAACGTGAATGCCGATCAAGCGAAATGTTCGCTGGTTGCAGCACGTCGCGCTTAACTGCGGCGTGTTCCGGTAGCGGAAAAGTTACCCTCGTGGTCCTTGGCCGAAAAACCATGCATCGCCATTTGAACCGAACGGCTGGGGCCAGGAACCAATTGAAGGATCGCCTGTTGAGGCGGAGAGAGCCCACGCGGGGATGCGGGGGGCGGAGCGCGGCCGATGCCCATCTTTAGGTATTTCATTTTTGTCGGTGGAGCCTTGCTCGCACTGCTGTTCATGGCGGATTTCGTTTTCCCGGCGGCGCCCGTAGCGCAAGCCGTCGCGACCGCAAGCAACGAGCAGCCTCTGATCCGAATCCGGTCCGACCGTCATCTGCCTGAGCGCGTCGTGCTCGACACCAGCCAGCCGACGATTGCCGCACCCGCGGCAAGGACCGCCGCTGTTGCGGCTGCGCCCCAGCCGCCGGTACAGGAGGGTCTGTCGCCGGCGTTGGCCGAGATGTCGGCCAAGACGCGGGTTTCTCAGGCTCAAGCTTCTCCGGTGCACGCTCAGCCCAGGCGCAAGATCGTCAGGGCGCGTCCGGCGCCGCAGCCCGGTCGTCCCATGATGCTGGTCGCTCAGCAACCGCATTTCGGCCTCTTCAACACCACCTGGTGACGGCGTCGTCGACCCACCTCGATGGAGGCGGGAAGGGCTTTTTATTGGCCGGCCACTCTGCTAATTCGAACCGATCCGAACGCCGTCCGGTGCGCTGGTTCGTCGCCAGCGCCGGTCGGACGAATCTCGGTGGCCCGTTGCCGGGCCAGGGCGCTCGTAGCTCAGCTGGATAGAGCATCGGATTTCGATTCCGAGGGTCGGAGGTTCGAATCCTTCCGAGCGCGCCAGTCCTCAATTGTGTCCGGCCCGGAGACATGGGTAACGAAACGTACCTAAGAGATGGGTGACAACCTCGTGCCGATCGGGTTGTCGCGGGGTTTCAAAGTCATCTGCTCCAAGTTCGCTTCAAATTGAGATGGCCTGCA
>NZ_RDQF01000103.1 GCF_004114425.1 Bradyrhizobium vignae | reverse complement strand
GTGATCGGCGCCAACGATGTCACCAATCCGGCTGCGGAAGAGGATAAGTCCTCTCCGATCTACGGCATGCCGGTGCTCCAGGTCTGGAAGGCCGGCACGGTGATGTTCATCAAGCGCTCGCTGGCCTCCGGCTATGCCGGCATCGACAACCCGCTATTCTATCGCGACAACACCATGATGCTGCTCGGCGACGCCAAGAAGGTCACCGAGAACATCGTCAAGGCGATGTGAACGACAGGAGCTAAGCATAGTTCGGAGCCTATCGACTCTTGATCAAGATCAGCGCGGTCGCGCCATAGATTTGAGCAACTGGGTCGCCTGATGGCCATGAGGCAATTTATCTTGCTTGCTCGATCTGCTGCAATGCAAGCTTTCGGAGACATTGAGATGCCGCCGCCGCCCCTTTGGATACCAGATTCGCAAGATGCTCCAGACCTTTCGCCTGCGACCACTTGGTTGCTGGCGATCGTGGCCGCTCTCATCAATCTCGCTGTCGTTGCGTTGGTCCTCTACTGGGCGTGAGCGCAAGCTGCGCTCTTGCGGTAACGGCGACTATCTCCACCTCCCGAAACCACATCACCGTTCAGGGCCCAAAGCGTCCGGGCGTATGAGCATCCAATTTTCATATCCAGCTTGAGGAGCTAGCGTGACTTCATATCGTGGGCCAGTGTTTGAGATGGCCGTGAAGCAATTCGAGGTGATCGCGAATTACCTGAGCATACCGGATGATGCCAGACCGCGCCTGTTGCTGCCGAAGCGATCTGTCACAGTATCTTGTCCAATTCACCGGGATGATGGCACGACCGCGGTGTTCGAGGGCTACCGGGTACAGCATCATTTGACGCTTGGCCCGACAAAAGGGGGCACCAGGTTCGCGCCCACAGTCGACCTCGGCGAAGTTGCAGCGCTCGCCATTTGGATGAGCTGGAAATGTGCCCTGGTCGGACTGCCGTATGGCGGGGCCAAGGGCGGAATCAATGTCGACCCCTCGACCTTGTCGAAGCGCGAGCTTGAGGCGCTGTCGCGCCGTTATATGCAGGAAATGATCCCGTTCGTTGGCCCGCACACCGATGTTATGGCTCCCGACCTCGGTACGAACGAGCAGATCATGGCCTGGTTCATGGACACATATTCGATGTACCAGGGCCAAACCGTCACCGAGATCGTGACGGGCAAGCCCGTCAGCGCGGGTGGAACGCTCGGCCGCCGTGAAGCGACAGGACGGGGTGTGGCTCATCTGGTCAGGCGCGCTGCGGACGAGCTCAAAATCCGTCTCAATGGGTCAACGGCCGTGGTTCAAGGATTTGGAAACGTCGGCTCGATCGCTGCGCTTGAGCTGCATAACATGGGAGTGAAAGTGATCGCCGTCAGCGATCACACCGGCGCGCTCTACCGCCCTCGGGGGCTCGACATACCACAACTTGTCCGGCACGCTTCCTCGCAAGGAAGCCTTGATGGCTACTCCAACGAGCTCGCTCTCGATCCTGCGGAGATCCTGACCGTGCCGTGCGACGTGCTTGTTCCGGCTGCCGTCGAACGGGTCATCGACGCTGGAACGGCCGCTAAGCTGCGCTGCCGGATCCTTGCCGAAGGCGCCAACGGACCGACTACGCCGGAAGCTGACCGAATCCTGGAAGCACGCCAGGACGAGGTGTTCGTCATTCCCGATATTCTCTGCAATTCGGGAGGTGTTGTCGTCAGTTACTTTGAATGGGTGCAAGACCTTCAGCGATTGTTCTGGGAGGAGGAGGAAGTCATGCGCAGGGAGTATCAGCTCCTGGATCGAGCCTTCGATCGCGTCCTGGCGCGAAGCAAAGGCGAAAATCTGTTCAATCGCACCGCGGCCATGGCAATAGGCGTCGAGCGTGTTCGCGGTGCCAAGGAAACACGCGGACTGTTTCCGTAACAACCTAGTGTTTCCCTCGCGTGCAACCGCCGTGGGCCCCGATATGTTGCCGCAAACCAAGCCACTTGAATGACGAGCTCCAACTGGCCTGTGCTCTCGTCCTGACGGTTTTCTTTGCGAGCACCGATACACCCAATCCACTGGCAGGCCGATCTGTCTGCCACTTCGCCTAGACTTGGCTGGGCCGCTGCCGACATCGGCAGCAGCATTCTTCAGTGTTGAGTGACTGTCTCGCGTCTTACAGTGTTTAATCGTCCGCAGGATTGGCAAGGCACGCCATTTAGAAGGAAAGAAAACATTGTTCTCAGCTCTCACACTTCGCGCACTTTCGTTTAAACCCACGTCATTGTGGCGCTTGCTCAAGCTGCCTAGTCTGGCCAACCGAACATTTAGTGCCTCCTTGCGATTAAAGATCGGCCTGCTTGGCATTATCGCGGTCATTGCGACCGGCTCGATCTGCCTGGTCGGGCTGAATCGCGCAGCGCAGGTCCAGGGCGATGCGGACGAGGCCGCTCGCGTCCGTGACCGGTTTGCGGCGCTCTCCCAGAGCTTTTTGGAATCGCAACATGTGACGACCGAATTCCTGCGTCGCCGCGACGATGCAATGATTGAGCGCCATGCGGAGCTGCTCAAGCAAGAAATGGCGATGCTCGGCGACATCGAAGCCTTTGCGGCGCGTTTGGCTGAGGGCGACCCTCTCAAGAGCTCCTCCGGACTGCGGAGCGGGATCGACCTCTACGCCGCTCGGTTTCAGAACATCGTCTCGGCCGAGCGCGCGCTTGGTTTTAACGGCGAGGAGGGGCTGCAGGGCGGGCTGCGCATAGCCGAGCTTCAGCTGAAAGGGCGGCTTGCCGAGCTCGACCAGCCAAGGTTGACCGCGCTCATGGAGACGATGCGCGGGTACGAGAAGGATTTCATGCTGCACGGCGAAGAAAAATGCGGCCAGGATTTTGACAAGTCTGGCGCCGAGTTCGCCGGGCTGTTGGCCGCTTCAGATCTCTTACCCGGTATTCGCGCCGAACTTGAGGGTCTTCTCAAGTCCTATCAAGCCGCATTTTCTGCCTTCATGTTGGTCCAGCAGTCGCTGAACGATGAGATGGAGGATATTGCCAAGGTTTATGGCAGCCATCGACCGGCATTGGCACAGGCGATCGCAGAAGCTGATCGCCGAAGCGCCGCGGCTGGCTTACGCGCGGCAAATGCCCGCGATCTCCTGTTTTGGCTGGTGGTTGGGGCGATGGGCCTGGTCGCGACCTTTGCGATGCTGTTCGGCCATCGCATTGGCAGTGCCATTTCACGGATGACGGCGGCGATGCGTCAGCTTGGTGCCGGTCAGTTCGAGATTGTTCTGCCGGGTCTTGATCGTAAAGATGAGATCGGAGACATGGGACGTGCGGTCGAGGACTTCAAGCACGGCATGCGCCAGAAGGCCGAGCGCGACCTTGCCGAACAGTTGGAGCGCGACCGCCTGCAGGGCGAGCGAAGCCGCGCGGAGCTCGTGCGGCTTGCTGATGGCTTCGAGGCGGCCGTCGGTAACGTTATTGAGACGGTGGCTAACGCCTCCTGCCAGCTTGAAAGCGCGGCACTTGGCCTTACTCAATCGGCCAAACACACGACCGGCGTTTCGAGCCACGTCTCGACAGCAACCGACAGCGCCTCTTCCAACATCCAGCTCATTGCTGCAGCGACGGAACAGATGATGACCTCCGCCTCCGAAATTGGGCGACAAGTGCAGGAATCCTCGAAAATTGCGCTGGAGGCGGTCCGCCAAGCGACGCAGACTGACAGGCAGATGTCCGAGCTCACTGAAGCGGCCGAACGGATCGGCGACGTCGTTCGGCTCATAGCGAAAGTGGCACGTCAGACCAACCTGCTTGCCCTCAACGCCACGATTGAAGCCGCACGTGCGGGCGAATACGGCACCGGCTTTGCGGTGGTCGCGCAGGAAGTCAAGGCTCTGGCCGATCAGACTTCTGATGCCACCTCGGAGATTGCCGCGCAAATCGGCTCGATGCAGTCGGTCGCTCGCAAATCGGTGATTGAAATCGCTTCCATTGGCGCAACGATCGACCGCATCTCGCAGATCTCCGGTGCTGTGTCGGAGTCTGTTGAACAGCAGCTCTTCGCAACGCGCGAGATCGCGCAGAACATTCAACAGACCGTCGCGCGAACCTCGGACGTTGCGAGCGGAATGAGCCAGGTCGCCCATGCCGCCGGAACCACGGATACAGCGGCAAGCGGCGTCCTGCAGTCGGCGCAGGCGCTGTCCAAGAGCAGTTCTAAGTTGAAGGCTGAATTGAGCCGCTTCACTGCATCCTTGCGACGAGCGTGAAAGGCCTACAGCGCAGCAATCGACGAGCCAAAATGTCTCTTGTGCAGGAACAGTCAATGCAGGCCGATGATCAACGAGATGAAATGGCGCGAAAGAGCGCACTCAAGGAGATCGGTCCTACGAAAGGCGCCGCTCGGACAATTCTGATGCCGTCCATGCGACGGCGCATTGTGTCAGAGTGGCTCGGAACGGCGTTCCTTGTCACTGCCGTGGTCGGGTCCGGGATCATGGCGCAGCGGCTCGCCGGGGGCAACGTCGCGCTCGCGCTTCTCTGCAACACCATCTCCACTGGTGCGATCCTGGTGGTCCTGATCCTGGTCTTCGGTCCGCTCTCCGGAGCGCACTTCAATCCCGCAGTCAGTCTGGCCTTGACTTTGCGCGGCGAACTGACGTGGCGAGCCATGTGGGCCTATATTCTTGCGCAGATTGCCGGTTCGCTCGCGGGGGTCTTTGCGGCGCATTTGATGTTCGATATTCCGCTCTGGCAAGTCTCGCTCACACAACGAACCGGAGCCGGACAGTGGATCGCAGAAGCCGCCGCAACGTTCGGTTTGCTCGTCACGATCTTCGGCTGTGCGAGCCGAACTCCCGCTGTGGTTCCTTACGGCGTTGGCTTGTATATAACTTCCGCTTACTGGTTCACCGCATCCACTTCGTTCGCCAATCCCGCGGTGACGATCGCACGATCGCTGTCCGACACCTTTGCCGGTATCGCTCCGAGTAGCGTTGTTCCCTTCGTCATCGCGCAACTGATTGGGGCCGTGGCGGCCACAACGCTCGCTGCATGGTTGTTTAGAAACACCGCCTGAAGCGCGATGAGATTAGGAAGAATCGTCACCCGCTTTAGATTCTTGTTTGAGCACGATCTTTTCAGAAAACACTGCACACTTCCCGGATCACGCTCTCGAGCAGGTGTCAGACGGCCTCTAGCTCGGCGAGGACGCTGCAAATCACGACAGAAGCATCAGAAACGAGCGAGGGATCCCGCTGCTCCGCGCCCTCTACGATGCCGCTGTGGCCGCCCCGACATCGTGCTGGCACCGCATCTGAAGCACCGATGTCTGATAGGAAGCGAGCGGGATCGTTATCTCCTGTTGTACTTCGGGTTAGACCGAAGCGCGGATGCGCTGCTTGTCATAAAGATCTTTCTCGTCGTCGGCTATCGGGATGACATACGGCTCGACGGCCCGTTTCTCGCGGGTCAACTTGCCGCCAGCTTGGACAGCTGTGTGGCAGAACCTGTTGACATTATTCTTGTCCGGAAAATCCGTCCGCCAGTGATAGAGACCTTCAGCGGCTTTCCTCCCGGTAGAGTGAGGCGTGCGCGGCCATGTCGGCACAGTCCATGATCGACTGCACCCTCGAGGGCGCGGATCAGTTCGTGCACGTTGCGCGCGATTATGCGCTCCTGCATGTCCTCCCGCGCCTTGGCGAGGCGGCGCATGCCGAGCTCATATTTTGCGCGTGATCTCCGGCGGCTGGAGATAGTCCTTGACCAGGCGGCGCCCGCGCCAAAGGCCGGGTGATCTGCCTCTCCGCCGGCAACCCTGCAGGCACGACGGCCACGGCCGCCGAGCGACACCATCTCGATGCGCTCAAGCTCGCTCCGGAACGGCTCGTCGGCATCGCGGCCACGCGTCACGGCCATGGCAGGCCGACGTGGCGTATTCAGGTCCAGGCAGGCCACCCCGTGCCCGACGAGGCCGGGCTGAATAGGTTCAAAGGCGAGAGCCTAGCTGCGGCGCGCCGGACGCAACTTACCAATGTTACCAACCCGCTCGAAGTACGCCAGATATTGTGGTGGTGAGCGTCGGATCGGCGAAAATCAGGGTAACCTATTCGACAGTGACCGACTTAGCGAGATTGCGTGGCTGGTCAATGTCTGTGCCCATCGCCAACCCAGTATGATACGCCAAGAGCTGCATCGGAATGTCATAAACTATCGGAGTAAAGCTTGTCCCCATGTCAGGCAATACGATGGTCGCGAGCGGGTTCACAGAGGCTGCCTCGGCCCCCTTTGCGTCGGTTATTAGGATGATGTTGCCGGCTCTTGCTGCAACTTCCTGCATGTTTGAGACCGTCTTTTGGAACAGCGGGTCGGGAGGGGCGATCACCACGACTGGCACACCATCGCTGATCAACGCAAGTGGACCGTGCTTAAGCTCGCCGGCAGCATAGCCGTGGGCGTGGATATAGGCGATTTCTTTCAGCTTCAGCGCGCCTTCCAGCGCCAGCGGAAACGAGCTGCCGCGACCGATATATAGCACGCCACGCGACTGGGCGAGCTGCCGCGCGACCTTCTCGATTTGTGATTCGGTTGCAAGTGCAGCTGTCATCAGGCGAGGAACTTCAATCAACTCTTGCACGAGCCTGGCCTCGCTCGCCGTGGACAATTCGCCACGCGATCTCCCGGTGGCGATCGCAACAGCCGCGAGCACGATCAATTGGCACGAGAAGGCTTTGGTCGAGGGGACGCCGATTTCGGGCCCGGCCAGCGTCTGCAGCACAGTCTCGCTCTCCCGCGCAATCGTCGACGTCGGCACGTTGACCACGGAGAGCGTGCGCAGTCCGTGAGATTTGGCAAAACGCAGCGCAGCCAGCGTATCAGCCGTCTCGCCGGATTGCGAAATAAGGATGGCAAGATCGCGCTCGCGCAAGGGCGGTTCCCGGTAGCGAAATTCGGAGGCGACATCGACCTCGACGGGGATGCGGGCCAGCCGCTCGAACCAGTATTTGGCGATGTGGCCGGCGTGGCTTGCGGATCCGCAACCGGTGATCAGTATTCGACCAATGTCATTGAAGTCGAAAGGGAGCGTCTGAGGCAATGCGACGCGATCGCCCGCCGGGTCGACATAGCGCGCCAGCGTATGGCCGGCAACTTCCGGCTGCTCGTGGATCTCCTTGATCATGAAATGACGGTGGTTTGCCTTCTCGATGAGGGCCGGCGACGCTCTACATCTCAGCACCTCGCGATGGACGATGACGCCTTGCAGGTCGTAGATCGTGAGGGAGCTGCGGGTCAGAACGGCCCAGTCGCCGTCTTCCAAATGGGTAATGGTCTCCGTGAAAGGCGCAAGTGCGATCTCATCCGAGGCCAGATACATTTCGCCTTCGCCGTGGCCGATAGCAAGCGGCGATCCGTTGCGAACGCCGATCAATAAATCGTCGCAGCCCTTAAACAGAAAAACCAGCGCGAACGCGCCCTGCAATTTGGGCAGCGAAGCCTTCACCGCGTCCTGAGGCGAATAGCCCTTAATCAGATGGGATTCGACCATATGAGCGACTACCTCTGTGTCGGTCTCGGAGGCGAATTGTGCACCCTTTCGTTCCAATTCAGCGCGCAGCTCAAGATAGTTCTCGATAATGCCGTTATGAACGACCGACACATTGTCGGTTGCATGCGGATGGGCGTTCTTCTCGCTCGGCTTTCCGTGGGTGGCCCAGCGGGTATGCCCGATGCCGATATTCCCAGACACCGGCTCGGCGCGCAGTCGGTTCTCTAAGGCTTTGAGCTTGCCCTTGGCGCGCCGTCGGTAGAAATGACCGCCATTCAGCGTTGCGACGCCTGCAGAGTCATAGCCCCGATACTCTAGCCGCCTCAGGGAAATGACTAATTGTTCAGAGACCGGACCGCGTCCCAAAATGCCGACAATTCCGCACATGTAGGTCAATAGGCTCCGTAGCTAGCGTTGAACCACATCGTCTTTCGAGGCACAGGCGGCAAGCTAAAGGCCTTGGCAGGTCAATGATTCCTCCCCCATTTGCCTGACCCGCAGGCAGCAATTTGCATGCCAGTACCGAGCGACTTTACAAGCTATCAGGACCGCGTCCCGGACGCGCTGTTCTGCGGATGTCATAATGCTGACCAAGCATTCCGCACTCAGCGGGAAGCAATCGAAACAGCGCTGGCCTGGCCGATCATCCGGTGCCTACCATCAATCGAGTAACACGGCTTGCAATGCCGGACAGGGACCCTGCTGACGATCGCTCGGCGCCTAAATGGAGCCGGGCTGCCGCCAGCGCCTAGAGGATTCGGTCAGCGCGGCCAGATACCGAAATCCGCTGTCCAGATCGCTGCCCGATCCAACATCGATCGGTAGTCGTGAGTAGCCGAGAGGAATTCACGTTCACCGGCGTGGTACATTCGGTCCACCCATTCTGCATTGTCCTTTGCCATGGCGGAACCCGGCGAACGTGCCGAAATCTGCAGCACGGCAAAACCCTCGTCCACAACTCTCCCTCATGCGCACAAGAGCTCTGAGCCGCCCTCGGCCCAACGCGATTTTTCCTCCTCAGCGCCATCGAAAGGGCCGACAGCAGGCGCTTGCCGCCTCGAACTGTTTTCTCCTCGCCCTCTTCACAGCTGTCTCTCTATGCAGACGAGTCTCGTCGGTGCGATGTGTTTTGAGGCGGTACACAGCTATCGTCGCTTTCGACGACTGTTTGCGTTTCCTTCCTACATTGCACTGGACAAAGACGTAGGCGATCAGGCTGATCATGACCTTGCCTCGCGATCTTAATAGCAGTGCGACTGCCATGCAGTCGCCGTGGTCGTATTCAGCCGTGTCTGGATCAAGACGTGCACGTGCGAAATGCGACAAGACCGGCCAAGTATTTCGCCGTGCGGCGGAAGTGGTTGTTGTGTCCGCCTGCTGGCCTTGCCTAAGCCGTTTGTGGCACGCACTTTGCTGAGGTCCTGCGCAAACTCGTTTCAATGTGGCCGTCTGGTAGATAGCCGAGCCCGGAGTTCATATGGCGATTAGTCGGTTAATCACATCAAGACGATCGACAAGCCGTCAATTGAAAACCGGTCGGGTGCGCCGCGATTTCTTCTGTCGTTCGTGCTGTACAGGAGTTGGCCGTTACTCACGCCCTGGAGAGCGGCAGCGACGCGCAGGAATGCGCCGAGCATCACAGGCGACCCTCGGCAATCATCGAGCGCGTGCCAACTATCGCTCATGTTGCCGGGGGCAACCTCATCGGTTTGTTCCTTTAGGGGACGAGGCGCTCTGCGCATTTTGCGCGAGGCTTTCGCCGAGCGATGTCCATCAGCTAAAGCGAGCAGCGCAAGAGCGTCGCCCTGGAATGCAGCGAGGCGATCGTCGCCTAGTCTCTTGGCTCAGAGCTGGCCACTTGAATTTTGATATGCCACGACACGAGAAGGATCGAAAATGGCTGTTGTCCGATTTGTATTTGCCGCACTGAAGCCGGGTGTCAGCGCAGCGGAATATGAACGCTTCGAACGTGAGGTCGACTATGTCGTCGCCGGTAAATTGAAGACCATTGTCAGCTATTCGACGCACCGCATCACGGAAACCGGCGCCGGCATATCGGGCGGTCCGTGGGACTATATCGAGCGCATTGAGGTGACCGATCGCAAAGCCTATCAAGCTGAGCTCGCCGTCGTCGGCAAGAAAATGCTCGAAGAACTCTACGAAAAGTATCTCGACAGATCTAAGACAGTGTCGGTCTGGTCAGAACGGATCGAAGCATGAGTCTCGCATCCTCACCGCTCGCTAAAGTTGCGTTATCCGGCGGTTCTTGCCCGTCCCCCGAAGAAGAAACACTGGGTTCGTGCCAACATGAGTATGGCAAATCGAGAGGTGCGTCTGTGTCCGACAGCGCGGCCCAATTCGATGAATTTGCAAGCCTGCACGAGAATATGACTGATTGGCCCCTTCAAAAATACATCGAAGTGCCGAGCGTACTAGAGGTGATCGGCGATGTTGATGGCCTGTCCATCCTCGATTTTGGGTGCGGCGCGGGGGCATATTCGCGAATACTTAAGCAACGCGGAGCAGCCTATGTTGTAGGATATGATCCCGCGCCAGGCATGCTAAACTACGCGCGGCGTCGCGCAGAGAAAGAGGGGATCAATCTCTCCTTCGTGGCCCATCTCCATGCCAACATGGCAGCCCAATTCGACTTGGTACTTGCATCCTATGTGCTGCCCTATGCCGCCACCAAAACTGAGCTGGACAGCATGTGCGCTGAAATGGCCGGGCTGTTGCGTCCTGGCGGGCGCTTGATATCGTTATCGACTCATCCAGCTTACAATCCACATCCAAACTGGTACGAACCCTGTGGCTTCAGGCTCGTCGTGGACAATCCTGAGAACCCATATTTAGAAGGTGGGCGTATCAAGGTCGAGTTCTGCAAACATGGAGAACAAGGCGGGATATTCGCATGGCATTGGCCCGCTCCTTCTTTGGAGAGTTCATTAGCACAAGCAGGGTTCCGATCGTTGAAATGGCGAGAACTGTTTGTGCCAACAGACGCCCCTTTAGATCAGCTTCCCAAGGAGCTGCATGCATATCTCCAAAGCCCGCACGCGATCATCATTGAAGGCATCCGTGCCCCACGCCATGCGGAACGACACCCATGACGTTTGTACCATTCAGGAGCAGCTTGTCAGCCCCGTTCCGCTCAGCGGTCGCCAAAGGTCTATCCGACTTTGACGAGCATGAATGGGATGCCCTCGTCAGTGACAACAATTTCTATAACAGCTACCGGTGGCTGCGAGCGCTCGAACATTCGTTCGGCGCAACAGACGTGCTTGCGGTCCGCGGGCCGGCCGGAGTCGTGGCTGCGTGCACGCTTTGGGAGGGAGACCAATCACCTGGTTTGTTCTTCCTACCAGATTGCATGGCGGGAATTCCCGGCCCTTGGCGACAAAGCTTTCTCTGGCTAGGTGGTCGGCGCAACACCCACAACGAGATACCCTGCATTCAGGGCAGGCGAAGGTACGAGGCTTTAGGCGAGTTTGGACGCAGCGCTCTAAAGTATGCGCAGGAGCGGGAATATACCGGCGTTGTAATGCCGTACATGCCCTACCCGGCGGCGGTAGAATTCGCGGAGCATATTGGGGGTACGGTCGTTTTGCATTCTGCCGAGGCCTATCTAGAAGTACCGGATACGGGGGTGGCGGGGATGATGGCGCGCTCGTGCGCGCACGATCGTAATCAAAGCAAGTCTGAAGTCGCGGCGTTCCGGCGAGCCGGGGGGAAGATCGGATGGGCCTCAGCCGAAGAACTCGATGACTCCATAGTCGCTGATCTCATAACTCAAAACAGGTCTCGACACGGAAGCACCAAGGGTCGCGACTGGATGGAAAGGATACTCGCCGGGCAGAGAAAGGCGGGGGTGTCGCAGTTCGGTGCCGCAGCAGTTTCCGAGTTCAACAACGAGATAACGGGGCTGGCCGTTTTCTATCGTTTTGGAACGGCACTTCACTTGCGCTACTTCGGGGCAGACTACAGGCGCGATCTGAAGGATTACAGATATTTCGTGTTGTGCTATTACGAGCCCCTCGATTACGCTGCGGCGCGCGGTCTCACGACATTGCGGCTTTCTACTTCTTCGTTACGCGCGAAAGTGAACCGAGGGGCAAAGATCGAGCCGCAAGCGATCGTCATCAAGTTCGTTGGTGAACCGCACATCCGCGACTCTGACGTCAAGGGGCACAATCTGCGTATGATCCGACAATATCAGGATCAGTTCGCGGGCCATCTTTGCGGGGACTGGGAGTTGGTCGAGCGTTACCAAGTTGCTGGGCGAGTAACTGCGAGATTGAGCAAGAGACGCCGAGATCTTGGGTAGGGTACTACGGTGCCCCTCGGCCCGACGCCAGGACTTGGACTGGAGATCCCGCGCTAGTTCTTCAAGCCGGAGCACGACCAAGGGACAGTCAAGGAGAAACCGCTGCGCACATTCTGGCACACGGTGCTCGACGATGCCATGACACTGCTGACTCGGGTCTCGAGGGTCGGCAGCGAGCCCCTTTGTGGCGGGAGATTTTGCGTCATTTCCGGCGCGGAGGGGGCAGGGCCGCAGCGGACACGCGAACAGGTTCGAAAGGCCGGTCGGGGGCGGTGCTTGCTTTGCGCAAGCGAGAGATCACACCTGACGTTGATAGGCTTTCGCGTGATCAGGTGCTCCCGGGCGTGGCGGCAAGGCTGGCAAGCATCGTTAAGATGAACGGATTAAGTCAGGTTAGGATGCGATCCGGCGGATTCGAACTCCAGTGAGGCTCCGCGGTTCTCGTTAGGCGCCATCGAGGTCCTTAGGCGCGACGCCTTCGCTGTGGTTCAGCGTGAGCGTCATCCAGGGACCACGCACTGAGGGCTGATCTGGTCGGCTAAGAATATCTCGCGGAATGGTTTGTCGCGGGGTCACAATGTCCAAGGATAGTCGTAAGGATAGTCGTAAGAATAGCGAT
>NZ_RDQF01000102.1 GCF_004114425.1 Bradyrhizobium vignae | reverse complement strand
GTGAATTTCAGCTCGGCGTTCATGGTCAGCGCGGCGAAGCCGAGATTGACGCGGTCGAGATAGGAGAAGAAGTAGGCCAGCACCAGGAACGGAATCAGGCGCCAGGAGATGGCGCGGATGGTCGAGGATTCGATTGCCGTTTTCGCCCCGCTCGCGGGACTGGCGATGATCGTGGTTTGGCTCATGGTTCTCCCCCCTTTATTTTAGATATGAATTGCGTGTCCCAGCGATTTCAGCGATGCCTCGTGAAAGGCTTCGCTTTGGGTCGGATGCGCGTGGATGGTCATCGCGATGTCCTCGAGGCGTGCCCCCATCTCCAGCGCAAGGCTGAATGCCGCTGAAAGTTCGGCGATGCCGGCTCCGACCCCCTGAATTCCCAGCAGAACATGGTTATCAGCCCGCGCCACGGTCCGGATGAAGCCGTCCTCGCGCTCCAGTGTCAGTGCGCGACCATTGGCCTTGAACGGAAAGAGATCCGTCTTGACACCGAAGCCTTTGCCGCTCGCCTCGCTGGCTGACAGGCCGACCGTGACGATCTCGGGATCGGTGAAGCAGATCGCCGGCATCGAAACCCGGTCCCAGCCGCGGCGGTGACCGGCAACGATCTCCGCGACCATTTCGCCCTGCGCCATCGCGCGATGGGCCAGCATCGGCTCTCCCGTGACGTCGCCGATCGCGAAGATGCCGTGCATCGAGCTGCGGCAGCGGTCGTCGATCCGGATGAAAGGTCCGGCCATGTCGAGATCGAGACTTTCGAGGCCGAAGCCGGATGTCGCCGGCCTTCGGCCGACCGTAACGAGGATCTTGTCGGCATCCAGCGTCCTCTGCTCGCCGCCGGTGGTCTCGATCGTGAGCTTGGTACCGTCAGCGACCAGCGCTTTCGCCTTCGCACCTGTCAGGACCGTCACTCCGAGCGCGCTCAGGCGCCTTTCGACAGGCGCGCTCAGTTCCCCATCATATTGCGGCAGAATGCGTGGCTCGGCCTCGACGACCGTGACGGCCGCGCCCAGTTTCGCAAAGGCCGTACCGAGCTCGAGGCCAATGTAGCCGCCGCCGACCACGACGAGCTTGCCCGGGATCTCGGTGAGCGCCAGCGCCTCGGTCGACGAGATCACGCGGCCTCCGAATGGCATGTGCGGAAGCGCGACGGGCTCGGATCCGGTCGCGATTACCACCGTTTCGGCATGGATCGTCTGCGCGCCGGATTGCGTTTCGACCTCGACGGACTTGCCATCGCGAAAACGAGCATGCCCGGCGATGAGCCTGACGCCCGCTTTCTTCAGGAGGCCGGCCACGCCGCCATTGAGGCGCCGGACGATGCCGTCCTTCCAGGCGATGGTCTTGGCGAAGTCGAGCGACGGCTTTGCCGTGGAAATTCCGAGCGCACTCTTGTCGTCGGCGGCAGCTGCGATCGTTTCATACTCGCCGGCGGCATGGATCAGAGCCTTGGAGGGAATGCAGCCGACATTGAGACAGGTGCCGCCCGGCTTTGCGGCTTCGACGATGATCGTATCGATGCCGAGCTGGCCGGCGCGGATCGCGCAGGTATAGCCGCCGGGGCCCGCGCCGACGACAAGAAGCTTGCAGGTGATTTCGGTCATCGTTCCATCAATCGATGAAGATCATGGCCGGCGTTTCCAGCAGCAGCTTGATCCGTTGCACGAACTGGGCGGCATCAAAACCGTCGATCACGCGATGGTCGAAGCTGGATGACATGTTCATGATCTGGCGCGGCACGAAGGCCGCGCCGTTCCAATACGGTCGGATGGCGATCCGGTTGACTCCGATGATCGCGACCTCCGGATGATTGATGATGGGCGTCGTCACAAGCCCGCCCAGCGCGCCGAGCGAGGTGATCGTGATGGTCGAGCCGGTAAGTTCGTCGCGGGTGGCGTTGCCGTTGCGAGCCGCTTCGGCGAGACGCGCAACCTCGGTGGCGCAATCCCAGATGCCGCGCGCTTCCGTATGCCGGACGACCGGGACCATCAGGCCGGCCGGCGTCTGCGTGGCGATCCCGATATGAACGCCGGCGTGCTGGCGCACGATCCCGGCCTCATCATCGAAATGAGCATTGAGATGCGGCTGCTCGGCGATCGCGCGCACCATGGCGCGCATCAGGAACGGCAACAATGTCAGCTTCGGCTTGCCCGGCCGCTTCTGGCCGTTGACCTTCGTGCGCAAATCCTCGAGCGAAGTGACGTCGACCTCTTCGACATAGGTGATGTGCGGAATGCGCGAGCTCGCAATCGACATCTTTTCGGCGATCTTGCGACGCAAGCCGACGATCTTGATGTCGGTGACCGCGGTTTGCGCCGCATACGGCGATGCCGCCGTCCCGGCGCGGCCGCGCGCGAGCTGGGCGTCGAGGTCATCGTGGGTGATCCGGCCGGCCGGTCCCGAGCCGGATATCCGGCGCAGGTCGATGCCTGCTTCACGTGCACGAAGCCGGACGGCGGGAGCGGCCAACGGCCGGTCGCCTGTAAGGGATGGACGCGTTGCGGAGGAGTGCGATTTCACCGCCTCGGACGGCACGCTCGTGGACGGGCGTGGAGCGCTCGCGGCATGACCCGGCGTTTTGGCCGAAGCGCTTGCCGCAGGCGATGCGAGCTTCGCCGACGCCGGCTCGCTCTTGTCGTCCACCTCCAGCCGAACGAAATCGGAGCCGATGGCGAGCAGGTCGCCCACCTTGCCGGCGAGCCAGATGACGCGTCCGTCGGTGGGTGAAGGGATTTCCACCGTCGCCTTGTCGGTCATGACGGCGCCGAGCACGGCGTCCTCACGCACGACGTCGCCAACTTTCACATGCCATTCCACGAGCTCGGCTTCGGCGATGCCTTCGCCGACGTCGGGCAGCCTGACCACGCGCTCGGCCATCTCAGGCCTCCAGCGTTTCGATCAGCGCACGGCCGATCCGAGCCGGTCCCGGGAAGTAGTCCCATTCCTGCGCGTGCGGGTAGGGCGTATCCCAGCCGGCAACGCGAACAATCGGTGCCTCCAGATGATAGAAACACCGCGTTTGGACCAGCGCGCAGAGCTCTGCACCAAAGCCGGATGTAAGCGTTGCCTCATGCACGATCACGCAGCGTCCGGTCTTCTTGACCGACGTTTCGATGGTGTCGAGATCGAGCGGCAGGAGAGTGCGCAGATCGATGATCTCGGCGTCGATATCGGCTTCCGCCGCGGCCGTCTGCGCGACATGAACCATCGTACCGTAAGCAAGGATGGTGACGGCCTGGCCCTGCCTGCGGATCGCGGCGCTGCCGAGGGGAATGGCAAAATGCCCGTCCTCGACCTCACCGAGATCGTGCTTCGACCAGGGCGTCACCGGCCGGTCGTGATGGCCGTCGAACGGACCGTTATAGAGCCGCTTCGGTTCGAGGAAGATCACGGGATCGGGGTCCTCGATCGCCGATATCAGGAGACCCTTGGCGTCGCGCGGGTTCGACGGCACCACCGTCTTGATACCGCAGACATGGGTGAACAGCGCTTCGGGGCTCTGGCTGTGCGTCTGCCCGCCAAAAATGCCGCCGCCGGTCGGCATGCGCACCACGAGCGGGCAGGTGAACTGGCCGTTGGAGCGATAGCGCAGCCGCGCGGCCTCGGAGACGATCTGATCGTAGGCCGGGTACATATAATCGGCGAACTGGATCTCGACACAGGGTTTCAGGCCGTAGGCCGCCATGCCAACGGCGATGCCGACGATTCCGAGCTCGCTGATCGGGGTATCGAAGCAGCGGCTCGTTCCGTATTTCGCTTGCAGGCCCTGGGTCGCGCGAAACACGCCGCCGAAATAGCCGACGTCTTCGCCGAACACGACGACATCGTCATCGCGCGACATCATCACGTCCATGGCGTCGCGGATCGCTTCGATCATGGTCCGCCGTGGCATGGTTCAGACTCCGGCTTCCTGGCGCTGGCGGCGCAGATGTGGCGGCATCTCGGCGAACACTCCCTCGAACATGTCGCGCGCCGTAGGCCGCTGCTCGGAATGGAGCGTACCGTAACTCTCGGCTTCCTTCTGCGCCGAGATCACGGTGTCGAGGATCTCGGCTTCGGTCTGCTTGTGTCGTTCCTCCGACCAGGCGCCGCGCACGATCAGATGGTTCTTCAGCCTGATCACCGGGTCTCCCAGCGGCCATGCGTCGGATTCCGTCTTGGGCCGATAGCCCGCGGGATCGTCGGAGGTTGAGTGGGCGCCGACGCGATAGGTCACGTGCTCGATCAGGGTCGGGCCGAGATTGCGGCGGGCGCGCTCGCAGGCCCATTTCGCCACCGCGTGGACCGCGAGGTAATCGTTGCCGTCCACGCGCAGCGACGGAATGCCGAAGCCGAGACCGCGCGCAGCGAACGTCCCGGAGCCACCGCGCGCGATGCCCTGGAACGTCGAAATGGCCCATTGATTGTTGACAATGTTGAGCACGACCGGCGCGCGATAGGTCGAGGCAAACACGAGGGCGGCATGGAAGTCGGATTCGGCGGTTGCGCCATCGCCGATCCAGGCGACGGCAATCTTCGTGTCGTTCTTGATTGCAGACGCCATCGCCCAGCCGACCGCCTGGATGTACTGGGTGGCGAGATTGCCGGAGATCGAGAAGAAGCCGTGTTCCCGGGAGGAATACATCACGGGCAGCTGGCGCCCCTTCAGGGGATCGTGCGTGTTGGAGTAGATCTGGCAGGCCATCTCGACCAGCGAATAGCCGCCGGCGATGAGAAGTCCTGCCTGACGATAGGTCGGAAAATTCATGTCGCCGGGAAGCAGCGCCTTGCGGAAGGCGCAGCTCACGGCCTCTTCGCCCATATGCTGCATATAGAACGACGTCTTGCCCTGACGCTGCGCCATCTGCATGCGTGCATCGAAGGCACGCAACGTCATCATGTGGCGCAAGCCCTCCAGCAATTCGCTCTCCGAGAGCGCGCCGGCCCAGGGGCCGACGGCTTCGCCGTCGCGGTTGAGCACACGGATCACGGAAAAGGCGAGGTCGCGTATCGCCTCGGCGTCCACGTCGACGTTGGGGCGATCGACCTGGCCGGCGCGCGGAATGCGGATGTTCGAGAAATCGGGTTTTCCGCCCGGGCGCACCGCCGGTTCCGGTACGTGCAGTTTCAGGGGCACAGGCTCCGGCGAGCGAACTGGTTCGCGCCGCGAGCTCATGGTGTTATCTGTGAGGTTCTGGTCGGGCATTGGCATTCACCCCTCACCTCGATCGCATCAATGCAGAACAACGCGCCAACGCGCCGAACGAGCCGGTCGATCATGTCGCGGTCGTCGATATCTATGGAAGCCGAGATACGGCATTCGCTCGCGTCTGCTCGTGCGCTGACGGCGGCAAGCCGAAGCCCCGCGACGCGCGTCTGGTCGAGCAGGCGGCCGAGTGCGGCGTGCATATCGCTGGTCTGAAGTTCGAGAAGAAACACCGCATATGTCTCGTTTTGTTGGTATATCGTACTGGCAAAATTCAGGATTGTTGTTCTTTTAATCTGGGTATAGCCTAGGTTTGCGGTATGGATTTTCTGCATATCAACGGCAATCCCAGAACGGAGTTCTCGGTATGGCGCCAGTCGGACGTGCCACAGGGCCGGCCAAGGCACCGCGCAAGGATGCGCTTCGGCTCGACGAAATCGATCGCAAGATCCTGCGCGCCTTGCAGCAGGACGCACGCCTGACGACGGCGCAACTCGCCGACAAGATCGGGCTCTCGACCACGCCATGCTGGAACAGGCTGAAGCGCCTGGAGACGCAGGGCTATATCGATGGCTATGTCGCGCTGCTCAATCAGGACAAGCTCGGCTTGCCTGAGACCGTCATCATCGAGCTGACGCTCGATCGCCACGACGAAGAGATGCTCGAACGTTTTGGTCAACTGCTCACGGGCTTGCCGGAGGTGATCGAGGCCTATCTCACCACGGGCGACTACGATTACGTCGTGAAGGTCGCGGTCGAGAGCACCGCCGGCTATGAACGCTTCCTGCGGGAAAAGCTCTATCGCATCCCGGGTATCCGCCACAGCCGGTCATCGTTTGCGCTGCGCTGCCTGAAGAAGCTGACCTCGGTGCAGGTTTAGTCAATGCGTGTGCGGCTTCCCAATGGTTGGAAGAGTGCGGCTTGTCAGAAAGCACTCTTCTTGCCGATGATACCGACATAGCGCGCCCCGAACCGCTAGATCAGAAAAACCAAACAGGGGGTCAGAAAAAGCGCCTTGCATGAAGCCGGGGCACGCCGCTCAGCTTGCGCCAGCAAAAAGAAAGCCTCTTGCAGGTGAGGAAACGATGATTGCGAGCAGTCCCTCCAGCACGAGAGCACGACACCGTCGTGCCTTTGGATCCGGCTGCCGTCGTGATTTCCCCCTATCTGCCGGACGTACTGGCTCTCTCGGATCGCATCCTGGTCGCCAACCGCGGAAAGATCGTCGAGGAGATCAAGGCGACAGAGGCACCCGAGCAGCAGATCATGTATGCGGCCGTTCACGAGGGGCTTGCTTGAACCGATGAATGGGAGTGCTGCGATGAGAGTCGGAATTATTGGTGTCGGGCTGATGGGCCACGGTGTCGCAAAGAACGTCGTTGCGCGCGGCGGCTTCCCTCTGGCCTTTCTCGATCATCCCGGAAATCAGCCCGTGGACGATCTCATCGGCCTCGGCGCTAAGGCCTGCAAGACTCCCGGCGAGATCGCGAACGCATCGGATGTGATCATCCTCTGCGTAACGGGCTCACCTCAGGTCGAAGCGATCCTCACGGGCGAGACCGGCGTTCTGTCTCGCCTCCGCAGGGGGACCATCATTGTCGACTGTTCGACGGCGCTGCCGGACTCGACCTTGCGGATGGCTGCCGCGGTTGAAGCGGCGGGAGGACGCTTTCTCGATGCGCCCATGACACGCACCGCCAGGCACGCGGAAGAAGGTACGCTGAACCTGTTGGTTGGCGGCGACGAAGCGGACCTTCGGAGCGTCCGTGCAGTCCTCGCGTCTTTCACCGAAAATGTCGAACATGTCGGCCCGGTGAGCTTTGGCCATCGGCTCAAGCTGCTCCACAACTACGTGTCGATCGGTTTCATGGCGCTGCTCGGCGAGGCTGCGGCGCAGGCGGCTGAGGCAGGCGTCGATCCGGCGATCTTCGTGGACGTTCTCGCCAAGGGCGGCGGGGCGGGCGTTGCGCTCCAGCGCATGGCGCCGGCGATCGTGACGGGCGACGTCGGCGCCGTTCCATTCTTCATCGGCAATCGCTAAAGGACATCTCCTACTACCAGACGATGGCGAGCCACTCCGGAGCGTCCAAAGCGATCGCTGACGGTGTTGGCGCCGCCATTGCGGCCGTGGTCGAGAGCGGCCATGGCCAAGCCTATATTTCGGACCTGGCGCGGCTATTCCGCAAGACGAAGTCGGCAGCCTAGGCGGAATTACTGTTGAGACAAGGAAAGCAAGTCAATGACCAGAACCGATATCCGATTTCCCGTGGATGGCCGAACGCGCCAGATGTTCATCGATGGCGCATGGGTGGAGGCCCGCTCGGGGAAAGTGTTCGAAACGCGCAATCCTGCGACTGGTGAGGTGATTGGTCGTGTTCCGCGGGGAGATGCCGGCGACATCGACGCCGCCGTCAGCGCCGCCCGCCGCGCTTTCGTCGGACCGTGGAGCCGGTTCAAGCCGTTCGAGCGGCAGGCTCTGCTCCTGCGTATCGCCGATCTGTTCGAGAAGCATTGGGAGGAGATCAGCCAGTCCGACACCGCCGACATGGGCATGCCGATCGTCAGGACGGGGGCGAACAAGCTCCGCGTGCTCGGCATGCTCCGATACTACGCCGGCATGGCGACCGCGATTCACGGTCAGACCATCGACAATTCGCTTCCGGGCGACATCGTCTCGTTCACGCGGAAGGAGCCGGTCGGGGTCGTCGGTGCCATCATTCCGTGGAACGCGCCCACGGCGGCGTCGGTCTGGAAGATCGGGCCGGCGCTTGCGACCGGTTGCACGATCGTGCTCAAGCCCTCCGAAGAAGCACCGCTGACGCCGCTCCTGATCGCGGATTTGATGAACGAGGCAGGTGTACCTCCGGGCGTCGTCAACGTCGTGACCGGGACCGGGCCGGAGGCGGGTGCGCCTCTTGCCGAACATCTCGGTGTCGACAAGATCGTCTTCACGGGATCAACAGCGACCGGGCAGGCCATCATCCGCGCCTCTGCCGGCAATCTGAAGCGGGTGTCCCTCGAGCTCGGCGGAAAGTCGCCCGTCATCGTCTGCGCCGATGCGGATCTCGACAAGGCAGTCCCGATTGCCGCGATGGCGGCGTTTGCCAATTCGGGCCAGATCTGCATCGCCGGCTCCCGCTTGTTCGTCGAGCGATCGATCCACGACGAATTGGTCGAACGGCTCGGGAAGTTTGCCTCGGGTCTGAAGATCGGAGATGGCGCGGATCCCACGACGGAGATCGGACCTCTCGTTTCAGAGCGGCAGCTCGACAAGGTCGAAGGCTTCCTGAACAGCGGACGCGACGAGGGCGCGAAGGTCGTGACCGGAGGCCGGAGACTGAGGGAGGGGAGTTTCGCGAAGGGCAATTTCGTCGAGCCGACCGTGTTCGCGGGCGTCTCCGACGAGATGCAGATCGCCCGGGATGAAATCTTTGGTCCGGTCATTTCCGCGCTGCCGTTCGACACGCTCGATGAAGCCGTGGAACGAGCCAACGCGACGCCATACGGGCTTGCGGCGGGTGTCTTCACGCGTGACGTGAGCAAGGCCCACATCGTCTCGCGCAGTCTGCGCGCCGGTTCGGTCTGGGTGAACACCTATCACGCCATTGATCCTGCATTGCCCTTCGGCGGCTACAAGATGAGCGGATACGGCCGTGAAGGCGGCACCGAACAGCTCGACGAATATCTGAACACGAAGGGGGTCTGGATCAAGCTGGACTGACCCGGACTCTGTCGCGTCCGCGGTCAGTCGCGACGAGACATACCCATCGAGCCCATCGAGCGTTTCACCCGAGCGACGGCGTGCCGGCGTGCGATCCCGTTTGCGCGCTGCCGTGAGGGAAATGGCGTGACCATCACAAATTCAACTCACCGAGCGAGTATCATGAAGGACAATTATAGAATTGCGGTCGTGCACGGCGACGGTATCGGACCCGAAGTGGCCGGTGCGGCGCTTTCGTTGCTGCAAGCCGGAGTTCAGGCCGGCACGCTCCAATTCGAGGAGTATCCGGCAGGCGCCACTCATTTTCTCGAGACGGGGGATTCGTTTCCGGCCAGCTCCTTTGAGGGCTGCCGCGCAGCCGACGCGATCCTCCACGGTGCGGCCGGTATTCCCGGTGTCGTCCATCCCGATGGGACGGAAGCGGGTCTCGATTTCACCTTGCAGCTTCGCTTTAAGCTGGACCTGTTCGCCAACGTGCGGCCCATCAAGCTGTACAAGGGGGTGCCGTCCCCGCTCGGGCGCCCGGGCGCGATCGATTACGTCATCGTCCGGGAGAACAGCGAAGGCCTCTATGCCGCGCGCGGCGCGGGCGCGCTGCTGAGGGAGGAAGTCGCCGTCGACACGCTGGTCCAGACCCGCAAGGGTATCGAGCGCATCGTCCGCTTCGCGTTCGAGCTTGCCAGGACCAGGAACGGTTCGCCGAAGGACGGACGGCGTCGCGTGACGTGCTGCGACAAGGCCAATGTGCTGCGGACGTATGCGTTCTTCCGCGCGGTCTTCGATGAGGTAGCCAAGGACTATCCCGATATCGAAGCCGAGCACGTCCTCGTTGATGCGATGACGGTTCATCTCGTCAACAAGCCGTCCCATTTCGACGTCATCGTCACCGAGAACATGTTCGGCGACATCATTTCCGATCTCAGCGCGGCGACGGTCGGCGGCATGGGCATGGCTCCGTCCGAAGAAGTGGGCGACGGGGTCGGCTTCTTCCAGGCTTCGCACGGCTCGGCTCCCGACATCGCGGGGAAGGGACTTGCGAATCCCTATGGAACGATCCTGGCGTCGATCCTGATGCTGCGGCGTCTGGATCAGCGCTATCGGGATAGCCGGCTGCGCCTTGGTGCCGACAGGATCGAGGCTGCGGTACGCACCGGCCTGGAGGACGCTTCGCTGAGGACGCGCGACATCGGCGGTCATGCGACCACCGATCAGGTCGTCGATGCGCTCATGAAGCTGCTCTAAAGTGCCATGAGATGAGGCTTGATCGCTGCAATCAGTGCCCGTTGAAGCTGCTGCCGCGCCCTCCGTCCTCATCCTGAAAGTCATTTCGCTTTAGAGCATGTCCCGGACTCGAAAGGTGCGAAGCGGCTTCTCCTCGCGACACACACGGAGCGTTTGCGCGGAGATCATGCTCAAACAAAAAGCGAGGGCATCAGCGAAGGTCAGCTAGGCTCGAACGGATCAATGCAATCAGTTGCTCGGTGTTCGGGCGTCGCACCTGTCCCCGCCCCGTGATCAAGCCGATTCGGCGAAGCTTGATTTGATCGGAGATCGGGACCACACGAAACCGCTGCACGCCGGCCTGCACCAGCGCGACCCTCGGCACGATCGCGATACCGAGGCCGGACGCTGCGAGGGCGAGCGCCGTCGTGGCCGCTTGGACTTCGAACTGCACATCGAGGCGGACGGCAAGCGTCTCCAGCGTCTCGTCGATCAACCCTCGGACTGCAGTCGTCTTCGACAGCAGGATGGCCGGCTTTTCGACGAGATCGGCGAAGCTGACGCTCGATTGCCCCTCGTCGAACACCGGCGGTACGCATGCAAAAAGCGGATCCTCGAGGATCGGCTCGAATTCGTAATCCGCCATGTCGGGGACCTCCGGGCCAATGCCGAACTCGACATCCTGACGTTTCAGCAGCTCAAGCATCGGCGTCGTGGAGAGCTCCATGAGCTGCACCTGGCTCCGCGGATGGCGGACCTTGAATGTGGCCAGGATGTTGGGAAGCCATCCGGACGCAAGCGTCGGAACGCAGGCCATTCGAATGTGGCGGCTGCGGGATTGCGCTGATTCCGTCAATAGGTCGAGCCCGGACTGCACTTCCTGAAGCGCGCGCTTCGCCTGCTCGAACAGGATCCGCCCCTCAGGCGTGAGCAGCACCTTCTGCGGCGTTCTGCGGAAAAGCAAAACGCCGATCTGCTCCTCCAGGTCGCGGATCTGCATGCTTATCGCAGACGGTGATCGGTTCGATTCCTCCGCCGCTTTCCGGAAGCTTTCGTGCTCGGCTGCGAGCAGGAAGGTATGGAGAAGCTTGAGATTGATGTTCGACAAGTCTTTTGCCTGGGTTCAACGATTATGCGCGCCTGATGCGGAGCAGATGAGGTCCATCTTTTGCTGGAACGTCATTCAGTCCACAATATCCTGCACCGATGGGGACGTATATCGCGCGCGAGAGCCGGCCGTCGCGCGATCAGACCGGAAGCGCAGTTGCAATGCAGCAAAGCTCCGCGGATCGTTATTCCGCAATCATCCGGAGCGGGAGGCGGACGGCAGTACTTTGCGCAAAGAGGCCGCTCTTGGGCACAATCTTCCGAACCAATGCGAAGCTCGATGAAGCTCGATAATGCCGTGACCGGTCTAGCTCGGTTGCACGATGTTGGCACCGAACAGACGCCACGTTCGGAGCTCTTGCGCATTCCGTTGCTTCGGCTCGCTACTAGGCTGCCAGCCCTTCAATTGCCGCTCGCCTCATCCGCGGGATTGGATGAGATAGCCTTGGTTCGTTGGCGTGGAGAAGTCTCTGGTCGAGTTGTGCTGACATCTCAAGATTGATCCAAATCGGCTCAGCCGTGCTCATTGGCAGTCAGCTGTGCGCAACCGCCCTGGGCGGCAGAATATCGCCGATGTCCTTCTGCCGGATCTTTGGCGCATATGCCTGATACAACTGGTCGAGATAGGCTGCTACGTCGACGTCCAGCATTGACGGTTTTGAACCAATATCCCAAGTCGTCAAACGCACAATTACCGTCCGCCAGATGTTGGTCCATTCCGGATGATGGTCTCTTTGGTCAATAAAGCGCGCAGCGGTATTCATAAAATGGATCGCGTCGCGGAAGCTCTTGAATTCGAACTTTCGCACCAGCTCGGTCTTGTCTCCCTTTTCATCGGCGCGTGTCACGATTTGCCAAGTGGGCAGTCTTCCGCCAGAACTTTGAGATTCTGTTCGTCTAGAGGACTTATCGTTAAAAGGGGGAACGGATACGCGACGTCTACAGAGGCAGGCTTTCTGCCGAGCAGAATGCCGACCTCGTTCACAAACTCGGCCATATCACGTTGCACCCCTTCGAGATCCATTGTCCGCGCCTGAATGTCGAGTAGCGGAGCAATCGAGGGCGGTAGAGCCTGCTTTGCTGGGAGGGTTGCCCCCTCTATCAAGACTGGAAGAATCTTCTTCTTGCTGCTCAGGCTGACCTCGATCTCCCGACGAACCCAATCGTCCTGGAGGTCGATCCGGCGGCGCCCGAACTCGTCCGCAATGGACAGCCAGGCTTTTCCGATGACGATCAAGACGAGAGAAGAATTGATCAGGCGTTGCTCGATCTGTTCAGCCCAGACATCGGCAGTCCGGATGTTCTGTGTATCGATAAAAACCGAATCTTGACCATAGGCAGCGCTCAATTGAGTCGCGAGCCATTGTGAGAATATTGCGCTATCGAGTCTACGATAGCTGATGAAGATGTCGCACTTTGGAACCACGCTCGGCCCCCGTCAGTTGCTCCGCGGTAACTATACCACCTGCATACGCGCATTTCCATCTGGTTCATGTCCACATGGAGCCATTGGTGGCTGAGCGAGCTGACGCAGGCTGTTTCGCTCTCCGTCAACCCCTCCTCGCAAAAATATTCCACTTTACCGAAATTCGGATTTGTCGTATGTGTTCGCGCATCCCGGCTCATTCTCGAGGGGCGATCATGAGGTCGTCATTGTCGCGAGCCGGGCTTGCGGTGGACGCAGCAGCGTCGGGCGCGAACAGCCAGGGGCAGGGCGGATTGCTCTCCGTGAGCC
>NZ_RDQF01000101.1 GCF_004114425.1 Bradyrhizobium vignae | reverse complement strand
CAACCATGCCAGCCGTACGTCACGCCATCGTTGATCTCATCCTTCGGCCGCCGTCTCAGCATTGCCCATATTGCCGAAGGCAAATCCGTGAAAAACAGCGGCGAAAACACAATCTGCCAAAGTAGTGTTAGGCGTAATTCGCACTTGTTATCGACCGTTCCGCTCGAACGACAGGAAGGTAACGTTCACCCCCATTGGCGTTGGTCGGTTGACGATGATGACGCAAGCATGATTGACTCTGCTCATCGAGCTGGATCGGTCTATGATTTACCTGTTGATACTGGGATCGTTCTCACTGAGCTCGCCCACTTCATTAGTGGCCTCAATGCTCCAATATGACGCTACCGCCTCATTCCACAGTCACCGATTTTGCTAGATTACGCGGCTGATCCACGTCCGCGCCCCTTGCGAGCGCGGTATGATAAGCCAAGAGCTGAACCGGAATGGCATAGACCATCGGCGTAAAGCTTGCGACCATCTCCGGCAGCACAATGGTCATGAGTGTGTCCACCGTCGTTTCCAAAGCACCCTTCGAATCGGTCATCAGGATGATCTTGCCGCCCCGAGCCGCAACTTCTTGCACATTCGAGACGGTCTTCTCGAAGACCTCGTCATAAGGCGCGATCACCACCACAGGCACTGCCTCATCTATCAGTGCGATCGGTCCGTGCTTGAGCTCGCCGGCGGCATAACCTTCTGAGTGGATATAGGCAATTTCCTTCAGCTTGAGTGCGCCCTCCAGCGCCAGGGGGGCCGATGTGCCACGACCGAGATAGAGCACGTCCCTTGTGCCGGCGATATAACGCGCGAGCTTCTCGATCTGCGGCTCAATCGACAGTGCCGCAGCAATCAACCGCGGCACTTCGATAAGCTCACGCACAAGCTTCGTTTCCTCGATCTCAGACAGTTTATCGCGCTCTTTGCCTGCTGCGACGGCAAGCGCGGCCAATACCATCAGCTGGCAGATGAATGCCTTGGTGGAGGCGACGCCGATTTCTGGCCCCGCCAGCGTCGGCAGAACGGATTCGCTCTCCCGCGCAATCGTCGACGTCGGAACATTGACCACAGATATCGTGTGCACGCCCTGGTCCTTGGCGTATCGCAACGCAGCTAACGTGTCAGCGGTTTCGCCCGACTGCGAGATGACGATCGCGAGATCGCCCCGGCGCAATGGCGCCTCCCTATATCGGAACTCGGACGCTACATCGATCTCGACAGGCAAGCGCGCCAGCCGCTCGAACCAGTATTTGGCGATGTGCCCGGCATAGCTTGCAGTGCCGCACGCGGTAATTGAGATACGCTGAATGGATTTAAAGTCGAACGGCAATGTGAGCGGCAGGGCGACGCGTTCGGCCGCCGTGTCGAGATAATGCGCCAATGTCCTGCCGGCCACTGTCGGCTGTTCGTGGATTTCCTTGGCCATGAAGTGGCGATAATTCGCTTTGTCCACAAGGAGTGACGATACGCCAGACTTTGATGTTTCCCGCTCGACGACAGAGCCGTCTACGCTATAAATCACGCACATCGTGCGCGTAAGCACGGCCCAGTCGCCGTCTTCAAGATAGGTGATGGTGTCGGTCAAAGGCGCGAGCGCGAGCGCGTCCGATCCTAGATACATTTCGCCGTTACCATGTCCGATCGCAAGGGGCGACCCCCTACGCGCGCAGATCAAAAGATCGTCGTGGGCCTTGAACAGGAATGCCAGCGCGAAGGCACCGCGCAGCCGCGGCAGCGACGCTTGTACCGCGTCCTGCGGCGAGTAACCCTTCTTGAGATAAGATTCGACGAGATGCGCCACCACCTCTGTGTCTGTCTCTGAGTTAAAATGGGCTCCATTCCGCTCCAGTTCAGCTCGCAGCTCGCGGAAATTCTCAATGATCCCGTTATGAACAACCGCGACATTTTCCGTCGCATGAGGGTGAGCATTGCTCTCGGTCGGCTTTCCATGAGTCGCCCAGCGGGTATGACCGATGCCGGTATGACCCGACGGCGGATAATAGCGTAGCTGCTCCTCAAGGTTTCTCAGCTTACCTTCAGCGCGGCGGCGCTCGATACGGAAACCTTCGATAGTCGCGAGGCCTGCGGAGTCATAGCCGCGATATTCCAATCTCTTGAGCGAGGCGACCAACTGCCCAACGACCGGACCACGCCCCAAAATGCCAACAATTCCACACATATCGATCAATGCAGCCCAAGTTTAAGGAGTCCGACTTTTCCTACAGGTACCCGGACATGAAGCGCTTGCCCGATGGTTACAGGTGTCAAGTTCGGTTTTCGCGGCCGCCTGTATCGCCGCCGCATCCACAAGCTTGAGTTAGATCTCTGTCAGCCATCATCGCTTCGCCCGGCTACATTCCGCTTTTGGCTGCCGGTCGAGTACAAACGGCGCAGCAGCCCTAGCTTAACTTGTTCCGTCTTACAGGAGACATTTTTCCGGCGCGGGTTTAAGAGACTTATCATACTCAAACCAAGGCAACTTACGCTCGGTCAAGGTTAAAGGATTGGCGTCGAAGCTCCATTGTACGAAAGTAAGCTCTCGATATCGAAACGTTCGATGATCTATACCGACGTTTGCTCCTTTTTCTCACTTTGTCTCGCGTCGACAGTCACTGTATCTCGTTGGAAATATCGCCCAGGGGCAAGCGCGCCCCGCGCAAGGGCGTTTCGCCTGGTTAGGAGTATCGCGCTGCTAGCGTTACTGGGCTTCATTTTTGAAGCTCAATGTGCTCGCATCTTCAGTCCAAATATAAATGAATGTATATGGTGTGCATTCCTGCATGATGTGTATGACTGGAGCTAACGATCGCTTTCCTTTAATTGCGGGTGGCGCGCGCGTCTGCGAATCTAGATTTTTCGACAAACGGCTCCGCAATGGTGTTTCTTTGCGGCGCGACTAAGGGAGACCATGGCGGCTCAGGACCCAAAGCGGCGCGTTGCATTGATTACGGGCGTCACCGGGCAGGACGGCGCATATCTCGCCGAGTATTTGCTCGGTCTCGGCTACACGGTGCACGGCATCAAGCGCCGCTCGTCCTCGTTCAACACCGCGCGCGTTGACCATCTCTACCAGGACCCGCATGTCGGCAATTTGCCGTTCCTGATGCATTACGGCGACATGACGGATTCGACCAATCTGATCCGCCTGATGCAGCAGATCCGCCCCACAGAGATCTACAATCTCGCCGCCCAGAGCCACGTCGCCGTCAGCTTCGAGAGCCCGGAATACACCGCCAATGCCGACGCCATCGGCGTGCTGCGCCTCCTGGAGGCGATCCGCATCCAAGGCATGGAGAAGGAGACGCGGTTCTACCAGGCCTCGACTTCCGAGCTCTACGGCCTTGTGCGGGAGGTCCCCCAGAAGGAGACGACGCCGTTCTATCCGCGCTCGCCTTACGGCGTGGCCAAACTCTATGGCTACTGGATCACGGTGAACTACCGCGAAGCCTACGGCATGTTCGCAAGCAACGGCATCCTGTTCAACCACGAGAGCCCGATCCGCGGCGAGACCTTCGTCACGCGCAAGATCACCCGCGCCGTCGCCCGCATCGAAGTCGGCCTCGAGGATACGCTCTATCTCGGCAATCTCGAAGCCAAGCGTGACTGGGGGCATGCCAGGGACTACGTCGAAGGCATGCACATGATCCTCCAGGCCGACAAGCCTGACGATTTCGTGCTCGCCACCGGCGAGACGCGCTCGGTGCGCGAGATGGTCGAGCTTGCCTTCGCGCAGGTCGGCCGCCGCGTCGAATGGCGTGGCACGGGCGTCGATGAGGCCGGCGTCGACACCAAGAGCGGCAAGACCGTGGTGAAGATCGATCCGACCTATTTCCGCCCGACCGAGGTCGATCTCCTGGTCGGCGATGCCAGCAAGGCGCGCGAGAAACTTGGATGGAAGCCGAAGCGTACGTTTGCAGAGCTCGTCGAGGAGATGATGGCGAGCGACCTCGCCGAGGCAAAACGGGACGCGGTCCATGGCAAGCGCAGCGTTTGAGCTGACGGGCAAGAGCGTCTACGTCGCCGGCCATCGCGGCATGGTTGGCAGCGCGCTGGTGCGCCGGCTGGCGCGCGAGGACGTCAAGATCGTCACGGTGGACCGGCGTGAGGTCGACCTCTGCAACCAGGCCGCCGTGTTCAACTGGTTCGCGCGGGTGCGGCCGCAGGTCGTATTCCTCGCCGCCGCGAAGGTCGGCGGCATCGTCGCCAACAACACGCTGCGCGCCGAGTTCATCTACGACAACATGGCGATAGCGGCGAACGTCATCCAGGCCGCGCAGCAAAGCGGCGCCGAGAAGCTGATGTTCCTGGGCTCGTCCTGCATCTATCCGAAGCTCGCGCCACAGCCTCTGCGCGAGGACTCGGTGCTGACCGGCCCGCTGGAGCCGACCAACGAGCCCTATGCGATTGCCAAGATCGCCGGCATCAAGATGGCGGAGGCCTATCGCAGCCAGTATGGCAGCGACTTCATCAGCGTGATGCCGACCAATCTCTACGGTCCCGGCGACAATTATCATCCCGAGTACAGCCACGTGGTTGCCGCCCTGGTCCGCCGCTTCCACGAGGCGACGCTCGCAGGCTCGAAGAGCGTGGTGGTCTGGGGCACCGGCACGCCACGCCGCGAATTTCTCTACGTTGACGATCTCGCCGACGCCTGCATCCATCTGATGAAGACCTATTCCGCGGCGGAACTGATCAATATCGGTACCGGCGAGGACATCAGCATCGCCGAGTTAGCACGCATGGTCGCGTCCGCCATCGGTTTTCGCGGTGAGATCAGATTCGACACGTCGCGCCCTGACGGCACGCCGCGCAAGCTGCTCGACGTCAGGCGGCTATCCGAGCTCGGCTGGCGCGCCACAACCTCGCTTGAGGACGGTATTCAGCTGGCATACCGGGCGTATCGCGCCGACAGCGATGGAGGGCACCGGAGTAATCTGCCTGTTCCGGGCTAACGGGCCAATCCTAGGTATCAATCGGCGGTGAGTGTCCAGCCTAGCGGACTTGCCGCTCACGGTAACGACGCAGTTGACAAGAGGTGTCAACAACCGGGCTCAGTCGGATGCCAAGAACCCAATTGACGCGGTGTATCCTACCTACGACGCAGCCAACCACTTGCAGGAAAATGAGAATGGCCATGACGGAGACCTGCTGCCGTGAATTTGAGCGCTCATCATCTCTAAGCCGCTAAGCGCCGCCCGATGGACGGTCATCAGCCGGACGCGTACTGATGTCCCTTTCCTCTCCGCCAACGCCTTAGCGATGGTGTGTCATCGTCATCCTCACCGACAGCGTAACGATGGACATGAGCGCGCCCAACATCCCAAACGCCAAGCGCAAGCCAAACATATGTGCGACGAGCCCAATGCCGACGGGCCCGACGAGCATACCCGCATAGCCGGCTGTCGTGATGACTGCGATCGCAATGCCTGCTGGCATCATTTTCTGTTTGCCGGCGTGTCGACAAAGTACGGGTACAATACGGGTACAACATTTGAGATACCCAATCCAATAAGCAGGAACCCTGCCATAGCAATCAACGCAACGGGCGCGGCCACCACAGCCAAGAAGCCTGTTACGATCGGCAGAGTCCCGAGCATCAATGTGGCACGGTCTCCGATTCGCCCCACCACGGCATCTCCGCTGAGACGCCCTGCGGCCATTGCCATTGAGAAGAGCATACAACCAATGCCCCCGTGCGTTTCCGCGAGAAGATCTCGTTCAACGAGAAGCAAAGCGCTCCAATCGAGCATTGCACCTTCGACAAGGAAGGTGACAGCCGCGAGCACAGCTACTAGCAACACACTGCGATGGGGCAAAACAAACAATGGCTCCCGCGGCCCCGACCCCGCCGCGAGCAACCCCGGCCAGGCCGATACAATCGTGATCGTCATTAACGCCGAACAGACCAACGTCGAAAAAAGCCGGCCAAGCTGCAGCGACAGGAGCGAGGTCACGGCAGCAGAGCCGGTGAATTCCCCAATGCTGTACTGGGCGTGGAAGCCAGACATCAATGGACGGCCCGTGGTGCGCTCCAATTCAATCGCGTGAATGTTCATGGCTACATCGATCGAGCCGAGTGAAACGCCGAAAACAAACAGCGTAGCACCGAGCCTGACAGGTGTGTCGGCAATTGCAAGGCACGGCAGCATAATCGCAAGTCCAAGTCCACCCGCGAGGATAATGGGCCTGCTGCCGTACCGCGCATTCGACAGGCTCGTCAAAAGCATCGCGATGACTGATCCCGTTCCGAGACAGAGCAGAAGAAGACCAAGCATGCGGTCATCCACCGCGAGCCGCTCCTTGGCGAGTGGCACCAAAGGCGCCCAGGCCGCGAGGCCGAATCCGGCCACAAAAAATGCGAGCCGCGTCCCAACCAGGCGGCAGACCAATTGGCAGATGATATCACAGGCGCTCCTGAGAGAACCGGCTCGTGAGCGCGGCGCGCCTCATCCTGCGTGCGTCGGCTGCAAGCGGCGCTCGACGATGATGGCCTCAAGTTGACATTCTGTATCCCTGCAAATGCAATGCCGTCACAAAAACTGGACTACATCACAGGGCGAGCATCATATAGGGGTGTTCGTCGAGCCCGTGGATGCGGTGTTCGGGTAATCCTTCCCGAATGGCCAGGGCGACAACTTTTGCTGGCCTGCGACAACCGGAGGCGCAACGCTGGCTACTGCTTTGTCGCAAAGCCTACAAACTCTGCAAAGCAACGGCGCCGACGCCACTGTGTACTTGGCGCGAACACCGCCCTAGTTTTCAGCCAGCTTTTGCAGCCAACCGGAAGCTCTCATCGCCGATGATCAATACAATGAGGACCGCTATGACGTGCAAGCCGCCAATCTCAGCCCGATCGACATTCCTGGCTTTGACGGGCTGGTTGTTAAACAGCATCGTTAAGGACGGGCCGAAGATAGTCGTCACGATAGAGCATGCGAGCATTGATCCGAATGGCAGCCTTATCAGTGCGCTTACTTCGGTAGGGCGGCGGCGCCCGAGGTTGCAGCAGGGGCAAGCAGAACGATCGTGTAGATGGCGAGTTGAACTAGCCCGGCTGCGGAGAGCTCAACCATGGCGGAGCGCGATGGGTGCGAGGAAGATGGGAAACACGCGCCTCGAAATTACCTGCACACGCTGAGATTCATGACAAGGACGTAAACGTTCGGCAGGATCTCGATCAAATCGTGGGGTGAGAATGAGATTGGTGTAGAGAACCGGCGCAACGGTACAATGAGCACGAAAAGCCGTAGCCGATGGTTCCGTTTGCAAAGCACGCAAAATACCGTCGCTGGGGCCACAAACCACACTCTCCTTAGCTTCACTCTAGAGAGCGTCCGGTCACCCGTCAGGGAAACAGCCTGTCATGGATACGGGCCTCCTCACGGCCGTTCCCCGCGCAAGGCCAGCTAAACCGCCTTGCCTCTTTTTTTGCCAGCGACCAACCCGATCAAACCGACGCAAATAATTCTTGTTCAGCAGTGCTTGGGATTCCACTATTTATCAGGAGAGCATAAATTCTCTTCGCTCCTCAGGAAGGTGGATCTTGGCGTTCTACTGCCGTGAATGTCGAGCGCAATTCACATTGGCGGAGGAACAGCGGATCACTGACCCGTTCTTCGCCGAGCACCGGACTGGCCAAGCTCGGCATAACGGGGCGTGAAGATCTCGATTTGCGGGGGAGGCGCGAAGCGGTCGCAAGCGGCTTCGCTTGCGACACTGAGCGAACCTGGATTCACTTTATCCTCATTGCCTGGCCATCTGGGCATCACCAACGCCGGTTAGGTCGCGCTCGGCGGCGATGTTCGCGCGGTCAGAGCTCGCATCAGCACGGTGGTCGGACGCGATTGCGACATAGATCGCCGGCAGCACGAAAAGCGTGATCAGCGTGCCGACCGACATGCCAGCGACCAGCACGAGCCCGATCGAGAAGCGGCTCGCGGCGCCAGCCCCCGTTGCGGTCAACAAGGGTATAAAGCCCGTGACCATTGCCGCCGTAGTCATCAAGATTGGGCGCAGTCGGACGCGCGCCGCCATCTCTATAGCCGAGCGACGGTCAAGTCTCTCCTTGAGCTGTAGTTCATTGGCGAACTCAACCATCAGGATGCCATGCTTGGAAATCAACCCGACCAGTGTCAACAGTCCAACCTGGGTGTAGATGTTCATAGTCGCCCAGCCAAAGAATGGCGGAATCAAGGCGCCGACCATTGCCATCGGCACGCTGATCATGATGATGAGCGGATCGCGCAGACTTTCGAACTGCGCTGAAAGCACTAAGAATATGATGATCAGTGCAAATGCAAATGTAATGGCGAGTTGATTACCCTCGTGCACATACTGGCGGGCGTCGGCTAGGAAGTCGTGACTGAAGCCTGCGGGCAGTTTCTTTGCTTCGGCTTCTAGGAAATCCACAGCTTGTTCCATCGTGACGCCGGGCATCGGCACGGCCTGAAACGTCGCGCAGTTGAGCTGATTATAGTGAGTGAGCGCGTTCGGATCGGTCGCAGTCTCGGTTGAGACTACGGTAGACAGCGGAAGCATCGATCCCGTCGCAGTCTTCACATAATAGCTCCCGATTGCTTGCGCCGCCATGCGTTCCTCTCGTGGCACCTGCGGGATCACCTGGTACGAGCGGCCCTGCAAACTGAAGCGGTTGACGTAGTTTCCCCCAAGTAAGGTGGCGAGCGCGTTACCGATCGTCTGCATGGTAACGCCAAGCTCGCTAGCCTTGGAGCGATCAATCTTGATTCGCACCACCGGCTGGTTAAACTCGAGATCGGAGTCGCTCACCACGAAAAGACCGCTCCTCTGCGCAGCATCCTTCAGCTTCGACATCTGCTCGTAGATGGATTGAAAGCTAAGCGTCGAATTGAGTACCATTTGCACTGGTAAGCCATCCGAACCGCCGGGAAGGGGAGGTAAGCTAAAGGCAAACGCGTTGATGCCTTCGATTTTGGATAGCTCGGTCTGGACAAGGGACTTTAGTCCGATCGATGATCGCTTGCGCTCGTCCCACGGCTTGAGCAACATGCCGGCCATGCCACTCTGCTTTCCGCTAACGCCGTTGAGCACGAAGCTCAAGTCAGTCTCTGGAAATTTCTTGAACACGTTTTCAAGCTTGGTGCCGTAATAGTCGAGGTAGTCGATATTGGCGTATTTCGGCGCCTTCGTTAGCGCGAATACGATGCCTTGATCCTCCTCCGGCGCGAGCTCCTTGGAAATATTCATATAGAGAAAGCCGACAAGGCCCAGCATGGTCAGCGCAAACAGGCCGGCAACTGGGCGATAGTCGAGCGAACGGTCGAGCTTGCGGCCGTACCATCGTGTTATGGCGCCGAAGCCGCGGTTCACAAGGCTTGCAAATCGCCCCCCCTCGACGCGCCTCAAGAATAGCGAGCACATCATAGGTGACAGCGTCAAAGCGATCACGCCCGACACAATCACCGCTCCCGCTAGCGTAAATGCAAATTCGCGGAACAACGCACCGGTGAGGCCGCCGAGAAATCCGATTGGGGCATACACCGCAGCCAAGGTAATCGTCATGGAGATAACGGGACTGACGATCTCGCGCGCGCCGATTGTGGCCGCCTGTACGGGCGGTGCACCTTCTTCTAAATGGCGATGAATGTTCTCCACCACCACAATCGCGTCATCGACAACGAGACCGATCGCGAGAACCATCGCAAGGAGAGTCAGCAGATTAAACGAAAACCCCAGCGCCAGCATCATGCTGCAGACGCCAATGAGCGACAACGGAATGGTGACCACAGGAATGATGACCGACCGCAGCGAGGCCAGGAACAGAAAGATCACGACGACCACGACCGCGACGGCCTCGATGAGCGTCTTCTCTACTTCATCGATCGATGATTGAATAAATGTGGTGGAGTCGTAGGCCACTTTCATCCTCACCGACGGTGGCAGGTTACGCTCAATTTCCGGAAACAGCGCTCGAACGCCTTGCACTATATTTAGCGGATTGCCCTGTGGGCTCGCCTGCACGCCGATAAAGACCGCGTGCTCGCCGTTCATCGTGACGCTAGTGTCTGTCGCCTGCGCGGCAAGCTCGACCGTTGCAATGTCCTCCATGCGCACCAGTCCACCGTCATTGGCTTTGACGACCATGCGCTTGAAATCATCGACACTCCGCAGATCTGTATTTGCCGTAACATCAGAGATAGTGAAATAGCCTTTGGTCTGACCGACCGCGGCCTGGAAGTTGTTAGCGGCAATTGCAGCCGAAACCTCAGCCGGCGACACGCCGTGCCCAGCCATTTTCGCAGGGTCGAGCCATAGCCGCATCGCAAAACTCTGGCCACCCAGCATCTCTGCCGTTGCGACCCCGTCGACGGTTGAGATAACCGGTTGCACCACGCGCGAGAGGTAGTCAGAGATCGCGCTGGCCGCAATTTCCTCGCTGGAGAAGGCGAGAAACATGACAGCCGTGGCCTGACCGGTCGACTTCGTGACGACAGGATCGTTTGATTCCTTAGGAATCAGGTATTTGACCGAGTTGACCTTCGAGAGCACCTCCGTGAGCGCTTCGTTGGAGCTGAAATTAAGCTTGACATGAACTTGGATGGTCGAGGTACCAAGTACAGACGAGGAAGTGATGTAGTCGACGCCCTCAGCGGACGCGACGGCTTGCTCGAGGGGAGTGGTGATGAACCCCTGGATCATGTCGGCGGAGGCACCAGGATAGGACGTCGTGATATTGATGACCGTACTGGATAGCTTGGGATATTGCCGGATCGGCAGTAGGGTGGCGGCGCGCAGGCCGATCAGCAGGATCAGGAAACTGACGACGATAGACAATACCGGGCGTTTGATGAAAAGCTCGGTAGTCATGTCGACTCGTCCTTCAAAGGTGGGATGCAATTTCGCCGGCAACGTACACCAGCGATGATCATCAATGCGGCGACTGTACCTAAAGACCCCAGCACAAGCGACGCGTTATTGGCTACTCTAAGGGCTCACGCACTCGCGAGCGCGGACGCCCTATCCTCCGCTTCCAATTTCGTCGCTCAAATAAAGCCATTCCGCTGATCTGGTGGCTGATCGCGATCTCGATAGTGGCACCTTCTAGGAAGCTCTTGCCGTTTTTGGTGCAACAAGATGTTCGTCTCAACACATGATTGGAACGCGCCGACTTCTGGCAAGGCATCAGTTCAGACTTCGCACTGAACCGCAGATCGAATGATCCAGGTTCAACATCGAAAGTACAAACGATCTAACCAGCCCTCAACTCTACAAAGGTAAGCGGGTGATATAGCATCGGCTACAAAGCACTATACCAAGGTTTGTCGAATTGGCTGCTGATCGCCGCCGAAAGACTTGCGGGGTTTCCGAACACAAGGTTCACGACCCCACATATTCCGAGCGCACGCGCTGTCGCTTCGCTGACTCACGAACAAAGTCGTATCGGCGCTCGCCCTCTGCTAGCAGCTCGGTACGCCTCTCGTAACAGTGGAGCTCGATATGCTGCGCACGGTTTGGCTACTCATTGTGCTACCGAGTGGTCTCACAGACATCCTATTCGAACCACTTGCCCCCGCTGCGCCCCCTCTAGAAGCGCGCGTATGCGCGCAGCGATCTGCCGTGCTTCCTTCGGCCGCAGGTTGGGCTTCATGCAATCGAGTATGGCTAGCATCGCCTGAACTTCGTCGATGTTAAATGCGGCGGCGTTGCGATCTGATGGTCCCAGAGACTGATCGGCGGCACGGGCTTGATTGGCCGCAAGCACCGCAAGGGCTTGCGACCGCAAGGACGTGATATGCCGCTCGAATATATGCATTTGTTGGCCTGTAGCTGCCCTGTGGGCATGGTGCCGCAAGCGCTGGCGGCCAACCCCGTCACGAAGACTGGAGCTGGCCACCTTTGCTCCCGTGAGGCTCAAATTCTCAAGGCTATTAACTTGTATCTTCTAGAAGTACCGAAGGGCACCTACCAAAATCGGTCGGTCCCATCCTCATCGGCAGCTCTCTAGGTTGGGTCTTTGCCTGGGAGAAACACCAGCATGTCCAGACAGGTGCGCTTTGCATAAACAAGAATGACGGACCAAATACGCACGAGAGACGCAAGAATGTTGACGAAGTAGATCCAGACGGAACGCGATAAAGGCAGTCCCTTTGGAAAGATTATACGAGACGCCGAAAGCCACGACAGGGAGTACCACGTTGAAGAATCGGCAACGCAGTCGGCACCGTCGTCGCCACAACTGGCGGACACAATTGCACCAAGACAACAGCGGACGGGCTTCGCAGGCAATCTCCTTCCCTTCCAGAGGGTTGGTGATGATTGATCGGAAGCAGTGCGGCGCGACTCGGCGCCGTTTGGCTCCACTACTGGAGCAGACGCTGTCACTGCCCGTCTCTGTTGCTAGTTGAACTTAACACTCCGCGCTTGCCCCCCAACGGGGCAGCGCTGTCCCTGCAACCCCGCTAACCGGCTCCAAGCTCAGCTAGCGGTGGCAAGATGCTGATCGGGAGCTCCGCAAAACGAGTAATACTGCCAGAACGAGACCTAACCCGATTTGGAAGCAGTACGAACGCGTCGACGCCTGAGGGCCTGTCCCTGCCGCATCCGCCGTGCAATGAGCTTAACGGAAGCGTAACTCGGCACATGGTGGTCCTTCAGCTCATGCGCTGTCCCTGCCACGCCCCCGTTAGACCCAATTGCTTGTTTATCGGGGCTGGCTTACAGAAAGCTGACAGACCCGCGCAGCAATTTACATAAAGAAAATCGGCCCCATGTGGCTGGTTGCCCCCAGAGCAATATCGACGTTTACGCGTCAGACAGTAGACACTCGGCATGCTTGCGATCACCGGCAGCCGCTTCGGGGCGACGCGCCGGATGGCGCGCAGCCAATCTACTGAACGTTTATGTCTGATTGACCTCACGCCCCCGGCCCGCGCGGCTCTGTGACCGGGCAGGACTGGCCATTCGGATCGCGCATGCTTTCGAACCCGAATACGTCGCGCCGCTTACCGGGCGCGCTCCACGCTGGGTTCTCGTACCGAAGACGGTTGTGTCCGTTCGTCAAAATGCGCTATCAAGCCTCATCACGCCCATTAGCCGGTAAAGCATCAAAACTGGACTCAATCAGCGAGTTCGACAGAAAGCAGCGCGGATGCGACTCGGCGCCTATATCCACCCCGGGGAGGGTGGACAAATGCGCTATTTCTGCCGCATCCGCTTCGCCGGACAGCTAGGGGCGAGATGGCACGGCCTCCCATTGGAGGAGGGAAGGAGCTTTCCGTATCACGTGCCGCTGACTCAGCAACGCTCCGTTTGACTATTTGATTTGCCCATTTACCTCTTCGCTCTCGCCAAAAATCTCGGCTCATCGGCGAGATCTGTACTTGCTGCAAAGGTCCGCTCGCCTGCCGGACCGCAAAGGCGCGCATCAATCGGTGGGCGTGTCGCGGCACCAGCACACTTTGGCCTCCTCTGCAGCTTAGGCGGGGTCGAGGAGGCAGTGACCTATCGGCTAAGCTGAGCGCGGCGATTTCGTCAGCCAGCTTCTTAAGAAGACGCGCGCGAGCCTTCTGAACAAGGGCCGGCGCCTCATGCTCCTTCTGCATTTCCAGGCGAGCCCTGACGTCAAGCAGGCCTTGGCGTCCC
>NZ_RDQF01000100.1 GCF_004114425.1 Bradyrhizobium vignae | reverse complement strand
CGCCACCCCTCTCCGCCGCCGTCGCTCGCCAGCGCTGCGCTTTTGGGCAAGCGAGCGACGGCGGCTCCGAGGGGATGGCTCGGCCGGACCCCATGATCAATTTTGCTGAACTTGACGCACAGAACTCGCATGGATGATGACGAGAACTCGCTGATATGTCCCGCAAGCGGTCGCAATGCTAGTCGGGAGATGGCGGAAAAGGCAGTCACGTCACTTCGTGAAAGCTCAGTCGAAGATGCGCGGCCTTAGTACAGGCCGCTTCGGCCTTCTTTAAGCAGGACAGCGCTGGCGTAACATCCGCTGGAGCAGGAGAGGAGCACGGTGTCACCTACATGCGACTTCTCGATGCCGCGGCTGCTAGGGCAGACTGGCGCGAAATCGCGCGCATTGTGCTTGGGCTTGATCCCACCGTTGTCTGCTGTCGTGCTCGATCTGCCGCTCGACGCGAATTTCCAGCTTCGGTTAGGGCGCTGTACGGCAATTGTGGCGCGCACTTGAGCATGAGCCGCTCGGAACGCATCCTCTTGCTTTGCCGGCTTTGAAGCAGCGTCTCAACTGATCCGCGCGCTGCGTGCACTGGACGGATGGCAGCAAGGAAATAGCTATAGCCAAATCGGGCAGGGCCGTTTGAAAGTGATCGTATTGCTGGCCGAGGGTGGAAAACAGACGACCTGCGCAGGCGAACCATTCGGGTTGTTAAGCTGGGGCGCCGTCTCGAAGGAATGACAGTTCATGAGTTCTTGGGCGATCAATGGCGTACCTCCGTTCTGTGCAGCCAATCTTCTGCTGGCATGGCAGGATCGGGGATAGGATGAGATCTTTGCGTTCGCTCTCTCACTGTCTGGCCACGTCAGCAGGATGTCGGGACGCGATGTGATGTTCAATATCGGCGTTGATCAAACGATCGAGAGCTCTCTGCCCGCGATCAGATTTGGCCGCCCCACGCACCAGCTCCCCTTTGGAAATCTCTCAGCTGTCGGCGGGCTCGATGACGGAAAGGTCGCGTGTAATCAAAATATCAAAATCATCCGAAGATGTCGACAGAGCGAGCTGACGACGTCCACGATGACACCGCCGGCTTCAGCAGAGAAAGCCTGCAGATTTGGAATAAGAAGAGAGAAAGCAAAGGTCGATAGTGACGTGCGGACCACAATCCGATTCGTTCCGGCGTCCGCACGGCGTCGCATTCTCTTCGCGGTGAAGCCGACGGTTTCCAGCGATTCGGAGACTGCGTTTGCGAATAACCTCCCAAAGTCGGTTAAATCACTGCGCCGTCCACGCCGCTCGTTCAGGTCAGCACCCAGATAGTCCCGCAGTACGGACAAATAGCGGCTGACTGAACTTTGTGTTGTTCCCAAAGCGGTGGCGGCGCGCGTGACGCTGCCTTCGCCGGCGACGGTCACAAGGGCGCGGATGGCGTTTAAAGGAACTTCGTCGTCTTGAGCCGCCTGCTGCGACGCCAGAATGAACATCCATCACATTACTCGATGTCCACTGGGGGATTGCAGCTTGTTGCGGGGGCGGTTGCGCTTAAAGTCCGCACGGAGCCACTGATACTGGTCCGGGACCGCAGAAGATCTGCGTCACTAGCTCGGTGGTGTAACGGGGGCTATGTCCTTTTTCGACGTGCCGACTTCGGCTTGCGACCTTTAGGTAGGGTCGCGGGCTGCGGCGCCCCCTTGGATGGCCGAACAAACAGCTCCGAGACAGCAACGCCGAGCGTCTCGGCCAGGCGATCGAGAAGATCGACTGTCGGGTTTGCCTGTTGGCGCTCAAGACCGCTCATATAGGAGCGGTCAACACCTGCATCATAGGCCAATTGCTCTTGCGGAATACCGCGCTCGACGCGGATCCGGCGCACATTGTAAGCCACAAGCGCACGAGCTCTCATGCGCGAAAGCAGCCATTTCGATGGTCATCAAACCACTGGCTATAACCGAAATAAAAAGATCGCTAAATTGGAGGTTTTGATCGAATTATTCGATGTGTGTCACCGAATCGTTGTTCCCCGACACTACTGGGCGGGGCGTACCAGCACCGGTACGTCGACCCTATCAATTTGCGGCGGTGCAGGTTTTGCGGGCGCTGACCGGAGCTCAGTCGTTCCGCTGGCTCGGCAGCTTCGATTCCGCCGTCTCACTTACGCGAACAGGCTTGAGCCAAAGGCAAAGATGCTGATTGAGAGGGAGCCGATGGTCCCCCATTTAACGAAATAGAGTTGCAGCCCCGATGAATGAGTCGGCGCAAACTATCGAGATCGCAGCGACGGCCGTTCAGGCGAGGTTAGAGGTGGCCTTCAGCGCAGAAAGCGCGTTTCAGCTGCCTTAACTTCGTCCATTCTCTGGAGTCTGAAGATTTCCTCCACCGGTACAATATCCTTGTGGACGTTCTGGACGCCGCCATCAGCGATGATGCGGCGGAAGGTGTCCCTCAACGCCGTGCTAGAGGCCCGGATCCCGTAATTGCCATAGATCATCATCTGGACGTTACCCAACTGCTTGACCCGACGGGCATCCAGATCCGGATAAGCATTTGGCACAATAGCCAGGGCACTGAACCGGTCCAGGCGCGGGAAAAGCTTTCGATCTCGGCAGGATCTTTCTTCTTTGAATGGATCAGGATCATGTCGGCACCAGCCTTCACATATGCTTGCGCACGGTCTAAGGCTTCAGCTTCGCCAAGGCCAGCGATGAGCGCTTCGGTTCTCGCGATCACAAGAAAATTTGGATCTCGCCTTGTGGCGAGAGCAGCCTCGATCTTGCCCTGAAATTCCTCGACGCGCAGAAGTTGCTGGCGCCCGTCCGCAGCAAGGCTCGTCACCTTGGAGAATGTCTTGTCCTCGATGACGACGGCGCTGGCGCCGGCCCTTTCATACTCGCCAATCGCATGCATGACATTGATCGCATTGCCATACCCTGTGTCGATGTCGGCCACGATCGGTATCGTCGTGCGGCCGGCGATTGCTCGCAGCATATCCAGCTGCTGTGCCATCGAGATCAAGCTCATGTCAGCCAAGCCATAAAGCGCGGAAAGTTCGAAGCCGGAGGCCCACAGCCCATCGAAGCCGGCTTCCTCCGCCAGGATCGCTGAAAGCGGACTGTGAGCCGCCATAATGTGGACAAGACCGCTTTCGGCCATCCGAGCGCGCAGGCGTTTGGCAGGGGACATGTGAAGCCTTTCAAAAAGGGGAGATCCTCAAGCGAGGAAGCATGGGAGATGCGAATGTCGGGCGAGGCCAGGAAGCCGCCCGGGGGCACTGCAGGGACCCAAACGCATCGAGAAGATACATGGCGAACATGGCGGCAGTCTCTGTCACCTCGCCGGCCGGCGTGCGTTTGCCGATCAAACCGGCGCAGGAGGAAAACGCGTAGAATGCGCCGGGTAACGGGCACGATGGTCCTTCCGCCTGGTTCAGCTCAGCGGCCACGAGTTCGCGGTGTTGCGGAAACGCCCGCGACTTGCCTCAGATGACCCCAGACGCCAGACATCGCCTCACTAGCTGCATATTGCGCGATCGAGCTCTTGTGGGAGCAGGTCCCACTTTGGGCGAGATTGATCGCGTTGACCAGAGTCAAAGATTCTGCGGCATACAGAACCGACCAGCCAGTGATCGCGTCGGCGTCCAAACGCCGTTGCCTCGGTATCGAGCCTTGCAAAGATCGCGTTGAAGATCTGCTTCGTGCTGCAAAAGACCGTGGTCTGATGGATACTGAATTGAACCCGTGACCGCGACTGAAGTCCCTTGGACTGCCCCGCGCAGCTGCCTGCTTCCGACGAGCGCGATGCATTTCGTCGGCCGTCGCGGATTGCGCAGATGCCGGCCTTCCAGGCAGCAAGTGAGGTTTCGAAATCGGTTTCGCCTTTACCGAGTGTGATCACGGCTGCGCCGTGTTCGTGTAGCTCGGCGGCTCGCGCCGTCATGGCGTCGGATTCTGAGGAACTGACAAGCCTTGAGCCGTTCTGCAACGACAGACAATAGGAGCACCTGAAGTTTGACGCAGGATTGTTGACCACTTCTACTCGTTGGCAAAGTGGCTAACAAAATGGACATTCGTGTTTGTTGAATGAAATGATCGCAAGTTGCGATGCCTTGCGTGGCATCGGCGACGGCGCGTTTCGCGGCCACGCCTCACCAGCGGAGCAATTTCCTCGGCGCTTTGTGCATTGGGCGCCGCGCAGAGGCGTGAAGTCTCTTTCAAAATCGAGATGATCAGCAGGACTCGAAGCGTATTCCGGCTCACGCGAAATTGCGCGGCGTCCCCTTTAAGAAAGCAGCGCTAAGGCTCGCTCGCCGCGGTCGGTCCGTTCTCAAGCGACCTCGGCGACGCTGTTAGGTGCGCCGTTATCGCATATTGCAGGAACCACCATCTACTTATTCGATACATGTCATCCAGCTGTAGCACGATGGGTCTTGAAGATCCGCAGCTTGCGTAAAAAGTTCATGCCAGAAGAAAGTGATGCGATGGCATCGGTCTTGATCGAAAGTATCACTAAGGCCTACGGTCTGACGCCCGTCCTGCGCAGCGTCTCGCTGTCGATAGCCGATGGTGAATTCCTGACGCTGTTGGGACCATCTGGCTGTGGTAAGTCGACGCTGCTCCGAATCCTGGCCGGACTTGAGGTGCAGGACGCTGGCTCCGTCTCGATCGGCGAGCGCGTCGTGGACGGAGTGCGGCCAAAGCGGCGGGATATCGCAATGGTGTTCCAGTCCTATGCACTCTATCCCCATATGAGCGTTGCCTCGAACATCGCGCTGCCGCTGCGGATGCGTCGGCTCTCTGCCTTACAGAGGCTCCCCCTTCTCGGCCGCCTTCTGCCAAGAACCACGCAGATCGCCGCGGACATTGGGGTGGAGGTCTCCCGTACGGCTAAGTCCCTAGGGATCGGCCAACTATTGTCGCGCAAACCGGGGCAACTCTCGGGCGGCCAGCGCCAGCGTGTCGCGGTTGGTCGGGCGATGGTGCGCCATCCAGCTGTTTTCCTAATGGACGAGCCCCTATCCAATCTCGATGCCAAGCTGCGCGTGCAGCTGCGCGCCGAGATCAAGGAACTGCACCAGCGGCTCGGCGTCACCTTCATCTATGTTACGCATGACCAAGCTGAGGCGATGACCCTTTCGGACCGCGTGGCGGTGATGCTCGACGGTGAGTTGTTGCAGGTTGCTCCACCGCAAAGCATCTATTCCGATCCAGACAATCGCCGCGTTGCGGAATTCATCGGTTCACCCAAGATCAACTTGCTTGATGGTGTGATGCGCGAACGCGGCCTAATCGACGTCGCCGGTTCGACGCTCCCGATCGAAGCCGATGCCCTGGCAGGCACGCCGCTCTCGCTCGGCATTCGCCCGGAAGCTCTTTATCTCGCAGAGCACGCGGGCCAGGGAGTGCTGACAGGTTCGGTGCGAATGGTCGAGCACATGGGATCAGATCTCTTCGTGCATCTCGATCTTGCCGGAATCGATCAGCCCTTGATCGCAAGGCTGCTGGCCGAGCGGGCGCCGCATATCGCGCCCGGCCAGACCTTGCATGTCGGCGCGAGACCGGATCGCATTCTTCTGTTTACACGGGATGGACGGCGCTTACGGCGGGAAGCGGATGCTGTTCGCAGATACGTCGCTCCGCTCCGCGAGGCCGCGGGATGAGTGAGCCTCGTGCTTTTTCCACCGCTTGTCATCGGTCATTAACGCGGCGTGGAGCGTCATTCCTTGCGGTCTCACCAGCTTGTCGGCAAGCGTTTGTGGTGGCATTCGCAGGATACGGCTTGGCTGGCCCGGCGGTCTTCTTTCTGCTGGTGCTGTTCTTGTTGCCGGTGGTTGGGGTGTTTTTCATTGCGCTCACCGACTGGCAGCTCGGGGCGGGCTCTTTCTCCTTCGTCTTCCTCGCCAACTACCGCGAGGCGTTCGCGGATCCCACCTTTAGGGCCTCCCTCGCCAACACCGCTGTCTATGTTCTGATCGTCGTGCCTGGTACGCTGTTTGGCGGCCTTACTGTTGCACTTCTGATCGAAAGCGGAAAATCCTGCCGCTCGTTCTATCGTGCCATCCATTTCCTGCCCTTTATGGCAACTGTCACGGCTATGGCCATTGTCTGGGAGGCGCTGCTCCATCCCACGATAGGCCTCGTGAACCAGATATTCGCCGCCGTGGGCCTTTCGACCGCCAATTGGCTGCGCAATGAAAATACCGTCGTTCCGGTGTTGGGCACTATCGGGATATGGCAAAATCTCGGCTATGCGATGGTGCTGTTTCTCGCGGGCCTCAAAAGCATCCCGCGAGATCTCTACGATGCAGCCGATGTCGATGGTGCCGACTTATGGATCGACCGGCTTCGCACCGTCACTCTGCCCTTGCTCGGGCCGGTCTCAATGTTCGTTGTCATTGTTGTGGCACTGAGGGCCTTGGAATGCTTCGACGCGGTGAAGGTACTGACGCAGGGCGGCCCTGGGAATGCCTCCGAAGTACTGCTCTACACGCTCTATCGAGAGAGTTTTGAGTATCTGCGCACCGGATATGGCGCCGCTCTCGCCGTCATCTTTCTTGCCATGGTCGGAATTCTCACGCTCATCAATGCCCTCGTCATGGATAGGAAGGTGCATTACCAATGAGCGCGGCCACTTCCGTCAACCGCTTGTCGTTGCTTGCCGGTATCCTTCGCCATGTCGTGTTACTCGTCACAGGAGCGTTGATACTTGTCCCCTTCCTGTGGATGATCTCGCTCTCGATCAAGGCGCCGGGCGAGATATTCCACGCGTCCTTCTCCTTTTGGCCCGTCCAATTCTACGGCATCGAAAACTATAAGAAAGCCCTGACTGAAACGCCGCTTCTCCGCTACATGGGCAACGGCCTGATGGTATGCGGTCTGATCCTGGCTCTGCAAATTCTCCTCTGCGCTCCTTGCGCCTACGCGCTCGCAAAATTGCGATTCTTCGGTCGCGACCTAATTTTCGGCCTGGTGCTTGCCGGTCTGATCCTCCCGCACCAAGTGCTTTCACTGCCGCTATTCATCTTTGGGTACAAGCTCGCCATCCTCAACACTTACAGCGCGCTGATCCTTCCTTATGTCGTCTCACCCTTCGGCATCTTTCTGTTACGGCAGTTTTTCAAGACCATTCCGGATGATGTCGTGCACGCTGCCCGTCTCGACGGTCTCTCTGAGTTCGCTATCGTCTGGAAGGTGATGGTGCCAATGGCACTACCGGCCCTCATCGCCTTCGCAATCTTCTCGGTGGTCGGGCACTGGAATGACCTGTTCTGGCCACTGATCGCCGTACGTGATCTGTCCCTGATGCCGCCGCCGCTGGGTATTCTGGTCTTCAAGAACGAGGAGGCCGGCAGCGACTACGGTCCTCTGATGGCCGCATCCACTCTTGTGGTGCTCCCGCTCACCATCGCCTTCCTCGCAGCCCAACGTTGGTTTGTCGAGGGACTGACGGGAGGGGCCGTCAAACAATAGCGAACGAGGGGATCGAAATTCTCCTCTCGTCGCGTGCACAGTCATTGCCCCGGCAAGCGCTGAAATGGACAAATTCTCAAAAGGAACTCCGATGCTCAGAATAACAAAGCTTTCTTCTGCAATCGGCGCGGATGTCGCCAACGTTGATCTCCGCAGATTGGCGGAATCGAAAGACGCCGCCGTTATCGGTGCGCTGCGCGAAGCGCTTGAAACGCACCTTGTGCTTCGCTTTCGTGCCCAGCACCTGTCACCAAGCGAGTTCGTCAGACTTGCTTCAGCCTTCGGCCATACAAAGACCCTAAAGCGCGCCGCAGCGTCAAGTAGCGCGCATTTGCCTGGCCATCCTGAAATCAAGGTCGTCTCGAACGTAGCGAATGACGATGGCCGCCCAATCGGTGACGGTGGTTCTTCCGAGAATTACTGGCACACCGATGGCACCTATCTGCCACAGCCGGTCAAGTTAACGTTCTTGTACGGACGCGAGTCGCCCAAAGAAAATCCACCGAAGACATTTTTCATGAACCTCTGCGATGTCCATGATCGCCTGCCTCACTGCTTGACATCCTATCTGAGCCGGCTGAGTTGCATCCATTATTCGCAGTATAACTTCGCTCCTGAATATGCAGAGCAAATTGCAGCACTTCCCGCGGGTGCCGATCGTCGGCATATCGGGCCCAGCTTTCCTCTCGTTCGCCTGAATCCCCATAGTGGAAGACCATCCTTGTATCTCCCGCGTCAGCGACAGTGCCTTATCGAAGGCTTGACGAGCGAACAAAGTGAGAAGCTCTCTGACCTGCTATGGACATACGTAGAAGCCTATGACGATACATGGGGCGATGTGATAGGTGTCGATGATCTCTTCGTTTTCGATAACAGTTACACGCTTCATAGACGTGAGGCGTTCGACTCTCGAGAACGGCGTGTCCTATGGCACATCACGACCGAGGGCGAACCACCGATTCCGTATGCGTCGGCGCCCTGATGGGGCGCGAGAGCCCAGTGGCAGCAGAAAGAGTCGCGGCAGAGTGAAGGTGAGCGGTGCCATCCGGCCTGTAGCGATTCATCCATGCCCGCGAAGGCGAGCATACCTTCGGTCCTAGACGCCCAAAACTGGCGGGGCCGTTTTCCGGACTACAAGTCGCGCCATCATTGGAGAATTGGGGTGGTTGCCTGTTCGCCGACAATTTCAGAGTCCGCCCCGAGATTGGCGGCCGCGCTATTTTCGAACGAGCTGTTTATGAATGGCGGCACGTTTCCTGCGGTTGTGTTTTGGCGCCCGCCGACCGGCACTAACCCAACCGTCGTTTTCTTGCCTGGCGGTGGCCATCTGGCCCGGGTCGCATATGGCCACCCGGGCGCGGATCCACGGGACTTCCTCGACTTTTGGCTGCGAAAGGTCGGATGGGGGCTTCTCGCGGTCTCCTATCCCAGTGATCATCCCATCTTTCCCCACCTCTATCCCGAGATGACCGTGAGCGACTGGGGGGCATCGGTGACCGCGATCACCCTCGACCTTTTAGCGACCTGTCCGGCGCCGCGGCGGGTCATTGTGGCCGGCTGGAGCATGGCGGGGCGGGTTGCTCGCTCAGTCTGTCGAGGGCTCTCCCGAGGCGGTTTGCCGCCGATCGGCTTTATCTCGCTCGCTGCGAGCGCTCCCTTTCCCGGCCTGGTGCCCGTCTTCGAGAGAGGCGAGCCGGTGACGGAGGCGGGCTTGTGGGATCTCTCGGCCGATGAGCCCGGATTACCAACGCGCCACGCAAATTGGTGTGCTGAACTTGCTGCCCTTTCGGCTGACAACGACCGCGTGGTCATCCCCGAAGATGTCTATCAACGCGACTATCGCATAAATACGCCGCTTCTGCTGCGCGGCGAGCCGCAATTCCTGAGATCGCGCAACGCGGTCGTTTCGGTTGCCGAAGTGACGGACGAACTCGGCACTTTCGATTTTGGCTCCCATCCGCTGACGGGTGTAATTGCGCCGACGCGGCCTTCTGATGCACGTCACGCGCTAACCGATTCACTTACCTGGGGCTTCCTGAACGCACAGCACGTCTTCGAGCGCTACGTTAGCCGATGCCCCGACCTTTCCGCTATCCGTCCTCGGGTTTGGGAGCAGTTGCGGTCGCTCATGTTAGATTTGCCACGCCGTCTCACGCGTACTGTATCAGGCGGTCATTTCTTCTTCGTTGGTGAGCGCGGCGCCAAAGCAACAGCACGTCATCTGACAAATCTCGCCAGCGAAATCGCATTCCTGCAGGCCGAAGTCTCGGCCATCTTCTGCAATCAACCTGCACCACCAACGAAATAGAATGACAGCCTTCAGCCGTTCCCAAGCGCTCACTTACTGCATTCATACGCATTTCTGATAGTCCCCACGCTCCTCACAACGTAACGTTCAAGCTAGCCCGCCAGTACGAGCTGGCCCCCGAAGCTGGTCGCTCGACCAGTCCGATCGCAGTCGGGCCCCCTAATTTATGCCGACGCAATTCAAACATGATTGACGATCCTTCGATCGTATTGGGGCGGCAGGGACGAGGCGCTCGTCTCCTCACACCAAGCCGGGCGCCGAGGTTACGGGGCGCCAAACGAAGGATTGCGGCGTGCCGGTACACGCGGTCCACAAAAAAGATCAAGGTACAAGCGCGGCGAGAGCCGCGCCTGTACACGTCAATCACTTCTTCAGAATGAGCTTGCGCGCCTCCTTGGCGGCGTCGTCGAGCGCCGCTTGCGCCGAGAGTTTGCTGCCCAATACCAGTTGCATTTTGTCCACGATCATCGCTGCGGCCTTCGTGCTGTTCTCGCCGGGAAATGCATACCAAGCCACCAGATTGCTGAGTTGCCGCAGCGGAACAATGTAGTTCGGATTTTCCCGATAAATCTTCTGTAGCTGTGGATCCGACAGCGCGGCCGTGTTGATTGGCGTATATCCGGTCATTGCCGCCATGATCGCCTGCGCCCGCGGGCTTGCGGCGAACTTAATGTATTTCCAGGCTGCTTCCTGCCGAGCGGGGTCTTTGGTTAGCATCATCATTCCGTTGCCGGCGGCCAAGGTCTTGCCGTCTTGAGCCAAGGGGATCGGCGTCATCGTAAGCATGAAATGCTGACCGATTTGCCGTTCGAAGTCCGTAAGAAGGCTGCTGGATGTCAAGTAGATGCCAATCTTGCCGCCGACAAAGGACTGACGGGCGTTGTCACGCGATAAGTCCATCATGCCAGAATCTGCAGCGCGCGCTACGGTTGCCATAGCGGCAAGCCCTTGCCGCTGGTCGAAGGCGATATCGTCCTCGCCCTTGGTCATCATCCTGCCGCCATGCGCAAAAAGCAGTGTTTCAAAGCCCCACGCGCCATTCGCATTATACTCCATGTAGAACCCGCTGACGTTCGGCTCCAGCTTTGAGATCTTCTTTGCCAAATCGAAAACGCCGTCCCAGGTCGTGGGCAGCCTGGCAGGGTCAGCGCCAGCGCGGGCGAGAAGGGCATTATTGTAGAACAACACTGGCGTCGTCAGCGAATAAGGGACGGCATAAGCTTTGTCACCGGGCGACCCGGTGTTTCGGATGGCGTCAGCAACACCCTGCTGGATCCACTCCGGTTCGGTCGAGATAAAGCGGTCGAGCGGTACGGCAAGGCCACGATCGGCCAGCAGCCGTATATAATTTAGACCCTGGTGCGAAACGTCGGGAGCGTCGTTAATCAAATGCGCCCGCAAGGTACTTTGCAATAGCTCGTCGTAGCTCTTTGCCGTTTCGAACTTGATTGTTATCTCCGGGTACGCTTTCGTAAATTCAGCCGCGATTGCATTGTACATCGCGGAAAAATTGGCCGGCGAATAGCTCACACGCAGTTCAAGCGCATAAACCATGCTCGATCTGGCGACAACAATCGAAAGCACCAAGAACAAAGCCACCGCAAGCAGACGTCTCATCGTTAGTCTCCAATCGATAGAATAGAGCGAGCAAGCGTCTTGAACCGGCCGCTCGCCCGGCGGGATGTGTTTCTGCGGCATTTGCGCCGACCACCAGTGAAACCAAGGAGCAGGCGCCAGGCTGGGGCTTTTCCGATCGGTCGGCTATCAACGTTGCCGTTGTCTCCAAATCTCATCACAACGATCAATTCCTCGACCTCTCGAACGCGTTCGCTCGCGAAGGACTTCAAGAGGTGGATAACTACATGCAAATGACATGCATCGAAAAATCATATGAGAAGCGCGCAACATGTGAACATGGCGTGCTCTTGCGTGATGATCATCGAGCTGCGACTGTCGGCGGAAACAATGGCGAATTGTTTTCGCGGCCGAACCCGACGGGCGAAAGTGAACACGGGACACATCCGCGCTTGGCACAGTCTGGTGCATCGCGAGAGCGGCCAAGCCGCGGCTAGCCGGGTCGATTGCCCGCCTAGCATTGCAGGAGTTCAGCTCGTTTCGAGAAAGGTCGCAAATACCCGCTGGGGCAGCTGCTCGTTGGGGCTCTGTAAGTCAGGATCAGGGCGTCGAGCAAACCAATCAACTGCGAGGGGACGCCTTGGGCGTCGCCCTCGCTTACGCTGAGATTAACTTCGTACGCATCATTTGGATGTCGGCGCGCCCCAGTTCTCCCGGGGTCTACGATTTCAGCTTATCAACGGCCTTCACCACGTATAACAAGAGCTACTCCGCTAGAAGAATATCGATGTAGACGCTGAGAAATTCAGGGCATGGCCGATTTGGGGTGTATATGTGATGCTTGTCGGATGATCGATATATGTCAGCCCCAAGCTCGCGTATATTCCGGGGCCAAGATGCGCGGTATATGTTCCGGAGATTGCTTTCGCGTCCCGATGAACGAGATTTCCTTTAGCCGCCGCAGCATCTACTGCAAATTTGCTCCAAACCGTATCGGTAGCAACAAGCGAGATTTGATCACTGGGCCGGCTATCAAAGAGTCCCTTCGCGTAAAGCCGGAGCTCATAGTACTGAGTAACCTTGTTGAGATCAGGCGGAGCACCCATAGCCGAAAATCCCCCATAGATGCCACGCGATGCAGCGTCAGGGACATGGCTCTGCCAGAGTTGCCTGTCCGCAGCGACGTAATAGAGGCTATTCTCGTCAGCTCTCGGTTGGGTTGGATACGCCAGATTCGTGTAGTGGCTGTTGTTGAAGCCAACACCCGCCCGCAACCACGTCTCGGGTAAACCGGGAGCCGCGCTGTTGCGATACCCGCTCTCGTCAAGCAACAGAATGCCCGCGTTCGCAGTACTCCAGTCCAAGCCCGTTGGATTTGCGCTTATATGCGCAAACACCCCGTCTGGACTAGTAGAGCGTTGGAACGATACCTTGTTATACAGCCGGTCATCGAAATGGTAGGTTAGGTTGAGAGTAGGTGTCGGTGCGGGCGCGAAGTTCATCCCTCCTTGATAAAGCACATTCGACGACGGGCCGAAGACGTTCGCTCCGGGATTCCCTCCGACCACCGTGCCGGCTAACTCATATGAGTTCATGAGGTAGCCGACTTTGAGCTCGAGCTTCCGATCAAAAAAGGTTTGGTAGTAGGCAATCGTGTTGATTCCCCATCTATCCGGCCCTCCGGGCTGCCATGTCCAAGCTTGCTGCTCGGTTCCTACAATGATCTGACCGTCGGGGATCCCATACCGGCTGAGATCATAGGTCACCATCATGTAATTTAGGGTGTAGAATGTCGGATTCTGTCCGCTATATAGTTGGTTGGCGATCGTGCTCTTGGCTGCATTCGGCAGAAGGTTGTTAACGTAGGTATTTTGCGTCCAAGCAATATATCCGATCCCAAGCTCTGCCAGCGCGGATCTGATGCCTCCTTTGTCCTGAACCAACGTATCGGCTGGACCAGGTAAGTTGACCTCCAATCCCTTTATGCGAAGGTTTTCGAACTTTGCGAATGGGTTGGGCTGGGGCGTGATAGCTTTGGCTGGGCGAGCGTCAGGACGCACTGTTCGTTTTTCAGCAGTATCACTGCCAAATTGGATCATCTTCTTTTGAACGTTTCTCTTGGCGATCCCGCTCGGGGCGTCTCGTTTGTGATTGAGCGTACTGCTCGTTTGTGCCAGCGCAGTTCCGCTAATAAGATTAGCTGCCAGCGTACATGCAACTGCTAGCTCCGCTTTTCGAATGGATCGAAAGCGGAACGCATGTCCTGATGCCGAGTATGGCGGTCTTGTCTGATCATTTTGTCCATCGTTGTTCATCTTGACGCGCATAGAATCCCTCAGACGCGGTTAGAGCCGTTGCGCGCTGTGTTTGGCATCGCGACCGCAACTGAAGGATGACAGGCATCGGATAATTCGATGTGATTACCTGTAAGATGCGATGACGCTGACTGTTTAGCGACCTATTGCGAGGGGTACCCGGTGAGCGTCATCCAGGGACCACGCACTGAGGGCTGATCTGGTCGGCTAAGAATATCTCGCGGAATGGTTTGTCGCGGGGTCACAATGTCCAAGGATAGTCGTAAGGATAGTCGTAAGGATAGCGATAAGGATAGGCATACGTCTATCCTTGAAGACGGCGCCGACACGCTGCAGCGCATCGAGATCATCACGGGGACGGGCCGGCGTCGGCGCTGGTCGACCGACGCGAAGGCGGCGATTGTTGC
>NZ_RDQF01000010.1 GCF_004114425.1 Bradyrhizobium vignae | reverse complement strand
GAAGACCGGCGAGCGGACGGGGTCAAGGCCGGAAGCCGCCGGAGGCGGTGGCGCGCCAGCGCCAGCCTTGAGGCCGGCCGATCGCCGGGCTACTTCAACACAGTTGCTCCCCGGGGAGCGATGCACTTTTGCCCCCGTCGTCTTGCCGATGACTGATGCGCGCACCCGGTCGGGCCGCTTCACCACCGCAAGCCTTGACGCACAGACCCCGGGCGTCAGGACCACACGCTTTTGCCGTACGCGGAATCGCACCGGTCGTGTGCGCGCCGCTCTACCGCTCACGGGCCAAGCCCGCCCTGCGATCGCATGCGCGCCGATGCGCTCCACGTCCACCGCCACCCGGCCCGCATATCGCGACGATCGCGAAACGCCCCTTGTCCATGGGCCGGGGTGAGCGGGATATACGATATTTCCGAATTTCGGTCAATCGGAATCTTTGGCTCAGCCTCTTGACCTTGGCTGCCCGCAAGCTGAGCGCGCGCCTCGTCCTTCGAGACGACCGCTTCGCGGTCTCCTCGGCGGCCGGCCCAATCGCCGTCGCCGCGGCATCTTCCGGGCGATCGACGCCAACTCGGCATCGGTCAGATCACTTGTGTAACGCAGTCCACTGCACTGATACTAAAGCATGATCCGGAAAAGTGCGAAGCGGTTTTCCGGAAAGATCATGCGTAAACAACAAGCTAAAGCGCGATGACGATTCATCCAAATCTCATCGCGCTTTAGAGACGAGCGGCTTTGGTCCACGGCATGGTGTCCTCCCTCGAATCTTTGCAAATCCGAAGGAATCACAGGCCCGCCGAAACCGCTCACCCTTTTTCGGTCAGGCTCTCAGGATGAGGCTAAGCGGCATCAGTGCCGTTGAAACTGCCGCCGCGCACTCGGCCCTCGTCCTGAGGGCCCGCTAAAAGGCGGGCGTCTCGAAGGATGGCCACGGGGATGCGATTGCCCTGCGCGGGGCGCGGGGCGAAGGCGGCACCTACCGCTCAACCGTAAGCATCGCGCACAGGCCGCCGTCGGGCGTTCGACTTCCCCGCGCCGGCACCTATATCCCGTGGCAACCGATGTGATGCAGTGGACAGTCTGATGGCCAGGAGACGCACGACGGACGCGGACGACCTTCCCCGCTATTTCGTCTGGGTTCGAGGGCTGGAAGGGCCCGAGCCGCAGAAGTGGACGGCGATGGATTTCGGCGTCGGAGACTGGAAGCGGGCGCTTGTACTGGCCTATCTGGAGCTGCCGGAAGACGAACGGCATCTATCCTTGTCGGTGCTGGCCCGGCGCTATCCGCCGCCGCGGCTCGATCTTTCGTGAGCGGAGCTAGGACGTGTTGTCATAAACGTCGGCTCCGCAAGGCAAAGCGGAAGTCACCCGCTTGAGCGTGATCGGCTGCTTGTGTGATGGGTTTCGGATGTCGGCCGCATGAAGGACGGGACCGCATATTCGGCGGCCGGCGTCCGAAAGCCTCCAAGGGAGGAAACCGCGCTTGGGGAGCAAACGGCCGTGCGGCAGGCGCTATGGCGATTTGAGCGCCGCGAACATCGCCGCCCGGCTCGAGGGGTTGTGCGAACCCGGCGGCGTCTGCATCTCGCGCGCGGCGAACGAGCAAATCAGGGACAAGCTGTCGCTCGCTTTCGCCGATCTCGGCGAGCAGACGGTGAAGAACATCGCCCGCGCTGTCGGTGTATATGGACTTGCAGCCAAGGACATCATGTCGCTTCCGGACATTGCGGTTTTGGGCGCGTCGGAGCCGGCACGGCCGATTGCCGCCGATGCACAGAATATCCACTTCTGTCAGACGAAAGACGGCGTGCAACTGGCCTATGCCAAGACCGGCCAGGGTCCGCCGATCGTCAAGACCGGCAACTGGATGACCCATCTTGAATTCGACCTGGAAAGCCCGATCTGGCGGCATCTTTACCGCGAGCTGTCCAGTGAGCACACCCGCATCCGCTACGATGCGCGGGGCAACGGTCTTTCCGATCGCGAGGTGCCCGACGTCACCTTCGATCACTTCGTTGACGACCTCGAAAGCGTCGTCGATGCCGCGGGTATCGATCGTTTCGCGCTGCTCGGCGTCTCCCAGGGCTGCGCCGTATCGATCGCCTACGCGGTTCGGCACCCCGAGCGCGTCTCCCATCTCGTACTTTTTGGCGGCTACGCCGTGGGCTGGCGGAAACGGGCAAGGACGCAGGCCGACAAGGAGACCGGCGAAGCGATGCTCACGCTGGTGCGCGTCGGATGGGGCCAGGAAAATCCGGCGTTCCGCCAGCTCTTCAAAGAGGTGCTTTATGAAGATTTCGGTTGTTGCCGCGCTGCTGCTCACTGCTGCCGCCCTGCCCGCTGCTGCACAGTCCGGTCCATCGCCCCAGGAGCAAATGGCCTGCCGTGGCGACGCCGGCAAATTCTGCGCCGAGCCTATCGGCAAGCCGCCGCAGATGAATGCCTGTCTGCGCGAGAACAAGTCGAAGCTCTCGGAGTCCTGCCGCAAGGTCGTTGAATCCCGCGGAGGCTAGTGTTTCATTCTTAGCCCTTGAGAGAAGGCAGAGAGGGCAACGCTCTGCCGCCCCCTCAAGAAAGGCCGAAGCCGAGCTTCGGCCTTTTGGCCTTCAAATGACGGCCGCTACTCCTGCATCATCTCGCCGCTGCCGCCGAACTCGGCGGGGAAATCCTTCAGCTTGGGCAGGCCATCGCGCATCGGCAGCACGGTCTCGGCATAGTTGACGTGGACGCCGGGCGTGAACGCGAGTGTTGGGATGGTGGCGCTGAAAACGTCGATCAGACCGAGCGGGGGATGGTTGGTCATGAGATGGCCGCCGCACTTCCTGCAATATTTGCGCTGGCTCTGCGGCGTCTTGGCGAAGGTCTCGACATGCTGCGCGCCCTCGGTGATGCGCACGGCTTCCGGCTTCCACAGGGTGAAGGCGTTGACCGGACCGCCCGACCAGGAGCGGCAGGAGCGGCAATGGCAATAGCCCATCGCCTCCGGCGCGCCCGTGACCTCGACCGTGACCGCGCCACAGAAGCAGTTTCCGACATGTTTCATTGGACGTCTCCGTTTTATGTTATCGCGCGTCGGCGCCTCGCGCGCGCGCCTTTCGGGGAACGCGCGAGGCGAGGCCGAGACTACACCGACCGGCGCCAGGGAATAAGCATCGACACCCGTTGTTTGTACCGCCGGTACTCGTCGCCGAAGAGATCGACGAGATCGCGTTCCTCCAGCGCGATGCCGACGAAGATGTAGAGCGTGGTCACGGCTGCGAACATCAGATGACCCGCAGTCATGGTCGGCGCCGCCCAGAACGCGACGATGAACCCGAGATAGATCGGATGCCGGACGAACTTGTAGAGCAGCGGCGTCTTGAAACGCGGCGGCGCCGCTTCCCTGCCGACGAGATGATCGGTCACCTGAGACAGGCCGAACAATTCGAAATGGTTGATGATGAAGGTCGAGGTGAACACCAGCACCCAGCCGGCGAAGGACAGCGTGACCACCGTTACGGCAAGATCCGGGTTCTCGACGTTCCATATGACCGCCGGCAGCGGACGCCACTGCCAGAACAGGAGGAGCAATGACAGGCTCGCGAACAGCACGTAGGTGCTGCGCTCGACCGGCTTGGGGACGAACTGCGTCCACCACGCCTTGAATTGCTGGCGCGCCATCACGCTGTGTTGAACGGCGAACAGCGACATCAGCAGCAGATTGATGATCACCGCGCGAACGACGGGCGCTTCGGCTCCGGTGTCGATGGTCTTGGGCACCATCACGCCCATGACGAAGCCGATCGCGTAGAGAATGGTGACGAAAAACACGAGATATGCCGCAATTCCGTACAGAAAGGCGATGAACCTGAAAATGCGCGAGCCCGTAACCTCCGGGCCGATGGAATGAACCTGGTCATCGAGTTGGGTCATGAAACGCTCCGTTGTGCCGAGGCATCGGCACGGTTTGGTCTTCGCACCATGCCGGATCGGACGTCTCCCGACTTTCGCGGACGATTGATTTTCGCCTGAGACGACTTTGATTTTTGCTTGAGACGACGAAAACGTGCGATTTTGCTTTGAAAACAAGGTGCTCGACAGCGATCTTCGGGAGCTCACCTGCGACGGGGCAGCCGTTCCGTTGCAGCCGCAAGTGTTCGATCTCTTGCTTTATCTGGTCACGCAACGAGCGCGTGTGGTCAGTAAGGATGACCTGATCAGCCAGATCTGGAGCGACCGCATCGTCTCGGATTCCGCCCTGAACAGCCGGATCAACGCCGCGCGCAAGGCGGTGGGCGACGACGGCGCTATCCAGCGGCTGATCAAGACCATTCCGCGCAAGGGCTTTCGCTTCGTCGGCGAGGTCCGCGAAGAAATGGCAGCGTCCGCCGCGCGGGCGGAAGCCAAGCCCGCTCCCCTGCGCATGACGGACCGTCCGGCGATCGCGGTGCTCGCCTTCGGAAACATGAGCGGCGATCCCGCGCAGGACTATTTCGGCGACGGGATCAGCGAGGACATCCTCACCGCGCTGTCGAAACAGCGCTGGTTCTTGGTGATCGCGCGCAACTCCTCCTTCACCTACAGGGGGCGCGCGGTCGACATCAGGCAGATCGCCGAGGAGCTCGGCGTCCGCTACATCGTCGAAGGCAGCGTGCGCAAGGCGGACAACCGGGTGCGCATCACCGCGCAGCTCAACGACGCCGTGTCAGCAAGACATATCTGGGCGGAGCGCTACGACCGGGAGCTCGTCGACGTCTTCTCCGTGCAGGACGAGATCACCAACGCGATCGCTGCGGCGATCGAGCCGCAGATCCACGCGGCGGAAAATTTTCGCAGCCATCGCAAGCCGCCTGCGAGCCTGGACGCCTGGGACCTCTTGATGCGCGCGCTGTCGCATTTTTGGCGCGTGACCCGGCAGGATCACGGGGCCGCGCGGGCACTGCTCGAGCGCGCGGTTGCCATCGATCCGAATTACGGCCAGGCGCTGTCGGTGCTGGCCGTGAACGACATGTTCGGCGTGCATCTCGGCTGGGCCGAGCTGGCCGCGGTTGCGCCGGCCGCGGAAGCCGCCGCGCTCGCCGCGGTGCGCTGCGACCACGAGGATGCCTGGGCGCATGCCGCGCTCGGCAGCGTCTGCTTCTCGACCCGCAGGCTTGCGGATGCGCTGTCCGAGTTCGAGCAGGCGCTCGCGCTCAATCCGAACTTCTCGCTGGCGCAGAGCTATTACGCGCTGGCGCTGTCCTATGCCGGACGAGCGAAGGATTCCTTCGAGGCCGCGCAAAGGACGATCCTGCTGTCGCCGCGCGATCCGTCACTGGCAATCTATCACGGCATCGCCGCCTATGCGCGTTTCACCGAGCGGCAGTATGACGAAGCCATCGCGCTGGCGCGCGAGGCGATCCGCCACCGCGGCGACCTCACCGGCGCCTACCGCGTGCTCGCCGTCTCCGCCGGCATGACAGGCGACGGAACGCTTGCGGAGATGGCGCTCACCGAGCTCCGCCGCACCCAGCCGGGCATCTCGCTGCACTGGATCGCGACGCAACTGCCGTGGGCCAATGACGGGGATCGCGAACACTATCTGGAGGGATTCCGCCGGGCCGGGCTGCGGTGATACCTCTGACCATCCCTTGGAGGGTCCTGGAGGGGGAGGGTAAGCGCTACGCTCGCTTCCGGCGCAAATGGACGATGACGTCCAGCCGCGCGATCTCGTGGCCGGGAAGCGCCTCGGGCACCTTGGTGAAGGCCAGGCGCTCGGCAACGTCGACCAGCACGTCCTCGCCTTCGAGATAGAAATGCGGATGCACGGATGTGTCGGTGTCGAAGAACGACTTGATGCCGTCGGCGGCGATCCGGCGCAGCAGGCCAGCCTCGGTGAACTGGTTCAGGGTGTTGTAGACCGTCGCAAGCGACAGATGCGCGCTGGCCGCAATTGCCTCGGCATAGAGGCTCTCTACGGTGACGTGGCGATGGCCGCCCTGGAACAGCAATTGGCCGAGCGCCAGGCGCTGGCGGGTCGGGCGCAGGCCGGCATTGCTCAGCATTGCAAGCAGTGCTGCACGCCAGGCTCGGACGCTGGATCGAGGCCGGCGACGTCGGGGCCACGATCGTCACCCGCAGGGATGATCGTGCCCTGGATGTCCATCGATCGTCTCACGGCTCAAGGGAACGGGACGCGCAGTGCCGCGTGCAGTAGCCATTCGATCGCAAAAGCAGCGGTTCGACTTTGATGCGGATCAAATTGGGCGGCGCAACCGCTTCTGACTGATCGCCGGCCGGCGCGGCCTATTCCCAGCTGGCACGAGAGCGCTCTCATCGGCGGCCCACCGCGACGCTGTGTCGCGACACCGTCATGTCGGCCAGCGACCGACATGACGGATGCCCCGCGACAAGAGGTCAATCCATCAAAACACGACGCGCTGTACATTTTTTGTGCGAACACTGTCGAGACTTTCATCTTGCCGCGCCGAACGAGGCTGTGTGAGCCTCGATGTCGGATGGGGACTGGGATGGACCGGCCGTCGCTTTGCGCGCGAGGACGTGCGGAGTGTTTACGGCCGGTCTCGCTTGAGAAAGATACGACATGCCAAAACGAGTGTTGCTTGGTCTCCTCCTGGCTTGCGGCCTTGCGGCCTCGGCGCTGGCGCAAGAGCCGAAGACGGGGGGCGTGATCAATGCCGTGATCCAGCCCGAGCCGCCCGGCCTGATGCTGGCGATGGTCCAGAACGGCCCGGTGCAGATGGTGTCAGGCAACATCTTCGAGGGACTGCTGCGCTACAGCCCCAAGCTCGACCCGCAGCCGGAACTTGCCGAGAGCTGGAGCGTCAGCGAGGACGCCAAGACCTATACCTTCAAGCTGAGGAAGGGCGTGACCTGGCATGACGGCAAGCCCTTCACCGCCGCCGACGTGCTGTTCTCGATCGAGATGCTGAAGCAGACCCATGCGCGTGCCCGCACCAACTTGGCCCAGCTCGAGAAGGTCGAGACGCCGGACGATTACACGGTGGTGTTCACGCTGAAGCAGCCGTTCGGCCCGTTCCTCGGCATCTTCGAGGTCGGCTCGATGCCGATGGTGCCGAAGCATCTCTATGAAGGCACCGACTGGAAAACCAATCCCTACAACAACGCGCCGGTCGGCACCGGCCCCTTCATGTTCAAGGAATGGCAGAAGGGCTCGTTCATCCGCCTGGTCAAGAACCCGAACTACTACGAGAAGGGCAAGCCCTATCTCGACGAGATTTACTGGCAGATCATCCCCGACGCCGCCGCGCGCTCGGTGGCGTATGAGACCGGCAAGGTCGACGTGTTGCCGGGCGGCTCGGTCGAGAATTTCGACGTGCCGCGGCTGTCCAAGCTGAAGGATACCTGCGTCACCGGTGCTGGCTGGGAGTTCTTCTCGCCGCTGGCCTGGCTGTGGCTGAACAACCGCCAGGGGCCGCTCGCGGACAAGCGGGTGCGGCAGGCGATCATGTATGCGATCGACCGTGACTTCGCCAAGGACGTGATCTGGAACGGGCTCGGCAAGGTCGCCACCGGCCCGTCGGCCTCGACCATCAAGTACTACACCGACGATGTGAAGAAATATCCCTACGATCCGGCCAAGGCCAAGGCGCTGCTGAAGGAGGCCGGCTACAAGGGCGAGAAGATCCGCCTGCTGCCGCTCGCCTATGGCGAGACCTGGCAGCGTTGGGGTGAAGCGGTGAAGCAGAACCTCCAGGACGTCGGCATGACCATCGAGACGATCGCCACCGACGTTGCCGGCGGCAACCAGAAGATCGGCGATTGGGATTACGACATCGCCTTCACCTATCTCTACCAGTACGGCGATCCCGCGCTCGGGGTTGGCCGCAACTATATCTCCGGCAACATCGCGAAGGGGCAGGTCTTCAACAACGTCGAGGGCTATTCCAACCCGGAGATCGACAAGCTGTTCGCCGAGGGCGCGGTCGCGACGCCCGATTCCAAGCGCAAGGAGATCTACGAGAAGGCGCAGAAGATCCTGGTCGAGGACGTGCCGGTGGCCTGGATGCTCGAGCTGCAATTCCCGACCATCATGCGCTGCAAGGTCAAGAACCTGATCACCACGGGGATCGGGGTCAATGACGGCTTCAAGGACGCATGGCTCGACAAGTGAGGGATTCCATGCGACGCCGCGGCAGATCTCTGCTGCGGTGTCGTTCCAAGATACCGGCTGCTTCACGATGAAACCGTATCGAGACGCTGAGGCATCGGCGGTGCCCACCTCTCCCATAGGGAGAGGTCGGATCGCATCGCCAGATGCGATCCGGGTGAGGGTTACGCTCTCTCGTGGAACCTGATCCCCCTCACCTGCGCCTTCGGCGCGACCTCTCCTCGTTGGGGCCCCCGTTGGGGAGAGGTGTCCTTCGCGGCAAGACCGCCTCAACCAACTAGCGTACGAGTCTAGATGCTCTCCTTCGTCGCTCAGCGTGTGCTGAAGGGCGTGATCGTCCTGTTCGCGATCGTCGTTCTCAACTCCTCACCGGCCTTGCCCACGCGGTCGACGTCGCAAAACACCTGATCATGCCGGCGATGACGCTCGGCCTGTTCTTCATGGCGACCTACACCCGTATGACGCGCGCCTCGATGCTGGAGGTGAAGCGGCTCGACTTCGTCAAGACGGCGCGTGCGAAAGGTCTTTCCGACGCCGTGATCCAGCGCCGCGACGTGTTCGCCGGCATGATTTTTGGCGCGCGCGTGTCGCTACTCGTTGGCCTTGTATCGACCCTGGTCGCGCTGCTTGCCGCGCGCGCGGTCAACTTCAACATCTCAAAGGCGAGACGCTTGGCCTGGTCGGCGAATCCGGCTCCGGCAAATCGTCGGTGGCGCGCCGCCGCGCCCGAGCACGCCTATACGCGCGAGCTGCTCGCGGCAGTGCCGGGACGGAAGGAGCAGGTGGCCTGAGGCGGCTTGTCGTCGTTCATCGATCTTCGTGATGGTTCCAAAACTTGCTCGCTGCGCGCAACGAAACATATTCGATCGAGCAGCATTTGCTTTCGTAAGACTATCCTTGCTGATTTTTGCAAGGGATAAGTTGAGGCCAGCAATCGTTCGATTGCCGCCTGGAGCCGTACAGGGAACGTGACGTGGTGGACAGCCTTGCAACCCAGCGCATGAGCCACACCGGGACATTCGGTTCCGGGAGCTCGGTCACGTGCTTTTTATCCGGTCGTGACCGGCCCCGACGCTTCAAAGCCGAAGGCGACACCATAGATGACGATTGAATGATTGACGTCATCTGATGACGGACCACCCACTGATAGTCGGAGCCAACATGGGCGAAGTTATTCGGTTTGTCTCGAAATCCGAGCGCGAGCGAGCCCGCCTCATCAAGGAGGCACGCGCGATCTACGACAGCATCTTCCCGCCGGCCGATGCGGCCAACGAGGGGCAGGACGAGCCGACGATCGGCCGCGCATTCATCGGCCGCGACGGGGGTAACCTGTCGTGATCAAAATCATCGCCGTGCTCTGCAGCCTCGCCTCTCCCTCCAATTGCCACGAGCAGCTCGTCACCAGCTCGGATTTTGCGCAGGTCTCGGTGCAGTCCTGCTTGATGGGCGCGCCGCAGCTCGCCGAATGGATGAACCAGCACCCGGCCGAGCGCCTGGCGGCATGGCGCTGCGTGATCGGTCAACAGACCGGCCGCGGAATTTAGCAGCGGACGCCCAGTTTCGATGGGATGCTTCGCGCCGATCGCGACGATGCTGTCGGTCACCACATTGCTGATTGCGCTTTATCTGCTCTCCGGATCGGTGAGCGGCACGCGTCGATCCGGAGAGCGGCGTCCACGTCGCCGAAGCGCCCTCTATCTCGTGGTGTTGCTCCAGGTGGGGACCGCGTTAGTCACGCCGACCGAAGGCCAATTGTACGAGCCGATCGACGGCGCGGTAACGGTGCCGACCGTCTGTCCGGATGACCCGTAGGGCCCCGTTGGCTGCGTGGCCGGCACGCCGACACCGCCATAGGTCGGCGCCACCACACCGGTGCTGTAATGCCGGCTCGACCGGACCTTCTTTGCTTCAGCCGCGAAAGGCGTAGCAAGCAGTCCGGTCGTGACGAGCGCGGCGATCGCGAGTCTGATGGTTCTCATGGCTGATCCTTTCGCCCGGTGCGCCCCGTCATGCCAAGTGTTCACTCATAGGGAAATTTCCACAGGTCTCCATTCATAACTCCGTGCGCGGGCGAAGGTGCCGGAGCGCGGGCACGCAACTGCCGCCTTCGGACGGACCCGAATCAGCGCTACTGCGTTGCGTTCCGTGATTTCCCTGGACGCAAACAGCATGACCGGCGCCGAACTGAAGCAGCTTCGCAACGATCTCTCCGATGCCCTCGAGCGCGAGCTCACTGCAGCCGACATGGCCAGGCTGTGCGGATTGCCGGAGAGAGGCGGCGCCGACACCATCCGGCGCTGGGAGGTCAGCGGTCCCTCGCCGGAGGCGACCAAGATACTGCGCGTGCTCGCGATGGCGAGCGAGCGCTATCCGATCCTGGAGAAGTTCGACATCTTCGATCGTCATGACGTCCGCGAGGAAGACCGGCCCGCGAAGCGCGCGGCCTTTCGCGCGCAGATGCGCGATGAGGCGCGGCGGCGTCTCGGTTAACAAGAGGTGCGCACAAGTTACCTGTCACGCGCGAAGTTAAGCCTTCCTTCAGCACTTCTTAAGCCGGCATTAAGCACGAAAATCGTTTGCGCCCCAATAAGTTGGGTTGGCTCTCGCTGCGCCACGGATGTGACAGCATTTTCGTCAAAAGCGAGCTATCTGCAAAACCAACGACGGCGCGAAACAGCGCGCCTGCCGGGGACATAAAGTGTTGGAGTTCAAGACCATGAAGAAGTTTCTGTTTGCGACCGTTGCGCTGCTCGCGCTGGGTGCGGCTGCGCCGGCCGTCGGCGCCGATCTCGGCGCGCGCAATTATTACAAGTCTCCGGCCCCGGCCTATGCGGCACCGATCTACAACTGGACCGGCTTCTATCTCGGCGCCCATGTCGGCGGCGCGTTCTCCAGCGACAACAATTTCAACGGCCTCTCCACCGGCAACAATGGCAACGGCCGCTTCCTCGGTGGCGTGCAGGTCGGTGCTGACTGGCAGCTCAACCCGAACTTCGTGGTCGGCGTCGAAGGCCAGTATTCCTGGCTCTCCGGCAGCGTCGGCGCGGTGTTCCCGGGCGGCGTCGCCTACACCAACGATCAGCGCGGCCTCGGCTCGATCACCGGCCGCGTCGGCTATACCTGGGGTCCCGGCCTGCTCTATGTGAAGGGTGGCTACGCCTATTCGGACAACAACGAGAAGGTGACCGTCGGCGGCGTTCCGACCGGCTTCATCATCGATGGCGATCACCGCAACGGCTACACCCTCGGCGCCGGCCTGGAATACATGTTCGCCCCGAACTGGTCGGCCAAGGCCGAGTACCAGTACTACAATTTCGGCGACGCGCACTTCACCGCGGGCCCGCTGGCCGGCACCGGCAACTTCACCACCGACGACCATACCTTCAAGGCGGGCGTCAACTACCGCTTCAACTGGGCAAGCCCGGCTGTGGCGCGCTACTGATCGGTTATCAAAACCTTATCGCGCTGAAGGGCCGGCCTCGTTGCCGGCCCTTCTTTTTTCGCCCTGCGGAACATGCGCAACCAATTGCGCCAATTGCGATTTTTTAACCGGTGCTGCCGATACTGCCGCCCACAAACAAAAGAACATTGGGGGAATTTCGATGGCGATCCGTCTGGGCCTTGGCGGCTTCCTTGGCCGTTTCCGTCCTCGTTTCAAAATGCCGAAATGGGGCGTGCGCGGCAGCCTGTTCGCGGCCTTCGCGGTGATCGCAGGCATGGGCCTCGTGATCGCGGCCGGCGCTGGCCTCGCGCTGCAGAATCTCGGCGGACGCATGACCGAACTCAGCGGGCGGGACATTCCACGCCTTTCCGCCAGCCTGCAATTGTCGGCACTGAGCGCGAGCCTTGCGGCGCAGGGACCAGCCCTGCTTGCGGCGCAAAGCGAGGACGCCCTGAATGAACGCACCAAGAAGCTCAGGGAATTGCAGGAGCAGACGCAGCAGAAGCTCAACGAGATCATCGAGCTCGGCGCCGACAAGAGCGTCGTCTCCGGCCTCAGCGACACCATGAAGAGCATCAACGAGGCGGCTCAGAGCCTGGCGAAGGCCGCCCGCGAACGGCTCGATATCGCGGCGCTCCATGATAAGCAATATGACGCGCTTCGCAGTGCGCAGGGCGCGTTCGTCGGCGCCGCGAGTCCGGCGATGCTGGACGCGCAGACCCGCGTCAACGCCATTCTCGGTTCGGCCGACATGTCAGCCGCGGATGCAACCGACGCCGCGCAGACCGTCGGTCAGCTCGGCAACGTCGTCGCCAGCGGCAATCTCGCTGCCGCCGACATGAGCGCGGCGCTGTCGGCCAGCACGAGCGACAAGCTCGACGACATCCAGAAGGAATTCAAGACGGCACAGGGACGCCTGCGCTCGAACCTCGATCTGCTGCCGGACAACCAGGGCAACAAGATGCTGCGCGAGACGGCGGAGAAGCTGCTCGCACTCGGCACCGGCAAGACCGGCGTGTTCAATCTGCGCGAGAAGGAGCTCGACTCCATCGACTACGGTCAGACCATCCTGGACGAGACCCGCAAGCTCAATGTCGGCCTCGGCATCAGCGTGCAGCAGCTCGTCGAAGGCGTGCAGAAGGAGACCAACGCCTCGACCTTCGCGGCGCGGCAGGAGATTTCGCTCGCGACGTCAGTCATGCTGGCGCTGGGCGCGTTGATGCTGGTCGGCTCGGCGCTGTTCGTCTGGCTCTATGTCGGCCGCAACATCCTGCGCCGGATCGGCGCCTTGCATCAATCGATGCAGCTGCTGGCGAACGGCGATCTCGAAACCGAGATCTACCGCTCGAAGAACCACAACGACGAAATCTCGGTGATGGCGAACACGCTGCAAGTGTTCCGGGAAAGCATGATCGAGACCCGCGCACTGACGAACGCGCAGGACAAGGACCGGATCGCCAAGGCCGAGCGTGCCGCGCGCATGGAGGCGAAGATCGCCGAATTCGAAAGCACGGTGCGCTCCGCGCTCGACAATCTGGCGCAATCGGCCAATTCGATGCAATCGACCGCGCAGAGCATGTCGAACACTGCCGACCAGTCCAGCGCGCTGGTGAACGCGGTCGCCTCCGCGGCGGAGGAAACCTCGGTCAACGTGCAGACCGTGTCGGCCGGCACCGAGCAGCTGTCCTCCTCGATCCAGGAGATCAGCCGCCAGGTGGTCACCTCGGCCGAGATCGCCAAGAAAGCCGTCGATGAAGCGGGATCGACAGATGCCACCGTACAGAGCCTTGCCGACAGCGCGAGCCGCATCAGCGTCGTGGTCGACCTGATCCAGACCATTGCCTCGCAGACCAATCTGCTCGCGCTCAACGCCACCATCGAGGCGGCGCGCGCGGGCGAAGCCGGCCGCGGCTTCGCGGTGGTCGCCTCCGAGGTGAAGAGCCTGGCGAGCCAGACCGCCAAGGCGACGGAAGAGATCCGCACCCAGATTTCCAGCATGCAGGAGATCACGAGCTCCGCGGTCGGCGCCATCCAGGGGATCGGCCGGATCATCGGCGAGATCAACGACGTCACCACGACGATCGCCGCCGCAGTCGAGGAGCAGGGCGCCGCCACGCGCGAAATCGCCCGCAACATCCAGCATGCCGCCGGCGGCACCAGCGAAGTCTCCAGCAACATCATCGGCGTCTCCACCGCGTCCGCCGAAGCCGGCGCTGCGGCCAGCGAGGTGCTGAACGCCTCTGACGCGCTCAGGCGCGAGGCCGATATGCTGCGCGGGGAGATCGATGCATTCCTCAACGACATGCGGGCGGCGTAGGGACGCCGGCCCGTAGCCTGGATGAAGCTGCGCGCAATCCGGGCTACGGAAAACGGCCGGTATGCCGGCCATGCGGAGTAGCATGGCCCGTCCTTTTTCGGCTGGCGCCCCGCGCGCGCTGGGTTTAAGCGGGTAGCATGAGCTCAAAAACCGACACCGCACAGTCCTCGGCCGAGGCCCTGCGCTACCCCTGGGAACAGCACCCCGGCCCCGAACAGATCGTCGAGGTCAGGCCCGGCGTGTTATGGGCCCGGTTGAAGCTGCCGTTCCGCCTCAACCACGTGAACATCTACCTGCTCGCCGATGGCGACGGCTACGCGATGATCGATGCCGGATTCGGCAACGAGGAGACGATCGAAGCCTGGACCAAGCTGTTCGATGGACCGCTGAAGGGCGTCAACATCACGCGCCTGATCGTCACTCACTCGCACCCTGATCATGTCGGTCTCGCGGGGTGGATCGTCGAGCGTTTCAATTGCCCGCTGGTGATGTCGCAGGTCGAATATCTGCAATCGGTCTATCACCAGAACCGCGGCACCGAGGAGCGGCGCGAGGCGCAGCGGCTGTTCTTCCGCCGCCACGGCATGGACGAGTCGCTCACCGAAAAGCTGCTCGGCCGCGGCCAGGACTATCTCAAGCGCGTCTCGGTGCTGCCGCCGTCCTACCGCCGCATCTCGCATGGCGACGACGTCGTGATCGGCACGCGCCGCTTCAAGGTGATCACCGGTGGCGGCCACGCACTCGATCAGGTGATGCTGTATTGCGCCGACGACAAGCTGTTCCTCTCCGCCGACCAGGTGCTGAGCAAGATCTCGCCGAATGTCAGCGTCTGGGCGGTCGAGCCCGACCAGAACTCGCTCGGCGAATATCTGGCCTCGCTCGCCAGCCTCACCACGACACTTCCCTATGACGTGCTGGTGCTGCCCGGTCATGGCGTGCCGTTCTACGGGTTGAAGACCCGCATCAAGCAGCTCGCCGACCACCACGAGGAGCGCTGCCGCCTGATCGCGGAAGCCTGCCGCGAGGTGCCGCAAACCTCGCGAGCACTGGTGCCTGTCGTGTTCAACAAGCACGTGCTGGACGAGCACCAGATGGGTTTTGCCGCCGGCGAGCTGGTCGCCCATGTCAACTACATGATCGTCGAGGGCCGGCTGACGGCCGAGATGCAGGACGGCGTGTTGCAGTTTCGGACGACGTGAGTCTTGTCTTCGCCTCGCCTGCGGGAAGAGGCCGACACGCGAAGCGTGGCGGCGCGAGTCCAATTCTCACCGTCTCCGCGGAGAGCCCCTCACCCCAACCTCCCGCAAGCGGGGCGAGGGAGCGCACCGCCGCCGCGGCAGCATCTCACTTCATATTCGCGATCGCGTGCAGTGCCGCGATGTAGCCGAACGGTCCCAGCCCGCAGATCACACCGGTTGCCACGAACGAGATCTTCGAGTGGCGGTGATATTCGTCGCGGGCGTGGATGTTGGAGATGTGAACCTCCAGCACCGGGCCCTCGAATGTCTTGATCGCGTCCATGATCGCGACCGAGGTGAAGGAGAAGCCGGCCGGGTTGATGACGATGGCATCGGCGTCCTGCCGCGCCGACTGGATCAGATCGACGAGCACGCCCTCATGGTTGGACTGGTGGAAGGCAAGCTTGAGGCCGAGCTTGGCGGCGGCCTCCCCGCAGCTCGCGTTGACCTCCGCGAGCGTCGTCGTGCCGTAGATGTGCGGCTCGCGGATGCCGAGCATGTTGAGGTTGGGACCGTTGAGGATCATCACACGTTTCATCGGGGCTTCCTTTCGAATGGGTCCGCGTCGGCGCGACCGGCTCGGCAATCATGGACGGCAGCCGCGCCATGGACAAAATGTCCACGGCAGCCCCTGCCTGGCCCTGGCAACTCCGGTCCGGACGGCAGGCCCGTGTTAGGCGCTTGATCCACATCAACAATCGCCGCCGGACCGGCGTTATCAATTGGCCCGCTCGCCTTGCTTCGAATGTGCGCAGGCGCATGGACATTGGAGCTGGAAAAGCTCTAAAAATGAACGGCCGCCTTGGACCAGGTTCCGCAGCAGGTTTTGCCGATGGATTACAACCAGTTCTTCGATACCGCCCTCGACCGTCTCCACACCGAGCGGCGCTACCGCGTGTTCGCCGACCTCGAACGCACGGCCGGCCGGTTCCCGCACGCGGTCTGGCACTCCCCCAAGGGCAAGCGCGACGTCGTGATCTGGTGCTCCAACGACTATCTCGGCATGGGCCAGCACCCGAAGGTGGTCGGCGCCATGGTCGAGACCGCAACGCGCGTCGGCACCGGCGCCGGCGGTACCCGCAACATCGCCGGCACGCATCATCCGCTGGTCCAGCTCGAAGCCGAGCTCGCCGATCTCCACGGCAAGGAGGCCGCGCTGCTGTTCACCTCGGGCTATGTCTCGAACCAGACCGGCATCCCGACCATCGCAAAGCTCATTCCGAACTGCCTGATTCTGTCGGACGAGCTCAACCACAATTCGATGATCGAGGGCATCCGCCAGTCCGGCTGCGAGCGCGTCGTGTTCCGCCACAACGACGTTGCGCATCTCGAGGAGCTGTTGAAAGCGGCCGGCCCCAATCGGCCGAAGCTGATCGTCTGCGAGAGCCTCTATTCCATGGACGGCGACGTCGCGCCGCTCGCCAAGATCTGCGATCTCGCCGAGACCTATGGGGCGATGACCTATGTCGACGAAGTCCACGCCGTCGGCATGTACGGCCCGCGCGGCGGCGGCATCGCCGAGCGCGACGGTGTGATGCATCGCATCGACATTCTCGAGGGCACGCTCGCCAAGGCGTTCGGCTGTCTCGGCGGCTACATCGCGGCCAACGGCCAGATCATCGACGCCGTGCGCTCCTATGCACCGGGCTTCATCTTCACCACCGCGCTGCCGCCGGCGGTCTGCTCGGCCGCAACCGCCGCGATCAAGCACCTGAAGACGTCGAGCTGGGAACGCGAGCGCCACCAGGACCGCGCCGCCCGTGTCAAGGCGATCCTCAATGCCGCCGGCCTGCCGGTGATGTCGAGCGACACCCACATCGTGCCGCTGTTCGTCGGCGATCCCGAGAAGTGCAAGCAGGCCTCCGACCTCCTGCTCGAAGAGCACGGGATCTACATCCAGCCGATCAATTATCCGACCGTCGCCAAGGGCACCGAGCGCCTGCGCATCACGCCCTCGCCCTATCACGACGACGGCCTGATCGATCAACTCGCCGAAGCTCTCCTGCAGGTGTGGGACCGCCTCGGCCTGCCGCTGCGCGAGAAGTCGCTGGCCGCGGAGTAGGCCCTTTCCACCCTCCCCTGGAGGGTCCGAGACGAGCGTAGCTCGCTCGTGGGTCGGCTCACATTGAGCACAGCGAAATGTGAGACGGGGTGGGGTGACAGTCTCTCCACGTCCAACGGTGCCCGAGTGGAGAGATCACCCCACCCCGCTCGCGCTGCGCGCGATCGACCCTTCCCCTCCAGGGGAGGGTAAGTGCCAGCGCGCGTCCCGCCTTGCCTTAACGACACCCGCAGTTCCCGCTTGCGCCGGGCATTTCGCTGTCGCTTGCGTCGGCTCAACGCGCTAGATTTGCTGGGAAAATGAGCTCGGGCGCCGCCGGCGCCCAGGGAGAGAGCCCCCGACCCATGCTGCACGACTGGGGCGTGATCGCCGCCGCTTTCGGCTATATCGGCTTCCTGTTCCTGGTGGCGAGCCATGGCGACCGCCGCTCGCCGGCGGGGCGCGGCCGCGCCTCCGGGCTGATCTATCCGCTGTCGCTGGCGATCTACTGCACCTCGTGGACCTTCTTCGGCTCGGTCGGTTTCGCCACCCGCGCCTCGACCGACTTCCTGGCGATCTATGTCGGCCCGATCCTGATGATCGGGCTTGGCGCCGGCGTGCTCCGGCGCGTGATCCAGCTTGCCAAAGCCCACAACATCACCTCGATCGCCGACTTCATCGGGGCCCGCTACGGCAAGAGCCAGGCGGTGGCGGCGACGGTCGCGCTGATCGCGATCATCGGCTCGGTGCCCTATATCGCGCTCCAGCTCAAGGCGGTGGCCTCCTCGCTCGGCACGATCCTGAGCGAAGACCAGGCCTTCTCCCACATCCCGATCCTCGGCGACATGGCGCTGATGGTGACGCTGACGATGGCGGCCTTCGCGGTCCTGTTCGGCACGCGGCAGACCGATGCCACCGAGCACCAGCACGGGCTGATGCTGGCGGTCGCGACCGAATCCATCGTCAAGCTCGTTGCCTTCCTCACCGCCGGCATCTTCGTCACCTTCTGGATGTTCTCGCCGCACGAGTTGATCGAGCGCGCGATGAAGACACCGGAAGCGGTGCGCGCCATCGAATACTCGCCGTCGATCGGCAACTTCCTGACCATGACGCTGCTGTCGCTGTGCGCCATCATGCTGCTGCCGCGCCAATTCCACGTCAGCGTGGTGGAAAATTCGTGCGACGCCGAGGTCAGCCGGGCGCGCTGGCTGTTCCCGCTCTATCTCGTCGCCATCAATGTGTTCGTGATCCCGATTGCGCTCGCCGGGCTCGTGACCTTCCCGTTCGGCGCGGTCGATCCTGATATGTACGTGCTGGCGCTGCCGATGGACGGCGGCGCGGGACTTCTCAGCGTCGCCGTTTTCGTCGGCGGCCTGTCGGCGGCGACTGCGATGGTGATCGTCGAATGCGTCGCGCTCTCCATCATGGTCTCGAACGACCTCGTCGTGCCCCTGGTCCTGCAACGGCGGCCCGAAGGCCGCACCGGGGCCACCGGTTTCGGCGACTTCCTGCTGCGCTTGCGGCGGCTTGCCATCTTCGCCATCATGGTGATGGCCTATTTCTACTATCGCGCGCTCGGCAACGCCCAGCTCGCGGCGATCGGCCTGCTCTCCTTTGCCGCCATCGCACAGCTCGCCCCCAGTTTCTTCGGCGGCCTGTTGTGGCGGCGCGCGACCGCGCGCGGCGCCATCGGCGGCATGCTGGTCGGTTTTGCGGTCTGGCTCTACACGCTCTTCATCCCGAGCTTCATGGATTCGTCGACATCGGGGATCCTGCTGCTCCAGCATGGTCCGTTCGGGATCGAGGCGCTGCGGCCGCAGGCGCTGTTCGGCGCTGACCTGCCGCCGCTGATGCACGGCGTGGTCTGGTCGCTCTCGCTCAACATTCTCACCTATGTGCTGCTGTCGCTGGCGCGACGGCCGTCCTCGATCGAACTGGTGCAGGCCGACCTGTTCGTGCCCAACACGCTGGCGCCGATCACGCCCAGCTTTCGTCGCTGGCGCACCACCGTCACGGTGCAGGACATCCAGACCACCGTGGCGCAATATCTCGGCCCCGATCGCGCGCGGCAATCGTTCGAGGCCTTCTCGGCCCACCGCAATATGCGTCTGGAAGCCGGAGCACCCGCCGATTTCGAGCTGCTCCAGCACGCGGAACACCTGATCGCCTCCTCGATCGGCGCGGCGTCCTCGCGCCTCGTGATGTCGCTGCTCTTGCGCAAGCGGACGGTCTCCGCCAAGGCCGCGCTGAAACTGCTCGACGATTCCCACGCGGCGCTGCATTTCAACCGCGAGATCCTCCAGACTGCGCTCAACCATGTGCGCCAGGGCATCGCGGTATTCGACGCCGACCTGCAACTGATCTGCTCCAACCGGCAATTCGGCGATCTCCTCAACGTGCCCCCGCATTTCATCCAGTTCGGCACCCCGCTGCGCGAGATCCTGGAATTCATGGGCGTGAGCGATCCGGCCGATGAGAGTGGTCGCGAGGCGATGATCGAGCAGCGGCTCGTGGCCTACACCACCGACAGCGAGCCTTATCTCGAACGCCTGCCGGAACGCCACATGGTGATCGAGGTGCTCACCAACCGCATGCCCGGCGGCGGCTTCGTCATCACCTTCACCGACGTCACGCCCACCTTCGAGGCCGCGGAAGCGCTGGAGCGCGCCAATGCGACGCTGGAGAAGCGCGTGCGCGACCGCACCGAGGAGCTGACGCGGCTGAACTCGGAGTTGGCCCTGGCCAAGAGCGCGGCGGAAGACGCCAGCATCTCCAAGACGCGCTTTCTCGCCGCTGCCAGCCACGACATCCTCCAGCCGCTGAATGCGGCGCGGCTCTATGTCACCAGCCTGGTCGAGCGCCAGCACAGTGGCGAAGAGACGCGGCTGGTCGAGAACATCGACGAATCCCTGCAGGCCATCGAGGAGATCCTCGGCGCGCTGCTCGACATCTCCAGGCTCGATGCCGGCGCGATGACGACCTCGATCTCGAGCTTCAAGATGGCCGATCTGATGCGCTCGCTGGAGATCGAGTTCGCGCCGATCGCGCGCGCCAAGGGCCTGGAGCTCGCCTTCGTGCCCTGCTCGCTCCCGGTCAAGTCAGACCGACTGCTGCTCCGGCGGCTGCTCCAGAACCTGATCTCGAACGCGATCAAGTACACCCCGCGCGGGCGCGTGCTGGTCGGCTGCCGCCGCCGCGGCGCCTCGCTCAAGATCTCCGTCTACGACACCGGCGTCGGCATTCCCGCGGTCAAGCGCGGCGAGATCTTCAAGGAATTCCATCGCCTCGAGCAGGGCGCGCGGATCGCTCGCGGGCTGGGACTCGGCCTCTCGATCGTCGAACGGCTGGCGCGCGTGCTCAATCACGGCATCGCCATCGACGCCAATAGAAGCGGCGGCTCGGCGTTCTCCGTGACGGTGCCGACGGCGAAGGCGGTCACCCACACCGCCGCCGTGACCAGTGCGACCCCGCTGGCGCGCACGCCGATCGCGGGCGCGCTGATCGTCTGCATCGAGAACGATGCGGCGATCCTCGACGGCATGCGCACGCTCTTGAAGGCGTGGGACGCCGAGGTGATCGCCGTCGCCGATCCCGAAGGCGCGATCGCCGCAATCGAAGCAGCCGGAAGGCGCGTCACCGGACTCTTGGTCGACTATCACCTCGATCGCGGCAACGGCATCGCCGCCATCCGCGAGATCCGGCGCCGCTTCGGCGACGCAATCCCCGCGATCCTGATCACCGCCGACCGCAGCCCCGCCGTGCAGGTCGCCGCGCGTGACGAGAAGATTGCGGTGCTCAACAAGCCGGTGAAGCCGGCCTCGCTCCGCGCCCTGCTCGGACAATGGCGCACGCAGCAGATGGTGGCGGCGGAGTAATCGGCCCCGGCCGCACCGAACGGAGGTCTTGAAACATCGTCAGGCGCCTTCGCCGACATCGATGACGGCCTTGGCAAAGGCCTGCGGCGCTTCCTGCGGCAGGTTATGACCGATGCCGCCGGTGATCAGGCGAAACTCGTATCGGCCCGAGAACTTCTTGGCATAGGCGCTCGGCTCGGGATGCGGCGCTCCGTTGGCGTCGCCTTCCATCGTGATCGTCGGCACCGCGATCTGCGGAGCTGCGGCCAGCTTCTTTTCGAGCTCCTCATACTTCGCCTCGCCTTGGGCGAGCCCGAGCCGCCAGCGGTAATTGTGGATCGTGATCGCGACGTGATCCCCGTTGTCGAGCGCCGCCGCGCTGCGGTTGAAGGTGGCGTCGTCGAACTTCCACTGCGGCGAGGCGAGCTTCCAGATCAGCTTGGCGAAATCGTGCGTGTACTTCTCGTAACCGGCGCGGCCGCGGTCGGTCGCGAAATAGAACTGGTACCACCATTGCAGTTCGGCCGATGGCGGCAACGGGGCGCCGCCGGCGGCCTGGCTGGAAATCAGATAGCCGCTGACCGACACCAGCGCGCGGCAGCGATCCGGCCACAGCGCGGCAATGATGTCGGCGGTGCGCGCGCCCCAGTCGAAGCCGGCGACGACGGCCTTCTTGATGTCGAGCTTGTCCATCAGCGCGATGATGTCGGCGGCCATCGCCGCAGGCTCTCCGTTGCGCGGCGTTTCGCTGGAGAGAAAATGCGTCGTGCCGTAGCCGCGCAGGTAAGGAATGATCACGCGATAGCCGGTCTTGGCGAGGATCGGCGCGACATCGACGAAGGCGTGAATGTCGTAGGGCCAGCCGTGCAGCAGGATCGCCACCGGACCGTTCGACGGGCCGGCTTCCGCATAGCCGACATTGAGGACACCGGCGTCGATCTGCTTGATCGGGCCGAAGGAGGCATTCGATGGGGACGGCCGCTGTGCCACCGTCTCGGCGCGCGCGAGGTCGATCGCGCCGAGGCCGACGGCGGCGGTTCCGGCTGCGATGCCGAGGAATCGGCGGCGATACTGGTCGATCATCTGTTTCATGGTCGTGGTCCTTTGATCGTGTCGTTACGCAACTGACTATCAGCGTGTTACGCAGGGCGCCCGTTTGGACTTGTGAGAAGTTGTGAGGCGGGCATGAAGCCGCTTGCCAGCATCTGCAAGCGTGGCCTGCTCAGGGCTATGGGAACGCGGGTCAACGCACGCCCGCGAGGCAATCCAGAATCCCTCCGCGGGAAGATTCTGGATTGCTTCCATGCGTCCATCGCAGCCCGATCCGCGGCTCGTGACGACGTACGACCGCCCCCTTCGCCGGATCAGGATGGGCGACGCATACGATAAATCCGAATTTCGATAAAGCAGAATATTTTGCTGCAGGCTGATTGACCCAGCCGTTGCTGTTTTGCCCGGCGGGCACCCCAAGGACTTGGGGGTGGCCAGGGCGCATCTCAGAAGATCGATTCTTGATGAACGCGCGATGTTCGCCTGGCTGCCAACGGCGGCGCAAGAGCGGCCACCGTCGGACTTCCGGGTTGGGCCATAAACGGAAGTGCTCCAAGCGCTGGTTAGAATTGTCGGCTACAACGCCGTGATCTGACCAACCAGGGAGCAGTAATGACCCGGTCCATGAAAATTCCAACCGAGCTTTTTGACAGTCGGAAATTCGGTTTTGCTCAGGTGGCCGTCACTTCCTCGCCCTTCGGGCAGATGATACACATTTCCGGTCAAGTCGCGTGGGATTCGAATGGAAACATCGTCGGTACTGGCGACATTGGACGCCAATTAGAAAAGAGTTTGGAAAACCTCAGCGTGGCCCTAGCTTCCGTTGGTGCCAGACTTGATGATGTGGGATCGTTACGAATTTATATTAGGCAAACCCACCTGCACCAAGGTGACGCCATATCTCGCGCGCTCAAGGCTGCATTTGGTGATAATCCACCGTGCACAACTTGGATCGGAGTGACGAGCCTCGCCAGGGACGAGTTCCTTATCGAGATCGAGCCGTCGATTGTATTCCTGCCCCGAACAGTGTGACTACAGACACAATCGGCCCACCTAGGCGTCTCCTTTGGATCGAAACTCGGCGAAGATGAGCGCGCCGAATGATTTCGCGTCGCCTCAAGACCGGACATCCGCAATTTAGCGAGCAAACGCCTCACCCCGTCGGCGTGCCCTGCTTCCACTGACCGCCGGCGATCTTGGCGGCGGCGATCACGGCTTGCGTCCGGCTCTCGACGCCGAGCTTCTGCAGGATGGCCGAGACATGGGCCTTGATGGTGGCCTCGGAGACGCCGAGCTCGTAGGCGATCTGCTTGTTGAGGAGGCCCTCGGACAGCATCATCAGGACCCGAACCTGCTGCGGCGTCAGCGTCACCAAGCGGTCGCGCAGGCGCGTCATGTCGGGGTCGGCCGCAGCCGACAGATCGGTGTCGGCGGGAACCCAGACGTCGCCTTCCATCACCTTGAGAATGGCGTCGCGCAGCGTCTCGACGCCGAACCGCTTGGGGATGAAGCCGGAGGCGCCGAAATCGAGCGAGCGGCGGATCGTGGCGCTGTCGTCGGAAGCCGAGACGATCACCACCGGGACCGCCGGATATTGCGCGCGCAGATAGATCAGGCCGGAGAAGCCGGAAATCCCGGGCATCGAGAGGTCGAGCAGGATCAGGTCGACCTCGGAGGTCTGTTCCAGGAGCTTGGTCAGGTCCTCGAATGATCCGGCCTCGTCGATCCTGGCCGAGGGGAGAACGCCCGCCACCGCCTGTCGCAGCGCATCGCGGAACAAGGGATGGTCATCGGCGATGACGAGATGGGTCGAGGGAGCGTTCATCGTTCTCTTGCTGTCGTTCGCGCCGGGCCGGCGAACAATACGTCAATTCTTCCCCCGAGCGGCTGTGGCATGCAAGTGCACATTATCCCTTTGCAGCAAAGGGGTTAATCCGGAAAGCTCTGGAGCAGCGCGGCGGCCCCCGATACCACACGGTCAGCCGCGCGTCAGTTGCGCAAGGCCGAAAGTCGTATTGGGGAGGGTTTCACGGCGATGTTACCTTGTGATCAAGACCTGGGTTGGATCCGGCACGTCCGGACCTCTAGGGCGCGAGGAAACGCATTTCGGGGAGCGACTCAACATGTCGACAATGGCTGTGTCTCAAGCCGGCGCGGGAGGAATGACGAAGGACGAACGGTTCGTCATTCTCGCCTCCTCGCTCGGTACCGTCTTCGAATGGTACGATTTCTACCTCTACGGTTCGCTCGCCTCGATCATCGGCGTGCAGTTCTTCTCGGATTATCCGCCGGCCACACGCGACATCTTCGCGCTGCTGGCCTTCGCGGCGGGCTTCCTGGTCCGCCCATTCGGCGCCATCGTATTCGGCCGCATCGGCGACATCGTCGGCCGCAAATACACCTTCCTCGTCACCATCCTGATCATGGGTCTTTCGACCTTCATCGTCGGCCTGCTGCCCAGCGCAGCGACGATCGGCATCGCAGCCCCGATCATCCTGATCGCGTTGCGCCTCGCCCAGGGCCTTGCGCTCGGCGGCGAGTATGGCGGTGCGGCGACCTATGTCGCGGAGCACGCGCCGCACGGCAAGCGCGGCTACTACACCTCCTTCATCCAGACCACGGCGACGCTCGGCCTGTTCCTGTCGCTGCTGGTGATCCTGTTCACCCGCACCGCGACCGGCGAAGCCGATTTCGCGAAGTGGGGCTGGCGCATCCCGTTCCTGGTTTCGGTGCTGCTGCTCGGCATCTCGGTCTGGATCCGGCTTCGCCTCAATGAATCGCCGATCTTCCAGAAGATGAAAGATGAGGGAAAGGGCTCGAAGGCGCCGCTGACGGAGGCCTTCGGCAACTGGCAGAACGGCAAGCTCGTGCTGCTCGCCCTGCTCGGCGGCGTGATGGGCCAGGGCGTGGTCTGGTACACTGGCCAGTTCTACGCGCTGTTCTTCCTGCAATCGATCCTGAAGGTCGATGGCTACACCGCCAACCTGCTGATCGCCTGGTCGCTGCTGCTGGGCACCGGCTTCTTCGTCGTGTTCGGCATGCTCTCTGACAGAATCGGCCGCAAGCCGATCATCCTCGGCGGCTGCCTGATCGCGGCACTGACCTTCTTCCCGATCTTCAAGATGATCACCACCAACGCCAACCCGGCGCTGGAAAAGGCCATCGAGCAGGTCAAGGTCGAGGTGGTGGCCGATCCGGCCGGTTGCGGCGACCTGTTCAACCCGGTCGGTACCCGCGTCTTCAGCGCGCCTTGCGACACCGCGCGCGCCTACCTGTCGCAGTCCTCGGTCAGGTACTCGACCACGCCGGGCCCGGCCGGCTCGGGCGTGAAGGTCGTGGTCAACGGCAAGGACGTGCCCTACACGAACGCAAAGGACAGCAATCCGGCGATTCTCGCTGCGGTGCAGGCGGCCGGCTACCCGAAGGCGGGCGACGCCGCCATCGTGAAGATGGCGCATCCGTTCGACGTCTTCCGCCCGCAGGTGGCGGCGATCATCGGCCTGCTCTTCGTCCTCGTGGTCTACGTCACCATGGTGTACGGCCCGATCGCGGCGATGCTGGTCGAACTGTTCCCGACCCGCATCCGCTACACCTCGATGTCGCTGCCCTATCACATCGGCAATGGCTGGTTCGGCGGCCTCCTGCCCGCCACCGCGTTCGCCATCGTGGCCTCGACCGGCGACATCTATGCCGGCCTGTGGTACCCGATCATCTTCGCGGCGATCACCGTCGTGATCGGGTTCCTGTTCCTGCCGGAGACCAAGGACGTCGACATCAAGGCGACCTGATCGAAAGCAGCAATCGACGACACGAACCGGCCGCGGTCTCCGCGGCCGGTTTGCTTTGAGCGCTTACTGATTGCTGCCGACGAATTGCAGCACGACCTCGCGGTGGTGCGGCCGGCTGCGATGCTCGATCAGATAGATCGCCTGCCAGGTGCCGAGCGCAAGCTTGCCGTTCAGGACCGGGACCTGAAGCGAGGCCCCCGTCAGCATCGTCTTGACATGCGCGGGCATATCGTCCGGCCCTTCGGTGTCGTGCGTCCATCCGGCATTCTCCGGCGCAAGCCGGGACAGCGCGGTGCTGAGATCGACGAGCACGGACGGATCGGCGTTCTCCTGAATCGTCAGCGAGGCCGAGGTGTGGCGGATGAACAGCGTCAGCGCGCCGTCGCGCGCGTTTGCCTCGGCGATGAACTTCGCGGCTTCGCTGGTGAGATCGGTAAAGCCGCGGCCCGATGTCTGCACGGTCAGCAGCGACGACGAGATGGTGGTGGCTTGCACCGTCGATGGCGCCGAGCGGGTTACGGATTTGGCTGATGTCATCAAATTCTCTCAACTTGGAAAGCCGCCGTAGGGCGGGCAAAGCGAAGCGTGCCCACCAATCCCCGCGACGATATCGAGGTGGTGGGCACGGCGCTTCGCGCCTTTGCCACCCCTACGGCACCTCAACGCATGGATAGCGAAGGCGCCCTCAAATCTTCCCCGACACGTCCTTCTGCACGCGGTTGGCCATGTCGATCAGCCGCCGCCAGGCCTTCTCCAGGAACGACATCACGCGATCGATGTCCTGGTCGCTCGGCAGCGGGATCTCGATCTTGCGCTCGCCCTCGGCGACCTTGGGCTCGGCTTTCTTCAGCGAGTCGGACTTCGGCAGCGCCTCGTCGATCTTGCCCGACACCGTCGGCCCCGCTGCGAGCTGTCCCTTCAGCCTCTCGACCTCCGCCTGGAGCCTGCCGATCTCGGTATCGAGTGCGGTCCGCTCGTCAGGCACCGCGTAGCAGGCCCAGCCGGCGCCGTTCTTGGTGCAGGTCGATACCGTGCCGGTGCGCGTGTCGAGCCGCAGCACGCCCTCTGGGATGGGCGTCATGTTGTAGCGGCCATTTTCGCCGTCGGGCACCGATTGCGCAGCGACGAGGCCGCCGCCGACGACCATCACCGCGGCAGCCGCCGCTAGCCATGATGTTGTGGATGACATCGCTGGTCTCATCACTGCCTCCGGCACGGCACTGCTGCGGCTTCTGTGCAATTCTACACCCCCATCGGGCAGTCCGCCGCCAAAAACCCGTCCCCTGAAATCAACGAACGGGATGGCTTCTTTGATCCCGGTCGTGCGGCAAAAGGACAGCGGCATCCGCCGATCGTGAGCAGACCTGCTGCGGTGCGGCGTCACGCTGTGTGCAGCGCTGCCGCGCGCGCCAATATCACAAGACAAATCAAATACATAACTGAAAGCGACGCAATCGTGACTTGGCTTGACTTGATTATGGCCCATCAGTATGGTCCGCGCGGCTTTTGAGGGTGGCGGGCGTAATTTCCATTCAGCCGCGGCGTTTCGGGTCTTCGTTGCATGACACAGGGCACGGAGCACGGCGAGAATGGAGATCGCGATAGATCGCCCGAGGAAGCTGCGCTTTCCGAACGGCTCGGAAGTCTTGATCAGCGGTTGTCCGAAATTCGCGATCGCCGGACCAGGACCGAGCAACCCGCAGGTGACGAGGGAGACAGAGCGGCCAGAGCCTCGGCGATGGCGCTTGGTTTCCGGTTATCCTCCGAGTTGATCGCCGGCGTCATTGTCGGAGCGGGGATTGGCTGGGGGTTCGACCGCTTGCTGTCGACGTCGCCTTTCGGGTTCATCGTGTTCACGCTGCTGGGCTTCGTCGCCGGCGTGGTGAATGTGGTGAGGTCGGCGGGTGCGGGTCAAAACAGGCGCGGTGGTTCTTAAAGCTGGTCCCACCAGGAGAGGAATGATCGTGCCGGCCTCGCCGGTACGGGCCGGCCCGGCCGGCAGACCGAGACCCGCCGGCATAGCCCGGCAGACCAAGAGATGCCGCGCTGATGAAAATCGACCCGATCCACCAGTTCAACATCGAGCCTCTCTTCACCCTGGGCCATATCGGCAATCACACGATCGCCTTCACCAATTCGTCGCTCTACATGCTGGTGGCGGTCGCGATCATCTCGCTCTTGATGCTCGCGAGCGGCTCGCAGCTGGTTCCCGGGCGCCTGCAATCGGTCGCCGAGATCTCCTACGAGTTCGTCGCCTCGACCATCCGTTCGACGGCCGGCGCGGAGGGCATGAAGTTCTTCCCGCTGATCTTCTCGCTGTTCATGTTCATCTGCGTCTCGAACCTGGTCGGCATCATCCCCTACACTTTCACGGTCTCCAGCCACCTGATCGTCACCGCCGGGCTGGCGCTCCTGGTCTTCTTCACCGTGCTGATCTACGGCATCGCCAAGAACGGCCTGAAATTCTTCAAGATCTTCGTTCCTCACGGCGTCCCCGGCTACGTCCTGCCGCTGGTCATGTTCATCGAGGTGCTGTCGTTCTTCCTGCGGCCGGTCTCGCACAGCATTCGTCTGTTCGCCAACATGCTGGCCGGCCACATCGCGTTGAAGGTGTTCGCGGGCTTCGTCGCCATGCTGGGCTTCTCGCTCGGCGCCATCGGCTGGGTCGGCGGCGTGCTGCCGCTGGCGCTCACGATCGCGCTGTACGCGCTCGAGATCCTGGTCGCGTTCCTGCAGGCTTACGTGTTCGCGATCCTGACCTGCATCTACCTCAACGACGCCATTCATCCGGGACACTGAGCGGTCCGGGGAATTTCCACCCACAACGCAATCTTTCTTCCAAGGAGTCTAAAATGGATCCGGCAGCAGCAAAACTTATCGGCGCGGGCATCGCGTGCATCGGCATGGGCGGTGCGGGCGTCGGTGTGGGCGTGATCTTCGGCAACTACCTCGCCGCAGCCGTTCGCAACCCGTCGGCCGCTCAGGGCCAGTTCGGCAACCTGATCTTCGGCTTCGCCGTGACCGAAGCGCTCGGCATCTTCTCGCTGCTGATCGCGCTGCTTCTGCTGTTCGTTTTCTAAAGAACGACTTCTTTCGCGCCGCTTCATCCGAAGCGGCGCGTGACAGCAACGGGAGTACTCCATGGCTGAGAGTCATGGCGGGGCAAAAGGACCGGCGGCGGGTGCCCACACCGAAGCCGATGGCGGTCATCACAGCGGCGGCTTTCCGCCGTTCGAGAGCAGCACCTATGCTTCGCAGCTGGTGTCGCTCGCGATCTTCTTCGTCCTGCTTTACGTGATCGTGTCCAAGCTCGCTCTGCCGAAGGTCGGCGGTGCGATCGAAGCACGCCAGAACAAGATCGAGGGCGACCTCACTGAAGCGCAGAGGCTGAAGGACCAGTCCGAGGCTGCGCTGAAAGCCTATGAAAGCGAGCTCGCTTCGGCGCGTTCGCGGGCGCAGGCGATCGGCAACGAATCCCGCGACAAGGCGAATGCGCAGGCGGACGCCGAACGCAAGGCGCTGGAAGAGCAGCTGGCGGCCAAGCTCGCCGAGGCGGAGAAGACCATCGCCTCGACCCGCACCACCGCCATGAGCAACGTCCGCGGCATCGCGGCGGATGCGGCAGGTCAGATCGTGCAGCAGCTCACCGGAATCATTCCGGATGCCACCTCGGTCAATGCCGCTGTCGATGCGTCCTTGAAGGGTTAGCCACAGATGTTCTTCGATCCTGAAACCTGGGTCGCCGTCGCCTTCGTGATCCTGATGATCGTGTTCGGCTATCTCGGCGTCTTCAAGTCGGCGATGACTGCGCTCGATCATCGCGCCGCCCGCATCAAGGCCGAGCTCGACGACGCCGCGCGCCTCAAGCAGGAGGCGGCCAAGGTGCTCGCCGACTACAAGGCGCGCAGCGCCACGGCCGAGCGTGAAGCTGCCGACATCATCGCCAACGCCAAGGCCGAAGCCGAGCGCATCGCTGCCGACGCCAAGGCGAAGATGGAAGACTTCGTCGCCCGTCGTACCAAGACCGCGGAGAGCAAGATCGCGCTCGCCGAGGCCCAGGCGCTGGCCGACGTCCGCGCCGCGGCCGCAGAAGCCGCCGTCCAGGCCGCCTCGACCATCCTGTCGCAGTCGGTCAGGGGCCAGGTCGCCGACGACCTGCTCGCCAAGGGCATCAACGAGGTTCGGCAAAAGCTGAACTGAGGGCGAACGCCTCACCAATCAAAAAAAGCCGGCGCGATGAGCGCCGGCTTTTTTGCTGCTTGCGCGTGTCCCGGACGCGGCGCGGCATGAAATGACGCGACGCAGAGCCGGGACCCAGCATCGGCAGCTCCGGGCCCCGGCTCTGCCGCGCAGCGCTAAAGAAGCGCCGCGCCGCGTCCGGGGCACGAGACATCGCCTACTTCTTCTTCCGCCCCTTCGGCTCGGGCGAAAGCGCCTGCGGATCGAAGCCGACGTAGAAAATGTAGGAATCCGCGACCGCGGCTGAAGGCACGGGATAGGACAGATCCTCGACAATGAAGCTGAAGGGCACACTGCCGCCCTCCGACATTGCGACTGTCGTCCGGTAGGCCTTCGAGGCGATGACCTTTTCGCCGACGCCACCCTGCACCACCGCAACACGCAAGGGGACCTCGACGGTCGCGGGCGCACCGGCGGGACCTGCGATGACGCGGCCCTGGATGCCGATCCGGGCGGTGATATCACCGCCGCTCCGGGCGCATTCGCGTGCCATCTTGGTGATCGTTGCCTGGAAGCGGATGTCGTTACCGACGGCCTGCTTGCCGCTCGCACCGACCGCATAGGTGGAGGCGCCGGAGCGCACGGTGACCTGCGGGCAGTCGATGTCGTCTTCGGCCGGCTGGCCGGGCGCCGGCGCTGGATTGGGCTGGGCCGGCTCGTCCGGCTTGCCGCCGAACAGGCTCTTGAAGCGGTCGCTCAAGGACTGGGCCGCCGCCGGCGAGACGGTCGTGAGCGCAACTGACAACGCCAACGCGAGCGCCGTCCCCCGCAGCAACGTCGTCCGCGATGACCGAAGCTCCTTCACCATCGACACCCATACTCCCATCACAACATTCGGGCCGATCTACCGGCTGGCCCGCGCCGTTATATCGCCAAAATCGGCGAACCCAAGGCGGACAGCAAGGCAAGCGAATAGAACAGCCAACAGGGCGGGACCATCGAGACTTTGGCCGCAGGAGCTCCCCGGTCAGCCGCGGAAATCCTCGTGCAGCAGCCCGAACAGCAGGTGATCCTGCCAAATTCCATTGATGCAGAGATAGCGGCGCGCCAGGCCCTCGCGGGAGAAGCCGCACTTCTCCAGCACCCGGATCGACGGCGCATTGGTGGGAATGCAGGCGGCATCGACCCGGTGCAGATTGAGCTCGCCGAACAGCGTCGGCAGCAGCACCCGCAGTGCGGCCGTCATGTAGCCGCGATGCGCGTAGGGCTGCCCGACCCAGTAGCCGATGGTGCCGGCCTGCACGATGCCACGCCGAACATTGGCCAGCGTGATGCCGCCGATCAGGGCGCCGTCGAGCTCCCGGAAGATCAGAAAGGGATAGGAGCGGTCGGCGGCGATGTCCTCGGAATAGCGGCGCAGACGACGGCGGAAGCCGGACCGGGTGAGATCGTCAGACGGCCAGATCGGTTCCCAGGGCGTGAGATAGTCGCGGCTGGTTTCGCGTAAATGAGCCCATTGCAGGAAGTCGGACATTTGCGGCGCGCGCAGCAACAGCCCGTTGCCGCGCGGCGCGAGGGCGGCGGGTCCACTGGACGGCAGGCGAAAGAGGGCCATGGTGATGCTTTCCGGGGGCGGTCCCGCCGTAGCGCGGCTCCTAATGCAACCGCGCCTTGGCGCGCGCCCGGGTCAATCCTTCCGCAAAAGATACCGCCGTGTCCAGACCCCTGCCACTGCCCAATGCGACAACGGCGGGCCGGCTCCGCGACAGCAGCGCTCGCGCCGCATCCCTCGTCGATTCGATGCTGACGGCATCGATCCGGGCCACCAATTCCTGAACCGTCTGCGGCCGCCCATAGGCGAGCACATGCCGGGCGAGCTGCTCGGCACGGGAGGAGCAGCTCTCCATGGCCATCAGGAGACCCGCCTTCATCTGCGCCTTGGCCCGGGCGATCTCGGCATCGGTCAGCGTCTCCACAGAGTCGTTCATGATGTCGACCACCACCTCCATCATCTCCGGCGCGTCGGCCGGATCGGTGCCGGTATAGAGGCCGAAGAAGCCGGTATCGCTGTAGGGCGCGTGGAAGGTGTAGATGGAGTAGCAGAGGCCGCGCTTCTCACGCACCTCCTGGAACAGCCGCGACGACATTCCGCCGCCGAGAATATTGGTGAAGACCTGGAGCGAGAACAGCGACGAATCCGTCTGGGGCACGCCTTCCAGCGCCAGCGTCAGATGCGCCTGCTCGAGCTCGCGATGCACGACCTTGGTGCCGCCCTGGCCGAACTGAGCGGTCTGCGGCTTCGGCCCCGGCGTCCCCTCGAAACTCGCAAAGCGTCTCTCGACCTCGGCGACGACTTGGCTGTGATCAACTGCGCCGGCCGCCGCCACCACCATGTCGGGTCCGCGATAATGCGTCGAGAGATAGCCACGCAGCATGTCGCGGTTGAAGGCGCGCAGCGTCTTGGCCGTGCCGAGCAGGGAACGGCCCATCGGCTGGTCGGGATAGCAGAGCTCGTTGAGATGCTCGAACACGACGTCGTCGGGCGTGTCCTGCGCCGCGCCGATCTCCTGCACGATGACGTTCTTCTCGCGCTCCAGCTCGTCGGGCTCGAAGGCGGGATTGGCGAGGATGTCGGCGAGCACATCGAGCGCGAGCGGCACGTCGGCCTTCAGCACCCGCGCATAGTAGGACGTGGTCTCGGTCGAGGTGCCGGCATTGAGGTCGCCGCCCACCGCCTCGATCTCCTCGACGATCTCGCGCGAAGAGCGCTTCGTCGTGCCCTTGAACGCCATGTGCTCGAGCAGATGCGAGATGCCGTGCTCGTTGGGCTTTTCGTCGCGTCCGCCGACGCCGGCCCAGACCCCGAGCGCCGCGGTTTCGAGGTGAGGCATCTCGTCGGTGACGACGGTCAGGCCGGAGGCAAGCTTGGAGATCTCGACGCTCATCCGGCAACTCCCTGCTTTGCGGCGCGGCTGACCGACAGCACGAACCGCTCGACCTTGGCCTGATCGTTCTTCATCACCCTCATGTGTTCGGATTTAGTCATCAAGCCGTCGAGCCAGGCCGGCAGTTGCGGCCGCTGGCCGCAAGCCGCCTTGACAGCGTCGGGGAATTTGGCCGGATGGGCGGTGGAGAGCACGATGCTCGGTACCCTGGTGTCGGTGGTGTCGCGGTCCGCGACGGCAAGCGCCACGGCCGTATGAGGATCGACCAGCTCACCGGCTTCACGCCAGGCGGCGCGGATCGCAGCCGACGTCTCGGTCTCGTCGGCGCGCCCGGCATCGAACTCCTCGCGGATCGCGGCGAGCGTCGCATCCGGCAGCACGAAACGTCCGGACTGCTTCAGCGACTCCATCAGACGGCGCACGCCGGCGGCATCGCGCCGGCCGGCCTCGAACAGCAGTCGCTCGAAATTCGACGAGATCTGGATGTCCATCGACGGCGACGCCGTCGCGTGCACCTCGCGCACCTCGTAGATTCCAGTCTTCAGCGTCCGCGCCAGGATGTCGTTGACGTTGGCGGCGATGCGCAGGGTGCGCACCGGCAGCCCCATGCGCTTGGCGACATAGCCGGCGAAGATGTCGCCGAAATTGCCCGTCGGCACGACGAAATCGACCGCGCGCGCCGGCGCACCGACGGCAACGGCGGAGGTGAAATAATAGACCACCTGGGCGACGATGCGCGCCCAGTTGATGGAATTGACACCGGAGAGCGAGGTCGCATCGCGGAAGCGATGATTGTTGAACATCCCCTTCACGAGCGCCTGGCAATCGTCGAACGTGCCTTCGATGGCGAGCGCATGCACATTGGCGGCGCCCGTCGTCGTCATCATCCGCTGCTGCACCTCGGAGATGCGGCCGTGCGGAAACAGCACGATGAGATCGACATTCTCGAGTCCTGCAAAGGCTTCGACCGCGGCGCCGCCGGTATCGCCCGACGTCGCGACCACGATGGTGGTGCGCTGGCCGCGCTTGGCGAGCACATGATCCATCAGCCGCGAGATCAGCTGCATCGCCACGTCCTTGAAGGCGAGCGTCGGACCGTGGAATAGCTCCAGCACGAACTGATGCGGCGACATTTGGCGTAGTGGCACCACCGCGGGATGGCGGAAGGTGGCATAGGCCTCGTTCGCCATGCGACCGAGCTCGGCGTCCGAGATCTCGCGGCCGGCGAAGGGCCGAATCACGTCGACCGCGACCTCCCAATAGGGACGGCCGAAGAATCCGGCGATCGTCTCAGTCGGGAGCTGTGGCCACGTCGCTGGCACATATAGACCACCGTCGCGGGCGAGCCCGGTCAGCATCACGTCACAGAAGCCGAGTTCGGGGGCCTCGCCCCGGGTTGAGATATAACGAGTCAAACTGCCCTCCAAAGGCCGGTCGAGCCGAAGCTCGATCCTTAAGCCTTTGATTTCACGAAACTACTTGCTAAACAGCCAGCTGCTTTGAGCCACCATAAAGTGTTTTGCGGCATCGGGAAACCGCTTCCGGCCCACCCTCGCCCAATGAAAAAGGGCTGCGGTATGACCGCAGCCCTTCTCTTGGAAGGTCTGTCGTTGTGTGCAGACCGGTTTGCCTCGTCGGGGTCGCTGACCCGTCAAAACTCTTCCGGCAAGCTTTCGTCGCCTGTCACGAAATCGTCAAGGGACAAAACCGCGCGCGCCGAAAAATGTTCCTGTTCTTCCCGATCCGCTCCGGGCCCCGCTTCTGCCGGCACGGCAAGATCGTGTCGCCAAATGCCGCTTTTTCCCGAAATGTTGGCCGCGGCAGGAACGAATGCAGTCTCGGCCCATTGTGTCCGCGGATCGGTGTCAGCCCGTTGGCCATGCATTGCCCGGCCAACGGCGGCGCCGATCCGTCGACCGAACCGCTGCATCCTGGAGCAGCCGGTTCGGTCGCTGGCGGAAGGTCAGTTCATCCCGATCTCCACTGCGATCCGGATCAGATCGGAGTGATTCTTGGCACCCAGCTTCTGCTTCAGCAGAGATGTAGTGTTGGCGACCGTCTTGTAGGAGATGCCGAGCGCCTCGGCGACCTCGACGATCTTGTCGCCGCGTCCAAGCAGGCGGAGAATTTCGAGCTCCCGCGGTGTCATCTGCGAAGCCGGATTGGCCTTGATCGCCGCGCCCGAAAACGTCACGGCTTCCGCAAGCTGCGGCGAGATGAAATTGTCGCCCGCGACCACCTTGCGCACCGCTTTCAGCAGGATACGGGGATCGTCGCCCTTGGAGACATAACCCTGCGCCCCAAGCTCGACTGCCCGCACCACGAAGGCCGGATCGTCGTTCATGCTGAACATGATGATCTTGGCGTCGGGATCGTCCTTGCGGATGCGTCGCATCAGCTCGAAGCCGGAGACATCGGGCAGGCTGATGTCGATCACGGTGACGTCGGGCCGCTTGCTGACAAAGGCGCGATGTCCGGATTTGGCATCGGTCGCTTCGTCAATGCGGATTGAATGGTCGGACGCGAACAGGGTGCGGCAACCCGACAGCACCACGGGATGGTCGTCGACGATCAGGACCCTGGTCGCCAGCTTGGCGGTATCTTGCATCGCGGACCCTCTTTCTTCGACTCATAAACCGGCGGGAATAAATGGAAAGAGCAAAACCCGCCGCTGCGCGTTAGAATTGGCCTAATGTGGCAACGACTTTCGTTCAGGACGCAACTGTTTCTTCCGCTCGGCGCTAGCTTTCTCGCGGCGCTGATCCTGGGGGGCGTGCTGCTCCAGATATTCGCGACGGGCCAATTGGCCGAGGAGAACGAGCCGAGGCGGCGTTCGACAGAAGCCATCGCCGCTGCGCTCAACAATACCCTTCGCGCATCGGACAATCCACGGCAGACGCTCGACGCCTTTGTCCATTCTTTGGACACCTCCTCCGACATCCAGTTCCGGGCCCTGGAAGCAGGTGCCGCGCCGGTGCCGAAGGACGGCCCGCGCAAGTCGCATGGCGTGCCGCAATGGTTCATCGACCTTCTCGCCATCCCAAACTTGGGCGTGGCATCCCCAGTGATGATCGACGGCAGACGTATCGGCGACATCGTCTTCGTGCCGGACATATCGGCCGATCTGTTCGAGAAATGGATCGGCTTTCTTGCGCTGACCAGCCTGGTCGCCGGACTGATGGTTCTTACCGGCACGATCGCCTACGTCCTGGCGGGATCTGTCCTGCGCCCTCTGCAAGATCTCGGCGAAGGTCTCACGCGAATACGACAGGGCGACTACACCAGGCCGATTCCGGTCGGGGGCCCGCCGGAAATTCGGCAAGGTTGCGAGGAGGCGAATGCACTGGCCGCAACGCTTGCGCAACTGAGCCGGGACAATCGTGATCTGATGCACCGTCTGGTGTCGCTCCAGGACGATGAGCGGCGCGATCTCGCCCGCGAACTGCACGACGAGCTCGGACCGCTGCTGTTCAGCATCCGCGCCGGCACGATCGCGCTGGTCGACGCTGCGCCGCAGACAGGAAATCTCGGCAACTCGGCACGGGAGGTACTACAATCGGTCGAGGCGCTCCAGCAGACCAACCGCCGCATTCTCGACCGGCTGCGGCCGCTCTACATCGAGGAACTGGGCCTTGCGACCAGCGTGCAGACGCTGATCCGGAATTTTGGCAAGCAGGCACCGCATATCGCCGTCACGGACACGATCGATCCGGATCTGAACGTGATCCACGGGCCGTTGGCTCAGACCGTGTATCGGGTGATCCAGGAAGCACTGACCAACGCGCTCCGCCATGCCGAGGCCAGCAACGTAGATGTGCAGGCGGCCGTCGCCGGCGAGACGCTCGTCGTCGAGATCTCCGATGATGGCGGCGGTTTTCCTGCGGGCAACATCTTCGGCCGGGGGCTGACCGGCATGCATGAGCGCGTGCGTGCGCTCAGCGGATCGCTGTCCCTGTTGCGCATGGATGAGCGAACTTACGTGCGCTGCCGCCTTCCGGTACAGGCAACGCGGGACGCGCCATCATCAGGCTAACAGCCGCAGCCATCATGCGCGTTCTGTAGCGCCGGTTCGCACAGCGTGCTGCGGATCTTGCCATCCAGGCTGAAGCGGAACGAGGCCTGAATGCGCAGCGCGCCGGCGACGGAATATTCGAGATCGATGCCGTGGGGCGCGGGATGGATCTCTTCCAGACCGAAACCCGCCGACGAGAAGGCGCTGAGCTGCGGCTGCCAATAGGCCTCGATCTCGCTCCGGCCGTGGTAGCGCCGCGTGCCGTTACACGTGCATTCGAGCTGCGCATCGTCCGCATAGAGGTCGAGCAGTGTCGCGAGATCGCCCTTCCGGCAGGCGTCCACCCAATCGACGACAATTCCCATCTGGTCGAAATCGCTCACGCTACAATCCTGTCTGCCGCGGAAAATCCCGGTGGCTTAGGACCACAGTCGTGAATATGCGCTGAAAAATAAACCCCGGGCGATACCGGTTCCCTCGAAATATCTTCCGATGAGCTCAGCTCTGGCGCCGGCCTCTTGCCCACACGGCGAAGACGATCAGCACGGCGCCCGCAAGCGTGAACCAGGTAACAGCATATTGCAGGTGGTCGTCCTTCAGATTCACCTCGAGCGGGCCCGGACGCGGAATGCCGTTCGCGGGCGCGGGCTGCTCGAGATCGATATAGAACGGCGCAACCGCGCCCCAGCCGAGCGCGCTTGCGATTCCCAGATGATCGCGCACGAACCAGAGCCGCTTGTCGCGATTCTCCGCCGGCGTCAGCCAGCCTGGCGCCTCGGGAAAGCGCAGATAGCCGGTGAGCTCAATCGGTTGGCCCGTGACGAGCTTCTTCACCGCGCGGTCCTCGACACCGCGGTCCTGCATCGTGTTCTCGACGAAGCCCGCATCGATCACGACCGTCTCGCCGCTGGGAAGCCGCGCCGGCAGGAAGGCCCAGGTGCCCGGGCCGGAGGCGTCCTTGCGCACCGCAGAGCCGGAGGAATAAACCATCGCATCGGGCAGGGCTGCATAGGTCGCGGTGAAGCTGACGCGGCGGAATTCATCGCGGGCAGGATTCAGCGCGGTCCATTGCGCGGACGGCGGCAGCGCCGTCGGCGATGCCGCGAGCCGTTCGGTGAGTGCCGCAATGAGCGCGTGCTTGGCTGTCCGGCGCTGCAACTGCCAGACACCGAGCGCGACGAACACAGCCGTCAGGAGCAGCGTGAACAGCGCGAAGCCGGCCACGCGGGCCTTGCGCGCAGGCTCGTTCATTTCGCGCGATCGACCAACCGGCCCGGCGCCGCCTTGTGGTGAAACTGCAGCGCGATCAGCAACGATTTCATCGCACGCAGCGGCAACAGCGTGGTGGCGAGGATCAGCGGCAGCCAGAGCACCGCATGCAGCCAGAACGGCGGTTGGTACTTGACCTCGACGACGAGCGCGCAACCGACCACGATGGCACCGGCGAGCATGATGATGAAGATCGCCGGACCATCGCCGGTATCGATGAAGGCGTAATCGAGGCCGCATCGGTCGCAAGCCGGCGCGAGCGTCAGGAAGCCCGCATAGAGCTTGCCCTGGCCGCAGCGCGGACATTTGCAGGCGAGCCCGCGCAGCGCGCTTTGCAGGACCGTGGTTTCGGATTGGGGTGTGCCGGCGCTGTCGTTCATGATGGCGGACTCTATCACAGTTTCCGCCGAAACATCCGGCGGCCGGAAAGCGAAAGGGCGGCCCTGCGGCCGCCCTTTCTGATCGGTTCGATACGGCTGAAGCGCGATGAGATTTGGAGACTCGTCATCGCGCTTTAGCTTGTTGTTTACGCATGATCTTTCCGGAAAACCGCTTCGCACTTTTCCGGATCATGCTTTAGTGCGCGCCGTGGGCCATGGTCTCGGCGCCGTGTCCCCAGACATAGATGCAGAGGAACAGGAACAGCCAGACCACGTCGACGAAGTGCCAGTACCAGGCGGCGAACTCGAAACCGAGATGCTGCTTCGGCGTGAAGTGGCCGGCATAGGCGCGGGCAAGGCACACGATCAGGAAGATGGTGCCGACCAGCACGTGGAAGCCGTGGAAGCCGGTCGCCATGAAGAAGGTCGCGCCATAGACGTTGCCGGCGAAGGAAAACGCCGCGTGGCTGTATTCATAGGCCTGCACACAGGTGAAGGCGGCGCCCAGGAGGACGGTGAGGATCAGCCCGTATTTCAGGCCCTGGCGGTCGTTCTCGAGCAGCGCATGGTGCGCCCAGGTCACGGTGGTGCCCGACGTGAGCAGGATCAGCGTGTTCAGCAGCGGCAGATGCCAGGGATCGAAGGTCTCGATGCCCTTCGGCGGCCAGGTGCCGGGGACGGAGCAGGCACCGGGCTGGGTGCCGAGACCACAGCCGAACACCGCATCGCGGGTGGCGTGGACGGCGTCGGCCGGAAACAGCGCCGCGTTGAAATAAGCCCAGAACCAGGCGACGAAGAACATCACCTCGGAGGCGATGAACAGGATCATGCCGTAGCGGTGATGCAGCTGCACGACGCGGGTGTGGTCGCCCTTGTACTGGGCTTCCTTGATCACGTCGGCCCACCAGCTCGCCATGGTGTAGAGCACGCCCACGGTGCCGACACCGAACACGATCGGCGCCGCGGAGAACATGTGGTGCATCCAGGCGATCGCGCCGACCGCCATGATGAATGCCGAGAGCGAGCCGACAGCCGGCCAGGGAGAGGGATCGACCAGGTGATAGTCGTGATGCTTGGTATGCGCCGTGGCCATTTCCGTCTCTCTCCTCAATCCCGTGCCTATCAGGCACTTATCCCCTTGTTTCCGACCGTCCGAGCGTGAGCGCGGCGGTCAAAGATTTCCTTTGCGTTTGTCGTTCTCGCCGGCGGCGAGCGGCTTCACCACCGGATCCTTCACCGGGTAGAACGTGTAGGACAGCGTGATCGTATTCAGCCCGTCATTCTCGTGGTCCTCGGCGATCGAGGGATCGACGTAGAACACGACCGGCATCTCGCGCTTCTCGCCGGGCGCCATGGTCTGCTCGGTGAAGCAGAAGCAGTTGATCTTCTGGAAGTAGGAGCCGACCGTCAGCGGCGCGACGTTGTAGGCGGCCTGGCCCGCAGTGGTGCGCGCGGCCTGATTGGTCACGGTGTAGAAGACGGTCACGACCTGGCCGATATTGACTTCGATCTCGCTCTGCTCCGGCTCGAACTTCCAGGGCAGGCCGGGCGCGACGTTGGAATCGAAGCGCACCGAGATCTTCCGCGCGATCGGGCCGTTGGCCGGCGCCGAGGTCGCAACCTGCGTCGTGCCGTTGAAGCCGGTGGCGCGGCAGAACCAGTTGTAGAACGGCACCGCCGCGTAGGAAGCACCGACCATCAGCGCGACCACGCCGCCGCAGATCGAGGCGACCAACGCGTCGCGGCCAAGACCACTGAACCGGCCGCCGCGGCGGCCTTTGGCGGCTGTCCGGCTCTGATCCCGCGATATGGTCGGCTCGTGACCCATCTTCCCTACATCGGCCGCACTAGTACTGCCGGCCCCTTGACCATGGTGACGGCGAAGAACAGCACCACGAGCACGCCCAGCGCGAGCGCGATTGCGATCGAACGCTGACGACGGCTCTTCTGCTGCGCCTCGGTGAGGACGATTCCATTTGGCTCGCGTTTGTCAGCCATTCCTGCCTCATGCGCCCCCAACCATCGGAGCAAGCGCCCGATACACGACCTCGGCCAGCAGGGTCGCGAACAGCGCGAACAGATACAGGATCGAGAAGGCAAACAGCTTGCGGGTCGCGCGCAGCGACTGGCTGCGTTCGCGCCGCATATAGACGTTGATCGCGAGCACCAGCATGCCGGCGCCGAGGATCAGCGAGACGATGCCGTAGACGGCGTCGAAATAGCCGAGCGCCCAGGGCGTCGCGGCCACCGCGATCAGCACGATCGTGTAGAGCAGGATCTGGAGGCGGGTCGCGTCGGGACCGGCGACGTTGGGCAGCATCGGAATGCCGGCGCGCGCATAGTCGTCGGAGCGGAACAGCGCCAGCGCCCAGAAATGCGGCGGCGTCCAGAAGAAGATGATGGCGAACAGCAGCAGCGGCTCCACATCGACCGTGCCCGTCACCGAGGCCCACGCCACCACCGGCGGCAGCGCGCCGGCGGCGCCGCCGATCACGATGTTCTGCGCGGTCCAGCGCTTCAGCCAGAGGGTGTAAATCACGACGTAGAAGAAGATGGTGAAGGCGAGCAGCGCGCCCGCGATCCAGTTGACGAGGATGCCGAGCGTCATCACCGAGAAGAAGGCGAGCGTCATGCCGAACGTCATGGCCTCGGGACGGGTGATGCGTCCGCGCGGAATCGGCCGGTTCGCCGTGCGCGACATCTTGGCGTCGATGTCGCCTTCGAGCGCCATGTTGAGTGCCCCGGAGGCGCCGGCACCGACCGCGATGCAGAGCAGCGAGGTGATCGCCAACACGGGATGGAAATGCCCGGGCGCCATCGCCATTCCGACCAGCGCGGTGAAGATCACCAGCGACATCACCCGCGGCTTGAGCAGCGCGATGTAGTCGCCGACCTCCGCTTCGGAGATGCGGGGATTGATGTCGATGGCGTTATGGTCGAGGACGGACACTTAGATCTACTCGTTTCGTTATAGCGCCGCGGCGCCCGTCACGGGCGCCGCGGGAGATTGCTTACTGCACGCGGGGCAGCACTTCGAATTGGTGGAACGGTGGCGGCGAGGACAGCGTCCACTCCAGCGTGGTCGCGCCGGCACCCCAGGGGTTGTCGCCCGCCGGCACCTTGCGGGCGAAGGCGTCGATCACGCAATACAGGAAGATCAGCACGCCGAAGCCGGAGATGTAGGAGCCGACCGACGAGACCAAATTCCAGCCCGCGAAGGCATCGGGATAGTCGACGTAACGGCGCGGCATGCCCGACAGGCCGAGGAAGTGCTGCGGGAAGAACACCAGGTTGACACCGATGAAGGTGACCCAGAAGTGCAGCTTGGCGAGGCTCTCATTGTACATGTAGCCCGACATCTTCGGGAACCAGTAGTACCAGCCGGCGAAGATCGCGAACACCGCACCGAGCGACAGCACGTAGTGGAAGTGCGCGACGACGTAGTAGGTCTCCTGGAGCACGCGATCGACACCCGCGTTCGCCAGCACGACGCCGGTGACGCCGCCGATCGTGAACAGGAAGATGAAGCCCACCGCCCAGATCATCGGGGCGCGGAATTCGATCGAGCCGCCCCACATCGTGGCGACCCAGGAGAAGATCTTCACGCCGGTCGGAACGGCGATGACCATCGTGGCCGCGACGAAGTAGGCCTGCGTCGCCGAGGACATGCCGACCGTGTACATGTGGTGCGCCCACACCACGAAGCCGATGCCGCCGATCGCGACCATGGCGTAGGCCATGCCGAGATAACCGAACACGGGCTTGCGCGAGAAGGTCGAGACGATCTGGCTGATCATGCCGAAGCCCGGCAGGATCAGGATGTACACCTCGGGGTGACCGAAGAACCAGAACAGATGCTGGAACAGCACGGGGTCGCCACCACCGTCGGGCGCGAAGAACGTCGTGCCGAAATTGCGGTCGGTGAGCAGCATGGTGATCGCACCGGCGAGCACCGGCAGCGACAACAGCAGCAGGAACACCGTCACCAGGATCGACCACACGAACAGCGGCATCTTGTGCAGGGTCATGCCCGGCGCGCGCATGTTGAAGATGGTCGTGATGAAGTTGATGGCACCGAGGATCGACGAGGCGCCCGCCAGATGCAGCGACAGGATGGCGAAGTCGACGGCCGGGCCCGGATGGCCGGAGCTCGACAGCGGCACGTACATGGTCCAGCCGGCGCCGACGCCGTTGGCGCCCGGCTCGCCCTCGACGAAGGTCGACATCAGCAGCAGCGCGAAGGACGCCGGCAGCAGCCAGAACGAGATGTTGTTCATGCGCGGGAACGCCATGTCGGGCGCGCCGATCATCAGCGGCACGAACCAGTTGCCGAAGCCGCCGATCATCGCGGGCATGACCATGAAGAAGATCATGATCAGGCCGTGAGAGGTCACGAACACATTGTAGGTGTGCGTCTCATGGAAGATCTGCACGCCCGGATACATCAGCTCGGCCCGGATCGCGATCGACATCGCGGCACCGATGATGCCGGCGATGACCGCGAAGATCAGGTACATCGTGCCGATGTCCTTGTGGTTGGTCGAATAGACGTAGCGCCGCCATCCAGTCGGATGGGCGTGCTCGTCATGTCCGTGGGCTTGCGCGTGATCGCCGTGTGCCGCTGCGCTCGTTGCCATTTTCAAATCCTGCCTTGCGTCCCATTCGGACCTTTGGAGGTCCCGCCCTTTTGTCGCTTTCAGTCCCTCAAGCCGTCATCCGGCGCTTACTGCGTCGGGCCGGCCGCGGAGGCGTAGGTGCTGGTGCCGCCGCTCGCAAACTTCTTCTTCGCCGTCTCGATCCAGGAGGCGAACTCCTGGTCGCTCACCACGCGCACGGCGATCGGCATGAAGGCGTGATCCTTGCCGCACAGTTCCGAGCACTGACCGTAGTACATGCCGGTCTTGGTGGCCTTGAACCAGGTCTCGTTCAGACGGCCCGGAATGGCGTCGATCTTGATGCCGAAAGCCGGCACCGCAAAGGCATGGATGACGTCGGCGCCGGTGGTCTGGACGCGAATCACCTTGTTGACCGGCACCACCATCTCGTTGTCGACGCCGAGCAGACGGGGCTGCTTGTCCTGCGCCATCAGCGAGTCGAACTCGAACTTGCCGTTATCGGGATAGGCATACGACCAGTACCACTGCTTGCCGGTCGCCTTGATGGTCAGATCCGCCTTCGGCACGTCGAGCTCCAGGAACAGAAGCCGGAACGACGGCACCGAGATTCCGACCAGGATCAGCACCGGAACGAGGGTCCAGGCCACCTCGATCAGCGTGTTGTGGGTGGTCCGCGACGGGACCGGATTGGCCTTCGCGTTGAACTTGACGACCACGATCACGAGCAGCGCCAGGACGAACAGCGTGATCAGGGTGATCAGCACGAATAGGAAATTGTGGAACCAGACGATGTTGTCCATCACTGGGGAACCGGACTGCTGGAGCGTCCACTCCCACGGAGCCGGCTGCCCGAGCTCGGCGAATGCCGCACCACCCGTCGCCAGCGTAACGCCAGCCGCCACCAAGGCGATGGTGGCCAATCCCAGCAATTGCCGGCCCACCCGACCCATCGACATCCTCATGCCGTTCGCGCTCCCCTTACGAAATCACCCCAAGTGCGTTCCCCTGTTTCCGGGAAACGCTTATTCGATCCGCCAGTCCGACAAACCGCCACGCAAGAATACCTCTAAGAGGAATCGGGGCCAGATCGCTAGAACGCGAAATCAAGCCTCTCAAACCATAATTCTTGATCTATCGCAATGCAGTCTTGAGCCTGGTCTGCCAGCCATCACCGGCAGGATATTTCCCAGTAACATCAGACAAAAATACCGTTTCCCGGGATGCTGCGGCTTGACAGCGGAATTGCCCGCGTTAGGCACTGGCAGGCAGCCGCGCAGGAGCCTGATTCGAGCGGGCGATGGCGGTGTGGGCGGCGCGGAATTTGCTTGGGAATCGCCTTCAAGACGCCGTCATTCCCGTATCAGTCCGCCAGGGTGCGAGTGACCCAGGCGAGCAGAGGGACCGACCCGATGGGGCTTTCGAGATCGATGGCAAGGCCGGCGAACGGCCTCCCGGCGCTGGCCGCCCTCGTGGCTGCGATCGTCCTCCTCGCGCTGCCGGGCCTTGCCCATGCGCAGGGCGCGGTACGCTCCGTCCATGGCGACTGGCAGATCCGCTGCGACACCCCGCCGGGCGCCCAGACAGAGCAGTGCGCCCTGATCCAGAGCGTGGTGGCGGAAGACCGCTCCAATGCCGGCCTGACCGTGATCGTGCTCAAGACCGCCGACCAGAAGAGCCGCCTGATGCGCGTGGTCGCCCCGCTCGGGGTCCTGTTGCCCTCGGGCCTCGGACTCAAGCTCGACAACCAGGACGTCGGCCGCGCCGGCTTCGTCCGCTGCCTCCCCAACGGCTGCGTCGCCGAGGTCGTTCTCGAAGACAAGCTGCTCGGCCAGCTCCGCAGCGCCAAGACCGCAACCTTCATCATCTTCGAGACCCCGGAAGAAGGCATCGGCTTCCCGCTCAGCCTGAACGGGCTGGGTGAGGGGTACGACAAGCTGCCGTAGGGGCGGCTGAACTGGCAATCCTATTGTTTCCGTAATGTGAGACCTGGCGCCCTCGCGGAACTGGTCCGAAACCATTATCTTGCCCCACATCTTCCGATAATGGACGGACGAATGACCAACCCTGCCACAACCTCCCTGCTCGACCGTGCCAATCTCGACCGCGACCAGGTTCGCCACGAGATCGCGCGCGGGCTTTCGGGCGCTGACGACGGCGAACTGTTCCTGGAATACAGCCAGACCGAAGCGCTGATGTTCGACAATGGGCGGCTGAAGCAGGCGACCTACGACACCTCGCAGGGGTTCGGCCTGCGCGCCGTCAAGGACGACGCGGTCGGTTACGCGCATTCCTCCGACGTGTCGCTGCCGGCGCTGATTCGCGCCGCGGACGCCGTCGCTGCCGTGCGCGGCGGCTACTCCGGCAGCTTCGCCGCACCGCCGGCGCACACCAATGTGCGGCTCTATGGCGACGACAACCCGCTCGATGCGCCGGGCTTCGAGACCAAGGTCAAGCTGCTGGCCGAGATCGACGCTTACCTGCGCGACAAGGATCCGCGGGTGCGGCAGGTCAGCGTGAGTCTCGGCGCGACCTGGCAGGTCGTCGAGATCCTGCGGCCCGACGGCGAGAGCTATCGCGACATCCGTCCGCTGGTGCGCGTCAACATCTCCGTCGTCGCCGGCCAGGGCGACCGCCAGGAGAGCGGCAGCAAGGGCTATGGCGGCCGCGCCGGCTATGCCGAGTTCATCGCGACCAAGTCCTGGCGCGAGGCCGCCGACGGCGCGCTGCGCGAAGCGCTCGTCAACCTGGAATCGATTCCCGCCCCCGCCGGCGAAATGGACGTCGTGCTCGGCGCCGGCTGGCCCGGCGTGATGTTGCATGAAGCGGTCGGCCATGGCCTCGAAGGCGACTTCAACCGCAAGAAGACGTCGGCATTTGCCGGCTTGATGGGCCAGCAGGTCGCGGCCAAAGGCGTCACCGTGGTCGACGACGGCACCATTGCCTCGCGGCGCGGCTCGCTGTCGATCGACGACGAGGGCACGCCGACCAATCGCACCGTGCTGATCGAGGACGGCATCCTCGTCGGCTACATGCAGGATCGGCAGAACGCACGGCTGATGAACATGAAGCCGACCGGCAACGGCCGTCGCCAGGGTTATGCCCATGTGCCGATGCCGCGCATGACCAACACCTACATGCTCGCGGGCGACCGCGAGCCGGGCGAGATCATCGCCTCGGTGAAGAACGGCGTGTTCGCCGCGAATTTCGGTGGCGGCCAGGTCGACATCACCTCGGGCAAATACGTGTTCCAGTGCACCGAGGCCTACAAGATCGAGAACGGCAAGATCGGTGCGCCTTTGAAGGGCGCCATGCTGATCGGCAACGGGCCGACCGACCTGCATCGCATCCGCATGATCGGCAACGACCTCGCGCTCGACACCGGGATCGGCACCTGCGGCAAGAATGGCCAGGGCGTGCCTGTCGGCGTCGGCCAACCGTCGCTGCTGATGGAACGCATTACGGTAGGTGGAACAGGCGCATGAGTGTTGAGAAAGTAACTGCGCCCGCCAAGCGCAAAAGCAGCGGCTGGGGTGGACAGATCGCTCAGCTCGCCGGCATCGTCGCCGCGGTCTTCATCGCCAAGGGCGCGCTTGCCGAGCCGTTCTACGTGCCGTCGGGCTCGATGGAGCCGACGCTGTTGATCGGCGATGCGCTGCTCGCCTCGAAATTCCCCTATGGCTACGGCACCTCGTCGCTGCCGATCCAGATCAGCCTGCCCGAGAGCGGCCGCGTCTTCGCGGAGACGCCGAAGCTCGGCGACGTCGTGGTCTTCCGCTGGCCCGGCGATCGCTCGCAGGCCTGGGTCAAGCGCGTCGTGGGCCTGCCCGGCGACCGCATCCAGATGCGGCAAGGCCAGCTCTTCATCAACGACCGCCCCGCCGAGCTGAAGCCCGATGGCGTCGGCGCCGCGGAGGACGACCATGGCGGCAGCGAGCCCGCCTATCGCTACGTCGAGACGCTGCCGAACGGCGTCTCGCATCTGATCTTCAAGATGCGCGACAGCGGTCCGCTCGACAACACGCCCGAAGTGACGGTGCCCGCTGGTCACCTCTTCGTGCTCGGCGACAACCGCGACAATTCCGCCGATAGCCGCGTGCCGCTGCGCTCCGGCGGTGTCGGCCTCTTGCCGATCGACAATCTGATCGGCCGTGCCGATGCGGTGCTCGGCTCCTGGGATCTCGGCATGCGCGGCCAGCCGGTGTGGACCTGGCTGTCCGGGTTCAGGCTGGCGCGGTTCTTCACCGCCGTGCATTGACTGGTCATTGGGTGAGAAGAGACGAATTCCTCGCTCTTGCCTTGCGCAATCCGGTCAACGCCACGATTCTAGACGAGCTCCATCGCCTCGCGCTGCCGGATGCGTGGCTGGTTTCGGGATGCCTGGTGCAGACCGTGTGGAACATGCTCACGCGCCGTGCGATCGATCACGGCATCGCAGATTACGACGTGTTCTATTTCGATCCTGATACGTCATGGGAGGCCGAGGACGCGGTGATCCGCACGCTGCACGCGCGGCTCGCGCATCTCGGTGCCAAAATCGAGGCCCGCAACCAGGCCCGCGTGCATCTATGGTACCCCGCCAAGCACGGCCTGCCCTACCCGCCGCTAAGCTGCACGGCAGACGGCATCGATCGCTTCCTGACGCAGAACACGCAAATCGGAGTGAGGCGCGCTGCCGATGGCTACGAGGTCTACGCCCCGCACGGCTTCGACGACGTCGGGAGATTGATTGTGCGGCCCAACCGGGCGGAAAATTTCTCAATCGCCAATTATGAGGCGAAGGCCGCGCGATGGAAGGCGCTCTGGCCCGAGCTTACGGTGATTGCGGCGGAGTGATGCTCGTGTCCCGGACAAGTCGCATCGTGAAACGATGCGGCGCAGAGCCGGGACCCATGGCACATCGGATCCCTGTGTGGCGTGGCCCTAGTTCAGCCGCGCATCACTTCGTGCTCCGCCGCGCCCGGGGCACGTGACAACGACTACCGCACCACGCCCGACGTGAATCCCGCCTTCCTTCGCGGCGGCTTGATCTCCTTCTTCAGGAAACAGCGCGCCTCACGCCCGGTATAGCCGGGGCGGGCATAGGTGAACGCACGGCATTTGTTGTCGGCGGTGCAGGCGGCCTTGCAGGCCTCGACGCTTTCACCGTCCTTGAGCTCGAAATTGCGCAAATCGCCGCCAGGGCGGTCGATCGAGCTCTCGACGCCCTCGACGCGCGGCTCGATCACGCCGGCGCCGCGGACCCCCGAGATACAGCAACTTCCCGGCACGCGCGCCGGCACGCTGTTCTTCAGCCAGCACACCGCCGCGGCACCGTCGACGTCGGGATAACTGAAGCTCCAGGAGCGGCAGCGGCGATCGCGCTCGCACAGCAGCGCGCAATCCTCGGGATCGCCCGAGGTGACCGGCGTGCTGAAATAGTCGCCGCCGGGCCGATCGAACGCCGTCTGGGCAGGCGCCGGCACACTCGCAAATGCGAGCGAAAGCAGCGTGACACATGCCGCGACGCTGGCCATGACGGCCCCGGACAGGCGGCCCTTCCCCATCAGAACAGCTTTCGAGTTATTGACGACGCTCAGGTTTTTCGGCCGGTCATTTGATCGCCGCAAACCTGTATGGGCGATGAACGGCTGAAATCCGGATCGTTGGCCTAACGCATGACCCCAACGGCCGTGTTAGCGCAAAGTGTGACGCGATTATCCGAGAAGATCATGCTCAAACAAGGTCTAGAACGCATACTCCGCGTAGGCTGGTTCCACCGAGCCTTTCCAAGGACCGTTGAACTTCTCCAGCATCTCCTCGGCCGGCGTCCGGCCGGAATCGATGATGCGATCGAGCGGCTCGAGGTGCCGGGTCTCATCGCGGCCAAGCTGGTCAATTCGGCCGCGGCGGCGCAGGCCGGCATGAGCCAGAACGAGGCACTCCTTGGCGATCTCGAACAGATAGCGATCCTTGATCCGCGCCTTGAAGCCGAAGCGCGGCACGTCATCGCGCAAGGCCTGACGCTCATGCGCACTCCAGTGCTTCACCATGTCCCAGGCGGCATCGAGCGAAGCCCCATCGTAGAGCAGCCCGACCCAGAATGCCGGCAGCGCCGGCAGACGGCCCCACGGTCCGCCGTCGGAGCCGCGCATCTCGAGATAACGCTTGAGCCGCACTTCCGGGAAGATCGTCGAGAGATGGTTGGCCCAGTCCGACAGCGTCGGACGCTCGCCGGGAAGATTGTTGTTGCGGCCATCGAAGAACGCGCGGAACGAGGAGCCCGACACGTCGATGTACTCCTCGCCGCGCTTGACGAAATACATGGGCACGTCGAGCGCGTAGTCGACATAGCGCTCGAATCCCATGCCGTCGTCGAACGCCCACGGCATCATGCCGGCGCGCGCGTTGTCGGTGTCGCGCCAGATCTCGGACCGGAAAGAGAGGAAGCCATTCGGCTTGCCCTCGGTGAACGGCGAATTGGCGAACAGCGCAGTCGCGACCGGCTGGAGCGCGAGCGAGACGCGCAGCTTCTTGACCATGTCGGCTTCGGAGGAGAAGTCGAGATTGGTCTGCACCGTGCAAGTCCGGTACATCATGTCGAGGCCGTACTGACCGACCTTCGGCATGTAATTGGTCATGATCTTGTAGCGGCCCTTGGGCATCACCGGGATATCGGCGCGCGACCAGGACGGCGTCATGCCGAGCCCGAGGAAGCCGATGCCGAGCGGCGCTGCGATCTCGCGCACCTGCGCAAGATGCGCCATCAACTCGCTCTGGGTCTGGTGCACGTTCTCGACCGGCGCGCCGGAGAGCTCGAACTGTCCGCCGGGCTCGAGCGAGATCGCACCGCCGCCCGTGACATCGTAGAGGCCGATGATGTTGCCCTGCTCCATGATCGGCTCCCAGCCGAGCAGGAGCTTCATGCCTTCGAGCAGCGCACCGATGCCGCGCGCCCCCCCGTAAGGCACCGGACGGTGGCCGTCGAGCGTGAACGGCGTCTTCTCGTGCTCGGTGCCCATGCGGAATTCGGACGGGTCCTTGCAGCCGGCCTCGAACCACGCGACGAGCTCGTCGCGTGATTGCAGCGGCGTCATATCGATCTGGTCTCGCGCCATATCAAACTCTATTCAAAAAGCGCTTCGACCGAACGCGCGCGGGTGACAGGGATGGCCCGCGAACCCACCGGTTGCGCGGATGAGCGGGTTTGCCGCGCAATCATCGCGACGGCATGCTTTCGTTGACGCCCGCGGGCGGCAGTTTCATCTCGCCGCACGAGCAGCCCAGGCGGTCGAGCAGACTGCTGAGCTTGACGGCATCGGCATCCGACAGTTTCGAACCGACATATTTCTCGATCGCAGCCGAATAGGCGCCCCACATCCGCTTCTGCAGCTCGCGGCCGGCTTCCGTGATCTCGACGAACTGGCCGCGCTTGTCGATCTTGCATTCGCGCCGCGAGGCAAGGCCCTCGTCGACCAGGCGGTCGATCAGCCGCGAGGTAGAATATTGCGGGATCAGCATCTGCCGCTCGAGTTCGACCGGCCGCAGCTCGCCCGAGGGGGCCCGCGACAATTCGAGCAGCGCGTCATACCAGGCCAGGGGTGGGAAGCCGGCCTTCTTCAAGTCCTGCTCGACGCAGTCGAGCACGCGGCTCTGCACCCGCATCAGGCGGATCCAGGCGGCTGTTGCCTCGGTCGATGGTCTGCGTTTCATGGTCCCGCTCAAGCTCGTCGCCCGTCTCTTACTCCATTTGATGCACCTGCATCAATCTTGACTATTTCAAGCAGGTGCATGTAGTCGTCCTTTCGGCCGAACCAAGCTTCAGGCGGAGGAAATTCCGTGAAACCGTACGCTTCGCCCGGTGCCTGTCCACTGTCCCCGGATCGCGGTCCTGGAAGCCCGCCTGGCCGATGAGCTGGTCGAGGTCGAATCGGCGCCAAGAAGCTCGAAAATGGCGAGGATGACCTGAAGCTGAACCCCTTGGGGGCCAGGTCCCTGCGCTGGGCCTCGACTGCGATGAGATCGTGACCGAAGGCCGTGTGATTGTCCAGATGACCGGCGATCCGGCTTGAGCCGAGGCGCTGGCGCCCGCCCGCGCCAGTTCCAAGAAGGTTGGTCCGCCTTTCACGGAGCGGGACGGGCGGGACGCCGAAGAGCCGGACCGACGATCCGGTCGCTCGCGGAATCCGAAATTTCGAGGCGCACTGACGTCAATTTTACGAGCATTGTCAGGGTTAACAATAACTCTGCGTTGTGCGCTCCGCGGTCGTCACCATCCTTGTGGGAGCAATCCACTTGGCTCAGCTTCAGCGCGGGACACGACGCAGACCGCTGGACCGGACAGCTATCGTGACGACCGTACTCCTCCTGCTGCTCGCGAGCGCAATCACTGGCTTGGCGACGGGGCTATTCTTCCGAGTCTGGGCTCTGTTGCTGGTCTCGCCGGTGACCGCGATCCTTGCCGCAACGGTGCTTCAGACCTCGGGCTTTGGCTTTTGGACGGGCGTTCCAATCGTCGTCGGCTGCCTGATTGCCGGCCAGGTCGCCTATCTGGCGGCGACCTTCTACGTGCACAGAGGGGAGCTTTCAGTGCAGGACGAGACCGACGGCGAACCAGGCAAGCACGGCCAGCGCCATGTCAAAGGCGAGGACGAGTAGGGCCAGGCCGACCCACGAAGGAATCTTTCTGCGCAGCCGGAGCAGCCTGCGGCGCGGCCACGGCCGAACCAGCAGCAATAGGGGAGCGCATCTCACCGCAACGCCGGCTGCGCTGCCTTGAGACACCGGGGGGATCATTGCGGGACACCTTCAATGCCAATGGGTCATCCGGTGGATGATCAGCAAGAGTGGTGCCGAGCGAGCGTGGCCGGAACGACGAAGGCGGCTGGAACGCCAGTCCCGCCGACGAGACGGTATCGGGCCGCGCATTCGCGCCGTTCTGAGATGGAAAATAAAAAATGCCGGATCAATGATCCGGCATTTTTGTCTCTGCGTAACCCGGATTTCGCTCACGCTCCATCAGGGCTACAGGCCTCTCTCAGGCCGCCGCCTTCTTGGGCGCGAAGCGTCCGTAGAACGTCTCGCCCTTCGCTGCCATCTCTTCCAGGAGTTTCGGCGGCGTGAAGCGCGAGCCGTATTTCGCCTCCAGCTTGTGGCAAAGTTCGACGAACTTCTTCGTGCCCATGAAGTCGATATAGGACAGCGTGCCACCGGTGAACGGCGCGAAGCCGAAGCCGAGGATCGAGCCGACATCCGCCTCGCGCGGATCGGTGATGACGTGATCCTCCACCGTGCGCGCGGCTTCCACGGCCTGTACGACCAGGAAGCGCTGCTTCAGCTCCTCGATATCGAGCGTATCGGGGTCGAGCTGCTTCGGCTGCAGCGCCGAGAGGCCAGGCCACAGGCTCTTCTGGCCCTTGCCCTTCTCAGGATAGTCGTAGAAGCCCTTGCTGTTCTTGCGGCCGAGCCGGCCCTGCTTCTCGACCATCTCCACCATCAGCTTCTTCTGATCGGGATTGATGGCGTTGGGGCCGAGATCGGCTTCGGTCGCCTTCATGATCTTGAGGCCGAGGTCGAGCGCGACTTCGTCCGACAGCGAGAGCGGGCCGACCGGCATGCCGGCCATCTTGGCGCAGTTCTCGATCATCGCCGGCGGCACGCCTTCGAGGAACATCTCGTTGCCTTCGGCGACATAGCGGCCGACGCAGCGATTGGCGAAGAAGCCGCGAGAGTCGTTCACCACGATCGGCGTCTTGCCGATCTGGCGGACATAGTCGAGCGCGGTCGCCAGCGCGACGTCGCCGGTGTTCTTGCCGAGGATGATCTCGACCAGCATCATCTTCTCGACCGGCGAGAAGAAGTGAATGCCGATGAACTTGCCCTGATCCCTGAAACTCTCGGCCAGCGAGGTGATCGGCAGCGTCGAGGTGTTGGACGCGAAGATCACATCCGGCTTGAGATATTGCTGCGCCTTGGCGAAGGTCTCCGCCTTGACCTTGCGATCCTCGAACACCGCCTCGATGACGAGATCGACATCCTCGAGCGAGGCGTAATCCGCCGTCGCCGTGATGCGCGCGAGCAGCGCTTCAGCGTCGGCCGGCTTGGCGCGGCCCTTCTTGATCTGGTCCTCGATCACCTTCTGCGCGTGCGCCTTGCCCTTGTCGGCGCTCTCCTGGTCGCGATCGATCAGGACGACGTCGAGGCCGGCACGGGCCGAGACATAGCCGACGCTGGCGCCCATGAAGCCGGCGCCGATCACGGCGATCTTCTTCGCCTTGGTCGGCGGCACGTCCTTCGGGCGGCGCGCGCCCTTGTTGAGCTCCTGCATCGACAGGAACAGGCTGCGGATCATCGCGGCCGCCTCCTTCGAGCGCAGCACCGAGGTGAAGTAGCGCGACTCCACGCGCAAAGCGGCGTCGATCGGCAGCTGCAGGCCCTCATAGACGCAGCTCATGATGGCGCGCGCGGCCGGATAATTGTCGTAGGTCTCGCGGCGATAGATCGCGTTGCCGGCGGGGAACATCATCATGCCGGCTTTGGAGAACACCGGACCTCCCGGCAGCTTGAAGCCCTTCTCGTCCCAGGGCGCGACCGCCTTGCCGCCGCCCTTGATCCAGTCCTTCGCGGCCTTGATGAGGTCGGCGGCAGGAACGATGGCGTGAATCAAATTCAGCGCCTTGGCCTTCTCGACCGTGACGGGGTCGCCCTTGAGCAGGATGGTCATCGCGTCCTGCGGCGGCACCAGGCGCGGCACGCGCTGCGTGCCGCCGGCGCCCGGAAACAGGCCGACCTTGACCTCGGGCAGGCCGAGGCGCGTCTTGGGATTCTCGGCCGCCACGCGGTAGTGGCAGCACAGCGTGATCTCGAAGCCGCCGCCGAGCGCGAGGCCGTTGATCGCGGCCGCCCACGGCTTGCCCGAGATCTCGATCGAGCGCAGCACCTGCGAGAAGCGCCGGCTCTGGTCGAACAGCATCTGGTTCGCGGCGGTTTCGCCCTGCTCCTTGAACACCTTGGCGTAGGCCTGGTTCATGCCCTCGAGCATGGACAAGTCGGCACCGGCGCAGAACGCTTCCTTGGCAGAGGTGATGACGATGCCCTTCACGGCCGCGTCAGCGGTGGTTGCCTTGACGATCGCATCGAGCTCATTGGTCGAGGTCTCGTCGAGCACGTTCATCGAACGGCCCGGGATGTCCCAGGTGACGAGCGCGATGCCGTCGGAATCGGTCTCAACCTTGAAGTTCTTGTAAGACATGGTGGCTGCTCCTCGGTGCCGCAGCCGATCTCAGGCGCGGCGGTTGACTTGAGATCTCGTCGGGTGGGCAAAGGCGCTCTTGCGCCGTGCCCACCCTCATTCGCGAAAGGCAGCAGTGGTGGGCACGCTTCGCTTTGCCCACCCTGCGGCAGCTCGTTACACGCGCTCGATGATGGTCGCGGTGCCCATGCCGCCACCGATGCACAGCGTCACAAGGGCGGTGGACTTGTTGGTGCGCTCGAGCTCGTCGAGCACGGTGCCGAGAATCATCGCACCGGTCGCCCCTAACGGATGGCCGAGCGCGATCGCGCCGCCGTTGACGTTGATCTTGGCGTTATCGATGTCGAAGGCCTGGATGTAGCGCAGCACGACGGAGGCGAAGGCCTCGTTGAGCTCGAACAGGTCGATGTCCGACTTCTTCATGCCGGAGCGCGCAAAGAGCTTTTCGGTGACGTCGACCGGACCCGTCAGCATCATCGCCGGCTCGGAGCCAATGTTGGCGAAGGCGCGGATCTTCGCACGTGGCTTCATGCCGTATTTCGCGCCTGCCTCTTTGCTGCCGAGCAGCACCGCGCCGGCGCCGTCGACGATACCCGACGAATTGCCGGCGTGGTGCACGTAGTTGACGCGCTCGATCTCGGGGTGCGACTGCACCGCGACGCCGTCGAAGCCGCCCATCTGCGCCATCATCGTGAACGAGGGCTGCAGCTGCGCCAGCGACTGCATCGTCGTGTTGGGGCGCATATGCTCGTCCTTGGCGAGAATGGTGAGGCCGTTGATGTCCTTCACCGGCACGACCGACTTGTCGAAGCGGCCCTCGTCCCAGGCCTTGCCGGCGCGTTGCTGGCTCTGCACGGCGTAGGCATCGACGTCGTCGCGGGAGAAGCCATACTTGGTGGCGATCAGATCGGCCGAGACGCCCTGCGGCATGAAATAAGCCGGCACTGCGATCGAGGGGTCCATCGGCCAGGCGCCGCCGGAGGCGCCGATGCCGACGCGGCTCATGGATTCGGCGCCGCCGCCGATCACCAGATCGTGTTGGCCGCTCATGATCTGCGCGGCGGCGAAGTTCACGGCATCGAGGCCGGAGGCGCAGAAGCGGCTGATCTGCACGCCCGGCACGGCTTCGCCGAGGCCCGCCTTCAGCGCGGCGAAGCGCGCGATGTCGGAGCCGGCTTCGCCGACCGGATCGACCACGCCGAGCACGACGTCGTCGACGGAGTCCTCGGGCAGGTTGTTGCGGTCCTTCAGTGCCTTCAGCGGCACCGTGGCGAGTGCGAGCGCCGTGACTTCGTGCAGCGCGCCATCCGGCTTGCCGCGGCCGCGCGGGGTGCGGACGTGATCGTAGATGAATGCCTCAGGCATGACGCCCTCCTGATGTGATGTTCGAAAGCTGTTGGGAAACGCCGGCGGAAGCAGGCTTCAGAACGCTTCCGCCGGCAATTCCATGATGGTGGCGCAGCCGGCCTGGATGCGCGCGAGATTGGCCGCGGTCTCCGGCAGCATCCGCTCCATGAAGAAGCGGCCGGTGACGAGCTTGGTCGAGAGATAGGGCGTGGCGCCCGACTCGGCAATCTTCGCCTGCGTCACCTTGGCCATCTTCGCCCACATGTAGCCGAGCGCGACGAAGCCGAAGAGGTGCAGGTAGTCGGTCGCGGCTGCTCCCGCATTGTCCGGCTTCGCCATCGCGTTTTGCATCAGCCAGGTGGTGGCTTGCTGGAGATGGCCGAGCGAAGTCGAGAGCGGGGTGATGAAAGGCTTCATCGCCTCGTCGCCGCCGTTCTCCTTGGCGAAAGCCATGACCTCGCCGAAGAACGCCATGATGGCACGGCCACCGTCGCGCGGCAGCTTGCGGCCGACCAGGTCGAGCGCCTGGATGCCGTTGGCGCCTTCATAGATCATCGCAATACGGGCATCGCGCACGAACTGCTCCATGCCCTGCTCGGCGATGTAACCGTGGCCGCCATACATCTGCTGCGCCTGCACCGCGTTGGCGAAGCCGTAATCGGTGAGGAAACCCTTCAGCACCGGCGTCATCAGGCCCATGTGGTCGTCGGCGGCCTGGCGATCCCTGGGGTCTTCGGAACGATGGGCGACGTCGCTCTTCAGTGCGGTCCAGATCACGAATGCGCGCGCGGCTTCGTTGAAGGCACGGATCGAGAGCAGCGTGCGGCGCACGTCGGGATGCACGATGATCGGATCGGCCGGCTTGTCAGGTGCCTTGGCACCGGTGAGGGAACGGCCTTGGATGCGCTCGCGGGCATAGGCGACCGCGTTCTGATAGGCGACCTCCGACTGTGCGAGGCCCTGCACGGCGACGCCGAGCCTGGCTTCGTTCATCATCACGAACATGCCTTGCATGCCCTTGTTCTCTTCGCCGATCAGCCAGCCGGTGGCGTTGTCGTAGTTCATCACACACGTCGAATTACCGTGGATGCCCATCTTGTGCTCGATCGAGCCGCAGACGACGCCGTTCCGTGCCCCGACCGAACCATCGGCATTCACGAGGAATTTCGGCACCACGAACAGCGACACGCCCTTGATGCCGGCGGGCGCGCCCTCGATGCGGGCGAGCACGAGATGGATGATGTTTTCGGCGAGATCGTGCTCGCCGGCCGAGATGAAGATCTTGGTGCCCGTGATCTTGAAGCTGCCGTCGGCCTGGCGCACGGCCTTGGTGCGGAGCATGCCGAGATCGGTGCCGCAATGCGGCTCAGTGAGGTTCATGGTGCCGGTCCATTGGCCCGCCACCATCTTCGGCACGTAAGTCTTCTTCTGCTCAGGGCTTCCATGGACGAGCAGCGCCGCGGTCGCGCCCATGGTGAGGCCGCCATACATCGAGAACGCCATGTTGGCGGAGATCTGGAATTCGTTGACGGCTTGCGAGAGCGTCACCGGCAGACCCTGGCCCCCGAACTCGGTCGGCGCCGACAGGCCGAGCCAGCCGCCTTCGGCCACTTGCTTGAAGGCGTCCTTGAACCCCTTCGGCGTGGTGACACTGCCGTCGTCGGCCCGCTTGCAGCCTTCGAGATCGCCCACGCGATTGAGCGGCTGCAGCACTTCTTCGGCGAGCTTGGCGGCTTCGCCCAGGATCGCCTCGCGCACGTCGCTCGACGCATCGGAGAAGCCCGGCAGATTGTCGTAGCGGTCGATCTGGAAGACGTCGTTGAGCAGGAAGTTCACGTCTTCGACAGGGGCTTTATAGATCGGCATGATGGTCTCCCGGCATGGGCCCTGAAGGGATGATGTTGGGCTTATGATTGGGCGGCGGCAAGCTGCTCCGCCATCAGGCGGTGCAGCATGTTGATGGCCTTGAGCGGCCGGACCATCACCTTGAAATGGGTGATGCGTCCCTCGGCATCGAAGCTGATGATGTCGACGCCGTTGATCTCGATGCCGTCGATCATGGTCTTGAATTCGAGCACGGCGCCGCGCTCGTTCGTCCACTCGCCGACATAGGTGAAGCCGGGGCCACCGAGCACCTTCTCGGCGCTGGAGAGGTATTTGAAGGTGATTTCGCGGCCGCGCTGCGGTGTGTGCACGACGGGGCTTTCGAACACAGCGTCGGGATGCAGGAGGTCCCAGAGCGCGGCGCGGTCATGAGACTTCATGTAGGCGTACCAGGAATCGAGGCCGGTCATTCTCAGGTGCCTCCCTAGGCCAAGGGCAAAAGTTACGAAAACAACCCCATGCACAGTAGCCAGAAGGTTGATTCCGCTGGATTTTTCAGCCGGGATTTTGGCCCGCCTGCACGCTGCCTCATATGCACATTGACGCATATGCGCCGATGCGCATAAAGTCAAGCATATTGGTCGGAGATCAAGAACAGGAGGCCGGTGATGGCGCTGGGCGACGCAATCCTCGCATGCCTGACGGAACGTCCGATGACGGGCTACGAGCTCGCCAAGACCTTCGATTCCTCGATCGGCTTCTTCTGGAAGGCCGACCACCAGCAAATCTACCGCGAGCTCTCCAAGCTGCGCGACCGCGGCTACATCCAGGGCCGCGAGGTCGTGCAGACAGGCAAGCCCAACAAACTGATCTATACGCTCACTCCCGAGGGCCGAACAGCGCTGCGGCACTGGGCCGCGCGGCCAAGCACGCCGCCTTCTATCAAGGACGACCTCCTGGTCCGGCTTCATGCGCTCGACAGCGTCGATATCGAACCGATGCGCACTGACCTGATGGCCCGCCTGGAGCACCATCGCGACCGCCATGCCAATTACGAGCGCATCCTGAAGAAGCGTTTTCCGGACGGCACGGCGGAAGGCCGGCTCGATCTCGGCAACCTGCTCCTGCTCCGCTTAGGGGCCCGTCACGAGCAGATGGTGGCGGATTTCTGCGAAGAGGCTCTGTCGGCGCTGTCGACGATGAGCGGCAAGGCCGCGGTGGTGCCGATCGAGGATGGCAAGCGCGAGGGGAAGGGCTGAGCCCGACGCGACAGGAGACTGTCACCACACCCACCGGTGTCATGCCCCGCGAAAGCGGGGCATCCCGTACTCCGGGGCGGCGCGGCTGGAATCGAGCCGCCGCGGCGTACTGGATCGCCCGCCTTCTGCGGCAGCAGGCCACCTGGATGCAGTGGCGCCGCTCGGGTGCCCGAGTTCCCCCCGCCCAACTTTAAGACAGCCGCGCCGCATTCCTTAACTCGTTATTTACCGTAACAGGAAAAAGTCGGTTTTCGAGGCAGACGACCCGCGCCAAATTCGATTGTCTTTGCAACCGGCACGCGTGGGGAAGCTGAAGGCGCCGGGTGGGGCGCCGGAGTCGGAACCGGACAGAGTCATGAATTCGCGCGTATCGTGGAGTGTTGACGGCATCGATCCCTCCGTCAGGGAGCGGGCCGAAGCTGCTGCGCGCAGAGCCGGCATGTCACTCAACGACTGGCTGAACTCCACGCTCGGCGAGACGACCCCGCCGAACTTTCGCGGACCCTACGACCAGCGTCCGCACCACATGCCGAGTCAGGAGAGCCGCGAAGTCGCCGACATCCACCAGCGGCTCGACGCGATCACCCAGCAGATCGAACGGATTTCAAAGCCCGCCCCGCGCCAAGACTCTTCTCGTGAACGAGACGTCTCGCGCGAGCAGGGCGTCGCGCGCCAGCTCAATGATGCGATCTCGCGGCTCGATGCGCGCCTGTCGCAAATCTCCCGTCCGCAGCGGCAGCCGCAGCAGGCGCCACGCCCCGCCCCGGCCGACACGCGCCAGCGCCAGGCCGATGCGGTCGAGCGCGCGGCCGCGCAGGTCTATCGCAGCTCACCACCCCTGAGCCCGGCGTCGTTCGACGTCGCGGTCGCCGAGATCACGGCGCGCCAGAGCGAGCTCGACGGCTTTACGCCCAGGCAGATGCCGCCGCGTGCCGCCCCGTCGCTTGCGCCTGCGGCTCCTTACGCGCCTCCGATGGCGCCGCCCGCACCTGCCTACGCGCCGCCGCCCCCGCAGCCGGGGCCGGATTTCTCCTCGCTCGAACGCCATCTGCTCAAGATCACCAGCCAGATCGAGTCGCTCCAGCGTCCCGACACTACCGAGCAGGCGATCGCCGCTTTCCGCAGCGAGCTTGCCGAAATCCGTGCCGCCATCACCGAGGCGATGCCGCGGCGCGCGATCGAATCGATCGAGAACGAGATCCGCTCGCTGCACCGTCGTATCGACGAGACCCGCTCCAACGGCACCGACGGCCAGATCCTCGCGGGCATCGAGCGCGCATTGTCCGACATCAAGCAGGTGCTGCGCACGCTGACCCCGGCCGAGCAGCTCACCGGCTACGACGAGGCGATCCGCAATCTCGGCGCCAAGCTCGACCTGATCCTGCGCGCCAATGACGACCCCTCGACCGTGCAGCAGCTCGAAGGCGCGATCTCCGCGCTGCGCGCCATCGTTTCCAACGTCGCGTCCAACGAGGCGCTCGCGCGTCTGTCCGAAGACGTGCAGCTGCTGTCGTCCAAGGTCGACCAGATCACCCGCGCGTCCGGCCACGGCGACAGCTTCGCGGTGCTGGAGCAGCGCATTGCGGCGCTCACCGCCGCGCTCGAAACCCGCGAGCGGCCCCAGCCATCCGAGAGCACCGAGCATCTCGAAGCCGCGATCCGCGCGCTGTCGGACCGTTTCGACCGCATGCAGGTCGGCAACGACTCGGCCTCGACCTTCGCCCATCTCGAACAGCGCGTCTCCTATCTGCTGGAGCGGATCGAAGCCGCCTCCGATCCGCGCAACAACAATTTGAGCCGCGTCGAGGACGGGCTGCACGACATCCTCAGGCACCTGGAGCGGCAGCAGGCGACCTATGCCGCGCTGGCCGAGAGTCGCAACTCCGCCCCGCCGCCCGATTCCGGCATGGTCGATCTCGTCAAGCGCGAGCTCTCCGACATCCGTTTCAGCCAGGCCGAGACCAACCGGCACACCCAGGACTCGCTCGAGGCCGTCCACAGTGCGCTCGGCCACATCGTCGATCGCCTCTCCATGATCGAAGGCGATCTGCGCGCGGTGCGCACCGCGCCGCCGGCCCCCGCCCCGCAGCCGATGCCGATGGCGGCACCGATCGAGCCGGCGCCGATGGCGCGCGAGCCGCGGCCGCAGCCGCAGCCGCCGAAATACGATCCGAAGCCTGAGCTGCCCAATCCCGCTGCCGCGCAGGCTGCACCGGCCGCCTTCGTCGCCGCGCCGCGCGAATTCCACGCTGCCAGTCCGGCCGCCCCACCGCCGGTGCCAGCGGCACCGCCCATTCCGCCGCGCGCGATCAGCGAAATCCTGGAGCCGCATACGGCGCCGGCGCGCGCTGCGATCGTGCCAGAACTGCCGCCGGATCATCCGCTCGAGCCGGGCACGCGGCCGGGCGGGCGCGTCGCCACGCCCTCGGAGCGCATCGCCGCCTCAGAGAGTGCGATCAGCGAAATTCCCGCGGCTCCGAAGGAGCCGGTGTCGTCGTCGAGCTTCATCGCAGCCGCACGCCGCGCCGCGCAAGCTGCCGCCGCGCAGCCACCCGAGAAAGCCGGCCGCGCCGCCAAGACGGCGGCGAGCCGCGGCAAGGACAAGGGCCAGGAAGGTGGCTCGACCATCACCTCGAAGATCCGCTCGCTGCTGGTCGGCGCGAGCGTGGTCGTGATCGTGCTCGGCACCTTCAAGATGGCGATGAACCTGCTCGATGGCGGCAGCGCACCGCCGGCGATGCAGAATATTCCGAACGAGCCGGCACCGCAGGCCGCGCCATCGCCGGTCGAGACCAAGCCGGCCGTGCCCGAGCAGGTCACGCCGTCGATGACCTCGCCGACGCCGATCGGACGGCAATCGCAGAACAATACTGCGCCGCCTCCCACGCCCAATTCCGGCAGCACCGCCTCGGTCGAAATCCCGCAGGCGCCCGCCGCGACCGTGCCGCCGCCTGCTTCCAGCAGCGACGTCACCGGCGCGCTGTCGGGCACCAGCCGCGCCAAGCTCGGCCTCGTCCAGGTGCCGCCGAGCGAGAAGCTCCCTGATGGCATCGGCGGTCCGGCCCTGCGCACCGCTGCGATGAAGGGCGATGCGACCGCGGCCTACGAGATCGGCGTGCGCTTTGCGGAAGGCAAGGGCATCGCCACGAATTATGACGAAGCGGCGAAGTGGTACGACCGCGCGGCGCAGGCCGGCGTCGTCCCTGCGACCTTCCGCCTCGGCACCCTGTACGAAAAGGGCCTAGGGGTGAAGAAGGACGCCGACATCGCGCGCCGCTATTACACTCAAGCCGCCGAGCGCGGCAACGCCAAGGCGATGCACAATCTCGCGGTGCTCGATGCCGATGGCGGCGGCCGCGGCGCCAACTACAAGAGCGCGGCGCAGTGGTTCCGAAAGGCTGCCGATCGCGGCGTCGCCGACAGCCAGTTCAACCTCGGCATCCTCTATGCCCGCGGCATCGGCGTCGAGCAGAACCTCGCCGAATCCTACAAATGGTTCAGCCTGGCCGCCGCGCAGGGCGATGCCGATGCGGCCAGCAAGCGCGACGATGTGGCGAAGCGCCTCGACCCGCAATCGCTCGCCGCTGCCAAGCTCGCGATCCAGACCTTCAGCGCCGAGCCGCAACCCGACGACGCCGTCAACGTTGCGACCCCGAACGGCGGCTGGGATAGCGCGCCGCAGGCAAGCGCAAAGCCAGCGCCGAAGCCGGTCGCCGCCAAGCGCTCGGCGTCAGCGGCGCATTAAAGCGCGATGGGATCAAGATGAATCACCATCGCGCTTCAGGTTATTGTTTGAGCATGATCGTTTCGGAAAACCGCTGCACACTTTTCCGGATCATGCTTTAGAACTTACTGCTCGTCGACGGTCTCGGTTCACCTCTCTCCGACGGGGAGAGGTGGACTGAGCGCCTGGCTGGCATCGTCCCCCCAACTGGTCGCGGCGATTCCCCATGCCAAAAATTCCTGATCCGCCTGCCGCCAAATTCCGCTATTGAGGGGCGCGGCAATCGTTCCGACCGTCCGGCGAGCATTCCGCGATAATCGATCCGTCTCGCCGGAGCGTGGTCCCTCAATGCAGCTTTACCTCCCGATCGCCGATCTCCCAGTCAACGTCTTCCTCGTGCTGGCGATGGGCGCGGCCGTCGGCTTCGTCTCCGGCATGTTCGGCATCGGCGGCGGCTTTCTGATGACGCCGCTGCTGATCTTCATCGGCATCACGCCGGCGGTGGCGGTCGCTTCCGTGGCGAGCCACATCGCGGCCTCCTCTTTTTCCGGAGCGCTCTCTTACTGGCGGCGGCGCGCGATCGATCCGGCGCTGGCGAGTGTACTGTTATGCGGTGGCGTGACCGGGACGGCGCTCGGCGTGTGGACCTTCACGCAGCTGCGCGCGCTCGGCCAGCTCGATCTGATGATCGCGCTCTCCTACGTCGTGCTGCTCAGCACCGTCGGCAGCCTGATGTTCTCCGAGGGCCTGCGCGCATTGATGCGGACCCGGCGCGGCGCGCTGCCGCCGCGCCGCACGCACAACTGGATCCACGGCCTGCCGCTGAAGATGCGGTTCAAGCGCTCGAAGATCTATCTGTCCGTGATCCCAGTCGTGGTCGTCGGCATCATGATCGGCTTCATCGGCGCCATCATGGGCATCGGCGGCGGCTTCATCCTGGTGCCGATCATGATCTATCTGCTGAGGGTACCGACCTCGACGGTGATCGGGACCTCGATGGTGCTCACGCTGGTGACGATGCTGTTCGCGACCCTGCTGCACGCCGTGACCAATCACCTCGTCGACGCCGTGCTGGCGCTGATCCTGATGGTCGGCGGCGTCACCGGGGCGCAGTTCGGCGCACGCGCCGGCCAGAAGATCCGCGGCGAGCAGCTGCGGCTGCTGCTCGGCCTCTTGATCCTCTCGGTCGGCGTCCGCTTCGCGATCGAGCTGGTGATCCAGCCCTCGGATCTCTTCACCATTCGCGAGCTTGGAGTGAACGGATGATGCGCGCGCTTCTCGCCATCGTTCTCGTCCTGCTGCTCGGCGGCGCCGCGCGGGCCGAGCGGCTGATCGTCTCGGTCTCCAACCACCGCGTCACGGTGACGCCGAACTATTCCGGCGAGGAGCTGGTGCTGTTCGGCTCGGTCGAGAGGGATGCGACGACGCCGGCCGACCGCACGGCTTACGATCTCGTGGTCACCGTGATGGGCCCGCGCGCCGACATGGTGACGCGGCGCAAGGAGCGCACCTTCGGCATCTGGATCAACACCGATTACCGCCAGTTCCTGCAGGTGCCGAGCTATCTCGCGCTGTTCGCCAACCGCCCCTTCGACGCCATCACCTCGCCCGAGATCGCGCGGCGGCAGCAGATCGGGCTCAACAACGTGCTGCTGACGCAGCGGGTCGGCGGCGACTACGCCGACGTCGTGCCGAACGATGCGTTCCGCTCGGCCTTCATCCGCCTGCGCACTCAGGGCGGGCTCTATCGCGAAGATGCGAGCGCAGTGACGTTCCTGACTCCGACGCTGTTCCGCACCGGCATTCCACTGCCGGCGGAGGTGCCGATCGGCACCTATGAGATCGAGATCAAGCTGTTCGCGAACGGTGCCTTCATCGGCAAGACCGAGACCGCATTCGAGATCGTCAAGGTCGGCTTCGAGCAGTTCGTCGCGACCACGGCGCGGCAGAACGGCCTGATCTACGGCCTCGCTACCGCGGCCATGGCGCTGATGACGGGCTGGATGGCGTCGATTGTGTTCAGGAAGGATTAGCCGCACACTCCGTCATTGCGAGCGAAGCGAAGCAATCCAGACTGCCGCCGCGGAAAGACTCTGGATTGCTTCGTCGCAAGGGCTCCTCGCAATGACGGGTGGCGCGATCACGGCGCCTCGACCACGGTCGGCACGCCCGGCTCCAGCAGGCGCAGCCGGGGTCCGAAGCCGAGCACGTCGAAGGTCTTGCGCAGGTCCTCGCCGTTCTGGCGGAAATGTGCCCAGCCTTCGGTATGCAGCGGCACGATCATCGCATCGGGAAAGGCGCGCGCGGTCTCGATGGTGTCGTTGGTGTCCATGGTGAGATGGAACGGCCCGCGCGTTTGCGCCGCGCCCGCGAAGGGCAGCACCACGCCGCATTTGAAGCGGCGCGCGACCTCGGCGACGCCGTCGAACCAGGTGGTGTCGCCGCTGATATAGACCGGGCGCGTGTCCTTCCGGCTCGATGACACCACGAAACCGATGACGTCGCCCGACAGCGGCTCGATGCCGGCGGGGCCGTGACGCGCGGGCGTCGCGGTGATGGTCAGCGTGTTGCCGTCGCCATCCTCCAGACGCGCGGTCGCCCAGGGCGCAAGGCCCTCGACATGGCCGCCGAGGCGCTTTGCGCCCGCCTCGGTCGTCAGCACGCGCTTGATCTTGAACAGATAGTCGCGGCCGGAATTGTCGAGATTGTCGGAGTGCTGGTCGTGGCTGAGCAGCACCGCATCGACCGGGCCGATCGCGTCAGGCCTCACGGCAGGCCCGATCGTCTTCTCCAGCTTCACATGCGGCAGCTGGTACGCGCCGGGCGCGTCGAAGGTCGGGTCGGTGAGCAGGCGGAAGCCGTCGATCTCGATCAGCGCGGTAGGACCGCCGATCAGGGTGATGGAAACGGGCATGATGAACTCCTGTCATGAGGCGGGCTTTGCCGGCCGCGTCACCAGGTAAATGCCGAGCGCGACCGGAATGATCCCGAGCAGGTCGCGGGCCTCGATATGTTCGCCGAGCACCAGGAAGGCGAACAGCATGCCGAGCGGCGGCATCAGGAAATGATAGGCGCTGGCGGCAGTCGCGCCACACACTTTCAAGAGATGAAACCAGAGCCAGTAAGCGAGAATTGAGCCGCCGAGCACGAGGAAGGCGAAGGCGCCGATCAGGCTCGGCGTATAGTCGATCGCGTCGACATCGGCGAAGGTGAGCGCGATCGGCGTCAGCGCTACGCCTGCAGCCAGGTTCTGCACGCCGTTGCCGATCCACAACGACCCCTTCGGCGCCAGCAGCTTGAACAGGATGGTGCCGGCAACGATCGAGGCGAGCGAAGCCAGCGTGAAGACGATGCCATGCAGGGAATCGGTGCCGACCGACAGGCGATGCCAGACGATCGCCGTCACGCCGATGACGCCGAGCAAGAGGCCGCTCGCCTTGCGCCAGGTCATGCCTTCGCCGAGCAGAAGCGCGGCGAGCGCCGCCGTGAACACCGGATTGGCCGACACGATCAGCCCGCCGAGGCCGGCGGAGACCGATTGCAGCCCGGTGTAGCCGAGCCCGAGATAGAGCGCGTTGTTGGCGATGCCGAGCACCGCGAAGACGGCGGCATCGCGCCATGACAGCGACCAAGCCTCGCCGCGGATCAGCGTCGCACCCAGGATCAAGATGCCCGCGAGCGAGAAACGCGCGGCGAGCAGGATCAACGGCGGGCAATGGGTGACGCCGATCTTGCCGGCGACGAAGGCATAACTCCAGAGCAGACAGAACAGGCCGATGGCAAGCGGCAGCGTATTGAAGCGGCTGCGGGGCGCGGGAAGCGAGGTGGCGAGGGACATGAGGGCATTCTCGGATGTTTTTCTTCTGGCCCTCGATCTAGGGAGGCAGCTTGCCATTTGGAAATTAAATGATTAACTCGATACCAGTGGATTTTCGAATGGAGGCGCCGATGCTCGATCTGGAGCTCCTGCGCAGCTTCGTCTCGGTGGTCGAGGCGGGCGGCTTCACCCGCGCCGGCGCGCGCGTTCACCGCACGCAGTCGACCGTGAGCCAGCAGATCAAGCGGCTGGAGGATGATGTCGGTCAGGTGCTGCTGCACCGTGACGGCAAGGACGTACGCCCGACCGAGGCCGGCGAGCGGCTGCTCTCCTATGCGCGACGGCTGCTCTCGCTCGCCGAGGAGGCGCGCGACGTGCTGCGTCAGCCCGGCGGCGAAGGCGCGATCCGGCTCGGCATTCCCGAGGATTTTGCGGCCTATCGGCTGGCCAAATTGCTGGGCGCGTTCTCGCGCTCGCATCCGGGGTTGCGGCTCGACGTGCGCGCCGACCAGAGCAAGCATCTCGCCCGCGATCTCGAACGCGGCGAGCTCGATCTTGCGCTCTACAAGCGCGAGGCCGGCGCGAAGGACGCGATCGCGGTGTGGCCCGAGCGGGTGCACTGGGTCACCAGCAAGAGCCACCCGGTCGACGTCAACTTGTCGTCGGTGCCGCTGATCGGCTTTCCACTCGGCTGCATCTATCGCGCCGGCGCCATCCATGCGCTGGAAAGCGCGGGCCGCGCCTGGCACACCGCCTACACGTCATCGAGTCTGGCCGGCATCCAGGCCGCGGTCGCCGCCGGCATGGGATTGAGCATCCTGTCGGAGATGGCGATCCAGTCCGATCACCGCGTGCTGACGGCAAAGGATGGCTTTGCACCGATCAACAAGACCGAGGTCGCGCTGATGGCTTCGCCGGATGCGAGCCCGGCAACGCTTCGGCTTGCGGATCGTCTCGCCGAATTTTGCGATGCGGTGCAGAGCAAGGCGGCCTGAATTCGCTGGACGTCAGGGCGCTCACCTGGCCGCGGACATCAGCTTGTCGCCGCACGCATTTGCATAGAACTTGCCGCCGCATTGGCGCTTGATCGCGGCGCAGCGGGCTGCGGGCGACGCATTCTGCGGGACCGTAAAGCCGCAACTGAGGCCGTCGGCGCTGCGAGCGGATCTGCCATCGGCAAACGCCGCGGTGGTGACGCTGATGCAGACGACGAGCAGGGCCGCAGTGGCGAGTTCGATCAGCAGTCGCGTCAGCGGTCTCATGGGGCGTCTCCACACTGATGGCTGAATCTTCCCTAATGTAGCACCGAATCCCGGGTTTCTCCGTGCTCGTCCGGGTTCCCAACTCGGCCCGTTCCTTGCATAAATTTGCGCCAGCGCAGTGCACGACCGCTCGGGCGACAGTTCCGGTGCAAGGGCAGGACGCGTAGATTGGTAAGAGTTCTTTCGACCTAGGAAGTGACGGCTTTGCAAGATCAATCGTTCCAGTCCAGTTTTCCGCCCCCCGGGCAGCCCATCGACGAACTCGCGCTGGCTGAGATCAAGGGCGCGATCCTGGCAAAGCTGCGCCTTGCCGTTGGCAAGGACGCGGGGATGGCGACCAGGCACGACTGGTATCAGGCCGCGGCGCTCGCGCTGCGCGACCGCATCGTGCATCGCTGGCTCACGGCCGAGAAGCAAAGCTACGATGCGGGGCGCAAGCGCGTCTATTATCTCTCGCTCGAATTCCTGATCGGCCGGCTCTTCACCGACGCGCTCAACAACATGGGCCTTCTGAAGATCTTCGAGGTCGCGCTCGGCGATCTCGGCGTGTCGCTGCCGGAGCTGCGCAAATGCGAGCCGGACGCGGCGCTCGGCAATGGCGGCCTCGGCCGGCTCGCCGCCTGCTTCATGGAGAGCATGGCGACGTTGTCGATTCCCGCGATCGGCTACGGCATCCGCTACGATTACGGCCTGTTTCGCCAGATCATCAATCAAGGCTGGCAGCAGGAATATCCGGACGAATGGCTGAGCTTCGGCAACCCCTGGGAATTGCAGCGGCCCGAGGTGATCTATCACGTCCATTTCGGCGGCGGCGTCGAGCACATCGACGACAAGGGCCGCGACCGCGCGATCTGGCACCCGGCCGAGACGGTGCAGGCGATCGCCTACGACACGCCGATCGTCGGCTGGCGCGGCCAGCACGTCAACGCGCTGCGGCTGTGGTCGGCGCGCTCGCCCGATCCGCTCAAGCTCGATGCCTTCAACAAGGGCGATTATGTCAGCGCCAGTGCCGAGCAGGCGCGTGCGGAGGCGATCTGCAAATTCCTCTACCCGAACGACGAGAGCCCGGCGGGCCGCGAGCTGCGGCTGCGCCAGGAATATTTCTTCGTCTCCGCCTCGCTCCAGGACCTGGTGAAGCGGCATCTCGCCTCCGACGGCCAGCTGCGCAGCCTCGCCGGCAAGGTCGCGGTGCAGCTCAACGACACCCATCCGAGCCTTGCCGTCACCGAGCTGATGCGGATCCTCGTCGACCTCCACAATTTCCGCTGGGACGAGGCCTGGAAGATCACGGTCGCCACGCTCTCCTACACCAACCACACGCTGCTGCCGGAGGCACTGGAGACCTGGCCGGTCGAGCTGTTCGAGCAGCTGCTGCCGCGGCATCTCGAGATCATCTACCGCATCAACGTGCAGCATCTGGCGCTCGCCGAGGCGCGCTGCCCCGGCGACATCGACTTCCGCGCCTCGGTCTCGCTGATCGACGAGAAGAGCGGCCGCCGCGTGCGGATGGGCCAGCTCGCCTTCGTCGGCTCGCACCGCATCAACGGCGTCTCGGCGATGCATTCCGACCTGATGCGCGAGACCGTGTTCCACGATCTCAACCATCTCTATCCCGGCCGCATCACCAACAAGACCAACGGCATCACCTTCCGGCGCTGGCTGATGCTGGCGAACCCGAAGCTGACCGAGCTGTTGCGCGAGACCTGCGGCGATGCCGTGCTCGACGATCCGACCCAGCTCAGCCTGATCGAGGCGCGCGCCAGTGACGTCGCGTTCCAGCAGAAATTCCGCAGCGTCAAGCACCACAACAAGACACAGCTCGCCCGCCTGATCGGCGAGCGGCTCGGCATCAAGGTCGATCCCAGCGCACTGTTCGACGTCCAGATCAAGCGCATCCATGAGTACAAGCGCCAGCTGCTCAACGTCGTCGAGACGGTCGCGCTGTACCAGGCGATCAAGGACGACCCCAACGGCAATTGGGTGCCGCGGGTGAAGATCTTCGCCGGCAAGGCGGCGGCAAGCTACCGCTACGCAAAGCTGATCATCAAGCTGATCAACGACGTCGCCGACATCGTCAACAACGATCCCGCGATCGGCGGCAAGCTCAAGGTCGTGTTCCTCCCGGACTACAATGTCAGCCTCGCCGAAGTGATCATTCCCGCGGCCGATTTGTCCGAGCAGATCTCCACCGCCGGCATGGAGGCTTCCGGCACCGGCAACATGAAGCTCGCGCTGAACGGCGCCATCACCATCGGCACGCTCGACGGCGCCAACATCGAGATCCGCGACCATGTCGGCGCGGAGAACATCGCGATCTTCGGCATGGAGGCCGGCGACGTGATGATCCGGCGCAAGCAGGGGCTGGATGCCTCCGACGTGATCCGCAATTCGCCGAAGCTGCAGCGCGCCATCAATGCGATCGGCGCCGGCGAATTCTCGCCCGGCGATCCCGGCCGCTTCGAATCCATCGCGCACGCGCTGCGCTATCTCGACCATTACATGGTCAGCGCCGATTTCGATTCCTATTACGAGGCGCAGCGCGCGGTCGATGCGCGCTGGCTGGTCGCGCCGGCCTGGACGCGCGCCTCCATCCTCAACGTCGCGCGCATGGCCTGGTTCTCCTCGGACCGCACCATCCGCGAATATGCCGAGGAGATCTGGAACGTGCCGGTCAACCCGACCACGCCGCTGCTGCCGGATTTGCGCGACGCCGCGGGCTGATTTTCCGCGGAGCGAAATCCAGCGTTACCTGCGGGGTTATTGCATCCCGCGAAGGGGATGATGATATGACTATCATCATCGCCCAGGGCGGCGTCAGCGATACCGACGCCGTAACCTCGAACACCGTCATTGCGAGCGCAGCAAAGCAATCCAGAAAATGCATCCGCGGCGACAGCCTGGATCGCTTCGTCGCGAGGGCTCCTCGCAATGACGGCGGGGAGACACCGAGGACAAACAATGCACGCCAGACTCCCGCATCCCTTCGACGAGGCCACGCGCATCACCGCGGGTGACTCGAGCTGGCAGGGACACACCAGCGACGATTACTGGGCCTTTGTCGGCCCGTTCGGCGGCGCGACGGCTGCGACCATTTTGCGCGCACTGATCGACCATCCCGAACGCGCCGGCGATCCGCTCGCCGTCACCGTCAATTATTGCGCGCCGATCGCCAAGGGCCCGTTCGATCTCGACGTGCGGCTGGTCAAAGCCAACCGATCCAGCCAGCACTGGAGCGTCGAGCTCAGCCAGGGCGGCGGCGAGGTCGCAACGCTCGCCACCGCCGTGTTCGCCGAGCGCCGGCCTTCGTGGGAGCACAGGGTGGCGAAATGCCCGGACGCCAAGCCGTTCGAGGAGACCCTGCCATTCCCGAAGATCTCGGCGTCCTGGGCCAACCAGTACGAATTCCGCTTCGTCGAGGGCGAGATGCGGATCGGCCCGCCGCAAGCCGAGCCCGCCAGCACCTATTCGAAGATCTGGATCAGCGACCGCACCCCGCGCAAGCTCGACATGCTGTCGCTGATGTCGATGTCGGACGCCTTCTTCGGCCGCATCTTCCACGCCCGGCGCGAGCTGGTGCCGTTCGGCACGGTGTCGCTGACGACCTATTTCCACACCGATGCCGAGGAACTCGCGACTGAAGACATCACGCGCGTGCTCGCGACGGCGGACGCAAAGATCTTCCACAGGAGCTATGGCGACCAGAACGGCGAGCTGTGGTCGCCGAACGGACGGCTGCTCGCGACCACGACGCAGATCGCGTATTTCAAGGCGTAGGTGCTCCCACGTCATTGCGAGGAGCGTAGCGGCGAAGCAATCGCGGATGGATTTCTGGATTGCTTCGCTCCGCTCGCAATGACGAGTGGAGAGGTCGTGCCCACAAACGAAAAGGGCGGCCTTGCGGCCGCCCTTTTGCATTGACAGAGAGAAGCGAACCTACTCCGCCGCCAGCTTCACGTCGGGCGCGGCGGCGCGCACTTCGGCGTCGACCTGGGCTTCGAACTTGGCGAAGTTCTTCTGGAACATGCCGACCAGTGCGCGGGCGGTCTTGTCGAACTCGTCCTTGTCCTTCCAGGTGTTCACCGGGTTCAGGATCTCGGCCGGCACGCCCGGCAGCGCGGTCGGGACCGCGAAGCCGAAATACTTGTCGGTGCGGAATTCGACGTTGCGAAGCGAACCGTCGAGCGCGGCGGTCAGCAGTGCGCGCGTCACCTTGATCGGCATGCGCGAGCCGACACCATATTTGCCGCCGGTCCACCCCGTGTTGACGAGCCAGCAATCGACATTGTGCTGGGCGATGAGGTCGCGCAGCATGTTGCCGTAGACGGATGGGTCGAGCGGCAGGAAGGGCGAGCCGAAGCAGGTGGAGAATTCCGGCTGCGGCTCGTTGCCGAGGCCGCGCTCGGTGCCGGCGACCTTGGCGGTGTAGCCCGACAGGAAGTGATACATCGCCTGCGCCGGCGACAGCTTTGCGATCGGCGGCAGCACGCCGAAGGCGTCGGCGGCGAGCATCACCACGTTCTTCGGCTGCGGCGCGCGGCCGGTGCGGGAGGCGTTCGGAATGAAGTCGAGCGGATAGGCCGAGCGCGTGTTCTCGGTCTTGGAGCCGTCGTCGAAATCGACCACGCGGGTATCATCGTCGAGCACGCAGTTCTCGAGCACCGCACCGAAGCGGGTCGATGCCGCATAGATCTCCGGCTCGGCTTCCTTCGAGAGCTTGATGCACTTGGCATAGCAGCCGCCCTCGAAATTGAAGACGCCGTTCGGGCCCCAGCCGTGCTCGTCGTCGCCGATCAGCGTGCGGTTCGGGTCGGCCGACAGCGTGGTCTTGCCGGTGCCTGACAGCCCGAAGAAGATCGCCGTGTCGCCCTTGGAGCCGATATTGGCCGAGCAGTGCATCGGCATCACGCCGCGCTCGGGCAGGTAATAATTCAGCGTGGTGAAGACCGACTTCTTCATCTCGCCGGCATAATAGGACCCGCCGATCAGGACGATCTTGCGGGCGAAATCGATCGCGACGACGTTCTCCGAACGCACGCCGTGGCGTTTGGGATCGGCGCGGAAGCTCGGCATGTCGATGATGGTGAGCTCCGGCACGAAGGTCGACAGCTCGATCGCCTCGGGGCGGATCAGAAGCGTGCGGATGAACAGCGAGTGCCAGGCGAGCTCGGTGAAGACGCGTGTCTTGATCCGGTAGGCCGGGTCGGCGCCGCCATAGAGGTCCTGCGCGAACAGGCGCTTGCCTTCGGCGTGCTTGAGGAAGTCCTGGTAGAGCGTCTCGAACTGCTCGGAGGTGATCGACTGGTTGCCGGCCCACCACATCTTCTTGTCGGTGGTGGCGTCACGCACCGTGAACTTGTCCTTCGGGCTGCGCCCGGTGAACTCGCCCGTGTCGGCGCAGAGCGCGCCGTCAGCGGAGAGCACCGCCTCACCCGCCGAGAGCGAGTATTGATAGAGTTGTGGCGCACCGAGGTTCCAGTGAACCTGCTTGAGGTTCTTTAAGCCGAATTTGTCGGCGCCGAAGGCACCGTTACGCACGCCCGTCTCTTGCACGAAAAGATCCTCCTAGAACCCGCGACACCCAGCGCGACCAAGTTTGGCGCCATCGCGGTCACCGTGATTAATGGGCCGTTCGTTCGGCCTCGGCTGAACGACGTAATACTGATGAACGCTGGCCTTGCCAAGCTGATCCCGCAGGATTTGGTTTATTCAAGGACCGCGCCAAACGTCGCGCATGTCAGCTCTGAGCAAGCGCATCGAAAAAAGTGCGAATGATCGCGCAACCAAATGCGCGTTGGCGCGTTACGTCCCGTTATTGCGACGCACAATCCGTGTAGCAGCTTCCTATCGTACCTCGCCCTCGCCGATCAGCGCGAACGGTGCCCACATCGCGGGATAAGCGTTGCGTGGTGACGAGGCGTCGTCGAGATAAGTCAACATCGCGCGGCGCAAGGCTTCGGCACGACCGATCTTCGGTTCGTTCTTGAGCAGCTCGAACGTCGATGTGGTCAGGCGGGTCGCAGCTTCGGAATCCACGGCCCAATGCGAAACCAGCAGTGCGCGGGCACCTGCGTAGAAGAACGAGCGCGCCAGTCCCGACAGTGCCTCGGCGCCGGGCTTGTCGCCGGCGATGGTGTTGCAGGCGGACAGCACCACCCAATCGGCGTTGAGCTTGAGCTGAGCCACTTCGCTCGCGGTCAGAAGACCGTCGTCGAGCTCCGATGGCTGATCGGGAATCGAGAGCGCGAGCGAGGGTTCACCCAGTCCCTTGACGTCGCCGGCGACGAGGCCGTGGGTGGCAAAGTAGATGATGCCGTATTGGGCAAGCGCTGCACGCTTGAGCGTCGTTTCGCTGGCATCGCGTCCGAGATGAATATCGGCATCAGTGGCGCCGACGTTCCTCGCCACCGCGTTCAGCTCATCGGCAGTATCGGGCAGTTGCGGCAATGCCTGCGCCAGCCGCGCGCGATCGACACCTGCGCCGCGCCAGAAGTCGGCATAGGCAATGGTCGCGACGTTGCGCGCGGCGATCTTGCCGCTGGCGGCGCGCCGGTCGGCAGGCGCTTCGGCTGCAGGGTTGAACACGGGATCGCCGAAACCGGTCATCGGCTTGACCCCTTGGTCCCTGCGGGCAAAGGCGCGCAGCGATTTCAGGCCGATCACCGACGGCAGCACCGAGACGGCCTGACGCCGCAGCAGCCAGGCGGCATCGCGATAGCCCTCGAGCCGGTCCGGGATCGCAGCCTGCGGCTTCTCCGTGACCAGCAGATGAAACGGCAATGCGGTCAGCGCCGCCGAGGGCACGACCAGCAGGTTGCGCTTGTCCTTCGTCAGCGCCTCGACCGGGCCGAGCAGCGCGACATAGAGCTCGCTCGCGAGCGCGAGATCGAACAGGCCCGATTTGCCGGAAGCGTCGTGCGCCTTGCCGACATCCAGCCCCTTGCGGAAAGCGGCCACCTTCTGCGCCAGCGCATCCGCTCCGAGAGAAATCTCCTTCCAGTCGACGCCCTCGCGCGTGATCGCGACGACATAGCTCTGCTTGTCGACGACGCAATAGATCACCATCGCCTCGTCGGCCGACAGCAGCGGCTGGATGTCCTTCACCGCCAGCGGCAGCGGGTTGGAGAGCGAGGAATAGTCGGGAAACTCGATGGCGAGCGTCTTCTGCAATCCGTCGCGCGCGCTCGCGATCGCCGCGATCCGCGCGCGGCTGCGCTGCTCGGCCGCAACGTCGCGCTGGGCGGATTGCTTCGACACCGCAGCGATGATCGCCTTGTCGAGCGCTTCGGACTCGGCTGCGAGATCCTGATCCTTCCGCACGAGCTCAGCGAGCCGGTCGCTGCCGGCGGCCAGCCGCACCGCGAGCTTGTTCACCGCAGAAGCGGCCGAAGATTGCGTGCCGCGCTGGATCGCACCGAGCGCATCATCGAGTGCCTTGTCGCTCGCCAGCAGCGATTGCTGCCGCGCCGCGAGCAGGATCGGCAGCACGACCCGCAGCTGCGCACGATTGGCAGCGAGCGTCTTCTGCGCGAACGGCAAGGCGTCGGCAGTCCGTCCCGTCGCCTGCAGGAAATAAGCGAGATTGCTTGTCGAGGTCGCGACGTCAGGATGATCTGGTCCGAGTGCACGCTCACGGATCGACAGGGCGCGGCGATAAAGCGGCTCGGCCTCGGCATAGCGCTGCTGGTGCTCGTAGAGCCCGGCGAGATTGTTGAGCGAACGCGCGACATCGGGATGATCTGGCCCGAGCACTTTTTCGCGGATGGCGAGCGAGCGCTTGATCGGCGCTTCGGCATCGGCGTCGCGGTTGAGGTCGCGATCGACCTGACCGATGTTGTTCAGGATGGTCGCAACCGCGGGATGCTCGGGCCCGGCGGCTTTCTGATAGATCGCGAGCGCCCGCTGAAACAGCGGCTCCGCCTCGGCAAAGCGCTCCTGCTTCACATAAAGCGTGGCGAGATTGTTGAGGGCCCGGCCGACATCGGGATGCTCGCGCGACAGGCTCCTTTCGCTGACGGTGAGCGCGCGCTTGAACAACGGTGAAGCGGCCCTGCCGCTGATATAGCGCGGCGAGATTGCTCAGCTCGGGTGCGATCAAGGCGGTGTCGAGGCCGAGCGACTTTTCCAACAGCGCGATGGCCCGCTTGTAGATCGGCTCGGCCAGATCGTCGCGACCCTGGCCGGCATAGACCTGGCCGAGATTGTTGAGTGCGGCGGACAATTCGCGGCCGTCATCGCCCTTCTCCAGGCTCGTGACCATCGCCTGCGCGAGCGGAAGCGCTTCCGCATATTTGCCGGCGCTCATGAGCGCATTGATCCGCGCGCCCTGTGCGGCGGGACTGACCTTCTGGGCGAGAGCAGGCGGAGCAAAGGACGTGGTGATGGCGAGTGCCAGGCCCGCGGCCAGTGCCAAACGACGATGCGTCATGAACCCTCTCGCTGCCGACCCGGACCGGTTACGATCTGGGTCGCAGCGATGGGCGGCGGCGTTCAATCTGTTGCGCTCTGGTCCACCTTCATGCGCGCTTCGCCAGCGAGGCGGACCAGCATCTTGCGCAAGCCCGTGCCATCCGTCACCCGCTCCGGGAACTCCAGCCGCAGTGTCGTTCGGCCGTCCTGCATGTCGAGGCCTTCAGGGTCACAGCCGGTGCAGCGCCAATCCCCCGCGGCGCCGCCGAGGAGCTTTGTTGCATAGAGGTTCATGGCATCGCGATGGTCGGCGTTCATGTGCTCCACGGCGCCCTCTTCCGCGGCCAGCAGGTCCTCGGCGCCGGTGAGGTCCGTCAGGAATTGCTCAGGCTTGAGGTCGATGATCCGGCCGAAACCCGCGACCAGATGAGTTCCCGTGGGCCGGATCAGGAAGAAGGAGAAATCCTTAAAGGAAACAAAGCCCTCTGCCGACGGATGGGCACTGAGATACCGTCGCTGGAGCAGATCCTTGTTCGCGGCGGCCTGTTCCGCGCGGCCTGACAGCATGATCCGGGCACCTTCCAGGGGATCGCCGGCCGCGCGCTCGTCCAGCATCAGCGAGACCCGGCTGTCTGCGAGGATGTTCCGGGTGTGCACGGCGAGGCGCGAGATCAGGAGGATCGGCGAGCCATCGGGGTGGCTGGCGAGATTGACCAGGGAACAATAGGGATCGCCGCTGCCGGCCATCAGCGTCGCCAGCGCGCCCTGCCGGGATCGCCTCAGCAGCGATTTGGCGAGCTTTGCGGGGTCGAAATCCGGGGTCGGTTGCATCGGCTTTCTCGGGTCAGGTGGTTGCATGGGGGGCCTTGTTTCGGGTAAACGGGGGCCCGGTTACGGGTCGAGACGCGGCGAATCTGCCGTGTTTCGTGGAACTTGGTCACACTTCAGCCCAGCTTGCATTGCTCGGTGACAAGGTTCGAATGCCGAGTTCGGCACCCATGTATGCGGCGCATCACTGATTGCTCGCCGTTTCAAGCCACGACCCAAACGGAAAGCAGAAAGCAGAGGCTCATGCCCACAATCGCTTTGGTCGACGACGACCGCAACATTCTCACATCCGTCTCGATCGCGCTGGAAGCCGAAGGCTACCGCATCATGACCTACACCGACGGTGCCTCCGCGCTCGACGGTTTTCGCACCACCCAGCCCGATCTTGCCATCCTCGACATCAAGATGCCGCGCATGGACGGCATGGAGACGCTGCGTCGTCTCAGGCAGAAATCGGACCTGCCGGTGATCTTCCTCACCTCCAAGGACGAAGAGATCGACGAGCTGTTCGGCCTCAAGATGGGCGCCGACGACTTCATCCGTAAACCGTTCTCGCAGCGCCTTCTGGTCGAGCGCGTCAAGGCGGTGCTGCGCCGTTCGGCGCCGAAGGACCCGACCGTCGCGCCCAAGGAGAACGACGCCAAGGCGCTCGACCGCGGCCTTTTGCGCATGGATCCGGAACGCCATACCTGCACCTGGAAGAACGAGCCGGTGACGCTGACCGTCACCGAATTCCTGATCCTGCAGGCGCTCGCGACCCGGCCCGGCGTGGTGAAGAGCCGCAACGCGTTGATGGACGCCGCCTATGACGACCAGGTCTATGTCGACGACCGTACCATCGACAGCCACATCAAGCGGCTGCGCAAGAAGTTCAAGGTGGTCGACAACGAGTTCGAGATGATCGAGACGCTTTACGGCGTCGGCTACCGTTTCAAGGAAGCCTGAGGCGGCGGGCGCCCTCCACGACGATCGAGAGAGCATCTCCGGTTCTCGTTCCATCGGGGCCAGGATCGCTCTAGGATGCGGGGGGACCTTCGCACGGCCTGTCCTAACGCGGGCGTAAGCATTGCTTGACCGAACGCAGCCTGACCCAAACCAGAGCGCCGGGGATCTCGTATCCGACGGCGTTCCGGACCACGTCACCGATGATAAGCCGCAGGGCTGGCGGCCGCTGAACTGGCTGAAGCGCGCCGGGCAGTTCTTCTTTGCGCTGTCCTTCTCGAGCCTGACCCGCCGCATCGTCTCGCTCAACCTCGCCGGTCTCGTCGCACTGGTGGCGAGCATCCTGTACCTGTCGCAATTCCGCGCCGGCCTGATCGACGCGCGCGCGCAGAGCCTGCTGGTCCAGGCCGAGATCATCGCCGGCGCGATCGCGGCCTCCGCCACGGTGCAGACCAACGCCATCACCATCGATCCCGACAGGCTGCTCGACCTCAAGCCGGGCGAGACCTATGGCGGCTCGGACGAATATTCGCCGCTGGACTTCCCGATCAATCCGGAGCGCGTGGCGCCGGTGCTGCGCACGCTGATCTCGCCGACCAAGACGCGCGCCCGCATCTACGATCCGAACGGCAGCCTGCTGCTCGACAGCCGCAACCTCGAAAACGTGCTGCGCTACGACCTGCCGCCGCCGGCCGAGAAGCCCGGCATCGTCGAGCGCGGCATGGTCGCGGTGCGTACCTGGCTGAACCGCGGCGATCTGCCGCTCTATCGCGAGCTCGGGCCCGAGAACGGCAACGGCTATGCGGAGGTGGGCGACGCTCTTCAGGGCCAGAAGCGTTCGATGGTGCGGGTCAATGCGCGCGGCGAGGTGATCGTGTCCGTCGCGGTCCCCGTGCTCCGCTCGCGCGCAATCCACGGCGCGCTGATGCTGTCGACGCAAGGTGACGACATCGACCAGATGGTCACGGCCGAGCGTCTCGCGATCCTGAAGGTCGGCGGCGTCGCCGCCGCCGTCATGATCATGCTGTCGCTCTTGCTGGCGAGCACGATCGCCGGGCCCGTGCGCCGGCTCGCCGACAGCGCCGAGCGCGTCCGCCGCCGCATCAAGGCGCGCATCGAGATTCCCGATTTCACCCGCCGCCGCGACGAGATCGGCCACCTCTCCGGCGCGCTGCGCGACATGACCAGCGCGCTCTACAGCCGCATCGAGGCGATCGAGATGTTCGCCGCCGACGTCGCCCATGAATTGAAGAACCCGCTGACCTCGTTGCGCTCGGCGGTCGAGACGCTGCCGCTGGCCCGCAACGAGAGCAGCCGCGCACGCCTGCTCGAGGTGATCGAGCACGACGTCAAGCGGCTCGACCGGCTGATCTCCGACATCTCCGACGCCAGCCGACTCGATGCCGAATTGCAGCGCCAGGACGCCATCCCGGTCGACCTGCGCCGCCTGCTGACGACGCTGGCGTCCGTCGCCAATGAAACCAAGCTCGGCCACGACGTCGCGGTCGAGACGCGCTTCGAGGGCCGCAGCCCGACCGACACTTTCTCCGTGATGGGTCACGATTCTCGGCTCGGGCAAGTGATTTCCAATCTGCTCTCCAATGCACAATCGTTCTCGGAAGCCGGCAGCAAGGTGCGCCTCACCTGCCGCCGCATGCGCGGCGAGATCGAGATCGTGGTCGACGATGAAGGCCCCGGCATTCGCGACGACGCGCTGGAGCGCATCTTCGAGCGCTTCTACACCGACCGTCCGCATCAGGGCTTTGGCCAGAATTCCGGCCTCGGCCTGTCGATCTCCAAGCAGATCGTCGACGCCCATGGCGGACGCATCTGGGCGGAGAACCGTCCTGGCCCGCTCGATGCCGACGGAGCTCCGACGGTTGCCGGTGCGCGCTTCGTGGTGAGGCTGCCGGCCCTATGAGCGACGGCGGGCCCAGCGTTCACGCCTCCGCCGTCAAGGTCGGGACTTTTGCCGTGCTGATCCGCGGGCCCTCGGGATCCGGCAAGTCGCGCCTTGCCTTCGATTTGATCATGGCAGGCCGGTCGGGCGTTGTGGACAGGGCCGTTCTGGTCGGTGATGACCGTGTCCATCTGGCGACAGTCGGCCATGAAATTGAGGTCCGCCCTGTGCCGGCATTGGCTGGTCTGATCGAGATCCGGGGCTTAGGAATCCGCCGCTGCGACTTCGTGGAGCGTGCGACCATCGGCCTCGTGGTCGATCTGAATGTGGCGGATGCGGAGCGCCTGCCTGCGGCCGAATCCCTGAAAACCAGCATTTCTGGTGTCGAAATACCGCGAATCCCGGTCCCCCGCGACTATTCGCCCCTCCCCTTGGTTGTTGCGGCCTTGACCACTACCAAGAGTTCATCTTCGGTTAACCCTTCTGGCGATTGTTTGAAGGGAAATGGTAACCATATGAAGCCCACTATCGCGACCGAATAGACCGGTGCAGCTCCCCTTATCCATCCGTCTATATTCAGGGAGATACGCAACATCCCCTCTTGCGCGGGGGCTCTGGATGGTCAAAGTGGCGCGTTCGTGCGGTGCACCAAAAGCGCCCGCGAGGAGTTTTCCGATGATTGGTCTAGTACTTGTGACCCACGGGCGCCTTGCCGACGAATTCAAGGCAGCGCTTGAACATGTCATGGGCCCACAAAAGCAAATCGAAGCGATCACGATCGGCGCCGAGGATGATTCCGATCTCTGCCGAAGCGACATCATCGAGGCGGTTAACCGCGTCGATTCCGGCGACGGCGTTGCGATCCTCACCGACATGTTCGGCGGCACACCGTCGAACCTCGCAATATCCTGCATGAGCCGGCCCAAGGTCGAAGTGCTCGCGGGCATCAACCTGCCCATGCTGGTGAAGCTCGCCAAGGTGCGCGAGGAACGTCCGCTGCCGGACGCGATCGCGATGGCCCAGGAAGCGGGCCGCAAATACGTCACCATCGCCAGCCGCGTGCTCGCCGGCAAATGAGCGACGAGGCGCCACAAGCGGGGACGGGCGCGCCCGCGGGCGCGATCTCCAAGGAGCTTCTGATCATCAACAAGCGCGGCCTGCATGCGCGCGCCTCGGCGAAGTTCGTCCAGGCGGTCGAGCGCTTCAACGCGCAGGTGTGGGTGACGCGCGGCGGCGAGACCGTCGGCGGCACCTCGATCATGGGCCTGATGATGCTGGCCGCTGGTCCTGGCACGACGATCACGGTGTCGGCGGCGGGTACTGACGCCGAAGCCGCGCTCGCGGCGATCACCGAGCTCGTCGAGAGCAAGTTCAACGAGGAAGGGGTTTAGGACCCCAACGTCATTCCGGGATGGTGCGACAGCACCAGACCTCAGGTGCGCAATTGCGCACCGGGGAATCGCGAGCTTCCGGGTTCACGCTTGGCGTGCCCCGGAACGACGACAGCCTCACTTCCCCGGTGGCGCGATGTAAATGTTCCAGCTCATCGACGGGCCGGCCTTGCCGTGGGTGAAGCGGCGCGTCGACATCACCATGCGCTCGGCGTTCGGCGCGGTCTCGGATACCCATTTCTCGAACTTGGGCAGGCGTTCGTCGGTCGGATCGAACACGCCGATGAATCCATACGTCCTGACGTCGTCGAGTGACGTCAGACCCGAACTCCACGGCTCGTTCGGCGTGAACGCGGACGGATGATCCGGGCTGTAGAACACCATCGGCTGGATCGACTCCATGGTGCCGGCGACGACGGCCCAGCGCGAGGCAAAGCGCATGTGCCACTCCTGCGTCAGTTTGCGCGCCAGCTCGGAGCGCGCGCCATAGGTCGCGGTGTTGCCGGCATTGGCCGCCATCTCGCGCGCGGCGATCCAGGGCGAGGCGGCAAGCGTCGCGACGCTGAGCACGAGCCAGATCGCGGCGATGTTGAACAGCACCGCGCTCTGCACCCGCAGCGCGGGAATCGCGACCAGCGCCAGCGGCACCAGGAAGAACAGCGAGATGCCCCAATCGGTCTTCAAGTAGATGCTGAAGGCGAGCGCGCCGAGCGGCGGGCCGACCGCGACGATGACCTGGACAATCCAGACGTTCAGCGCCTGCGAGAGATCGACGCCTGCATTGGCGCCGCGCGCCCAGGCGCGCGTGACGATGCGCGTGGGCGCGCGCAGCAGCAATTTGACCCAGGGCGGCACCAGCGCCATGGCCAGCGCCGCGAGCGCCACCGGCAATGCCAGCAGCGCGACGTTATGCAGAGCATAGCCGGCGACGAGCTGATGCACCTGGCTCTTGTCCTGAAGGCTGTAGGTGTCCCCGGCATAGATCAGCGGCACGAAATGCGCATCCGCCAGCCAGACGATGTGCGGGATCATCGCCACGACCATCGTCGCGATCGCGACCCATGGCGCCGGCGACGACAGGAAGCGCAGCCGGTCGGGATGGATCAGCGCGGCAAGGCCGATGGCGCCGATCATGGTCAGCACCCAATATTTGGTCATCAGCGCCAGCGCGCCGGCAAGGCCAAGGAAGACTCCGGATTGCCAGCTCCGTTTCTCGAACGCATTGAGATAAGCGAGCACCAGGAGCGGCAACGTGACGAGCTGGAGCAGGTCCGGATTGTACTTGAAACCCTTGAAATTGAAGATCGGGTAGAGTGCGATCATCATGACGACCAGGAACGCGCGCCGCGCGTCCACCACGCGCAAGCTCACGAGCCAGCAGATCACCATGCCGCCGCTCACCGTCGCCATCGCCAGCGCATAGGTCGCCCAATCCGCCGCCGGGAACGCCTTGAACCAAAGGCCGGCGACCCAGCCCGACAGCGGCGGGTGCTTGCCGTAGCCCCACAGGAATTTCTGGCCCCAGCCCCAGGCTTCTGCGACGTCCATGTGAACGTCCTGCGCCGCCTTGAGATTGATCAGGATGAAGGTCCAGAGCACCGCATGCAGGATGGCGAGCTGGATCACCAGCCACAGACGGGCCTCGGGACGGATCGCGCAGGCAACCAGCCAGGCGCGGAAGCGGTTGTAACCCAGGCGGGTCTTCGCCCGCGCTCCGGCAGTGGGAAGAGAGGTCGTGGACATGGGCCGCTTGCTAGCGCGTTTTGGGCGTCCGTGGAATCAGCTTGGCGTGAAGAAAGGCCCTGAAAATACAGCAATATGGTTGCCGCACGGGGATGTGAGTGGTATCCCGCGCCCATGACGACCGTCCCCATTTCCAACATCCGCAACTTCTCCATCGTCGCCCATATCGACCATGGCAAATCGACGCTGGCCGACCGCCTGATCCAGATGACCGGCGGTCTCTCCGACCGCGAGATGGCGGGCAAGGAGCAGGTGCTCGATTCCATGGACATCGAGCGCGAGCGCGGCATCACCATCAAGGCGCAGACGGTGCGCCTGCAGTACCGCGCCAAGGACGGCAAGGATTACATCTTCAACCTGATGGATACGCCCGGCCATGTCGACTTCGCCTACGAGGTCTCGCGGTCGCTGGCGGCCTGCGAGGGTTCCCTGCTCGTCGTCGACGCCAGCCAGGGCGTCGAGGCGCAGACGCTCGCCAACGTCTACCAGGCGCTGGACAACAATCACGAGATCGTCCCGGTCCTGAACAAGGTCGACCTCCCCGCGGCCGAGCCCGAGAAGGTCAAGCAGCAGATCGAGGACGTCATCGGCATCGATGCCTCCGACGCGGTGATGATCTCGGCCAAGACCGGCCTCGGCGTTCCCGACGTGCTTGAAGCCATCGTCACCCGTCTGCCGCCGCCGAAGGGCGACCGCGACGCGACGCTCAAGGCGCTCCTGGTCGACAGCTGGTACGATGTCTATCTCGGCGTCGTCGTGCTGGTGCGCATCGTCGACGGCACGATGAGGAAGGGCCAGCGCGTGCGCATGATGGGCACCGGCGCGGCCTACGATGTCGAGCGCGTCGGCTTCTTCACGCCGAAGATGCAGCAGGTCGACGAACTCGGTCCCGGCGAGATCGGCTTCATCACCGCCGCGATCAAGGAAGTCGCCGACACCCGCGTCGGCGACACCATCACCGACGACAGGAAGCCGGTCGCCGAGATGCTGCCCGGCTTCAAGCCGGCGATCCCCGTGGTGTTCTGCGGCCTATTCCCGGTCGATGCGGATGACTTCGAGACACTGCGCGCGGCGATGGGCAAGCTGCGCCTCAACGACGCCAGCTTCTCCTTCGAGATGGAGACGTCAGCCGCGCTCGGCTTCGGCTTCCGCTGCGGCTTCCTCGGCTTGCTTCACCTCGAAATCATCCAGGAGCGGCTATCGCGCGAATTCGATCTCAACCTGATCGCGACCGCGCCGAGCGTCATCTACAAGATGAAGCTCACCGACGGCCAGGAGATCGAGATCCACAATCCCGTCGACATGCCCGACGTGGTCAAGATCGCCGAGATCGACGAGCCCTGGATCGAGGCGACGATCCTCACGCCCGACGAATATCTCGGCAGCGTGCTGAAGCTGTGCCAGGACCGCCGCGGCTCGCAGAAGGAGCTCACTTACGTCGGCTCCCGCGCCATGGTGAAATACGACCTGCCGCTCAACGAGGTCGTGTTCGATTTCTACGACCGCCTGAAATCGGTCTCCAAAGGCTACGCCTCGTTCGACTATCACCTGACCGACTACAAGCCGGCCGATCTCGTCAAGATGCAGATCCTGGTCAATGCCGAGCCGGTCGATGCGCTCTCGATGCTGGTCCACCGCACCCGCGCGGAAGGGCGCGGCCGCGCCATGGTCGAGAAGATGAAGGAGCTGATCCCGCCGCACATGTTCCAGATCCCGATCCAGGCGGCGATCGGCGGCAAGGTGATCGCCCGCGAGACGGTCCGCGCGCTGCGCAAGGACGTCACCGCAAAGTGCTACGGCGGCGACATCACGCGCAAACGAAAACTTCTGGAGAAGCAGAAGGAAGGCAAGAAGAAGATGCGGCAGTTCGGCAAGGTCGACATCCCGCAGGAAGCCTTCATCGCCGCGCTGAAGGTGGATAGCTGAGGCAACGGCCGGCCGCTTTGGACACCGACGAGGTCGGTCCGTCATCGGGGGCCCGCAAACAAAAACCGCGAAAACAACCCCATGCACAGTAGCCGACTCCTTGGTGGCATTGCATTTTTTGATTTTACGAAATCGATTTGACCCGTCGGGCAAAACAGGGGTATGGTGGCATCGTCGCAGCCCGTGTGAGACAGGCACGCAGCATCTGATCTCGACATCCAGGCACGACAACAGGTGGCGGCTTACGGGCCTCAATCCAGTGCGTAGGATGTATTGAGCTCTTGCGAAACCCATCGCCAAGGCGAGTGCAGCTCGATCCGACATGCGAGGGTGAGGCTTGATGCGTTTTGCTTCCGCCTTCGCTCTTCGAGCTACGGCGGACAAGTCGCTCGACCCACCGCCGCGACTTAATGGTTGCTACGAGCTGCTACGCCCTCCGCACGCCTACGACGGCTTCTGCTTCGCCTCGACGTACCGTGCAAAATTGTCGAGGATCGCCTGCCAGCCACCTTTCTGCTGCTCGACCGAGTGCATCGTTTCGGCATCGAAGACGACGCGGACGACGACCCCGTTCGGGCCGGGCACGAACTCGACTTCGGCCTTGCGATCGCCGAACGCATATTCGATCAGTTTGTGTTCGACGATCGTCGTGTAGGTGCCGGCGAAGTCGAAGCCCATGCTGCCGTCTTTGGCCTCCATCCGAGACGAGAAAGTGCCGCCTTCCCGCAGGTCGACCGTCGCCTTGGTCGTGTGCCAGTCGTCGGACGCAGCATTCCACTTCACGATGTCGGCAGGCGTCGTATAGGCACGCCAGACCCGATCGATGGGGGCGGCTACGCTGGTTTCGACGGTGATCCTCATGGGCATTTGCTCCAGTTCCGACTTTGACAGCTCGAATCGACGAAATCACGTCGCATGAGTCGGGTCCATCTCACGGCTCATCCGGACGTCCACCCAAGGACGATCGAGACCGGCCCAAGCCGACATGGTTCGGCCGTCAGCGCGCAAAAAAGTTGGAAAAGTGTGGCCAGCATGTCTTTTGGCTCGTCCAGCGGGAACGGTCGGTGGCTCGTCCAGCGGGAACGATCGGCCCTTGGCGGATCGGCCTCCAGGACGTCATTTCCGCGTGGGACACTGAGCTTTGAGCCTATCGGGACGCGCCGCGCGTCCCCGGCAAAGCTATCGACGGGGCGCCGAAAGCTCGTAGTTTACGCAATCCATCTTGATATCGTAGGGCCCCTGATAGATGCCGTCGCTCACCCACCGATAGACCTTGCGGTAGGTGGTGATTTGCTCGGAACGCGGTTGCCTTCCAGCCGGACGGTGAACATCCGAGATCGTCTGTGACGATTTTTCGATCAGGGTCAGCTTCTCGTCGGGATGATCGTCGCGCGCGAACACCATCTTCGGGACAAGCCCCGAATTGTTATCGGCTGCGCGAAAGCTCGAGCTCAAGAGCTGACCGTTGACCGAACCGAGCAGCGATCCGCGGACCCAGGCCTTCGGCAACATGATGAGCGAGGAGCGATTGAAGATGATGACCGGCTCATCGCCGCTGGGCAGCACGCCCCGACACCCGTAACGCCACTCGCTGGCGACACAAGGCGAGGCAATCGCCGCGAAGGCAAATGCGATCAGGCCGGTGAGAAGGGAGCGAACCGGGCGATTTTCGGCGGCGGCGGGGATCAAGTCGCGCATGGGACGTCAGATCGGTCTTGTCTTCTCTCGGATGGCCATCGACCGTTTCAGGACCTGCTGGGCATCGGCATAGCGGCCCTGATCCTTGTAGAGACCGGCGAGGTTGTCCAGGACGCCGGCGAGATCCGGATGGTTGGGGCCGAGGGTTTTCTCGCATGTGGCCACCGAGCGCTTGAACAGCCGCTCGGCCTCGGCGTTACGCCCCTGACGCGCATAGAGCGCCGCCAGAAGCAAGCGCTGTGACTGCAACACGGATCGATGCTTTCACGGCCTTCATCGCGCCTTCCTTCGTCGCTGATATCACGGACCTACGCGCCGTTGGTGCAGGCGGAAGCCGAACAGGTTCAATTCAGGCACGACGATGACGGACCAATCCACCATCCGGTCGCCATGTCCCGGCCAGGAGGACGAGCGCGCCCGCAAGATGGATTGAGCCCTTCGCGAAACCGCTTCGCCCTAGCGGGCGGGACGCAGGTTCGCGTTCTTGCCCGTTCCAATTCGTAAGAATGAAGTTTGATGGGTTTCGCTTCGCTCCGCCAATCCCACCGGCTGGATTGCGCCCGTTGTGCTCGAAGCGCGATTTAAAGCGTAACGAAAATCAAAACGCGCTTCGAAAGGTGAAAATTAGTTTTATGTCATAATCGTAATGACTCCGACGCAAAAAATGAAAATACTGTGCAATCAACAAGAATAATCGACGAGAATAACGGGAGGAGTAGATGGATACTGCGGGTCGCCTGCGCGCGATGGCAGTGTTGTGCCGCCAGACAGCCGCGCGTCATCCTGATCGAAGTTGGAAACTGCTCGCCGAAGCTGAATATTGGGAGCATTTGGCCAGGGATGCGCCGTTCGAGGATTTCGAACGTTGCTCGGTTGGCTCGCCGCCCGATCGAGAGCCCGACATCACGAAACCGGCCGCGGCCCTCACGGGGTGAGTGCGGAATAAAATGATTTGTTAGCTTCCGTGTGTCTAAGCTGAAGAGTGCCGCCCGCCGCCGTGCGGCACATTGGAATGGGAATGCCGGCCCCGGCTGTTACCCCCATCCTGCGGCTGGGGCCGTTTTGAACTTTCGCAGCATCGTTCAAACCCGGTCCACAACCATGCTTAGAGGCATCGCTATAGCGCTATTCGGAATGGGCATCTTTTCTCAGCTCGATCGAGCGCTCTTCTATGGTCGCAATACCGAGGCTGCGCTCAGTCTTATGCGCGACATCGGCCGAGGCTTCGGGCTGTAGAGCCACGTCCGCGCGCCTCCTCGATCAGGCAGCGCCCTACCCGGCGGCTACTTCTTCAACAGTAGTCCCTTCGTTCGTGCCATTCGCCTGACTGATCCGGCGTGGCGACCCAGTTCCGCGGCTATCTTCGATACTCCAACGCCCCGCCGGGCCAGCGCGACCAGCCGCCGAATCTCCTGCTCGGCCCATTGCTTTGGCTTCGGTGTCTTCATGGTGCGGCCCCACGACCTGCACCATTTAACGACTGCGGCCGGGGGTCGGCACTTGGGAAATTTACGGGTGGTGCACCCGGGTCGATATCCGACCGGCCCCCAAAGCGGAGATAGACCGAACTGTCGGCTTCCGATGGCGAGCGGCTTACCTGCACCGACATGGGCTCACCCGTCTGCGCATTCATGTCCAAACTACAACGGCCGGAGCTCAGGAGCCACACCGCGATCGATTGCGGCGAGCGATATCAGCAGGGCGCTCATCAGGCCCAGCCCTGCGAAAGTGAGCAGCGTCTGCGATGCCAGGCTGTTCCAGCATGCTGAGCAGTGCATGAGCCGCGAAGGACAGCAAGACACTGGCGCAATCGCGCAGCAGATCCAACCGCGCGACACGCATTACGAGACGTGGGGAAGGTGATTTTGGCGGGAGGCAACAAGCGGCCAGCGCCGACTCACGCCACCAGCGCAGCGTCCTCGTCGCCATCGATGCCGCGCTGTGCGGCGAGCAGGCTGATGATCTCGGCATTCGGCCGGGCCTTGCTGAACAGAAAGCCCTGCCCCTCATGGCAGCCTTCGGCGCGGAGACAGCTCAGCTCGGCTTCGGTCTCGACGCCTTCGGCGGTGATGGTGACGCCAAGGCCCTTGCCGAGGCTGACGATGGAGCGGATGATCGCCTGGGCTTCGCGGTTGGCCGCCAAATCGCGCACGAACGACTGGTCGATCTTGATCTTGTCGAAGGGAAAGCTGCGTAGGTAGCTGAGGCTGGAATAGCCGGTGCCGAAATCGTCCATAGAGATGCGCACCCCCAGTGCGCGCAGCGCGTGCAGCGTCGCCAGCACCTGCGCGCTCTTCTCCAGGAGCAGCGTCTCGGTGATCTCGAGCTCGAGCCGGCGCGGCGGCAGGCCGGAATGTTTCAGCGCGTCCGTCACCATCGAGAGCAGATTGCCGCTGCGGAACTGCAGCGGCGACAGGTTGACGGCGACGCGGACGTCGTCGGGCCAGGCCGCGGCATCGAGGCAGGCCCGGCGCAGCATCAGCCCGCCGAGCGGATTGATCAGGCCGGTGTCCTCGGCGACCGGGATGAACTCGGCCGGCGAGACCATGCCGCGCTCGGCATGCGGCCAGCGCACCAGCGCCTCGAAGCCGGTGATGCGGCCGCTCTGGAGGTCGATCAGCGGCTGGTAATAGGGACGCAGCACGTCGTTCTGGATCGCATCGCGCAGCTCGACCTCGATCTTGCGGCGGCTCTGCGCCTTCGCATCGAGCGCGGCCTCGAAGAAGGCGAAGGTGCCACGCGCATCCGCTTTCGCGCGCGACAGCGCCATGTCGGCGCTCTTGAGCAGCTTCTCGGGATCATCGCCATCGCCCGGCGCCATCGCGATGCCGATCGAGGCGCCGATCACCACGGAATGGCCGTCGAGCAGATAGGGATCGGCAATGGCCTCCAGCAGGCGTTTTGCGAGACCCACCGCGTCTTCCGGCCGCGCCAATCCGCTCTGCAGAACCGCGAACTCATCGGAGTTAAGGCGCGCCAGCGCGTCCTCCTCGCGCAAGGTCGAGCGCAGCCGCTTGGCGACGCCGCGCAGGAGCTTGTCGCCGACCCCATGCCCCAGCGTGTCGTTGACCGCCTTGAAATTGTCGAGCCCGAGGATCAGCAGCGCGACCTTCTCGGCGCTGCGCCGCGTGTGCAGCAGCATCTCGTCCATCTGCTGCCGCAGCAGGCTGCGATTGGGCAGGCCGGTCAGCCCGTCATGCTGGGCCATGAAGGCGAGCCGCGCCTCGGCGCGCTTGCGCTCGGTGATGTCCATCAGCGCGAGCAGCACTGCCGGCCGCTCGGCATAGATCAATTCGCGGGAATAGATCGCAAGATCGATCAGCGCGCCGTCGGCCTTGACGTGCTTCCAGGTACGGCCGGCCTGCTCCTCGCCGGTCGGATCGGTGGTCCAGGGCGGCTCGCTGTCGAACGCCTGCAAGGAGCGGATCTTCAGTCGCTCGAACTCGGCCCGGCTATAGCCGTAATGCGCGATTGCGGCCTCGTTGACACCGATGATGCGCTCGTCGTCCAGCGCGCAGATGATCATGGGCACGGGATTGCCGTCGAACAGCAGGCGGAACGAGGCCTCGCGCTGCTTCAATTCGGTGATGTCGACGCGCAGGCCGACGACGCCGCCGTCATCGGTCAAGCGCTCGTCGATCAGGATGACGCGGCCGTCCGACAGCTTCTGCTCGTGGCGCGCGCCGGGCTGATAGAGCTTTTGCAGCCGGTCGGCGATCCACGCGTCCTCGTTGCCGATGGCGTCGGGATAGTCGCCGCGGGCAACGCCGATGCGCAGCGTGTCTTCGAGGCGCGCGCCCTCCTTGAACAGATCGGCGGTCTTGCTGTAGATCTCGGCGTATTTCTTGTTCCAGAGGACGTAGCGGCCTTCGGCATCGAGAAACACAATGCCCTGCGGCAGAATGTCGATGGCCTGACGCAGGCGCTCATGGGATTTGCGCGCTTCGGCGATCGCGGCTTCCGCCTCGGCACGGCTGCGCAGGACTTGGTCGCGTTCGGAAAGGGCACGCGGCGCGCGCGCGAAGCGCGGCTTGCGCGCCTTTTCGCCGGCGCGGGCAAGCACGCTTTGCTTTCGCTTCTTCGTTGTTCGAGACCCCAAACTCAACGTCACTCATCCCAGTCGCGCCCAGCGGCCGCAAGTGTTGGGGCAAGTGTCTGAAAAAAAAGTAATCTTGACCGGCCGCCGTCAGCCCGCGGCGGAGCTTGCTGCCTGTTTGCGCGGCGCGGCCGCGGCGGCAGGCACCGTCAGACTGAGTCCTGCACAGCAATCGATGATCAATCTGGCACAAAATTGCGCGGGCGCTTGAATCAGTTCCGAAATCGCGCGTGATTGCATGCGAGCTGCAGATTTTCCTCACGCCGCGCACGAATTTTGGTCAATGCAGGATAGGGTTATTGCACCGTTAAGAAACCGCGAGCTCGAGACGCGATTTGGGCGAGCTGCGATGAGCCGATAGCCGGCTCACGGCCTCATTCTTAACCCTGATGCAGCATTGGGCTATAAGGACGCCAGCATGAGTCGCCGCTGCATCACCCTCCTCCTGCTCTCGCTCGCCTGCCTGAGCGCCGGCGACGCGCCGGCCCAGGACAAGGGCAGCATCAACCCGAAGCCGCTGCCGCCGCTCGCCAACCCGAACGATCCCGATCTCGCCGCCAAGGAGCTGTTCGCGCGAAAGCTGCTGCCCTCGAAAGGGCCGGCCCATGTCATCGGCTCCTACACCAAGGGCTGCATCGGCGGCGCGGAGCAGATTCCAATCAACGGCGAGTATTGGCAGGTGATGCGGCTGTCGCGCAACCGCAGCTACGGTCACCCCGACATGATCGCGCTGATCAAGCGGCTCGCCGCGAAAGCCCACAAGGACGCGGGCTGGCCCGGCATCCTGGTCGGCGACATCGCCCAGCCGCGCGGCGGGCCGGCGCTGTCAGGCCATTCCAGCCACCAGATCGGTCTCGACGCCGACATCTGGCTGACGCCGATGCCGGACCGCCGGCTCTCGCGCGAGGAGCGCGAGGACATGTCGGCGGTGATGATGGTGCGCCCGGACCGGCTCGATGTCGACCCCAGGGTGTTCACGCCAGGTCACGTGCTGGTGCTGCGCGATGCGGCGCAGGAGCCCGCCGTGCAGCGCATCTTCGTCAACGCCGCAATCAAGAAGGCGTTGTGCCGCGAGGCCAAGGGCGATCGCGCGTGGCTGTCGAAGATCCGCCCCTGGTGGGGCCACGACTACCACTTCCACATCCGCATGCGCTGCCCGGCGGGCGCCGGCGAATGCGAGGGCCAGCCGTCACAGGCCGAGGACGAAGGCTGCAAGCCCGCCGATCTCGCCTATTGGTTCTCCGATGCGGTGCTGCATCCCAAGCCGCCGCCGGAGCCGCCAAAGCCGAAGCCGCCGATGACGCTGGCGCAAATGCCGGCCGCCTGCAAGGCGGTGCTGCACGCGGCGGATGCGCAGCCGTAAACGACGCTAGCGCAATGCCGTCGTCCCGGACAAGCGCGCGCCGATCCGAGCCCCGTAATCACAGCGGGCGATGTGGCGCGGCAAGCCACACCGAGTCCCCGTAACCACACCTGCCTGTGACTATGGATCTCGGATCGGCGCTCCGCTCTGGACAACGCTACGCATTGTCCAGCGCTACGCTTGTCCGGGACGACAGCGGTGATTTAGGCGCACTTGTCCTGGGATGACGAACCAGGTTTGACCTAGCGGCGCGGCCTGCTATCTTCGCTACTGCGATATCCCCGCCGGCCGTAAGCCGTCGCAAGGGACCGTGGAACAGCGCTTCCGCCCGTCGCATCTGACCCATTCGACGCCAGATTTGCGCGTGCTGCCTTGCGCGCGCGAGCTCGCACGGAGCGCATCCCATGTTTCGTCTATCAGGACTTTTCACTGCCTTCGTCATCCTCGCCGGCGCGGCCCTCTCGCCGGCCGCGGCCGAGGACAAGACCATCACCGTGTTCGCCGCCGCCTCGATGAAGAACGCGCTGGACGAGATCGACGCCGCCTACACCGCCAGAACCGGCGTCAAGTTCATCGTCAGCTATGCCGCAAGCTCGGTGCTCGCCAAGCAGATCGAGCAGGGCGCGCCGGCCGACGTGTTCGTCTCGGCCGACACCGACTGGATGGACTACGCGATCTCCAGGAAGACCATCAACGAGCCTTCCAGAGTCAACCTGCTCGGCAACAGCATCGTGCTGATCGCGCCGAAGGATTCCAGGATCGACGACGTGACGATCGCGCAAGGCTTCGATCTCGCCAAGCTCGCCGGCGACGGCAAGATCGCGACCGGCGACGTCAAAGCTGTGCCGGTCGGCAAATATGCCAAGGCGGCGCTGGAAAAGCTCGGCGCCTGGCAGGCCGCGGAGCCGAAATTCGCGATGGCCGAGAGCGTGCGCGCGGCGCTGACGCTGGTCGCCCGCGGCGAGGCCGTACTCGGCATCGTCTATTCCACCGACGCCAAGATCGAGCCCGGCGTGAAGATCGTCGGCACCTTCCCGGCGGATTCACATCCCGCGATCATCTATCCGGTCGCTGCGACCACCACCGCCAAGCCGCAGACCAATGACTATCTCGCCTTCCTGCGCTCGACGGCGGCCAAGACCATTCTGGAAAAGTACGGCTTCAAGTTCCTGGTCACCCCGACGACGTGATATTTGCGGCTTGATGTCTGAGATTTCCCCCGCCGAATGGACGGCGATCCTGCTTTCGCTCAGGGTCGCCATCGTCGCAACGCTGGTCGCGACGCCATTCGGTATTGCGCTGGCATGGCTGCTCGCGCGACGTGACTTCTGGGGCAAGTCGATGCTCGACGCCGTCGTGCATCTGCCGCTGGTGCTGCCGCCTGTCGTCACCGGCTATCTCCTGCTTCTCACCTTCGGCCGCCGCGGCCTCGTCGGCGGCTTTCTCGCCGACCATCTCGGCATCGTCTTCGCATTCCGCTGGACTGGCGCGGCGCTCGCCTGCGGCGTGATGTCGTTTCCGCTGCTGGTGCGCCCGATGCGGCTGTCGATCGAGGCGATCGACCGCCGGCTCGAGCAGGCCGCCGAGACGCTTGGCGCGGCGCCGTGGAAGGTGTTCTTCACGGTGACGCTGCCGCTGGCGCTGCCCGGCGTGCTCGCCGGCATGGTGCTGGGCTTTGCCAAGGCGATCGGCGAGTTCGGCGCGACGATCACCTTCGTCTCCAACATTCCCGGCGAGACCCAGACGATTTCCTCCGCGATCTATTCGCTGATCCAGACGCCGGACGGTGATGCCGCTGCGGGACGGCTGGTGATCGTCTCGATCGCGCTGGCGCTGGGCGCATTGATTGCCGCCGAATGGTTCGCCCGCCGCGCCACCGCGCGGCTGCACGGAAACTGACCATGCTGCGGGTCGACATCGAAAAGCAGCTTGGCGAATTCTCGCTGCATGCATCCTTCAGCAGCGAAGGCCGCGTCATCGGCCTGTTCGGCGCCTCGGGCGCCGGCAAGACGTCGCTGGTGAACATGATCGCCGGGCTGTTGCGGCCCGACCGCGGGACCATCGTGATCGACGGCGAGACCGTCGACGATACCGCGGCAGGCATCCATGTCCCGGCCTGGCGCCGTCGCATCGGCTATGTGTTCCAGGACGCGCGGCTGTTCCCGCATCTCGACGTCGCGCAGAACCTCGATTACGGACGGCGGATGAACCGCCTGCCGTCCGATCCTGTCCAGCACAGGCGCATCATCGACCTGCTCGACATCGGTGCCCTGCTCGGCCGCCGCCCCGGACGACTCTCCGGCGGCGAGCGCCAGCGCGTCGCGCTCGGACGCGCGCTGTTGTCGAAGCCGAGGCTGCTGCTGCTCGACGAGCCGCTCGGCGCGCTCGACGAGGGGCGCAAGCTCGAGATCCTGCCCTATCTGGTGCGGCTGCGGGATGAAGCCAACGTACCCATGGTCTATGTCAGCCACGACGCAGCCGAACTGCGCCAGCTCGCGACGCAGATCGTGACGCTGAAGCAGGGCCGCGTGACGAGTCTCGGTGGGGTGAAGGTGCTGATGTGAGGCACTTGCAGCCCGGATTGCGCGAAGCGCCATCCGGGCTACGAATAGCTACCAGCCGCGATCGACGTTGCGCACCTCGCCCGTCCTCGCATCGACATCGACTTCCATCCAGCGCCCGGCGCGATCGCGGCCTTCGATCTGCCATTCATCGCCGAGGAAGTTCGTGTGCGAGACCGTGGCGACGCCAAGATCACTGGCAACGTCGAGCGCGACTTGCATGGAAATCTGGTCGCCGGTGTCATAGGCCATCGCCGGCGCGGCCGATCCGAGGCCGATCGCGACGATGGCAGGCAGGATGAAACTTCGCATGGAACTCCTCCTGTCAAAGACGTTGCTCGGGCTGAGAACGGGCGGAACGGCGCAGCGTTCCGGCTATCAACTTGGCGGAACAGCGGAAACTTTCGGCGGTTGCGGCGATTTGGCTGCGGCTGCCTGGTGTTCCGTTCCCGCAAATTGCGACGCCACCTTTGAGCTCGCGCCGTGCCCATTTGATGGGCACGGCGCAAGGGCGCCTTTGCCTCCCTACGGCAGCGTCAGACCCCCGCGACCGAGGTCCACAGCTCCGCAAGTCTCTTGCGCAGCGCCTGCGCGCGCGTCAGCTGCGCGGGCGTCTCGTCTTCTTCGGGCAGACGGAGGCCGACGACGTTGACGCGGCCCCCGGAGATCGAGCGCGCGACAAGCACGATCTCGTCCAGCGCGAGCTCGGCACCCTCCTTCGGCGCGCGGTCGAGATGGACGTCGAAATAATCGGCGAGCGTGAGCTTGCCCTCGTCCTCGCTCACCTTCACGCCGTAGATCTCCGCGAGCTCGGCGAGGGTGTGCTCGCCGGAGACCATGAAGTCGCCGAGCAGATGCGGATCGGGCGCCGAGCTCGGCTGCATGTCGACGAAAAAGCGGTCGAGCGACTCGGCCTTTTCCGGCGGGGCCAGCAGGTAGATGTAGTCCCCGGGCGCGATCGGGTCGGCTTCGGTCGGCGTCAGGATGTTCTCGTTGCGGATGACGAGTGTCGGCTTGGACCAGGACGGGATCAGGCCGCGGCGGAAATACAGGCTCTTGGGCCGCACCGGATAGCCGACCAGTTGCTGTTCGAGCTGGCCGGGCAGATCCAGTTCGACGCGGCGCGGGCCGCGCTCGGCGCGCGGCAGTGCCACATGCAGCTTGCGCGCCGCGGGCGCCAGGGTCCAGCCTTGCAGCAAGAGCGAGATGATGACGACGACGAAGGCGACGTCGAAATAGAGATAGGCCTTGGACAGCCCGACCAGCATCGGGATCGAGGCCAGGAAGATCGCGACCGCGCCGCGCAAGCCGGTCCAGGCGATGAAGATCTTTTCGCGCCAGTTGAAGCGGAATGGCATAAGGCACGCAAACACCGCGAGGGGCCGCGCGATCAGCATCAGGACGAGCGCGACGGCGACCGCCGGCAATATGCTGGCGCCGAGCCGGCTCGGCGAGACCAGAAGGCCGAGCAGCACGAACATCACGATCTGCGCCAGCCAGGTCGCGGCATCGAGGAACGTCACCACCGAATTATGCGCGCGGGTCGGCCGGTTGCCGATGATGATGCCGGCGAGATAGACCGCGAGGAAGCCGGAGGCGTGCATGATCTGCGAGCCGCCGAAGATCACGAGCGCGCCCGTGGTCACGAACGGAGCGTGCAGGCCCTGCGGCAGCGCCACCTGGTTGAGGGCGATCACGACGAGGCGGCCGCCGATGACGCCGACGATGGCGCCCAGCGCCGCCTCCAGGAGGAACTCCATCAGCACATGCCCGGGCGAGCTCGAGCCGACCGAGATGTATTCCACCAGCATCAGCGTGAGGAAGATCGCGAACGGATCGTTGGTGCCGGATTCCGCCTCCAGCGTTGCGCCGACGCGCGGGCGCAGGCGCAGGCCCTGGGTATGCACCAGCAGGAACACGGCGGCCGCGTCGGTCGAGGCCACCACGGCACCGACCAGCAGCGACTCCGCCCAGTTGAGGTCGAGCGCGTATTTCGCGAACGGCGCCGTGACGACGGCGGTCAGCAGCACGCCGACGGTCGCGAGCACCACGGAGGGCGCGAGCACCGTGCGGATGCTGGCAAAGCGCGTGCGCAAGCCGCCGTCGAACAGGATCAAGGCGAGCGCGACGGAGCCGACCAGATAGGTGGTGCGGACGTCGTCGAACTGCAGATGCCCGGGGCCGGACTCGCCGGCGACCATGCCGATGGCAAGGAAGACGAGCAGCAGCGGCGCGCCGAAGCGCAGCGCAAGCAGGCTCGACAGGATACCGGCCATGACGAGGACGGCGCCGAGCAATATGGCGAGACTGACGGAGTCGAGGGAGGCCATCCACCTTCCGGGTACAAATCGCTGGAATTTCATCCTTATCGTCGGCAGACTCGCGCGCCAACCCATTTCCGCTCCTCGCGGCAATCTGTCGGCATTTTGCGGCCTTAACGCGCTTCACTTGGCGGTGTATCGATGGCCGGGCCGTGCCCTTTGTGGGATTCTGCGGCTCCCTCGAATCAATTCCTCCCCGCTTTGCCGACGAGACCGATGGACATGGACCTCAAAGACTTCATGGAGTTCGTGCAGACGACCGCGCGCAGCGTCGGGGCGGAAATCTCCTCGCCCTGGTTCTACCTGCAATTCGGTCTCATCCTGGCCGCGGCCGGCATCGCCTATGCCGCGGAGGCCGCCATTCGCAGCCGCGTCGACATGACGTCACTGGCGATGCGCTGGCCGCTGCCGCTCCGGCACTTCGTCCGGGTGATGGTCTCCAGCGCCTCGACGGCGGTGTTCACGCTGCTCGTGATCATCTCGCGCGTGGTGATGTACCACGCGACCTGGCCGAGCCGCAGCTATCTCCTGATGGTCGCAGCCAAGCTCGGCTTCGCCTGGCTCGTGATCCGGCTCGTGACCTCGGTGCTCCGCAACGCCTTCATCGTCAAGCTGGTGTCGATCACGGCGTGGTTCGTCGCCGCGCTCTCCATCGTCGGCCAGCTCGATGCGACGGTCGACCTGCTGGATTCGTTCGCGATCGTGCTCGGCGGTCTCAGGTTGACCCCGCTCTTGGCGCTCAAGGCCGGCGCGCTGCTGCTGATCGCGCTCTGGCTGACCAACATCGCGAGCAATTTCGCCGAGAGCCGGATCAACGCCACCACCGACCTGACGCCGTCGGTGCAGGTGCTGCTGGTGAAGATCATCCGCATCGGGCTGCTTGCCGTCGCAATCGTCATTGCGCTCGGCGCCGTCGGCATCGACCTGTCGGCGCTCGCGGTGTTCTCCGGCGCGGTCGGCGTCGGCATCGGTATCGGCCTGCAGAAGATCGTGGCCAATTTCATCTCGGGCATCATCCTGCTCGCCGACAAATCGGTGAAGCCCGGCGATCTCGTCACCATCGGCGACAATACCGGGCGGATCAGCGCGATGAAGACGCGCTATATTTCCGTCGCCGCCGGCGACGGGCGCGAATTCCTGGTGCCGAACGAGGACCTGGTGACGCAGAAGGTCGTCAACTGGACCTATACCGACAAGAACACGCTGGTGAAGATCGCCTTCGGCACCAATTACGACGCCGATCCCCGCCTGGTCTGCACGCTCGCTGCCGAGACCGCTGCTGCCCATCCGCGCGCCCAGAAGGGCAAGCCGCCGACCTGCATTTTGACCGAGTTCGCAGAGGCCGGCATGAAGTTCTCGCTGACCTTCTGGATCGCCGATCCCGACGGCATGGACAGGGTTAAGAGCGACGTGATGCTGGCGCTGTGGGACGCGTTCAAGCGCGAGGGCATCCGGGTTCCCTACCCCGTCCGCGAAATCCGCATCCGCGGCGGCGCCCTGCCGGTGGAAACCACCGTAGAAGTCCCGAATTAGGGCACTTTCCCATCCAAGGCTGGCAAGCCTCTTGTTTTTGACGCGTTTTCTTCACGCGAACCGGTAGCCACTTCGCTCGAAAACGCTCTGCCTCGGCTTGCATGAAGGCTGCCAATCATTAAATTAGAGCGTGAAATCAAGCCTTTCCGCCGATATCGAGATCAGCCCCGAGAAGATTTGACACGCATGAGCTACGTCGAAGCCACCGATACCTCCCTGCGCAAGACCGGACAGATCAAGCTGCATGGGCCGAATGCCTTTGCCGGCATGCGCAAGGCGGGGGCGCTGGTGGCGAAATGCCTCGACGAGCTCACCGACATCGTCGCCCCCGGCGTGCCGACCTCGAAGATCGACGAATTCGTCCGCGATTTCGCCTTCAGCCATGGCGCCTATCCGGCGACGCTGATGTATCGCGGCTATCGATATTCGACCTGCACCTCGCTCAACCACGTGGTCTGCCACGGCATGCCGGGCGACCGTCCGCTGAAGGAGGGCGACATCGTCAACATCGACGTCACCTTCATCGTCGACGGCTGGTATGGCGATTCCAGCCGGATGTATGCGGTGGGCCCGATCGCCCGCAAGGCCGAGCGGCTGATCGAAGTCACTTATGAGGCGATGATGCGCGGCATCGCCGCGGTGAAGCCCGGCGCCACCACCGGCGACATCGGCCACGCCATTCAGAGCTTCGTCGAGCCGCAGGGCATGAGCGTGGTGCGCGATTTCTGCGGCCATGGCCTCGGGCGCATGTTCCACGACGAGCCCAACATCATCCACATCGGCCGGCCCGGCGAGGGCGTGCAGCTCAAGCCCGGCATGTTCTTCACCATCGAGCCGATGATCAATCTCGGCAAGCCGCACGTCAAAATCCTCTCCGACGGCTGGACCGCGGTCACCCGCGACCGCTCACTGTCGGCGCAGTTCGAGCACTCCGTCGGCGTCACCGCGACGGGCGTGGAGATCTTCACACTGTCGGAACGGCACGGCGAGAAGCAGATCGGCGCCTGATCGCGTTGTCCTGGCGCCGGCGGCGGAATGACGAAGGCGTCCTCTTGTAAGTCGCGGCAAAAGCGTCGTTGAACCTGCGAACGCTGCCGAAGCCGGCCGCAAACGCAATCTCTACCAATGTCATCTCGGTCTGGTCGATAAGCCGCTTGGCTTCCTGTACGCGGCGCGTGGCGGCGATCTCACTCGGGCTTGCGCCGGCATGACGCATGAACAGGCGGAGCAGGTGACGCGGCCCCACGCCCAGGGTTTCCGCAAGCTCGGTCATGGTCGCGCGATCGAGAAAGCCGTCATTGATCAGGCGCATCCCGCGCGCGACGGTGGTCGCCGTCCCCATCCAGGCCGGCGAGCCCGGCGCGGTTTCCGGCCGGCAGCGCAGGCACGGGCGAAAGCCGGCTCGCTCGGCGGCCGCCGCGGTCGCATAGAAGGTGACGTTCTCAGAGCGGGCCGGACGCACCGGACAGACCGGCCGGCAATAGATGCCCGTCGAGCGAACGCCGGAGAAGAACAGGCCGTCGAAAGCGCGCGCACGCGCAAGGCGCGCCCGATCGCAGGTTTCCCAGTCGAGATGCGGCGGCAGCGTCTGCCGATGCGCCGAGCCTGTCGTCATGGCCAAATCATAGTTTCAAGCCGCCCTTCCGGGTAGCTGAAATCGGACTCGACCGGGCGATGAGGTCCGAATCCAGCCAGCCTGCAGCGCCGCTCCTGTTCATGGTCTCGATGGATTCCGGAGCAGATCGCATGAGCACACAGGCACAACAGACGACACCAAGACAAACCCGTCTCGCGTTCGAGATCGGACTCCTGCTGCTTCTCTCCCTGATCTGGGGCAGCTCATTCACGCTCATCAAGGTCGCGCTTCCGACGATCCCGCCCTTCACGATGGTCGCGGCGCGGGTGACGATCGCGGCCGTTCTCCTGATCCTGGTCGCCCTCGCGCAGGGGCATGCCCTGCCGCGCGAAGGGCCGGTGTGGGCGGCTTTCGTCGTGCAAGGGCTGCTGCAAAGCGCGCTGCCTTTCACCCTGATCAGCTGGGGCGAAACGCATATCACGAGCGGTCTCGCCGGCGTGCTCAATGCGACCCCGCCGATGTTCGTGCTAGCGATCGCGCTGTCGACCGGACGCGGGCGAGAGGCGATCAGCGGCCGCAAGATCATCGGCGTTGCGCTGGGCCTGGCCGGCGTCGCCCTCACCATGCGAGTTGATGCGCGCTCGGGGTTCGGCACCACCGCGCCGCTGGCGCAGGCCGCCGTCCTGGCGGCGAGCTTCTGCTACGCGCTGGCACCGATCTGGGGGCAGCGGTTCGCGTATCTTCCCGCGATCGTCACGGCCGCCGGCGCGATGAGCTGCGCCGCGGCCCTGATGCTGCCCATCGCCGCCGTGCTCGATCGGCCCTGGACACTGGCGCCGACGATGCAGGCGATCATGGCAGTGCTCGGCCTGGCGAGCGTCTGCACCGCACTCGCCATGGTGATCTATTTCCGCCTGATCCATACGCTTGGTCCGCTCGGAACGACGAGCGGTAGCTACCTGCGCGCCGGCTTCGCCGTGGCGCTTGGGACCACGCTCCTTGGCGAGAGCTTCACGTGGTCGATGCTGGCCGGCATGACGTTTATCGTCATCGGCGTCATGGCGGTAACCGGCCCCATGCGGAAGCGATGAGGGGACTTGCAATTGTCGTTTGAGAAATTCCGTCGACCAGAATGCGCTTGATCTGGAGCTCGCTTGCGCCAGCCAAGGTGCCGACCTCAATCCCCGAGGCAGTCTCAATGCACCAATGTGGTGCCGCCAGTCATCGCACGCGCAACGGTCCCACCCAGGGCAATCCTGAGCCCCTGAGAACGTAGGCGCGAGCAACACATCAATTGAGGCGGTGTCGCTGATTCAACACCTGATGAGCTTCCACGACGCAGATAGCGACCTCGGACGCATCAACCGCTCGGCGATCGGTGTCCCCGTAACCATCCATCCCTGGACCGCGCGCGTTCTGCGCCACGCCCAAGCCCATGCGGCAGTCACGAGAGGACTACAATTCTCGATTGAAAATTTTTCTCGACAAGGCAATGCTGGCGGCCCATGCCAGCCAGATCCGACCACGACAAGAGCAAGCCTGAGGACGCGCCGCACTATCTCGGCCATCGCGAGCGGCTGCGCGAGCGCTTCTATAGCGCAGGCGCGGATGCACTCAGCGACTACGAGCTGCTGGAGATGGCGCTGTTTCCGGCGCTGCCGCGGCGCGACACCAAGCCGCTGGCGAAGACGCTGATCAAGACGTTCGGCTCGTTCGCCGAGGTCGTGCATGCGCCGGTGGCGCGCTTACGCGAGGTCGACGGCGTCGGCGAGTCCGCGATCAACCAGCTCAAGCTGATCGCTGCGGCGGCGCATCGCGTCGCCAAGGGCGGGGTCAACGGCCGCAACGCGCTGTCGTCCTGGAACGAGGTGATCGACTATTGCCGGACCAGCATGGCGTTTGCCGACAAGGAGCAGTTTCGCCTGCTCTTCCTCGACAAGCGCAACCAGCTGATCGCCGACGAGGTGCAGCAGACCGGCACCGTCGACCACACCCCGGTCTATCCGCGCGAGGTGATCAAGCGCGCGCTCGAGCTGTCGGCGACCGCGCTGATCCTGGTGCACAACCACCCCTCCGGCGATCCCTCGCCGTCACAGGCCGACATCCAGATGACGAAAGCGATCATCGACATCGCCAAGCCGCTGGGGATCGCCGTGCACGATCACATCATCGTCGGCAGGAGCGGGCATGCCAGCCTGCGCGGGATGCGGCTGATCTAGGCGCGAGATCCAACGTCCGTCACGGAATACACCGGCCACGAATAGCATCCTTGGGACACGTTTGAGAAACAGACATGCCACGTGACCTTGGTACCGAGGAGGATTAGTACTGATGATTAATGAATTGGACCTTGTCGTATTGAAGCGGGATGTGCCTTCGGAACGGCTAACCGCCGGTGACGTGGGCACCGTCGTCCTGGTGCATCAAGAAGGCGAAGCCTTCGAAGTCGAATTCACGACCCTGTCGGGGGACACGGTTGCCGTTGTGACTCTCGACGCGTCTGACGTGCGCCCGGTCGGGGCGCGCGAGATCGTCCATGCGCGCGCAGTCAACTGATCCAATGCCGACGTGCATCCGATGACCGCTCGGCACCAATACCGCTGACAATTGCCGGCTTTCACGGCTCGACCCACCGCTGCACCGCCTCCGCGGTGTCGGCAGGCGTGGTGTTGAAGCAGATCGCGGCGTCAGGCGCCAGGCGATGGACGAGGTTCAGCACCCTCTCGAACAGCAGCAGGCGCTCCCTCGGCTCGCGCAGGCCGGCGCCGATCACGATGCAATCGAAGCGCTCGTCGCGCAAGGCCGCCGTGACTCCGGCTTCGGCCGTCGCATCGAGATCGATCAGGCAGCTCGTGACCTCGAAGCCGAGATCGCGCAGGCGCAGGAGCTGCGCCTCGATGTAGTCGCGCACGAGCTCCGGCGTCAGCTGCGGAAATGCGCTGTAGTCGGCATTGCCGGGTTCGATTCCGATCGCCAGGACGCGCTTGGGCATGCAGGACTCCTTGCCGGACCGTCTCGCCTTGTTAATGGATCGACGGCCGCGCCGGTTCCTTGAGCGGTGCGTTGCAGGATTCTACCAATGATTTCATGTCAACGCTGTAAGCCATTTCACATGCGCCGGACCGGCGGACTGCCAGATTTTCCAGAGATCACGCTGCAGTCACGCGTCGATCACGCCAGCCGGTTCACTGTGGCTTGCACGGAGACTCGATAATTCAGTCAATTTGCGGGAGCGGAAAATGATCTCATTCGAGAGCTTGAAAAGCGAATATGAGCGGAATTGGGCCGGTCTCGAAATCCGAGCGGGACGCCTCACCGAAGCGAATGCCGTCGCCCGCAAGGCCCTCAACGGCAAGGCGACCTATCAGCAGATCGAGCGATTGACGGGCGTTCCCTGGTACTTCACCGCGCTCTGTCACTACCGCGAGTCCAACTTCGATTTCGACACGTATCTCGGCAACGGCGAGTCGCTGCATCGTGTGACCACCATCGTTCCGAAAGGGCGCGGTCCATTCGCCACCTTCGTGGACGGTGCCGTGGACGCGTTCAGGATCGAGAACTTCATCGGCGCGCAGGACTGGAGCATCGCGCGGATGCTGTTCCGGCTCGAGGCGTTCAACGGCTTCGGCTATCACGCCAAGGGCGTCAATTCGCCCTATCTCTACGGCGGCTCGACGCTGTACGGCCCGCCAGAGGCAAGGGCCGGAAAATTCGTCCGCGACCACGTGTTCGATTCCAGTCACGTCGATTCCCAGCTCGGCACCGCGGTGATCCTGCATGCGATGATGTCACAGGATTCCTCGATCACGCTCGACAGCGTCCCGCAATTCGCCGGCCGCACCGAGCCGGAGGACGATGTGGCCTCGACGGTCATCCTCATGCAGCAGGCGCTCAACAAGCTCGGCGCCAATCCGCCGCTCGCCGAGGACGGCATCAGCGGACCGAAGACCAGGACCGCCGTCTCGCAGTTTCAGCAGCAGCACGGCCTGAGGGATACCGGGCTGCTCGATGCCGCCACCGTCGCCGCGATCACGCGCGCGATGCAGCAGCCGGGCCCCGCCGCGCAGAACGGCGATCTGTCGCAAATCCTGAAGCGGCTGGAGGACCTCGCGCAAGTGCTGCGACCGTCGGCCGGCGGTGTGACGCTGCCAGCGACTGTGCCGGGCAACACTTTGCCTGCCACCAACGACCCGGTCAGCCTGTTCGAGCGGCTTTTCGCCCTCATCAACAAGACGGCGCCCGTGCCAGGACCAGTGAGCCCGACCAGTCCCGCCCCGGTCGATCAGCTGAAGCAGGTCGTCGACCTGCTCGGCACCCTGCTCAACAACGGCGGCGGCAAGCCCATGCTCGGCCAGGTCAACGGCGCACTCGGCGAGACCATCGGCAAGCTGCTCGACGGCAAGAAGACCGCGCTCGGGATCGGCGGCTCGCTGCTCACCGCGCTGCTCTCCTCGGTGACGGCGAGCCCCGATGCGGGCGGTCTTGCCGGTCTGCTCGGAACGATCGTGTCGGCCGTGCCCGGCCTTGGCCAGTTCGCGATGCCGATCTCGCTCGCGCTCACCGTCTGGGGCGTGCTCGGCAAGATGGAGAAATGGGCGCAAGGCACCGCACCGCCGCCGAAGGTGACGACCTAGATATTCTGAGCGTCGAGTGCCGCGGCGCGACGCTGCATCAGCGCGCGTTCGCGCCCGTTCGTCGCAAGATGCGCGGCGGCTTCAAACGCCTGTCGCGCCTCCGCGAGCCGCCCGAGCTTTTGCAGAAAATCGCCACGAACCGCCGGCAGATGATGATAGGTCGCCAGCGCTGGCGCGCCGGCGACGGCGTCCAGCACGTCGAGCCCGGCTTGCGGTCCCCAGGCCATGCCGACCGCGACCGCGCGATTGAGCTCGATGACCGGCGAGCGCACCAGCTGCGCCAATTCGGCGTAGAGCTGCGCGATGCGATGCCAATCGGTCTCGACGGCAGTCGCCGCTCTGACGTGACACGCCGCAATTGCAGCCTGAAGCGCGTAAAATCCTCCGGAGCCACCGAGCTCGGCGGCACATTCGAGCGAGCGGAGGCCGCGGCGGATCTGCACCCAATCCCAGAGCGCGCGATCCTGGTCCATCAGCAGAATGGGATCCCCATTCGCGTCGGTGCGCGCGCGTGTCCGCGCGGCATTCAAATCCATCAGCGCAACGAGGCCGTGAACCTCAGGCTCGTTCGGCGCCAGGCCTGCAAGCACGCGGCCCATGCGCAGCGCTTCGTCGCAGAGCTGCGGCCGCAGCCATTCCTCGCCGCGCGCCGCGAGATAGCCCTCGTTGAAGATGAGGTAGACGACCTCCAGCACCGAGGCCAGGCGCTCCGACAGAGCCTCACCACTCGGCGTCTCATAGGCGAGGCCGGAATTCGACAGCGTCCGCTTGGCGCGTACGATGCGCTGGGAGATGGTGGCTTCCGGCACGAGATAGGCGCGTGCGATCTCCGAGGTGGTGAGGCCGCAGATCATGCGCAGTGCCAGCGCCGCGCGAGCTTCGCGCGACAGGATGGGATGACAGGCGGTGAAGACCAGCCGAAGCAATTCATCGCCGATATCATCGTCGAGCGCGGCACCAAAATCGGGCACGATCTCCTGCTCCTGCAACAGGTCGCGCGCCAGCATGTCGTGCTTGTCCAACAGCATCCTGCCGCGGCGCAAGACATCGAGCGCGCGGCGCTTCGCGGTGGTCATGAGCCATGCGCCGGGATTGTCGGGAATGCCGAGGCTCGGCCAGGCCTCGAGCGCCGCAACGAGCGCGTCCTGGGTCAACTCTTCCGCAAGCGGCACGTCGCGCAGCATCCGCGACAGCGTCGCGATGAGCCGCGGCTGCACGATGCGCCAGGTTGCGTGAATCGTGGCACGGATGGCTTGATCGGTGTCGGCGACCGTCATCGCCGCCGACCGTTGCGCGCGGTGCCGTCCATCAGGCGTGCGCAGCCGCCTTCGCATTCACCTCGCAGGCGCCGTCGACGCCCGGCGTGGCGAAGGCCCGCAACTCGCAGGTGCCATCCCAGCCCGGCATGTGGTCGAGGTGCAGCTGCATGAACTCCTTGGCCATGGCCAGCGCTTCCGCCTTGTCGCGCAGCTCGAAGATGGCATAGCCGCCGACCACTTCTTTGGCCTCGATGAAGGGACCGTCGACGACGCTCAGTTCCCCGTCGACGATCCGCACCCGTGCGCCGGTCGCAAGTGGCATCAGGCCGCCATTGTCGATCATCCGGCCCGCCTTGATTTCCCGCTCGGAAATCTTCTGCATGGCCTCCATCAGCGCGGGGGTCGGACCTTTCATCGGCTGGCTGGAGGTGACGATGTACATGAAGCGCATGCAAAACTCCTGATAGGGCGAGACACGGCCGGTTCGGCCGCGCGATCAGCTCGCTATTGGGATGACGATCCAGCTGGTGCCGGATCGACATGGGCGCAGGAAAAATTGCAAGAACCGAAAGGCGCCTATTGACGCAGCATGATCAGGGGATCGGCGGTGTCGGGGACGCGCCGCCACTGCGCGTTGTCGTCGGCCTCGAACTGCCAGGCTTCGCCTGCTTTCGACATCAGGATGATCTGGCCGCGCTCGAGCCGCCATTGCGTCGGATTAAACTGCGCGATGGCGGGATCGCATTTCGGCTTGAGGAAGACCTGGAAATTGTCCGGGCCCGCTTCGGTGTTGGTCAGCGTCAACCCGCAGACCGGCTGGCCGTTGCCGCGCACCATCGACCAGTCGCCGATCATCTGGTCCATCGATTTGGCCATCGAACGCGCGGCGGCGAGGTCCTGCAGGATGTAGACGCCCTCACCCTGGCGCAGGCCCTCGAAGATGCCGGCCTCGACCTCGGTGAAGTCGATCACGGCTTCACCGGTCGCACCCTGCAAGCGAACGATGTCGAGGCCCTTCACGCTCCAGGCGACGATGTCCTTGGTGAAGGGCAGCGCCGTCTTGCAGGCCGGCTCCAGTTCCAGCTTGAATCCCTGGCCTGCGGCGTCACCTTTGAGCGTGACGACGCAGGTCTTGCTGCGCTCGGTGGTCGAGAGCTCCCACTGCCCGGGCATCTGCTTCTTCAGGGTCGTCGCATCCTGCGCATGCGCGATGCCGATCGCGGCCAAGCTGGTCGCGACGGCGAATGCGACGGCCCGAAGACTTCTCATCAGCGCCCCTTGAACGGCGTTTCGGCAACCGGCGTCAACGGCGCCTTGCCGGCGAACCAGGACTTGAGATTGTCGACGACGAGCTGGTCCATGGCGTTGCGGGTCACCACCGAGGCCGAGCCGATATGCGGCAGCAGCACGACGTTCTGCATGGTCTTGAGCTCGTCCGGCACGTTCGGCTCGGCCGCGAACACGTCGAGGCCGGCGGCGAGGATGGTGCCCGACTTCAGCGCCTGGATCAGCGCCGGCTCGTCGACCACGGAGCCGCGCGCGACGTTGATCAGCACGCCGCGCGGGCCGAGCGCCTTGAGCACCTCGGCATCGATCATCTTGTTGGTGGAGGCGCCGCCCGGCACGATCACCATCAGGGTGTCGACCGCCTGCGCCATCTCGATAAGATCGGGGTAGTGCTCGTAGGAGACGTCCTTGGACGGATTGCGCGAGTGGTAGACCACCGGCACCAGCGAGGCGTCGAGCCGGCGCGCGATGGCCTGCCCGATCCGGCCCATGCCGACGATGCCGACCTTGCGGTCGCGCAGCGAGCCGACGCTGAGCGGATAGTTCTGCGTCTGCCACAGCCCGGAGCGCACATAGCGATCAGCCTTGATGAACTCGCGCAAGGTGGCGATGAGAAGGCCCATCGCGACGTCGGCGACCTCCTCGGTCAGCACGTCGGGCGTGTTGGTGACGACGATGTTGTTCTCGGCCGCGTATTTGGCGTCGATGTGGTCGTAACCGACGCCAAAGCTCGCCACCATCTCCAGCTTCGGCAGCTGCGACAGCGAATCCCTGTCGGCACGCACGGTGTGATAGGTCACGGCGACGCCGCGGATCTTGTCGCGGACCGCCGGCGTCAGCCGCTCGAGGTCGCCGCGCGTCTCCGCCTTGTGCACGACGAAATGATCGGAAAAGCCATTCTCGAGGATCGGCCGCACCGGTCCATAAATCAAAAGATCGATCTTTTCGGACGAAATCGAACCGGCAGCCATCAGTTTTCCTTTCCAAGCGCGCTCTCATGCCAGCGCCGTAAAACGAGGTGCGAAACTAGCGCCAGCACCCCATAGATGACAATCCCGGCCAGCGACAACAAAAGCAGCGCGGCGAACATGCGGGGTATGTTCAAGCGGTAGCCTGACTCGGCGATCCTGTAGGCGAGCCCGGAGCCGGCGCCGGCCGTTCCGGCCGCGATCTCGGCCACGACCGCACCGATCAGCGACAGGCCGCCCGCGATGCGCAAGCCGCCGAGGATGTAGGGCAGCGCCGCCGGCAGCTTGAGATAGCGCAGCGCTTGCTGTGGCGAGGCGCCGTAGAGCTGGAACAGCCCGGCGAGGTTGCGGTCGACCGAATTCAAGCCCAGCGTGGTGTTCGACAGCACCGGGAAGAAGGCGACGATGAAGGCGCAGACGACGACCGCGGTCTGCTGCTCCAGATAGATCAGCAGCAGCGGCGCGATCGCGATGACCGGCGTCACCTGGAGCACGACGGCATAGGGGAACAGCGAATATTCCAGCCATTTCGACTGGTTGAACACGAGCGCCAGCGCGATGCCGCCGATGCTGGCGGCGACGAAACCTTCGAGCGTGGTCAGAAGCGTGGTGGCGAGCGATTGTGACAGCACCGCCCAGTCCTTGATCAGCGTCAGGACGATGATGGAGGGCGCCGGCAGCACGTAAGGCGGGATCTCCTTGATGCGGACCACGAGTTCCCAGGCGAGGAGGCCGGCTGCGAACACGATGACGGGAAGCACGAAGCGCATCGCGCTTTGCAAGGCGGACGATCTCGGGGGCACGGGAGCTTGCGCGCTCATAGCGTCGACTGTCCCGAATAGGACGGCGCCAGCGCGGCCGACACCCTGCGGCAATAATCGGAATAGGCGGCCGAGGTGCGAAACTCCTCGCCGCGCGGCTCGACCGTCTCGATGCGGATGTCGGCCTGGATGCGGCCCGGCCGCGCGGTCATGACGACGACGCGCTGCGACAGATAGACGGATTCGAACACCGAATGGGTGACGAAGACGACGGTCTTTCGCAAGGACCGCCACAGCGCGAGCAGATCATTGTTGAGACGGAATCGCGTGATCTCGTCGAGCGCCGCGAACGGCTCGTCCATCAAGAGGATATCGGGATCGGTGACGAGTGCGCGCGCCAGCGACACCCGCATCTTCATGCCGCCGGATAGTTCGCGCGGAAACGCGCCGGCGAAATCGGCGAGGCCGACGCTGGCCAGCGCCGCGTCGGCACGCGCGCGCCCCTCCGCCTTCGGCACGCCTGCGAGCTTCAAGGGCAGCCGCACGTTCTCACGCACGTTGGTCCAGGGCATCAGGGTCGGCTCCTGGAATACGAAGCCAATGCCGTGACCCGGCAACACCTCGCCCTCGTGCCGGGCCAGCCGCACCGTACCTGATGACGGCGCGCTGAGCTCGGCGATCAGCCGCAACACCGTCGACTTGCCGCAGCCGGACGGCCCCAGCAGCGAGATGAACTCGCCCTTGCGGACAGCGAGGTCGAACGGGCCAAGCGCCATGACGCCGTTGTCGTAGACCTTCGTCACGCCACGCAGGCTGACGGCGAGCGCGGTCAGGCTGGCCTCGACGGCGGGCGAAGTTCTGCTCTCTACCATCGATCGTCGGCTGTTGTGGAGCTCGGTCGCGCCGCCTCTCTCACCTCTCCCCAACGGGGAGAGGTCGCGCCGAAGGCGCGGGTGAGGGGGCGCCGTTCCCACGCGCGAGCGTAACCGCTCACCCGCATCGCATCTAGCGATGCGATGCGACCTCTCCCTTCGGGAGAGGTGAACGATGCGGCTACGCCTCGGTTTGATCTCGGCATGCGCTACGGCTTGTTCGGGCGGAGCTCGACGCCGACGCCCTTGTTGACGAAGCGCAGCGTGTAGGATTTGCGGAAGTCGAGATCCGCCTTCACGACGCCGGCCTTGACCATCTTGTTGAAGAAGGAGGCATAGCGCTCGTCGCTCATGGCGCCGATGCCGTTCTTCAGGGAATCCCCGGAATCGACGATGCCGTGCTCCTTCATCTTGGCCACGGAATAGGCCAAAAGATCGTCGGTCATTTCCGGGTTGAGCTGCTTGATCAGGGCATTGCCGGCGGAATTGTCGCGGTAGATGTAATTGTACCAGCCGATCATGGAGGCATCGACGAAGCGCTGGACCAGGTCGGGCTTCTTCTCGACGATCTCGCGGCGGGTCTCGATCAGCGTCGAATAGGTGTTGAAGCCGTGATCGGCGAGCAGCAGCACGTTGGGCTTGAAGCCGGCGGCCTTTTCCACGGCAAACGGCTCGGAGGTGACGTAACCCTGCATCGCGCTCTTGGGATTGGCGATGAAGGGCTGCGGATTGAAATTATAGGGACGCACGTTCTTCTCGCTGAAGCCGTATTCGGACTTCAGCCATTGGAAGTAGCTGGTCATGCCCTCCTTGGAGACGAACAGCGTCAGCGGCTTGAGATCCTCGATCTTGCCGATCTTCGCGTCCGGATGGGTCAGCATCACCTGCGGATCCTTCTGGAAAATCGCGGCGATGGTGACGACGGGAACGTTGCTGGCGACCGCATCGAACGACATCAGCGTGTTCGCGGCCATGAAGAAGTCGATCTTGCCCGCGATCAGCAGCATCCGGTTGTTCTCGTTGGGACCACCGGGGACGATGGTGACGTCGAGCCCATACTTCTTGTAGGTGCCGTCGGCGACCGCCTGGAAGAAGCCGCCATGCTCGGCCTCCGCGACCCAATTGGTGCCGAAGGTGACCTTGTCGAGCGTCTCGGCCAGCGCGGGTGCAAAGGAGGCGAGAGCGGCCAACAAGCCCGCAATTAACGCTCGCCGCAGATGAAAGGGGGTCATGATGGCACTCCGTCGATCGTGGCTGGCCGATGTGAACGCAACGCGATAAAACCGCATGACATCAGGGGACGCGAGCCGGCCAGGCCCGCGTCCCCTCATACCCCAAATTACGTGACAAATTCGGGCAAGGAAACCTCGATGACGCCGCCCCGTGACTGGATCGACATCGACTGGGCTCATGCCGGCCCAGCGGAGGTGTCGCGCTGGATCGCGGTGCTGCCGCTGGCGGCGACCGAGCAGCATGGCCCGCATCTGCCTCTTACGACTGACGTGCTGATCGCGGACGCTTATCTGGCGCGTGTGCGCGAACTGCTGCCCGAAAGCGTTCCAGCCAGTTTCCTCCCCGTCGAGCCAATCGGAATTTCCACCGAGCATATCGACTATCCGGGCACGCAGACGCTGCCGACTGAAATTGCGCTGAAGAAATGGACCGGGATCGGCGAGGAGGTTGCACGCCGCGGCGTGAAGAAGCTCGTCCTCATCACCAGCCATGGCGGCAACAGCGCGGCGATGATGCTGGTCGCGCAGGATCTGCGCGCGCATCACAAGCTGTTCGTGGTGACGACCTCGTGGTCGCGGCTCTCTGCGGCGGAGAAATTGTTCCCGGCCGATGAAGTGCGCCACGGCATTCACGGCGGCGCGGTCGAGACCTCGATCATGCTGGCGCGCTATCCGGATCAAGTGCGCATGAATGCGATCGCGGATTTTCCCGCGAGCAGCATCGCGATGGAGCAGCAGTATCGCTGGCTGTCGACGCAGCGGCCGGCGCCATTCGCCTGGCAGGCGCAGGATCTCAACCCCAGCGGCGCCGTCGGCAATGCGACGCTGGCCCTGCCTGAGAAGGGCGAGCAGCTGCTCGATCAGGGCGCGCGCGCCTTTTGCGAGCTGCTGCGTGAGGTCGATAACTTCGACGTGAACAGGCTCGCCAGGGGCCCTCTCGGTTAGCGGACATCCTCCTGGATTCATTCAGGAAAGATCTGTTCTCGGCGGCCAAATCTCCGCTCTTCGAACCGAACGCGAAGAGCCTCCGTCCAACTGAGCACGCGGGCCACAACGGACCGCCTCAACCCCGGATGGAGTTTTACATGTCGATCAAGACCAAGATTGCCGCGGCAGCTCTCGCTGCCCTCGCTGTGACCGGCAGCATCGTGTCCACCACCTCCTCGGCCGAAGCCAAGCAGCCCGGCTGGGTTTGGGGTGTCGGCGCCGGCATCGCCACCGCCGCCGTCGTCGGCTCCGCGATCGCTGCCAGCAACGACCCCTATTATTACGGCTATCACCGCTGCGGCTGGGTCGCCCAGTACAACGCCTTCGGCCAGTACGTCGGCCGCGTTCGTACCTGCTACTGATTCGAGTACCTGAGGCCGATCTCACACGTGGATCCCGCGTCCGACACGGGCGCCTCATCCACCCCGTGTCGTGCCCCCGACCCGCCCGGCTGTCCCCCCGGGCGGGTCATCCCTTTTTGCGCTGGGGAATTTGTTGCAGCCCCGTCACACAAGGGTGCGAACCATCACCTGCGGCAATCCGCGCTAATTGCTATTGCGAATTAATTGCAATAAGGTTCGCTGCACATGCAGGGACTTTGAGGGACTTTGGAAGAAAGCGCGTCGAAACCGGATCATCTCGGCCGACGCGCGAAAGCACCGGGCCTGATGACAGGGCCGCCGCGAATCGGCAGGGATATCGCGGCGGGTGGACGACATTCGCGTTTTGGGGGCGTGCGTTTTGACGTTGAGAGGTCACCGTTACAGGTATTTGCGGACAGCCGCGGCAATCGCCTCGGGCGTGATGGTTTTTCCCGCCGTCAGCCGCGCGGCCGATCTGCCGCTGAAGGCGCCGCCGCTGAAAGCGGTCTATGACTGGACCGGCCTCTATATCGGCGCGCATGTCGGCGTCACCCGCGGCACGTCCTCGGCAACGCTGACCGATCCCACGCTTGCGACCGACAACAATGTGTTCACCGGCGCGACCGGCGGCGTCCAGGCCGGCTACAATTGGCGTTTCAATTCGGGCCTGCTGCTCGGCGTCGAAGGAGACATCTCGTTTCCGAACTATCTGCCCTCCAACCACGTCGTGTCATCGGCGGCGACTGCGCTGTCGGGTGCGGAGGAACGCTGGGACTATGTCGCGAGCCTGCGCGCGCGGCTCGGCTACGCCAATGGCAATTGGCTGTTCTACGCCACCGGCGGCGCGGCCTTCGCCGGCGAGCGTTTTCTTTCGACGCCGACCGGCGGCGTCGAAGAAAAAGTGCTGCACACGCGGTTCGGCTGGACCGCGGGTGGCGGCGTCGAATACGCCTTCGCGCCGCATTGGAGCGCGCGGCTCGAATATCTCTACAGCAAGTTCGAGAACGTGGGCGTCGCCTTCCCCTCCGGCGCGCAATATTCGTCGTCGATGGATTTTCACAGCCTGCGGGTCGGCCTCAATCGCAAGATCGACTGGCCGGGCGTGCCGACCTACAATCCAAAGTCGGATATCACCGATACGGAGTCGAATCGCTGGGAGATTCACGGCCAGTCGACCGCGCTGGGACAGGGCTATCCCGCGTTCCGCGCACCCTATACCGGTCCGAACAGCCTGATCCCGTCGCCGGATTTTCAGCAGACCTGGAGCAACTCGCTCTATCTGAATGCACGGCTGTGGGACGGTGGCGAAGTCTATTTCAATCCCGAGCTGCTGCAGGGCTTCGGCTTCAACAACACGACGGGTGCCGCCGGCTTCCCCAATGGTGAAGCGCAGAAGTCCGGCTTCCCCTATCCGCATTTCAACGCCTCCCGGCTGTTCGTGCGCCAGACCTTCGGCTTCGGCGGCGAGCAGGAGGAGCTGGCGAGCGGCCAGCTGCAGCTTGCCGGCAAGGTCGACGTCTCGCGCCTGACCTTGCAGGTCGGCAAGTTCTCCGTGGTGGACGTGTTCGACGGCAATTCCTACGCGCATGATCCGCGCAAGGATTTCATGAACTGGTCGATCTGGGCCTCCGGCGCGTTCGACTATGCCGCCGACAAGCTCGGCCTCGGCTATGGCGCCACGGCCGAATTGAACCAGAAGCAATGGGCGTTGCGCGCGGGCTATTTCCTGATCGGCGCGGAGTCGAACTCCAACAATTTCGACATGAACGTTGGCCGGCGCGGCGAATATGTGATGGAGCTGGAGACGCGCTATTCGCTGTTCGGCCAGCCGGGCAAGCTGCGCACGCTAGGTTTCGTCAACAGCGCTTTCGCCGGCAGCTATCGCGAGACGCTGGACAATCCCGCGTTCGGCGTGGATATCAGCCAGACTCGCCGCGGCCGTATCAAATATGGATACGCGTTCAACCTCGAACAGGCCATCACCGACGACATCGGCGTGTTCGGCCGCTGGAGCTGGAATGACGGCCGCAACGAGATCATGACCTTCACCGACATCGATAGCAGCCTATCCGGCGGCGTCTCGGTCAAAGGCATCAAATGGGGCCGGCCCGACGACGTCGTCGGCATCGCCGGCGCCATCAATGCGCTGTCGCAGGACCATCGCGACTTCATCGCCGCCGGCGGTCTCGGGCCGCTGATCGGCGACGGCCGCCTCAACTATCGCCGCGAACGCGTGCTGGAGGCCTACTACGCCTACGCGCTGAACAAGGCGCTGACCTTCACCGCCGACTACCAGCTCATCGTCAATCCCGCCTATAACGCGGACCGCGGCCCGGTATCGGTGTTTTCAGGACGGCTCCACGGGGAGTTCTGAGCGGCGGCTCAGAACAGCACCGCGGCGCCCGAGACGAACAGCAGCGCCAGCACGATTTTGCGGAACGTGGTCTCGTCGATCCGGCCGAACAGCTTCAGCCCACTCCACGTTCCGGCGAACAGGAACGGCAGGCCGAGCGCAAACAGCTTCGCCGTGTCGAGTGAGAGCGCCCCCTTGGCGCCCAGCCAGAGCGCCGCCATGACGAACACCACGACTGCGACCGGCTGGAATGTGGCACGCTGCACGTCCTTGGGCAGACCGCGCAGATTGCACCAGACGGTGACGACGATGCCGGCAAGACCTGTCAGCCCGCCAAGCAGGCCGTTGACGAAGCCGACCGCGATGTCGGCGGCCGGCGTCACGGTGCCCACGAGCTTGAGCTGCGGCCGGAAGAATGCATAGAGACTATAGGCGATCAGAATTGCGCCAACCGCGATGCGGACACTCTTCGGATCAGCCCAGGTCAGAAGCGACACCCCGGCCGGCACGCCGATGACTGCACCGGCGATGAAAGGCCAGAGCCGGCGCCAGTCGAGCGCAGCGCGCAGCTTCCAGACCGAATAGCCCTGGACGAGAAGACCGAAGCCGACGATCAGGCTGGCGCTCTGAAGCGGCGTCAGCACGTAGAGCCATAGCGAAGCCGCGATGAGACCGAAGGCGAAGCCGGAAAGGCCGGCAACGAAGGCGCCGGCGAAGGTGGCAAGCAGGAAAAGCGGAAGCTCGGTGGCGATCCCGTCCATTGCTCGCTCCATGAATCAGCGAGCAGCGCTTGCGTGGGATCACCACTTCACGGGGAGGCTGCGACATCCCCGGGGCTGCGAGCCTAGATGAAATCGCCTCCGCTCACAACGGACTCTACGCCGCCCGGATCGCGTCCAGGAATTTTCCGACCTCGCTCTTGAGACGCGTGCTCTCGCCGGACAGCGATCTGGCCGACGCGAGCACGTTGGGGGAGGCCGATCCGGTCTGGCTCGTGCCGCGCAGCGTCGCGCACGCCATAGAAAATCTGGATCGCCGGCACGATCACGGTCGCCAATTCGTCGGCGTTGGTGCCGTACTTGCCGTCGCTTCGGGCTGCGGGAATCTCCTTGTCCACGGCAGCCGCGGCCTTACCGAAATAGGATTCGGTTGCCGCCTTCATAGCGGTCGCGATCCGGGGCGGATTTCCGAGCTGGTCGATGCCGGCCTCGATGCGCTTGCGGCCGGCCTCCACGCGCCCCTGCATGCGATCCATCAGCGAGAGTTCGGCCGCGGTGAGCGGGCGGCGTGATCGTGAAGGACGGTGAAAACGCCCCCGCGCGGGTTCCCCGAGGGCCGGATGCGCAGAATTGCCGGCACCTCCCCACCGAATACCTATATCAATGGCGTGCGCCGCCATCCGGCCACTCTTACTTACCTCCGGAATGTCAATGCTCTCGCTGGAACTCGTCATCGTCGTCGTCCTGATCGTCATCAACGGCCTGCTCTCCATGTCCGAACTGGCGGTGGTGTCGTCGCGTCCGGCGCGGCTGTCGCTGCTCGCGGCCAAGGGCGTACGCGGCGCCGAGCGGGCGCTGACGCTGGCGGCTGATCCCGGCAAGTTCCTGTCGACAGTGCAGATCGGCATCACGCTGGTCGGCGTGCTCTCCGGCGCGTTCTCGGGCGCGACACTCGGGCAGCGGCTGACGCAATGGCTGCTCGAGCTCGGCCTCTCCTCAGGGCTTGCCGACATCGTCGGGGTCGGCATCGTGGTCACGCTGATCACCTACGCCACCTTGATCGTCGGCGAGCTGGTGCCGAAGCAGGTCGCGCTGCGCGACCCCGAAAGCATCGCAGTCCGGGTCGCGCCCGCCATGCACGTGCTGGCGAAGATATCGCTGCCGCTCGTCTTTCTGCTCGACGTCTCCGGCAAGCTGATCCTCACGCTGCTCGGCCGCGGCGGCAAGGCCGAGGAGAAGGTCTCGGAGGACGAGATCCATCATCTCGTCAGCGAGGCCGAGAGCGCGGGCGTGCTCGAGCCCGGCGAGAAGGAGATGATCGCCGGCGTGATGCGGCTCGGCGACCGGCCGGTCGGCGCGGTCATGACGCCGCGTACGGAGGTCGACGAGATCGACCTGAACGACGATCCGGCCGCCATCCGCGAGATCATCGCCAAGAGCCCGCATTCGCGCTTCCCCGTCTCCGACGGCGACCGCGACAGGCCGATCGGCGTGCTCCAGGCCAAGGACCTGCTGGTTGCCTATATGAACGAACGTAACCCGGACCTGCGCGGGCTCGTGCGCGAGGCGCCCGGCATCCCGGTGTCGGCGGATGCGCGCGACGTGCTGACCATCCTGAAAGCGGCTCCGGTTCACGTCGGTTTCGTCTATGACGAATACGGCGCCTTCGAAGGCATGGTGACGGCCGCCGACATCCTCGAGTCGATCGTCGGCGCCTTCCATTCCGAGGAAGGACCGCCCGAGCCGGCCTTCATCAGGCGCGCCGACGGCTCACTGCTGATCTCCGGCTGGATGCCGGTCGACGAATTCGGCGAGCTGCTCGGCGTCGAATTGCCGCCGCACCGCTACAACACGGTCGCAGGCCTCGTGCTGCAACAGTTCAATGCGCTGCCCAATGTCGGCGACGCCTTCGACTTCGGCGCCTGGCACATCGAGGTGGTCGATCTGGATGGACGGAGGATCGACAAGATCCTGGCGAGCCGGCGCGCCGAGTAGGCGGCGGCGTGGGCAAACTCGCTCCGGCTAACTCGACCCTCGCCCGAAGCTCACGCCGATCCGCTTTTCCTTGCGCCAGATTACGGTGCAGGGCAGATGTCGTCCGTCGGACTGGACGAACAGGGTGAACTGCTCGGGGATACCGACGGGGCTCGTCACGTCAAGCGCAGCGCCCCCGCTCGAAAAGTTACGGACGGTGCAATCGATCGCGCCGCCGCCGAATTCGATCGTTGCGGCCTTCAGCACGCGTTGCCTGCCATCGTTGCGTCGCTCGTTCATGCCCCCAATTTACACGCAAAGCTGACACAAACGTTAAGATCTCCTCGCGCCGGGTAAATTTGCACGGGGATAGCCGGCGGAATCATGCGGCGGAGCTGCGCTCACAGCGCGGGCTGGAACGTCTCGGCACGCGCCATCAGCCAACCGTCGTGGAAGCGCGGATCTTCCGTACCCTCGAGCAGCTCGCCCGGGCGCAGCGCGGGATACAGCTGGGCGAAGGACTTCACCTGGGTCGTCGACGTCCGTTGGCTGAAATGGATCGGCCGCAACTGCTGCGGGTGTTCGAGGCCGGCCGCGGCGATCAGCTCGGTCAGCGATTGCAGGGTCGCATGGTGATAATTGTGCACGCGGTCGATCTTGAGCGGCACGTAGAGCGCGCGCGCCCGCGTCGGGTCCTGCGTCGCCACCCCGGTGGGGCAGCGGTCGGTGTGGCAGCTCAGCGACTGGATGCAGCCGAGCGAGAACATGAATCCGCGCGCCGAATTGCACCAATCGGCACCGATCGCCATCGCGCGCGCCATGTCGAACGCGGTGGCGATCTTGCCGGAGGCGCCGATCTTGATGCGGTCGCGCGCATTGATGCCGACCAGCGCGTTGTGGACGAAATTGACGCCCTCGCGCATCGGCATGCCCAGATGATCCATGAACTCCAGCGGAGCGGCGCCGGTGCCGCCCTCATTGCCGTCGACGACGATGAAGTCGGGATAGATCCCGGTCTCGATCATCGCCTTGCAGATCGCCAGGAATTCCCAGGGATGGCCGATGCACAGCTTGAAGCCGGCCGGCTTGCCGCCGGAGAGGCGGCGCATCTCCGCGATGAACTGCATCATGCCGATAGGCGTGGAGAAGACCCGGTGCGAGGCCGGCGAGATGCAGTCCTCGCCCATCGCCACGCCGCGGATTTTCGAGATCTCCTCCGAGACCTTGGCCGCCGGCAGCACGCCGCCATGGCCGGGCTTGGCGCCCTGGCTGATCTTGAGCTCGACCATCTTGATCTGGTCGTCGCTGGCGACGCGCGCGAACGCCTCGGGGTCGAAGGAGCCGTCGAGGTGACGGCAGCCGAAATAGCCTGAGCCGATCTCCCAGATGATGTCGCCGCCCATCTCACGGTGATACGGGCTGACGCCGCCCTCGCCGGTGTCGTGCGCGAAGCCGCCCTTCTTGGCGCCGGCGTTCAGGGCCCGCACCGCATTCGGGCTGAGCGCGCCGAAGCTCATCGCCGAGATGTTGAACACCGAGGCCGAATAGGGCTTTGCGCAATCCGGCCCACCGATCACGACACGGAATTTTTCCTTGGCATGCGGCTTCGGCGAGACCGAGTGATGCATCCACTCGTAACCCTCGCGATAGACGTCCTCCTGGGTGCCGAACGGACGCTTGTCGAGCTCCATCTTGGCGCGCTGATAGACCACCGCGCGGGTGTCGCGCGAGAACGGCATGCCGTCCTTCTCGCTCTCGAAGAAGTACTGCCGCATCTCGGGCCGGATTTCTTCGAGCAGGAAGCGGATGTGCGCGGAGATCGGGTAGTTGCGCAGCACCGCGTGGCTCTTCTGCAAGAGATCGCGGATGCCGAGCAGCGTCAGCCCGCCGAAGATCAGGATCGGGACCAGCAGAATGTCGAAGATCTTGCGGTCGACGATGCCGATGCCGATCAAGAGCGCGGTGACCACCGCGCAGATCGTCAGCACGATGAAGCGCGGCGAGAAGGGCAGCAGTAGGGTTTCCAGGATCCCCTCTTCCGCCAGCGGCAGACGTTTCGGAGCTTCCTGCGTCTTGTTGTCGTCGGCCACGATTCCCATCCTCTCGCCAGCATGAGGCGGTACGATACGCCTTTGCCTGTCATACGGATATGACGCGGCCCCTGTTTCAGGCTAGCGAATTCGGCCGAGACAAATCAATCAGCCCGATGGACGGGTTTTGCGGTGCAGCAGAGGGACGGGGCTGGGTTAGCCTGCAAGCGGCCGCAAGCCAGGCGGTGTCCCGGGGAAGCGTAAGCGCAGACCCGGGATCCAGAATACAACACCATACGATGCGCGAGATGGCCCCGGCTCTGCAGCGCAGCGCTGAAAGACGCTGCGTCCGGGGCACGAGGCGTGGCGCTTACCGCTCGACGAAGGCCTTCTCGATCACGAAATGGCCGGGCTTGTTGCCGCTTCCTTCGACGAAATCGCGGCTCTCGAACATCGCCTTCAGCTCTTCGAGCATCGCCGGGCTGCCGCACATCATGATGCGGTCGGTTGCGATGTCGAGCGGGCCTTGGCCGATATCGTTGAAGATCTGCTCGGAGTTGATGAGGTCGGTGATGCGGCCGCGGTTCCTGAACGGCTCGCGGGTCACTGTCGGGTAGTAGACGAGCTTGTCCGCGAGCAGCTCGCCGAACAGCTCATCCTCGCGCAAGGTCGCGACGAGCTTCTCGCCATAGGCGAGCTCGGAGACCTGGCGGCAGCCATGCACCAGCACGATCGATTCGAACTGGTCGTAGACCTCGGGGTCCTTGATCAGGCTGGCGAAGGGCGCGAGGCCCGTGCCGGTCGAGAGCAGCATCAGCCGCTTGCCGGGAAGCAAATTGTCGGTGATCAGCGTGCCGGTCGCCTTGCGGCCGACCAGGATGGTGTCGCCTTCCTTGATCTTCTGCAGGCGCGAGGTGAGCGGGCCGTCCTGCACCTTGATCGAGAAGAACTCGAGCTGTTCCTCGTGATTGGCGCTCGCCATGCTGTAGGCGCGCAGCAGCGGGCGGCCGTCGATCTCCAGGCCGATCATGGCGAACTGGCCGTTCTGGAACCGGAAGCCGGTATCGCGCGTGGCCCGGAAGCTGAACAGCGTGTCGGTCCAGTGGTGGACGGAAAGAACCTTCTCTCGGTAAAACGCGCTCATGATTTTCGATATTCCGAATAACTGCGGTTTTAGGGCAAAAGCGTTGCCCGGCCCTGAAAACGGGCGGTCACCATTGCCATGGCGGAGGATTTCGCGTGTGTGATCTACGCCATTGAGACCAATAATCAACCTCGTTTCGGATGCAATTGATGCCGATCAAACCGGCATTTGCGGCAGAACTGGCCACATCATCAATGAATCTGCTGCCGGACAGGCGCGGAGGGCAATTTCTTTCCTCCCTGATGCGTAGTCGGAGCACTTAATTTCCGTCGCGCTCGCGAGAATTTCATTAAGAATAGCTCTGATTTTCATCCCGATTGGCGCCGCTTCCCGCATTTTTGCGGCTTTTGGCGACAGGAGCGACGAAGGACCATGGCAAGCGGCGAGCGAATCTTCGTTCAGGCGATCAGGCGCTATTGTGCGGACCGCGGCATTGCAGTCGATGTCCGCTCCGGCGGCTGGCTGATCGCGATGCGGCGGGGACCGAAGCGCCACTTCGCCTTCGGCTACGACATCGGCCTCAACAGCGCCATCGCGCACCGCCTCGCCAACGACAAATCGGCCACCGCGGAGGCGCTGGCGCTGGCGGACGTGCCCTGCATTCCCCATCGACTCTTCCTCAACCCGAGGCTGGGCAAGGATGTCGTTGGTGCCGCCTGGCGAGAGGCAATGGTTGGGCTGCTTCAGAACCATCCGCACGGCGTGGTGGTGAAGCCGAACGAGGGGACATCGGGGCGCTCGGTGTTCAAGGTGACGACGGAGGCGGAGCTGGACCACGCCGCCAGCGAGGTCTTTTCGATGAGCACAGGGCTCGTGATCTCGCCCTATATCGCCATCGAGGAGGAGGTCCGCGTGGTGCTGCTCGATGATGTTCCCCAAGTCGTCTACAGCAAGCAGCGTGGCTCGGATTGGCGGCACAATCTCGATGCCGGCGCAAAGCCGGTGCTGCTCGCGGACGGCGAGCTTCGCGCGGCTTGCGTGAAGCTCGCGAGCGATGCCGCGCGCGCCATCGGTATTGCTTTCGCGTCGATCGACGTGGTCCATGCCGACGGCAAATGGAAAGTGCTCGAGATCAATTCCGGCGTGATGATGGAGGCGCTGGGCAAACTGCATCCGGAGCTGGTGCAGGCGACGTATGACGCGGCGCTTGATCGGGTGTTTGGGGGAAGCCGCTGAGCGCCACGTGCACGCTGCAATCCCTTCTCCCCTCGTGGGCCGACGAGGGGGAGGGGTGAACCGAGATCACCGCGCGAGCGTTACAACAACATCCCCCTAATTATTGCCGCTGGGCGAATCGTCCATGGCCTTGAAGGCCTCTTCCAGTTGCAGCGAGATCGGCACGTTCAGGCGTTCGCCCGTGGGGAGCCTCGCGGTGAACCATTTGTTGTAGAGCGGGACGAGGTCACGGTTGGAGCCGAGCTTGCGGAAGGCGCGCTCGACCACGGCGGAAAGTTGCGGCTCGCCTTTCCTGAACATGATGCCGTAGGGGTCGTAGGACAGATAGTCCCCGACCACGCGAAAATATTCCTGTGCCTTGTGGCGGGCGATCAGGCCGTAGAGCAGGATGTCGTCGGTCGCGAACGCATCCGCCTTGCCGTCGGCTACCATCCGGAACGACTGCTCGTGATCCGGCGCGGTGACGATGTTGAGGCCGAGCGAGAGCTTCTTGTCGACGGCGTGCATCGCCTGCTCGTTGGTCGTGCCCTTGGTCACCACCACGGTCCTGCCCTTCAAATCTGCGACACCGGAAACAGCCGCTCCCTTCGGCACCATCAGCTTGGTGCCGGCGACGAACATCAGCGGCGAGAAGGCGACGCGCTTGCCGCGCTCGGCATTGGCGGTGGTCGAGCCGCATTCGAGGTCGATCTTGTTCTGGAGCACGGCGTCGATCCGGTCGTCCGAGGTGACCTTGACGTACTCGATTCTGAGATTGGGATCGTCGACCTCGACGCCGATCTCCTCGACAATGGCCTCGCAGAGCTCGAGGCTATAGCCGATCGGACGGCCGGACTGATCGAGGAAGGAGAACGGCGGTGAGCTCTCGCGATAGCCGAGCCGCACGGCGTGCGCTGTCTTGATGGCCGACAGCGTGGGGCTCAGCCCTTCGCTGCCGGTCTGGGCGGACGCCGCAGTCGCGAGCAGCAATGCTGCCGCGAGCCACAGGATGCCGCCGATCACTGACCTCGCCAGTGCCTGGCCCATGGTTCACCCCTAACCATGGCCGGCCATGGCAGGCACTTCGCCCGGCACCATGTCGTCGGGCACGGCGTCGTCCGGCCCCATCGCATGCTCGGGCCCAAGCTCGCCTTCCCACTTCGCCACGACCGAGGTCGCCAGCGTGTTGCCGATCACGTTGGTGGCGCTCCGACCCATGTCGAGGAAGGTGTCGATGCCCATGATCATCAAGAGGCCCGCCTCGGGGATGTTGAACTGCGCCAGGGTCGAGGCGATCACCACGAGGGAGGCGCGCGGCACGCCGGCGACGCCCTTCGAGGTGATCATCAGCGTCGCCAGCATCGCGAGCTGGGTGCCGAGCGGCATGTCGATGTGATAGCTCTGCGCGATGAAGACGGCCGCGAAAGTGCAGTACATCATCGTGCCGTCGAGATTGAAGGAATAGCCGAGCGGCAGCACGAAGCTCGAGATTCGCGACGAGGCGCCGAAGCGGTTGAGCGCCTCGAGCGTCTTCGGATAGGCTGCCTCGGAGCTCGCGGTCGAGAACGCGATCATCAACGGCTCACGAACCAGCTTCAAGAGATGGCTGTAGCGCGGACCGATGACGATGAAGCCGACGATGACCAGGATGGTCCACAGGATCGCCAGCGAGAGATAGAAGCCGCCCATGAACACGACGAGCTTCCAGAGCACCAGGAGGCCGTTCTTGGCCACTGTTGCGGTGATCGCGGCCCACACTGCGAGCGGGGCGAACAGCATGACGTAGGCTGTCACCTTCAGCATGATGTGGCCGACGTCGTCGATCATCGCCAGGATCGGCTTTGAACGTTCGGGCATGGAGCCCATCGCCACCGAGAAGAACACGGCGAAGATCACGATCTGCAGGATCTCGTTCTGCGCCATCGCGTCCGCGATCGAGGTCGGGATCAGATGGGTGAGGAATTTCTCGATCGAGAAGGCCGAGACCGGCAGGCCGGTCGATTGACCCGCCTGCGGCAGCGTGCCGGGGAAGTTGGCGCCGGGCTGCAGCAGATTGACCATGATCAGGCCGAGCAGCAGCGAGACGAAAGACGCGCTGATGAACCAGCCCATGGTCTTGGCGAAGATGCGGCCGAGCTTGGAGCCCGAGCCCATATGGGCGATGCCGCCGACCAGGGTCGCGAACACCAGGGGCGCGATGATCATCTTGATCAGGCGCAGGAACATCATGGCGATCAGGTTGATGGAGGACGCCCAGTCGGCGCGCGTGTCGGGCAGGAAATTGTAGATCGCCGAACCCATGATGATGCCGAGCACCATCGCCGCCAGAATGTATTGCGTGAACCTGTTGGACATCGCTTACCCCCACATACGCCGACGCTTCATGATGTCGCAGATATCCGAGCGACGCAACACGCTTTGCGTGCGACCGCGTTTTCACGATGTTCCCGTTGTGAAACGGGATGCGGCGATCTAGCCTTCATGCAGCGCACAACACATGCGGCCTGCACGTTTTGTTTGCGGCGACTGCATCAGTGATCGGCAGGACAATCAAAGAGGGAAACGCCATGAGCGGACATATCAATCGCCAGATTCTGCTGGTGGAAAAACCCAGCGGCAAGCTCGGCCCCGAGCATTTCAAGATGCTGGAGAGCACAGTGCCGGAACCGAAGGACGGCGAGGCCCTGCTGCGCGTGCGTTACATCTCGCTCGACGCCGCCAACCGCGCGTGGATGCACGGCGCGACCTATCGCTCCGCCGTCGAGGCCAACAGCGTGATGGCCGGCGGCGCCATCGCGGAGGTCGTGAGCTCGAAGGCCGAGGGGCTGGCGCCCGGCGACATCGTGTTCGGTGACACCGGCTGGCAGGAATTTGCCGCGGTGCCGGCAAAGCATCTCACCAAGATGCCGAAGCTCGAGCCGATGACCCATCTGCTCAGCGTGTTCGGCATCGCCGGCCTCACCGCCTATTTCGGTCTCCTGGAGATCGGCAAGCCCAGGGAAGGCGAGACGGTCGTGGTTTCTGCGGCCGCGGGTTCGGTCGGCTCGATCGTCGGGCAGATCGCGAAGATCAAGGGATGCCGCGTGGTCGGCATCGCCGGTGGCACTGATAAGTGCAACTGGCTGACCTCCGAGCTCGGCTTCGATGCTGCCGTGGACTATAAGGACGGCGCGGTGTTCAAGGCGCTGCGCGCCGCCGCGCCCGACGGCATCGACGTCTATTTCGACAATGTCGGCGGCGACATTCTGGAAGCCTGCCTGCCGCAGATGAACAATTACGGCCGCATCGCCTGCTGCGGCGCGATCTCGCAATATGACGGCACGCCCGCCGCGCACGGCCCGCGCGGCGTGCCCGGGCTGATCGTGGTGAAGCGGCTCGTCATGCAGGGCTTCATCGTGATGGATTACATGAAGGAGAGCCAGCGCGCGCTCGCCGACCTGCAAGCCTGGGTCAAGTCCGGCAAGCTGAAGGTGCAGGAGGACATCATCGACGGGCTCGAGAATACGCCGAAAGCGCTGATCGGGCTCCTCGCGGGCGAGAACCGCGGCAAGCGCATGGTGAAACTGTAGCGTCGCCCCACAGCGCCGTCCTTCGACACAATCTGCTTGCGGTCGCGGACAAAGCGGCCAATGATGCCATGCATCGCATGGCTCCCGACGATTGCAATCGCATCACTTTTTTTTAGAGCGCCGAACGGTCATTAGAGCGCTCCAGCTATAGGGCAGGAACTCATACCGATGTTCGGGAAATTGAAGCATGGCTCCACGCGCAGCGCATTGCTGGCAGCAGCAGTGCTGGCGTCTTCTTCGCGCGATCCGAACGCCGATAGCGCGCGCCTGCTGCCGCCGTCAGTTCCTTCCGCGTTGCCATGCTTAGCCACCCCATCTTCGCCCCCGCTCGCTCCCGATCCAAGGGAGCAATTTACGTGAGGCAACGGCTCAGCATCTGGTAACAATTAGGGCGAGGCAATGCGCGCTCATTGCCAAAAGTTTGTCGCGGATCTCGGGGGTAAGGTCGAGGTGGCCATGCCGTTCCATCGCCTCAATCAACGCAGGCATTAACGCCTTCAGCCGCTTCCCGCAGATCCGGTCTGACGCCTCCCAAAGGAGCACGAGCGCGTTGTGTTCTACCTCATTATACATTCGACGTCGCGCCCTTCGGCTTGGGCGCGCGTCTTCCTGACCTCGAAGTAGTCGCATCGCATGCTTGCGATGGAATCCGGTGATGTCGACGAACTCGTCCCGGTCGGACTTCATGGCACGTTGTTCGAGCGTGACGCCGGGCGGCGCGGAAGCGTTTCAATGCCTGCAGAAGAACATGTCCAGCCTGTCATCGGGATGCCAGACCGCCGTTCGCGCGCTCGAGCCCCCAGCGGCACCGAAGGCTGAAGCCGCTCCGGCGGCGCCGAAGACTGAAGCTGCGCCGGCGGCCCCCGCCGCACCGAAGGCCCAGGCGGCGCCTAGCACGCCGCCCGCTGAACCGGCCAGGCCGGCCGCGCCAGCGGTGGCGGCAAAGGCTGCCCCCGCCAAGCAGCCGAGCAGCGCGCAGGTCGCCGCCATCAAGAGCGCCTGCCGGTCCGACTATCCAAAAGTCTGCGCGAGCGTGACGCCGGGCGGCGCGGCTGCGCTCGAATGCCTGGAGAAGAACAAGGCAAGAGTCTCACCCTCCTGCCAAGGCGCGCTGAGCGCGGCATCCGGTCCAGCGGCTACGGCGGCACCTGCAGGTGCGGCTCCCGCGACTGCGCCCGCCGCGGCGCCGGCCACGATCGTGCTGCGGCCATTGCTGCCGCGCGAGGAGCTGTTCATCGCCAGATCGGCCTGCGGCGCCGATATCCGCACGCTCTGCGCCGGCGTGGCGCCCGGCGGCGGCCGGATCATACAATGCATTTCCAATCGGGCGGCATCGCTCTCGCCGGCCTGCAGAGAGGTACTCGCACCTTTCGCCGCGAGATAAGACGAAGCGGACTATGCACGTCCGCAGCACTGAATTGCGGCGGGTGGAGACTCAGTTTCGATCACGACAAGTCCGGGAGGACAACATGCGTTCATTGCTGCTCGTTGCTTCTGCTCTGTTCGCCTTCGCCGCAACCATGACGTTCGAGACCACCGATGCCAATGCGGTGGTGTGCGCCCGCGGCGTCTATCGCGCCGGCTGCGCCGGTCCGAACGCGGCCGTCGCGGTCCGCAAGCCGGTGCCCGCGGTCCGTTGCACCAGGGTGCTGGTGAACGGGGTCTATGTGAGGCGCTGCGTCTGACGCGCCCGGGTGGCCAATCCGGCCCGGTTTGGCTATGATTCGCATCTGACGTTTTCGGGCACCCGCAAACGTGGGCCTGAAGGCGAGCTATGGCGTGCCGGCCACGCCGATAATTCCGCTGGCGCCGGGCGCTGGAGCACATTAGTCTATCCCTAGATAGTAAGTATACTGTCAATTAGGGAGGCAGACGTTGCGGATCGCCGTGATCGGCGGGGGGCCCGGTGGGCTCTACTTCGCCTATCTCTGGAAAAAGCGCCACCCCGAGGATCAGGTCGACCTGTTCGAACAGAACCCGGCCGACGCGACCTGGGGCTTTGGCGTCGTGTTCTCTGACCAGGCCCTTGAGTTCCTGCGCGCCGACGACCCCGAGACGGTCGATGCGATCGCCCCGCATATGGAGAGCTGGGAGAACATCACGCTGAACCTGCACGGCGACAGCGTCGCCATCGACGGCGTCGGCTTCTCCTCGATCGGACGGCTCGAGCTCCTCAAGTTCCTGCAACAGCGCGCGCTCGACGCCGGCATCACGCCGCGGTTTGACACGCAGATTCAGGCCATCGACCAGCTCAATGGCCACGACCTGATCGTCGCCGCCGACGGGCTGAACTCGCTGGTGCGCCGGGCCTATGAGGGCGATTTCGGCACCTCATTGTCCTACTCCTCCAACAAGTTCGTCTGGTACGGCACCTCGAAACGTTTCGACACGCTGTCGCAGACCTTCGTGAAGACCGACCGCGGCACCTTCAACGCCCATCACTACCGCTATTCGCCGACCATGAGCACCTTCCTGGTCGAATGCGATCACGCGACATGGCAGGCCTATGGCTTCGCCTACAAGGACGTCGAGCAGTCCAAGGGCATCTGCGAGGAGGTGTTTGCCGACACGCTCGGCGGTCATTGCCTCGTCTCCAACAAATCAGTCTGGCGCAACTTTCCCTGGGTCTGGAACGAGCACTGGTCGTTCAAGAACATGGTGCTGCTCGGCGACGCGCTGCATTCCGCACATTTCTCGATCGGCTCGGGCACGCGGCTCGCGATCGAGGACGCCATCGCGCTGGTCAAGGCGCTGGAGTCGGATGTGCATCTTGCGACCGCGTTGCATCGCTATCAGGCTACGCGCAAGCCGATCGTGCAGAAGCTCGTCGATGCCGCGCGCACGAGTGCGTCCTGGTACGAACACTTCGCCGAGCACATGAAGCTTCCCCTGATGGACTTTGCCTATAGCTATATCACCCGCTCCGGCCGCATCGACGATTCCCGGCTGCGCGCGATGTCGCCGGCCTTCATGGCCCGCTACGAGGCGGCCAAGAACGGCGGAGATGCGCCATGAGCAACGAGATCAGAGACCAGGTGCCCGCAGACAGCCCCGGCGCGCGCGAGATCGGCTTTGCCATTCCTGAGATTTACAATGCCAGCCGCGTGCTGTTCGACAATCTCGGCAAAGGCCGCGGCGACAAGCTCGCGCTGATGGGTCCGGCAGGCACGCGGACCTATGGCGAGCTCTGCGGCGAAGCCTGCCGCTGGGGCAACGGTTTCGCCTCGCTTGGGCTGAAGCGCGGCGACCGCGTGCTCTTGTTCCTCGACGATACGCCGGCCTATCCGGCCGCGTTCTTCGGCGCCGTGCGTGCCGGCTTCGTGCCGCTCCTGATCAACACGCTGACGCCGCCGGATCTCCTGCAATTCTATCTCGCCGATTCCGGCGCGACTGTCGCGGTCGTCGAGTCCGAATTCTGCGCGCGCTTCAATGCAGAGGCCTGCAAGGACACGGGCCTGCGGACGCTGATCGTCACCAATGGCGGGGTGGGCGATCACGCGGCGCCGCGGGCAGCCGCCGCGGCAAGCTGGCTCGCGCAGTTCCCGACTGAGCTGGCGGAAGCGCCGACTCATCGCAACGAAATGGCGTTCTGGATGTACTCGTCCGGCTCGACCGGCCGGCCCAAGGGCATCGTGCATCTGCAGCACGACATGGCCTACAGCGAAGCCGCCTTTGCGCGGAACGTGCTGAGACTGACGCCCGATGACGTCTGCTTCTCGGTGCCGAAGATCTTCTTCGCCTACGGCTTCGGCAATTCCGTCACCTTCCCGTTCTCGGCCGGCGCCGCGACGCTGCTGCTGCCGGGCCAGCCGAAGCCTGCGTCGATCTTCGCGGCGATCGAGCAATACAGGCCGACGGTCTTCTTCGGCCTGCCGACGCTCTACACGTCGCTGACAAAAGCCGAAGGCGCGGACAAAACCGACTTCTCGTCGCTGCGACTGTCGCTCTCCGCCGCCGAGGTGCTCTCGGCCGAGGTCTTCAACGGCTGGAAGACACTCACCGGCCTCGAGATCGTCGAAGGTCTCGGCTCGACCGAGGTGCTGCACATCTATCTCTCCAACCGCCCCGAGCAGAAGAAGCTCGGTGCCGCCGGCTTGCGCGTGCCCGGCTACGAGGTCGCGCTGCGCGACACGGATGGAAACGAGGTCGGCGACAACGAGGAAGGCATCTTGTGGGTCCGCGGCGATTCCAACACGCCGCTGTACTGGAACCGGCCGGACAAATCGGCCGAAACCATTCGCGAGGGCGGCTGGATCTACACCGGCGACCGCTTCGTCCGCGATGCCGACGGCTTTCACTTCTTCCGCGGCCGCGCCGACGATCTCATCAAGATCTCCGGCCAGTGGGTCTATCCGCTCGAAGTCGAGCTCTGTCTCGCCGACCACCCCGACATCCGCGAATGCGCGGTGTTCGCCGCCGAGTTACCGGATCGTCGCATGACGCTGAAGGCGGTGGTGGTGATGAACGACCGCGCTGCCGATCAGGTCGAAGCGACGCGCAGGCTGCAGGATTACGTGAAGGGCAAGCTAATGCCCTACAAATACCCGCGCGAGGTGATTTTCATCGACGAGCTGCCGAAGACGGGCACGGGGAAGATCGACCGGCAGGCGTTGCTGCGGATGTGAGGGCAAGGACAGTCAGGAGCGCACTCGCGCCGCTACACAACCGCTGTCATCGCCCGCGCAGACGGGCGATCCAGTATTCCAGAGACGGCGCGGCTAGAATGGAGAAGCCGCGGCGTACTGGATTCCCCGCCTGCGCGGGGAATGACAGCGGAGTTAGAGCATGATCCCGAAAAGTGTGCAGCGGTTTTCCGAAAAGATCATGCTCAAACAATAACCCAAAGCGCGATGGTGATTCATCCTGATCCCATCGCGCTTTAGAGGCTGCAGCAGGGCCTCACCCGCCCTTCCCCAGATGTTCCAGAGCATCCTCGGCCCGCAGCGGGACGCGCGAGGCCTCGTTGTTGAGATCCACCAGTTGCGCCAAGAGCCCCATCAGCGTCTTGCGGTCTGCGGGATTCAGCGGCTCCAGCATCCGCGCCTGGGCCCGCTCGACGGCGGGGATGATCTCGCGCAGGATCGCCGCGCCTGACTTCGTCAGATACAGCAACTTGATCCGCTTGTCCTCGGGTGCCGGCTTGCGCTCGATAAAATCCTTGGCCAGCAGCCGCTCGATCACGCTGCCGAGCGTGGAGCGATCGAAGGCGATCACGGCCGAGAGCCGCGTCGCGTCGATGCCGGGATGAGTATGGATCGCGACCAACGCGGCATATTGCACCGGCGTGAGATCGAACGCCTTGCACTCCTCCATGAAGATCGAGACCGCGATCTGCTGCATGCGCCGGAACAGGTAGCCCGGCGCGGCATAGACGGCGTCCATCGTGATCGGAGCGGCAGGCTTATTCGGCATCGGGCTGCTTCTCCGGTGCGGCATCGGCAAACGCCGGCAGCGCCCTGGCGGCGGCCTCGGCCTTGAGCAGGCGCGGATAGGCCGAGACATCGACGCCGAAGCGGCGGGCATTGGCGAGCTGCGGCACCAGGCAGAGGTCGGCGAGCGTCGGCGCATCGCCGAAGCAGAACGGGACCGGCTCGTCCTTGATCAGCGTCTCGCAAGCCGCAAGGCCCTCGCGATTGACCCAGGCGGCCCAGTCCTGGACCTTCTCCTCGGGCAGGCCGAGCTCGCGCAACCGCGCCAGCACTTTCAGGTTCTGCACCGGATGGGTGTCGCAAGCGATCGCGAGCGCGAACGCGCGCACCTTGGCGCGCCGCAGCGGATCTTTCGGCAGCAGCGGCGGATTAGGGTGAGTCTCGTCGAGCCACTCGATAATCGCGACCGATTGGGTCAGCACTGCACCTGCATCGTTCTCCAGGGCCGGCACCAGGCCCTGCGGGTTGATGGCAAGATAAGCGGGCGCACATTGCTCGCCCTTGCGAAGGTGATGCGGCAGATGCTCGGCGCCAAGTCCCTTCAGGTTCAGCGCGATCCGCACGCGGTAAGCGGCGCTGGAGCGGAAATAGCCGTGCAGCTTCATTGGAACCCTCCCGTTTGTCATTCCGGGGCGATGCGTCAGCATAGAACCCGGAATCTCGAGATTCAGGGTTCACGCTTCGCGTGCCCCGGAATGACTGTCTTGTAGTTCACTCGTCGCATTGACGCTACCTAGATCGTAAGTATACTGTCAATTTAGAAACGAACAGGAGGCGCGCCATGGAAGCCGTGACCAAGACGCCGGAACGCGAGGCGTTTTACAAGAAGATCGACGGCGAGAATCTCACCGCGCTCTGGACGGTGATGAGCGACCTGATCACGCCGGAGCCGAAGAGCGCGTGCCGCCCTCACCTCTGGAAGTTCGGCGTCATCCGCGACTACATGACGGAGGCCGGCAAGCTGATCACCGCCAAGGAGGCCGAACGGCGCGTTCTGGTGCTGGAGAATCCCGGCCTGCGCGGGCAATCCAAGATCACGACCTCGCTCTATGCCGGCGTGCAGATGGTGGTGCCCGGCGACGTCGCGCCTGCGCACCGTCACAGCCAGTCGGCGCTGCGCTTCGTGCTCGAAGGCAAGGGGGCCCACACCGCCGTCGACGGCGAACGTACCGCGATGGAGCCCGGCGACTTCATCATCACGCCGTCGATGACCTGGCACGATCATTCCAACGAGACGAATGAGCCGATGTTCTGGCTGGATGGCCTCGATATTCCTTTGGTGCAGTTCTTCGACTGCTCCTTCGCCGAAGGCTCGAAAGAGGACCAGCAGAGAATTACAAAACCTGCCGGCGACAGCTTTGCCCGCTACGGCCACAACCTCTTGCCGGTCGACGTCAAGCGGAGCTCGAAGACATCGCCCATCTTCAGCTATCCCTACGCTTATACCCGAGAGGCCCTGGAGAAGGCCCGCGCGAGCCAGGACTGGGACGCATGTCACGGACTGAAGCTGAAGTTCAGCAACCCCGAGACCGGCGACTTCGCGATGCCGACGATCGGCACGTTCATTCAATTGCTGCCGAAGGGTTTTGGCACCGCGCGCTATCGTTCGACCGATGCGACGGTGTTCTGCCCGATCGAGGGCAAGGGACGCAGCCGCATTGGCGACACCGTTTTCGAGTGGGGCCCGCGCGACCTGTTCGTCGTCCCGAGCTGGCACTGGGTGACGCACGAGGCGGATGAGGACGCCGTGCTATTCAGCTTCTCGGATCGGCCCGTGCAGCAGAAGCTGGATTTGTTCAGGGAAGATCGCGGGAACGCGTGAGGCACTGGGGCTAACCACCCCGTCATTGCGAGCGAAGCAAAGCAATCCAGAATCTCTCCGCGGAGAGAATCTGGATTGCTTCGTCGCTTCGCTCCTCGCAATGACGGACGTGGCTACCGCCAGTGCAACAGCCGTATCTCCAGCCAGCCGATCACCTTTCCCACCGCCAGCCCGAATACCGAAAGGATCACCACGCCGGCGAGCAGCTGATCGGTCTGCATCAGATTGCCGGCCTGCAGCACGAAGGCGCCGATGCCGTATTGCGCGCCGATCATCTCGGCGCTGACGACGAGCAGCAGGGCCACCGAAGCCGTAATGCGGAAGCCGGCGAGGACGGCGGGCAGCGCGCCCGGCCAGATCACCTTGCGCACGATGGTGACGAAGGGCACGTTGAAACTCTGCGCCATCCGGATCAGGTTGCGCGGCACCGCATCGACGCCGCTATAGACCGAGATCGCGGTCGAGAAGAACACCCCGAGCGCAATGGTCGCGATCTTCGGCTCTTCGCCGATCCCGAGCCAGAGGATCAACAGCGGCAGCAGCGCGATCTTCGGGATCGGAAATAACGCCGAGATGAAAGTGATGCCGACGCTGCGCGCGAGCCGCGACAGGCCGATGGCAAAGCCGACGGCGACGCCGGCCGCTGTCCCAAGCAGCCAGCCGATGCCGATGCGCAAGAGCGAAGCGGACACATGCTGCCAGAGCGCGCCTGAGACCGCGAGCTGGTAGATCGCGCGCGCGATCGCCGAGGGCGCCGGCAGGAACAGCGGGTTGACGAGCTTGGTGCTGCCCGCCGCCTGCCATATCGCGATGACCAGCGCGAGCGCAATCCAGCCGCCGAAACGGCTCGAGGCAGGCACGAAGCCGGCGCCGCGGAAGTGGACGCGGCGCGTCGTCTCATCCTTCGCAGGCAGGCCGGCGCGATCAAGCATGCTGGACCTCGCGCTCGGCGTCGATGGCTTCGTTGCGGATCAGCGACCAGATCTGGTTCTGCAAGTCCAGCAGCTTTTCACGCGCAGTGATCTCGCCGCGCGCCGCCCGCGTCATCGGCACAGGCACGACTTCGCGGATGCGCCCCGGTCGCCGCGACAGCACAACGATGCGGTCGGCGAGCCGCGCGGCCTCTTCGAGATTGTGGGTGACGTAGACCGCGCCCATGCCGCCATCGGCGAGCAGACGGACGAAATCCTCCATCAGGAGCTCGCGCGTCTGCGAATCCAGCGCCGACAGCGGCTCGTCCATCAGCAGGATGGCGGGCTTCACCGCAAGCGCGCGCGAGATGCCGACGCGCTGGCGCATGCCGCCGGACAGCTGCTTTGGATAAGTCTGGCGGAAATCGGTCAGGCCGGTGCGGCGCAGGGCGTCCTCGACCAGCGCGCGGCGCTGGGCTGCCGAGAGCTGGGTGTGCAGCAACGGAAATTCGACGTTCTCCTCCACAGTTGCCCAGGGCAGCAGCGCAAAATCCTGGAACACGAAGGTCAGCGGATTGAGGCTGTCCGCCGGCGGCGCGCCGCGCAGCTCGGGCGCGCCGGAGGTCGGCTGCAGCAGCCCGCCGAGAATCGACAGCAGCGTGCTCTTGCCGCAGCCGGAGGGCCCCACGACTGCCACCACCTCGCCCGCGCTAACGGTGAAAGAGATATCGTCGAGCACGGCGAGATCGCCGAAGCGATGGGTGATGTGGCTGGCGATCAGGTCCATGCGGCACCTTCGATTCGCGCCGCGTCATCCCGAGGTGCGAGCATTGCGGTGCAAATGCACCGCGATGGGAGCCTCGAAGGATGACGGGTTTGGAATGGCGCTCGCCGCATCAATCCGCCTTCACATAGTCTTTGGCGATGATCCCGTTCGCGTCAAAACCCTTGTCCGCGAATCCCTGCTCCTGCAGCCATTTGATCTGGTTGTCGACGTTCTTCACATCCAGCTTGCCCTCGGGATCGATATAGGCGCAATTGCCGACGACCTGCTCGACCGGCAGATTGGTGTACTTGGCGATGATCTCCAGCAGCGGTTTTGTCTGCTCATTGATCGGCGCAACGCCATCTTTCATCGCGGCGAGAATGACGTCGTGGTACTCGCGGTCGGCCTTCGTCAAAGCGCCGAGCAGCTTGGTCACCAGCGCCTTGTTGGTCAGCGTCTTCGGCGAGGCGAACACCGCCCCTAACTGCCACGGCGTCTCGTCGCCGACCCAGCCCAGAAACTTCGCGCCGCCCTCGTCCATCAGCTTTCGCGCAGTGGAGACGGGTAGAAGCGCGGCATCGACGGTTTCGCCTTTCAGCGCGGCGGCCGCATTCGACAGCGATTGCAGCGGCACGATCTTCACATCCGCGAGCTTGAAGCCGTATTTGTCGGCGAGCAGGCCGAGCGAATAGTGAAAGCTCGATCCGACCTGCGTGACCGCAACGCGCTTGCCCGCGAGATCCTTCGGCGTCTTCAAGCCCGCGGCGAAGGCATTGTTGCTGGCGAAATAGCCGATCAGGGGATAGCCGGGCTTCTCGCGGCTCATGCCGCCGATCACCTTCAGCACGCCCTTGCCGGCGAGATTGTAGAGGCCCGCAGTGAAGGCGGTGACGCCGAAATCAACGTCGCCGGAGGTGGTGGCCACCGCGATCGGCTGCGCCGCGTCGAAGAATTTCAGTTCGACCTCCAAGCCGGCGTCGCGGAAGTAGCCCTTGTCCTGCGCGATGAAGACCGGCGCGGAGGATGACAGGCGGAGCACGCCGATCTTGGCCTTCAGCGCGTCCTCGGCCCGCGCGGTGCCGATCGCCATGATCGCCACCAGGCCTGCCAGCGCAAGCCGCACTATCCCGATCATCCCGTTCCCTCCACCGTCGTTGTCTTGCAGTCCGTTAAAGGCCTTCGGGCACAGCCTGATCTCGCCCGACGAAAGCGCCCTGTTGTTTCAACGTTTCCTGCAATTTTTCAACGGGGATGTCACGCGGGATCCTGTTTCCGGACAACGCCAGCGCCGCCGCGGAACCGGCGGCCTCACCCATCACGAAACAGGCACCGGAGACCCGCGCCGCCGACTGACCCTCATGGGTCATCGAGGCACAGCGGCCGGCGACCAGGAGATTGTCGACGCGGTCAGGCACCAGCATCCGGTAAGGCAGCTCGTTGTAGCCGCGGGATTCCGGGATCGGCGGGAAGGTGAAGACGACGTCGCCGGGAACATGGGCTTCGATCGGCCAGCCGTTGACGCCGATGGAATCCGCGAAAGAGGCGCAGCCGAGCACGTCCTCGCCGCTGAGCTGATAGCCGCCCTTGATGCGGCGGGTCTCGCGGATGCCGAGCTGCGGCGGCAGATCGACGATGTAGGATTTTTCAAAGCCCGGCACGGTGCGCAGGAATTCGAACGCGGCGAGCGCCTGCTTGCGGCCTTCGATTTCGCCGCGGGTGAGATCGTCGGGCTCAATACCGTTGATGGCGTGGCCGTCCTCGCGTGCGACTTGCGTGAAGTTCACCCGCCACTCGATGCCGGACTTTTGCGGCCGCACGATCGCGCTCTTGCGCGGGAATGCGTGGGTGCCGGCGGCCGCGGCCTTTTCCATCAATTGCGGAATGGTGCGCCAGGCCTCGCCGGCCTTTGCGGGATCGATGCCGTTGAGGCGGAGCATCATCGAGGGATAGAGCGGATGGCCGTGCGCGTCGCCGATTTCGAATGGCGCACCGGCCCAGACCGCGAGATCGCCGTCGCCGGAGCAGTCGATGAATATCTCCGCGCGCACGGCCTGCCGACCTGCCTTGGTCTCGACCAGCAACGCGTCGATGCGGCGCTCATCAGCCATGACGACGCCGGCGCCGAGCGCGTGGAAGAGGATATTCACCTTGTGGCTGGCGAGCAGCTCGTCGGCCGCGATCTTGTAGGCCGCGGTGTCGTAAGCTTGCGCGAAGACCTTGCCGAGGATCAGATGCGGCGCATTGAGGCCGTTGAGATGATCGATCCGCGCCAGCAGCTCCGACGCCATGCCCTGCACCAGCCGCCGGTGCTCACCATGGACGTTGCCGTGCAGGCCGCAAAAGTTGGTGACACCGGCTGCGGTGCCCATGCCGCCCAGAAAGCCGTAGCGTTCGATCAGTAAGGTCCGCCGTCCGGCCCGCGCCGCGGACGCCGCCGCCATGATGCCGGCCGGACCACCGCCGAGGACGACGACTTCATATTCGCCATAGAGCGGCACTCGTCGTGCCGGTTCTTCGATCATCGTGGCCCGCATGGCGCGTCCGCTCCCGGAATCTCTTGCTTGGGGCGACTATGAATTAACGCGAGCAAGCGTACAATCCACCAAAATACGCGATCAGCTTTCGCGAATCGAGAAAGATCGACATGGATATCCTGGTGAACCTTCAGGCCTTCCTCGCCACCGCGGATGCCACCGGCTTCTCTGCCGCCGCGCGAAAGCTCAACGTCTCGACGTCGGTGGTCGCCAAGCGCGTCACGCAGCTGGAGACACGGATCGGCACGCCGCTGTTTCACCGCTCGACCCGGCAATTGCGGCTCACCGAAGCCGGGCAGCGCTATGTGCATCGCGCGCGCGGCGTCGTGGCCGATGCGACCGATCTGCTCTCGCGCATGGGCGAGAAGGGCCACGATCTCGTCGATCACTTGCGCATCAAGGCGCCGACCTCGCTGACCGTGGCACGGCTCGCCGATGCCTTCAGCGCCTTCCAGACCCAGAATCCGCGACTGAAGCTCGAGATCGTGTTGATCGATCGTCCCGTCGATCCCGTCACCGAAGGTTTTGACATCGCCATCGGCGCCTTCCCGCATTCGTTCGGCGGTGTGATCGACGAGCCGCTGTGTCCGCTGAAGCGGCTGCTCTGCGCCTCGCCGGCTTACTTGAAGAAACATGGCACGCCAAGACATCCGCGCGATCTGGTCGAGCATCGCTGCCTCAGCTTCATGCCGACCGGACCGGAATGGGTCTTCGACGGACCGCGCGGCCGCATCAGCATCCAGGTCAGCCCACTGCTGTCCTCCAACGAAGCACACGTGCTGGCACGCAGCGCGATCGCCGGCAACGGCATCGCACTGATCTCGCATTATCTCGTCGCGGATGCGTTGCGCGAGGGCAGGCTGAAGCCCGTGCTGCGCGACTTTCCGATTCCGGAACTGTGGGTGAAAGCTGCAATTCCCGAGCGGCGCCGCAACGCGGCCGCGGTGCAGGCGCTGCTGACGCTGCTGAAAACGTCACTGGCGCCGTCGCTGTGAGCAGCATCGGGTGGACAAAATGGCGATTGCCCTCAGACGACGGACCTGAGAGAAGAGCCGTCGCGCCCCACTGTCATCGCGATCCAGTATTCCAGAGGCGTCAAACGTGTACGGAGAGGCGGCGGCGTACTGGGTCGCCCGGTCAAGCCGGGCGACGACCAGCACCTTGGTTCACAGATGGATTCGACGCTTTTGAAATTCGCCCTGCCCGGCCTGGTCGTTCTCGCGATCTCAACCTGCCCCGCCGTGGCCGTGGAGCAGAACTGCCGCTTCATCCAGGCCAAGCCCGAGCGCGAAGCCTGCTACAAGCGGCAGGAGGACGAGCTCGCGGCGAAGCGCAAGCGGGCGCCAGCAATCGCCGAGAGCAACACGCTCGAAACGCTGCGCCAGATGCGGCAGGACGACGACGCGGTCCACCGCAGCATCAACAACATCTGCCGCGGCTGCTGACGTTCAGGCTATTCCGCCGCCCCACTTCGCCGCCCGCTTCTCGGCAAATGACGCCAGTCCCTCCGCCGCCTCCGTGCTCTGGCGCTTGAGCGAATGCAGCTGCACCAGCCGCTTGTAGACCGCATCGTCCACCGCCATGCCGCCGAACGAGCTCTCCAGCGCGAGCTTCTTGGTCTCGGCCATCGCCTCGGGTCCGTTGGCGAGCAGCTGCTCGACCACCTTGGCGCCTGCGGTTTCGAGATCTGCGAGCGCCACCACCTCGTGCACGAGGCCGATGCGGCGGGCATCCTCTGCGCCGAAGCGTTCGCCGGTCAGCGCGTAGCGGCGCACTTGTCGGACACCGATCGCGTCGCAGAGCTGCGGGATGATGATGGCCGCCGTCAGGCCCCATCGCACCTCGGTGATCGAGAACAGCGCGTTGTCCGCGGCAATCACGACATCGCAAGCCGCGATCACGCCGGTGCCGCCGCCGAAACAGCCGCCCTGCACCAACGCGACCGTCGGGACGGCCACGGTGTTGAGCCGCTGCACGGCCTCGAAGGTCGCCCGCGAGGCCGCCTCGTTGGCCTCGGCCGATTGCGGCCGCACGCCATTGATCCATTTGAGGTCCGCGCCGGCCTGGAAATGCTTGCCGTTGCCCCTGAGAACGACCACCCGCAGGTTCGGCTTCTTAGCCAGCTCGTCCATGGCCGCGAGCACGCCTGATATCAGCGCACCGTCATAGGCGTTGTTCACCTCCGGCCGGTTCAACGTGACGGTCGCAACCCCACGCTGATCGAGGCTCCACAGGACGGGGCTGGCAGTCATCGGCGATCCTCCGGTCGTTTATTTGCCCTGCACTATGGCCGAGGCTGCATGTCCCGATCCATATCTTTCCGGCGTAGGGCGGCCGCGTCCATCGCATGGCGGCTTGTGTCATGCTGCTGCCGGACGGCACCAAGGGATAGGTTCGGGATATCATCATGCGCATCTGCATTTTCGGCGCGGGCGCCGTCGGCAGCCACATTGCGGTACGGCTGGCGCGCGCCGGCCACGAGGTCTCGTGCGTGATGCGCGGGGCGCATCTGGAGGCGGCGCGCGCCAATGGACTCAAGCTGCGCGTCGGCGATTCAGAGGCCGGGGCCAAGGTGAACGCGTCAGGCGATCCGGCCCAGCTCGGCCCGCAGGACGTCGTGATCTCCACGCTGAAGGCAACCGCGCTGCCGGGACTGGTGTCCAGCATCAAGCCGTTGCTGCAAGACGATACCGCGATCGTGTTCGCCCAGAACGGCATTCCCTGGTGGTACGGCATCGGCCTGCCGCCGCGGCACCCGACGCCGCCGGACATTTCCTTCCTCGATCCCGGCGGGCGCCTGCGCGCCTGCATCCCGAAGGAGCGGATCATCGGCGGCGTAATCTTCTCCTCCAACGAGGTCATCGCGCCCGGGGTGGTGCAGAACCTGACGCCGGACCGCAATCGCCTTCTGATCGGCGAGTGCGACGACCGCAATTGCGAGCGCATCACCAGGCTGCGCGGGGTCTTCAACGACGCGCGGCTGGAATCGCCGCCGGTGGCCGAGATCCGCGAGGCGATCTGGTCAAAGCTGCTGACCAACATGTCGCTCTCGGTGCTGTGCCTGCTCACCGGCCAGACCGCGCGCGGCGTGCGCGACGACCCCGCCTTCGCGGAGGTGATCCCGCGCATGCTGAACGAAGCCAACGAGATTGCCCAGCATTTCATTCCCGAGGTCAAGCGCGTCACCCGAAGCGGCCCCGCCCCCAATCACAAGCCGTCGCTGCTGCAGGACTTCGAGCTCGGCCGCGCCATGGAGATCGACGTGCTGGTGAAGGCGCCCCAAGCCTTCGCACGCACCGCCGGCCTGTCGACACCGACGCTCGACCTGATCGCCGCGCTGGCGATCCAGAAGGCGCGCGACAAGGGGCTTTATTCGGCGTGAGGCTCAGGCGAGCACATCGATCCAGGCCGCGAGCGTATCCAGCACCTCGGTGAGCGCCTCGTCACTGCTACGGCCGGACTTCTTCAGCACCGCAAACGAATGATCGCCGCCTTCGACCTGATGCAGCATCGCCTTCGGGCCGAGCTTCTCGACGACAGGCTTGAAATAGCTCAGATCGGCAAGCGCATCGCGCGTGCCCTGCAGGAACAGCATGGGGATGGCGATGTCGGAGAGGTGCTCGGCGCGCTCCGAAGACGGCTTCTTCGCGGCATGCAGAGGAAAGCCGAGGAAGGCGAGGCCTTTGACGTCAGGCAAAGGTGCCTTCGCCTGCGCCTGCGAGGTCATGCGTCCGCCGAAAGATTTGCCACCCGCAATGAGCTTCACGCCGGGACACAGCCGCGCCACCTCCCCGACCGCCGCGCGGATGGCGGCGTGCGCGACCGCCGGCTGGTCGGGACGCCCCTTCTTCTCTTCCATGTAAGGGAAATTGAAGCGGAACGTCGCGATGCCGCGCTCCGCGAGTCCCGCTGCGACCTTCCCCATGAAGGAATGCCGCATATCGGCGCCCGCGCCGTGCGCCAGCACGTAGCAGGCGCGCGCATGATCCGGCCGCGTCAGCATCGCCGAGACCGTGCCGATGCGCTCGATGTCGAGCTTGAGCTCCGTCGTCTTGCTCGTCATGACGTCATCCAGGCCTCGCTCAACGGCGCGCGCCACTCGCCGGCCATAGATAGTTCAGGACCTGATCAAGCGTCATCATGATCTCGCGGCGTCCGCCCTCGTTCCTCACAGAGCCGAATTTCTCTTCGAGTGCAAGCTTGGCAAAGCCGTGAACGGTCGACCAGGCCGCCGCAGCCGCCGTCTTCGCCTCCTTCGCGGTGCCGCCGACCAGCTCGGCCACGACGGTCTCGAAGGCGTGGCCGGCGGCCCGGCTCGCTTGCTTCAAGCGTGCATCGTCAGCAACGAGTCGCTTGTTCGCAAACATCATCTGGAAGCGGCCGGGATGTCTCAGCGCAAAATCGACATAGGCAAGTCCCTGGGCCCGAAGTTTTTCGCGCGCGCCCTGCTTGCCGGAGGCTGCCGCGCGCAAGGCTTCGGCCAGCGCGTCGTAACCGCGGATCGCGACCTCGGTCAGAAGGCCCTGCGCATTGCCGAAATGGTGCGACGGGGCAGCCGGCGAGACCCCGGCGCGGCGGGCGGCCTCGCGCAGCGTGAAACCTTCGGCACCCTGCTCGGCCAGAATGGCTTCGCTGGCGGCGATCAGCGCCTCCTGCAATTCGCCGTGATGATAGCCGGGCTCCGGCTTCGACCGGGTCAAACCGGCGCTGCGTTTGCCTGAGGAGCCCTGCTTCTTCATGTAACTTGACACTGTTTAGATCGCGGTCTACCAATCTTAACACTGTTCAGATTGAGCGACCGGAGTTCGAAATGACCGAAATGCAGGATATCACCCAAAGCAGCCCGGTAAAGCGCCGTCATCTGGTCGGGGGCGCGGTCCTGGGTGTGCTCGCCGGGGCCGCCGGCGGCCTCGCCGGCGGCGTGGCGCTCGGCCAGGCCGCGACGCTGCCTCAGCAGAAGCCGAGCGGCAAGCGCCGATTCGAGGGCAAGGTCATCATCGTCACGGGGGGCACCTCCGGCATCGGTCGCGCCGCGACGCTGATGTTCGCGGCCGAAGGCGGCCGGGTCGCCTTCTGCGGCCGCAACGTCGAGCGCGGCAAGCAGGTAGAGAACGAGGTGCGCGAGGCCGGCGGCGAGGCCGTTTTCATTCGCGCCGATCTCCGCAACGAGGCCGAGGTGAAGGCGCTGGTCGACAAGACCATCGAACGCTACGTCCGGCTCGACGTCGCCTTCAACAATGCCGGCATCTCGGTCGAAAAACCCCTGCACGAGTACAGCGCGGCCGAGTTCGACGACGTGCTGGGCACCGACCTGCGCGGCGTGTTCCTGTCGATGAAATATCAGATCCCGCACATGTTACAGAAGGGCGGATCGATCGTCGTCACCTCATCGTCCAACGCCATCGCGACCACGGCCAACCGCTCCGCCTATTCGGCGGCCAAGCGCGGGCTGGTCGGCCTGGTTCAGGCCGCCGCGCTCGACTACGCAAGATACGGCATCCGCATCAACACGCTGATCCCGGGCACGACGGATACGCCCTTCATCCGCCGCCTGTCGGGCATGGAGAATCTGCCTGACGCCGCCTGGCATGTCGCCATCGCGCAATGGGCCAAGTCGCATGTTCCAGGCCTGCAACGCGTGGCAACACCGGAGGAGATCGCAGCTTTCGCCCTGGTGCTGGCCTCGGACGATCATCCCTACACGACCGGCGGTCAGTTCGTCATCGATGGCGGCAAGACGGCGCAGGCCGGATAACGCCTGGCGGCGACACTGCGCCGGCAGCCTGAAAACACAATCATCCCTACTCTTGGTTGGCCTACCAGAAGCGGGCAGGCTTGCGTCGGCCCCGACTGCTGTGGCACGCGTGATGCGCACGCGCCGTCCACGCCAAGATGAGGTAATCATGTCCTATCGCTCCTCCTGGATGACCGAAGAGCTCGACGTCTTCCGCGACCAGTTCCGGAAATATCTCGCCAAGGACCTGGCGCCGCACGCCGAAAAATGGCGCGAGCAGAAGATGGTCGACCGCTTCGCCTGGCGCGGGCTCGGCGAGATGGGTGCGCTGCTGGCGAGCGTGCCCGAGGAATATGGCGGCTTAGGTGCGACCTTCGCTTATGATGCTGCCGTGTTGGACGATCTCGAAAGCACGGTGCCGGAGCTGACGACCGGCGTCTCCGTGCACAGCGCCATCGTCGCGCACTACATCCTCAATTACGGCTCGGAGGAGCAGAAGAAGCGCTGGCTGCCGAAGATGGCCTCCGGCGAGATGGTCGGTGCCATCGCCATGACCGAGCCCGGCACCGGGTCTGATCTTCAAGCCGTCAAGACCACGGCGAAGAAGCAGGGCAATTCCTATGTCATCAACGGCCAGAAGACGTTCATCACCAACGGCCAGGCCGCCGATCTCGTCATCGTGGTCGCGCGCACCGGCGAAGCGGGCGCCAAGGGCATCTCGCTGATCGTGGTCGAGACCGAGGGCGCGGACGGCTACAAGCGCGGGCGCAACCTCGACAAGATCGGCCTGCACGCCTCCGACACCTCGGAGCTGTTTTTCGACAACGTGACGGTGCCGCCGGAAAACCTGCTCGGCAATGAGGAAGGCCAGGGTTTTGTCCAGCTGATGCAGCAATTGCCGCAGGAGCGGCTTGCGCTCGCGGTCGGCGCCGTCGCCTCGATGGAGCGCGCCGTCAAGCTCACCACTGAGTACACCAAGGAGCGGAAGGCGTTCGGCAAGCCGCTGCTGGACTTCCAGAACACCGCGTTCACGCTCGCCGAGCGCAAGACCGAGGCGATGATCGCGCGCGTCTTCGTCGATTGGTGCATCGAGCGCTTGATCGCAAAAGACCTCGACACCGTCACGGCATCGATGGCGAAATATTGGTGCTCGGAGAAGCAGGTCGAGACCGCCGACGAATGCCTGCAGCTGTTCGGCGGCTACGGCTACATGCAGGAATACCCGATCTCGCGCATCTTCATCGACTCCCGCATCCAGAAGATCTACGGCGGCACCAACGAGATCATGAAGCTCTTGATCGCGAGGTCGCTGTAGGGGCCGCCGTCTCAATTCGGATGCCACCAGCGGCCGCCGATGACGACCCCCTCCGAGACGATCTTGCTGTTACCGATCAGGTGCTCGCCGACGACGTCTTCATAGTCGAACTGGCCTTGCCTGACCGTAACAAGCGTGGCGTCGCCGACGCTGCCCGGTTTGAGGCTGCCGAGTTCGGGGCGGCGCAGCGCCATCGCCGCGTTCACCGTCGAGGCCGCGATGACGTCGGAGAGCTCCATGCCCATGCACAGGAACTTCGACATGGTCGTGACCTGATCGTAGGCCGGGCCGTCGATGCAGAGCTGATGGATGTCGGAGGAGATGGTGTCGGGATAGAAGCCGTTGGCGAGCATGGCGCGCGCGGTCTTGAACGCGAACGAGCCCTTGCCGTGGCCGATATCGAACAGCACGCCGCGCTCGCGCGCCTCCAGCACCGCCTTCTTCACCGTGCCTTGCGCGGTCGCGGGCGTGTTGGGAAAGGGGCGGAACGCATGGGTGAGAACGTCGCCGGGACGCAGACGGGCGAGCACGTCCTCGTAGCTTGGCGGCGGATGGTCGATATGCGCCATCAGGGGCATGCCGACCTCGTTCGCGACCTCGAGCGCGATGTCGAGCGGCACGGCCCCCGAGGTGCCCGAGGAGTGCAATCCGACGCGCACCTTGATGCCGACGATGAGATCGCGGTTGGCATCCGCCACCTCGGCTGCCTCGATCGGATTCATCAGCCGCAGCTCCTCGCTCTCTCCGACCATGATCCGGTGCGAGAAGCCGAAGATGCCGGCATGCGAGACGTGCAGGTAGGCGAGGATGCGAACCTGGCTCGGCTCGATCACATGCTTGCGGAAGCCGGCGAAATTGCCGGGCCCGGCGCTGCCGGTATCGACCGCGGTGGTGACGCCGGAGGTGCGGCAGAATTCCTCGGCATCGATGCCGAGCGAGGTGCCGCCCCAGTAAACGTGGGTGTGCAGATCGATCAGCCCCGGCGTGACGATGAACCGCGAGACGTCGCGTACCTCTGTCGCAGGGTTCGCCTTGAGCCCGCTGCCGATCGCGGCGACCTTGCCGCCGGCAAAGGCGACATCGGTCACGGCATCGAGCTTCTGGGACGGGTCGATCACCCGCCCCCCGCGCAGGATCAAGTCGAAAGGCATCGTTGTCTCCGGATGTGTGGCAGTGAGGCGACTGGCGGCAGTCAGCCGAGGAAGGAAGCCTCCTGCCTTTAGCAATTTTCGCGCCGGAGAGCTTGTCGAGCGGGGCCGACGAGCCATGCCGAATTGGCGATCCCGGGAAGACTCGAACTTCCGACCTACGGTTTAGGAAACCGTTTTGAGGCACATGAAATCAGTCACTCAGCCGCCTGATGTTGCACATCTGTTGCGGCCATAAAAGGGGCGTAGCGCCAGCGCCGATGTCGAACGCGGCGGGAAGCGGCGCGGGCTGCTCCCGTTTCAGGTCTGGTTCCTGGGAAGAGGTCAACACGCGCGGCTCGGCAAACGAGCGGAGGGCGGCTAGACGGGAGCCAGCAACTCGATCTGGAGGTCATCAAGCGCAAGCCTGGATCCATTTCGAGCGAGAAGCCACGATATCCTGATCTGCAAGGTGACCGCCATTCGCAAGAGCTTTGACGGACGCGGTCTCGTCTACGTCGACAGGAAATACGTCGCTACTCCTTCACCGCAAAGGACCTGCACCTTCCATCTCCTGCCGGTCTCCCGGCGCACCGTTCCCATCCATCATGGCCTACCAGCGATGAGCGACGGCTACTAGCGCGCGGCTTCGAATCCGCCGAGCACCGCGGTCAGATTGGCGCCGAGGATGTCGGAAAGATAGCCGCCTTCCTGCACCAGCACCGTCGGCAGTCCAAACCGGGCCAGCCCCTCGCCGATCCGGCGGAAGCCATCGGTGGTGACGGCGAGACCGGCGAGCGGATCCTTCTCGGAGGCGTCGAGGCCGAGCGCGACCACGAGCGCGGTCGGCGCGAAGGAGCGGATCGCCCTCTCCGCCGCCGCGAGCGCCTTCATGTAGTCGTCGTCGCCGGTACCCTTGGCCAGGGGAATGTTGAGATTGGCGCCGAGGCCGGGTCCGGCGCCGCGCTCATGCGCGTAGCCCCAGACGAACGGATAGAAGAACGACGGGTCGGCGTGGATCGAGACGGTGAACACATCCTGCCGCTCGTAGAAGATGCCCTGCGTGCCGTTGCCGTGATGCACGTCGACGTCGAGGATGACGACGCGCTCATGCTTCTGGCGCAGATGCTCGGCCGCGATCGCGCTGTTGTTGAGGAAGCAGAAACCGCCGGCCATATCGCGATAGGCATGGTGGCCGGGCGGACGGCACAGCGCATAAACCGCATCCTCACCGTCAAGCACCATCTGCGCAGCGGTGACCGCCACGTCGCTCGAGGCGCAGGCGCCGGCCCAGGTGCCCGCGCCGATCGGGGCCGCAGTGTCCGCCGTGTGCCAGCCGAGCTTGCCTACGATATGGGTCGGATAGGTGGCGGCGTTGCGCACCGGGTGGATGTTCGCGATCATCTCCGGCCCGGCATCGCCGAGCGCGGACCATGCATCCCAAGCCTCGGCGAGAAAGCTCAGATATTCCGGACTGTGCACGCGCGCCCGCGGCCCCTGCCCGAATTTGGTCGGCTCGATCAGCGTGTGCTTGCCCGCCTTCAGGCCTGCCAGCAGGCGATCGGCACGCTCGGGCTGCTCGGTGGTGCGCTGGACCACGCCGCGGACCAGGAAGAACTGCGGATCATGGCTGCGGTGTAGATCACTATAGACGGCCTTCACGGGACACTCCTGTCGGATGAATAAGTGAGATGGATCGCACGACATTGCGCCTGAGCAAGATCACGCGCGTCTATTTCGCCGCAAGCGGCAAAGGAGGAATCTCGCGCACCAGCCGTCCGACTTCGCGCCAGGCAACACCGATGTGGTAGTCGATAAGCGCGACGATACGTTCGGGATGACCGGCTTCGATCGCAGCGAGCACCGGCTCATGCGTACGCGCGACCTCGTGCGGATCGTCATAGAGGCGGCCGATCAGGCCGATCACCATGCGCAGCTCCGAGGCGAGATCGTCGAACACCCGCAGCATCCGCCGGTTACCGCCGATCTCGCAGATCAGGCGATGGAAGCGGTAGTCCTCTTCGACCTGCCGCGCCGGATCGTCGAGATCGGCGGTCTCGTGCAGCACGTCGATTTGCCGGCGCAGCTTGTCGCGCGTCTCCGGCGTCAGGTTGCGCGCGGCAAGCACCGCGGCATGACGCTCGACGCAGAGACGCAAGTCGTAGATCTCGTCGATATCATCGGCGGCAAACTGCCGGACGAAGAAGCCGCGGCGCGGATTGGCGACGAGCAAGCCCTGTTGCTCGAGCAGCCGCGCGGCCTCGCGCACCGGCGCCCGGCTCACCCCCAGTTCGCGCGCGATTCCGGCCTCGACGACCTTTGATCCCGGCGGCAGCCGCCCTTGGACGATGGCTTCAGTCAGGCGGCGGGCGACCTGGCGGACAAGGTCGGTCTCGTTGAGGGCCGGCAAGCCGACCGGAGGGGAAATCGTGCGCATTAAAGGTCCATTTTCGACCCTTGTATATTATTTAATCGCCGATTGTCGACAGTTTAGTCTTGATCAAACCTTAGATTGTCGACAGTTTAGTGACGCGGGCATTGCAACTCAACAGAACGGCCCGCGGAGAGGGACAAGCAGCAACGATGACGACGCATGTGCGGCCCGACGGTGTGAAGGACCAGAACCAGCAATTCCGCATCGACCTCGCCGCGGCCTACCGACTGATCCACCGGCTCGGGCTCGATGACAGCATCTATACCCACATCTCGGCGCGACTTCCGGGCCAGCACGACCGCTTCCTGATCAATCCCTACGGCATGCGCTTCGAGGAGGTGACGGCATCGAACCTCGTCACTGTCGATCTCGACGGCAACATCATCGACGACCCGCTTGGTCTTGGCATCAATCCGGCCGGCTTCACCATCCACAGCGCAGTGCACGCCGCGCGTCATGACGCAATATGCGTGCTGCACACCCACACCGTTGCCGGCGTCGCAGTGTCCTGCCAGAAGCAGGGCCTGCTGCCGCTCAATCAATGGTCGATGCAGTTCACCGGTTGCCTCGCCTACCACGACTATGAGGGCATCGCCCTCGACCTCGACGAGCGGCTACGCCTGGTCGCCGATCTCGGCGACAAGTATGTGATGATCCTGCGCAATCACGGCATGCTGACCTGCGGCCGCTCGATCGCAGAGGCCTTCAAGCTAATGCACAATCTGGAACGTTCCTGCCGCGCGCAGCTCGCGATCCAGGCCGCAGGCGCCGAGATCGCACCGCTCTCCGATGCCGTCGCACACAAGACCGCGGGCCAATACGCCACCTTCTACGACAGCATCGAACTGAACGGCATGCCCGACACGGAATGGGCCGCCTTCAAGCGCATGCTGGAGCGGACCGATCCTGATTTCGTGAGCTAGTCGTAAGTCCTTGTCCCGGAGCCGCGCCCGGGAACATCCAACCAGAAGAGAGATTGGACATGTTGAAGCGAGTATTGCTGAGCCTGATGGTAGCGAGTGCGCTGAGCACTGCGGCGTACGCGCAAGAGCCGAAAACCGGTGGCATGATCAACGCGGTGATCCAGCCCGAACCGCCGGGCCTGATGATGGGCCTGGTACAGAACGGCCCGACCCAGATGGTCTCCGGCAATATCTATGAAGGCCTGCTCCGCTACAGCCCGAAACTCGAGCCGCTGCCGGGCCTCGCCGAGAGCTGGAATGTCAGCGAGGACGGCAAGACCTACACCTTCAAGCTCCGCAAGGGCGTCACCTGGCATGACGGCAAGCCCTTCACCTCTGCCGACGTCGTGTTCTCGATCGAGTTCCTCAAACAGACCCATCCCCGCGCGCGCAGCAATTTCGCGCAGGTCGACAAGATCGAGACGCCTGACGACAGCACCGTGATCTTCAACCTTAAGGAGCCGTTCGGGCCGTTCCTCGGAGTCTTCGAGGTCGGCTCGCTGCCGATGATCCCGAAGCACCTCTATGAGGGCACTGATTTCAAGACCAATCCGGCCAACAACACGCCTGTTGGCACCGGCCCCTTCATGTTCAAGGAATGGCAGAAGGGTTCGTTCATTCGCCTGGTCAAGAACCCGAACTACTACATCAAGGGCAAGCCGAACCTCGACGAGATCTACTGGCACGTGATCCCGGATGCGGCCGCGCGCGCGGTGGCGTTCGAGACCGGCAAGGTCGACGTGCTGCCGGGCGGCTCGGTCGAGAATTTCGACGTGCCGCGCCTCTCCAAGCTGAAGAATGTCTGCGTCACCGGCGCCGGCTGGGAATTCTTCAGCCCGCATTCCTGGCTGTGGCTGAACAATCGCCAGGGCCCGACCGCGAACAAGAAATTCCGCCAGGCCGTGATGTACGCGCTCGATCGCAATTTCGCGAAAGACGTGATCTGGAACGGCCTCGGCAACGTCGCAACCGGTCCGTCGGGCTCATCGATCAAGTACTACAGCAGCGACGTGCCGAAATATGACTACGACCCGGCCAAGGCCAAGGCTCTGCTGAAGGAAGCCGGCTACAACGGCGAGAAGGTCCGCCTGCTGCCGTTGCCCTATGGCGAAACCTGGCAGCGTTGGGCCGAGGCGGTGCGGCAGAACCTGCAGGATGTCGGCATCAATGTCGACATGGTCGCGACCGATGTCGCCGGGTGGAATCAGCGGACCTCGGAATGGGACTACGATATCGCCTTCACCTATGTCTATCAGTACGGCGATCCCGCGCTCGGCGTCGGCCGCACCTATGTCTCCAGCCAGATCCTCAAGGGCAATCCGTTCAACAACGTCGAAGGTTATTCGAACCCGGAAATCGACAAGTTGTTTGCCGACGGCGCGGTCGCCTTCTCCGACTCGGCACGCAAACCATTTTACGACAAGGCGCAGAAGATCCTTGTCGACGATGTGCCGGTGGCCTGGCTGCTTGAACTGCAGTTCCCGACCATCACACGCTGCAACGTCAAGAACCTCATCACCACCGCGATCGGCGTCAACGACGGCTTCCGCGACGCCTGGCTCGACAAGTAGACGATCCCACGAAGCCGCCGCGCTTTCAAGGCGCCGCGGCTTCCTCCTGTCCCCTCTCGAACGCAACCGAGATCACCGATGCTCGCATTCATTGCCCAGAGACTTGCAAAGGCCATTGTCGTTCTGTTCGCGATCGTGGTGCTCAATTTCATGCTGATCCGCATGGCACCGGGCGATCCGGCTGTCGTGATGGCGGGCGAAGCCGGCGCCAGCGACCAGATGTTCGTCAATCAGTTGCGGGAAAAATTCGGCCTGGACAAGCCGCTGCCTGAGCAGCTCTTCATCTATGTCAAGGGCATCGCGACCCTCGACCTCGGCTTCTCCTTCCGGCAGCAGGCGCCGGTGTCGCAACTGATCGTGGAGCGGCTACCGGCGACGCTGTTGCTGACACTGACGGCGTTTGCGATATCGCTTCTGCTCGGCATCCTCTTCGGCACGCTCGCCGCACGCTTCGCCGGCACCTGGCTCGATACCGCCGTCACGATATTCTCGCTGATCTTCTACGCAACGCCGCTGTTCTGGGTGGCACTGATGGCGATCCTGCTGTTCTCGGTCGCGGTGGATTGGCTGCCCAGCTTTGGCTACGAAACGGTCGGCGCAAACTACACTGGTCTTGCCCACGTGCTCGACGTCGGCGCCCATCTGATCCTGCCGGCGACGACGATCGGTCTGTTCTTCATGGCGACCTATTCCCGCATGACCCGCGCCTCGATGCTCGAGGTGCAGCGGCATGACTTCGTCAAGACCGCGCGGGCCAAGGGCCTGCGCAATGCCGTGATCCAGCGCCGCCACGTGCTGCGCAACGCGCTGTTGCCGGTGGTGACGCTTGCCGGCTTGCAAGCCGGAACGCTGGTCGGCGGCGCCGTGCTGACGGAGACGGTGTTCGCGTGGCCCGGCATCGGCAGACTGATGTACGAGGCGCTCTTGCAGCGCGACTACAATCTCCTGCTCGGCGTCTTCGTCGTCTGCTCGGCGATGGTGCTTGCCTTCAACCTGATCACCGACCTGATCTACCGCTCGGTCGATCCGCGCATCGAGTTCGCGTCATGATGAATTTCTGGCGCACGATGCTGCGCAATCCAGGCGGCGTGATTGGCCTCATGATCCTCATCCTGGCGGTCGCTGTTGCGGTCTTCGGTCCCCTGCTGTTTCCGACCTCGCCCTGGCGCATGGTGCAGCGTCCCTTCTTGCCGCCGTTCACGGCGCCGGGCCTGCCGCTCGGCACCGACGCGCTCGGCCGCGACGTGCTGGCCGGCATCGTCCATGGCGCCCGCGTCTCGCTGCTGGTCGGCCTGGTCTCGACCATGGCCGCGCTGGCGGTCGGCATTCCCGTCGGCGCCATGGCCGGCTATTTCGGCGGCCGGATCGGCGACGCCCTGATGCGCTTCACGGAGTTCTTCCAGACCGTGCCGAGCTTCGCACTCGCGATCGTGCTGGTCGCGATCCTGCAGCCCTCGATCGTCTCGATCGTGCTGGCGATCGCGATCGTGAGCTGGCCGCCGGTGGCGCGCCTCGTCCGCGGCGAGGTGCTGTCGCTCCGCACCCGCGAATATGTCCAGGCCGCCGTGGTCACCGGTCAGAGCCACAGCTGGATCATCTGGCGCGAGATCCTGCCCAACGCGCTGTCGCCGGTCATCGTGCTGGCCTCACTGATGGTCGCAACGGCGATCCTGCTGGAATCCTCGCTCTCCTTCCTCGGCCTCGGCGATCCCAATTTGATGTCCTGGGGCTACATGGTCGGCGCCGGGCGCACGGTGATCCGACAAGCCTGGTGGATCACGGTGTTTCCCGGCATCGCGATCCTGATCTCGGTGCTCGCGCTGAACCTGATCGGCGAAGGTCTCAACGACGCGCTCAATCCGCGCCTCAACAAGGAGGGACGCTGACATGTCCGCCGCAACGGCCGTCGTCTCGATCAAGAACCTGAAGCTCGCGCTGCCGCCCGGCGCGGACCGCCGCTACGCCGTCGACGACGTCTCCCTCGATCTCACACCCGGGAAAATCCTTTGCGTGGTCGGCGAGTCCGGCTCCGGCAAATCGATGTGCGCGCACGCGCTGATGGGACTGTTGCCCGACACGATCGGCCGCGAGGCCGGCGAGATCGTCTATGACGGCCACAACCTGCTCGCCCTCGACGAGACCGGCTGGCTCGCGCTGCGCGGCCGCCACATCGCGATGGTGTTCCAGGAGCCGATGACCGCGCTCAATCCGTTGATGCGGATCGGCGAGCAGATCGCCGAAATGTTCGAGGCGCACAATTTGCTGACGCCGAAGGAACGGACGCAGAAGGCGCTGCAGCTGCTGCGCGAGGTCGGCCTGCCCGACCCCGAACGTTCGATGCGCGCCTATCCGCACCAGCTTTCCGGCGGCCAGCGCCAACGCGCCATGATCGCGATGGCGCTTGCGCTGGAGCCGGCCGTGCTGGTCGCGGATGAGCCGACCACGGCGCTCGACGTCACCACGCAGGCGCAGATCCTCAAGCTCATCCGCGACCTTCAGCGCAGCCGCAACATGGCGGTCATGTTCATCACCCATGATTTCGGCGTCGTCGCCGATATCGCGGACCGTGTCATCGTGCTCCAGCACGGCAAGGTGGTCGAGCAAGGCGCGGCCGACGATGTGCTGCTGCGCCCGCAACACAGCTATACTCGCGCCCTTCTTGCGGCTGTGCCATCGATGCAGCCGCCGCAGCGCGCGCCGCTCGCGGGCCGTGCCAAGGCGGTCGAAGTCGTCGGCCTCGACAAGACCTATGTCTCCGGCGGTGGCTGGTTTCAGCCGGAGCGCCGCGTGCGCGCCGCCAACGAGGTCAATTTCGATATCCTCAAGGGCGAGACGCTCGGACTGGTCGGCGAATCCGGCTCCGGCAAATCCTCGGTGGCGCGGCTCGTAATGCGGCTGATCGAGCCGGACCAGGGCACGATCCGTCTCGGCGATATCGACTTCACCCGGATCGGCGGCAAGGAGCTCCGCAAGGCGCGCAGCCGCATCCAGATGATCTTCCAGGATCCGTTCGCCTCGCTCAATCCGCGCCGCAAGGTCGGCAATATCATCGCCGACGGACCGATCGCGCATGGCACCGATGCCGCAACGGCCCATAAGCGCGCCGGCGAACTGCTCGGCCTCGTCGGCCTCAATGCCAGCGCGCTGGAGCGTTATCCGCATGAATTTTCCGGCGGCCAGCGCCAGCGCATCGGGATTGCGCGCGCACTCGCGCTGGAGCCCGAGATCATCGTCGCCGATGAGGCTGTCTCCGCGCTCGACGTCTCCGTTCAGGCGCAGGTGCTCAATCTCTTGGAAGACCTCAAGAAACGCCTCGGCCTGTCGATGCTGTTCATCACGCATGATCTGCGCGTCGCCGCGCAGATCTGCGACCGCATCGCAGTGATGCAGCGCGGCGCCATCGTCGAGCTGAAGCCGACGGCCGCCTTGTTCTCGGCACCGGAGCACGCCTACACGCGCGAGCTGCTCGCCGCCGTTCCCGGCCAGACTTCCTCGTCACGTGCGGCCTGATCGATGCGTTGCGTGCCGATCAGCAAGAGCCTCGATCTTCGCAGCTGCTTGAGGAACCGCGGATTGTCCAGCCCATAGTTTGCGAGCAACGGCCCCGGTGCCTGCCGGCGGACGCGCCGGTTAGGAATCGACATTAGCGATAACCGACCCGCTCCTGTCGAATTTCGATCGCGCCGTCTTGACATCGGCATGGGTGTTCTGCGCCCAGGTGACGAGCGCCGCGAGCGGATCGAGCCGTGACCGTCCGAGCGGCGTTAGCCAGTACTCGACGCTTGGCGGCTTGGTCGGGAAGACTTGACGATACAGAAGTCCGTCGCGCTGGAGATCCCGCAAGGTTTGCGTGAGCATGCGATTGGAGATGTCGGGGAGAGCGCGACGAAGCTCGTTGAACCGATGTGGTCCTTCGGCGAGAGCAATGACGATGAGCGTGGTCCACTTGTCGCCCAGATGGCTGAGGATCTCGCGCACTGGGCAGCGTTCTACATCGAAGTCGCCACGGCTCCACAAGACGAACGAAGCCTTCATGAGTTGCGTGGCATACGGGAATTGGGCTGCGACACTTCGAGCTAGTACCAGGGGCGCGCTGTTCGAGGCCGTCGTGCTGGACCGCCCGGAAGCATCCGTCAGCGCTGCGCGCGCATTGGCGTCCTCAACCAATCCTGGAGAAGCCTTTTTCTCTTACCTTGCGGATCTGGCGCCCCACAACGTGGAACGAGTTCTTGCCGATATCGATGCCGATCACGGCTATTGCGCAGTTGGCTTGCTGAGACATGGCGTGCTCCGTCTCTTCGCTGTCCCGGGCCAGCTTTGCGTGCTGTCGGGGCCGAAGCACGGCCGGTCCATCCCATTAGCGGAAGTCGTCCCTATCCATCTGGCTATTGAGCTTCGCAGAACAGTCGCCATCGTAGCCCCGCGCGGGGCTGCCCTTCTTGCAACCTTTCATTGATCAAGATCAAAGAAGCCCGTGACCGGCTAGCCGAACCTGAGATCACTGCGGTCAGTGTGAGTTGATTTCAGGAAAGGAAATGGGATGAAGTTCACCCGTCGATCCGTGGCATTTGGTGGAATAGGACTGCTGGCAGGAGCAACTGCGGCACGGTCGGCCTTGGCCCAGGATGCGTTCCTTGGCGTAGGCGAAGGTTTGGAGGATCTCTGGCTCGCAAGCGACGCCTATGTATTCGGCTATCCGCTGGTCACGATGGAGATGACCCGGCGGATCATAACCAACGTCGCCGAACCCGTGGGCACGCGTGGGCCGATGGGCCACATCATCAAGTTGCGCCACTATCCCGACGCCTCGTTCAAGGACGTCACGGCACCGAACGCGGACACCCTCTACACGACTTCATTTTTCGACGTCGGGAAAGAACCATGGGTCCTCAGCATCCCAGACATGAACGGACGCTATTTCCTGATGCCGATGCTGGACGGTTGGACGACGGTTTTCCAGGTGCCCGGCAAACGCACCACCGGCACCGGGGCCCAGACCTACGCGATCACCGGCCCTGGATGGAAAGGCATGCTGCCGGATGGCGTGAAGGAGTACAAGTCGCAGACAAACATCGTGTGGCTGCTTGGCCGCATCTATTGTACCGGCACGCCGGAGGACTATGCAGCCGTGCACAAGCTGCAGGACGAGTGCAAGCTCGTTCCGCTCAGTGCCTATGGCAAGCCGTACACACCGCCTCCGGGAAAGGTCGATCCCTTGATCGACATGAAGACGGCCGTGCGCGAACAGGTCAACCGCATGGATGCAGGAGCGTATTTCAAGCTGCTCTGTGAGCTCATGAAAGCCAATCCGCCTTACGCCGCCGACGCGCCCCAGCTTGCCAAGTTCGCGCGCATCGGCATCGTCCCCGGACAGGAGTTTGACGAGAGCAAGCTGAAGGCGGATTTCCTGAAGCGCGTACCGGAATTGTCGTTCGACAGGATTATGCTTCAATTCAAGATCAACAAGGCCATCAGGGACGAGAATGGCTTTGCCTTCACGACGAAAACCGGCATCTACGGCACCGATTATCTGATGCGAGCCTTGGTCACCGCGATTGGCCTCGGCGCCAACCGCCCGCAGGATGCGGTTTATCCGACCTCGCAGAAGGATGCAGATGGTCAAAAGTACAATGGCGCGAACAAGTACGTGATGCGTTTTCCCAAGGGCCACCTGCCTCCCGCCGAAGGATTCTGGTCGCTCACGATGTACGACAGCAGCTACTTCTTTGTGAACAATCCGCTCAACCGCTACTCGATCAGCGCGCGCCAGGACCTAAAGGAAAACCCGGACGGCTCAACCGATCTTTACATCCAGAAGGACTCGCCGGGTAAAGACAAGGAGGCAAACTGGCTTCCCGCGCCTGAAGGAGATTTCATCCTCATGCTGCGCATGTACTGGCCGCAGGAAACAGACCCGTCGATCATCAACGGCACATGGACAGTTCCTACCGCCAAGAAGGTCGGCGCTTGAGGATCTACATCATGCCGGCCCATCGTGGTGGGCCGGCATCATCGCTAATGTCGATCCTGACCTAAATCAGCTCTTACGCGGCGTCTTTTGAGGCACCCCCGGAAGGACTGGAATGTTTGACGAGCCGATGTTGACGTCCAGAACTAAAACGGGTCGAGCAGGGCAATGCCGCCATTTCGGCTTCTGGCCCGAAAGCGAAGTGCGGCCCGAGCCCGCTCCTCGTCGGGGTAAACCGGACGCGAGAGAACGGCGGTTCGAACAGGTGCTCATGACCCTGGCTTTGTAAAAACGCAAAGATCGATACGACTAGAATTGCATTCTCAATTCGTCCCTTGACGTTGAAGGCGCTTGAGAGCTTGAGGGCTACATCGGTGTTGGACGAACAACTTCTTCTCTCGCGGTCAAGCGTCATGGTGTTTTCACACAACCAAGACCCGAAGCGGAAATCCGTTGTCCAATGACTCTTGCCATTTTTGGCAATAGCGCCACACTTCTTCGTGGATTGGCCATAGGATTGGGTTGGCCACGGGAGGCAAAAATGCGGCGATCAATCGCATTGTCGGCGTCGCTAATAATTGTGTTCTTAGCTGGAAGCACTGGAACGGGGAGTGCCGTAGTTTACTGCCAACACGCTGGTTATCCTGCTAATTGCGTCGTAAGACCCGGGGTCGTAGTCACACGAAGCCATGAGCTTCGCAGAATTGAATCCGCAATTGATCCTCGCCTGAGCGGCCTTACTAGGCAGGACTTATTCGATCGAAATAACCCGAACAATCTGCGATCGGATTGGCCCAGCCCACCTGCTCAACCGGGCCAGTGAGCAGACCGCCTGTCTCCGAACCTTTTGTCTGAGTTTGGCCCGGACCGCCTGTGGGGGCCTGACGGATCGATTCCGTTAGTTCAAATTTGACTGGTCGACCGGTCTTCTTCTGTCGGACGATCGCGCGATCGGCCGTATACCCGCCTGGCGCAACGTCATCGACTTTCAATGCGACTACATCGCAGCCGCGCAGCTTGCTGTCGATGGCGACGTTGAAAAGCGCCAGATCACGCGTTCGACCTTCGACCTGGAGCTTGGTTCGGATTGACCAGACGTGCTTGGGACGGAGCGGCGGCTTTGCGCCGACGGGCACCGCTTGGTTTCTTTCGCCGAGCACGATCGTGACGGCGGAGCACGTCGCGACAGCGATGAATCTCTCGCATCAGGACTGGACGCCGATTGACGGCGAGGACGGTGGCCAGTCCGTCCCCGCACGTATCCACCGGTTAGCGGGTAGTCAGATGGAAAGGCTGGCCGTGATCGAACTACAACGGGCCGCCTCATCGTCGCGAACCGCCATCATCCGCAAGGAGCCGCTCGCTCCGGAAGAACCGGTTTGGACGGTTGCCTATTCAGCCGGGCGCCCTCAGCTCGTTGGAGGTCGGTTCGTTCGGTTCGGAGACGACGAGAAGTTGGCCGGCATGGCACTTCTGGAAATGTATGACGGAACCAATCGCCTCATCATCGATCACGGCTCCTCCGGAGCGCCCGTTGTCGATTGTGAGGGGCCGGTCGCTGCTGTCGTGAGCGATATCTTCACACATGAATTGGGCATCCCGGGTCATGCGGGTCTCGACCCCGTGGCGTTCGCCAAACGTCGTCTCGGTCCCGGTCCGGGCGCTGGGCGTCTCTCAACTTCCGTGAATTGCGGGAATTCCTTCAGCGCGATCAGCAGCGTCACGGCATCCTTATTTTGTGAACCTCGGCCTTGTGGACGTCGGCGGCGTTGGCGCCGCGGGCTGAAGATTGAACGTCAGCCAAACGTTCCAGCCTGCTGGCCGATTTTCGTTGGCGAATTCGCCGTAGCCCTTCAGGTTCAGATATCCCTGCATGTCTCCGACCGGGAAAATGTAGCCGACCTGCGGGCCGACGCCGGCCACGCGCGACCGGAAGCAGCCGACGCGATCGCCGGAGCCACTGTCGCAGCCGAGCTGCTGATAGAGGTAGCCGACGAGGCCGACCTGCCACTGCTTGGTCAGGAATTGCGATGCGCCCCAGTCGAGATGCATGTCGACGCCGCTTTGATATTGAGTGGAGGGGTTGACGAAGTTGTAGGTGAATCCCAGCACCGCCGAAAATTCATGCCCGGTCTTTGGATCGAAATAGGTGTAGCCGCCGCCCGCGTCGATCGCCCAGTGTCCGATCCCCAAATTCGCCAGGCGGGTCGACTGGTAGGCGCCGACCGGGAGGTCAGCGGTAACGTACGTCATGTAATTGTTGACTCCGGCATTCCAGCGCAGCGCGAACTGCGGGATCAGGTCGCCGAATGCAATGAGCGAGCTGTCGATGCTGTCGAAGCGCGAGAACGGGAGCGTGCCGCCGCCCGGTCCCGTCAATGTCCCAACGAGCGATCCGGCCAACGACGTGGAGTTGGAGCCGTAGGACGCCAACAGGGTGGCAGAAGCCTGACCACCCAGCACGGGTGTCGCAAAGGTGTAAGTTCCGGCCAAAAGGCCAAGATCCACGTTCGCGTTGACGTTCGCGTTCACGGTGGCCGTTAGATTCGCGGGAAAGCGACCAAGCGTGATTTCGCGCGACCGCGCCACGTCGCCGCCGGCGGAAACAGAGGTGTGATAATAAATCGAGGTCACCGACCAGCCCGGTGCCTGCTGCGGAACGGCCGCGAGGCTGCCAAAAAATCCGGGTACCCAAAAGCTGATGCCATTTTCATCGGCGCGAGCCGCCTGGTTGGACAGCACCAGCAGAGCGGCAATCGCCCCAACACTCGAATGCCGCCGCGAAAATCTACGTCCTAAACCCGATCCAAGGTACCGCATCGCCGATCCCCCGACTCTCGCGATCGCGCCATTGCCGGCTCCGGCCGGTGCGAACTCGGAAACAGTATGCTGGCGCACGTCCATGCGAAATCGGCAAACTTGCATTCATCTGGAGTTTTGTTGAAAGGTTGTGTCCTAGATGCCACAGCCCCGCCGTTCTTGCATCACCATCAGGGCGCTCTCGACAAGGCATCAGCCACTGGCGTGATTGATCTAGATCAATAAAAGCAGAACGCGTTGCTGGAAGCATCTCGTGCTGCCCAGTTCGCAGACAGTTGTGACTTGGCCACCTCTTTTTCCTTTCTAACGACCATCGTTTCGGACGTCGCCCAAGATTGGTTTTCTCTTGAAAGAAGGGCCAGTCGTTATGGCGACGTTGGAGCCGAAGCCATATTCCCGCGAAGCGAGCCTTTGATCGGAGGACGCAATGGGTACTTCTCACAAATCGTTATGCGACTTGGCGGCATCGCTCGTGCCTGTTTGTTTTTTGTGAAGGAAAGGATATCCGATGCACCCCGCAATCATGGCCATGGCGGCGGCTACTCAATTGTTGACGCCCATTTCCGATGCTATCCCAAAATTCAACGTCGAGGCTACTTGCAGAGCATCGGTAGAAGCCGACAAGGCGATGAGTTTGAGCCTACCGCAGAGTTTCGACAAGTGTTTGAGCGATGAGAACTCAGCGCGTGAACAGCTGGGCCCGATTTGGTCTTCGTACTCCCCGGCTGTCAGGTCCCAGTGTGAGGGAGAGGCGACGATAGGCGAAGCGAGCTATGTCGATCTCTTGACCTGTCTTCAAATGACCGATGGATCAGTCACGACCTCGGCAGCAGCCTTGAAGGGCGCGAGCAAAAAGAAGAAGGGTCCAAACTAGCCCGTATTGGCGCCATGATGTCTGCTGCCAGGGCATGATCGGGAAAAGATAAGCCCACACCGTCGCCGTTGGTCCATGCGAAATCGGCATACTCGAGTTCAGCCGGAGGTCTATTGAACGGCTGAGTTCATGACGCCACAGCCTTCTGTGTCTTGCATAGTCGTCAGGGGCCCTCGACAAGGAAGGCGAGCTGGCTGGATTGATCTAGATCAATAAAAGAAGGTTGTGTGGCTGCGAACTTGCCACCGGTTCAGATGTTCGATTGTCATGTTGACTGACTAATGGTTGAGCCGCGCTCCTCCCCCGCAGAACCGATGCTGGAAAGCTGTCGGAAAGATTTTTGAAATGCTCGGGGCGGCGCTCGTAACTTCTCGTTCGCTGCGAGTAGCCCATGCACGACGTTGGCGTTGCGGCAGGCGTACCTTTGTCGGATGAGCCCAGCCAAGGTGGCATGAACTGGATTCCGGGCGGCACGTTCCGCATGGGCTCCGACAGGCACTACGCCGAAGAGGCACCCGTCCATCGCGTCTCGGTGAGCGGCTTCTGGATGGACCGGATGCCGGTCACCAATCGCGATTTTCGCAAGTTCGTCAACGCAACAGGCTACGTGACGTCAGCGGAGACGCGGCCCGAGGCAAAGGACTATCCAGGCGCGCTGCCGCACATGCTCAAGGCCGGCTCGCTGGTTTTCACGCCACCGAAGCGTCCGGTCGATTTGCGCGACTGGTCGCAATGGTGGAGTTTCAAATTTGGCGCCAACTGGCGCCGGCCATACGGCCCCCGCAGTTCGATCAGCGGCCTCGACGATCATCCCGTGGTCCACATTGCCTATCGCGATGCCGAGGCCTACGCGATATGGGCTGGCAAGGACTTGCCGACCGAAGCCGAATGGGAGTTTGCCGCGCGCGGCGGCCTCGACGGAGCCGAGTTCGCCTGGGGCGACGAGTTCATGCCCGGCGGCAGGTCAATGGCGAACACCTGGCAAGGCGCGTTTCCGTACGAAAATCTCAACGGCGATGGTCACGCCCGCACCTCGCCGATAACGGCGTTCCCGCCGAATGGCTACGGTCTCCATGACATGATCGGTAACGTCTGGGAGTGGACCACGGATTGGTGGTCTACCAGACATGAGCCCGACGCCCCCAAAGCCTGCTGTGTTCCGCATAATCCGCGCGGCGGACAAGAGCAAGACAGCCACGATCCGTCTCTGCCCAGGATCAAAATTCCCCGCAAGGTTCTCAAGGGCGGCTCGCATCTCTGCGCGCCGAGCTACTGCCGTCGCTACCGCCCGGCTGCGCGTCATGCGGAAGCGGTGGATACGTCCACGAGCCACGTTGGTTTTCGATGCATCATAAGGAAGGGAGCAAATGATGAGCGAGGACAAGGATAACACCTCACGCGATATGAGCCGTCGCCACGTTTTGCTCGCGACGACAAGCCTGGCGGCAGCGTCCGCATTGGGCGCTGCCGCATCGGTTGAAAAGGCACTGGCCCAGGCGCAGCAGGCACCGAGCGGCCAGCGGCCCAACATCGTCGTCATCATGGGCGATGACATCGGCATCTGGAACATCGGTGCCTACCACCGCGGCATGATGGCTGGACGAACGCCGAACCTCGACAAGCTCGCGGCCGAAGGAATGCTGTTTACCGATTACTATGCCGAGGCAAGCTGCACCGCCGGCCGCGCCGCCTTCATCACCGGCGAGTTGCCGATCCGCACCGGCATGACGACGGTTGGTCAGGCCGGCGCGCCGATCGGGATTCCGGCGGAGGCCGTGACAATCGCCCATGTGCTCAAGTCAATGGGCTACGCCACCGGCCAGTTCGGCAAGAACCACCTGGGCGACAAGAACGAGTTTCTGCCGACCGTGCACGGTTTCGACGAGTTCTTCGGCTATCTGTACCATCTCGACGCCATGGAAGACCCCGCGCACCCCGGCTACCCGCAAGAGCTGCTGAACGTGGTGGGTCCGCGCAACATGGTTCACTCCTGGGCGACCGACAGCGACGATGCAACCGTCGACCCGCGTTGGGGCAAGGTCGGCAAGCAGAGGATCGAGGATGCCGGCACGCTCTATCCCAAGCGCATGGAGACGGTGGACGACGAAATTCGCGATTTTTCTTTCAAGTTCATCGAGAAGGCCAAGGCCGACAACAAGCCATTCTTCCTCTGGCTCAACCCAACGCGCATGCACATCGTCACTCACCTGTCGCAGAAGTATGAGGCGATGCGCAACTCGAGGAACGGCTGGACCATTCATGAAGCAGGCATGGCGCAGCTCGACGATATCGTCGGCGAGGTGATGAAGAAGCTCAAGGACATGGGTGTCGACGACAACACCATCGTCGTCTTCACCACCGACAACGGCACTGAGGTTTTCACGTGGCCAGATGGCGGACAGACGCCGTTTGCGCAATCAAAGGGCACGGTCATGGAAGGCGGTTATCGTGCACCGGCCATGATTCGCTGGCCAGGCCGCGTGCCGGCCGGCAAGGTCGAGAACGGCATCATGTCGGGGCTAGACTGGTTCCCGACTCTGGTGGCGGCCGCAGGAAATCCGAACATTGCCGAGGAGCTGAAGAAGGGCAAGCAGATCGGCGACCGCACTTACAAGGTCTATCTCGACGGCTACAACCAGATGGACATGATCACCGGCAAGGGGCCGTCGAACAGGCATGAGATCTGGTATTTTGGCGAGAGCACGCTAGGTGCCATACGCATCGACGACTACAAGTACCGCTTCATCGACCAGCCCGCGGGTTGGCTGGGTGAAAAGGGCAAGGTCGATGTGCCTTACATTACCAATCTGCGCCTCGATCCGTTCGAGCGAACGGGTTGGCCGGAAAATGGCACCAAGAACGGTGCGCAGCATTACTTCGGTTGGTTCCAGTACGAATTCTGGCGCTTCGTGTTCATACAGCAGAAAGTGGAGGAGTTGGCCAAGACGGCCATCGAATTCCCGCCGATGCAGAGGGGAGCGAGCTTCAATCTCGAAGCGGTAAAAGCCCAGATCGAGGCGGCGAGGCATGCCGTGGCAAAGTGACAAGACCGCGATTGGCTGCTTGCCGATCGAGACCATGCAGTCGCATGCCGGCAAGTAGAATGCGCGATGGCGGGTGCCGGCCGCGGGCGCCCGTCGGACAACATCATGTAGCGACGGGGACCAAGCTCGCACCTCCGCTGTTCTTCGCGCCGCGCGGGGAAACGCTCGAGGAGTTGCCGACGCAGGTCGTCAACCATGTGCTGGAGGAGATCCAGCTCGCCGATGAGCTCGGCATCCACATCTACGGAATCGGCGAACACCACACCGACGAGTTTCTCGATTCGGCTCCCGCGATATTGCTCGGGCCGTTGCGGCGCGTACACGGCAGATACGTCTCACCAGCGCAATCACCATCCTGGGAGCCGCAGACCCGGTCCGCGTCTTCGAGGAATATGCTTCGCTCGACCTGGTGTCCGGCGGCCGCACAGAGATCATCGCCGGGAGGGGAGTGGCTGCGCTCGGCGCAATACGCGTCGAGATTATACCTTCCTAGCAAATCAGAGCAGGAGGACGAGCATCGAGGCAACCATGGGGTGCCAAAAGCGGCAGGCACGCTTTGTCGGCTAACGGTGTAGGTCTCGGACTCCGCCATCTTCAATTTTACACCCAGGCCTTCACTTCTCGCGGGGAACTCACGATGCATCGTGCTAGTTGCCGTCCCTCTCTAGTCCCATCGTCCAGCTATGGCCCGAAAATCAACCCTGCCTCGCCGCCTGCAGCCCATGCTGGCCACGCTGACCGATTCACCGTTCGACGATCCCAATTGGGTCTTCGAGGACAAGTTCGATGGTTTCCGCATGGTCGCGGAAATCCGGGGCGGTAAGGTCGCGCTCTACAGCCGAAACGGGAAAATCATCAGCCACTCCTACATGGAGGTCGCGAAAGCACTTGAAGGCGTGAAGGCCGATGCCGTGATCGATGGCGAGCTCGTCGCGATTGGAACTGATGGCGTATCCCATTTCCAGTTGCTTCAAAACGCCCTGCGCCACGAGGCTAAGCTTCTCTACTGCGCGTTCGACCTGATGTTCGCAAATGGTGAGGACCTGCGTGCGCTGCCGCTCCTCGAGCGCAAGAAGCGGCTCAGGGCCATCCTGCCCCGCCACAAGCTGATCGCGTTCAGCAAGCACCGCAAAGGCAGCGGAACGAAGTTCTTCGCAGAAGCTGAGCAGAGACATCTCGAAGGCATCATGGCCAAGCGCGCCGACAGCCCATACGCGTCCGGATGCCGGACCCCCGACTGGCTGAAAGTGAAGACCGCGCAGCGTCAGGAGGTTGTAATCGCCGGCTTCACGGCACCCAGGCGAACCCGGCCCTTCTTCGGCGCTCTCGTGCTGGCGGTACGCGAAGACGGTGCATGGCGGTACATTGGCCACGTCGGCACCGGCTTCAGCCACCAAGCTCTCGAAGAGCTTCACGGCAAGCTCGTGAAGCTCAAGACCGCCAAGTCGCCCTTCCCTGCTAAGGTGAAGGATGAGCAGGTCACGACCTGGGTGCGCCCTTCATTGGTTGCGGAAGTGAAGTTCGCGGAGTGGACCAGCAAGGGCGAGCTGCGCCAGCCGGTCTATCTCGGTCTGCGGTCAGACAAACAGGCCAAGGATGTCGTTCGCGAAAAGAGCCGGTCGCGAAAATAATGCCCTTCAGACGAAGCGTACGACTTAGAGTTCAGCCGACGGATCGCTCGGATGCCGAAGGCCAGGGCGGCAGGGGCGGTAGCCCGAGAGCCTTGCGGACGGGTCCGAACGACCTCCGGTGAGCTGCGCATGCACCAAGCCTGGCGAGCGCCTCATAATGAGCCGGCACCGGGTAACCCTTGTGGTCCGCGAATCCGTAGCCGGGGTGACGCACGTCGACCGCTCGCATGACGGTGTCGCGCTCGACTTTCGCGAGGATTGAGGCGGCGGCGATGCTGGCTGACTTGGCATCGCCTTTGATGATGGCCTGCTGCGGGATGTCGATTTGCTTCAACCGCTTCGCATCGATCAGCAAGTGCTGCGGCGTCAAGCCCAGCCCCTGGACGGCACGCTGCATAGCCTGGATGCCTGCCCAATAGATATTGATCGCGTCGATCTCCTCGACCTCGACGAACGCTACAGACCAACTCACTGCTTTTTCCTTGATCTCCTTCGCGAGTTCTTCGCGAGCCGCGGCGTCGAGTTTTTTCGAGTCGTCGATCCCGACTATCCGCGTGCCAGGTTTCAGGATCACGGCACCGGCGGAGACCGGCCCGGCGAGAGGGCTCATTCCGGCCTCATCCACGCCTGCCACGGCATGATGGCCGCTCTCCCAGAGAGAGGTCTCGAAGCGGAGCATCTTGCGGAGGCGTTGGCCTTCGGACCTATTTTCGAAGCGGCGTTTATCGATTGCAGCCAAGATGGCACGCGCTCCCGCGCGGCCGTCGGCCCGTAAGATCTGCTCCACGCTGGTCTCGAGCGGTCTTTTCTCGACGACATAGCGTTGACGCAATACATCGAGTGAATACTGGGACATGGCGGTCTTGTGGAGACTGACTGTAAGGCGCGTGTCGGTTAACTTTGTGGCGATTGTCTGAAATTAACCCATGCCGAAGACGAGTGAGGCTGCTATGGCCTCGCGGACTTAAGCGTCTGCAACCCTCACAGCGGGCACAACATATCGATTGGAGGGCCAAGCATCAGTCGTCGAAGTCGGAACCGTTTGGCGCCTCGCTGCCGGCCTTGGGAGCACCGCCGGGGGTGGCCGCTTCTGGACTTTTCTTCTTGATGCGCATGGCCTTGATCGTCACATAAAGATCTCGCGGAGACGCTTTGTCGAGATCCTGCAGATCGCGGTAATTAGCGATGAAGTCCAGAATGCTCGGCCGTATCGGCTGCGTTTCCGTTGCCGTCCTCGTCTTCAGCTTGCGGTCTAGATCCAGCTTGGTGAGAGTCCTTGGCGATCACCACCAATTCGGTTCCCCACGACAGCGGGTATGCGCATCTCCGCGTGACAAGGCGGATCGGGGCAATCGCCGTCGTGCAGCATTTTTCCGTTCACTTTGCACAGTGATGCGGGTGGTGCCGATACCGCCCGAGATCGTGAATCGAAAATTTGTGCCTTCGACGGGCGGCTTTGCGTCCAATTCCATATCGGAAGCCAATCGTTCGATGTGAGGGCTGTCGGCACAACTTAGCAGACATTTCCCCAAAGACAGCAACTCCGCTCTGCGAAGCCGCGCCGAGTTTCGAGTAGCCGAATCGCCACCGCGCGCGCTTCGTCGGCGGCACCCTCGGCGGGGTCATGCTACAGCTCGTGCGGAAGTCTCGAAGCCGCCTCCGATCTCATTCCAACACAGGCCATTTGTCGGACTGGAATGTCCAGAAAACGAGCTTCGAATTGTCTATTGGAAAGGAAACGAATTACGAACACGACACCTCGTCCGTGTTGCATCCGTGTTGCACGGAACAGACGGTACTGGGGCGTAACCCGTTGAAATCAATGGTACTGAGCGTAATCGACGGTAATATCGTTTTGGCGCGAGTTTTTCACCGGAACGGAGCGCGTACGAAGCACAAATCCCTTTGCTTATAGGGTTTCTTGCGGTCGGAGGCTGGCGATCCCGGGAAGACTCGAACTTCCGACCTACGGTTTAGGAAACCGCCGCTCTATCCGGCTGAGCTACGGGACCGCGGAACCCGATAGCTGCGGGTTCGGCCTCCTCATAGCAGAGCAGGATGCGGTTCGCCAGCCGCAAGGCGGGCCAGATCATCTGCAAGCTGAGCAAGGCGGCCGTACAATGCGCCGAGATCCCTCTTGGCGGAGCAGCCCACATGATCGAGAGCATCAGCGCCATCACGCTCGGCACCCACGACATGGCGCGTGCCGTGCATTTCTATCGCTCGCTCGGATTCGAGCTGCTGTATGGCGGTGAAGCCGCCGCATTCACGAGCTTTCGCGCCGGCACCGGCTATCTCAACCTGACTGCGCAGCCGGAAGACAAGCGCTGGTCCTGGTGGGGCCGGGTCATCTTCTACGTGGCCGATGTCGACGAGACCTACGCACAGGCGCGTGCCGCCGGGTGGCCGCCGTCCACCACGCCGCGCGATGCCGAATGGGGTGAGCGCTACTTCCATCTCACCGACCCCGACGGCCATGAGCTCAGTTTCGCTCGGCCGTTGTCCTGACCGAATAAGTCGCATCTGCTGACGTTCCAACGCGCAAGTGGCGCCGTCTCAGCCGCCGTGGCAAGCTCGGCGCGGTTTCCTCAAGTTCTAACCAGGGAGGACGACCATGGTAACCTATGTTGTGCTAGGCAACTTCACGGATCAGGGAGTCCGCAACGTCAAGGACTCGCCGAAGCGGGCCGAAGCCTTCAAGGAGATGGCCAAAACGTTCGGCGTGACTGTGAAAGAGATCGTCTGGACGCAGGGACGATATGACGTTGTGACCGTTCTCGAGGCTCCAGATGAGGCTGCAGCGATGTCGCTCAGCCTTAGTCTCAGCGCACTCGGCAATGTCCGCACCGAAACGCTGCGCGCGTTTTCGGCAGCGGATATGACGAAGATCGTTGGCAAGATGCTCTGACGCTCAGCGCGAGCGCACCGGACCTGCCACCGGACCCGGGATGGCAATCCCGGGCTGAGGCCTCTTACGCCCTGATGTTGTTGTCCTTGACCACCTTGCCCCAATAGGCGACCTGCTTGTCGAAGAAGGTCTTGAAGGCGGGGCCGTCCTGGAGCAGCAGCGTCATGTGCTGGGTCTCCTTGAGCTGGGCGGCAGTCGCGGGCTCGCTCAGGATCTCCCGGGACGCGGTCGCCATGGCCAAGACGATGTCGGGCGGCGTGCCCGCGGGCGCGAAGATGCCCCACCAGGCCAGCGTCTCGAAATCGGGAAAGCCGGCCTCGATCGCGGTCGGCGTATCCGGCAGGGCCTGCAGCCGCTCGCGGCCGAGCTGCAGGATCGGGCGCAGCATGTTGGTGCCGAGCTGGGCTGCGACCAGCGCCGCCGATCCCGCAATCAGATCGACATGGCCGCCGAGCACGTCGTTCATGGCCGGGCCGCCGCCGCGATAGGGCACGTGCATGATGTCGACGCCGGCCTTGCTGCCGAGCACGGTCATGGCGAGATGGCCGAGCGTGCCGATGCCGACGGAGGCGTATTTCACCGCGCCGGGCGTCGTCTTGCAGGCGGCCACCACGTCGGCAAAACTCTTGTAGGGACGGCCGGCGCCGGCCGCGATCACGTAGGGCGCGGTGCCGATCAGCAACACCGGCATCAGCTCGCGCTCGACATCGACGGGCGGCTTGTCGAGGATCGACGGGATCACCGCATGCGAATCGAACGTCACCAGGAACGTCGCACCATCCGCCGGGCTCTTGGCGACCTGCGCTGCGCCGAGCGCGCCGGCGGCGCCCGACTTGTTCTCGACCACGACGATACGGTTGAGCTTTGTCTGCAGGTTGCTCTGCAGCAGCCGCGCCATGGCATCGGTCGAGCCGCCCGGCGGGAACGGCACGACCAGCGTGATTTTCGAGGCTTGCGCGCTTGCCGGTGCCATCGCGAGGATGGCGGGCGCGGCCAGCAGGGCCCGCCGTGTGATCGTCATGGTCCCCTCCCTTTTGTTTCGCGCTTTTCTACTTTTGAGCGCTAAAGCGCGATGAGATTTGGATGAATCGTCATCGCGCTTTAGCTTGTTGTTTACGCATGATCTTTCCGGAAAACCGCTTCGCACTTTTCCGGATCATGCTTTAGGTCGTGCCGAAGCCCGTCCCTGCTTTTTTGTATTCTGGCCGCGGCGGGCTGAAGATGTCCAGCACGCGGGCGCCGTCGGGGCCGGCCCGCATGGTGTGCGGCACGTTGCCGGGCGTGCGCCAGAAATCGCCCTTCTTCACCGGGACTTCCTCATCGCCCTGAACGCGGATCGCCGAGCCGTCGAGCAGCACGCCCCATTGCTCCTCGGGGTGATGATGCAGCGCGCCTTGCGCATGCGGCGCCAGCGTCACCACCGACAGCATCGCCTGCTCGCCGGAGAAGATGCGCGTGGTCACTCCGGCTGCAAGCTCGCGAAACAGCCCGTCGCCGGGATTGTCGATGTTGTGGAATTCGTCCTTCTGGCTCACGTCATCCTCCCCTCGTTCTTCTGCGATCAAGCTTTGCCATAGGAGCCCTGGTAGCGGCCCTCGCGGATCGCCTTCATGGTCTCCTCCTCGCGCGCGACCTGGGCGCGCACCGCGTCCAGCAGCGCGGCAGCACCGGCGGCCGGAAACGACACCACGCCGTCCTCGTCGCCGACCACGATGTCGCCGGGCGAAATGACGCTGCCGCCGACCGTGACAGGCACGTTGATCTCGCCGGGACCGTTCTTGTAGGGGCCGCGATGGATCACCGCGCGCGCATAGCAGGGGAAGTCGTCCGCTGCGAAGGCCGCGACATCGCGGATCGCGCCGTCGATGACGTAGCCTTCGGCTTTGCGCCATTGCGCGATGTTCTTCATGATCTCGCCGACCAGCGCGCGCGTCTCGTCGCCGCCGCCATCGACCACGATGACGTCGCCGGGCCCGACCAGTTCGAGCGCACGGTGAATGGCGAGATTGTCGCCGGGACGGGTGCGCACGGTGAAGGCCGTCCCCACCAGCTTGCCGCCGCGGTGATAGGGCCTTAGCCCCACTGCGCCCGGCAGCCGGGCGAGATTGTCCGAGATCACCGAGGTCGGCGCGTGCCTGAAACCTTCGATGATATCGGCCGGCGGCTTCGGCACGCTGCTCGCTGCGATGGTGATCGTCATGTCAATCCTTCCGTGTTTGTCTCATTCGGCGTGCGCCCGCGCCTTCGCCGGTAAAATCCGGAAAGCGCGCCCTTCCTTCATCCATGCTGCGCGCTCATCGCGCAACAGCGTGCGGCGAACTTTTCCGGAATCATCGCGCGGCGGGGCGCTGACGAATTCGAAGCTTTCAGGGTGCTTGTAGCGGCTGAGCCGGTCCTTGAGGAAATCTGCCATTCCATCAGCAATGGCCTGGCCGTCGGCATCGGGCTCCGGCTCGATGATCGCATGCACGCGCTGGCCCAATTCCGGATCGGGCAAGCCGACCACCACGCAGGAGCGCACGCCGGGACAGGCGGAGACGGCAGCCTCGACCTCGGCCGGATAGATGTTGGCGCCGCCGCGCAGCACCATGTCGGCGAGGCGGTCGCCGAGATAGAGATAGCCTTCTGCATCCAGCCGGCCGATATCGCCGAGCGATTCCCAGCCATCGGCGCGGCGTTTCGGCTCGGCCCCGAGATAGTGATAAGTGGCGTCCTTGCCGTCATTGTTGAGGAAGTAGATCTCGCCGGTCTCGCCCGGCGCGACATCGTTGCCGTCCTCGCCAATGATGCGAAGCTTCGCCATATCGCCGATCTTGCCGACCGAGCCCTTGTGCGTCAGCCACTCGGTGCCTGATATGATGCAGGCGCCCTGGCGCTCGGTGCCGCCATAGAGCTCCCAGATCCGCTCCGGTCCGAGCCAGGCGATCCAGTTCTCCTTCAGCCACGGCGGCATCGGCGCCGCCATATGGAAGACCGTCTGCAGGCTCGATAGGTCGTACGAGTTGCGCACGCTCTCCGGCAGCGCCCAGATCCGGTGCATCATGGTCGGCACGAAATTGACCCATTGCACGCGCTCACGCTCGATCTGGCGCAGCGTCTCCTCGGCATCGAATTTGGTGAGGCCGGTGAGCTTGCCGCCGGCGAACAGCGCGTAGTGCGACACGATGAATGGCGCATTGTGGTAGAGCGGGCCGGGATTGAGCAGCGAGACGCCGAAAGGAATGTTGAGCGGCGGCGCCGCGACGGTGTCGGTCACCGCCGGATGGTGATCGAGGATCACCTTGGGACGGCCGGTCGAGCCGCCTGACGTCATCGCCTTCCAGTAGCGCGCCACCGGCGGATTGAGCGGCTCGTCCGAAACACCTTCCGGCACGAAATCCGCAGGCAGGCGGTTCGGCGCATTCCAGTCGGCCTCGCCGCCGACCACCAGCGCGGGCTTGAGGATGTCGAGCACGGCGGCGGCCTCGCCGCGCGGCAGCCGCCATGACAGCGAGGTCGGCGTCGCCCCGCACTTCCATACCGCAAAGGAGGTCTCGAAGAACGAGTTGCCGTTGGGCAAACCGATCGCGACGAAATCGCCAGGCTTGACGCCCTTGGCCGCGAACGCCCGCGCGCGCCGATTGGCGCAACGCTCGAGCTCGTCCCATGTCAACGTGTCCTGCCCGTGACGGATAGCGATCGTGCCTTGCGGTTTGCGCTCGGCGTACCAGCGCGGCACATCGGACAGGGGGAGCAGCATCAGGCGTTTCCACTTCGTGTTCTTGGCGTTGCCGCGGGGAGTGAGGCGCTCGCAACATAAGTGTAACAGCCTGCCGGCGCGACGCTGTGACTCCCACGCCACGTCAAGCACAAAATGTCAGCATCCCGGCCATGAAATTCCCGGGTTCCATGTGGGTTCCATGGGTGACAAGGCGGCGATAAAGGGGCAAAAATCCGACCCGACTCAGTTCGGGTTGAGTCTGATAGGGAATGCTCTCGTAGAATGTCGGCCGTCGTTACATCGCATCGTGCAGCGCTGCTTGTCGTTGCCGCAACAGGGTTTTACCTGCTGATGCATGCGCATGCCGAGGCGCAATGGTGGAAACGTGCGCCGGTCGATTTCGAGGAATGCGCCGACGCCGCCGAGAAGGCCGCAACCAAGACCGAGAAGACAGCCGCGCTTGCCGATTGCAACGCCAAGTTTGCCGGCCGCCGCAAGCCGGGCGGCGGCTATTCCTATTACGACTTCCTCCAGGATCGCACCTTCGACATCGCCGGCCCCAATCCGACGCCGGAGGAGCAGAAGAAGATCGACGAAGCCTACACCGCGTATCTCGCCAATCAGCGCCGCAGCAATGAAGCGGCCCAAGCCACCGCGCGCCAACAGCGCGAGCAGCAAGAGCAACAGGTGCGGCAGCTTCAGCAGGTCGCGCTGCAGACCGAAGTCGAGCGCGTGCCTATCCCGGTCGAACGGCCGAAGGTTCAGCAGGCCGTGGGCACGAGACCAAAGAGCGCGCCCTGCACCAAGGGCTCGTTCAGCTGCGAATGGCCGCGGCTATCGGAAAGCCTGAACGACCTGAAGAAGCTGTTCAACCCGACGCCGAGCAAACCCGCGAAAAAGGGGTAAGCTTCTCGGCTTTTCCGCGGCGGCCGCAAACTCCGCTGTCCTCCCGAGAAGCGTCAGCCCCGATCCGGGACGACGGCGGAGGGTGAGGCTTCAGTTTGGATGCTTCTTCTTGCTGCGCTTGGACGTGGGCACCGTTGGATTCGCGGGCGCGATTACCGTCGGCGAACCACCCAACTGCGACCTGCTCTCCTGCAATCGCCTGTCATAGCCCGGAGAGTTCACGACCGTCGGCGGCCTCGCAAGGGCGAGCGTCGATGCGCCGCAGAGCGCGGCCAGCGCGACCCCGATCATCAGACAACGCTTCATGGCGTAGCTCCTTCGCACTCACGCCGACCCGCGGATCTGCTGCGGCGTCAGCCGCGGCGGGCCGTTGCCGGCCGCCTCGGCTTCCTTGATCAGCGCAACAATGCGGCGCATCAGCGGCACGTTCACGCCGTTTTGCTCGGCGAGCGCGATGACCGCACCCTGGAGATAGTCGATCTCGGTTTTACGGCCCTGCTTCAGATCCTGCCACATCGAGGAGCGCGCCTCGGGATCGATCTTCATGGTCCGCCCGAGGATCGCGTCGAAGATCATGTCTGGCAGCCGCAGCAATGCCGGAGACCATTTCATCGGGATCGGCGTCGACGAAACCGGCGCGATGCCGTCGGCCTTCAGCGCAGCCAGCCCTTCCGCCATCTGGTCGGCGAACAATCTTCGCCACTCGCGATTCGCCAGTTGTGCGGCGAGCGGCATGTCGGACAGCGCGCTGAGCGCGTTGTTCAGATTGATGATCAGCTTGCCCATTGCACGCCGGTGATGTCACCTCTCGCACGCACCTTAAGGCCAGGCACCGAAAGCGCCCCGGCGGTGTTCGCCTCGTCTTCTCCGACATGGATGTCACCGGAGCTCGAGCGGTGGAAGCGGCCCTCGCCCATCGCGACCACGTTGAACGGCACCATGCCGGCGAGCACGCGCCTAAAATGGTCGCCAAGTCGTTCGCGCAACACTGCGACGTTGCCGATGCCGTTCTGGAGTGAGACGACGACCGCATCCTGCGGCGCATGCTGCGCGATCTGATCGGCGACAGCGGCGGTGTCGGCGCTCTTCACCGTCACCAGCACGATGCCGTCGCCGTGGAAGATCGCAGGATCCTCGGACAACGCAAGCTGACCCGCGCCAAGCCTCTTCTCGGAGCCGTCGAAATCGGTCAGCCGCAGACCGAACCGCTCGATCTCGGTCTTCACCCGCGGCCGCACCAGCAGCGCGACACGCCGGCCTGACGCGGCCAGCATGCCGCCGACGAAACAGCCGATGGCGCCGGCGCCGGCCACCACGATCGGTCGATCCGTAACCATTGAACTCGCTCCCTGAAGGACCGGCCTTCGATAGCAGAGGCAACGCCGCCTGCCCATTGGTTGCGTCGCAGCCGCCTTGTAACCGTCATGAGTGCCCCATATGATTTCGCCCGGGGGGCAGTCAGCGGCGAGCGCTCGCCGAACGAGACGAAGGAGAGCATCATGGGTCTACTCGACGTCCTCAACGGCATGCAGAAAGGCCCGCGCGGCCCAAGCACACCCAGCTCAGAGCAATCATCCTCCGGCGGCATGTCGCCGATGACCATGGCGCTGCTCGGCCTCCTCGCCTGGAAGGCATTCAAGCATCTCACCGCCAATCAGTCGGGCTCGGCGCCGCAACCGTCGCCCGCGCCTCCGCCGGTGAACGCGGGTGCGGGTGGCGGACTGAGCGATATACTGAAGGGCGGCCTCGGCGGCCTGCTTGCGGGCGGCGCGGCCGGCACCGTGCTCAGCGGCGGGCTTGGCGATCTCCTCAACCAGCTGCAGCAGAGCGGTCACGGCGACACCGCGAATTCCTGGGTCGGCAAGGGCGAGAACAAGCCGATCGCGCCGGGCGATCTCGCCAGCGCACTCGGCGCCGACCAGATCGACAGCCTGTCCGCCCAGAGCGGCCTGTCACGCGAGGAGCTGCTCTCTGGTCTCAGCCAATATCTACCGCAGGTGATCGATCATCTGACGCCGGACGGACGGCTGCCGACTGAGAACGAACTCTCGGGGCGAATCTGATGGCGGTCTCGGGAAGGGGAGCACACTCATGAGCATGGGCGGCCTGTTGTGGATCATCGTCGTCGGCTTCGTCGCCGGCCTCATCGCGCGCTGGCTTGCGCCGGGACCGAACAATCCGAGCGGCTTCATCCTCACCACCATCCTCGGCATCGCCGGCGCCTTTCTGGCAACCTTCGTCGGCCAGGCCATCGGCCATTACAGCCCTGACCAGGGTGCCGGCTTCATCACGGCGACGATCGGCGCCGTAGTGGTGCTGTTCATCTGGCATCGCCTCGTGGCGAGCGGCGTGATCAAGGGGTAGCCAGCGAGGGGCGGCACACCGCCTCCACATCGTCATGCCCGTGCCTGACCCGGGCATCCACGTCTTTTGATCTGCGTGACAACACGTGGATGGCCGGGTCAAGCCCGGCCATGACGGGGAGAGAGCGGCGAGACACCCAATCACGTAATCAAATGCATCCCCGCATCCATGCGCACGACCTCGCCGGTCATGTTGCTGGAGGCCGGCATTGCCAGGAAGCAGACGAGCTGGGCGATATCTTCGGCGGATGAGGCAACCTTGAGCGGCACCTTCGCCACGACGCTGTCGCGCACCTGCTTGGCGCCGGCCTCGCCGCGGCCCTTGGTGAACCAGGGCGTATCGATATAGCCGGGGCAGACCGTGTTGACGCGGATCAGCGGCGCGAGCGCGCGCGACAGCGACAGCGTCATCGTATTCAGCGCGCCCTTGCTCGCGGCATACGCGATCGACGAGCCGACGCCACTGATGCCGGCAACCGAGGAGACGTTCACGACCGCCGACGGACGCCCCGAAGCCTTCGCAGCGGCTTCCAGCAGGCTGCGCGCCGCGCGCACCATCTGGAACGGGCCGATGGTGTTGACGCCGTAGACCCGCTGGAAATCTTCAGCCGACAACCCATCGAGATCGGCGTGAGCCACGTGCTTGGTGGTGCCGGCATTGTTGACGAGGATATCGAGCCGGCCCCAAGGCGCAGCGGCAGCGACGATCTTGCGGCAATCCTCATCCTTCGAGACGTCGCCCTGCGCAACCAGCACCTCCGCCGCGCCGGCCTTGCGGCAGAGCTCAGCCGTAGCGTCGGCCTCCTTCTGGCTCGACGAATAGTTGATGACGAGCCGCGCCCCGCTCCGCGCCAGAATTTCCGCGGTTGCTGCGCCAAGGCCGGAAGCAGACCCCGTCACGATTGCGCACAAGCTGTCCTTTGCCATCCCGATCTCCTTCCCCTGTCTTTGATCGCGGCGCCCTGTTTAGCGAGTTTGCCGCGCCCTGCAAATCGAGCAAACTCCGCTAAGCGGAATTAGCCTCCAATTGGTCCTTGCGCCCATGCCCGCACCGCAGGTTGACCTGCGATCAACGCTTGTCAGGGCCATGGCTTTTTCCGATCATCGGGCGCAAGAAGAACGTGCGCGCCGCCCCACGGAGGCGGGACGCGCCAATGGCAAGACACGGGGAACGCTGTGGCGGAGAGTGACAATATCGTCGTCGAGACCGCGGAGAAAATCTTCGCCGATCTCGCCGATCCGCAAGAAATCAACAACGACAGGAAGAATACCTGGCAGGCGCCGCTGTGGCAGGCGCTGAGCGAAGCCGGCCTGCCGCTCTCCTGGGTACCGGACGATCTCGGCGGCTCCGGCGCAAGCCTCGCCGACGGCTTTGCGCTGTTGAACGCCGCCGGCCGTTTCGCCGTCGCAGTTCCGCTGGCCGAGACCATGCTGGCCGGCTGGCTGCTGGCGCAGGCCAGGATCACCTCGCCCGACGGCGAGATGACGGTGCTGCCGGCGTCTCCGAAGGACCGCGTCGGCCTCGATGCCGACGGCTTGCTCTCCGGCCGCGCCCGCGGCGTGCCTTTCGCAAAATCGGCGAAGCATTTTGCGGTGCTGGCGCACGGCAAGGACGGCGCCGCGATTGCGCTGGTGGATGCGACCAAGGCGCGGATCGAGGCCGGCCTCAATGTCGGCTACGACCACAGCGACACCGTGACGCTCGACAAAGTGCAGCCCGTTGCGATTAAGCCCGCACCGAAGGACTTTGAGCAGACCAATCTGATGCTGATGGGCGGCGTCGCACGCAGCCTCCAGATCGCCGGCGCGCTGGAATCCATGCTCGACATCTCCGTGCGCTATTCCAACGAACGCGTCGCCTTCGAGAAGAAGATCTCGAAATTCCAGGCGGTGCAGCACAATCTCGCGCGGCTTGCCGGCGAATCCGCCGCAGCGCTCGCGGCCGCAACCTCGGCGGCCGACGCCATCGCGAATGCGAAATCGCTCAACGACGAGGTCTATCTCGAGGCCGCCTCCGCGAAAATCCGCTGCGCGGAAGCGGCCGAGAAGGGCGGCGGTATCGCGCATCAAGTCCATGGCGCGATCGGCTTCACTATGGAGCATATCCTGCACCGCTACTCACTGCGCGCGCTGGCCTGGCGCGACGATTTCGGCTCGGAGAGCTACTGGGCCGTCGAGCTCGGCAAGCTCATAGCAAACCGCGGCGCGGACGAATTGTGGCCGCTCGTGGCTTCGCGCTGATCAGGGGACGAGACAACAATGACCGCTGCCCTCCGTTTCGATCCGATCCGCCTGCCCGAGAAGTGCGAGCAGCTGCGCAAGGAAGTCCGCGCCTTCCTCGCCGAGGAAATCGCCGCCGGCACTTTTGATCCGCACAAGCCCAACCGCGAAGACACCGACGCGCCGGAGTTCTCCCGCCGGGTCGGCGCCAAGGGCTGGCTGGGCATGACTTGGCCGAAGAAATATGGCGGCCAGGAGCGCTCGTTCCTCGAACGCTACGTGGTGACCGAGGAGATGCGCGTCGCCAACGCGCCGACGCGCCGCTTCTTCGTCGCAGACCGCCAGAGCGGCCCGGTGCTCCTGAAATATGCGCCCGAGCACATCAAGATGGACATCCTGCCGCGCATCTGCCGCGGCGAGATCTGCTTTGCCATCGGCATGAGCGAGCCGAACTCCGGCTCCGACCTGTTCGCGGCGAAGACGCGCGCGACCAAGACCGACGGCGGCTATCTCATCAACGGCACCAAGATCTGGACCTCGTCGGCACACATCGCCGACTACATGATCGCAATCTTCCGGACCTCGCCGCCGACCAAGGAAAACCGCCGTCACGGCCTGACCCAGTTCCTGGTCAAGATGAAGCAGCCGGGCATCAAGGTGAACCCGATCGGCCAGATCACCGGCCAGTACGAGTTCAACGAGGTCGTCTTCACCGATCACTTCATCCCCGACGACCACGTGCTCGGCGAGGTCGACGGCGCCTGGAAGCAGGCGACGAGCGAGCTCGCCTATGAGCGCTCGGGCCCCGAGCGCTTCCTCGAAACCTATTACGTGCTGACCGAGCTGGTGCGCGCAGTCGGGCCCAATCCGGATACGCGCAGCGCCGAAGGCATCGGGCGCCTGGTCGCGCAGCTCCACACCATGCGGCGCATGTCGGTCTCGGTCGCCGGCATGCTCGAAGCCGGCAAGGAGCCCGTGGTCGAGGCGTCCATCGTCAAGGACATCGGCACGGTCTGGGAGCAGCAGCTGCCGCATCGCGTGCGCGATCTCGCCGCCTTCGTCGAGGAGACCGCGACCAACCGCGAGACCTTGGAGCGGCAGCTCGACTTCGCCATCAAGACCGCACCGAAACTCACCATCCAGGGCGGCACAACCGAGGTGCTGCGCGGCATCATCGCCCGCGGACTTGGCTTGCGGTAACGCTCGTGGCGACCTGCCAGCCTCGCGCTCCGCGCCGACCTCTCCCTATGGGAGGGGTGGTTCTTCGCCACGGACGTATCGGGACGTTTGGAGACAATCTATGAGCACGTATAAAGATATCGGTGTCGAGAAGGTCGGGCATGTCGGCACCATCGAGATCCGCCGGCCGCCACTCAACTTCTTCGACATCTCGCTGATCAACCAGATCGCGGATGCGCTCGACGAGTTCGACCGCGACATCGAGATCCGCGCCTCCGTTCTGTCGGCGCAGGGCAAGGCGTTCTGCGCCGGCGCCAATTTCGGCGACCCGGCGCGGCAGGCGCAGGAAGCGCGCGAGGCCGAGCAAGCCAAGAAGGGCGATCCGGCCGACAATCTCGGGCCGATCAGCCACCTCTACATCCAGGCCGTGCGCATCTTCCGCGCCAAGAAGCCAATCGTTGCCGCCGTGCAGGGCGCAGCCATCGGCGGCGGCCTTGGTCTCGCGGTGTCGGCCGACTTTCGCGTCACCTGCCCCGAAGCGCGCTTTTCCGCGAATTTCACCAAACTCGGCTTCCATCCTGGCTTCGGCCTGACCGTGACGCTGCCCGAGCTGATCGGCAAGAACAACGCTGAGCTGATGTTCTACACCAGCCGCCGGGTCACCGGCGAAGAGGCCTACAAATGGGGCCTGGCCAACGAGCTGGTGCCGCAGGACCAGGTGAAGGCGGCCGCGATGAAGCTCGCCGGCGAGATCGCCGAATGCTCCCCTCTCGGCCTGCTCTCGACCCGCGCCACGATGCGCGCCGGCCTCGCCGACCGCGTCATGGCCGCGACCAATCACGAGCTCGCCGAGCAGACAAGGCTGCGCGCGACTGAAGATTTCAAGGAAGGCGTGAAGGCCACGGAAGAGCGCCGGGTGGCGAATTTTAAGGGAAGGTGATCGCGGCGATGAACGTTCTCTTCTTCCTTCTCCCCCTGTGGGAGAAGGTGGCGCGAAGCGCCGGATCAGGGGTTCTCTCCGTGCGCAAAACTGTTCATGGGGATAGAAACCCCTCACCCGGCTTCGCTCTCGCGAAGCCACCCTCTCCCACAAGGCCCACAAGGGGAGAGGGTACAGCGTGATCAACTCACGCGAAACGTCACCCCGCCGAGCAGAAACTCATTCCCGGCAACGGCGAGCCCCTTCGCCTTGGCGGCATGCAGCACCTGCGCCGCGTCAGTCACCCGAAACTCCAGCGCGCTCATGATCTCGCTGGCGCCCTTCACGAAGCGAAAGGTGGCGTTCGGTAGTCTCAATTCGGCATCGCGTGGCGCAACCCCGATGATCTTGCCCCAATGCTCCGCGAGGCCCTGCGGGTCCGGGCTCTGCATCTCCACCGCCGTCAGCGCCTGCGTCACATCCTTGCGGATGAATTTTTGCCAGTCCGGTCCCGCCGGCGGATAGGCGCCCAGACTATCGTCGCTGCCTTCGGTGTGGTTGAACTCGATGAAGGCGGCGCGGCAGTCGCGGGGGTGGAGCTGCACACCATGATAAGGTGCATGGTCGATGACGTTGGCCGTGCGCACGCCGAGCGCGTTGGCGTTGCGGCCGCGCTCGTCCGGATCATCGCAGCAGAAGATCGCCATGTAGCCGCCGCGGCCGCCGGTCTTCTCGATGAAGCGGCCGGCCGTGGTGCCGTCCCTGAAGGGCGCCACGACTTCAAGCAGGATCGTGTCGACCGGGAGCAGCGCGTTCTCCAGGCCGTATTTTGCGACATTGCCGTCGCGATAGCAGATGGCCAAGCCCATGATCCGGGCGATATCCGTGATCACCGGCTCGAGCTGCGGCGCGACCAGGCAGATCTGCCGCAAGCGCATGTAGGACGACATCGTCACTCGCCCCTGAAGGCGGGCTTGCGCTTCTCGACGAAGGCTTTTGCGGCCTCCTTGTGATCGGCGGTATCACCACAGCGGGTGTGGTGGATCGCCTCGCCGTCGAAGCAATCCTCCAGCGCCAAATGCTCGGCATTATTGATGTTGCGCTTGATGTAGCCGAGCGCGATCGAGGGCCCTTGCGCCAGCGACAGCGCGAGCTCGTGCGCGGCGGTGTCGATCTCGGCGTCGGGCACGACCTTGGTCACCAGGCCGATGGCGTGAGCTTCCCTCGCCGTGAGCACCGGCGACATCAGATAGAGCTCGCGCGCCCGCGCGCTGCCGAGCAGTTGGGTCAGGAAATAGGTCCCGCCGTAATCGCCGGAGAAGCCGACCTTGGCAAAGGCCGTCGTGATCTTGCAGGATTCGGAGGCGATGCGCAGGTCGCAGGACAGCGCCATCGAAAGCCCCGCGCCGGCCGCCGCGCCATCGAGCTGCGCCACGACAGGCTTCGGCATCTGATGCAGGATGCGCGAGACTTCCATGCCACGGCGCAAATTCGCGAGCTTCTGCTCGAACGGCAGCGGCGCGCGGCCCTCCGCCATCGACTTGACGTCGCCGCCGACGCAGAACGAACCGCCGGCGCCCTTGAACAGCACTGCACGTACCTCCGGATCGTCAGCCGCGCGCCGCGCCGCCTCGACCAGCCCGCGCACCATGTCGGGATTGAGCGCGTTCTTCCGCTCCGGGCGGTTCATGGTGATGGTGAGCAGCCCGCCTTCGAGCTTTTGCAGGACCATGTCGTTCATCGGGCGTCTCCCTCTCGTTGTTTGACCGAGCTCTCACCACACCGTCATTGCGAGCGAAGCGAAGCAATCCAGAGATGTCTCCGCGGATGCGGTCTGGATTGCTTCACCGCAAGAGCTCCTCGCAATGACGTCGTGACTTACGTCACGCCGTCACTTCTTCACCAGCGGGCAGCGCGACTGCTCCAGCGACTGGAACGCCTCGTTGCCGGGCACGGTGGCGAGCAGCTTGTAATCGTCCCAGCGGCCCTTCGACTCCGAGGGCTTCTTCACCTCGAACAAGTACATGTCATGGATCATGCGGCCATCCTCGCGGATCTTGCCATTCTTGGCGAAAAAGTCGTTGATCGGTGTCTCCTTCATCACCTTGATCACCGCCGCGGCATCGGTGGTGCCGGCCGCCTTCACGGCTTTGAGGTAATGCGTGACGGAGGAATAGACTCCAGCCTGCGCCGAGGTCGGCATCCGCTTGGTGCGTTCCATGAAGCGCTTCGAGAATGCACGCGTGTCGTCGTTGAGGTCCCAATAGAATGCCTCGGCAAGCAGCAAGCCCTGCGCGGTCTCCAGCCCGATCGAGTCGATATCGGTGACGAAGGCGAGCAGCGGCGAGACCTTCTGGCCACCCTTGGTGATGCCGAACTCCGCCGCCTGCTTGATGGCGTTGATGGTGTCGCCGCCGGCATTTGCTAGTCCGATCACCTTGGCCTTGGAGGCCTGGGCCTGGAGCAGGAAGGACGAGAAATCCGACGTGTTGAGCGGATGACGCACGCTGCCAAGCACCTTGCCGCCGGTCTTGGTCACGACGGCGCTGGTGTCCTTCTCCAGATCCTGGCCGAAGGCGTAATCCGCGGTGAGAAAGAACCAGCTGTCGAGGCCGGACTTCACGGCCGCAAGACCGGTCACATTGGCCTGGCCGTAGGTGTCGAACACATAGTGGATGGTGTAGGGACCGCAGGCTTCGTTGGTGAGACGGATCGAGCCCGGGCCGTTGAACATGATGATCTTGTTGCGTGCTTTCGCGATCTCGCCGGCGGCAAGCGCGGTTGCGGAGGCCGCGACGTCGTAGATCATCTCGACGCCTTGATTGTCGAGCATGTCGCGGGCGATGTTGGCGGAGAGATCGGCCTTGTTGAGATGATCGGCCGCCAGCACCTGGATCTTGCGCCCCAGCACCTCGCCACCAAAATCCTCGACGGCCATCTTGGCCGCGGTCTCGCTGCCGGGGCCCGTGATATCTGCATAGAGGCTGGACATGTCGAGGATGCCGCCGATCTTCAGCGACGGCTTGTCCTGGGCCTGCGCGGCGCTCGCATTGAGGGCAAGCGCGGCGGCAAAAATGCCGGACAAAATAGTCTTCATCGAAAACGACCTCCCTCTATCGCCCGTCTCTGATGGCGGCTTGGTTATTGCTCTTGCCGCAATCATGCCGCATGCGCGAGAGGGCAGCAAGCGCGGGAACGAAGCGAATGCGTGATTGCCGCGCATGTTTTCCGCAAAGCGGAATGGTGAGAAGACGCAAGACGTTCCACGTCGTCATTGCTGTGCATGTTCAATAATTCGCTGATTGGATCGCTGCAGCGGAGGAACGATCCGATGCGAGACAACAGCTATGACCGAACGGTTGAACGCAACTATCTGCAGAAGTGGCGTTTTCTGATTTCGGAATA
>NZ_RDQF01000001.1 GCF_004114425.1 Bradyrhizobium vignae | reverse complement strand
ACGTCTTTGGAAAGTGCCACAGGCCTTCCGTGGCGAGCGCCTCGCCATCCGCCCCTCGGCAAACGATGCGCAATACGGGATCTTCTTTGCCGCCCACCAAGTCGCTATCATCGACTTGGCGAGCGGAGAATGTGTCGGCTATGTCCCCGAACAACCGTCGGTCATGTCCCCGGGCTGAACACTTGATCGGGCGATCCAGTATGCCGAGACGGCAGTGATTGAGCCGAGAAGCCGCGGCGTATGCCCCGATCAAGCCGGGGCATGACAGCGAAAATTAGGAGGCGAGCTGCCACTCCTCGCGCACGCTCTCGTCTTGCTCGTCGGCAATCGCATTGGCCCTCATCGCATCAAACTCCTCCCGCGACACCAACTGCGCCAGCGCCCAGACCGCAGCTCCGCGTACCAGCGGGTTGGCATCATCCAGCAATCGCCGCGCCTCTTCCGCCAGGGCAGCTTCGCCCGAGTTGCCGATCGCAATCAGCACGTTGCGCAAGAACCGGTCGCGGCCGATGCGCTTGACCGGTGATTTCGTGAACAGCGCACGGAATGCGGCATCGTCGAGCCGCGCGAGTTCGGCGAGAGAAGGCGCGCGCAATTCGTCGCGCGCGGCGAGCTTTGCCTCGCGCCCCTCCCGCGCAAACTTGTTCCACGGACAGGCCGCGAGGCAATCATCGCAGCCATAGATGCGATTACCGATCGCCTTGCGGAATTCCTGCGGGATCGGACCCTTGTTCTCGATGGTGAGATAGGAGATACAGCGCCGCGCATCGAGCTTGTAGGGCGTGGGGAACGCCGCCGTCGGGCAGATGTCGAGACACGCCCGGCACGAGCCGCAATGGTCGATCTCGGCAGCATCGCGCGGCAGATCGAGCGTGGTGTAGATCGCGCCGAGAAACAGCCATGAGCCGAACTCGCGCGAGACCAGATTGGTGTGCTTGCCCTGCCAGCCGAGATGCGCGGCCTGCGCCAGCGGCTTCTCCATCACCGCGGCGGTGTCGACGAACACTTTCACCTCTGACGGGGCGGTCGCGACCAGCCAGCGCGCCAGCGCCTTCAGCCGCTTCTTGATGAGGTCGTGATAGTCGTCGCCCTGCGCATAGACCGAGATCGCCGCGCGCGTGCGCTGCTTCAGGATCGCCAGCGGATCTTGGTCGGGGCCGTAATTGACGCCGAGCATGATCACGCTGCGCACGTCCTGCCACAGTCCGCGCGGATCGACCCGGCGCTCGGGCTGCACCGCGAGCCAGTCCATGTCGCCATGGCCGCCTGAGGCGATGAATTCGAGGAAGTGTTTCCCGGCGCTCTCGATCGTGCCCGGCGCGGTGATGCCGACGCAGTCGAAGCCGAGCGCGCGCGCCTCGTGTTCGAGCGCCGCCTTCAGTTCAGTCGGATCGGAGTTCAGAAATCCAGGTCCACGTAGGTCCGCGACGCCGGCACGCCAGCCAGCCATTCGCTCAGCAGCGGACGGAACGACGGGCGGGATTTCACCCGCGCGTACCACGCCTTTGCTGCGTCGTCCTCGCTCCATGGCACGTCGCCCAGATAGTCGATCGCCGAAAGGTGCGCCGCGGCGGCGAGATCCGCGTAAGTGAGCCGGTCGCCGGCGAGGAAATTGCGCGTCTGCGCCAGCCAGCCGATATAGGCCAGATGATAGCGCACATTGGCTTTCGCTGCGCGCATCACGTCGGCCGAAGGCGGGCCGCCGCCGTTCTCCTCGCTCATGAAACGCTTGTAGATGCGCTCGGTGACGAGGGGATGCGAGACTTCCTCGAAGAATTTTTCGTTGAACCAGGCCATCAGCCGGCGCACCTCGACGCGCTCGAAGGTCGTCTCCGGCATCAGGCGCTTGGGTCCCATCCCGGCGCCATAGGCCTCGTCGACATATTCGGCGATGATGGCCGCGCCCGGGATCGGCGGCTGCTCCTCGTCCACCAGGACGGGCGTCGTGCCCGCCGCATTGAGCAGCAAAAACGCCTCGCGCCGCTCCCAGCTGCGTTCCTCGACCAGCTTCAGGTCAAGCCCGTATTCGCCCGCGATCAGGCGGATGAAGCGCGAATGCGGACAGAACGGATGATGAAACAGCGTAAACATGAAACCTTTGACTATTTGATGGTGCTTAAGAATCCATCAATGTTTGTGCGGCGCCACACTAGTCCCTCAAAACCGCGAAGCAAGCGCGTGATTTCGCATTTTGCGATTGCAGCATTGGGGGGAATAGGCGAGAAGAGCCCCGCTTTTCCAGCCGAAATGGACCGTAAATATGTCAGACGCAATACGGGCAGTGATCCTCGGCATCATCGAGGGTGTGACCGAGTTCCTTCCCGTATCCTCGACCGGCCACCTCTTGCTCGCCGAGCGCTTCTTCCATCTCGGTGAAGGCGCGTTCTGGGATTCGTTTACGGTTCTGATCCAGCTGGGTGCGATCCTCGCGATCGTCGGGCTGTATTTCAGAAAGCTCTGGGACGTCGCGATCGGCATGTTCACGGGCGATGCCTATGCGCGCCGTTTCGTGATCGGCGTGCTGGTGGCGTTCCTGCCGGCCGTCGTCGTCGGCCTCGTTGCCGGCAAATACATCAAGAGCGTACTGTTCAACCCCTGGGTCGTCTGCTTCACGTTGATCGTGGGCGGCGCCATCCTGCTCTGGGTCGACAAGCTCGACCTCAAGCCGCGCGAGCACGACGCCACCAAATTTCCGCTGCTGATGTATCTCTATATCGGCATCGCGCAGTGCGTGGCGATGATCCCAGGCGTGTCGCGTTCCGGCGCCAGCATCGTCGCCGCGATGCTGCTCGGCGCCGACAAGCGCGCGGCGGCGGAATTCTCGTTCTTCCTCGCCATTCCCACCATGATCGGCGCGTTCGCCTACGATTTCTACAAGAACCGCGCCGAGATGACGATGGACCATATGAACATCGTCGCGATCGGCTTCGTGGTCTCGTTCATCACCGCCGTCATCGTGGTGAAGACATTTTTGACATACGTCACCCGCCACGGCTTCGTGCTGTTCGCCTGGTGGCGAGTCATCGTCGGCACGCTCGGCCTGATCGCGCTGGCGCTCGGTCGTTAAGCTCTACCGCCCGGGCTTCAACGCCATATGAGTTTTGGCACGCGCTTCGTTTTGATCGGCGCGTCATCGCGGCCGACATGCACGGCAAGAACCATCACTGCTAAAGCGCGATGAGATTTGGATGAATCGTCATCGCGCTTTAGCTTGTTGTTTGCGCATGATCTTTCCGGAAAACCGCTTCGCACTTTTCCGGATCATGCTTTAGGGCGTTTTCGGCCGCTATGTCGACAGCCTCACGTCGTTACGGTGAAGCCTGGCCCGAGGCGGTGTTCAAGAAGCTGAAGCTTTGACGCCGTTGCCGCACGTTCGGTGCGCTCCCTCGCCCGCTTGCGGGAGAGGGTTGGAGAGAGCGTGTCTCCTCTCCACAGCGAGGTCCCGATGACGAGAAAGCCCTCACCCGCCGCGCGGGACGATGCTTCGCATCGCCCGGATGCGGCGACCTCGCAAGCGGGAGAGGTAAGAACCTCACACGCTCATGCGCTGGAATTGGCCTGCGGCGCGGAAGCGCCACAGATATTGCGGGGCAATCGCTTCCAGCGAATCGGGCGTGATGCCGAGGCCTTCCAGCGTCAGGCCGGCCGCCTTCGCCGCCTCCGACACCACATTATCGCGCTCGAGCAGCGTGACCTGGTCCGGCGTCAGCTTGAACCCGCCCGGCGCGAATTGCAGGAAGTGAGCCTGGAAGCGGGCGAGGCCGAACGGCAGCGAGATCAGCATCCGCTTCCGGTCAGTGATGTCGAGGATGGTCTGGATGATCTCGCGCATCGTCAGCACCTCCGGCCCGCCGAGCTCGTAGGTCGCGCCCGTCCTGGCCTTGCCGTCGGCAGCATCCGCGATCGCGGTGGCGACGTCGCCGACATAGACCGGCTGCATCCGGGTACTCCCGCCGATCAGCGGCAGCACCGGCGACATCCGGGCCAGCGCGGCAAAGCGGTTGGTGAACTGGTCCTCGGGGCCGAACATCACGGAGGGGCGGAAGATCGTGGCTGAGGGAACCGCAGCCAGGACCGCGGCTTCGCCCGCCGCCTTGGCTCTGGCATAGCGCGAGGGCGAACCGGCGTCGGCCCCGATCGCGGAGACATGCACCAGCTGGGCTCCGGCGGCGGCTGCCGCTTTGGCGACGGTCTCGGCGCCCTTGGCCTGGACGGCATCAAAAGTCTGCGCGCCAGCCTCGGTGAGGACGCCGACGAGATTGATCACGATGTGCGAATCACGCAGCGCCGCCTCGACCGAGGCCGGATAGCGCAGATTCGCCTGCACGGCGTGGACCTGCCCGACCCGGCCGAGCGGCTGGAGGTATCCGGCGAGTTCCGGCCGCCGCACCGCGACCCGGACCCGGTAATCCCTCTTGCACAGGGCGCGGACGACACTGCGGCCCAAAAACCCCGATCCGCCGAAAACCGTGACGAGCGTGTCCAGATTCGATGCCATGGGGGGTCCATTCCTGCGGAAAGAGTGCGTCTTGTCAGGCTTTTATCGGCCTGGTTTGCGATGCGCAATCGGCATCCCGAACCGGGCTTCAAGCATGAATTGACAACGGCGTCACCGAACCGTAGTAACCCCCTCCGTGCCCCAAACGGCATGCCCAGGTGGTGGAATTGGTAGACGCGCTGGCTTCAGGTGCCAGTGGCTTAACGGCCGTGAAGGTTCGAGTCCTTTCCTGGGCACCACCGCTCCGCGATGTCCTCGATTTCGCTGGAGTCCCTGATACTCAAGGGTGATCGACCGTCTCAACTGGTACACAGAGACGGTACACATGCTTCTGCGAATGGCCTCTCCTATCCGCCGCGACGGCTCCTCCGTTCATTACCTCCGAAAGCGCGTCCCCGCTGACCTGACCGATCAGGCAGTGGGCTTGGTGCTGGGCGTTCCCGTGGGGATGAGACGGCGACGGTGAAGGTCGGTGGCACCGGCACGATCAAAGTGTCGCTGCGCACACATGACCCTCGGGAGGCCAAAGCACGGCAAGCCAAGGCGCTCGCCTATCTCGATGACGCCTGAGGGAACGCGGTGGGTTGTGGCGATGTTCTAAGGGAGTGTGGCCGAGCAGAACTCGGGCGGCTTCCTCTTCCCCGACGGGCAACCTATTGCTCACCGCGCGGCACGGTGCCTGATCGTTTCATCACGTTGATGGTTGCCGATCGTAGATAGTCCACGAACGGCAGAGGGCTTCTACCTCGCACAGGTTCGCAAGGTGGTGGTCGATCATTCCCGCTCAGCCAACAGGAGCGGCGCAATAGCGGACGCGCCAAGATCGACGCGACGGGCCACACTGCGACATTGGGACAAGCCAGCCACTGAGGCTTTGAGAAACCGCCACAAGTGTCGTGCGCAGCCAAATTCGTCCTTCAAATGTGAAGGGCGATTATTCCGGGAAAGGAACAGGCGCCTGCAAAAAGTATTTCCACTTCGTGCAGGGCCGAAGCTACGGAACGTATCAGGGCTGGAATGACGCTTCGTCTCCAAACACGAAGGAACCATACTCCGGCGGGCGGCGAAGCACATTTCTGAGATTTTAGTCTGAGATTTTTGCAGTGCGCCGATCGAGGAGCCTACAGAGAAGCAGTGAGGCCCTAGCTGGTTCCTGAGCGAAGAAAGGACACAATGATGGAAACCTGCACCGAGAAGCATCACGCCAATCATCCCCACAAGCATGGCCCCAACTGCGGGCACACCGGGATCCGTCATGACGGCCACGTGGATTATCTTCACGACGGCCATCTCCATCACATGCACGGGGATCACGTGGACGAACATGTCATTCCGGTCAGCGCAGCAAATCCCGTGAAGTGCACGCCTCAAGTCCACTGTTCACACGTACACGGTCCAAACTGCGGACATGAACAGGTGCCGCATGGCGATCATGTCGACTATCTCGTGGACGGTCGGCTGCACCATCCGCATGGTGATCATTGCGATGACCACGGGCCCGTTCAGTTGGCCTGACAGGCACGACCGTGATCGAATCTCATTAGCCTAGCTGATGTCTGATCCGGGTCATTCGAAGCTCTCGAGCGCTTCGCCCAGATCAGCACTCACCGCCATGCGACTCTTCCATGCGGTCTAGCTGACCAATGACTATTGTTGATCGGCATTCCTTTTCAAGGCGGTCTGAGTCAAACGGCTGCGACCGTGGTGGGTCGAAGCTGAGCTTGACCATCGGTCGCGATAAGGTGAAGCACCCTCACACCACCCGCTTCCCCGCCGGCTCCGCCACCGCCTTCTGCACGAAATACATCATCACCAGCGTCACGATCGTCGTGGTCACGACGACGTAGCCGATCCGGTCGAAATGGATCAGCGCGCCATCAGGCGCCTGCGCGATGATCGCGCCGGCGAGCACGGAGCCGAGCCCGCCGGAGAGCTGCTGGAGCGAGGCGCTGACCGCGCTGAACGAGCCGCGCTGGCTCGGCTCCGGGATCGCCGACATCAGCGCCTGCGATGGGATCATGCGCGAGAAGATGCCGACGAACAGCAGCACGTTGACGGTGATCGCGGTCACCAGCGAGACATGGCCGAGATGGGTGTAGATCAGCACCATGAGGACGGTCATCGCGCAGCCGAACACGAAGGTCGGATACTTGCCGAACGCGTCGCTCGCCCTGCCGACCAGCGGCCCGGTGACGATGCTGAACAGGCCGGAGACGAGATAGATCGTCGGCAGATGCGTGATGTCGATGCCGAGATTGTGCACGGTGTAGGCGCTGGAGAACGGCATCAGCATGTAGCCGCCCGTCGCCAGCAGCGTCGTGACGGCGAAGGCGAGCGTATAGCGCGGCTGACCAATCGTCGCGACCAGATGGTGGAACGGGCTTCTGTCCTGCTTCAGCGTCAGATGTGCGTCGACCGGCTCCATCGCGAAGGCGATGATCGCGATTGCCGCGATCGACAGGACGACGATCGCGACGAAGCAGACATGCCAGTTCCAGTGATTGGCGAGAAACAGCCCGGCGGGAATGCCGAGCACCTGGCTCGCGGCGAATGCGGTCTGAATGAAGCCCATCACGCGGCCGCGCATCTGCAACGGGAACAGGTCGGTGACGATGGCGAGCACGACCGAGCCGATCACGCCGCCGAACAATCCGGTCACGATCCGGCCGAGCAGCAGGATGTGATAATTCTGCGCGGCGGCGCAGAGCAGGGTGCCGAGCGCGAAGCCGACATAGAAGAACAGCAAGAGGCGCTTGCGATCGAAGCGATCGGCGAAGCCGGCGGCGAGGATGCCCGATACTCCCGCACTGAATGCGTAGGCCGACACCGCGACGCCGAACTGTCCCGCGGTGATGTTGAGCGATGGCATCAGGATGGCGCCGAGCGGCGACATGATGATGAAGTCGAGGATGATCGTGAACTGCGTGAACGCGAGCAGCGCGATGAGGAGCGCCTGGTAGCGCGAGAAGCCGCGCTGGCGTTCCCGTTGGTCGTCGATTGGCGCAGCGAGCGTCTGTTCGGTCATGGCATCCGATTCGGGATGAGCAGGGCGGGGCGCGAGAAAATGGGAGATAAGGTCGGCTGAAGGCGATTTGCAGGGGGCGTGTCTGAAAAACCAGGGCTTGCATCAGCGGCCTCGGGCCCGCGTGCGATTGCGACGTCCAGGATGGCCTATCGCACCTCGCGCTCCCGGATCAGCCGCACCCTTCGCGTAGCACCTCGCACACTTGGAAGGGGGAGCGGCGCGAAGGCGACGAGTTCATTCACCACGTTCTCGGTCGTCCTCCCAAATCAGCGCTGACAGCGCCATGTCGGCCGCTCCATCGCCAGCTGCCGTTAGGTAGGAAATATCACGTAAAAACAACCGCTTGGACGTTACACAAGCTCCGGTGCCCTCAGCTTTTCGCCGGCCAAATCCCCTCGATTGCACCGTCCGGATTTACTCCACTTTAGATAACTTGCCTCTAAGTCAGCGGCGAAGCTCGCATCCGGCGACCAGGCGGGCACGCAAGAGCCCTTGGGGCTCGCTTCGTCGTGAGGGGATCGGTGGATCAGCACCAAGTCTGGCGCGAGCCGACATTCGACAAAGTTGCGAATGCGATCAGCCCGTTCGCGCTGAGGTCGGGAATCTATCTGTTCCTGATCTCGTTCATGTCCCTGTTCTACGTCCTGAACGCGCCGGTCCTGCTCGGTCACTACGATCTCGGCTGGCATCTGGCGGCCGGAGATCTGATCCGGACGAGCAGCAACATCCCCTTGCAAGATCCCTGGTCTTTCACCCACGGCGACAAGACATGGTTCAACCTGTCCTGGCTCTGGGACGCGCTCGCCAGCGTCACGTTTCAATATGCAGGCCTTGGCGGGCTCGTCGTGTTAGCAGTGGCGTGTGGCGCGGCGATCGTCGGCTATCTCACATCCGTCTGTGTCGGCACCGGCGCATCGCCGGTCGCGGTGTGCATCGCCGTGTTCTTGGCGTGCCTGCTCTATCCCCTCTACGAGGCCTCGCCGAACGTGTATCTCGCGGTGTCGCCCAACACCTGCACGATGTTGCTCTGCGTCGTGTTCTACCGGGAATGCCTGCGACGCTCGCGATGGTTCCTGCTTCCGCTGCTGATGGTGCTCTGGGCCAATTTGCACGGCGGCTTCCTGCTCGGCTTCTTCGTCATCGGCGTGTTCTTCGCCGTAGCCTTGCTCCGCGGTGCCTGGGCTGATCTCAAGATTTTCGCATGCGCCGGCATCGCGTGTCTTGCTGCGACATTCGTCAATCCGCTCGGCTGGAACATCTACGCCGGCACCGCCGCGACGATGGGGCACTTCGTGCAGGACAATATTGGCGAGTGGCTGTCCTACTATCACAACATGGAAATGCCGGGCAGCATTCCCGGCATTCTTTACATGCTGGCCTTCGTCGTGCTCGAGTTGCGCTTCCGGAATTCAAGGCCGATCCCGCTCGAACCACGATTGATGTCGTGGCTGTTCCTGATACTGGGCCTGTATCAGTTCAGGTACATCGCATTCTTCTTCATCTTCTCGGCGGTACCGATGGCGCTGCACGTCAGCCGGCTGCTGCCTGAGCGGTTCACCAATATCGACGTCAAGGGACCGCTGCTCGCGGCCGGCATCGTCGGTCTGTGCACCTTGCCGATGGTCTTCCTGCGCGCCGCTCCGGCGTTCGCGATGCCGGACATGTTGTCGAACGAAGACGCCAGCTATTTGCAAAAGAATCTTGCCGGCGCGCGCGTCCTGAACAACTGGAATGTCGGCGGCTACCTGATCTTCAAGACGCACGGCACCGTCTCGCCCTTCGTCGACGGCCGTGCCGCCACCGCCTATCCGGACGATCTGCTGCACGACTATTTCAAGCTGGTGAGCTGGGAAATCGACGAAGCGGCTTGGGACATGGTGCTCGACAAATACCGGATTGACGCGGTGCTGTGGGTCAGGACGCATGAGCAGCTACGGCGGTTTCTGGTCGAGCGGCGTGGCTGGCGCGAGCAATACAGTGGGGCCTATGAAACCGTTTACGTCAGGCCCGATTTTGCCGGCGAGGCCAAGAAATAATGACGGATAGTGCCGCAGTTCTGTTCGTTCCCGCCAGCGCTCCCGCCGGCGAATCCAAAAGCTTGGCAGCGCGATACGGCGTCCTGTGTGCGTTGCTGCTGGTCGCCGCGGCCATCCGGCTGCCGCTCGCCTTCTGGCCGAACATCAATCACAACGACGAGATCTATCAATATCTGGAGCCGGCCTGGCGCCTGCTCGGTCATCAGGGCGTCGTCACCTGGGAATGGCGTGACGGCATTCGAAGCTGGTTCTTGCCGACCTTGTTCGCAGGCCCGGTCGCGCTGGGCGACTGGCTTGCACCCGGCGGCTGGGGTGCCTTCGTCGCGCCTCGCCTGCTCGTCAGCCTTGCGTCGCTGTCGATCGTCGCAACCGCCTGGCATTTCGGCGCGCGGATCTCGCGCGCGCATGCCATCGTCGCGGCGCTTGCCGCCGCGGTCTGGTTCGAGCTCGTCTATTTCGCGCCTCACACGCTGAGCGAACCGCTGACGACGGCCCTCATCCTGCCGGCAGCCTTGCTGCTGACCGGAGAACCCTCGCGCAACCGCCTCTTTGCCGGCGGCGCATTGCTCGGGCTCGCTTTCGTCTGGCGCTTCCAATATGCGCCGGCCTGCGCCGTGTTCGTGCTGGGCGCCTGCTGGCGGGATCTGCGCAACGCAATTGCCCTGATTGCCGGCGGATGCGCCGCTCTGGCGGTCGCGGCTGGCGTCGACCTCGCCAACGGCTCGATTCCGTTCGCGTGGCTCGTCCTCAACATTCAGCAAAATCTCCTGCATGACAGGGCGTCGGAATTCGGCGTCGCGCCGCCGATGGCTTACATCCAGCTGATGTCTATCCTGTGGTCGGGAGCGACGCTGCTGATGCTGATGGCGCTCCGGCGTGGCTGGCAACATGCCCCGCTGCTGATCGTCGCGGCGATCGTGAACGTCGCATTTCACAGCATGATCGCGCACAAGGAATATCGCTTCATCTTCCTGTCGATCCCCTTGCTGATCATCGCTGCGGCGCTTGGCTCGGCGGATTGGGTCCAGTTGATGCGCCAACGCCCTGGGTGGCGGCACTGGGGCCTTCCCGTCGTCTGCGCGGGTTGGGTGCTGCTGTCGCTGGGATTGTCAGGCGCGACCTACACCATGCGCCACAACTGGATGCTCGGCACGGCCGAGGCGAAATTGGCGACGGACCTTGACGTCGATCCGGAATTCTGCGGTCTCGCCCTGTACGGCATGCACGACCCGTTCCTGCCGGGCCGCGGGCAACTCGCGATCGGTCGTCCGGTCTATTCCTTCTATCAGGACGATCCTCTGGTCAATGGACAGCTTTCGGCGCTGGTGCAAAAGCACCAACGCGAATTCAACCGCATCATCGCCCCGGCGTCGCTGGCCGGAGAACTGCCCCCGGACTTTTCCAAGCGAACCTGTGCCCTCGCGAGCCATGACATCAACACCTGCGTCTTCGTCCGGCGTGGCGCTTGCGATGCGTTCACGACCGGCCCCTTCGGGATCAACGACGTCCTGGTGCGTCTCAATGACTGACTGCGACTGACGCTTGCGCGGTCCGCCGCCAGCAGATAAACGCGGCCGCGGCCGGTTCGCATGGTCTCGTCGGAAAACCGCTTCGCACTCTCCGGATCGTGCTCTAGCCTGCAAAATGCACCGATTCGACCCGAGGTTTTGACCCGCCATGACCGTACGCCTGCACCGCGGCGACCTGCCCGACCTGTCCCGCTACACCGGAGCGGTGGCGATCGATACCGAGACCATGGGGCTGAACCCGCACCGTGACCGGCTCTGCGTGGTGCAGCTCTCGCCCGGTGACGGCAGCGCCGACGTGGTGCAGATCCCCAAGGGGCACACCGACGCGCCGAACCTGAAGGCGCTTTTGGCCAATCCGGCGGTCACGAAAATCTTCCACTTCGCGCGGTTCGATATCGCGGTCCTGTACCAGACCTTCGGCGTCATGACCGGACCGATCTATTGCACCAAGATTGCCTCCCGCCTGACCCGCACCTATACCGACCGCCACGGCCTCAAGGACCTCGTGCGCGAGGTGCTCAACATCGACCTCTCCAAGCAGCAGCAGTCCAGCGACTGGGGTTCCGACAGCCTCAGCGAGCCGCAGCTCGCCTACGCCGCCTCCGACGTGCTGCATCTGCATGCCTTGCGCGAGCGGCTCGACGCCATGCTGGTCCGGGAAGGCCGCGCCGCGCTGGCGCAGGCTTGTTTCGATTTCCTGCCGACTCGCGCTCTTCTCGACCTCCAGGGCTGGGCGGAAGAGGACATTTTCGCGCATTCCTAAGGGGCTCTCGCTGCGATTGGCCAGGGGTTGCCGCCCCGTTTCGGACACTTTCGTAACGGCCTGTCGCCGGCTGCATATTTGGGCGGCGCCGGATAGAATGGGGCCGAGCGATAGTCAGGAGCCGAGGTAAGTAGGAGCCCAGGTGAATTCGGCCCAGAATCCCACCTACGACGCCGCGCTTGCGGCGAAGTTCGCCAGCGCGGCGCGCCACAGCCGCCTGGTGCGGATTCTGCGCATCGCGGTACCGGGTGCGGTGCTGCTGTCCATGGCTGCCATCGTCGGCGTCTCGATCTTCAATCCGTTCCGCATGCTGATGCCGAAGCTGCCGCTCGATTCCGGAAATATGGTGGTATCCGGCACCAGGATCACGATGGAGACGCCGCACCTCGCCGGTTACACGCCGGACCAGCGGCCTTACGAGCTCTGGGCCAAGACCGCGACACAGGACATCACCGACCCCGATCATGTCGATCTCTCGGATTTGCGGGCGAAGGTGCTGATGGAGGATCAATCGACCTTGTTCCTCGACGCCCGCACCGGCCGCTTCGACAATAAGCAGCAGCAGCTCGATCTGCACGAGGACATCTTCCTGCGCACCTCGACCGGCTATGAGGCGCGGCTGAACTCGGCCTTCGTCGACATGGGCAAGGGCACGGTCACCTCGGACGAGCGCGTCGACGTCAAGCTGACCAATGGCACGCTGAGCGCGGATCGCCTGCGAATTACCGAAGGCGGTGACGTCATCCGCTTCGAGGGCAATGTGGTGATGCATCTGGACAAGCTGGACGAGCCCGCTGCCGCCCAGCCCGTTCCATCCGAGCCCGCGCCGGCGAAGACACGCACGCCTCAGAACAAGCCTGCCAATTCAAAGTGATTTTCATGATGAACCGTTTTTCGCGCAACGCTGTCGTCGGCAAGGCCGCGCTCGCCGTCGGCCTCGCGCTGCTCGTCACGGGTGCGGCCATCGCGCAGGGCGCGATGCAAGGCGTGCCCAACGCGATGCAGGGCTTTTCGCAGAACCGCGATCAGCCGATCCAGATCGAGGCCGCGTCGCTGGAAATGCGCGACAAGAAGAAGGAGGCGACCTTCGCCGGCAATGTGAAGGTCGTGCAGGGCGACACCACCATGACCTCGAAGACGCTCGTGGTGTTTTACGATTCGGGCGGCGACAAGCCGGCCACGCCGCAGCCCGCACCGGCGAAGGGCGCGAAATCGGCGCCGATGCAGTCGGCGACGCCAGGACCGAGCGGCAGCTCCTCGATCAAGCGGTTGGAGGCACGCGGCAATGTCGTGGTCACCCAGAAGGACCAGGTGGTGACAGGCGAGACTGCCATCTTCGACACCCGGACCAATCTCATCACCATGCTCGGCGGCTCGGGCCAGGTGGTCCTGACCCAGTGCAAGAACGTCATGCGCGGCGACCGCCTGACCGTCGATATGACCACCGGCGTGTCGCGCGTGGAATCTGACAGCGGACGGGGAGTCCAGGTCCTGATGCCGCAGGGTGGCAGCAATGATTGCGGCCAGGGCGGCAAATCCGGCGCGGCGCCGCCCTTGCAGCTGCCCGGCGCAAGCAAACAAAAGTAAATTCAATCACTTGGCTCGGGTGCTCCCGATCCGAGGTTGAAGCCTGCGCGGCGAGACTGTATCTAGCGCGCAGGGCTTTCGAAGCGGGGTTCGCCGCTTTTCGGGCGTGTTTCACTGGGCATGAGACATCCCTTCACTCATGCTGCGTCAGCGAATCGGTCTGGCTGGCGTGGCAGATCACGCGAATTTCGCGCACGAAACGCGCAAGGCTAGAAGGCGGGGATGGTCGATCTCTTCAGCATGTTCCGTCGGCGCCCCGCCAAACGTGGCCGGCCTGGATTTGCGCGTCAGGACATTACCGCACTCGGTGACAGCGTCGGCGGCCTCATGGCCAGTCCTGTCAGGGACGCGCCGCCGATCACCCGGGAGCAGCCGATGCGTGCGCCCGACCAGTTCCAGGCGGACTACCAGGCCGACTATCAAGTCGAGCCGCCGCGGCCGCAGCCGGTCCACCCGGTCAGGGCCGCCAGCAAATCCAATGGCGCAGGCGGGCCGCAGCTGCTGAAGCGGCCCGGCTTCCTGGCTGTGCATAATGTGGAAAAAGCCTTCGGCAGCCGCCAGGTGGTGCGCGGCGTCAGCATCTATGTGCGCCGAGGCGAAGCGGTCGGCCTGCTCGGCCCGAACGGCGCCGGCAAGACCACCGTGTTCTACATGATCACCGGCCTGATCAAGGCCGACCGCGGCGCGATCGAGCTCGACGGCCATGATGTGACGAAGCTGCCGATGTATCAGCGCGCGCGGCTCGGCATCGGCTACCTGCCGCAGGAAGCCTCGATCTTCCGCGGCCTCACCGTCGAGCAGAACATCCGCGCCGTGCTCGAAGTGGTCGAGCCCTCGCGCAAGAAACGCGAGCAGCAGCTCGATTCGTTGCTCGACGAGTTCAACATCACGCGCCTGCGCAAATCGCCGTCGATCGCGCTGTCCGGCGGCGAACGCCGCCGCGTCGAGATCGCACGCGCGCTGGCGACGCGGCCGAACTACATGCTGCTCGACGAGCCCTTCGCCGGCATCGACCCGATCGCCGTCGGCGACATCCAGGACCTCGTCCGCCATCTCACCAATCGCGGCATCGGCGTGCTCATCACCGACCACAATGTCCGCGAGACGCTCGGTCTCACCGATCGCGCCTATATCGTCTATGCCGGGGAAATCTTGACCGAGGGGACGCCGGATGAGATCGTTGCTGATCCGGACGTGCGCCGCCTTTACCTTGGCGAGGAGTTCCGCCTCTAGCCCTTTTTTCCAATCCGTCAAGACGTGTACATCGGGCTCGGACTAGGATAAGCAAAAATCGGACCAATTTTTGGGAACGGTTCTTGCTTCATGGCGCTCACGCAGAGATTAGAGTTCCGGCAATCGCAGTCGCTGGTCATGACGCCGCAGCTGATGCAGGCGATCAAGCTGCTGCAATTGTCCAATCTCGATCTCACCACCTTCGTGGAAGAGGAGCTTGAGCGTAACCCCCTCCTGGAGCGGGCCAATGACGAGGCCCCCGCGGGCGAGGCCTCGGCCGAGGCCGGCCAGTACGGCGATGGCAACGATTCCGGTGGTCAAGGTGACGGTGTTGGCGACGACGGCTTCGGCGGCAGCGGCGAGGCCTTCGAGCCGGGCCAGGAAGAATGGATGAGCAAGGATCTCGGCACCCGCGCCGAGATCGAGCAGACCCTGGACACCGGCCTCGACAACGTCTTCTCCGAGGAGCCGGCCGAGGCTGCGGCGCGCAACGCCCAGGATGCCGTGCCGACCACCTATACCGAATGGGGCGGCGGCGCCTCGGGTGACGAAGACTACAATCTCGAAGCTTTTGTCGCGGCCGAGACAACGTTGTCGGATCATCTCACCGAGCAGCTCTCGGTCGCCTTCACCGCCCCCGCCCAGCGCCTGATCGGCCAGTACCTGATCGATCTCGTCGACGAGGCCGGCTATCTGCCGCCCGATCTCGGCCAGGCCGCCGAGCGTCTCGGCGCAACGCAGCAGGAGGTCGAGGACGTCCTTGCCGTGCTGCAAAAATTCGACCCGCCCGGCGTCTGCGCGCGGTCGTTGAGCGAATGCCTGGCGATCCAGCTGCGCGAGCTCGACCGCTACGACCCCGCGATGCAGGCCCTGGTCGAGCATCTCGATCTCTTGGCCAAGCGTGACATCGTTGCCTTGCGCAAGATCTGCGGCGTCGACGACGAGGACATCGCCGACATGATCGGCGAGATCCGCCGCCTCAATCCCAAGCCGGGCATGAAGTTCGGCTCGGCGCGCCTGCAGACCATGGTGCCCGATGTCTATGTCCGTCCGGGCCCCGACGGCGGCTGGCATGTCGAGCTCAATAGCGACACCTTGCCGCGCGTGCTGGTCAACCAGACCTACTATTCCGAGCTGTCGAAGAAGATCGGCAAGGACGGCGACAAGTCGTATTTCACCGACGCGCTGCAGAACGCGACCTGGCTCGTGCGCGCGCTCGACCAGCGCGCCCGCACCATCCTGAAGGTTGCAACCGAGATCGTGCGCCAGCAGGACGGCTTCTTCACCCATGGCGTCGCGCACCTGCGGCCGCTCAATCTGAAGGCCGTCGCTGATGCCATCCAGATGCATGAATCCACGGTGTCGCGCGTCACCGCCAACAAATATATGGCGACCAACCGCGGCACGTTCGAGCTGAAATATTTCTTCACGGCCTCGATCGCCTCGGCCGACGGCGGTGAGGCGCATTCGGCGGAAGCCGTGCGTCACCACATCAAGCAGCTGATCGATTCGGAGGAGCCCTCCGCGATCCTGTCGGATGACACCATCGTGGAACGCTTGCGCGCCTCGGGCATTGATATTGCCCGCCGCACGGTCGCGAAGTACCGCGAAGCCATGCGCATACCCTCCTCGGTGCAACGCCGCCGCGACAAGCAGAGCGCTCTTGGTAACGTCCTCTCCACCGCCTTGTCCGATCGCTCCCGCAACCCCGAACTGGCCTGATTGCGCCGGAGCGAAATCGCGCTACTCTCGATTCCCCATCGAGACCGATCCAAGCTGGGCACCAACCAAGCGAGGCATCACATGACTCTCAGAATCTCGGGAAAGAGCATCAGCGTCGGCGAGGCCCTGCGCGGTCGCGTCGCCGACCGAACCGACGAGGTGCTGCGCAAATATTTCGACGGCAACTATTCCGGCCACATCACGCTGAGCAAGGACGGCTTCGGTTTCCGCACCGATTGCGCCCTGCATCTCGATTCGGGAATTACGCTGGAGGCCGATTCGAACGCGCCGGATGCTTATGCCAGCGCTGACCAGGCGCTGCTGATGATCGAGAAGCGGCTGCGTCGCTACAAGAACCGGCTCAAGGACCGCTCCGCCCGCAAGGCCCATGCCGCCTCCGAGGCGATGGCTGCGCTCGATGCCACCAGCTATGTGCTGGAAGCGCCTGGGGAGGGTGAAGAGGAAGTCACCGGCTACAGCCCCGTCATCATTGCGGAGCAAACCACGGCGCTGAAGCGGCTCTCGGTCAGCGAAGCTGTCATGGAACTCGACCTCAGCGGGGCACCCTGCCTGGTGTTCCAGCATGGTTCGTCCGGCCGGGTGAACATCATTTACCGCCGGGCGGACGGCAATGTGGGCTGGATTGACCCGCCGGGTGCGAAGGTCGACGGCCGGTCGGATGGTTAGGCCTGGGACGGGGCCCGTAGCATTCCGGCCCCTTAACAATGACGGGGGCAAAGCCGCATGCGGGAGTTGGCACCGGGATTGCGTTGGAGTAGAAGCCCCCCACATCTGAACCGGGGCTAAGTCCGCCTCCTGCTTCATGTTATTGACGCCGGCTCAGTTTGGTCTATCAAGCTGGCCAATTCGGAACCTGACGGTTTAATTCACCTCGGAAACCCTCCATGCCGATTACCGATCTGGTCGCACCCGAGGCGATTCTCCCGGCATTGAAGGTCAACAGCAAGAAGCAGGCCCTGCAGGAGCTCGCAGCCAAGGCCGCCGAGCTGACCGGGCAGAACGAGCGCTCGGTATTCGAGGTGCTGCTGCAGCGGGAGAAGCTCGGCACCACCGCGGTCGGCTATGGCGTCGCCATTCCCCACGGCAAGCTGCCCAAGCTGGAAAAGATCTTTGGCCTGTTCGCGCGGCTCGATCGCCCGATCGATTTCGAGGCGATGGACGGCCAGCCGGTCGACCTGGTCTTCCTGCTGCTCGCCCCCGAAGGCGCCGGCGCCGATCACCTCAAGGCGCTCGCTCGCATCGCTCGTCTCCTGCGCGATCAGGACATCGCCAAGAAGCTCCGCGCCTCGCGCGACGCCCAGGCGATCTATTCGGTGCTCGCTCTGCCGCCCGCGACTGCGGCGTAAAGCTCCGCGCCAAGCCGTCGTTATCGCGTCCAACTGCCGCGGCATTTTCGGCGACTCCATGCAAGGCTTGCGGCAGGGCCGTTCACGAGGATACCTGTCTCTGATCGGCGCTTGACTGGCCTTAAGGGGGCAGGAGTGAACAAAGTGCCAGATCTCCGCTTCGGAGATCTGATCCTCGACGAGACGTGCCTGTTCGCGCCGCAATGGGCAGACGATCAAGTTCACCAGAAACGAGCGCGCGCTGTTGCTCGCCCTCACCCGGAATCCGCATCCGCCTCACGCGCCGCGGCCGTCTGCTCGATGAGGTTGCTTCGGAATCCGACATATCCGACCGCAACATCGACTTTCTGGTGAACAGGCTGCGGACCAAGCTTGGCGACAGCGCCAAATCGCCAAAGTACATCGCCACACAATATGGCGAGGGCTATGTCTGGATCGCCGCATCGTCTTCGGCGGCGGTCGGCGGATTCCTGGTCATTGGCCCGGCTTTCGGACCTCAGGGGCATCCCTTCAGCCAGCAGGCCTCGTCCCTGGTCGCCCAGCTCCGCGACAAGATCGCCGCCGGCGTTGGTCGCAAGGTCGTTGGTTGCCGAGGACTGGCGCTCCGCCGCCGCTGACGCGCGCTACGTCCTGCAGATGAGCTTTCTCGCTGGCGACGAGCATCTCGATTGTGCCGCCACTTTGCGGGAAATGCCTTCAAGGCGAATCGTGAAAGCCTTCCGGCTCCAGCTCGACATGGCTGACGCCGGCTCGTTCACGGCCGAAGCGAGCAGGGTCTCGACGGATGTGATCGGAGCGCTGTCGCAGGCCCTTATTGACGCCTCCACCGGTCTCGGCACACCCGCGGACGAACGACTCGAAGCGCGCCTTCACAAGGCTGCAAGCCTCCTGTCGGTCTCGAATCCATCGTGGCTGGGATCTGCTTCACATCGGCGATATGACCTTCGCCGAAGGTTTGCCCTGAGGCCGCCGACCGCGCGAAGGGGTCGCGATGCAACCTTAAGGGAAATATTAACCGTGCTTTCGGAAGGTCGGCTCATGGCCAGCCTGCACACCGTAGCGGATTCCGAGGCATACGACAGCGCGATCTGGAAAGCGCCCGGCGCCGGCGTGGAAACGCTTGCCAGAAACGTGATCCGCATCTCGATCACCGTCAACGTGATCGCGTCGATGGGCGTTTTCCACCCGGCATTGCTCCCCGCAGAGTGGAGCTATGTGCAACAGGCCCTCGCGCTCTTGATGTGGGTCATCCTGATCTACGCCAGCGTCTTCGTGCGTCCACGCGTGCGCGTGCAGCCCAATCCCGATCTCATCGCGCTGGTCGCATTCTATACTCTCGCTGCCGTTTCCGTTCTCTGGACCAGCCTCGCCACCGCAGCGATCATGAAGAGCGCGGCACTTGTGGTGACGACCTTCGGTGCTTACTGCCTCATCACGCGTATCGACATCGACGAGATCGTCGGATCGACGGCGCTGGGGCTCTTCATCCTGGTCGCCGCCTCGGCCCTGTGTGCGGTCTTCGTGCCCGAGATCGGCGTTGACCAGAGCTGGATGCACAATGGCCAGTGGCAGGGAATATATGAATCGAAGCAGACGCTCGGCTTCATCAGCGCCTATCTGATGTTTTTCGCCTGTTATCAGAAGATGACGGGCCAGGGGTGGATCGCTTTCCTCTCGACCTTTCTCCTGGCATCGACCTGCGTCATCGCCTCGGGATCTCGTGGTGCCGGTGCCGTTGCGCTTGCCGCGGGCGGACTGCTCGTGACTTCGATGTGGTCGATCCGCTGCATGAGAGTCTACGCGGTGCTGCCGTTCATCATGTGCATCCTGGCCGCCCTGCTGATGCTGTATTTCTATGTGACGGGGTACGATTCCATCCGTATCGGCGAATCGACCATCGATTTCACCGAGCGGACCTTCATTTGGCAGTACGCCATCAGCCATTTCAACGACGCGCCGCTGCTGGGCTTCGGCATCAACGGATTCTGGACGCGGCCTTCGATTTACGACTATTTCAATCAGAACCATGGCTGGGTGCTCGACAATTATCACAGCGGTTACGTCGCGGTGGCGATTGAAACCGGATTTCTGGGATACGTTCTGTTCGTTGCGAGCGTCTATCTGTTCTCGGAAAAGGTCCTGTATTTGATCGCCACTCGCTCGATCGATCGTTGCCACTGCGCGCTCATCATCGGATTCGTCGTCCTGAGCTTTCAATCGAATTTCACCGAGACGATGTTGCTTCGCTCGACGATGTTCACGTCGGTGCTTCTCGTCGCATTCTTCTTCGCAGTGTGCAGGCCGGTGCCGCAGCAACCCCTGCAGCAATGATGGGGGCAAGCAGGATGAAGGCCATCTGCGCCCGCTGGCCGGTCACTTTGGGTCTCGCCTTGGCGATATCCGTGCTTGCGATCTGCCGTCACGCCGAGGCAGCCGGGCAGGGCACCGCGCCTGCGCCCCCGAGATTGGGGCGCGGCATCAACATCCTCGGCTACGACGGTATCTGGGAAGGCGGCCGGAACGCGCCATTCCGCCTGGACAACCTCACTGCGATCAGAAACGCCGGGTTCTCGCACGTTCGGATCAATTTCTTTGCCTTCAAGTTCATGGGCCCCGGGAATTTGCTGGATGACATCGTCTTGCGCCGGCTCAATGCCGTTATCGAGGAAGTGCTCGCCCGGAATCTCATCCCCGTCCTCGACGAACACGATACCGGTGTTTGCCAGCGCGACGTGTCCGGATGCGCCGAGAAGCTGAAAGCGTTCTGGACGCAAATCGCCGCGCGCTATGCCGGAAAATATCCGAGGCTTGTCTTCGAGGTTCTCAACGAGCCGGGCGGGCAGATGACGTCTGCCGCCTGGAACGCCCTTCTGAATGAGTGTCTCGGCATCATCCGCGCCACCAATCCCCGGCGGGCAGTGATCGCTGCGGTTCTCAACATCGATGACATCCCTGTCGAGGACCTGGTCCTGCCGTCAGATGACCGAAACCTCATCGTCACGTTTCATTATTACGCGCCGATCCGTTTCACGCATCAGGGCGCACCGTGGTCCGAAACGTTTTCGCGAGTAGGGCCACTTGATTGGGGCACCCCGGAGGACGAACGGAAGGCTCTCGCCGATTTCGAGAAGGTGCGTATCTGGTCCGAGCGGGAAAAGCGCCCAATCTATCTCGGCGAGTTCGGCGTGTACGAGGCCGCTCCAGCCGAAGCTCGGACGAGATACCTATCGTTCATAGCGCGAGGTGCGGAGCGGCTTGGCTGGGCATGGGCCTATTGGCAGTTCGACCATGATTTCGCCGCCTTCGACAGCGCGCGTCAAAGCTGGAAGCCGGACATCATGCGGGCGCTGATCCCGGCGGGGCGTTGAAGTTTGAAACTTTCGCGACCTGAGCCGGACGCGCGCCTCGACGAATTCGTCGACATCGCGTGTAACCACGATCAGGTCCTGTGAAGCGGCGATGGACGCGATGAACAAATCCGGTTGTCCGAACGTGTGGCGGCAAAATTGGCTCATCAGGATTGGGTTTCGGCCTGCGTAGTTCCGAAACCACGTTTGGTATCGAGCAGCCATCCCCTCAAAGCTCGACGTCCCGAACCTTGGACTTGATCGTCAGGCGTTCGAACTCCAGGTCGCCCAATGGAGACTTGGCAAGGGCGACAGCGATATCGCGGCCGCTTACGGGCCGCTGAAGGCGGTCAAATTCCTCTGCCGCGACAATCACCGCGGCGTCCTTCCCGTGCGGCGTCACGCGCTGTGGTCCAGAGCGTTGGGCCTCTCTGACGATGTGGCTCAGATGCGTTTTCGCATCCTGAAGGCTCCATCGTCTCGATTGAAGACCCTTCTTCGAAGAGGGGGGCTTTGAAGAGGGGGGCTTTGCCGCCATGTTGCGCTTTCTGGTCGGATCAACCAGATTTTAGAGTATCCGAATTCGTCGTCAAAGTGAAACGGGCACGCCTTCGTGCGAAGGCATGCCCGTCAAAACTCTATTCCTGCGACGCGCGTGCTCAGTGCACGCTCACCGCTTGCAGCTCGTTGCTCCAGGCGTTGGCGATTGCGGCTTCGCGGCTGTCGGTCAACATGATCGGCGTGCCGTCGGCGGCGTGGAGCGCGAACAGCTTGAGACCCGGCGCAATCTTGGGCGCCTCGGGGAACAGGTCCGGCACGTCCTCGGAGCGGATCTGCTTCACATAGGCGATATGGCCTTCGCCCAGGGTCGCTAGCGTCTCCGGAGAGACGTTCTTGGCTTCGTATTCGAACGCAACGTGACCTTCACTCATGGTCTCGACTCCTCTGGAACACTAAGCGGTCGAGTCCGCTACTCGTTCCATTATTCGTGCTCATTGATAGCGATTGTCTTAACGATCCGCTCCGGTTCAGGCCGGGCCAGATCGATCGACAACAGCCCGTTCTTCAGATCCGCACCCAGCACCAGCATCCCCTCAGCCAGCACGAAGGTGCGCTGGAAGTGGCGCGCGGCGATGCCGCGATGGATGTATTGCCGGGTCTTTTCGTCCTGCTGCCGCCCGCGGATCACGAGCTGGTTTTCCTCAATGGTTACATCGAGTTGGTCGCGCGTGAATCCGGCAACCGCCAGCGTGATGCGCAAACGCTCGGGCTGGCCGTCCGTGCGGTCACACCTCTCGATATTGTAGGGAGGGTAGCCGTCGGCGCCTTTGACGACGCGGTCGAGCACGCGCTCGATCTCGTCGAAGCCCAGCAGGAAGGGACTGGAGAGCGTTGGAACACGAGACATAGTTTACAAAGTCCTCGCAGAAGCGACTTTGGTGTTTCAGGGCCCGTCAAGGCACCCCTTGGTCAGCAATATGGGCATATCCATGTGTGGGTTCAAGGACGTAGCCGGGGCCTGTGGATGGGCCGACGCCACCATCGTCAGGCCCAGAGCATCGCATTAGGCGTCATGGCCGGGCTCGTCGCGGCCATCCACGACCTTCCTCGCGGCACCAAGAATGTGGATGCCCGTGACAAGCCCGGGCATGACGAATCTGCCGCCGAATTTCCCCAACGAAAACAAAGCCCCTTCTACTGTGCATGGGGTTGTTTTCACGGTTTTGATCGGACTCCTTTCGGAACCCGTCAGGCCTCGATCCGCTTCCGCCCGTCGCCGCTGAACAAATGCAGCTTGCTCTGCACCGCCGCGACGCGGATTTTCGCGCCGATGGCGGGGGCTTCGGTTCCGGGAATGCGGACGATGACTTCGCCGGGCGGCAGTTCGCCTGGCGTGGCGGCGACGCGCTGGTCTTCCTGCTGGCGCGAGCCGTAGACGAAGGTTTCGGCGCCGACGCGCTCGATCGCCTCCACGGTGAGCGGCAGGGCGACGCCGCCGGCGGGCGTCTCGTCGGTGATGACGAAATCCTCCGGGCGGATGCCGAGGATGCCGGCGTCGGCCGCAGCACTGCCGGCGAGCTGCGACCGGATCTCCTCGGGCCGGGTCGACATCAGATTCATCGGCGGCGCGCCGATGAAGGAGGCGACGAAGGTGGTCGCCGGCTTCTCGTAGATCGCCAGCGGGTTGCCGACCTGCTCGACCTGGCCGCCGTTCATCACGACGAGAATGTCGGCGAGCGTCATCGCCTCGAGCTGGTCGTGGGTGACGTAGATCGACGTCGTGTTGAGCCGGCGCTGCAATTTGCGGATCTCGACCCGCATCGCGATGCGCAGCTTGGCATCGAGGTTGGAGAGCGGCTCGTCGAACAGAAACACTTTCGGCTGGCGCACGATGGCGCGGCCCATGGCGACGCGCTGGCGCTGGCCGCCGGAGAGCTGGCGCGGCTTGCGCTCCAGCATGGCGGACAATTCGAGCACGCGCGCGGCTTCCTCGACGCGCGTCTTGATCTCGGCTTCCGCCATGCCGCGGTTGCGCAAGCCATAGGCCATGTTGTTGTACACGCTCATATGCGGATAGAGCGCGTAGTTCTGGAACACCATCGCGATGTCGCGGTCGGCGGGCTCGATCTGGTTGACGACGCGCCCGCCGATGTCGATCTCGCCGCCGGTGACGGTCTCGAGCCCTGCGACCATGCGCAGCAGCGTGGACTTGCCGCAGCCGCTTGGTCCGACCAGCACGCAGAACTGTCCGTCGCCGACATCGACGTTGACGCCTTTGATGGCCTCGAAGCCGCCGGTGTAGGTCTTGCGGACGTTGCGCAGGGTGACGTTAGCCATAAATCTCTACTTCTCCGTCTCGACGAGGCCGCGCACGAATAGCTTCTGCATCACGACGACGACGAACACCGGCGGCAGCATGGCGAGCACGGCGGTTGCCATCACGATCGGCCATTCGGTCAGCGCGTCGGTGGTGGTGATCATCTTGCGGATGCCGATCTGGATCGTCTGCATGTCGTCGCGCGTGGTGATCAAGAGCGGCCAGAGATATTGATTCCAGCCGAGGATGAACAGGATCACGAACAGCGCGGCCATGTTGGTGCGCGACAGCGGCAGCAGCGTATCCCAGAAGAAGCGCAAGGGACCTGCGCCGTCGATGCGCGAGGCCTCCAGCAATTCGTCCGGCACCGTCATGAAGAACTGGCGGAACAGCAGCGTCGCGGTGGCCGATGCGATCAGCGGCAGCGACAGGCCGGCATAGCTGTCGAGCATATGCAGATCGGCGACGATCTTGTAGGTCGGATAGATGCGCACCTCGACCGGCAGCATCAACGTGATGAAGATGAGCCAGAAGATCGGCATCCGGAACGGGAAGCGGAAATACACGATCGCATAGGCCGAGATGATCGAGATCGCGATCTTGCCGACCGCGATCAGCAGCGCCGTTATCAGCGAGTTCAGCATCATGTTGCCGACGGGCTCGCGGGTCGAGCCGCTCGTGCCGACGAAGATGGTCTGATAGTAAGTCTCGAAGAAGTGGCCGCCGGGCAGCAGCGACATCTGCCCGTTCGCGATCAGCGCGTTGTCCTGGGTCGAGGCGACGATCGCGATGTAGACGGGGAAGGCGACGATCGCGATCCCGATCCAGAGGATGACATGCGCGACGTAGCGCCGAAAGCCTTCTTCCTCGACCATCAGTAGGTCACCTTGCGTTCGACGAAGCGGAACTGGATGCCCGTCAGCACGATCACCATGATCATCAGGATCACCGACTGCGCCGCCGAGCTGCCGAGATTGCCGCCGAGCAGGCCGTCGGAATAGACCTTGTAGACCAGCGTTTCCGTCGACTTGCCGGGACCGCCGCGGGTCATGGTGTCGATGATGCCGAACGTGTCGAAGAAGGCGTAGACGATGTTGACGACCAAGAGGAAGAAGATGGTCGGCGACAGCAGCGGGAAGGTCACGGTCCAGAACCTGCGCATCGGGCGCGCGCCGTCGATCGCGGCAGCCTCGAGCACGCTTCTCGGGATGCTCTGCAGGCCGGCGAGGAAGAACAGGAAGTTGTAGGAGATCTGCTTCCAGGCGGCGGCGAGGATGATCAGCGCTGCGGCCTGGTCGCCGTCGAGCAGCGGATTCCAGTCGATGCCGAGGGCGCGCAAATACCGCGAGAGCACGCCGAGCGAGGGATGCAGCATGAAGATCCAGAGCACGCCGACGACCGGCGGCGCCACCGCATAGGGCCAGATCAGCAGCGTCCGGTAGAGCAGCGAGCCGCGCAGCGGCTTGTCCGCCATCACGGCGAGCAGCAGCGCAAACGACAGCGACGACACCGCGATGGCGAACGAGAAGAAGAAGGTGCGGACGATCGCCTCGAAATAGGCGCGCTCCCTGAACAGCTCGAGATAGTTGTCGAACCAGACGAAGCTGCTCGACAGGCCGAAGGCGTCCTGGAGCAGGAAGGACTGGATCAGCGCCTGCAAGGCCGGCCAGTAGAAGAAAATCAGGACGATCGCGAGCTGCGGCGCAACCAGCGCATAAGGCAATAGCTTGGATTGGAAAATGGCTTGCTTTTGCATGATGCCCGCGGGGGGCGGCAGGCCGGGTTGACCGGCCTGCCGCTCGTCGCCTTACTTCACGGCGGTCTTTTCGAACTGGCGCAGCATGGTGTTGCCGCGCTCGACGGCCGCATCCAGCGCCTGCTTGGCGGTCTTCTTGCCCGCCAGCGCCTGCTCGATCTCTTCCGCCCAGACGTCACGGAGCTGCACCATGTTGCCGAGGCGCAGGCCGCGCGAATTCTCGGTCGGCTCCTTGTTGGTCAGCTCGAGCAGCGGCGTCTCCAGATACGGCTGGTCCTTGTAGAAGCCTTCCGCCTTCGCCTTCTCATACGCCGCCTTGGTGATCGGCAGATAGCCCGAAGCCTTGTGGATGTAGACCTGGCGATCGGTATCCGAGAGGAAGGTCAGGAATTTTGCGACGCCCTTGTATTCGTCAGCCGACTTGCCGCCCATCACCCAGAGCGAGGCACCGCCGATGATCGAGTTCTGCGGCGCGCCCTTGACGTCGGGATAATAGGGCATCGGCACCGCGGTGAAGGCGAACTTGGCCTGCGCCTTGACGTTGCCGAAGAACGCCGACGAGGTCAGGTAGAGCGGGCATTCGCCCGACGTGAAGCGGCCCTCGCCGGTGTTGGTGCGGCCGGCATAGTCGTAGGTCTTGTCCTTCTGGAGCTCGACCAGGTTTTCGAGATGCTTGACCTGGAGAGGTCCGTTGAACTCCAGCACGGTGTCGAAGCCGTCGAGCCCGTTGGCCTTCGTCGACAACGGCACGTTGTGCCAGGCGGAGAGTTGCTCGAGATTGACCCAGGTGACCCAGGAGTTGGAAAAGCCGCAGGTGGCGTGGCCGGCCGCCTTCAGCTTCTTGGCGGCGTCGAACACTTCGGGCCAGGTCTTCGGAATCGCGACATTGGCCTTTTTCAGCTCATCGAGGTTGACCCACATCACCGTCGACGACGAGTTGAAGGGGAAGGACAGCATCTCGCCCTTCGAGGTCGAGTAATAGCCGGTGATCGCGGGCAGATAGGCCTTCGGATCGAACTTCTCGCCGGTCTCGGCCATCAGCTTGTACACCGGCTTCACGGCGCCGGTCGCGGCCATCATGGTGGCGGTGCCGACCTCGAACACCTGCATGATGTGCGGCGCGTTGCCGGCGCGGAACGCGGCGATGCCGGCGTTCATCGTGTCGGCGTAGTTGCCCTTGTAGGTCGGGATCACCTTGTAGTCGCTCTGCGCGGCGTTGAAATCGTTGGCGAGCTTGACGATGACGTCGTTGTTGGCGCCGGTCATCGCGTGCCACCACTGGATTTCGGTCACGGCGAGTGCCGGCGAGGAGCCGAGACCAACCGTGAGTGCAACAGCAGCAGCCGCGCCAATATGTCGAAGAGCCATCAAGAAAACCTCCCTTGCCCGTCACTAAAGAAGCGCTTGCGCTAGCAGCGCCATATGACGTTCACATGACTGTGTAAGCGGGAGAAACGAAAGCAGCAAGCGCTGCCAAATGGGAAGTCGTCAAATAGGCGAAGACGGATCGGGCAGCCTCGTCCGTTCGCGGTGCATTATCGTGCCCGCGCCGCACTGCGGCATCATTCGTTGACGGAGGAGGTGGTCGCTAGCGCTTGCGCTCGGGACCGCAAACGGTGCCCTTCTCGACCATCGCGTCGATCTCGGCCCTGGAGTAGCCGAACTCACCCAGCACCTCCGCGGCGTGCTGGCTGAATTTCGGCGGCACGCGCCGCAGGCTCGGCTTGCTGCGGTCGAGCCGGATCGGCGAGGCCACGCCCTTGTACCAGTCCTTCTCGATGATATCGCCGCGGTAGATCGTGTGCGGATTCGTCAACGCCTGATCGATCTTCTGCACCGGACCTGCGGGCAGGCCGGCCGCGAGCAGGCGATTGCACAGCGGCTCGGCCTCGTGCTGACTGAACACTGCGGCAAGCTCGGCGCGCAGCGCCTCGCGATTGGCGATGCGGTCCTTGTTGCGGGCAAAGCGCGGGTCGGTGCCGAGCTCGGGTTTGCCGATCTCTTTCGCCAGCTTGCGGAAGGTGCCGTCATTGCCGACGCCGATGAAGATGTCGTCGGTCTTGGTAGGGAAGATCGCGTAAGGCACGAGGTTGGGATGCTCGTTGCCGGTGAGACCAGGCGGCTTGCCATGCATGAAATAATTCGCGGTGTGCGGATGCATGATGGCAAGCCCGGTCTCGTACAGCGTCGTCTCCAGGAACTGGCCCTTGCCCGAACGCTGCCGCTCCGACAGCGCCATCAGGATGCCGATCGCCGCATAAAGTCCCGTGGTGATGTCGACCAAGGGCACGCCGATCCGCATCGGCCCGCTCTCGGGCGATCCGGTCGCCGCGATCATGCCGGTCATGGCCTGGACGATGGCGTCATAGCCCGGATTGCCGCCACGCGGGCCGTCGGCACCGAAGCCGCAGATCCGGCAATGCACGAGGCGCGGAAATCTTTCGCGCAACACCTCGTTGCCGATGCCCCATTTCTCCAGTGTGCCCGGCTTGAAATTCTCGATCAGGACGTCGGCCGTCTCCAGCATCTTCAGCAGCACGACGCGGCCGCCCTCGGAGGCGAGGTCGAGGCCGATCGAGCGCTTGTTGCGGTTGATGCCGACGAAATAGGCCGCGTCTTCCTCATGGAAGGGAGGGCCCCATTCGCGCACCTCGTCGCCCGCGGGCGGCTCGACCTTGATGACGTCGGCGCCGTGGTCGGCGAGGATCTGGGTGCAGTAGGGACCTCCGAGCACGCGCGTGAGATCGATGACGCGCAGTCCGCTCATGGCACCCGTTGCCGCTTCAGTCATGCCTTCGCTTCTCCTGTATCGACGTTTGATCACAGGCCTAGCGAGGTTTTTTTGCGCCCGCAATGGCGCCGCACGTAGGGCCGCATGCACCGCCGCCGCGCAATCCCGCGATGTGGGAAATCAACGGAAGCGGCCGGCCCGAGGGGATCCCGGGCCAGCCCATCCGCCCTTTCGATCAGACGACCGTCAGGCGAACGTCGACATTGCCGCGCGTGGCATTGGAGTACGGGCACACCTGGTGCGCTTTCGCGACCAGCGCCTCGGCCTCCGCGCGGGCAAGGCCCGGCAGCGAGACGGCGAGATCGATGTCGAGGCCGAAGCCGCCTTCGGAGCGCGGGCCGATGCCGACGGTCGAGGTGACGGAGGCGTCGGCGGGAACCTTGGGGCCGCCCTGCGAGGCCACGAATTTCATCGCGCCGATGAAACAGGCGGCATAGCCGGCAGCGAACAGCTGCTCGGGATTGTTGCCGGCGCCGCCCCCGCCGCCGAGCTCCTTCGGCGTGGTGAGCTTGACGTCGAGCGCGCCGTCGAGGGTGGCGGCATGGCCGTCGCGGCCGCCGGTCGCCTTGGCGCTGGTCTTGTAGAGGACGTTCACGGACATTTTCGTCTCCTCGGGTCTTTCCGGGTTGGGGTGCGATCTTTTATTGCAGGCAATTAGATTGTGTGCAATTGAAATTGTCAGGCCTCACATTTAATTGTTCGCAATTGAATGTCGTGCCGCGCGGTCCCACAATGGGGCTATCCTCATGAGATTCCCATGGCCCGGAAACCATCGGCAGCGGACGCGCCGCTGCGGCTCGACAACCAGATCTGCTTCGCGGTCTATTCCGCCGCGCACGCCTTCAACCGCGTCTACAAGCCGCTGCTCGACCGGCTCGGCCTGACCTACCCGCAATATCTGGTGATGCTGGTGCTGTGGGAGCGCGACGACGTGCCGGTCAAGGAGATCGGCGAGAAGCTGTTCCTGGATTCGGGCACGCTGACGCCGCTGCTCAAGCGGCTCGAGGCCGCCCATCTCGTCAAGCGCACCCGCTCGAGCGAGGACGAGCGTCAGGTGCTGATCGCGCTGACGCCGCAGGGCCATGCGCTGAGGGAGAAGGCGCGCAGCGTGCCGCAGTCGATTCTGGCGGCGACGGACTGCTCGGTGCCGGAGCTGGTCGCCATGAAAGACGAGATCGTCGCGCTGCGCGATCGGCTGAATGCGGTGATCGGGGATTAGGGGTTAGAGGCGCTTCTTGGCGAAGGCGCGGCCGGGTGCCGACTTCAGGTGCTTCTCGAATGCGATGGCCTGCTTCTCGTTGCTAAACGCGATGTAAGTCTTGAGACGCCAAGGCCCATACTTCGAGGTGTGAGGCACCTCGCCAGCATTGTGCTTTGTCAGTCGGGCGCGCAGATCATCGGTGATCCCGACGTGGAAATGAAGGGAATTAAGGCTCTCAAGGATGTAGACGTACTTCACGGCACACTCCTCAGTTGTCGAGGAGAGCTTACACCCGCTTTTGTCCTGCAAAAGCCTGGCTTCGCCATGAAGCGCTTGCGGAGCCGAAGCTCGCGAACTGAAGGCTTGCGAATAAAGCCCGGCTTCGCTCTTCGGGCTACGCCGCGGCAGCCCTCGCTACGATAGGGCTTGCCGAGCCGAAGCCGGCGAAGCCAGCGAAGGCTGGTGGAGCCAGGCGGGATCGAACCGCCGACCTCTTGCATGCCATGCAAGCGCTCTCCCAGCTGAGCTATGGCCCCTTAGTCCTTAACCGGGGTGAACCTGGTTGATCCCCCGGACCGGCGAGCCCTTGGCGACTCGCGCGGTGCACCCTTTTTCACAGATCAGGGCTGATCTCAAGTCTCTTCATCACCTCCGACATCACCAATGATGTCTGTCACGTCCTCATCGCCCTCTTCCTCGTCGGCAATGAAGGTCGAATCATCGTCATCGTCGTCGTCGAGGGTCTCATCGACCTCGATATCGTCCTCGGATTCGGGCACGACAGCCTTGACCTTGCCGGTGCTCTCCTCGGCATCGGCCTCCTCGAGCGAGACCAACTCCTCGGCCTCGGCCGGCTCCGGCGCGGTGTCCTGGGCCATGTTGCGGGTATCGCCGCCCCGTGCGCGCGCGGGCGCAATCGGCGCAATCGGCACCACCTCGCCGGTGTAGGGCGAGATCACCGGATTCTTGTTGAGGTCATAGAACTTCTTGCCCGTGGTCGGGCAAATACGTTTGGTTCCGAGTTCGGACTTGGCCACGGCAGGAATCCTGGGAATGTCTGAAAAGCGGTGCTTCACTTGGCTAGTTGGCGGCCGGCTGTCAATAGCGCATTACGAGAGAAAGACATGCTCGTGACGGGGCTCGGACCATGTGGTAGGTGCGCCCAGCCCCATAGGGCCTATTCAAGGACACAATCTTGACCCATTCCGACCAACCGAGGCCGCTCCAGTCTCGCGCCAGCGGTGCCCTGACCGGGAAAGTACGGGTGCCCGGCGACAAGTCGATCTCCCATCGTGCCCTCATCCTGGGTGCGCTCGCGGTCGGCGAGACCAGGATTTCGGGCCTCTTGGAGGGCGAGGACGTCCTCAACACCGCCAAATCCATGCAGGCACTCGGTGCCAGCGTCGAACGGACCGGAGATTTCGCCTGGAAGGTAAACGGGGTCGGAGTCGGGGGATTTGCCCAGCCCAAGGCGCCGCTGGATTTCGGCAACTCCGGCACCGGCTGCCGCCTCGTCATGGGCGCCGTTGCCGGCTGCCCGATCTCGGCGGTGTTCGACGGCGACGCCTCGCTGCGCAGCCGCCCCATGCGCCGGATCCTCGATCCGCTCGAAAAGATGGGTGCGAAGGTCGTCTCCGGCGGAGAGGGCGGGCGTCTGCCGCTGACCCTCCAGGGCGCGCGCGATCCGCTTCCGATCACGTACAAGACCCCGGTCGCCTCCGCCCAGATCAAGTCGGCCGTGCTGCTGGCAGGCCTGGCTGCGCCGGGCACCACGACCGTGATCGAGACCGAGGCCAGCCGCGACCACACCGAGCTGATGCTGAAGCATTTTGGCGCGGACATCACCTCGGTGCAGGAAGGTCAGCACGGCCGCCGCATCACGCTGGTGGGTCAGCCCGAGCTGCATGGCGCCAATGTCGTCGTGCCCGCCGACCCCTCATCGGCCGCCTTCCCAATCGTCGCGGCGCTGATCGTCGAGGGCTCCGACATCGTGCTGTCCGACGTCATGACCAATCCGCTGCGCACAGGCCTGTTCACGACGCTACGCGAAATGGGCGCCTTCATCGAGGAGCGTGAAGTGCGCGGCGATGCCGGCGAGCCGATGGCGCGCCTGCGCGTGCGCGCGTCAAAGCTGCGCGGCGTCGAGGTGCCGCCGGAGCGCGCGCCGTCGATGATCGACGAATATCTGGTGCTGGCAGTGGCGGCGTCCTTCGCCGAAGGCACGACGATCATGCGCGGCCTGCAGGAGCTGCGCGTCAAGGAATCCGACCGCCTGGAGGCCACCGCCGCCATGCTCCGCGTCAACGGCGTCAAGGTCGGGGTCTCCGGCGACGATCTTATCGTCGAGGGCCGCGGCCATGTCCCCGGCGGCGGCACTGTCGCCACCCACATGGACCATCGCATCGCGATGTCCGCGCTGGTGATGGGCTGTGCCTCCGATCAGCCGGTGACCGTCGACGACACCGCCTTCATCGCCACCAGTTTCCCGGACTTCATTCCGATGATGCGTTCGCTAGGGGCCGAGTTTTCATGATCATCGCCATCGACGGGCCCGCAGCCTCGGGCAAGGGGACGCTCGGCAAGCGCCTCGCCCACCATTACGGCTATCGTCATCTCGATACCGGGGTCATCTATCGCGCCGTGGCTTACGAGCTGATGCAGTCCGGTCACGATCTCCGCGATGAAGCGGCGGCGGTGGCGGCGGCGCTGGAGCTCGATCCCGAAAAGTTCGGCAATCCGGTGCTGAAGACCCAGAAGGTCGGCGAGGGCGCCTCGATCGTCTCGGCGATCTCGCGGGTCCGCGAGGTCCTGGTCAATTTCCAGCGGCAATTCGCTGCCGATCCGCCCGGCGCCGTGCTCGATGGCCGGGACATTGGAACCGTGATCTGCCCCCATGCCGACGTGAAGATATTCGTCGTCGCCGATCCCAAGGTCCGCGCCCATCGCCGGACCATGGAGGCCAGGGCGAGGGGGGAAGAGGCCGATGAGGCGGCCGTGCTCGCGGACATCATCCAGCGCGACGAACGCGACAAGAACCGGCCGGTTGCGCCTTTAAGACCGGCCCCGGATGCTTACTTGCTAGATAACTCCCAACTGGATATAGAAGGCGGCGTCCGGGCCGCCATCGACATTATCGAGGCCGTCCGAGCGGGCCGGTCGCGGGGTTAAGCCGCAGCCGTCATTGGAGGAAGCGCCCGCTCCCGTCTCTTTGATGTCGATATCTTCGGTCCCCTCGTTTCGGGGCCGGCGCGATCCAGGCTCCGGACAAAGATTTCCACGTATCGAACGCGCGGGCCTCAGCCGGCCCGCCTCCGCTGTTCCGCTGCAAAGCCGGAGCAGCGAGCGGTCGCTCGAAGGTTTTGCGGACCTTCCGACACTGCGTGTGCGATGCGCCCATGAACCCAACGGCCGGCAAGACATCCGCAACTGGAGAACAAATGGCTTCGACTTCTGCTGATACCTATAGCCCCTCGCGCGACGATTTCGCCGCGATGCTCGACGAGTCCTTCGCAGGCGGCAACCTGCAGGAAAGCTCCGTCGTCAAGGGCAAGGTGGTTGCAATTGAAAAGGACATGGCCGTCATCGACGTCGGCCTGAAGACCGAGGGCCGCGTTGCCTTGCGCGAATTTTCGGGCCCCGGCCGTGAGAGCGACCTCAAGGTCGGCGACGAGGTGGAAGTGTTCCTCGATCGCATCGAAAACGCCCTCGGCGAAGCCGTGCTGTCGCGCGACAAGGCGCGTCGCGAAGAGAGCTGGGGCAAGCTCGAGAAGGCGTTCCAGAACAACGAGAAGGTCAACGGCGTCATCTTCAACCAGGTCAAGGGCGGCTTCACCGTCGACCTCGACGGTGCCGTGGCGTTCCTGCCGCGCTCGCAGGTCGACATCCGTCCGATCCGCGACGTTGCGCCGCTGATGAACAACTCGCAGCCGTTCCAGATCCTCAAGATGGACCGCCGCCGCGGCAACATCGTCGTGTCCCGCCGCACGGTGCTGGAAGAGACCCGCGCCGAGCAGCGCCAGGAGCTGGTGCAGAACCTCGAAGAGGGTCAGGTCATCGACGGCGTGGTCAAGAACATCACCGATTACGGTGCGTTCGTTGACCTCGGCGGCATCGACGGCCTGCTGCACGTCACCGACATCGCATGGCGCCGCGTCAACCATCCGACCGAGGTGCTCTCGATCGGCCAGACCGTGAAGGTCAAGATCATCAAGATCAACCACGAGACGCACCGCATCTCGCTGGGCATGAAGCAGCTGCTGGACGACCCGTGGCAGGGCATCGAAGCCAAGTACCCGCTGGGTGCCCGCTTCACCGGCCGCGTCACCAACATTACCGACTACGGTGCGTTCGTCGAGCTCGAGCCGGGCATCGAAGGCCTGATCCACGTCTCCGAGATGTCGTGGACCAAGAAGAACATGCATCCCGGCAAGATCGTCTCGACCTCGCAGGAAGTCGACGTGCAGGTGCTGGAAGTCGATTCCGTCAAGCGCCGCATCTCGCTCGGCCTCAAGCAGACCATGCGCAACCCCTGGGAGGTCTTCGTCGAGAAGCACCCGACCGGTTCGGTGGTCGAGGGCGAGGTCAAGAACAAGACCGAGTTCGGTCTGTTCCTGGGCCTCGAGGGCGACGTCGATGGCATGGTCCACCTCTCCGACCTCGACTGGAAGCTTCCGGGCGAGCAGGTGATCGACAACTACAAGAAGGGCGACATGGTGAAGGCCGTGGTGCTCGATGTGGACGTCGAGAAGGAGCGCATCTCGCTCGGCATCAAGCAGCTCGAAGGCGACCCCTTTGCCGAGCCGGGCGATGTCAAGAAGGGCGCGGTCGTGACCTGCGAAGTGCTCGAAGTGAAGGAGAGCGGCATCGAGGTGAAGATCGCCGGTACCGACTTCACCACCTTCATCAAGCGCTCCGAGCTCGCGCGTGACCGCAACGACCAGCGCGCCGAACGCTTCGCTGTCGGCGAAAAGGTCGATGCCCGCGTGATCCAGTTCGACAAGAAGGCCCGCAAGGTCCAGGTGTCGATCAAGGCGCTCGAAGTCGCCGAAGAGAAGGAAGCCATCGCGCAGTACGGCTCTTCCGATTCGGGTGCGACGCTCGGCGACATCCTGGGCACCGCGCTCAAGAACCGCGAGAACAAGTAAGCGAAACGTTCGTTTCGCTGCATCGAAGCCCCGGCGCGAGCCGGGGCTTTTTTGTTTGGCTTGGCGGCCGTATTGCCCGTTACCCCATCTACCAGGGCTCCCAAGCCTTCATTTCTTCAAATTGCGCCCCAATTGATGTATCCAGATAAGCCGTTGGTCACGCTGTGACGGCACAACGCGCCCAGCCTTTCATTTGGAGACATTCCGATGTCGCTTGATTCGGACATCATCGTCGATCGCCGCAGGATCCGCCGCAAGCTGACGTTCTGGCGCGTGATGGCCGCGCTGATCGCGATCGCGGCGATTGCGAGCTTCGCGCTGATTGCGACACCCGGAGCACGCGGCACCTTTGCATCCGCCGGCTCGATCGCGCGCGTTCATATCGAGGGATTGATCCGCAGCGATTCCGATCGCACGCAGGCGCTGGAGCGGCTGGAGGATTCGCAGGCCGCTGCCGTGATCGTTCATATCAACTCACCGGGCGGCACCACCGCCGGCTCCGAGCAGCTCTATGACTCGCTCGTGCGGCTGAAGGCGAAGAAGCCGCTCGTCGTCGTGGTCGAGGGCCTCGCCGCCTCCGGGGGCTACATCACGGCGATCGCGAGCGATCACATCGTCGCCCAGCAGAGCTCGCTGGTGGGCTCGATCGGCGTGCTGTTCCAGTACCCCAACGTCTCCGAGCTCTTGAAGACGATCGGCGTCAAGGTCGAGGAGGTGAAGTCCTCGCCGCTGAAGGCGGCACCCAACGGATTCGAGCCGACAAGTCCCGAAGCGCGCGCGGCGCTCGATGCGCTGGTGAAGGACTCCTATGCCTGGTTCAAGGGCCTCGTGAAGGAGAGGCGTGGCATGGATGACACGCAGCTCGAAAAAGTCGCCGATGGCCGCGTCTTCACCGGCCGCCAGGCGATCGATCTCAAGCTGATCGACCAGATCGGCGACGAGAAGACGGCCGTGACCTGGCTGGTCGAGCACAAGAGCGTCAAGAAGGGGCTTCCCGTGCGCGACTACAAGCTCGAGCCGCGCTTTGGCGATCTGTCGTTCCTCAAGACCGCGGCCGCCGTGACGCTGGAAGCGCTGGGTTTGGGCTCGATTGCGCACCAGATCGGGCAAACCGGCGTCGCGCAGGCGGTCGATCGGCTCGGAATGGATGGAATGCTGGCGTTGTGGCAGCCGGCGGCGTCAAACTGAGCGGAGACAGGCGAGTTCCGTAAGTTTTTCCCGTTTGACGCGTGCCGGCGCAGCCCGCTTTTTCGGCATTTGTCACGCATTTTCACGACGCTCAACCTTGATTTAGCGTCTTGACAGATCACGGTATTTTCACGGAAATGGTCATCCGCACGCTTCCGGGTCCTATCTCTCGATGATCAAATCCGAACTTGTTCAGCGTATCGCCGAGCACAACCCGCATCTGTACCAGCGGGATGTCGAGAACATTGTGAATGCGATTCTCGAGGAGATCGTAGCGGCGCTTGCACGCGGCGATCGCGTCGAGCTGCGCGGCTTCGGTGCATTCTCGGTCAAGCATCGCCCTGCGCGCGCAGGGCGCAATCCACGCACCGGCGCCCATGTACCCGTCGATCAGAAGAGCGTTCCGTTCTTCAAGACCGGCAAGGAAATGCGCGAGCGGCTGAACCGCGACCATCCGGATCCCGGCGCGGCGGACTGAGGCCGGCGCCAGGGTTTTCCGCGGTCGCTCGGCATGCGGCCGGAAGCTGGATTCAAGGCGAGCGAAGCGAGATGCGAAAGTTCCTGACCGCGCTGATCGTGATTCCGCTGGGCCTCATCATGGTGACCTTTGCGGTGGCGAACCGGCAATTCGTCACGGTCTCCTTCGATCCCTTCGTCTCCGACGACCCCTCGTTCTCGGCTACGATGCCGCTGTTCCTGCTCCTGATCCTGGTTGCGGGGCTGGGCGTCGTGGCGGGCGGCTGTGCGGTCTGGTTCGGCCAGCGACACTGGCGGCGCGCCGCGCGCCGGCATGAGGCCGATGCCCGGGCTGCGCGGGGCGAACTCGCCGAGGCCCATGCGGCGGCGGCACGGCCCGAGGCGCAGCGCCTCCCCGTTCCCTCCGGGACAGGCCTTTACGGGCCCATCGGGCGAGACAAGCAGCGCGCGACGTTGTAGAAGCGGCCCGACCGAAAAACCCTGCGTTCCGGCCGCCTTGCGGCCTCCATTTGCTTTGAGATCATGTCCCTGCTCGTCAAGATCTGCGGCCTGTCCACGCGCGAGACGCTTCAAACGGCGCTCGATGCCGGCGCCGACATGGTGGGGTTCGTGTTCTTTCCGCCGTCGCCGCGGCACCTCTCGCTGGAACTTGGCCGTGACCTCGGTCGCCTGGTGAAGCAGCGCGCGCTCAAAGTGGCGCTCACGGTCGATGCCGACGACGCCACGCTCGACAACATCATGGACGCGCTGTCGCCGGACATTTTCCAGCTCCACGGCCAGGAAAGCGTCGCTCGGCTGCGCGATATCAAGCAACGCTTTGGCCGCCCCGTGATGAAGGCGGTGCCGGTCGCAGCAGCAGCCGATCTCGCCGTGCTGCCCGGCTACGCCGCGGTCGCCGACCGCATCCTGTTCGATGCGCGTGCGCCGAAGGACGCGACGCGGCCCGGCGGCTTAGGAGAGCCGTTCGACTGGCACCTGCTCGAAAATCTCGATCTGAAGCTGCCCTACATGGTCTCGGGCGGGCTGCACGCCGATAACCTGGCCGAAGCCCTCCGTGTCACCGGCGCCGGCGGCGTCGATGTGTCCTCGGGCGTCGAGAGCGCCCCCGGCATCAAGGATCCCGAGATGATCCAGGCCTTCATCCGCGCCGCGCGCGCCACCCAAGATGCAAGTCAAGAGTTGAGCGTCCGATGAACATCGCCAAACCGAATTCCTATCGCAGCGGCCCCGACGAGCGCGGCCATTTCGGCATTTTCGGTGGCCGCTTCGTCGCCGAAACGCTGATGCCGCTGATCCTCGATCTGGAGAAGGCCTACACCGCCGCCAAGGCCGACCCGGCCTTCCAGGCCGAGATGAACGGCTACCTCAAGAACTATGTCGGCCGGCCCTCACCACTCTATTTCGCCGAGCGCCTCACCGAGCATCTCGGCGGCGCAAAAATCTACCTCAAGCGCGAGGAGCTCAACCACACCGGCTCGCACAAGGTGAACAACGTGCTCGGCCAGATCATGCTGGCACGGCGCATGGGCAAGAAGCGCATCATCGCCGAGACCGGTGCGGGCCAGCACGGCGTCGCCACCGCAACGCTGTGCGCGCGCTTTGGCCTGGAATGCGTGGTCTATATGGGCGCCGTCGACGTCGAGCGGCAGCAGCCCAATGTCATCCGGATGGAAATGCTGGGCGCAAAGGTGTTTCCGGTGCAGTCGGGTACGCGCACGCTGAAGGATGCCATGAACGAGGCGCTGCGCGACTGGGTCACCAACGTGCACAACACGTTCTACTGCATCGGCACGGTGGCGGGTCCGCATCCCTACCCGACCCTGGTGCGCGACTTCCAGTCGGTCATCGGCAACGAGACCAAGGCGCAGATGCAGGAGATCGAAGGCCGCCTGCCGGATTCGCTGGTCGCCTGCATCGGCGGCGGCTCCAACGCGATGGGCCTGTTCCATCCGTTCCTCGATGATCCCAGCGTCGAGATCTTCGGCGTCGAAGCCGCTGGCCACGGATTGACGCAGCTGCACGCGGCCTCGATCGCGGGTGGCCGTCCCGGCGTGCTCCACGGCAACCGCACTTATCTCTTGATGGATGCCGACGGCCAGATCCAGGACGCGCACTCGATCTCGGCCGGCCTCGACTATCCCGGCATCGGCCCCGAGCATTCCTGGCTGCACGAGGTCGGCCGCGTGAACTATCTCTCCGCGACCGATGATGAGGCACTCGCCGCATTCCAGCTGCTGTCAAAGCTCGAAGGCATCATCCCCGCGCTCGAGCCGGCGCATGCCATCGCCAAGGTGATGGAGCTCGCGCCGAAGCGGCCTAAAGATCACCTGATGGTCGTCAATCTCTCCGGCCGCGGCGACAAGGACGTTCCGCAGGTCGGCGACATCCTGAGGGGCAAGAAGTGACCACGCGTATCGACACCCGTTTTGCCGAGCTGAAACGCCAAGGCCGCGCGGCCTTCGTCACCTATGTGATGGCAGGCGATCCCGATCCTGCGACCTCGCTCGAGATCGTCAAGGCGCTGCCGAAGTCCGGCGCCGACGTCATCGAGCTCGGCATTCCCTTCACCGATCCGATGGCGGATGGTCCCTCGATCCAGGCTGCAGGCCTGCGCGCGCTCAAGGTCGGCATGACCCTGAAGAAGACGCTGGAGCTGGTGCGCGACTTCCGCAAGGGCGACAATGTCACGCCGCTGGTGCTGATGGGCTACTACAATCCCATCTACATCTACGGCGTCGACAAGTTTCTGGCTGATGCCAAGACGTCAGGCGTCGATGGCTTGATCATCGTGGATCTGCCGCCGGAGGAAGATGACGAGCTCTGCATTCCCGCGCTGAAGGCGGGGCTGAACTTCATTCGCCTGGCGACCCCGACCACCGACGATAAGCGCCTGCCCGCGGTGCTCGCGAACACGTCAGGCTTTGTCTATTACGTCTCGATCGCTGGCATCACCGGTGCGGCGGCGGCGGACGCCAATGCCGTCGGCGAAGCTGTCGCGCGCATCAAGCGGCATACCGGCTTGCCGATCTGCGTCGGTTTCGGCATCCGCACCCCGGAGGCCGCGCGCGCCATTGCCGAGAAGGCCGATGGCTCGGTGGTCGGGACCGCGCTGGTCGACGCGCTCAAGAACAGCCTCGATGCCGAGGGGCGGGCGACCGCCAAAACCGTTAATGCCGTCGCCGAATTGACGGCGGCCCTGGCCCAGGGCGTCAAGGGCGCACAGCAGGCGGCGGAATAGGCCATAATTCCGCTTTGGAGCGGGCGGCACGGCGGCTTGCCGGGGAGAGGCCCGGGCGCCATATAACCCTTCAGGCGATCCGCGAGGCGGGATCGCACATCGGAGCAAACCATGAACTGGCTTACCAACGTGGTCCGGCCGAAGATCCGCAACATGCTGCGGCGGGAGACGCCGGAGAATCTTTGGATCAAGTGCCCGGATTCCGGACAGCTCGTGTTCTACAAGGACGTCGAGGCCAATCAGTTCGTCATTCCCGGCTCGAACTACCACATGCGCATGGGCGCGGTGGCCCGGTTGAAGTCGATCTTCGACAACGAGACCTGGTTCGATGTCGCGTTGCCCGAGGTCACGCCCGACCCGCTCAAGTTCCGCGACGAGAAGAAATATGCCGATCGTATCAAGGACGCGCGGGCGCGGACCAATCTGAATGACGCGGTCAAGGTCGGCTACGGCAAGCTCGAAGGCGCTGCCGTCGTCGTTGCCGTGCAGGATTTCGACTTCATGGGCGGCTCGCTCGGTATGGCCGCGGGCGAAGCCATCGTGCGCGGCATGGAGCTCGCTGTCGAGAAGAAGTCGCCGTTCATCGTGTTCGCCGCATCGGGCGGCGCGCGCATGCAGGAGGGTATCCTCTCGCTGATGCAGATGCCGCGCACCACCGTGGCGGTGCAGATGCTGCGCGAGGCGAAACTGCCCTACATCGTCGTGCTGACCAATCCCACGACCGGCGGCGTCACCGCGTCCTACGCGATGCTGGGCGATGTGCAGATCGCCGAGCCCGGCGCGCTGATCGGCTTTGCCGGCGCGCGCGTGATCGAGCAGACCATCCGCGAGAAGCTGCCCGAGGGTTTCCAGCGCGCCGAGTACCTCAAGGAGCACGGCATGGTCGACATGGTCGTGCACCGTCACGAGCTGCGCCCGACCCTCGCCCGGCTCTGCCGCCTGCTGACCAAGGCGCCGGCGCAGGAAGGCGCTTCGAAGCCGGCGCAGCCGGTGACGAGTCCGGCGCAGATCGTATCGGCCGCCGAGACGGCGCCGGCCGCGCCGCACGCGTGAACGCCTCCCCTGACACTGCAAAGACACCGCTCGGTGAATTGATCGGGCGGCTGTCGGCCCTGCATCAGAAGCGCATCGATCTCGGGCTGGAGCGGATGCACCGCCTGCTCGAACGGCTCGGTCATCCCGAACGCAAGCTGCCTCCGGTGATCCATATCGCCGGCACCAACGGCAAGGGCTCGACGCTCGCTTATCTGCGCGCGACGCTGGAAGCTGCGGGCTTGCGGGTTCACGCCTACACCTCTCCCTATCTCGTCCGCATCAACGAATGCTTCCGGCTCGGCCGCGTGGGCGGCGGCGTGCTCGTCGGTGACGACGAACTGCGCGCTGCACTGGAAGAGGTCGAGCGCGTCAATGCCGGCGAGGCCGCGACCGTCTTCGAGCTGAAGACCGCCGCCGCTTTCGTGCTGTTCGCGCAGAATCCGGCCGACGTGGTGCTGCTCGAAGTCGGCCTCGGCGGCCGGCTCGATTCGACCAACGTGATCGATGCGCCGGCGGCCTGCGTGATCACGCCGGTCAGCATGGATCACGTGGATTTTCTCGGCGATACGTTGGCGTCGATTGCCGGCGAGAAGGCCGCGATCATCAAGCGCGGCGTGCCCGTGACTTGCGCCGAGCAGATGCCGGAGGCGATGGCCGTGATCGAAGCGCAGGCGAAGCGAATGCGTGCGCCGCTGTTTGCCGCAAACGAGAGCTGGCACGTCAATGTCGAGCGCGGGCGACTGGTCTTTTCCGACGATCGCGGCTTGATGGATCTGCCGGCGCCGCGCCTGTTCGGCCGCCACCAATTCGCCAACGCCGGGCTCGCGATCGCGACTCTGCGCGCGATTCCGACCTTCAAGATCCCTCACGCCGCGTTCGAGGCCGGCATCGTCGGCGCCGAATGGCCGGCGCGGATGCAGCGCCTCACCTCGGGTGAGCTGCAGTCCTGGGGTCCGCAGGGCTCGGAGATCTGGCTCGACGGCGGCCACAATGCCGAAGGCGGGCGCGTTGCGGCCGCCGCGCTCGGCGATCTCGAGGAGCGCGTGTCGCGGCCGCTGGTCGTGATCGCGGGTATGATGGCCAACAAGGACGCGCAAGGCTTTCTCGCCAACTTCGCCGGTCTCACCCGGCACATCATCGCAGTGCCGATTCCCGATATCGAGAACGCGATGCCGGTCGACCGCCTTGCGGATGCCGCGCGCAGCCTCGGCATGCGCGTCGAGCCCGCGCCCTGCATCGAGGCCGCCCTGCGCGCCTTGGCGAAACTCGCCTACGAGGTGCCGCCGCGCATCCTGATCACGGGCTCGCTGTATCTCGCCGGCCACGTGCTGGCGATCAACGGCACGCCTCCTGCATGAGTTTCCGTGTCCCGGACAAGCGCAGCTCTTGGCAACGCGTAGCGTTGTCCAGGGCGGAGCGCTGATCCGGGATTCAGAACGCCGCAGCATGGGCCCGGCTCAGCAGCACCACTGCGCGCTGCGCTCGGTCCGGAGCAGGAGAGTGGGGAGCACAACGATGCGTTTCGCCGCGATTGCCGATATCCACGGAAACTACCTCGCGCTCGAAGCCGTGCTCGCCGACATCCACGCGCTGGGGATCACAGACATCGTCAATCTCGGCGACATGCTGAGCGGTCCGCTCGATGCGCGCCGAACCATCGAGATCCTGATGACGCTCGACGCCGTGCACGTGCGCGGCAATCACGACCGCTATCTGCTCGACCGCCCACCCGAGAAGATGGGCTCGTGGGATCGCCCGGCTCATGCACAGCTCAATGCCGCACAACTCGACTGGCTGCGCGTGCAACCGATGACGCGCGTGTTCCGAGACAGGGTCTTCCTCTGCCACGCGACGCCCGGCAGCGACGAGGTGTACTGGCTCGACACCGTGCATGCGGACGGCGCGGTGGCGCTGTCGCAGCTTGACCGGATCGAGCAATTCGCGGAAGGCATCACGCAATCGCTGATTCTCTGCGCCCACACTCATCTCGCCCGTGCCGTGCGCTTGCGCGATGGCCGGCTGATCGTCAATCCCGGCAGCGTCGGCAGTCCTGGTTTTCGCGACAAGCATCCATTCCCGCATGTCGTCGAAGCCGGCACGCCGCACGCGCGTTATGCGATCCTCGAGTTGGTGAGCGGTGTTTGGCAGGTCACGTTCCGCCACATCGCGTATGATCACGAGGCCATGGCGGCGCTGGCCCGTCGCAATGGGCAGCCTGAACTGGCGAACGCGCTCGCGACGGGATGGATTGCGTAGTCATGCCTCGTGTCCCGGCTCTGCGGTGCATCGCTTGCACGCTGCACCTAGTCCGGGACGCGAGAGCGAACCTCACCCGAGCAGCTTCATCGGCTCGGCCGCCTTCTGCTTCAGCTGTTCAAATGTGCATTGCCTCGGCGCCTTGTCCGGGCGCCAGCGCAGGATCGAGGTGCCGTGGCGAAAACGCTCGCCGCTGAAATGGTCGTAGCAGACCTCGATCACCAGCTTCGGCTTCAGCGGGCACCATTTGGCCGAGCGCTCGGTCGACCAGCGGCTCGGTCCGCCCGGCGCATTGCCGGTGAAGCCCGGCTCGCCAATCAATGCTTCGAGCCGACCGGTCAAGGCTGGCTTCTCCTCAGCCTTGATCGCGGAGGTGAAGCCGACATGGTGCAGCAGACCCTTGTCGTCGTAGAGACCGAGCAGCAGCGAGCCGACGACTTTCCGGCCGGCCATCTTGTTGTTGGCATAGCGGAAGCCGCCGACCACGCAATCGGCGCTGCGGAATTTCTTGATCTTCTGCATGCCATCGCGCGTGCCGGCCTGGTAGGGCAGGTCGATGCGCTTGGCGATGACGCCGTCCGAGCCGCCGCCGGATTGCGCCAACCATTTTTTGGCCGTGGCGTAGCTGGCCGTTGCCGGTGAGAGCCGGAAGATGCTGCCCTCGAGGTTGGCTTTCGCAAACGTCTCCAGCGCCGGCCGGCGCTCGTGCAGCGTCCTCTTGGCCAGATCTTTCTGCCGGGACGTCGCGAGCAAATCGAACACAAGATAGAGCGCCGGTGTTTCTTCCGAGAGCTTCTTCACGCGGCTCGCAGCCGGATGAATGCGCTGCAGGAGCGCGTCGAAGGAAAAGCTCTTTCGGTGCGGCACGACGATCTCGCCGTCGAGCGTGAAGCGATCTGCCTTCAACTTCAGCGCAGCGGCAACGATCTCAGGAAAATAGCGCGCAAGATCCTCACCAGACTTCGAGCGCAGATCGACGCTGCTGCCGTCGCGCGACAGCAGGCAGCGGAAGCCGTCCCACTTGGGTTCGTATTGCCATTGCTTGCCGCGCGGGATCTCGTCGACCGAGCGCGCCTCCATCGCAACGAGAGGGGACGATCTTCGATCGCGCTTTCGGGGAGAGGCTGGCAAGGGCGGGACTCGTCACACGCGGAACATGTCCCATCAACGCAAACGGCCGGCATTTCGCCGGCCGTTGTCGAAAATAAATGGATGCAGCGCGGATCAGACCGCGGAGGTGATCCACTGCTGCAGCTTCGCCTTCGGCGCGGCGCCGACCTGACGCGAGGCCATTTCGCCACCCTTGAAGATCATCAGGGTCGGGATCGACATCACACCGTACTTCGACGCGGTCTTCGGGCTCTCGTCGACGTTGAGCTTCACGATCTTGACCTTGTCGCCCATCGCACCGGCGATCTCGTCGAGAGCGGGCGCGATCATGCGGCAGGGGCCGCACCATTCGGCCCAGAAATCGACGACCACGGGGCCGTTCGCCTTGAGCACTTCGGTTTCGAAATCGGCGTCGGAAACCTTGCTAACGGCCATTGGGAATACCTCACTCGGTTGAAAGAGAATCGGCGCGACCCGGAATCGCGGCCGGGATCATGCGGTCAACCTATGAACGGCTCCTTGCCGGGTCAAGGACGCTCACATCGAGATGAAGGGATGACAGCGCCGCGTCCAGCGCGGGGGCCGAAATCTCCATATATTCAAGGGCCTCGGTCCAGAGCAGCACGGCGCGGATGGGCTTTTGGGGGTAAAGCCGCGTCAGCACCGCCCGGTACAGCGCAAGCTGGCGGACATAGGCGGCGGGCGCCTCAGCCGCGCTCTTGGGAGCCGCCTGGTTGGTCTTGAAATCGACGATCAGGACCTCATCGGGGCCCACGACCAGCCGATCGATCTGCCCCGACACCAGGGCCGGGGTGCGGCCCGGCCGCTCCAGCCGGCCGGCGATGGCGACCTCCGCCCGGCTGCCGGCGGCAAACACCGGGCCGAAACGCGGGTCAGTGATCAAGGTGAGCACCTTGTCGGCCAGTGCGGTGCGGTCGGCCTCCGGCCAGTCCGAGGCGTTGCGCGCCATGAAACCGAGCGCGGCCTCGCGCCGGCGCTCAATGGCGATGTCGGGCAGGGATTGCAGCAGACGGTGCACCAGCGTGCCGCGCTGCAGCGCCAGCGCGCGCGACTGGATTGATTCGCCTGACCGTACGCTGCGGCCCTCTTCGGCTGACTGGCCCGAGGGTCGCACGGGATCGTCGTCGATGGTCTCGCGCGGAGCCGGTGTTCGCAGCCAGTCCGGCAACGCGATGGTCTGCTGCACCGACGTCGCGGGCGTGCCCAGGGCCGCGACATCCTCCGGCCGAGCGAAGCGGGTGACCTTGCCGAGCGGCGTCTCGATCACCTGCTTGTCGAGGCCCGAGCCGGCGAGCCCGGTGCCGATGAGGTCGTACCAGCTCAGCTTGCGCACCGTCTTCATGTTGCCGGGCATGCAGCCGCCGACGATCAGCCGGTCCGCCGCGCGTGTCATCGCGACATAGAGCAGGCGGCGGTACTCGTCCTCGGTCTCCTCGATCATGGTTTTGCGCGCCTCGGCGACAGGCTTGGGATCGTCTGCCTTGCGGCCGGCCCAGACCACGATCTCACCGCCGTTGCCACGCGGCACCTGGATCAGCCGCAGCCGCTGCGAGTCCGCCGGCGACGACGTGGTGTCGACCATGAACACGACGGACGCCTCCAGGCCCTTGGCCCCGTGCACGGTCATCACGCGCACCTCGTCGCGCGAGATCTCCATGTCGCGCTTCACCTCGGTGTCGGCCGAGCGCAGCCAGGCCATGAAGCCCTGCAGCGAGGCCGGCGCCTTGCGCTCGTAGTTCAGCGCCAGCTCCAGGAATTCGTCGAGCGCGTCATTGGCTTCATGGCCGAGCCGGCGCAGGATGCGGGCACGGCCCCCGTCGCCCCCTAACAGCCAGGCGTAGAAGGCGAACGGCGTCTCCTCGCGCGCACGAATCTCGCAGGCTTCAAGGCGCCGCAGCGCGGCGGCGAACTTACCGCTTGTGCCTGCATGCTCGCCGAGCGCGCGGCGCAAGGATCCCTTGCGGTCCCAGGCAAGCTGGAACAAATCGTCGTCATCGAGCCCGAATAGCGGACTCTTCAGCGCCACCGCCAGCGCGAGATCGTCCTGCGGCAGCAGCAGCGCATCCGCAAGGTTCATCAGATCGATAATGGCGATGTGCTCGGTGAGCTTGAGCCGGTCGGCGCCGGCGACCGGAATGCCGGCGTGCTTCAGCGCCTGGATCACGGCGTCGAACGCGTTACCGCGCCGGCGCACCAGGATCAGCATGTCTCCATAACGCAGGGGGCGACGTTCACCCTCGTGCCCCGTCAGCGTGCCGCTCTCGACCAGCCGCTTGATCTCGGCCTGGATGCGGCGCGCAAGCTTGACCTCGGGGCTGGTGACGGCGACGCCGTCGAACGGCGCGCGCCAGCCCTCGATGTCTTGCCTGTCGTCGGCTTCAGCGAGATCCCACAACTCGATCACGCTCGGACCGGCATCGGCGAGCGCGTTGTGCAGGGGATGGCCGATCTCGACCGAATGAATGCTCTTGTAGATCGCGGGGTCACGGAAGACGTGATCGACCGAATGCAGGATCGTCGCGCCCGAACGGAACGAATAGGTGAAGGCGACCGGATCGAACTTCAGCCCGGCCGCGGTGAACTTGCGGTGCAACTCGCGCCGGCGCGCGTCGAACTCGTGCGGAGCCGCGCCCTGGAACGAGAAGATCGATTGCTTCTCGTCGCCGACGGCGAAGATGGTGCGGTTCAGCCCTTCGCGCGCGCCTTCGCCGGCGGTGAATTCGGAGATGATGTGCGCGACGATGTCCCATTGCCGAGGGCTGGTATCTTGCGCCTCGTCAATCAGCACGTGATCGACGCCGCGGTCGAGCTTGTAATGCACCCAGCCTGAGGCGACGCGATCCAGCATCGCCAGCGTCTTGTCGATCAGATCATCATAATCGAGCAGCCCGCGCTCCTGCTTCTCGCGCCGGTAGTTCGCGGCAGCGGCGGTCGCGATCTGCAGCAGGGCCGCGGTGCGGTCGCGAATCGTCACGGCGCGACGCTTTTCGATCAACCCACCGAGCCGCTGCGCCTCGGCCTCGAACAGGCGGGCGACGGACGGATTCTGGTCGCAAAACTTCTTGGTAAGCACCGCCTTGCGCGGCAGCTTGTCGTCGGTGAGGAAGACGCAGAGATAGGCGTCGACCTGAGCGCTGCCGGAAAACACCTTCGCCTCGCGGAGCCGGCCAGCCTGGTCATTGTCGGATTTGCTGCCATCCTCCAGCGCGAATGCGATCTCGTCCCAGCGCGAGCGCGGCAGGAACGGGCCATCCAGAATGTCGGTCTCGACGTCCTCGATGCGCTCGCTGACGTCAACGCCCAGCACCGCAGCCATCTGCGCCGCAGCGGCTTCCGCGTTGCCGGCCTCGTCGGTCCAGGCCATGAAATGATCACGGCTGAGACACGCCTCGCGCACGACCTCCTTGAAGGTGACATCGGCGGCGCTCGCCATCGCCGTCAGCAGCGCGCGGCCGGTGACGCTGTCAGGATCTCGCGCGGCGTCCAGCAGCACCTTCAGATTGGCGCGCTCCATCATGTCGGTCTGGTCGCGCTCATCGAGCACGGCAAAGCGCGCCGGCACGTTGGCCTCGAACGGGAACTGCTGGAGCAGGCGCGTGCACAGCGCGTGGATGGTCTGCACTTTCAGCCCGCCCGGCGTCTCCAGCGCACAGGCGAACAGTTTTCGCGCTTCGCGGCACAGCTTCGCGCTCGGGTGCGGGATGCCGACAGCGACAATCGCCTTCTTGAGCGCATCATCATCCAGCGTCACCCAGTGCCCGAGCGTGGTGAACACGCGCTCAGCCATGTTGGCGGCGGCGGCTTTGGTGAAGGTGATGCAGAGAATCTTCTCGGGCGGCACGCCCGACAGCAGCAGGCGGATCACGCGCTGCACCAGCACGTGGGTCTTGCCCGAGCCGGCATTGGCCGACACGAAGGCCGACGCAGTCGGATCGGACGCACGCGCCTGCCGCGCGCGCACCTCGTCGGGGATGGGACGTGGCAGCTTCACCATTCCTCGATTCCCAGGCCGCCGGCCGCGGACCATTCCTTGATCCGGGCGAGGTCGTCATAAGTGCCGTAGCGGTTCGCCCACATCGGCAGGTTCAGCGAGGTGTAGGGCTGGTTCTCGTCCTCGAAGGCCCGGATCAGCGCTTCCAGCTTGGCGCGCGCCTCCGCGGCTGCGGTATCCGGCGGCTGCGGCTCGTCGCCCTGCTTATACTTGAGCTCTAGGATACGCTGCTTGCCCGGCGGATTGTTGCCGCTGAGCCGGACATAGACGAGCTGGCTCACGGAGGAGCCGGCATCGATATCGGGAAAACCGCCCTCGCGCAGGATCGCGGCTTCCAGCGTGAGCTGCGGCGACAGGCCCATGCGGACCTGCTTGCCGGTCGGCGGCTGGCCGGTCTTGTAGTCGAGGATGGCGTAGCTGCCGCCCTGGCGCCGCTCGATGCGGTCGGCGCGCGCGGAGAGACGGAAGCTGCGCTGATGATCAAGCATGATCGAGATCTCGCCATGGGTCTCCGCGACGATCGCCTCGATTGCATCGCGCCGTGCCGTCTCCCATTCGCCGAACCAGCGCGCGATGCGCTGAAAGCGCGGCCACCACAACGCGCGGGCCTCGGGCCGCTCCATCAGCGGCGCAAAATGCTTCTCGCCAATCGTGCGCAGCACGCGCGCGGGATCGTCGGGCAGGCGCGTTGCATAGGTTTCCGTGAATTCGCCGATTGCCTCGTGGATCGCCGAGCCGCGGTCGGCGGCCGACAGCGGCATGTCGACGGGGTCGAGCGCATCGAGCCGCAAAATGTATTTGGCGTAGATCGTGTAGGGATCGCGCAGCCAGTCCTCGATCGCGGTCACGGACATTTTCAGCGGCCGCGTCGCGCGCGGCGGGCGCGGCTCGGGCTGCTTGATCGGCCTGACTTCGTCGGGCTGGTCCAGCGCGCCTGCGAACTGCACGTATTTCTCGCCGGCGCGAACGGCCGCCTTCCAGAGCTCGTCGCCGGCAACCGCTTCCAATCGATGCAGGAAGCGCGAGGCCACCGCCGGCGCGCCGCCGGCCTTCGCCGAATGGGTGAGGATCACCTCGTCGCCGCCGAGCAGCTGCGCGAAGTCATGTGCGGAAAGGCCGATGCGGCGCTCCGGCAGATCGAGCCCGAGCTCGTGCCGCATCGGCCGGCTGAGCCAGGGATCGATGCGCGGCGCCGGCGGCCAGACGCCTTCGATCAGGCCGCCGATGATGATGCGGTCGGCCTGCATCAGGCGCGATTCCAGCGGGCCGTAGATCTGCAAGCGTGCGCCCGGCCTGTCGCGACGACGTACCGCGCGGTCACCGAAGGCGGTCTGGAACACGTCTGGATAGTCAGGCAGCGGCACCATCAATCCGCTGGTCGTGCCGCCGCGCAGGAGATCGTCGAGGACGCTGGCGAGCGCGAGGCCTTCGCGCTCCTCGAAGGCGAGCGGAATGCCCAGCTCGTCGCGCGACAGCTCGATCATGATCTCGCGATGCCGGTGCGCGAGCTCGGCGAAATCATATGGCTTCGACGTCGGAAGGCTCTCGATCGGCGCCAGTGCCTTCTGCAAAGCACTGATCAGCGCCTGGATGCGATCGAGATCCTCGGCCTTGAGACGTGCTCGGGGCTCGGCCTTGTGGAGCGCGGAGAGCTCGCTGCGCCACAGCTTTGCCAGCTCGTCGCGAAAGCGGTTGAACTCGCGCAAGAGGCCGGCTGTGCCCGGCGGTGGGCGCGTGCCGCGCAGCACCGCCAGCTCCAGGCCTTCGATCGCCGCTCTCCACGCGCCGGGCGCACGGCCGAGCCGGCACAGCGGATGCTTCAGCATCGCGAGCAATGTCGGCGGCTCCAGGCCCTTGGTCGCGGCCTCTGCGGCAAGGCGCGCAAAAACGCCGGCCGAGGTTTCCATCAAGACGTCGCCGCCGGAATCGTCGAAGGCGAGATCCCATCGCGTCAGCGCCGCCATCACCCGCCGCGCCAAAGCGCGATCCGGCGTCACCAGCGCCGCGGATTTGTCGAGATGCCGCGCCTCACGCATCGCAATCGCGATCGCGAGGGCTTCCATCTCGGGATTGGGAGCCTCGACGACTGCGAGATTTCTCATGCCGCCCGCGATCTTTGCGGCGACTTCGGGCTGCTTCAGCCGGTCGTGCCAGACTTCCGTCTTGGCCGACGGCCGCATCGACTCCGACGCGAGCAGGTCGCGGCCGCCTTCCGCCGGCGGCTGAAGAATCTCGACGTCGCTGCGCTTGATGCCCAAGCGCTGCAGCAGGGCGTGCATGGCATATTGCGGATGGTTCGAGGCCGGATGCTCGGCGAACTTGCCGAGCGAATCGCGCACGCCGCCGATGCTGCGCCAGGCGTCGTCATCGAGATCGGTGTCGAGGCCCGGCAGCACCACCGCACCATGCGGCAGCGCGGCGACCGCATGCAGGAACTTTGCGGTGGCCGGCATCGAGCCGGTCGAGCCGGCCGCGATCACCGGCCCGTTCGGATGCGCGGTCAAGCGCCTCGCTTCCGCAGCGATCAGGAGATCGCGCCGCGCCGCGGGCTCGATGCGGTTGATCTCGGCGAGATGATTGGGCCAGGCGATGCGCGCGATGCGCAGGAATTCGAGCGAGTGCTGCCAATAGCGATCGAGGTTGTCAGGCACCAGAGCGTCGAGCGCGCTCCAGTCGACGCCGCGCGTCACCATGTCATCGATCAGACGCGCGAGGTCGCCGGCAAGTGCCAGCGTCGAGGCGGGGCCGCCGACCACCAGCGGCGCCAGCACCGGGCCCTTGGCCCAGGCCGCGACGAGCTGCGCCAGCGTCAGCCACCGCTCCAGCTCGCCGAGCCGCGGTGGAATGTCGAGCGGGGCGGCGGTCGAGAACTGCTCGTCCTCGTCGGCGAAAGCGAGCTCGTCCTCATCGATGTCGCCGAGCGCGACGATGCGCGGCAGCACCACGGCATCTGCCTTCATCTCGTCGAGGAAGATCTCGCGCACGACGCGCATGGCGCGCCTCGTCGGCAGATAGAGCGTGGCGTCGGCCAGCCGCGCCGGTTCCTTGCGCGCCTCGAATCCCTCGACCAGCCGGCCGTCGAGCAGGGCCGTGACGACCGTGCGCAGGAACGGAACTGAGATGGGAACGCTGAAAACGCGCATGGGCTGCCTGATTCGGGAATCGGGGCAATATAGGCAGGCGGACTCGAACGGTCATGGGTGCATGTGAGGTCTTTCCCCGCTGTTTGCTACACATCCGCTCTCGTGGCCCGGACGCAGCGCAGCACGTAGTGATGCGCTGTTGAGCCGGGGCCCAGATTACTTCGTTCCGCAAGTGAGGATGGACTGGGTCCCGGCTCTGCGGAGCGGCACCTTGTGCCGCTACCGCGTCCGGGACACGAGAGCGGACCTACGCCACGCTCTCCAGGAACGCCTCTTCCGCCGCATGCACGGCATCGGGTGTGCCGACATGCATCCAGACGCCGTCGAGGCGAAGGCCGAACAGCCGCTCCTGCTCGTTGGCGCGGTCGAACATTTTGGTCAGCGAGAACTCGCCCTTGGGGGCATCGGCGAAGATCGACGGCGACATGATCGCCGCGCCGGCATAGACGAACGGAACGACCTCTTTTTCCTTGCGCTTGCGCAGGGCGCCGTCGGGCAGCATGCCGTAATCGCCGCGGCCGCTATAGCCAATGCTGGTCGCGGTCGGCGCCATCAGCAGCAGGATATCCATGCGCGCCGGGTCGAAATTTTCAGCCAGCCGCGTCAGATTGGAGCGCACGCCATCGATCCACAGCGTGTCGGAATTGACGTGGAAGAACGGCGCGTCGCCGAGCAGCGGCAGCGCCTTGACCACGCCGCCGCCGGTGCCGAGCACCTGGTCGCGCTCGTCGGAGATGATCACGCGCGGAGATTGACGTGATGCGGTGTGGTTGATGATCTGGTCCGGCAGATAGTGCACGTTGACCACTGCTTCGGTCACGCCCGCCTGACCGAGCTTGTCGAGCACGTGGTCGAGCAGCGGCTGGCCCGCCACCGGCACCATCGGCTTCGGCATCTTGTCCGTCAGCGGACGCATGCGCAGGCCGAAGCCCGCAGCGAGCACCATGGCTTTGGTCGGTTTGACGGACATCCTTCGCTTTCTCAGACCTCTCGCGTTCGCAGCAAATCCTAGCACGAGGTTCGATCAGCCGCACCGCATCTGAACCGCCTTAACCACTCGCCGTGACGGTTGTACGACGGGTGTTGCCGTTACGCCCCAACGGTCGCGGAACGGACCTTTTTCTTTTTGTCGCCGAGCTTGAGGAAATTGACGCCGATCTGGTCGCCATTGACCCAGGCGAGTTCGCAGCGCCGGTACGCCAAGCCGGTGGACGACAGCAGGAGAAAGAATTCCTTCAGGTGCAGGCCCTCGACCGAACCGTCGATGGTCAGCTTGGCGCCGGTCTCGGAGACGTCCTCCATGGTGCACTCGCGCCGCCAGGTGCCGTCGATTCCCATCATCTGGGCCGGAATCCCGCGTTCGAAAACAACCCGGTTGTTGACGCGCTGATCCGCTTTCGCCGCCATCTGCCTCGCTCCAGCCCCGTATTTATCCGGCTGTCTCTCCGCCAGAATAGCGGAGTCTTGGCTAACAGGCGGTAAATCGAGCCCGGATCAGGCTTGTGGCGGGCGTTGGGGCGGCGGCACGTTGGCGAGATACCAGTCGCGCAAAGCGCCGAGCGCGGGATGTGCCAGCGAGCGCTGGAGATAGGTCCAGATCCGCGGCTGATGGCGCAGATAATGCGGCTTGCCGTCGCGGCGGTTGAGCCGGGCGAAGGTGCCGAGCAGGCGCGTATTCCGCTGCGCCGACATGATTGCATAGAGCTCGGCGAAGCCGGCGGCGTCGAAGCTGGTGTCCTGCGCGCGCCGCGATTTGATGTAGCGCGACAGCAGCGTCAGCTCGAGCGTCTCCGGCACGTCGATGCGGGCATCCTGCAGCAGCGACACCACGTCGTAGGATTGCGGACCGAGCACGGTGTCCTGGAAATCGATCACGCCGACACGTTCGATACCGCTGCGATTGCCGAGCCAGATCAGGTTCGGCGAGTGATAGTCGCGGATGATCCACGTCCGCGGCGCCGCCAGCGGCTTCTTCAGCAGCTCGCGCCACATCGCGAAAAACTCGGTGCGCGCTGCTTCGCTCAGCGGCGCGTTGCGGTCAGGCAGATACCATTCCGGCATCAATCCGATCTCGGTCAGCAGCGCCTCGATGTCGAAAAGGGGGATCTCGTAGGTCTGCCCGTCCAGCGGCAGCGTCTCCGGCAAGGCTCTGCCGTGCAGCATCGCCAGCACATCGGTGGCGGCCTCGTAGCGCTCGGCGATCGGGCGCGGCGGATCGCCTTCGATCACGCCTTCGCCGCCGAAGTCTTCGGTGATCAGGAAGCCGTGGTCCAGATCGGAATGATGGATCGCGGGCGCGGAGATTCCCTGCGCGCGCAGGCCTTCGTCGATCGCGACGAACGGCCTTACATTTTCGGCGAGGTGCACGGCGGCACTGTAAGATTTTCCATTGTAGAGGGCCGCGCCGTCGGGCCGCTGCGGAAAATTCATGAGGATGACGATCTCGTCGTCGCGCAGCAGCCGGGCATAGGAACGCGTCGAGGCGTCGCCATTCATACGCCGTCGCGTCGCGTCGATATAGCCGGATGCGTCGAGGAATTCGCGCAGCGCCTTCAGCCGCGCGACCTGCGCGGCGCACTTGCCATGACCGGTGATGTCGGCGGCGCGCGCATTCGAGCCCAGTGCCGGCCGGTGCGTCAGTGCGATGTCGATCCGATCCGCGGGCATGGCCGACGGCGCACGCTCCGGCCATTCGATCAGAACCAGCGTGGCGTCCGGCAGCGGCGACAGCCCGATCTCCTCGAGCTCGCTCTCGTCCTCGACGCGGTAGAGGTCGGCATGCAGCACCGGGAAGGGCGGCAGCTCGTAGCCCTGCACCAGGGTGAAGGTCGGGCTCGGCACTTCCAGCACCTCGTCGCCGGCGAGGTAGCGGATCAGCGCGCGTGCGGCAGCCGTCTTGCCGGCGCCGAGATCGCCGGTGAGGGTTATGACATCGCCGGATCCGACCAGCAGCGCGAGATCGGCCATCAGCTGGGCAGTGGCCGTCTCGTTGTGAAGCGCGACGGAGAATGTGCTGGGCGCTGTCATTCTGCGGCGTCGCGGTGCGCCGCCTGGTCGGTCGGGAAGTCGCAGATCACGACCGTGCCCCGGCCGACGATCGAATCCACCCGCACCTTGCCGCCATGCAGCTCGACGAAGGAGCGCACCAGCGACAGGCCGAGCCCGGCGCCGCGGTGACGCGAGCCCTGCGAGCGGCTTTCGAACCAGTTGAACACCTTGTCCTTCATGTCGGCAGGTATTCCAGGTCCGGAATCTGTCACGGTGAAGACCACGCTGCGTTCGGTGCGCCGGGCGCTGATTCCGACGGTGGAATCCTGTGGAGAAAACCCGACGGCGTTGGCGAGGAGGTTATAGAGCACCTGCACCACGCGCTTCTCGTCGCCGATGAAGCTGCCGACATCGGGCGCGATCTCGACCTTGAGGCGGATGCGGTCGGTGGCGAGCCGGTCCTGGATGCCCTCGGCGGCGAGCTCGATGGCCTTGCTGACATCGACTTGCCCGAGTTCCAGCTTCATCGCACCGGCGTCGATGGTGGCGAGATCCAGGATGTTATTGGTGAGCGCGAGCAGTGCGTTGGTCGACTTTGTGACGTAGTCGAGATACTCGGCCTGTTTCGGCGTCAGCGGCCCGGTCGAGGGATCGCTGAGGAAATGCGCGAAGCCGATGATGGTGGTGAGCGGCGAGCGCAGCTCGTAGGAGACGTGGTGGACGAAATCCACCTTCATCTGGTCGGCGGCTTCCAGCGCCTCGTTACGCTCGCGCAGCGCGCGCTCGACATTCTCGGTATCGGTAATGTCCTGGAACGTCAGCATGGTGGCGCCGTCGGGCAGCGGCCGGATCATGCCGTCGAGCACGCTGCCGTCCTTGCGCTCCAGCTTCAGCGGCACGTCGGCGCGGTTCTCGATCGAGGTGATGGCCTCGCGGATCTGGCGCCAGACCACGGGGTCGTCGAACAGCTGATGGCACCAGCCTTCCACCGTCTGGATATGCGGTTCGTCGCGCATGGCGTCGCTCGACAGCTTCCACATCCGGACGAAGGCCGGATTGAATAGCTGCGCCTTGCCGTTGCTGCCGAACACCGCGACGCCCTCGGCGAGGCTGTCCAGCGTCTCGCGCTGGACCCGGATCAGGCCGTCGAAGCGGCGGGCGAGGTCGAGGCTCTCGGTGACGTCGTCGAACAGATAGGTGACGCCACCTTCCGGGTTCGGCGTGGTGACGACCGAGAGCGCGCGGCCGTCAGGCAGGAACCAGGTGTCCTTGGCGGTTTCGACCGCGCGATAGGCTTCGTGCAGCTTGGCTTTCCAGGCGCGGAAGTCCGGCTGCTCCGGCAATTTGCGCGCGGCGCGGAGCTGGTCGAGTATGCTGGAATCGTCGGGATTGGCGTCGAGGAAGTTGCGGTCGAGGTCCCACAGCCGCCGGTAGGAATCGTTGTAGAAGGCAAGGCGCCGGTGGCCGTCGAACACGGCGACGCCGGAGGAGAGCTGGTCCAGCGTGCGGCGATGCGCCTCCGCCATGCGCACCAGCGCCGCGCTCAGCGCATCCGCCTCGCTGGCATCGATGGCGACGCCGACGCTGCCGCTGCCGACATTGACGGCCCGCACGTCGTAGATGCGCCGCTCGCCGCCGATCACGATCGGCAGCCGCGACGTGAAATTGGCCGTGTCCTTCAGCCCCCGCTCCATCGCACTGCGGTCGGCGCTGTCGAGCAGCTCGAGCTTCCGCTCCTGGGCATCGGTGACGCTGGTCGCCTCGGTGGCCCGGACATAGGCCGGATTGGCGTAGGTCAGCGCGCCGTTCGCGCCCTTGGCCCAGATCGGCCAGGGTGCGGCGGCGGCAAAGCCGCGCAGCATCTCGGTCTCGTAGCAGAGCGCGTTGTAACGCAGATTGGTTTCGGCCAGTTCACGCCGCAGTCCGGAAAGTTCACGAATCCGGACAATGGCCTGGCCGCCGATGGCACGACCGATAGCCTCCAGCGTGTGGCCGTGCGCCGTTGTCAGCGTCAGCTGGAACCCGTCGCCGCGGTCGCGCAGCGCATCGACCGCATGGTCCATCTGCAGCGCGGGTTCCGGCGGCAGCCAGGTTCCGAACGCCAGCACGCGCTGCGGCGAGGCGTCGCGCGGCAGCACCATCGAGATGTCGCCGGAAATCTGGGCGCGATTGTCCCCGGCCGGCCAGGAGATCAGGATCTGCGGCTCGGCGAACAGCAGCGCGCCGAAGCGGTCGGCCTGGAGTTGCAGTTCCCCGATCCGGGTGCGCAGCCGCGCCTCGTTGTTCGCCGTGCGCACCCGCGTGCGCATCAGCAGGATCGCGGCCACCACGGAGAAACCGAGCAAAGCCAGCGCGGTGGCGAGCACCGCGAGTTCCTGCCGGTTGAAATCCAGCATGATGGAGAGGGTGTCGACGACATCGGCGGCCTTGGCCGGCGCAGCCGACAGTAGCGCCGCGAAAGCGCCTCCCACCAAGCCGTTGCGCGCCAGCGATGTGCACGACAGCAGCGTCCGACGCATCGACACGATCACGCCTGACATAGTTGCCCCAAGACCGCACGAATCTACGCGCGGCGACCCCCGTCGCGCGCGAATCAAGAGACAATACCCTCACCGCGACTCCACCGGTAAGAGTCCAGATCGTGAACGCAAAGCGGCCCCACAAAAATGCCGGGGGCACGCGGTTCTGGAGTCACGTAATTCTTCGGGTGATTCGGCAGGAGCTGTCGTATGTTAGCGGCAATGAAGATTTGGGCGAGATCGCCACGCGAGCGGGGGCGTTCCCTCTCCCGCTTGCAAACGAGAGAAGTAAGACGCTAACGGCCGGTGGAACCAAAGCCGCCGGCGCCGCGATCGGTCGCCGACAAGGTGGCCACCGGAACCAGGACGGCCTGCACCACGGGCGCGATCACCATCTGGGCGATACGTTCGCCGCGCTTGATCACGAAGGACGCCGCGCCGTGATTGATCAGGATCACCTTGATCTCGCCGCGGTAGTCGGCGTCGATGGTTCCCGGCGAGTTCAACACGGTGACGCCGTGCTTGGCCGCCAGCCCGGAGCGCGGCCGCACCTGCGCCTCGTAGCCGGGCGGCAGGGCGATCGCCAGGCCCGTCGGCACCAGCGCATATTGGCTAGGTGCGAGCGTCAGCGGCTCGCTGTCCGGAACGGCTGCCATCAGGTCGAGGCCGGCGGCCTCGCTGGTCTGATAGGCCGGCAGCGCCAGGCCGTCAGCATGGGCGAGGCGTTGCAGTTCGACGGTGACCTTCGTGCTCAAGATGCCGGCTCCCGGGATTTATCGGTCGCGATTCTGGCGATGTGCGCGACCAGTTCGATGGCGACCTGTTCCTTGGTCATCACCGGCCAGGAATCAACTGCAATCTCGCCGTCCTTCGCGCCGTTCTTGCGGCTGAGGAGGTGGACCGTGTTGCGGTCGCCGCCCATCACACCGGTGGCGGGCGAAACGTCGTTGGCGACGATCCAGTCGCAGCCCTTGCGCGCGAATTTTGCCTTGGCGTTCTCGATGAGATGCTCGGTCTCGGCGGCAAAGCCGATCACCAGCGGCGGGCGCTTGTCGGTCAGCTTCGAGATCGTGGCGAGAATGTCGGGGTTCTCGACCAGTTGAAGCTGTGGCATGCCGGCCGCGGTCTTCTTCAGCTTCTGCTCGCCCTCATTGGCGACGCGCCAGTCGGCGACCGCAGCGGCGAAGATCGCAACGTCGGCGGGCAGCGCGGCCTGCACCTGCTCCAGCATTTGTCGCGCGGATTCCACATGCTTGACGGTGACACCAGCGGGATCGTCGAGATCGACCGGGCCGCTCACCAGCATCACGTCAGCGCCCGCGGCCTGTGCGGCGGCTGCAATGGCAAAGCCCTGCTTGCCGGAGGAACGATTGGCGATGTAGCGCACCGGATCGATCGGCTCGTGCGTGGGGCCTGCGGTGATCAGCACGCGCTTGCCGGCGAGCGGCTTCGGCATGGGCGGTCGCAGCAGCCGTTCGGCGGCGTTGGCGATCTCGATGGCTTCCGACATACGACCGACACCGGCTTCGCCGGCTTCGGCCATCTCACCCGAGTTCGGGCCGATCAGCGCCACGCCGTCGCGCTGGAGCTGCGCGACGTTGCGCCGCGTCGCCGCGTTGCTCCACATCAGCGGATTCATCGCCGGCGCCAGCAGGATTTTTCGATTGGTGGCGAGCAGGATGGCGCTGGCGAGATCGTCGGCATGGCCGTTCGAAATCTTCGCCAACAGGTCAGCCGTCGCCGGCGCCACCACGATCAGGTCGCAGTCGCGCGCCAGGCGAATGTGGCCGGCGTCGAACTCGCTCTGCGGGTCGAACAGGTCGGTATAGACGCGCTCATGGGAGAGTGCGCTCACCGCCAGCGGCGTCACGAATTGCTGCGCCGCCTTGGTCAGCACGCAGCGGACCTCGATGCGGCGCTCCTTGAGTCTTCTGATCAGGTCGAGCGACTTATAGGCCGCGATCCCGCCGCCGATGATCAGGGTGACGCTGGCCTCAGGGAGGGCACCGGTGCGCTGGGGCGTCGGGGCGGTAGATGGAGCGGGCGGCGCCGAAAACGGCGTCAGCGGCTCCTCGCGGCCCTCGATCAGCTCCCTCAGGATGACCCGGACCTCTTCCTCGACCGACCTGCGGTTCCTGGCCGAGCGCAGCCGCAAATAGGTTTTGACGGCGTCGTCGAGCTTGCGGATGGTCAGGCTTGCCATGACGCTCTCCAGCACGAAATGATAGCGATGCTATCATCCGCGTGATTGCAGTGCAATCAAAGATTCCGGACGGCAACCAGGATCCCGATAAAGGTCGCGGCGATGATCCAGAGCGCCACGGTGCGCCAGCGGTTCTTGCGGCCCTCGCTGCGCCCCATGGCCGCGATGCTCTCCGGCGACAGGCCTATGCCCTCCCGCGTCATGGTCTCGAGCTGCTCGAGGACCTTCACCGATCGCTCCGCGATCTCCGGCAGGCGCATCAGCACGCGCGCGATGTCGCCGGTTCCGGCAAGTGCGCCCTGTACCCGGCCTAGGGGTCCGAGATTGCGCTCGATCCATTCGCGCACCACGGGGTCGGCGATCTTCCAGATGTCGAGCTTGGGATCGAAGCCGCGCGCCACGCCCTCGACCACAACCATGGTCTTCTGCAGCAGGATCAGCTCGGGCCGCGTCCTCATGTCGAACAGGCCGGTGACCTCGAGCAGCAGGGTCAGCAGCCGCGCCATCGAGATCTCCTCGGCGGTACGGTTGTGAATGGGCTCGCCGATGGCACGGATGGCTTGGGCGAAATTCTCGACCGAATGGTGCGCGGGCACATAGCCCGCCTCGAAATGCACCTCGGCGACGCGGCGGTAGTCGCGGGTGATGAAGCCGAGCAGGATCTCGGCCAGGAAGCGCCGCTCCTTCATGCCGAGCCGGCCCATGATGCCGAAATCGACCGCGACGAGACGGCCGGTATCATCCAGGAACAGATTGCCCGGATGCATGTCGGCGTGGAAGAAGCCGTCGCGCAGTGCATGGCGCAGAAAACTCTGGATCACCTTGCGGCCGAGATCTGGCAAATCGACCTGGGCCTCTGCGAGGCCCTTGTGGTCGTTCAGCGCGATGCCGTCGATCCACTCCATGGTCAGCACGTTGTGCGTGGTGCGATCCCAGTCGACGGCCGGCACGCGGAAATCAGGATCGCCCTGCGTGTTCTCGGCCATCTCGGATAGCGCCGCTGCTTCCAGTCGCAGGTCCATCTCCATCGCGACCGAGCGCGACATTGTGTTGATGACTTCGATCAGGCGCAGGCGCCGCGCCTCGGCCGAATAGGCTTCGGCCTTGTGCGCGACGAAGAAGAAGTCGGAGAGATCGCGGCGGAAGCGTGCGGCGACATTGGGCCGGAGCACCTTGATCGCGACCGGCTTGCGGATGCCGTCGCGCAACACCTCGCCGCGATGCACCTGCGCGATCGAGGCGGCCGCGACCGGCGGGCCGAAGCTCGCGAATACGTCGCTCAGCGGTCGTTCCAGTGACGTCGTGATCGCCGCTTCGGCTTCGGCTTGCGAGAACGGCGGCAGGCGATCCTGGAGACTTTCGAGATCGCGCGCCATGACGACGCCGACCACGTCGGGGCGCGTCGCCAGGAATTGCCCGAGCTTGAGATAGGCCGGGCCCATTCGCGTCAGCGCGCGAGAGATCCGCGGACCGTGCTTGGCGCTGCGCCGTTCGACGAGGCGCGCGAGCTTCAGCGCAAGCTGGCCCGGTGGCGGCACCAGGCTCGGATCGACCGAGCCGAACACGCCCTCGCGCGCAAAGACGAACGCGGCGCGGATCAGGCGCGCAATGTGGGTGATGGCAGAGATCACAAACGCCAGCCCGAATGCAGTGCGACGATGCCGCCGGAGAGTGTCTGCCAGCTGACGCGGGAAAAGCCGGCCTCGCGGATCATGTCGGCGAAGACGGCAGGCTTGGGAAACTTGCGGATCGATTCGACGAGGTATTGGTAGGATTCGGCGTCGCCCGTGACCATGCGGCCGAGCGGCGGGATCACCTTGAACGAGAACAAGTCATAGAGCTTGTCGAGCCCTGGCATCTCGACGGTGGAGAATTCCAGGCACAGGAAGCGGCTGCCGGGCCTGAGCACGCGATAGGCCTCGCGCAGTGCGAGGTCGATCCGCGGCACGTTGCGAATGCCGAAAGCGATCGTATAGGCATCGAAGCTGCGGTCGGCGAAGCCAAGCGATTCGGCATTGCCTTCGACGAAATCGACCTGGGTCTCGAGATGCTGCTTGGCGGCGCGTTCGCGGCCCACGGCCAGCATATCGGTGTTGATGTCGCAGACCGTGGCATGGAAGCCGGGACCGGCCGCCCTGGCGGCGCGGAAGGAGATGTCGCCGGTGCCACCGGCGACATCGAGCAGCGCGAACGGCCGGTCGCCCCTCGGCGGGTCGAGCGCGGTGATCATGATGTCCTTCCAGACCCGGTGCAGACCTCCGGACATCAGGTCATTCATCAAATCATAACGCGACGCCACGCTGTGAAACACGTCGTTCACCAGCGTCTGCTTGTCCCCGAGGGGAACGTCCCTGAAGCCAAAATGCGTGGTTTCGCCCGGCCGATCCATTACTCTACTCCGCATGGCGGACCATAGCGCGGCCGCCGCAATGGCGCTATCACACCGCCCTCATAAGGTGAATGCCCGACGATGCCCGAATTGCCCGAAGTCGAGACCGTCCGCCGCGGCCTTCAGCCCGTCATGGAGGGTGCAAAAATCCTCAATGCGGAGGCCCGCCGGCCGGATTTGCGCTTTCCGTTCCAGCCGGACTTCGTGGCCCGGCTCAAGGGGCAGGTTGTCACGGGCCTCGGCCGCCGTGCAAAATATCTCATGGCCGATCTCGCCTCGGGCGACGTGCTGCTGATGCATCTCGGCATGTCGGGCTCGTTCCGTGTCATCAAGCCGGACAACGACGTGCAGCCTGGCGCGTTTCACCATCCGAAGGCCAAGGATTCCGCGCACGATCATGTGCTGTTTCGGATGTCCTCGGGCGCCGACATCGTGTTCAACGATCCGCGCCGTTTCGGTTACATGAAAGTGATTGCGCGCAACGCGCTCGAGGAAGAACCGCTGCTGCGCGGGCTCGGACCCGAGCCGCTCGGCAACGAATTCGATGCCGCGATGCTGGCGCGCTCCTGCGAAGGCAAGACCACGAGCCTGAAGGCCGCGCTGCTCGACCAGCGCGTGGTGGCGGGACTCGGCAACATCTATGTCTGCGAGGCGCTGCACCGCTCGCATCTGTCGCCGCGCCGGATCGCCGCGACGCTATCGACCAAGAAGGGCGAGCCGACCGATCATGCCAAGCGATTGGTCGGCGCGATCCATACCGTGCTGAACGATGCGATCAGGGCTGGCGGCTCCAGCTTGCGCGATCACCGCCAGACCTCGGGCGAACTCGGTTATTTCCAGCACTCGTTCAAGGTCTACGACCGCGAAGGCGAGACATGCACCACGCCGCGCTGTGGCGGCACGATCAAACGGTTCACGCAGAATGGTCGGTCGACCTTCTGGTGTCCGAAATGTCAGAAGTGACCATCAGGCTTGTTGCCGAGAGGCCGTGAGGCTTGGTGAGGGCGACGACAGCACCACGCCCGTCAATGACCAGTGGATGGAACGTCTGGAACCGCGAAGCAAAGCAATCCGGCCGGGCTGCCAGTGTCGTGGTCTCGTCCGCCGCAAGCTCCGCGGCGACGTTCAGCATGTCATGCGCAGGCGACATCACCTGGTCGATCAGGGCATCGTTCGGAGCTTCGAGCTCGAGCCGGGTCTCGATCCAGTGCCCTCGGCGAGGGTGTTGGCGGCGCTATCGATGCGCTGGCCGCGGCGTAGTCGCACGTGGGATGGATGCGCAACCGTGCCCCGGACGAAGCGCAGCGCATAGCGATGCGCTGCAGAGCCGGGGCCCGGAAAGCCCCAAGTGCGACTGTTGGTGACATGGGTACCGGCTCAGCGGCGCGGCGTTTCACGCCGCACCGCGTCCGGGACACGATAGCGCGTAGTTGTTGGCGAGCCTACTTCCGCACGCAGATCACGCGCACGACAGCGGCTTTCGCATCCATCGATGAGCCATTCGCAGTGATGCCATTCGCCTTCAGGAAATCGCGCACCGTCTCCGCGGAGACCATTACCGCCTGCGAGGCCGGCACCGACGTTGCAGGTCCTGCAACCATTGCCGGCTTCAGCAGCGCAATGCCGGCGAACTTGCCGTCGGCGTCGATGGCCGGGCTGCCGGAAAAACCCACCGACGGTGGAGGCGACAGCGCGGAGTCGCTCGCTGTCACAGGCGCCAGCGCCGCCTTCACGCTCGACACGCGGGCCGCACCGCCCTGACCCTGTGGGTCTGCGATGCCGATCACGTCGACATTCGTCTTCGCCGCGCCGCTCGCGACGCTGAGCGGCCTCAGGCCGCGCGCGCCGTAGATGTGCAGCAGCGCGAGATCGTGCTCCTTGTCCTCAGCGAGGCGGTCGGCGCTGCCATGACCGCCGATCGTGATTGCTAGGCAGCCATCGGTGACGAGGCGGTCCGTGACGATCGCGCCGTCGTCGCTGACGACGATGCCGGTGCCGTATTCGACAGTCTTGCGCGGCGGCGGTCCGGCCATCGGGCTGGACGGAAACGCGTTGAACGCGCTCGACATCGCGATCACAACCGGTTCGACCGTGTTCTCCATCGCCTGGTCGTAGAGGATGGTCATGATGCGGACCTCATCGCCTCTGAAGGTGCCGCGCACGTAGAATTTCTTGAGGCCCTGAAGCCCGGACAGCACGAAGAAGTCAGGCTTCACCACGGTGTAATCGACCTTGCGGCCGGCGGGCTCCTTCTTCTCGGCCTCCGCGATCTTCGCGGTGGTCGGGTTCACCTCCTTGCGGCGGCTGAGCAGCACCTGCACGGTTCCGGTCGGCGAGGTCCATTTCGAGCCGTTGGCGTCGCTCGCCTGCTGCGGCACAAGCTTACCGGGGATGCCGAGCCGCGCACCGCTGGTCGGCTCCATGACGATCTTCCAGCCGACACTGTCTTGTTTCCGCCTTGCGGTCTCGGCGAGCGCCGCACGCTCCTGCGGATTGAGCACGCCGGTCGGCTTGCCGCCCTTGGCCTTCTGGTATTCCTTGATGGCGTTGACCATGCGCTCGCTGACGTCGCCGGTGATGGCCCCGTTATATTGGCCGACCCAGGCGAGATCGGATTGCAGCGACAGGCGCTCGGCCTGTGCCATGGCGTCGGCTGTTTCCGATGCCGTCTGAACGGTTGGCGGGCGAATCGGAACGGTCTGGACCGTTTTCGGCTTGGTGCTGGGGACCTGCGGCGGCGTCATCTGGGCGTTCGCAGCCGTGGCCGCCGCAAACATCAGTGTTGCCGCAAGCGTCGATCTCATGACAAATCCAGCCAGCCCATTGAACGCAATGCCATTGAAGCACATCTCGTTGGTCGCGAACAATGTTGGGCTGGTTCAGGTGTTGATCCTCATCACCATGAGGGTTGAGAGGAACGAAGAACGATGCTGAGCCCCGACGAACTCGAACGCTATGCCCGCCATATCGTGCTGCGCGATGTCGGCGGTCCCGGCCAGGCTGCGCTGAAACGAGCCTCCGTGCTGGTGATCGGTGCCGGCGGGCTCGGTGCGCCCGCTCTGATGTATCTGGCCGCTGCCGGCGTCGGCACACTCGGCGTGGTCGATGACGATGTGGTGTCGCTGTCCAATCTGCAGCGCCAGGTGATCCACGCCACGCCCGATATCGGCCGGCACAAGGTCGAGAGCGCCGCCGAGCGGATCGCGGCGCTCAATCCGCATGTCCGCTTTGTCGGTCACGCCACCTGGCTCAACGCCGACAATGCGCTCAGCCTGATCGGCGATTACGACCTCGTGCTCGACGGCTCCGACAATTTCTCGACGCGTTACCTCGTTTCCGATGCCTGCTTCTTCGCGAAGCGGCCGCTGATCACGGCGGCGCTCGGCACCTTCGACGGCTCGCTCACCACCATCCGCGCGCATGAGAGGAACGAGCAGGGCGAGTTCAATCCGACCTACCGCTGCCTGTTTCCGGAAGCGCCGCCGCCTGGGACCGTTCCGGCCTGTGCCGAGGCCGGTGTCATGGGCGCATTGGCGGGCGTGCTCGGCTCGATGATGGCGCTGGAGGCGATCCGCGAGATCGTCGGCTTCGGCGACGGCCTCGTCGGCCGCCTCCTGATGATCGACGCGCGCGCGATGCGCTTCGAGACGTTGCGCTACGCCCGCGATCCCGCCAATCCGCTCAACGGCGATGGGCCCGTGATCGAGGATCTGAGCATCCATCGCGAGTAGGACAGCGGCCCAAAATTCGGGCGGCACCGAGAGCACTATGCAAACAGTAGAACTCGACGCAAGTAATTGGAAAACACGCATGGAGGAGACGCGAATACGTCGACTTGCACGTACAGGTGAGGACGTGGCGGCTAGTCTTGAAATCGCGAGCTAGGTTCAATTTGCCCGGGGGCAGATAGGATACACCATCCGTCCGCCGGAGCGCAGACACTCACAGCATGCTCGGCAGCACGCGATCCGGTGGCTTGTGGGCGTCGAGGAAGGTGCGGATGTTGATGATCACCTTCTCGCCCATCTCGACGCGGCCCTCGATCGTGGCCGAGCCCATATGCGGCAGCAGTGTCACCTTGCCCGCCTTGGCGAGCCGCACCAGTTTCGGGTTCACCGCGGGCTCGTGCTCGTAGACGTCGAGGCCGGCGCCGCCGATCTCGCCGCCCTCGATCAGCTTGATCAGCGTGTCCTCGTCGGTGACCTCGCCGCGCGCGGTGTTGACGATATAGGCGTCCTTGCGGATCAGCTTCAGCCGTCGCGCCGAAAGCAGGTGATAGGTCGCCGGCGTGTGCGGACAGTTCACCGAGATGATGTCCATCCGCGCCAGCATCTGGTCGAGGCTTTCCCAATAGGTCGCGCCCAGCTCTTCGGCGATGACGGGCGCGACGGGACGGCGGTTGTGATAGTGGATCTGCAGGCCGAAGGCGCGGGCGCGGCGCGCCACCGCCTGGCCGATGCGGCCCATGCCGATGATGCCGAGACGCTTGCCCCCGATGCGATGGCCGAGCATCCAGGTCGGCGACCAGCCCGCCCAGAGCTTTCCTTCGGTCAGGATCGAGGCGCCTTCGATCATTCGCCTGGGCACCGCGAGGATCAGCGCCATGGTCATGTCGGCGGTATCTTCGGTCAGGACCTTCGGCGTATTGGTGACGGTGATGCCGCGGGCATGGGCGGCTGCGACGTCGATATTGTCGACGCCGTTGCCGAAATTGGCGATCAGGCGGAGCTTGCAGTCGGGCTGGTTCACGACATCGGCGCTGATGTGATCGGTCACGGTCGGAACCAGCACGTCGGCGGTGCGCGCGGCTTCCGCGATCTGATCGGCCGACATCGGCGTGTCATCGAGATTGATCCGCGCATCGAACAGCTCGCGCATTCGCGTTTCGATCGAATCCGGCAGCTTGCGCGTCACCACGACGAGGGGCTTTTTCTTCACCGACATGTCCTGCTCTCATGAGGCACAGCAAGCCGCCTCTGTCGCCAAAGGCCGGTCGTTGAGGCCTCATTAACCCGGTTGTTCGACACTGCCCTTGCCGTGTCCGTCCCCGGTGTTTCCTCCAAGCTCTCCCGACATTTCCGGCCGGAAAATCGGGGCAAACTGGTTGTTCAAGTGCTCGTCCTCTCTAGCAGAAGGCCGGGCCAAGACAAGAACCACGGGCCGAGGGTTGGAACCCGCGTGGGGCGGGAAGCAGGGGCAGACGCGGCAGGGTTTTGGAATTTGGGGTGAGGATCCGGCTTGGCCGGGTCTTCGACAGGAGACGGGTTGATGGCGTTGGGGCGTTTTTGTTCGGTGATGGCGCTCGTTTGCACCTGGTTGAGCGCCTCGGTCGGCCCCTCGCATTCGGCGAAGGATAATACTCCGCAGACCGCCAGCGGGTTGCCGGTACCGCGCTATGTCAGCCTCAAATCGGATCACGTGAACGTCCGCGCCGGCCCGACCAAGGACAATGACGTCGCCTGGGTCTACACCCGCGCCGGCCTGCCGGTCGAAATCACCGCCGAATTCGAGAACTGGCGCCGGGTGCGTGATTCCGAAGGCGCCGAGGGCTGGGTGTATCACTCGCTGCTGTCGGGCCGCCGCACCGCTGTCGTCACCATGAAGCACAAGGACGACCTCGCCCCGATCTATGACCGGCCCGATCCCGACAGCGCGGTTGCGGCAAGGCTCCAGGCTGGCGTCGTCACGCAGGTGAAGAAGTGCGCCGCAAGCTGGTGCCGCGTCATCGGCAACGGCTTTGACGGCTGGATCCAGCAGGAGCGCCTCTGGGGCGTCTACGCGGACGAGCAGGTGAATTGACGCCGACAGGCGTCATCCCGGAGCGATGCGTAGCATCGAATCCGGGATGACGGGAAAAAGGAAATGGCCGGGACAAGCCCGGCCATGACGATCTCAGCAGTTTAAGACGATCTCAGCGCTTCTTGCGCAGGCGCACGACCATGTCGATGCGGGAGATCTCATAGCCCTCGGGCACCTCCGGCATCTTCGACAGCGCCAGATGCGGATCCTCGATGTCGACCAGCTCGTGGCTGTTCTCGAGATAGTAGTGATGATGGGTGGTGACGTTGGTATCGAAATAGGTCTTGGTGCCGTCGACGCTGACCTGGCGGAGCAGGCCGGCATCGGTGAGCTGATTCAGCGTGTTGTAGACGGTCGCCAGCGATACCGGGACCTTGGCCAGCGTCGCTTCCTCGTAAAGCATTTCGGCCGTGAGGTGACGCGCACCCTTGCCGAACAGGAGCCAGCCGAGCGCCATGCGCTGGCGCGTCGGACGCAGCCCCGCGGACTGGAGCATTTCGTTTACGTCGTGCCAGGGACAGCCGGTCAAGGCCGGCTGGCGGCCGGACAGGAGGGCCGCGGCATGGACGTCATCGTCGTGATGGGGCGCGGTATTCTCGCTCATTTCCAGATTTCGGGCACGCGTGAACAATATCTCCCAGTAATATAAGAACAGAAAGATGCAGATGCAAGTTTCTCGCAACTAGAGAGGTTCTAATCAGGGTTGGAACCGGCCTGGGGAGCGCGTCATTTTACCTTCATCGATGCGCTTTGCCACCCGAAATAGCCTGTGTTAGAGAGCGCGCGGTTCCGCTTAGCCGATTTTGGCGCAGCCGGGCATGAAAGCTTGGGCGCAGTCCATTCGGGGCTTGCGCGAGTCGCGGCCGGCGGTGGCAATTGGCGTTGCTCTCCGATCGAGACGGGGCCCATTTCGCCAGAAAAACGCCGCTTAACCGGGATTTGAACAGAGGCTCGTGAATGCTGAACAGGCGCAACGGTTACGAATACGAAGATCTGCTGGCCTGTGCCCGCGGCGAGATGTTCGGCCCGGGCAATGCCCAGCTGCCGCTGCCGCCGATGCTGATGTTCGACCGCATCACGGACATCAACGACAATGGCGGTGAGTTCGGCAAGGGTCTCGTGCGCGCCGAGCTCGACGTGAAGCCCGACCTCTGGTTCTTCGGCTGCCACTTCAAGAACGATCCAGTGATGCCGGGTTGCCTCGGCCTGGATGCGCTGTGGCAAATGGTCGGCTTTTACCTCGGCTGGATCGGCGGCGAAGGCCGGGGCCGGGCGCTCGGTCTGAGCGAACTGAAGTTCGGCGGCCAGGTGCTGACTGACGCCCGCAAGGTTGTGTACAACGTCGATATCAAACGCGTGATGCGCTCAAAGCTCGTGCTCGGGATTGCCGACGGGTGGCTTTCGGTCGATGACCAGATTATTTATCGCGCCAAGGATCTGAAGGTCGGCCTGTTCAAGCAGGGCACGAGCCTGGGCTGAGCGCATTATCCAAGAAGACAACGACGAGGCGAGGCTGACATGAGGCGGGTTGTGGTCACCGGAATGGGCATCGTTTCGTCCATCGGAAACAACACCCAGGAAGTGCTTGCGAGCCTTCACGAGGCGAAATCGGGCATTTCGCGGGCTGAGAAATATGCCGAGCTCGGCTTCCGTTCGCAGGTGCAAGGTGAGCCCACGCTCGATCCCTCGACGGTGGTCGATCGCCGCGCGATGCGTTTCCTCGGCCAGGGCGCGGCGTGGAATCACATCGCGATGGAGCAGGCGATCCAGGATTCCGGCCTGTCGCCCGATGAAGTCTCCAACATCCGCACCGGCATCATCATGGGTTCCGGCGGTCCCTCGGCGCGCACCATCGTCGAAGCCGCCGACATCACCCGCTCCAAGGGACCGAAGCGGGTCGGCCCGTTTGCGGTGCCGAAGGCGATGTCCTCCACGGCTTCCGCGACGCTTGCGACCTGGTTCAAGATCAAGGGCGTGAACTATTCGATCTCCTCGGCCTGCGCGACGTCGAACCATTGCGTCGGCAATGCCTATGAGACGATCCAGATCGGCAAGCAGGACGTCATCTTCGCCGGCGGCTGCGAGGAGCTGGACTGGTCGCTGTCGGTGCTGTTCGACGCCATGGGCGCGATGTCCTCGAAGTACAACGATACGCCGGCCACGGCCTCACGTCCCTACGACCTCAATCGCGATGGTTTCGTCATTGCCGGCGGCGCCGGCGTGCTGGTGCTGGAAGAGCTCGAGCATGCCAAGGCGCGTGGCGCACGCATCTATGGCGAGGTCGTCGGCTACGGTGCGACCTCCGACGGCTACGACATGGTCGCGCCATCGGGTGAAGGCGCCGAGCGCTGCATGCGCATGGCGATGTCGACGGTGAAGACCAAGGTCGATTACATCAATCCGCACGCGACCTCGACACCGGCCGGCGATCCGCCGGAGATCGAGGCCATCCGCAAGGTCTTTGGCGTTGGCGAGAAGTGCCCGCCGATCTCCGCGACCAAGGCGCTGACCGGCCACTCGCTGGGCGCCACCGGTGTGCAGGAAGCGATCTATTCGCTGCTGATGATGAACAACGGTTTCATCTGCGAGAGCGCGCACATCCAGGAGCTCGATCCCGTGTTCGCCGACATGCCGATCGTGCGCAAGCGCATCGACAACGCCAAGATCGGCACCGTGCTGTCGAACTCGTTCGGCTTCGGCGGCACCAACGCCACGCTGGTGTTCAGCCGGCTGGATGCGTGACGACGTTGTCGACGCGTTCGTGATTTCTCGTCATGGCCGGGCTTGTCCCGGCCATCCACGTCTTAGGTTCTGGCTGCAAAGGGCGTGGATGCCCGGGACAAGCCCGGCCATGACGCAGAGCGGAGAGTAGTTTCGCAATGGAAGGATTTATGAAAGGCAAGCGCGGTCTGGTCATGGGCATCGCCAATGATCATTCGATCGCCTGGGGTATGGCGAAGACGCTGCATGCCCACGGCGCCGAGCTCGCTTTTACCTTCCAGGGCGAGGCCCTCGGCAAGCGCGTCAAGCCGCTGGCTGAATCGCTTGGCGTGGATCTGGTGCTGCCTTGCGACGTCGAGGACATTTCCAGCGTCGATGCCACCTTCGCTGCGTTACGCGAAAAATGGGGCAAGCTCGACTTCATCATCCATGCGATCGGCTTTGCCGACAAGAACGAGCTCAAGGGCCGCTACGCCGACACCAGCCGCGAGAATTTTTCGCGCACCATGGTGATCTCCTGCTTTTCGTTCACGGAAGTCGCAAAGCGCGCCGCCGAGCTGATGACCGAAGGCGGCAGCATGATCACGCTGACGTTCGGCGCCTCGGAGCGCGCGATGCCGAACTACAACGTGATGGGCGTAGCCAAGGCGGCACTGGAAGCCTCCGTGCGCTATCTTGCCGCTGATTTCGGCCCGCGCGGCATCCGCGTCAACGCGATCTCCGCAGGCCCCATCCGCACACTCGCCGGCTCCGGCATCGGCGAGGCACGGGCGATGTTCGCCTTCATGCAGAAGCACGCGCCGCTCCGCCGCGGCGTCACGCTGGACGACCTCGGCGGCTCGGCGCTGTATCTGTTGTCGGATCTCTCCGGCGGCGTGACCGGCGAGATCCATTATGTGGATTCCGGCTACAACGTCATCCTGATGCCGAGGCCGGATGATCTGAAGGTGTCGGAATAGGATGCCTTCGTAGCGTGGGCAAAGCGAAGCGTGCCCACCTCTTCCTCACTGTCGTCGAGAGACGGTGGGCACGGACGAATCTCCCATCTATCCCGCCGCGATCTTCTCCGCGCGCTGGAACGCCGGCCGCGCCATGCAGCGGGCGAGAATCGAAGGCCGGGCGCGACGGCACCATCTTGAACAGGCGCACCGCGAAATTCAGGCCCGAGCCGACCGTGACGTCGGCAGCGGAAAATTCCTCGCCGAGGATCCACGGACCCTTGGCGAGCGCGGCTTCCAGTACGTCGAAGACCTGCGTCGCGCTGCCCCAGGCCGCGGTCGAGGTCGGGATCTCGATCTTGGTGAAGATCTGGATGATGGCGGGCTCGATGCAGCTAGGGCAAAAGAACAGCCATTGCAGATAGCGCGCGCGGCGCGGATCGGTCACGGCGGGCGCGAGCTTGGTCTCGGGATAGCGATCGGCAATGTAAGCGCAGATCGCCGCGGCTTCGCCGAGCGCAGCATAGCCGTCGGTCAGCGCCGGCACCTTTCCCATCGGGTTGATCTTGAGAAAGTCCGGCGCCTTCTGCGCGCCGGTCGAGATGTCGGTCAGCACGCGCTCATAGGGCAGGCCGCTCTCCTCCATCAGCCAGAGCGTCGTGAACGAGCGTGAGCGAGGCGACCAGTAGAGCTTGATCATGGGGCATTTCGTTCGTTCTTCCACCGGTAATACTTCATCACGAAACCGTTCGACGGTTCGGTCTCTTCCTTTTCGAACACGAAACCTTCGCGTTCGTACCAGCGCCAGGCCTTTTCGTTCTCGCGGACGCAGCGCAGGCAGATTTCGTCGGGCAGCTGCGTGCGCGTGAAGGCGAGCAGCTGCCGGCCGAGCGATTGGCCCTGATAGGCGGGCGCAACGAAGAGCATGTCGAGATCGAGCTTGGGCAGATGCAGCGCCAGCATGGCAGCGATGGTGCCCTTATCGTCGGCGACGAACAGGCTCCAGCCGTTCTCGATCTCGCGCCTGATGCGCGCACGCAAATTGGCGAGGAGGAAGCCGCTCGCTTCGGCAAGCCCGGTCGAGACCCAGCTCTCCATCCAGACACGGCCGATCTCGTCATACTCCTCTGGGCAGGCGGGGCGGATGATCGGATGCGACATACGCCGCTCAAACCCGCTGGCTGCGCACGGATTGCCGCGCGCGCACCTTGCCGGCCGACAGGCACACCACCTCGGAAATCTGCAGCAGCTGCCGCGCCAACGGGCTGGTCTTGCGCCAGACCATGCCGATGATACGCGAGGGCTCGGGGTCGCGGAAGCGCGCCAGCGAGACCGAGGCCGATCGCGTCTCCACCGGCACCGCCATCTCCGGGATCAAGGTGACGCCGATACCGGCGCTGACCATCTGCACCAGCGTCGAGAGTGAATTCGCATCCAGCATCTCGCGCGGAGGCGCCGATTGCATGTTGCAGAACGAGAGCGCCTGGTCGCGGAAGCAGTGCCCCTCCTCGAGCAGCAGAAGCCGCATCTCGCGCATCATCTCGCGCGACGGCACCGGTGTGCCTTCATCCGCACCCGGCCGCACCAGCAGAAATTTCTCCTCGAACAGCGCGACCTCGGTGAGCGAGGGCTCCGACACTGGCAGTGCCACGATGGCGGTGTCGAGCCGGCCTTCCACCAGTTCCTGGATCAGCCGCGGCGTCATGGTCTCGCGCACGCGGATGTCGAGCTCCGGATGCATGCGCGTGAGATTCTTGGTGATCTTGGGCAGCAGGTAAGGGGCGATGGTCGGGATCATGCCGATGCGCAGGCGGCCGGCGAAGCGGTCCTGGGACGCCCGCGCGAAATCGCCGAGCTCGTCGACCGAGCGCAGGATGTCGCGGACCCGCTGAGCGAGCTCCTCGCCGAAACGGGTCAGCGCCACTTGCCGTGCGCTGCGCTCCAGCAGCAGGCCGCCGAGCGTCTCCTCCAGTTCCTTGATTTGCATCGACAGAGCCGGCTGCGAGATCGAGCAGGCCTCGGCCGCGCGGCCGAAATGGCCGTGACGGGCCAGCGCATCGAAATAGCGGAGCTGGCGCAGCGTCAGATTCATCATCAGAAAATCCTATCGCAGCGATCATTAAAGTCAACTTCACCTGATAGGACCTGGCGCTTAGAGTGGCTCTACCTGGTCAAATGGCGCCGTCGGACGCCACCAGAGGAGGTAATCATGGATGACACTTCGAAGTGCCCGTTTTCGGGCGGAAAACCCACGCGCGTGAACCGCGACTGGTGGCCAACCCAGCTCAGCATCGAGATGCTGCACAAGAATTCCGACCTGTCCGACCCGATGGGCAAGGAATTCGACTACGCCAAGGAATTCAAATCGCTCGACCTGAACGCGGTCATCAAGGACCTGACCGCTCTGATGACGGATTCGCAGGAATGGTGGCCCGCCGACTTCGGTCATTATGGCGGCCTCATGATCCGCATGGCCTGGCACAGCGCGGGCACCTACCGCATCACCGATGGTCGCGGCGGCGCCGGCGCCGGTCAGCAGCGCTTCGCGCCGCTCAACAGCTGGCCCGACAACGCCAACCTCGACAAGGCGCGCCGTTTGCTTTGGCCGATCAAGCAGAAATATGGCCGCAAGATCTCCTGGGCCGATCTGATGGTGCTGGCCGGCAACGTCGCGCTGGAATCGATGGGCTTCAAGACCTTTGGCTTTGCGGGCGGCCGCGCCGACGTCTGGGAGCCGGAAGAGCTCTATTGGGGCCCCGAAGGCACCTGGCTCGGCGATGAACGCTATAGCGGTGAGCGCCAGCTCGCCGAGCCGCTCGGCGCGGTGCAGATGGGCCTGATCTACGTCAATCCGGAAGGCCCGAACGGCAAGCCGGATCCGATCGCCGCGGCCAAGGATATCCGCGAGACCTTCTTCCGCATGGCGATGAACGACGAGGAAACCGTCGCGCTGATCGCCGGTGGCCACACCTTCGGCAAGACCCATGGCGCGGGCGATCCCTCGCTGGTCGGCCCGGAGCCGGAAGCGGGCGCGCTCGAGGATCAGGGCCTCGGCTGGAAGAGCAAGCACGCGTCGGGCATCGCCGGCGATGCCATCACCAGCGGCCTCGAGGTGACCTGGACGCAGACCCCGACGAAGTGGAGCAACAACTTCTTCGAGAACCTGTTCAAGTACGAATGGGAGCTGACCAAGAGCCCGGGCGGTGCGAACCAGTGGGTGGCCAAGGGCGCCGAGGCGATCATTCCCGACCCCTTCGACAAATCGAAGAAGCATCGGCCGACGATGCTGACGACGGACCTCTCGCTGCGCTTTGATCCAGCCTATGAGAAGATCTCGCGTCGTTTCCTCGAGAACCCGGATCAGTTCGCGGACGCCTTCGCCCGCGCCTGGTTCAAGCTGACCCACCGCGACATGGGACCGATCCAGCGCTATCTCGGCCCGCTGGTGCCGAAGGAGACGCTGATCTGGCAGGATCCGATTCCGGCCGTGAACCACGAGCTGGTCAGCGAGCAGGATATCGCCTCGCTGAAGACGAAGATCCTCGCTTCGGGACTCTCGGTGCCGGAGCTGGTCTCGACCGCCTGGGCGTCGGCCTCGACGTTCCGCGGCTCGGACAAGCGCGGCGGCGCCAATGGCGCGCGCATCCGGCTTGCCCCGCAGAAGGACTGGGAGGTGAATCAGCCGGCTCAGCTCTCGAAGGTGCTCGGCAAACTCGAAGCCATCCAGAAGGAGTTCAACGCATCGTCAGGTGCGAAGAAGGTCTCGCTCGCGGACCTGATCGTGCTCGGCGGCACCGCCGCGGTCGAGAAGGCCGCCAAGGATGCCGGCGTCGACGTGAAGGTCGGCTTCACGCCGGGCCGCATGGATGCCTCGCAGGAGCAGACGGATGCGGCCTCGTTCGCACCGCTGGAGCCGCGCGCCGATGGCTTCCGCAACTATGTCGGCAAGAAGCATCAGTTCCTGCAGCAGGAAGAAGCCCTCGTCGATCGCGCGCAGCTCTTGAGGCTCACCGGCCCCGAGATGACGGTGCTGGTCGGCGGCCTGCGTGTGCTCGGCGCCAACGCGAACGGTTCGAAGCACGGCGTGCTCACCGCGAAGGTGGGAACGCTGAGCAACGACTTCTTCGTCAACCTGCTCGACATGAGCACGCAGTGGACGCCCGTCGCCGACGGCAGCTACGAGGGACGCGACCGCAAGACCAATGCGGTGAAGTGGACCGGCACGCGCGTCGATCTGATCTTCGGCGCACACTCCCAGCTCCGCGCCTTCGCCGAGGTCTATGCGACCTCGGACTCCAAGGAGAAGTTCGTCAAGGACTTCGCCAAGGCCTGGACCAAGGTGATGAACCTCGACCGGTACGACATCGCGGCGTGAGGCCGATTCACCTCTCCCCGCTGGGGAGAGGTGAAGATCAGCGCGCTGCCCGATCGAAGCCACAAACAAAAAGGGCGGCCTTTCGGCCGCCCTTCGTTTTTCCGGACCGTAGCGAGATTTACTCGCCCGCCGCTTCGCGCGGGGCCTTCTCGCCCTCTGCGGCCTTCTCCTTGGCCTCGAGGTCTTCGCCGGTGGTCTGGTCGACCACCTTCATCGACAGGCGGGTCTTGCCGCGGTCGTCGAAGCCGAGCAGCTTGACCTTGACCTTGTCGCCTTCCTTGACGACGTCGGAGGTCTTCTGCACGCGATTGGCCGCGAGCTGGCTGATGTGGACGAGGCCGTCCTTGGAGCCGAAGAAGTTCACGAAGGCGCCGAACTCCATCACCTTGACGACGGTGCCGTCGTAGATCTGGCCGACTTCCGGCTCGGACGCGATCGACTTGATCCACTTGATCGCGGCCTTCATCGCCTCGCCGTCGCTGGAGGCGACCTTCACGGTGCCGTCGTCCTCGATGTTGACCTTGGCGCCGGTCTTCTCGACGATCTCACGGATCACCTTGCCGCCGGTGCCGATCACTTCGCGGATCTTGTCGGTCGGGATCTTGAAGCTCTCGATGCGCGGCGCGTATTCGCCGAGCTCGGCGCGGGCCGCGTTCAGGGCCTTGGCCATCTCGCCGAGGATGTGGATGCGGCCTTCCTTGGCCTGGCCAAGGGCGACGCGCATGATCTCTTCGGTGATGCCCTCGATCTTGATGTCCATCTGGAGCGAGGTGATGCCCTGTTCGGTGCCGGCCACCTTGAAGTCCATGTCGCCGAGATGATCCTCGTCACCAAGGATGTCCGAGAGAACCGCGAAGCGCTTGTCTTCGAGGATCAGGCCCATCGCAATGCCCGCGGTCGGCCGCTTCAACGGCACGCCCGCATCCATCAGCGCCAGCGAGGCGCCGCAGACCGAGGCCATCGAGGAGGAGCCGTTGGACTCGGTGATCTCCGAGACCACGCGCACCGTGTAGGGGAATTCATGGTGCGGCGGCAGCACCGGATGGATCGCGCGCCAGGCCAGCTTGCCGTGGCCGATCTCGCGGCGCTTGGTGCCGCCGAGGCGGCCGGTCTCGCCGACCGAATAGGGCGGGAAGTTGTAGTGCAGCAGGAACGTCTCCTTGTACGTCCCCGACAGCGCGTCGATATACTGCTCATCCTCGCCGGTGCCGAGCGTGGTCACGACCATCGCCTGGGTCTCGCCGCGGGTGAACAGCGCCGAGCCATGGGCGCGGGGCAGCACGCCGACCTCGGCGATGATGTTGCGCACGGTCTTGACGTCGCGGCCGTCGATGCGCTTGCCGGTGTCGAGGATATTCCAGCGAACGATCTTGGCTTCCAGCTCCTTGAACACGCCGGCGACACGGAGCTTGTCGTATTTCGGCTCCTGGCCCTCCGGGAAGTAGTGGGCCATCACCTTTTCCTTGGCGACGCCGACGGCGGCATAACGCTCCTGCTTGATCGGGATCGCATAGGCGGCGCGCAGCTCCTGCTCGATCAGGCCGAGCATTTCCTTCTCGAGCGCCGAATTGTCGATCGCGGTGACTTCGCGCGGCTCCTTCGCGGCCTTCTCGGCGAGCTCGATGATGGCGTTGATGACCGGCTGGAAGTGGCGGTGACCGAACATCACGGCGCCGAGCATCACGTCTTCGTTGAGCTCCTTGGCCTCCGATTCGACCATCAGCACGGCGTCGGCGGTGCCGGCGACGACGAGGTCGAGCTGGGTGTCGACCATCTCGTCGAGCGTCGGGTTGAGGACGAATTCGTCATTGGCGAAGCCGACACGGGCCGCGCCGATCGGCCCCTTGAAGGGCACGCCGGACAGCGTCAGGGCGGCGGAGGCCGCAACCATCGCCACGACATCAGGATCGTTCTCCATGTCGTGCGACAGCACGGTGACGATCACCTGGGTCTCGTTGCGCCAGCCGTCGACGAACAGCGGGCGGATCGGACGGTCGATCAGGCGAGAGACCAGCGTCTCCTTCTCGGTCGGACGGCCCTCGCGCTTGAAATAGCCGCCGGGAATGCGTCCCGCAGCGTAGGCCTTCTCCTGGTAGTCGACGGTCAGCGGCAGGAAGTCGACGCCTTCGCGCGGCGCCTTGGCCGCAACGACGGTGGCGAGGACCACGGTCTCGCCATAGGTGGCGACGACGGCGCCGTCGGCCTGGCGGGCGATCTTGCCGGTTTCGAGCTTGAGTGGGCGTCCGCCCCAGTCGATCTCGACTGAATGCTTATTGAACATGGAGGTCTTCTTTCATGGGTTCTCGAAAGAAGGGACGGCTCTCGAAAAACAAAAACCATGCGCAAGATTGCGGGGCGCTGATCGGAGCGGATTATCAGCGTCCTGCGATCCTGCCATGGTCTTTGGATGTCGGATGGCGTCCATCCTTTCGGTCATACGGGCGCCTTGCCCGTTGTGCCCAGCCGCCGGATTGCTGCTGGACTGTCAGTCGGCACGAACGCGAACACCGAATCGCGGTCTTCGCTCTTCATGCCCGGATGCGAATCCTCAACGACTCGCATCCGACGCGCACGCAGCCTCGATCAAAAACCTTTAAGGAAGCGCTTTCGTTCGAAACCACGCGCAAAAACGCGCGCCGGTGGCGCGCGCAGGAACCGTTAACGACGAATGTTGTGCTTCTCGAGCAGCGCCTTGTACCGTGCCTCGTCCTTCTTCTTCAGGTAATCGAGGAGCGAGCGGCGGGTCGAGACCAGCTTCAAGAGGCCGCGACGCGAATGGTTGTCCTTCACGTGGGTCTTGAAATGGTTGGTGAGGTTGTTGATGCGTTCCGACAGGATCGCGACCTGAACCTCGGGCGAGCCGGTGTCGCCGGCCTTGGTGGCATTCGTCTTGATGACTTCCGCTTTGCGTTCTGCGGCAATCGACATCGTCAATTTCTCTCGTTGCGACCGGGGCTGGCAGTCAGGCCGGTCAGGTTGAACACACGCTTGGGGATGATTTCGCCATTGCCGACTTCGGCAAGCGCCAAAAGACGGCCTGCCACCGTGACATAGACTGTGCCGCTACAAGTGGGCGCATCCCGTCCGCGCAACAAAACGGCCTGGCCCCGATGGAGCCTTGCCGCATCAGCCCGAGTGACGGCCAGTGCCGGGATGTCGTCCAGCGCGGTCTCAACGGGCAAAAGCGCGTCGGCGAGGCTGCCCTCGCCGGACGCGGCTCTATGGCACAAAGCCTCCAACTGATCCAGCGGAATCATGTCGTTCTCGCCAAATGGACCGACCAGGGTCCGCCTGAGCGCGCAGATATGGCCATAGGTGCCGAGAAGCCGGCCCATGTCGCGGGCCAGCGCCCGGACATAGGTGCCCTTGCCGCATTCGGCCTCGAACACGGCCCGGTCGTTATCCGGTTGATCTACAAGGGTTAAATGGTGAATCTCGACCGGGCGGGGCGCCAGTTCCACGACTTCGCCGTCGCGGGCGAGGTCATAGGCGCGCTCGCCCTGGACCTTGATCGCGGAATAGCGCGGTGGGATCTGCTCGATCACCCCGGTGAAGCGGGGCAGGAGGGCCAGGATCGCCTCCCGCGTCGGGCGCTGGTCGGAGGTCGCGGTCACCCGGCCCTCGATATCGTCGGTGTCGCGCTCCTCGCCCCAGCATACCGTGAACTGATAGCGCTTGCGGCCGTCCATGACGAAGGGAACGGTCTTGGTGGCCTCACCGAGCGCGATCGGCAGCCCGCCGGAGGCGAGCGGATCGAGAGTGCCGGCGTGCCCGGCCCGCTTGGCGTTGAACAGGCGCTTGAGCACGGCGACCGCCTGTGTCGAGGTCATGCCGATCGGCTTGTCGAGCACGACCCAGCCATGGACGTCGCGCCGGTCGCGGCGAACCTGGTTGCCCTTCTGCTTGGCACGCGGATCGTTGTTGACGCGGCGCGGCTCCTGATGCGGCCGGGCATCGCTCTCCAGATCCGCAAGATTATTTTTCTGCACGTCGCGCTGATCGGCATCATTGCCGCCGATCGTGCCGTGAGCCGGGTTCATCGTCATTGCTCTTCTTCCCGATCCGAAGCCGGATCCTGTTCCAGGTCCTTCTGCACCGCAGGTGTTCGCAAAAGCTTCTCGATCCGTTCCGCCTCGTCGAATCGCTCATCGACGCGGAAGCGAATGTCAGGTGCAAATTTCAGGTTAACGCGCCGCGCGACTTCGCCGCGCAGGAATTTCTTGTTGCGCTCGAGCGCAGCGATCACGACCTCGGTGTCGCGGCCACCGAGCGGCATCACGTAGACCGTCGCGAGCTTCAGGTCGGGCGACATCCGTACCTCCGGCACGGTGATGATGTGACCTTCGAGATCCGCATCATGCACATTGCCTTGCGCCAGAATATCGGCCATCGCGTGGCGAACCTGCTCGCCGACGCGCAACTGACGCTGCGAGCCGCCGGGCGCGGAACTCTTCTTCTGATGATGCCGTGGCATTTGTCGAAAATCACCTCGTCATGCCCGTGCCTGGGACACGGGCATTGTCATTTGTCCCGTTGAAACGAAGTGGGGTGGATGGCCGGAAAAATCCGGCCATCGCACTCCCGCAATCTCAGTTCAAAAAAATCCGAACGCTTCGGTAAGATTTGGACTTACAGGGAGCGCTGGATCGTCTCCACGCGATAGCACTCGATGACATCGCCTGCGCGCATGTCGTGGTAGTTCTCGAAGGCCATGCCGCATTCCTGACCGGACTGGACTTCCTTCACTTCGTCCTTGAAGCGTTTCAGCGTCGACAGCTTGCCTTCATGCACGACGACGTTGTCGCGGATCAGGCGCACATTGGCGCCGCGTTCCACGGTGCCGTCGGTGACGCGGCAGCCGGCGACCTTGCCGACCTTGGAGATGTTGAAGATCTCCAGGATCTCGGCATTGCCCAGCATGGTTTCGCGCAAGGTCGGCGCGAGCAGACCGCTCATCGCCTTCTTCACGTCGTCCACGAGGTCGTAGATGATGTTGTAGTAGCGGATCTCGATGCCGTTGCGCTTGGCGGCCGCAGCGGCTTCCTTGTTGGCACGAACCGAGAAGCCGATGATCGCGGCGTTGAAGCCTTCAGCCAGCGTCACGTCGGATTCCGAGATGCCGCCGACGCCGGCATGCAGGATGCGGGCGGCGACTTCGTCGGTGCCGAGCTTCTCCAGCGAGCCGAGGATCGCTTCCAGCGAGCCCTGCACGTCGGCCTTAACGATCAGCGGGAATTCCTTGCGGCCCGCCGTCTTCAATTGCGACATCATCTGCTCGAGCGAGCCGCGCATGCCGGAGATCGAGGCTGCCGCGTTCTCGCGCTTCTGGTGCGCGCGGTAGCTGGTGACCTGACGGGCGCGGGCTTCGTTCTCGACCACCGCGAGCCGATCGCCGGCCTCCGGCGGACCGTTGAAGCCGAGCACTTCGACCGGCACCGAGGGACCGGCCTCCTGCACCGTCTCGCCCTGATCGGAGATCAGCGCGCGGACGCGGCCCATTTCGGCACCAGCGACGATGATGTCGCCGACACGGAGCGTGCCGCGCTGCACCAGCACGGTGGCGACCGGACCGCGGCCGCGATCGAGCTTGGCCTCGATCACGGTGCCTTCGGCCGGACGCTGCGAGTTGGTCTTCAGGTCGAGGATTTCGGCCTGCAGCGCGATCATCTCGAGCAGCTTGTCGAGATTGGTCTTGTTCTTGGCGGACACCTCGACGTCGACGACCTCGCCGCCGAAGGACTCCACCTGCACCTCGTGCTGGAGCAGTTCGGTGCGCACGCGCTCGGGCTTGGCGTCGGGCTTGTCGATCTTGTTGATGGCAACGATGATCGGCACCTTTGCCGCCTTGGCGTGGTTGATGGCTTCGACCGTCTGCGGCATGACGCCGTCATCGGCCGCGACCACCAGCACGACGATGTCGGTGACCTTGGCGCCGCGAGCGCGCATCGCGGTGAACGCGGCGTGGCCGGGCGTGTCGATGAAGGTGATCTTCTTGCCGCTTTCGGGCGACACCACCTGATAGGCGCCGATGTGCTGGGTGATGCCGCCGGCCTCGCCGGAGACCACGTTGGCATGGCGGAGCGCGTCGAGCAGCGAGGTCTTGCCGTGGTCGACGTGGCCCATCACGGTCACCACAGGCGAACGCGTCTCGGTATCGGTGGAATCGTCGACGGTGTCGAACAGGCCTTCCTCGACGTCCGATGCGGCGACGCGCTTGACGGTGTGGCCCAGTTCTTCGGCGATCAGCTGGGCGGTGTCGGCGTCGATCACGTCGGTGATCTTGTGCATCGCGCCCTGCTTCATCAGCAGGCGGATGACGTCGACCGCGCGCTCGGACATGCGGTTGGCGAGTTCCTGGATGGTGATCGCTTCCGGGATCGTCACCTCGCGGACCAGCTTCTCCTTCGGCTCGTTCGAGGCGTGGCCCTTCAGGCGCTGGGTGCGGCGGCGGAACGAGGCGATCGAGCGCTCGCGCACGTCATCGGCATTGAGCGCCGTGACGACGGTGAGGCGGCCGCGTTCCTTCTGAGGGCCGGGCTTGTGTGTGGTCTTCGGGGCTGCCGCGGGACGCATCGCGCCGCCGGGGCCGCGACGAACCTGGCGCGGAGCCTCGTCTTCGTCCGGCTCGGCCGCAACAGCGGGGCCGCGACCGGGGCCACCCGGACGCTGCGCGGTCGTCGTTGCAGGCCGCGCCGGCGTTGTTCCCGGGCGTGCCGTCGTGGTGCCGGGCCGCGGCGCAGGCGCGGCCGGTGCCGCGGTTGTGGGACGCGCGGCGGCCGGCTGCTCGCCTTCCCCAAAGCGCTTCTTGGCCTCGGTCTCGGCCTTCCGCTTGGCTTCGTCCTCATGGCGATGCCGCTCTTCCTCGGCCTTGCGACGGGCTTCGGCGGCTTCGCGCTCGGCGCGTTCGGCGGCCTCGCGGGCGGCGCGACGCTGGGCCTCTTCCTCGGCCTGGCGGCGTTCCTCGATCTCGCGCAGCTTGGCATCGGCCAGTGCGCTGGCGCGGGCGGAACGCTCGTCCTCGGTCAGGGTGCGCAGCACCACGCCGGAACCGGCGTTGCGGGGCGGGGCGGGCGGAGCCGGACGCGACGGAGCGGCGGGTGCGGCCGGCGCGGGCTTTGCAGTCACCTCGGGCGCGTGCGGCTCGGGGCCGTCGCCAATGCGGCGCTTGCCGCGCTTCTCGACCACGACCTGCTTGCTGCGGCCATGGCTGAAGCTCTGGCGCACGGTGCCCGTTTCGACGCGCGGCTTGAGCGATAGCGTCTTGCTCGGAACGCTCAGCTTCTTGTCGCCAGGGGTCTTGGTATCAACCATTCAGCAGTCCTAATCCTGATTTGTCAGTGTTGTGCGTTGCCGCACCGTCCTATCGGGTCGTCTTGTCTCTCAGAAATCCTGGCCGGGCTTGTCGGCAGTCTTGTCATCGTCCGCCATCCGGTATCGGACCAGCATCTGGCTACGTGACAGGAATGACTTGCTCGCCGGGCCCGCGAGCAGGGCAGCATGTATCACATTTGACCGGGTCAGTGCCAAATCCAATTCTAATGATTTCAGTGCGGTGACGACGGGAATCTGCGGCTTGGCGCCGCGATTTCCGGCATTTTGACGCGCCAGCATGTCCAATTTGCGGATTCCGTCCGCGGCCCCGTCGCTGGCATGGATCAGGACCTCGACCGTTCCTTCCCGAAGGGCGCTCTCGACCTTGCCGAAGCCGGCCACGACCTGGCCCGCCTTGGCGGCGATCCCAAGGGCTTCCGTCACGCTCCGAACCAGGAGCGCCTCGATGTCAGTGGGAAGCGTCTGAGGGACGCGCAGATCGCGCTTGAAGGCCTTGCTGAATTGGTGACGCCGCACGGCTTCCGCAACCACCTTGCGTGAGGCGGTGACCCACATGCCGCGTCCGGGCAGCTTGCGCTTGAGATCGGGAACTACGTGCCCGTCCGGCGAGACGACGAAGCGGATCAGCTCGTCGATCGGCCGGACCTCGCGACTGACCGCGCACATGCGCATGGTCGCGGACCTTTCGGTCCGCGGCCCATGGTCGAGTTCGCTGTCAGTGCTGGCGAGCATCCGGGCGACATCCTCCTTGGCCTTCTAGATCGCGTGATCTTTACGCAAAGCCGGTCTCCACTTTTGCTGAACACGCCTTAGGCCGGCTTAGGCCGGCTGGTCTTCGGTCGCCTCGGTCTCTTCGGCCAGCTTGGCGAGATCGCCCTCGGTGATCCAGCCGGCCTTGACACGGGCCTGCATGATCATCGCTTCGGCATCGTCACGCGAGATGTCGATGCCGTCGAGCGCGCCGGCGTGCTTGGTCGGCTCGCCGCCTTCCTTGCGCTCGGTCCAGCCGACCAGATCGTCGGTAGCGCAGCCGGCGAGGTCGTCGACGGTCTTGATGTCGTTCTCGCCGAACTTCACCAGCATCTTCGAGGTCACGCCGGGCACGTCCTTGAGGGCGTCCTCGACGCCAAGCTCCTTGCGCCTGGCCTCGAGCTCGGCTTCCTGCTGCTCCAGATATTCGCGAGCGCGATTCTGCAGCTCCTGCGCGGTCTCCTCGTCGAAGCCTTCGATGCCGGCGAGTTCCTTGACGTCCACCATCGCGAGTTCCTCGACCGAGGTGAAGCCTTCGGACGCCAGCAACTGGCCGACCACCTCGTCGACATTGAGCGATTCCATGAAGACGCGGGTGGAGTTCTCGAAGTCGGCCTGGCGGCGCTCCGATTCCTCCTGCTCGGTCAGGATGTCGATGTCCCAGCCGGTGAGCTGCGAGGCCAGACGCACGTTCTGGCCGCGACGGCCGATCGCCAGTGAGAGCTGGTTGTTGGTGTCGGGCACGACGACCTCGATGCGCTCGCGGTCTTCGTCGATGACGACCTTGGACACTTCCGCCGGCGCCAGCGCGTTGACGACGAAGGTCGCGATGTCGGGCGACCAGGGAATGATGTCGATCTTCTCGCCCTGCAGCTCGTTCACCACGGCCTGCACGCGCGAGCCGCGCATGCCGACGCATGCGCCGACCGGATCGACCGAGGAATCGCGGGAGATCACGCCGATCTTCGCGCGCGAGCCGGGATCGCGGGCCACCGCCTTGATCTCGACGATGCCGTCATAGATCTCCGGCACTTCCTGCGCGAACAGCTTCGCCATGAACTGCGGATGGGTGCGGGAGAGGAAGATCTGCGGACCTCGCGTCTCGCGGCGGACGTCGAAGATGTAGGCGCGGACGCGGTCGCCGTTGCGGAACACTTCGCGCGGCAGCATCTCGTCGCGGCGGATGATGGCTTCGCCACGGCCGAGATCGACGATCACGCTGCCATATTCGACGCGCTTGACGACGCCGTTGACGATGTCTCCGATGCGGTCCTTGAATTCCTGGTACTGCCGGTCACGCTCGGCCTCACGCACCTTCTGCACGATCACCTGCTTGGCCGATTGCGCGGCGATGCGGCCATATTCCAGCGGCGGCAGGGTGTCGGCGATGGTGTCGCCGACCTGGGCGCCGGGATTGGCGCGCTGCGCGTCGACCAGCGAGATCTGGTTGGCATGGTTCTCGACCTTGTCGACCACCAGCATGTGGCGCGACAGCCGCAGCTCGCCCTTCTTCGGGTCGATCTCGGCATGAACGTCAGTCTCGCTGCCGTAGCGTGCCCTGGCGGCCTTGGCGATGGCGTCCTCCATCGCCGCGATGACGATGCCGCGGTCGATCGATTTCTCGCGAGCGACGGCATCCGCGATCTGAAGCAATTCAAGTCGGTTGGCGCTGACTGCCATGGCTAGTCTCCTTGGTCAGGCTCGGTCTCGCCGCGCCGCGCGCGTTCGGCGGCAAGGCGATGTTTCTTCGTGTTGGTGGGGGCCGGCTTCTTCTTCGGCTTGGTGTTCTTGGTGGTCTTCTCGCTGATCTTGGCGTGTGGCGCCTGCGGCGGCTCGAGACCGAGATTGCGGCGCATCTCGCGCGCCTCGGCCTTGCCGCGACGCATGGATTCGGCGATCAGCTCGTCGGTCAGCACGAGGCGTGCCTCGCCGATATCCTCCATGGTCAGGAGAACGTCGGCATCGTCGCCCGCCTTGACGTCGTCGCGATGCAGATGCACGCGGTTGCCTTCGACCGCGCCGAGCGTGCCGCGGAAACGCTTGCGCCCCTCATGCGCGACCGCCATCTCGATCTTCACCAGATGTCCGGAATAGCGCTCGAAATCGGAGCGGCGCACCAGAGGACGGTCGATGCCCGGCGAGGAGATCTCGAGGCGATAGGCGCGATCGATGGGATCGGCGACGTCGAGCACGGGCGACAAGGCCCGCGAGATCGCCTCGCAATCCTCGATCTGCATCGAGCCGTCCGGCCGCTCGGCCATGATCTGCACGGTGCAGCCTGCCTCTCCGGAAATGCGGATTCGAACCAGGCGGTAGCCCATGCCCTGGAGCACGGGCGTCGCCACCGCCGACACCCGTGCCGCGACGCCGGGCTCGACCACGAGCCGCGGCTCGGCCAACAATTCGGCATCCGTGGAACCAGGGGTCGGTTCGGTCATGTCCAGGGTCAGGGCGCTCGATGGTTAAGGCTTGGTTACGACGTCAAAGCCCGTTTCGGAACTTTCCCGACGACGCGTCGGGCCGCATCTTCCGCCAAGCCGCGTTCAGGTAATAAAAAAGAGCGGGTCCTTGCGGGCCCACTCTCACTACGCGGATCGTATGAGAAGATGAATTGGCGCTGATATAGCGCTTTCCCAGCTCCCGGACAAGGCCCATTGCAGCCGGAACGGGCCTTTTTGCGCCGATCCGCGGATCCCGCGCAACGCTTCCTTCATCAAGCAGGCCTAGATTGCCGGATTGTGGGGCGGCTTGAACCAAGGGCGCACCCGCGGCGTGCCCCGTTCGAGTTGCGTATTCATGGCCGTTGCCACGTCGCTCATTCCTGGACTGGACGATATCGTCAAACGCGGCGATCCGCGGCGACGCGGCGAGATCGCGCGTGCCATCGCCCAGCTGTTCTTCCAGGGCGCGGAGAAGCTCCGCCCCGAGTTGATCGATCTCTTCGACAATCTCCTCATCGATCTCGTCCCGCATGCCGAACTCGCCTCGCGCATCGATCTGGCCGAGCGCTTCTCGCGCCTGAACAACGCGCCGCCGCACCTCGTCAATCAGCTCGCGCGCGAAAACGAGATCATGGTGGCCGGTCCCGTGCTGCGCCGCTCGCCCGTGCTCGACGACGTCGCTCTGGTCGAGATCGCGCGCTTGAAAGGGCAGGGCCATCTCCTGGCGATGACAGAGCGCCCCGCTCTGTCTGCCGTCGTCACCGACGTGCTCGTCGAGCGCGGCGATCGCGACGTGGTGCGGCGCGCCGCAGCCAATGCCGGTGCGGTGTTCTCGCCAAGCAGCTATTCCGAGCTGATCAAGCGCGCGGCGCAGGACGGCGTGCTGACGCTCAAGATCGGCCAGCGCAATGATCTCTCAGGCGAGAACCTGAAGCGGCTGCTCGACGGCACGCTCGACGTCATCCGCCGCCGCCTCTCCACCGTGGTCAATCCCGCGCGCCAGGCCGAGATCAAGCGCGCCATGTCGGCGATGGAGGAAGCTGCTCGGCCGCCGGGGCCGCGGCGCGATTTCTCCGCGGCACAGCGCACCGTGCTGACCCTGCATCGCGAGGGCCATCTCGGCGAGAGCGCATTGCTCGGCTTCGCCAAGGCGAACAAATCCGAGGAATCGATCGCCGCGCTGTCGGCGATGTCCGGCGTTCGCCTCCAGGTCCTCGACCGCCTGATCGGGGGCGACCGCTACGATCCGCTTCTGATCCTTGGCCGCGTGCTGAACCTGGGCTGGCCCACGGTGCGCGCGCTGATCCTGCTCTGGTACGGATCGAACCGTACGCCCGCCGATGCCGACATCGAGGCCGCACGCCTGAACTTCACGCGCCTTATGCCGACGACCGCCGAACGGGTCGTGAATTTCTGGCGCAACCGGCAGACGATTTGATCGAGGTTCAGGTCTTCGCCGTCATGGCCGGGCTTGTCCCGGCCATCCACGTTCTTCGTGCCACCGAAAGAAAGTGCGTGGATGCCCGGGACAAGCCCGGGCATGACCACTGCGGATGGGCCGCGCGAAATCTACACCCGCTTGAACCGCAAGTAAGCCGCCTTGCGTCCTTCGCGCGCGGCCTTCCGGCCGTAGCGCGTCATGGTGTAGCCCGGCCACGGCCGCCGGAAATCGTCGGCGCGCTCGGCAAGCCAGACGAAGTCCGGCGAGCGCGCAAGATGCGACAGCGTCCAGGCGCAGTAATCGTCGATGTCGCAGACGAAACGGAATTCGCCGCCGCTTCTGAGCACGCGCGCCATCGCGGCGATGGTCCGGTCCTGCACGAAACGCCGCTTCCAGTGCCGCCGCTTCGGCCAGGGATCGGGATGGATCAGGTCGATCCGCGACAGCGAAGCCTTCGGCAGCCAGGCCAGCAGTTCGGCGGCATCGCCCGCGAACAGGCGGATGTTGCCGATGTTGGCGGCCTCGATCTGCGCCAGGATCTTTGCCATGCCGTTGACATAGGGCTCGCAGCCGATGAAGCCGGTCGTGGGGAAGCTCTTCGCTTCGGCCGCGAGATGCTCACCGCCGCCGAATCCGATCTCGAGCCTGACATCTTCGGCTGCCGGGTCGAAGAGTTCGCGGGCGTCCGCCGGCGCCTCACGGTCGATGTCGAGCGCAAGATGCGGCAGCAGCTGCTCGATCAATCCGGCCTGGTGTTGCCTGAGCTTGTGGCCCTTGCGGCGCCCGAAGAAGGCGCGCTCGCTGTCCTCGCGATCGGGATCTGATTTGCGTTCGCTCATCGCAGCGTCTGATACAGGCGATGGAGCAGCCGCGCGCGCGGCGCGAGCGACGAGACGTAGAGCTGCTCATAATGGGTATGCGCGCCTTTGCCGTCGACGCCGAGCCCGTCGAGCGTTGCGGTGTGCGCGGCGGTGAAATTGCCGTCCGAGCCGCCGCCGGTGTGGGTATCGATCAGCTCGAAGCCGATCTCGCTGGCGAGCGCCTTCGCATGCTCGTACAGCGAGGCGCCTGCATTGCTCTTCTCGTAAGGCGGTCGATTGAGCTCGCCGGTGACCTCAACGGTAACGCCGTCGGTCTTCGATCTCAGAGAGAGAATCTTGCCGACGAACTCGTCCGCATCCTCGAGGCTCACGACGCGCAGATCGACTTCGGCATAGGCCGCTTCCGGCGTGACGTTGGGGCGCGTGCCGCCGCGCACCACGCCGACATTGACGCTGACGCCGCGCGTCAGATCGTTCATCCCTTCCAGCTCCAGGATCACGTTGGCGAGCTCGCGAACGGCACTGCGGCCGTCCTCGGGACGCGTACCGGCATGTGCGGGCACGCCTGTGATGAACACCTGGAAGCGTCCGACGCCCTTGCGTCCGGTGACGATCTTGCCGCCGTCACGCGCCGGCTCGGTCACCAGTACATATTTGGCCTTGCGTCCCTCCCGCTCGATCAGCGCGCGCGAGGTGGGGCTGCCGATCTCCTCGTCGGAGGTGAACATGTGGGTGATGCCGAGCGGCGAACCGTCGCCGGTGGCGCAGAGTGCGCGAAAGGCGTGATGGGCGATGTAGGCGCCGCCCTTCATGTCGTAGATCCCAGGGCCGAACGCGACGTCGCCTTCGACCTTGAACGGCAGGCGCTCGATGAATCCGATGGGATGAACGGTATCGAGGTGGCTCAGCACCAGGATGCCTGGCCGATGCTGCCCCCAATTCGTGCGCGCCACGAGATGATCGCCACAGCCGTCCACGCCGGCGATGCGCTCGAGCGTGACGGGCAGGTCGCGATATTGCTCCGAGACCAGGGAGACCAGCTTGTTGACCTGTTCAGGTGCTTCGGTCGGCGTCTCGATCTCCACCCAGCGGCGGATGCCATCGAGAATAGTTTGTGAGTCGAACCAATTGGAGTCAGTCATGGACGCATCTGTGCCTTTGAATCGCATCATCGAAGCGGACGCGCATCAAAGCGCGGTCGTAAATGACGACATAGGCCAGATTTGATGCAGTCTCAAATCGCCATGCAGATGGCGCTTTAGCGCTTGTCGGGACCTTCGCGGGCCGCAATCTGCTCGACGAGATCGACGATCGAACGGCGCATCTTTGAATCGGTGATTCGCGTGAAGGCCTTGGTCAAGGCGAGCCCTTCGGAGGTCGCGAGAAAGTCCGAGACGTAGGAGGGCGAGGCGCCTTCGCTGAAGCCTTCCGGACCCGGCACGCCGCTCGGGCCGCCCTCGAACAGGAATGACACCGGCACCTGCAGAATCTCGGCGATCTGCTGGATGCGGCTCGCGCCGACCCGGTTGGTGCCCTTCTCGTATTTCTGGATCTGCTGGAAAGTCAGGCCCAAAGCTTCACCGAGCTTCTCCTGGCTCATGCCCAACATGATGCGGCGCATGCGCACGCGACTGCCGACATATTTGTCAACAGGGTTGGGCGCTTTCGACATTTCCTCAGCCCTCCAAACATCACCTTCGGCGCAATCATCACGCCTGCCTCGGGTGCAAACTCGTCAAAATCGAACCCTGTTATTGGGAAACATTGCGGAGAAATTTAGCAATGCGCCGCTGTCTTTCGCAGCCGGTGCAGAATGGGGAGCCCGCGTGCAGTCTGTCAACCGTGGGACTACGGTTGTCAAAGGATTCTGGCCGCGGCGGCGGCGCGATCAGGGCTGACGCTTGCCGACGCGTCGGCGGACCGCCAGGAGCACGGCCACCGCGACGAGCAAGGCTGCGGGCGCATCACCCACCCGTGCATAGACGGTCGGTGGAATTGCGGCGGGCAGGTTTGCGTCCAAAATGCCTTCGATGCCGAGACCGAGGCTCGCGACCGTGCGCCCGACCGGATCGATCACTGCGGACACTCCGGTATTGGCGGAGCGGACCAGTGGCAATCCGAGCTCGATCGCGCGCATCCGCGACTGCTCCAGATGCTGATAGGGGCCGGTCGAGATGCCGAACCAGCCGTCGTTGGTGAGGTTCACGATCCAGCCCGGACGTTCATTGCGTCCAGCCACTTCGCCGGGAAAGATGGCTTCGTAGCAGATCAGCGGCAGCGCAGGCGGCGCGCTGGGCACCGTCAGTGCATGCCGCACGGTGCCGGGAATGAAGCCGCCGCGCACACGCGTCAGTTGCTCGAAACCGAGCTTCTCCATCAGCGCCTGGTAGGGGAGAAATTCTCCGAACGGGACCAGATGCAGCTTGTCGTACACTGCGAGCACGCTGCCGTCGTGATCGATCACGTAGATCGAGTTATAGGCGCGCGTGATCGGCGTGCCCCGCGGCAGGTCGGGCGCGCGGACCGATCCCGTGATCAGCACGGTGCCCTTCGGCAGCAGGTCCGCGATTTGCGCCATCGCGTCGGCTTCGCGGGTCAGGAAGAACGGAAAGGCGGATTCCGGCCAGATCAGGATGGTGGCATCGCGCACGCCGGTTGATTGCGGGCCGGAGGCGCGGTCCGACAGTGCGAGATACGTCTTCATCACCTCCGCCTTGGCGGCGTAGTTGAATTTCGCGTCCTGCTGCAGGTTCGGCTGCATCAGGCGCAGCTTGGCGCCGGACACCATCGTGGTCGGATGCAGCGACAGGCGGATTGCGCCGAAGATGCCCATGGCCACCAGAAGCGCGACGGCGGCCGCCGGCACCCGCCATTGCAGGCGGCGATCGGCCGTGCGGTCGATCAGCGTCGCTGGGCTTGCGAAGATCGCAACCGTCAGGAACGTCATGCCCCACAGGCCGATCAGCGAGGCCGTCTGCGCCAGCGGCAGTGGCTCGGAGAGCGCATAGCCGAACGCGTTCCAGGGAAAGCCGGTCAGCGCATGACCGCGCAGCCATTCGCTGATGGTGAGGCTCGCCGCGAGCGCAAGCACGCGCGTGGCGTTCTTGGTCCACAGCAGGCGCGCCAGCGCAAAGCCGATCGCCGTGAAGATCGACAGATAGGCCGGCAGGCCCAGCACGGCGAACGGCGTCAGCCAGGCGAACATGTCGGCGTCGACGAAGAAGGCGTAGCCGATCCAGTAGAGGCCGGGCACGAAATAGCCGAGCCCGAACCAGTAGCCGGTCAACGCGGCGGTGGGGACGCCGCCATAGCGTCCGCCGCCGGCGCCGTCGATCAGCCATACCAGCACCGGGAAGGTGACGAACAGCACCGGGAAGAGATTGAACGGCGCCAGCGCCAGCACCGACAGTGCCCCGGCCGCCATGGCGATGACGGCGCGCTGCCATCCCCAGGTGAGGATGATGGCGAGCGCAATCTGCCGAAGTCGCTGCGATGGACTCACTGCGGGCCGGCCCCGTCGCTCGGGGGCGGCGTGGGCGTGTCGCTGGCCGGCGGTTGTCCGCTCTCGGGCGTGGCTTCACGGCGCCGGCTCTCGCGCTGGGTGCGCGGCGCCGGACGCTCCTTCCGCGTCGAGATGCGCAGCCGCTTGACACGGCGCGGATCGGCATCGAGCACCTCGACCTCGTAGGTGCCGGGACCCGAGATCACCTCGCCGCGCACCGGCAGGCGTCCGACGAAGCTCACGAGATAGCCGCCCAGCGTCTCCACCTCCTCGCCGGCCTCGCCGGTGACGAAGTCTTCGCCGATCACCGAGCGGACGTCGTCGAGGCTGGCGCGGGCATCGGCGATGAAGGCGTTGTCGGGCAGGCGCACGATCGAAGGCGGCTCGTCGCTGTCGTGCTCGTCGTCGATCTCGCCGACGATCTGCTCGACGATGTCCTCGATCGAGACCAGCCCGTCGCTGCCGCCATATTCGTCGACCACCAGCGCCAGATGGATGCGCGAGGCCTGCATCTGCGCGAGCAGGTCGATCGCCCGCATCGAGGGCGGCACGTAGAGCAGCTTGCGGATGATGTGCGCGTCATGAAGCGGCAGCGCGAGATCGACGGTGCGCAAGTCGAGCCCGGCCGGCAGCGGCTTCTTGCGCTTGGTCTTGGTGGCTTCCGGCACGCGGGCGCGTGCGGTCATGAAAGCGAGCAGGTCGCGGATGTGGACGATGCCGACGGGATCGTCGAGCGTCTCGTTGAAGACCACGAGGCGGGAATGGCCGGCGCTCTCGAAGCGGTCCATCAATTCCCCGAGCGGGATGTCGCGCTTCACTGCGACGATGTCGGCGCGATGCACCATGACGTCGGCGATACGGCGCTCGTGCAGGCCGAGGATGTTGCGCAGCATGGTGCGCTCGACGGCCGAGAAGCCGGTGTCGTCGGGTGTCGTCGCGTCCAGCACGACCTGCAGGTCATCGCGGACCGATCCCGCCTTCCAGCCGAACAGCGTCCGGATGGCGCGCAGCAGCCAGTTGTCCGCCGTCGGGCGCATCACCTCGCCTTGCGTCACCACGGCCGGCAAATTGGCGGTGTTGCGCGGATTGTCTTGGATCGGATCGGAATCCGGCATCTCAATGCGTCCCCGGGCGGTCTGCATAGGGATCGGGTATGCCGAGATGAGCTAGGATCTCACGTTCGAGCGCTTCCATCTCCTCGGCGTCGCCGTCGTTCTCATGGTCGTAACCGATCAGGTGCAGGAATCCATGCACGGCGAGATGGCTCAAATGATGGTCGAACGGCTTTTCTTCCTCGTCCGCCTCGCGCCGCGTGGTCTCATAGGCGATGGCGATGTCGCCGAGCATGCGCGGCGCATCGCCCGGTTTCCATTCGCCTTCCGGCTGGAGCGCGGGGAACGAGAGCACGTTGGTGGGCTTGTCGATACCGCGCCAGTTGCTGTTGAGGGCACGGATGCCGGCGTCATCGGTCAGCATCACAGCCACTTCGGCGTCGGCAACGTCGTCTTCGACGCTCTCGGCGGCGGCCGCCACGGCGCGCTGGATCACCGCTTCGGAATCAGGCTCGCGCTGCCAGCAATCGGCGACGACGAGGACCTCGGTCATGGGAAGATTGGGATGGGACATTGTGCTGTCTGGGACGAAAGGCGCCGTGTTCGCGCCCTTTGGGTCCGGTGTTGCCTCGTCAGGATTGACCGCTGGCCGGCCGCTGCGGCGGCCCTTCGTAGGCGGCGACGATCCGCGCCACCAGTTCGTGGCGGATCACGTCCTCGGCCTTGAAATGAACCTGGGCAATTCCCTCGACGCCGTTCAAGAGGCGGGTCGCCTCGGCCAGGCCCGAGGTCTGGCCGTTGGGCAGGTCGATCTGCGAGGGATCGCCTGTCACGATCATGCGGCTGTTCTCGCCGAGACGCGTCAGGAACATCTTCATCTGCATCGACGTGGTGTTCTGGGCCTCGTCCAGGATGATGGCGGCATTGGTCAGCGTGCGGCCGCGCATGAAAGCGAGCGGCGCGATCTCGATCTCGCCGGTCTGCAGCGCGCGCTCGACGATGCGTGCATCCATGAGATCGTAGAGCGCATCATAGATCGGCCGCAGATAAGGATCGACCTTCTCGCGGAGATCGCCGGGCAGGAAGCCGAGCCGCTCGCCGGCTTCCACCGCCGGACGCGACAGGATGATGCGATCGACCTCCTTGCGCTCGAACAACTGCGCGGCATGGGCGACGGCGAGCCAGGTCTTGCCGGTGCCGGCGGGACCAATGCCGAACACCAGCTCGTGCCGCTTCAGCGCGCGGATATAGGAGTCCTGTGCAGCCGTGCGCGCACGCACCGGCCGTTTGCGCAGATTGATGCTGTCGAACGTCGATTTGGCCGATTTGGCGTCGAACTCGAACAGTGAGCCCTGCGCGATCACGGCGCGGATTGCGCCTTCGACCTCGCCCTGGTCGAGATCTTGCCCCTTCACCGCTTGCGTGTAGAGCATCTCCAGCACGCGGCGCGCGGCGTCGCAGCCGTCGCGGGTGCCGCCGATGGTGATGTGGTTGCCCTTGGAATCGACGATCACGCCCAGCCGCCGCTCGATCTGCGCCAGATGCTGGCCGTACGGGCCGACCAGCGCGGAAGCGGCGCGGTTGTCGTCGAAATCGATGACGACCTGGGTTTCGGGCGGAACTTGCATGTCGCGGTCAAATTTGCGGCTGGGAGCGAACGAAGACGAATCCGATGCGCTTTTTGGCAAGGGTTCAGGCTCCAGTGGCTTGCGATAAAGCGGGCTCGCGCGCGCCATGCGGCGTCATGAGCTCACCGAGAAAGCTGTAGCGCTCGAGGCTGTCGATCCGCACCGGCAGGATTTGTCCGATGATGTCGATTGATGCCATCACATGGGCGGGCTGCAGGTAGGCGGTGCGGCCCACGATCTGGCCTTCCTTGCGCGCCGGACGCTCGAACAGCACGTCGACCGTTGAGCCAATCGCGGCCTTGTTGAAGGCCGATTGCTGGCTGTCGATCAGTTCCTGGAGCCGCTCCAATCGCTGGTCCATCTCGGCGGGGGACACCGTCTCCTGCATGTCCGCGGCCGGCGTTCCCGGCCGGGCGGAGTATTTGAACGAATAGGCCGCAGCGTAGCCGATTTGCGTGACAAGCGCGAGAGTGGCGCGAAAATCTTGCTCGCTCTCGCCAGGGAAGCCGACGATGAAATCCGATGAAAAAGCAATGTCTTGGCGTGCACTGCGGAAACGGTCGATGACGCGGCGGTAATCATCGGCGGTATGTTTGCGGTTCATGGCTGCCAGAATCCGGTCCGAGCCCGATTGCACCGGCAGGTGCACGAACGGCATCAGGGCACCGAGATCGCGATGGGCCGCAATCAGGCTGTCGTCGACGTCGCGGGGATGGCTGGTCGAATAGCGCAGCCGCGCGATGCCGGGAATCGCCGCCAGATGTTCGAGCAACCGGCCGAGCGGCCAGATTTTCCCGTCCGGCCCTTCGCCGTGATAGGCGTTGACGTTCTGCCCGATCAAGGTGAGCTCGCGCACGCCGTTGTCGGCGAGCCGCTTCACGTCCTCGACGATCTTCGCTACGGGGCGGGAGACTTCCGCGCCGCGCGTGTAGGGCACGACGCAGAAGGTGCAGAACTTGTCGCAGCCTTCCTGCACCGTGACGAAGGCGGAAATGCCGCGCGCGCGGATCGCATCGGGCTTCGGCTGGGCCAGGAAGCCGAACTTGTCGGCCGCGGGAAACTCGGTCTCGATCGCACGGCCCTCGTCGCCGGCGCGCTTCAAGAGCTCCGGCAGATGATGGTAGCTCTGCGGTCCCACCACGACGTCGACGACAGGCGCCCGGCGCACGATCTCCTCGCCCTCGGCCTGCGCCACGCAGCCCGCGACCGCGATCTGCATCGTCCGGCCCCCACGCGCGGCCTCGTCCTTGGCGAGGCGCAGCCGGCCGAGCTCGGAATAGACTTTTTCCGAGGCCTTCTCGCGGATATGGCAGGTGTTGAGGATGACGAGGTCGGCATCCTCTGCGCTCGCCGTCTCCACGAATCCTTCCGGCGCCAGCGTATCCACCATGCGCTGGGCATCGTAGACGTTCATCTGGCATCCATATGATTTGATGTGCAGCTTGCGCGGCGGCGACATGGAACCCGAAATTGAGGTGGAGGACGGCCCTCAGATATAGGCTGGAGAGGCGGAAATCCAGCGAATGCGGGCCTTTAGGTCGTCATTCCGGGGCGCAGCACAGTCGCGAACCCGGAATCCCGCGCCAAAACCTCCGGATTCCGGGTTCACGCGCGTCGCGCGTGCCCCGGAATGACGGCAAGACGACAACAATCAGCCCGCCAGGACGTCCGTCTCGACCCGCCGGACCAGCTCCGGCAGCTGGTGCATGTCGGCAAAGAGCAGGTCGGCGCCGGCCTCGCGCAACGTCTCGGCGTAGCCGTCGCGGCAATGGCTGCCCCCGTAGAAGCCGAATACGGTCATGCCGGCCGCCCGGGCGCCGGCGATGCCGGCCAGACTGTCCTCGATCACGACGCAGCGCTCGGGCGGCACGCCCATTTCGCTCGCCGCGAACAGGAACAGGTCCGGCGCCGGCTTGCCGTTCTTCACCTGCGAGGCCGAGAAGATATTCGGCGCCAGGCGTTCGTAGAGACCGGTGCTTCCCAGGCTCACGCGCATGCGCTCATGCGAGCCGCTCGAGGCGACGCAGACGCGCTGGGTGACGACATCGAGCACATCATGGATGCCGCGGATCGCTTCGAGGTCGGCCTCGAACGAGCGGAACAGCTCGTCCTGAAGATCGCCGTGATAGGCCTCGGGCAGCTTGCGGCCGAGTTCGGTCTCGATCTCGAGATTGGCCTGGCGCGTCGAGCGGCCGAGAAAGCGCTCGAACACCTGATCCGATGTGATCGGGTAGCCGTGGCGCGTCAGCACATCCGCATGCGCGCGACAGGAGATCACCTCGCTGTCCACGAGCACGCCGTCGCAGTCGAAGATGATGAGGTCGATGGGCACGAATTCAATTCGTCGGCTTGTCGTCGTCGAGCGGGACGCAATAGAGCTCGAGCCGGTGATCGACGAGCTTGTAGCCGAGCTTGCGGGCGATCTCCGCCTGAAGCTTCTCGATCTCGTCGGAGGTGAACTCGATCACCTTGCCGTCGCGCAGATTGATGAGATGGTCGTGATGGCTGTCGCGCATCTGCTCGTAGCGCGCGCGGCCCTCGCGGAAATCGTGACGCTCGATGATGCCGGCATCCTCGAACAGTTTCACGGTGCGATAGACGGTCGAGATCGAGATCTTGTCGTCGACCGCAACGCAGCGCCGGTACAGTTCCTCGACATCGGGATGATCGATCGCTTCCGCGAGCACGCGGGCGATGACGCGGCGTTGCTCGGTCATGCGCATACCCGTGGCGGCACAGCGCGACTCGATATCGGACGCCTTGGATGCAGAGGAGGATTTCAGTGTGGTCATAGCGTTGTCTGCCTGGCGGGGCTTTCTGTCACCAATGTTACGACAAGTCACGTCGCATCAGAAGGGCGTTCAATTGTTCCCCGTCAGGCTGCTTATAGTAGCGATCGCGGCGTCCGACCACCACGAATCCGCATCCGGCGTAGAGCCGCCGCGCCGGCTGGTTATTTTCCTCGACTTCGAGAAATATTGTGCGCACGCCGCGCCCGGCGAGGTGGCCGAGATGGGTCATCAGCAGCGTGCGGGAGAGACCGCGGCCGCGATAGGCCCCGTCCACCGCAATCGAGAGGATTTCCGCTTCGTCCGCGCCGGTCCGCGACACCGCAAAGCCGATCGTCTTGCGGCCGAGACGCAAGCGATGCACCAGCGTGTTGCGCTCGCTGATCATGCTCTCGAACTCGCCTTCGCCCCAGCCGCGCGCGAAGGAGGCGCCGTGCAGCTGCGCCAGCCGTGCGGCATCGTGCATGGAAGCCGGCTCGACGGCGGCCGTGCCGCCGCGCCACCATTCCGACAGCCATCTCATCACGAGCTCGCGGCTTGGGCGAGCGGCGGAGTTGCGGCGGGCTTTGCGTCGGGCGCCTTCAGATAGAACGGCCGCGCCGGGTTCGTCTCGGGATCGGCTGCGGCTCCGAGCCATGCGACCCAGCCGATGTCGGGCGCGGGCTGCGCGTCGACCGCAACAGGTTGCGGTCCATCCTTCGGCCAGCGATCGGCGAGGATCTTGGCGGCATTGCCGACCAGATGCGGCGCACCGAATTGCGAGGCCGCGATCGCCTCGTCGATGGACGCGACGCCCGGCCGTACCAGCTGGCTGCCGTCGCCGGCGACGATCTGGAAATAGACGTGATCGTGCCGTGCATCGATTGCAGAGATCACGGGTGCCGACTTGCGCTGGCAGACGACGGCGGCCGCATAGGCCGACAATGTCGTCAACCCCACGGCCGCCTTGCCGGCTGCGAGCGCAAGGCCGCGCGCCGCGGAAATGCCGACGCGCAAGCCGGTGAAGCTGCCGGGGCCGACGGTGACCGCGATGCGGTCGATCGAGGTGAAAGCGAGATCGGCGGATTGCATTACGCGCGCGATCACCGGCATCAGCGCCTCGGCATGGCCGCGCTTCATGAGCAGCGATTCCTGAGCGAGCAGCTGGCCGGCCTCGGTGTCGAGCACGGCGGCCGCGCACGCTTCCAGCGCAGTATCGATGGCAAGGATCAGCATGGCCTGATCATAGCATTGCCGATCGGATGATGCCCAAGCTTCTTGCCGTCATGGCCGGGCTTGACCCGGCCATCCACGACTTTGCAGCCTCAAAAACGTGGATGCCCGGGACAAGCCCGGGCATGACGGAGAAAAATCGGTGCGCAGACCGCGCAATTCACATCGGCCGGACTTCGACCACGTCGGGCACGAAGTGCTTGAGCAGGTTCTGGATGCCGTGCTGGAGCGTCGCGGTCGATGATGGGCAGCCGGAGCAGGCGCCCTTCATGTTGAGATAGACGATGCCGTCCTTGAAGCCGCGGAAGGTGATGTCGCCGCCGTCATTGGCGACCGCCGGCCGCACCCGGGTCTCGATCAGGTCCTTGATCATGTCGACCGTCTCGGCGTCGGCCTCGTCGAAGAACTCGTCCTCGTCGTCGAGATCGACGTCGCTCGTGGCCGTGCCGTCGGCAAGCAGCGGCCCACCGGACATGTAGTGCTCCATGATGGCACCCAGGATCGCGGGCTTGAGCTGCTGCCATTCACCGCTCGCCTTGGTCACGGTGATGAAGTCCGATCCGTAGAACACGCCGGTGACGCCGGGTACGTCGAACAGCTTTTCGGCGAGCGGCGAACGGCCGGCGGCTTCGCGGCTCGAAAACTCCACCGGGGTGCCCTCGACCACGACGCGGCCGGGAATGAATTTCAGCGTGGCGGGATTGGGGGTGGCTTCGGTTTGAATGAACATGGTTTTCTCCAGACGTCGCCGGTTCAAGGCCGGCGCGTGCTCCATCCCTAGCAGATGGCGACGGCGAACGCACGATCAAGGGGGTTGGAGTGCATTTCCTTATTAGATCAGTAGGTTAGGTTCTCCTTCCCTTCTCGCCGCTGGCACCCGCTTGCGGGGAGAGGCGAAAGGCGCACACCGGCTACGACAGCGAATCCACGCTTTGGTCGCTTAGCGCGCCCGAGATGATCGTCACCGGCACGGGAAACGTGCCCAGCTCATGCGCGAGCAGCGTGACCAGAGGTCCGGGACCCTCGGCGCCGGGATTGGCGGCCAGCACCAGCACGGCGATGTCAGGATCCTCATCGATCACCGCGAGCAGTTGTTCCATCGCGGCGCCTTCCCGAATCACCCGTTCCGGCGTGATCGCGGCGATGCCGTTGGCTCTCCCGGCGGCACGGTCGAGCGCGGCCTCCGCTGCCTCCTGCGCCTCGGCGCGCATGATATCGGCGACCCCCAGCCATTCCTGGCTCTGCGGTTCGGGCTCGATGATGCGCAGCATCACCACTCCGCCGCCGGCGCGGATCGCCCAGCGGCTGGCGTAATAGACCGCGCGATCCCATTCGGCGCTGTCGTCGACGACGACGAGGCATTTGGGCTTGTGACCCGGCTCGTAGCAAAGTCGCTTGCTGGTCATGCATGTCCCGGCGTGCGCATCGCCGCATGCTGCCACACTCCCTCCCGCTTGGGGAGAGGAGACGCGGCCGGCACCTCGGCGCCTAGCGCCGGCGGATGAAGCCGACGATGTCCTTGGAGAGCTTCATCGTCTCGTCGGCGATCGCGCGCGCACGGTCGGACCCCTCGTTCAGAATCGCGTCGATATGGCCGGGGTCGGCGACGAGGCGCTTCATCTCGCCGGCGATCGGCGCGAGCTTGGTGACGCACAGCTCCGCCAGCGCGTTCTTGAAGCTGGAGAACTGGCCGCCGCCGAAATCCCTGAGCACGTCGGCCTTGGAACGGCCGGAGAGCGCGGCGAAGATGCCGACGAGATTGTCGGCTTCGGGGCGCGCTTCCAGGCCCTTTTCCTCCGTCGGCAGCGGCTCCGGATCGGTCTTCGCCTTGCGGATCTTCTGCGCGATGGTGTCGGCATCGTCAGTCAAGTTGATGCGCGAATTGTCCGAGGCATCCGACTTGGACATCTTCTTGGTGCCGTCGCGCAGGCTCATCACGCGCGTCGCCGGGCCCGTGATCAACGGTTCCGGCAGCGGGAAGAACAGGCCGTCACTGTGTCCCTGCGCGCGAATGGAATCGCCGAAATCGTTGTTGAACTTCTGCGCGATATCGCGCGAGAGCTCGAGATGCTGCTTCTGGTCCTCGCCGACCGGAACGTGGGTCGCGCGATACAGCAGGATGTCGGCCGCCATCAGCACGGGATAATCGAACAGCCCGACGGAGGCATTCTCGCGATCCTTGCCGGCCTTCTCCTTGAACTGGGTCATGCGGCCGAGCCAGCCCATGCGCGCGACGCAGTTGAAGATCCAGGCGAGCTCGGCATGGCCCGAGACCTGGCTCTGGTTGAACACGATGTGCTTCTTGGGATCGATGCCGGCCGCGATGAACGCCGCTGTGACCTCGCGGGTGTTGCGCGTGAGCTCGGCCGGTCCGCCCCAGACCTCGACGCCTTGCGTGATCGCGTGCATGTCGACGACGCAATAGATGCAGTTGTGGGTTTCCTGCATCTTCACGAAGTTGACGATCGCGCCGAGATAATTGCCGAGATGCAGATTGCCCGTCGGCTGGACGCCCGAAAAGACCCGTTCAACGAATGGCATGGTCAGCTTTCCTGGAAGACACGGCCGTCGTTTCCAACAGCGGCGCTCCCCCGTCAAGGGCAATTCCACCTCTCCCATCGGGAGAGGTGAAGAGGCCGGCGCCGAGCGCTCTAACGACCCGGTCGTTTCAAGGCGTTAACCGCTTCGCGCCAGGAGGCTGCGCCGAGGATTTGCAGCAGCAGGCCGTAGACGGCGATTCCGGCGGCGATCTGCACGCCCAGCGCGACGAATTTGATGACGCCATGGGTCTCGACAGGCACCAGACCCGTGGTCAGCCGGAGCAGGGCCCCCATGGCGATCGCGGCCAGCACGATCCGTGGCAATCGCGTGCGGGCGGCCGCATCGACCGAGAAGCCGAACTCGCTCGTGCCCTTCCGGAGCAGCGAAAGTGCGCTGCTCCAGGCGCCGGCCGCGATGCTCATCGCAATCCCGCTGGCGCCGAAGACATGGCCGAGCAGCAGCGCGAGCACCACAGCGATCACGAAACCTATCGCGGTTGCGAGCAGCGGCGTCATCGTGTCGCTGCGGGCATAGAACGCTGGCGATAGCGCCTTGATCAGCACATGCGCCGGCAGGCCCAGCGCCAGCCACATCAACGCATGCGCGGTGGCGGTGCTGTCCTCCGCGCCGAAGGCGCCATGCTCGAACAACAGCCTCACGATCGGCTCTGCCAGCACGATCAGGCCGAGCGTCGCCGGCAGCGCCAGCCCGGTCGCAAGCTCCAGCGCGCGTGATTCGGCATGCGCCACCGCGTCGCGATCGCCGCTACTCACGGAGCGCGTCAGCTCCGGCACCAGCACCGTGCCCATGGCGACGCCGACGATGCCGAGCGGCAGCTCGATCAAGCGGTTGGCGAAATAGAGCCAGGACACCGCGGACGGCGTCGCCGAGGCGATGATCGCGCCCGCGACCGTCAGCCATTGCGGGCCCGAGCTTGCGATCATGCCGGGGATCGCCTTGGCGAAGAAGCCGCGCATCTCCTTGTCGAAACTGGCGCGCAGCGGCGTCGCAAGACGCGCGCTTCGCTGCGACAGCAGCATCAGGAGCTGCAGCAGGCCGGCGATGCCGACGGTGGCCGCCAGAATCCGCGCAGCGAAATCCGCGTCAGCATGCCAGACGAGCAGCACCGCGATCGCGGCGATCAGCGCGATGTTGAACAGCAGCGGTGAGAACGCCGTCAGCGCGAAGCGGCCCTGCGCATTGAGCAGCCCCATCAGCACAGTGACGGGACCGGCGAAGGCGAGATAAGGCAGCATCAGCCGCGCGTTCTCCACCGCGCGATCGAGCGTGCCGCTGCCAAGGAATCCCGGCGCGATGACCGCGATGATCACCGGCATCAGAAGCGCAATGACGATCGAGATCGCGATCAGAGCGGCGCTAACCGTGCCGAGCACGCGTCCGGCGAATGCCGCTGCGGCCGCGGCCCCGTCGCGATCGCGGGCGCGCAGCCAGGCCGGGATCAGCGCCGCGTTCAGCGCGCCCTCGCTGAGCAGCCGGCGTACCACGTTGACGAGCTGAAATGCCGCCAGAAAGGCGTCCGCCACGGCGCCGGTGCCGAGCAGTGCCGCGATCAGGGAATCGCGGGCGAAACCCAGCAGCCGCGAGGCCAATGTTCCCGTCGACACGGTGAGGAAGGAGCGGATCATTGCCGTCGAGATTACCGTTGCTTGCCCGCCAAGGCCCGGTCGTGATAGGCCGCGAGCTCAGATTTCAGGCCGACAGGAAGCGGATTTCCGCAGGGATCGCAATCCGCCAAACAGGATCAAGGTGAATGGCTGACGTGAAATATGACGTTCTCGGCATCGGCAACGCGCTCTTTGACGTGCTGGTCAGGACCGACGAGGCCTTTCTGGCCAAGCATGGCATGACCAAGGGCAGCATGTCGCTGATCGACGAGGCGCGCGCGGCGGCCATTTACAAGGACATGGGCCCGGCCACGGAAGTCTCGGGCGGATCTGCCGCCAACACCATCGTCGGCATCGCCAGTCTGGGGGCACGCGCCGCCTATGTCGGCAAGGTCAAGGACGATCAGATCGGCAATCTCTATGTGCACGACATCCGTGCCGCCGGCGTCGCCTTCAACACGCCCGCCGCCAAGGACGGTCCCGCCACCGGTTGCTCCTACATCCTGGTCACCGGCGACGGCGAGCGTACCATGAACACCTATCTCGGCGCGGCGCAGGACCTGTCGCCCGCCGACATCGACCCGGCCGAGATCGCCGGCGCCGCCATCGTCTATCTCGAAGGCTATCTCTGGGACCCCAAGAACGCCAAGGATGCGTTCGTCAAGGCGGCCAAGATCGCACATGATGCCAAGCGCAAGGTGGCGCTGACGCTGTCGGATTCGTTCTGCGTCGACCGCTATCGCGACGAATTTCTCTCGTTGATGCGCAACGGCACGGTCGACATCGTCTTCGCCAACGAGTCCGAGCTGCATTCGCTCTACATGACTTCGGATTTCGACACCGCGCTGAAGCAGCTGCGCAACGACGTCAATCTCGGCGTCGTCACCCGCAGCGAGAAAGGTTGCATGGTGGTGTCGTCGGAAGACGCCATCGCGGCGCCCGCCTCCCCGGTCGACAAGGTGGTCGACACCACCGGCGCTGGCGATCTTTTCGCTGCAGGCTTCCTGTACGGCCTGGCGCGCAATTTCGGCTACAAGCAGTGCGGCGAGCTCGGCGCGCTTGCCGCCGCCGAAGTGATCCAGCACATCGGTGCGCGTCCGCTTGTATCGCTGAAGGAGCTCGCGCAGCAGCGCGGGTTGACGGCTTAAGGCGCGGCTCGTTCCCCGTCATTGCGGTGGATCGATGCTCGCGCTTCATGCTTGGTAGTCATGCCCGGCTTGTCCCGGGCATCCACGTTCCACGTCTCGCGCCGCTAAGACGTGGATGGCCGGGACTGTGCTTGGCTTTGCGTGGGGTTTCCTCGGGTTTGATTATTGTTGGAAGTGATCGATTGTCCTCCTGCATGCCCGGCGCGGCCAGCGCATCTATGGTCCTGCGCCGGTCGCGATGTCGTGACTTGACGGTCTTGGTCCCACGCAGGACGACAACGGGGCTGAACGGTGATGCGCCCTCACAATCTGTGGTGGATTGCCGGAATTCGCTCTCACCTGAGACGGGCTGCAGGCGTATGTTTCGTGAGTTTTCGGACACCTGAAACATTTCGCGAGCTGCCGCGTTCAGCACCCGGTCCGATCCATGGGCCGATTAAGACTTGATGCAAAATGTTGCCGGCCGCGGATGGGCGGCGAGGGGGACCTCAGATGATTTCGACCTGGAGCGAATGGAAGCGCTATCCCCGTCCGGGGCGCGGCGAGAACCTGGAGGCGCCGATTTCGCCCGGCATTTACGAGGTCCGCATCGCCGGCACCGGCGCACTCTATTCCTTCGGCGCCGTCGACAATCTGGCGCAGGCGCTGGCGCTGCTGCCGGTCGGCTCAAAATCCTGGTTCGGCCGTCGGGATACCTCTCATGTGCCTGATCTCGAATACCGGACATGCGCGACCTCCACGAAGGCGGACGCCAAGGCCGCGGCCGAGCGCATGATCGGTCGCCGCGAGACCTATATCAGCGGCGCGGCCTGACTGCTTGCTCGATCGCGACGCCACACCTCTCCCCGGTCTGAACAGGGGAGAGGTAAGGGACCCACGGCTCTCAGTATAATTCCCGGCAGATGTGCGTTGCCGGGCGGTGCATTGCGCGCCACCTGTCCCTATATTCCGGGCCGATCCGATCGTCTCAGGGAGTAACGCCATGACCTCGACTGCCGCTGCACGTGCCCCGCAAGCCACCGCCTCCCTGCGCGACCGGTTGAAGGACCCCTCGTTGTTGAAGGAGGCCTGCTACATCGACGGTGCCTGGGTCGGCACGCCGGTTTTTGCCGTCAACAATCCCGCCACCGGAGTCGAGCTCGCAAAGGTTCCGCAGCTTGGTGCTGACGATACCACCAGGGCGGTCGAAGCCGCCCAGCGCGCCTTTCCGGGCTGGGCCAAGCACACCGCCAAGCAGCGCTCCAACATCTTGCGCAAATGGTTCGAGCTGATCGTCGCCAACCGCGAGGATCTCGCGCTGATCCTCACCTCCGAGCAGGGCAAGCCACTCACCGAGGCGCTGGGTGAGGTCGATATCGGCGCCGCCTATATCGAGTTCTTCGCCGAGGAAGCTCGCCGCGTCTATGGGGAGACCATCCCGACGCAGCGGCCCGATGCGCGCCTGCTCGCGATCAAGCAGCCGATCGGCGTCTGCGGCGCGATCACGCCGTGGAATTTCCCGAACTCCATGATCACCCGAAAGGTCTCGCCGGCGCTGGCGGCCGGCTGCACCGTGGTGCTCAAGCCCGCCAACGAGACGCCGCTCTCGGCGCTGGCGCTCGCCGTGCTCGCCGAGAAGGCCGGCATCCCCAAGGGCGTGCTCAACATCATCACCGGTGACGCGCCGCCGATCGGCAAGGTGCTGTGCGAGCATCCGGCGGTGCGCTTTGTCGGCTTCACCGGCTCGACCGCGGTCGGCAAGATCCTCTATCAGCAGGCCTCGGTCGGCGTGAAGCGGCTCGGCCTCGAGCTCGGCGGCAACGCGCCGTTCATCGTGTTCGACGACGCCGACATCGATGCCGCGGTCGAAGGCGCGATCGTCTCGAAATATCGCAACATGGGCCAGACCTGCGTCTGCGCCAACCGCATCTACGCCCAGGACGGGATCTATGACGAGTTCGTGCAGAAACTGTCGAAGAAGGTCGCGGCGATGAAGATCGGCGACGGCACCGAGAGCGGCGTCACGCAAGGGCCGCTGATCAACATGAAGGCGGTCGACAAGGTCGAGCGTCACATCGCCGATGCCGTCGAGCGCGGCGCAAAGGTCGTCACCGGCGGCAAGCGCAGCGAGCTCGGCCGCTCCTTCTTCGAGCCGACGGTGCTCGCCGACGTCAAGCCGGACTCGCTGGTGTCGCAGGAAGAGACCTTCGGCCCGCTCGCACCCGTGATCCGCTTCAAGGACGAGGCCGACGTCATCGCGATGTGCAACGCCTCGCCGTTCGGCCTCGCCTCGTACTTCTATTCCCGCGATCTCGGCCGCGTCTGGCGTGTCGCCGAAGCGCTGGAGTCAGGCATGGTCGGCGTCAACACCGGCCTCATCACCACCGAGGTCGCCCCCTTCGGCGGCGTCAAGGAAAGCGGCCTGGGGCGCGAAGGGTCGCATCACGGCATGGATGAATATGTCGAGATCAAATACGTGATGATGGCGGGGGTCTAACCGGCAATCGAGATGCGCGCCGGCGATTTGAGTGTGCCGGCGCGAATCGCATCAGCGGCAGACGTAGGCGCCGTTCACATAGACACGGACGCATGCCGCGCCGGCAGCCGCCGCACCCACCGCCGCTCCCCCAACGACCGCGCGTCGCGTGGTTCGACGTGCTACGCCGGCAACGCTCACGGGGGTTGCCGGCCGGCCGACCCTGGCTTCAGCGCTTGGAACGCCGAACGCGATGCCGGCGTCTTTTGACCAGTTGGTCGAGCCGAAAATTCCGCAGCTCAGGACGGCTGTAAAAAGTAACATTCGCTTGGTGCCGACCAGCGTCATGGCGATCTCCCTCGTTGTTGTATCAAGCCGAGGTGATCAGCTTTCTCTTATCGTTGGCTCCCGGTTTGATCTGGATCAATGGAGGCGATATCGCAGGGTCGCAAAGCGCCTCGGCGTCAAGGAAAGCAGCCTTGGCCTCGAAGGCTCGCGTCACGGCATGGAAGAGTATGTCGAGATCAAATACGCGATGATGGCGGGGTCTAGGGGCCTCGCTCGATCAATTCCTGCTTCGACGCAGTTCGCTGGGGCTATATCCGAGCTCGTGCCGCATCCATTTCGCCAGATGAGACTGGTGGGCAAAGCCGGCTTCGGCGGCAATATCGCTTAGTTTGCGGTTGCCTTGAAGGAGAAGCCGACGTGCGTGCTCCACTCTCCTTCTCAGGATATAGCGATGGATCGTGACATCCATCGCCGCTTTGAACCAGGTCCGCAGATGTGAGTTGCTGACGCCGGCCTCGCGGCTGAGAATGTCAATGGTGAGCGGCTGGTCGAGATTTGCGTCGATATAGGCGAGCACTCTCTGGAGCTGCGCGTCCGAGAGGCGGATGGGGTCACCTGGCGGATCGTTCGCCAGGTTGAGCAATTCGACCGCCAGGGCCATGCCAACGTTTTCGGCAAATAGCGGGCCGCTCGGCGAGCCTGCCCTGACGTCGCTTTCGAGGGCCTGTCCAAGCAGAACGATGCGGTCATTCCGCAGCATATGATGATGCGCGAGGCGGGCAGATGCCGGCTGCCGGCTCCTTGCTGCAGCATGGTCGAGCATGCTCGGCGCCAGCCGAATCTGAAGCGACTGGTAGGGTGTCTCGGCGACGAAGCCGCCGAACGCACCAGAGGGAATCACGTCGATGTCGCCGGCCTGACGCAGGAACTCGTCCCCGGTCTCGATGCATAACGAGCGCGTCGCGGGGCTGAGATGGATGATGATCCGATGGTCGCCGATCGGCTCGAGCGCAACGGCATCAGGCTCGGTCCGCCTGGCAGCGGCGGCGACGCCGGCTGATGTTGGCGCCGAACTCGGTCTCGCTCGCATGGGCCGGGCTCCAGATCTTGGCGGAACGTGTTCGATATTTGGCGCATCGTGCGCGATTTTCAACCGCGCCGACGGCAAAGAACTCATCCGTCATTCGTGACAATGAGGATGCCAAGTGAGTCATTACGTGATCGTCGGAGCCGGCCCTGTCGGGCGCGAAACCGCGCGCCTTCTGGCGGAGGAAGGGCATAGTGTCATCCTGACCAGCAGGAATGCCGGATCGCTCGATGCCGGAGACGTCCGAACGGTTTCGTCCGACGCCACCGACGCCGCGCAACTGGCGGCTCTCGGCAAGGGTGCGGATGCGATCTTCATGTGCGCTATGGCGGCCTATCATCGATGGCCAACCGATTTCTTCCCGATCATGGACGGAACCGTCAAGGCGGCCGAGCAGGTTGGCGCCAAACTGCTCGTAGTCGGGAATGTCTATGGCTATGGCGCCGCGGCCGCTAGTCCTCTCACTCCGGAGCTCGAGCCGGACCCGACCAGCCGCAAGGGCACGACCCGGCACATCATGTGGCAGCGTGCGTTGCGATCGAACGTTCCCGCCATCGAAGTCCGCGCGAGCGACTATCTGGGCAAGGATGCGGTTGCGTATTTCTCGCTGCTGGCCCTGCCGTCGCTGCTCAGGAACGAGCCGGTATCTTTCCTCGGCGATCCCGATGTGGCCCACGCCTGGACGTTCACCAAGGACACGGCGAGGACGCTGATCGCGGCGTCGCGCTTCACCGGAGAATGGGGCCGCGCCTTTCACGTGCCGTCGCAGTCCGCGTCCGTGCGCGAGCTCGTGCGAAGATTCGCGGTCGCGCTGAAGATTGACGTTCCGGATTTGCTTCGGCTCACCGCGACCGATCTGGAACGCATCGGCTTCGGCGAAGGGATCGAGATGGCCTATCTGTTCGAAAAGCCGCTTCTGCTCGATGCCGGGGAGACCGAGAAACTGCTGGGCGTCACCGCGAGCAGCCTGGACACGATGGTTCGTGACACCCTTTCGTAGGTGGCACGCATGGATATGGGAAAGAACATGAGCGCGCAGGTGACAAAACTTGTTCAGGACTACATCGCGGTGTGGAACGAACGAGATGCCGGGAAACGCCGGCGGCTGATCGATTCGGTCTTCAACGATGCCTGTGCCTATATCGATCCGAATGACTCGGTCGCGGGAAAGGATGCAATCGAACACTTGGTGGAAGCCTTGCAAGCGAGGGTCCCGGACCTGCGCTTCACGCTCGCAGGTCCCGTGAACGCGCATCACGATCAGGTCTTGTTCGGCTGGAGGCTGGCTGCGCCGGGGGCTACAACACCCGCTGCCACAGGCATCGACATGGCGGTGCTGGATGGCGGCCGCATTGGGCGGCTCCACGGATTCGTAAATCCGCGGGCGGAAACAGCCTGGATTTGCTTCGTCGCGAGGGCTCCTCGCAATGAAGGAGTGAGTGACGACAGCCGGACTTAAATCTTCAGCTCTTTGCCCGTCACGCGGCGATACGCTTCCAGATACCGCTTGCTGGTCGCCTCGACCACGCTCGCCGGCAGTGGCGGCGGCGGGGCGTCGCCGTTCCAGCGGCCCGCGCGGCGCTCGGCGTCGAGATAGTCGCGCAAGGGTTGCTTGTCGAAGCTCGCCTGCGGCTGGCCGGGCTTGTAGGAATCGACAGCCCAGAAGCGGGAGGAATCCGGCGTCATCACCTCGTCGATCAGGATGATGCGGCCGTCCTTGTCGCGGCCGAACTCGAACTTGGTGTCGGCGATGATGATGCCCTGCTCGCGGGCGAGCTCCTCGCCGAGCGTGTAGATCGCGCGCGTCATGCTCTCCAGCGTGTAGGCGACCTCGTCGCCGACCACCGCGCGCATCTTCGCAATGGTGATGTTCTCGTCATGGCCGCTCTCGGCCTTGGTCGCCGGGCTGAAGATCGCAGGCTCCAGCTTCTCGCTCTCCACGAGGCCTGCCTTCAGCTTCTCGCCCGCCAGCGTACCGCTGGCGGCATATTCCTTCCAGGCGGAGCCCGAGAGGTAGCCGCGGATCACGCACTCGATCGGAAACACGGTGGTCCGCTTGCACAGCATGGCGCGGCCGAGAATCTCGGCGCGATGCGGTTTCAACGCCGGCACGGCCGCTACGATCTCGTCGGTATCGGCGCTGATCATGTGATGCGGCACCACGCCCTCGAGCTCATTGAACCAGAACGCGCTGATTTGCGTCAGCACCGCGCCCTTCATCGGAATGGTCTCGCCCATCACCACGTCGAAGGCGCTGATGCGGTCGGTGGTGACGAGCAGCAGGCGGTCATCATCGACGGCGTAGATATCGCGCACCTTGCCGCGTCCGATCTTGGGCAGGGGCAGGTCACTGGAGAGCATGGTGGTCATCGGCAGATCTTTCGCAGGCAAGTCTTTGCAGGCAAGTCTTTGCAGGCAAGTCTTTGCAGACATGGCCTTCGGGCAGAGAGTCCGGACGCGCCGGATGGCGCAGCCGGAAACCGGATTAGCCTATTCCGGCAGCGGAATGAACTCGTGTTCCTGCGGAACTGCGGCGAAGCGGCCGGTTTTCCAGTCCTGCTTGGCCTGCTCGATCCGCTCCTTGCTGGAGGAGACGAAATTCCACCAGATGTGGCGCGGGCCCTCCAATGCATCGCCGCCGAGAAACATCATCCGCGTCGCCTCGAGCGCCTTCACGGTGATGCGATCGCCGGGTCGGAAGATCAGGAGCCGCGGCCCCTCGTAACGTTCGTTCGCGATCTCGACCTCGCCGTCAACCAGGTAGATCGCGCGCTCCTCATGATCAGGGTCGAGCGGCACCGTCGCGCCCGCGACCGCCGTGACCTCGGTGTAGAACCAGGGCGAGACCATCGACACGGGCGAGGCGATGCCGAAGGACGAGCCCGCAATCACGCGTGCGGTAAAATCGCGCTCGGAGATCATAGGCAAGTCGCCCGCCGCATAATGCTGGAACGACGGCGCGATCTCTTCCGATCCGGCCGGCAGCGCGATCCAGCTTTGCAGTCCCAGCATCTTCTGGCCCGAGGCGCGCTGTGCATCCGGCGTGCGCTCGGAATGGGCGATGCCGCGCCCGGCCGTCATCAGGTTCATCGCGCCAGGCTGGATCTCCTGGACGTTGCCCTCACTGTCGCGATGCATGATCGCGCCGTCGAACAGATAGGTGACGGTGGCGAGCCCGATATGCGGATGCGGCCGCACGTCCATGCCCTTGCCGGAGACGAACTGCACCGGGCCGAAATGGTCGAAGAAGATGAAGGGCCCGACCATTTGCCGCTTGCCATGCGGCAGCGCGCGCCGCACCGCAAATCCGTCGCCGAGATCGCGCGTGCGAGGCACGATGACCAGATCGAGCGCATCGCAGGACATGGGATCGCCGAGCACGGGGTCGTTCGAGGGCTGCCAGCTCATGGGTGGACTCCGTTTTGACTTTGTTGAGCGGGAGCCTAGCAGGGTTTCGCATCGTCGTCGCGGCAAAGGTCGCTCCTCAAATTCCGCTGTCATGCCCCGGCTTGCCGTCTTCGCTGAAGCTTCGCCGGCCGAGCGCGTGTAGGCCCGGCGTAGCTTGGCGGAGCCGGGACGTCGCGCTCGCGGTGGCGCAGACCATCCGATCGTGGTCCGCCGATCTGGTCGAGCGTCGCCGTCGCGTGCGCGTCTTCATCGTGTGCGCCGCCGCGCTCTATGGCGGGCTGAATGCGCTGCTTCAGATCCTTGCTGCCGGCAGTGCAGGCGATGTCGCCAACACGATCAACGCCGGTGTGCTCGCCTGCATCGTTGCGGCCATTGCCTGTGCGATGATGCGCATCGACGGCGCCGATCTGTTTCCGGCGTCAACGTCCGCGCCGGCAATTTTTCCTCAACCCGCGAGGAGCGATGAATCCGCCGACCAGAAGCTCATCGACGCCCTGATGCGGCTGATGGCGGACGAGCGCGTCTATCGCCAGGAGAACATCACCATCGGCGTGCTTGCGACCCGGCTCAAGATTCCCGAATACCGGTTGCGCCGGCTGATCAACCAGCGGCTCGGCTATCGCAATTTCAATGTGTTTCTGAACAACCACCGGATCGAGGAAGCCAAGGCCGCGCTCGCCGATCCCGCCCAGGCCGAAGTCCCAATCATCACCATCGCCATGGATGCCGGCTTCCAGTCGCTGGGTCCATTCAACCGTGCCTTCAAGGCAGTCACCGGCGTGACACCGACGGAATACCGGCGGCTCAAGGTGAATGCGGCGTGACGCGCCCGCTTCGCCTCTCCCCGGGGAGGCCACCGCAGCTGCGGCGGCATTTCTCGTATTACTCTGAAATAACTGACTTATTCCAGAACCGGCCAGTCTCGTTCAGTTTTAGGCCAGCCCATTTTCCGAATCCGGCGAGCATCCACCGTCCGCCTTCCGCTTCCTCCCGCGATACGCCCCAGCCGGAGAAAGCCTGTGACCCGCCGCCGCAAGATCGTCCTCCTCGCCACCACCATTGCCGCAGCCGGCCTTGCGCTCGGCGCCGCCCGGGCCCGCGACTTGCCTGAGGTCGCGACCGGCTTCGTCGCTGACATTCTCTGCTCCGAGACGTTCGTCTCCGGCCTCGATCCCCAACGCAACTTCGCCGAGACCACCGATGCCATGCCCGGGACCAGCCTGATCAGCTGGGCGATGGACTACAGGGTCGATAGCGTCCGCAAGGACGTCACGGTGACGCTGTTCGGCCTCGGCCGCAGCCACGCCGTCTACCGCGAGGGACTCGGCTGCACGCTCGAACATGGCGCTGGCATGACTGCCGTCGAACCGCTGCCTGACGACGAACGGCCGGCGTTGCTACCCGAGATCGCCGGCCCCGCGATCGTGCCGCCGCAAAGCCCCTCACTCGCCGCCGCGCTCGACCGTGCCTTCACCGAACCCGCAGAGCCGCCCTACCGCCGCACCCGTGCCATCGTCGTGATGAAGGACGGCCGTATCATCGCCGAGCGCTACGCGGATGGCATCGGGCCGGAGACGCCGCTGCTCGGCTTCTCCATGACAAAGTCGGTGATATCGGCGCTGATCGGTGTGCTGGTGCGCCAGGGCAAGCTGAAGCTCGAGGGGCCTGCGCCGATCGCAGCCTGGAAGAACCCCGATGATCCGCGCCATGCCATCACCGTCGATCAGCTGCTGCGTCACACCGCGGGCCTTGCGCTCGGCAGTTCGTTGCAAGCCTCGCTCGGCTCGGCCTTCGAGCCCGTCAACCGGATGAAGTTCGTGGAGACCGACATGGTGGCCTATGCCGAGACCATTCCGGTCGAGACCGCACCGGGCGCGGCGTGGAATTACCACGATGGCAATATGCTCATCCTCTCGCATCTGATCCGTGCTGCGGCCGGCGGCAGTCCCGCAGATGCGCTTGCCTTTGCGCGCCGCGAATTGTTCGCCCCGCTCGGCATGCGTCGTGTCGTGCTCCAGCTCGACGGCGCCGGCACGATCGAGGGATCGAGCGAGATGCTGGCCTCCGCACGCGACTGGGCGCGCTTCGGCCAGCTCTATCTCAATGGCGGCGTCGCCGGCGGCAAGCGCATCTTGCCGGAAGGGTGGGTGAACTATTCGTCGAGGGCCACGCCGAATGCGTGGGTCGGCATCGGCGCCGGCTTCTGGACCAACCAGGGCGACAGCTTTGGCGCAAATTTTCGCGTGGAGCACGGCTGGCCGCGCGATGCCTTCTTCGCCAAGGGCACGATCGGGCAATACACCATCGTGATTCCGTCGGAGCAGCTGGTGATCGTGCGCATGGGGCGCTCGCCGAACTGGCCGCCGCAAGCCGACGGCGTGTTCGATCTCGTGCACGATGTGGTCGCGGCCACGCGCGAGAAGGGGAAGCTGGCGGGGGCGGATTGAGAAGAGCGGACCGCGCCGCTTCTTACCCTCCCCTGGAGGGACCCTGGAGGGGGAGGGTCGATCGCGCGCACCGCGAGCGGGGTGGGGTGACGGTCTCTCCGCGACGAACAGTGCCCGAGTGGAGAGATCACCCCACCCCGTCACGCAATCTCGCGTCGCTCGATCGCGTGCCGACCCACGGGCGAGCTACGCTCGTCCCGGACCCCTCCAGGGGAGGGTAAGATGCGGCTGCGGCTTAGCTTCTACCTCCCCAATTCCGTCGCCTTCGCCACGCGGTCGAACCGCTCCAGCGCCAGAATCGCATCGGCAAACTTCTCTGCGCGCGCGTTCAGCACCGGGCGAGCCAGCGTCAAAAACTTCTGCTGCATCGCCTGCGTATCCGGGAAGGACGTCGGCTCGCCGGACGGATCCGCATAGAGCCGCTCGTGCACGCCATCGTCGGTGGTGATGCTCACGCGCGCGCCGAACGGATGGGTGCGGCCGATCTCGAGCCGGTCGTCCTGCACCACGTCGAACTTGTCGGCGAGCGCGTCGATGGCTGCATCGCCGAGCCGGTTGTAATCGTCCCAGCCGAACGAGCCCTGGTCCAGCGCGAGCGCGCCGGTGAAGAACATCGAGAACTGGCCGCCGACGATCGAGCGCGGATGCCGCTTGGTCGCGGCATCGCCGGTCAGCGTGATGCCGTTGCGATGCAGGCCGATCTCGACACGCTTGACCTGATCGGGCGTCAGATTGTGCTCGCGCCGCAAGGCGATCAGCGCGTCGATCGCGGCATGGGTGTAGCGGCAGCTCGGATAGGGCTTTACGCCGATCTTCATCGTTTCATAGGTCTTGCCGAGATCGGCCACCGCCTTTTGCGGATGCGCGTCGTCGGTGTAGCCGGCGAGCAGGCCGTGCTTGCCCTCAACTGACTCGGTCGCGCCGACGAAATCGTTGCGTGCCAGGGTCGCTGCGATCACGCCGTTCATCGCGGCCGCGCCGACCTGGTAGCGCTTGTTCCAGGCGCCGTTGACCAAGAATTGCAGCGAGCCCGCGGCCTGGCTGCCGGAAACGCCGAACGCGGCGATCAGCTGCTTCTCGCTGAGGCCGAACAGCTTTCCTGCCGCGGCAGCGGCGCCATAAGTGCCGGCGGTCGCGGTCGGGTGGAAGCCGCGCGCGTAATGCGAGGTCGGGTCGAGCGCGTTGCCGAGCCGGCAGCAGACCTCATAGCCCACGACGATCGCCGTCAGCACGTCGCGGCCCGACGCCCCGACCATCTCGCCGACGGCGAAGGCGGCCGGCACCACGGGCGCGCTCGGATGCAGCGAGGAATCGGCGTGGGTGTCGTCGAAATCGAGGGAATGGCCGAGCGCGCCGTTGAGCAGGGCCGCGACCGCCGGCGTCCAGGTCTTGGTGTCGCCGAACACGGTGGACTCGCCTTTGGTGTCGAGCGCCAGCGCCTCCAGCATCTTCAGCATCGACGGGGTCGATTCGGCCTCGCGCCGAGCCCGTATCGCGCTGCCGAGGAAGTCCAGCGTCAGCACCTTGGCGCGCTCCAGCACCTCCGCCGGAATATCCTGGTATTTCAGGTTGAAGACGTACGCGGCGAGCGTTGCAGTTTCGTGGGCCATCGTGTTTCCTCGTTTGGCGCGCAAGTTAAGCGGGCTGATTTGGCCTTTCAAGCGGCCTTGCGGCCGCGGGCATCAGCCATGCTTTTGCTTGGCTTCAAAAGGATCGAGACTTCCGCCGATGGCATTCGCAAAAGCGCTGTTCGCTCGCATCCGGTCGCGGCGGACCCAGCTGGGATTGGCGATCCGGGTCACGGTGGCCGCGACAGCGGCCTATGCGATCGCGACCGCCCTGCATCTGTTGCTGCCGCTCTGGGCGGTGCTGACCTCGCTGATCGTGACCCAGATGAGCGTTGGCCGCTCGCTGAAGGCAACGCGCGACTACATGCTCGGCACCATCGGCGGCGCCGTCTATGGCGGTGCCATTGCGATCCTGATCCCCTATTCCAGCGAAGCCGGCCTTCTCGGCCTCCTCGTGCTGTCGGTCGCTCCGCTCGCCTTCATCGCTGCGATCAATCCGAGCCTCAGCGCGGCCACGGTCACCGCGGTGATCGTGCTCCTGGTGCCGACCATGCATCACTCCGATCCCATGACCTCGGCGATCGATCGGGTCAGCGAGGTCGCGGTCGGTGCCATCACGGGTCTGCTGGTCTCCTTCCTGGTGCTGCCCTCGCGCGCGGTGCGGCAGATCCGCGCCAGCGCGGCGACGCTGCTCGAATTGATCGCGGATGCTTTCACCGAGCTGCTCGCGGGTCTCACCCGTGGACGCGACAATGACGCGCTGCATAGGATCCAGGACGGCATCGGCACGGCCATGGTCAGCCTCAATGCGATCGGCTCCGAAGCCGAGCGCGAGCGCGCCGCGCGCCTGTCGAGCGGCCCGGACACCGGCCCGTTGCTGCGAACGATCCTGCGGCTGCGCCATGACGTCGTGATGATTGGCCGAGCGACTGTCGTGCCACTGCCGATCGAGGTGCAGACGCGCCTATCGGGCCCGCTCACGGAAGTCTCGACCGTGATCGCGCGCTTCCTGCGCTCGGCCGCTGCCGCCTTGCGCGAAGGCGCCGGCGCGCCGCCGATCCATCCCGTCCACCTCGCGCTCCAGCATTACGCCGAAGCGGTCGCCTCTGTCCGCCAGGACGGCCTGATCCGCGGCCAGCCCGGCGACACCGCCGAGCGCTTCTTCGCCCTCGGCTTCTCCCTGGAGCAGATGCACCAGAATCTGTGCGATCTCGATCGCGTCGTCGGCGAATGGTCGGAGGCGTCGCGCAACAAGTCCGCGCGGGTGGCGGAGTAAGCTAAAGCATGATCCGGAAAAGTGCGAAGCGGTTTTCCGGAAAGATCATGCGTAAACAACAAGCTAAAGCGCGATGACGATTCATCCAAATCTCATCGCGCTTTAACGGGCCGGCTCCACGATCCGTCCCATCATGCCGCGGACCACGAGCTTGTGGAAGGGCGTGATGAGGGCGAGGTAGGTGCGGCCGAGCAGATTGTGCGTGCGCACCAGCGTGGTCGAGGTCACCCGGCGGCTCGCGGCATCGCCCGTCACGTCGACGACGAGGCGGAAGTCGAGATGAGAATCGTTGAAGCCCGCGACGAGCCGCTCCGGCGTCTCGCTCACCACCGGAAAAAGGCCGATCAGGCCGTGCGGCGCCGGCGCGCCTTCGCCCGAGGTCTTCAGCCCGAACGGCGTCACCAGAATGTTGCGCAGGTGCACCAGACCGTCGACCCAGCGCGGCCCGTGCAGCACCATCCGGACGCAGGCCTGGCGGGCATCGACCGCCGCCGCGCCGATCTCGACGCGAAACGCGTCGATGAACTGCGCGCCGGGCAGCAATGCATTGGCATCGACCTCAGGCGTGACTTCGTGGACCGTCCCCTTCATTCCACCAATCTGCGCGTCAGCATTCGGAAGCGCAAGACCAGGAGCCCGGCATAGACGAATGTGCCGATCGAGAAGCCGATCCAGACGCCGATCGCGCCCAACCCTGCGTGGAACGCGAGCATCCAGCCTGTGGGAAAGGCGACGCCCCAATAGCCGATCGCCGCGAACAGCAGTGTCATCCTGGTGTCGTTGATGCCGCGCAGCGCGCCGCCCATGATGGTCTGCAGGCCGTCGGCGATGAAGAAGGTGGCGCCGACCAGGAGCAGCGTCCCCGTCAGTTCGACGGTGGCCGCGCTTTCGCTGGCGCCGCCGAAAAACAGCCGGCCGAGCTGATAGCGCCCGATCACGATGGCGATCGTCAGCGCGAAGACCAGCGCGACACCGAGAACGGCTGCGGCGAGCCCTGCGCGCTTCACCGCCGCCGGATCACGGCGGCCGAAGGCATGACCGACCCGCACCGTCGCAGCCATGCCGATGCCGAGTGGCACCATGAACAGCACGGCGGTGACCTGGAGCGCGATCTGGTGCGCGGCGAGCGCCGTGGTCGAGATCAGCCCCATCAGCAGCGCGGCCGAGGAGAACAGGCCGTATTCCAGCAGCAGGGAAAACGAGATCGGCGCGCCGACCGCAACCAGCTGACGCATCAGCGGCCAGTCGATCCGCCAGAGATGGGCGAGGGGATGATAGCCGGCGAAGGGTTTTCGCCATGCCGCGATGGCGAGCGCAGCGAGGAAGGTGCCGAGATTGACCAGCGTGGTCGCAAGTCCCGCGCCGAACAGGCCGAGCTCCGGCAGGCCGAACAGGCCGTGGATCAGGGCGTAGACCAGCGCGGCGTTGACCGGGATCGCCGCCACCGTGATCCAGAGCGGCGCCTGCGGCCGGTTCACCGCGCTCATCATGCTGCGCAGCGCGATGAAGCCCAGCGCCGGCGCGATTCCCCAGGCGAGGCCGTTCAGGTAGCGCTGCGCCAGCGCGGCGGATTGTGGCACTTGTCCGAGTGCGAGCAGGATCTGCTCGCCATAGAGCGGCGAGGCCATCATCGGCAGCGAGATCAAGAGCGCGGCCCAGAGGCCGACGCGCAGGGAGCGGCGGATGCGCCTGATATCGCCGGCGCCGAACGCCTGCGCGGCCAGCGGCGACACCGCGGACATCAGTCCGAGCCCGAAGGTGAAGCTGACGAAATAGACCGTATGCGCCAGCGCCGCCGCGGCCACTGCGCTCTCGCCGAGGTGGCCGATCATCGCGAGATCGGTCGTGATCATCGCGATCTGCCCGAGTTGCGTCAGCATCATCGGCACGGCGAGGCGCAGCGTCTGGACGAACTCTTCGGCGAGATGATTTGGCGGCACGCCGGCCTGCGGCTGCGAATGATGTTGCACGGTGTCGAGCATCGCCGGTCAATAGCACGGCCACACGTCGAAAACATGGCCCACGTGTCCCGGACGCGCGAAGCGCGAGCCGGGACCCAACAGGAGCCACCGCCCATGGAATCTACGATATTGTGCGCTTCGCGCCACCTTCTCCCACAGGGGGAGAATGAAGAAAGAGCCTTCAGCTCTTCCTTTCCGGCACGCGCTTGATCTTCGCGCCCAGTGCATTCAGCCGTTCCTCGATGCGCTCGTAGCCGCGCTCGATCTGGTCGGCGTTGTTGATGGTGGAGGTGCCCTCGGCGCAGACGGCGGCGAGCAGCATCGCCATGCCGGCGCGGATGTCGGGCGAGGTCATCGGCGCACCACGCAGGCGGCTGGGGCCGGCGATGATGGCGCGGTGCGGGTCGCAGAGCACGATGCGCGCGCCCATCGCGATCAGCTTGTCGACGAAGAACATCCGCGATTCGAACATCTTCTCAAACATCAGGATCACGCCCTCGCATTGCGTGGCGGTGACGATCGCGATCGACATCAGGTCGGCCGGGAAGGCCGGCCAGGGCTGGTCCTCCAGCTTGGGCACATGGCCGCCGAAATCGTCCTGGATCTTCAATGTCTGATTGGAGGGCACGATGAGGTCATCGCCCTCGATTCGGCAGACGATGCCGAGCCGCTCGAAACCCATGCGGATCGAGCGCAGATGCTCGACACCGGCGCGCGTGATGCGCAGCGGCGAGCGCGTCACCGCGGCAAGTCCGATCAGCGAGCCGACCTCGATGTGGTCGGGCTGGATCCTGTAGCTCGCTTCCCCCAGCGTCGCCGCGCCATGGATGGTCATGGTGTTGGTGCCGATGCCCTCGATTTTCGCGCCGAGCGCGACCAGGAAGTTGGCGAGGTCCTGCACATGCGGTTCGGAGGCGGCGTTGCGCAAGTAAGTGACGCCTTCGGCGGCGACCGCTGCAACGAGCGCGTTTTCGGTCGCGGTGACGCTCGGCTCGTCCAAAAACACGTCCGCGCCGGCGAGCTTTGGCGCGCGGAACTCGAGCCGGTCGGTCGCGGTGACCTTGGCCCCCAGCTGCTCCAGCGCCAGCACATGGGTGTCCAGACGGCGGCGGCCGATGACATCGCCGCCCGGTGGCGGCAGCATCACCTCGCCGCAGCGCGCGAGCAGGGGCCCCGCGAGCAGGATCGAGGCACGGATGCGCACGCACAGCTCGGGATCGAGATCGGCGGCGCGGATGCTCTTGGCATGGATGTGAAGCGTATTGCGGGCAGTCCATTCCGCCGATGCACCGACCGAGCGGATCAGCTCGACCAGTGTTTCGGTGTCGCGGATCCGCGGCACGTTCTCCAGCGTGACCGGATGCTCGGTGAGCAGGGCGGCGGCGATGATCGGAAGCGCCGAGTTCTTGTTGCCGGACGGCTCGATCGAGCCCGAGAGCCGGTGACCGCCCTCGACGATATATTGGATGGGCGCCAAATGGATTCTCGCTGTCCTGATGGAGTGGGGAGGGCTGTTTCGGGCGGAAACTACAGAGATTTGAGCGCGGGAGCAATTGTGCTGGGCGGTGGTTCGTAGCCGATCCGTGAGCCCAGGCGAAGCTGCTGATCCCTCATGGTGAGGAGCGCGGAACGCGCGTCGCGAACCATGCAGGCCCCTATTCGCCTGTGGCCATCCTTCGAGATGCCCGCTTTCGCGGGCTCCTCAGGATGAGGATGAAGCTTGTGGAAGCGGCCCTCAAAACAGCCCGACGATATTCCCGATCACATAGAGGGTCGCGATCAGGATCAGCGCGCCGATCAGGTGATCTGCATCCGTGGTTGGCTCCGATCAAGCCAACCCGGCCTCAAATATCGATCGTCGCGCTCAGCGAGTGTTCCTGGATGAAGTCGCGGCGCGGCTCCACCACGTCGCCCATCAGTTTGGTGAAGATGTCGTCGGCCTCGTCGACCTCCTTGACCTTCACCTGCAAGAGCGAGCGTGCCTCGGTGTCGAGCGTGGTCTCCCAGAGCTGCTCGGGGTTCATCTCGCCGAGGCCTTTGTAGCGCTGCAGCGTGATGCCTTTACGGCCAGCGTCGGTCACGGCTTCGAACAGATCGACCGGGCCGTGGACCACGTGCTCGTTGTCCTTGCGCCGCAGCTTGCCGGAGCGGGCGTAAACGTCCTGGAGCCTGGTCGTATATTCGTCGAGCTTGCGCGCCTCGGCCGAGCCGAGCAGCGCATCGTCGATCACAGCCGCTTCCTTGACGCCGCGCACGGTGCGCTCGAACACGAAACCCTGGCCCTCGACGAATTGTCCCACCCAGCCGCGCTCGACCTCCTCGGCCTGGTTGTCGAGCCGGCTCGCGATGTATTGCGCGGCCGCAGCGGCCTTCTCGGGATCGCCGTAGATGTCCTTGTTCAACACGCCGGTGATGGCGGCCTGCTCGACCACCTTGCGGTTATAGCGGCTGTGAAGGTTGCGCAGGATGCTGCGGACGACGCGGGCGTCGTCGACCAGCGCGCGCAAATCGCGCCCGGAACGGTCGCCGCCGGTGCCAGGGATGTACACGCAGTCATCGAGACCGGCGTCGATCAAATAGTCTTCCAGCGCTCGCTCGTCCTTCAGGTACTGCTCGGACTTGCCGCGTGAGACCTTATAGAGCGGCGGCTGGGCGATATAGAGATAGCCGCCGTCGATGATGTCGCGCATCTGCCGGTAGAAGAAGGTGAGCAGCAGCGTGCGGATGTGAGCGCCGTCGACGTCGGCGTCCGTCATCACGATGATCTTGTGATAGCGCAGCTTCTCGACCGAAAACTCGTCGCTGATGCCGGTGCCGAGCGCGGTGATCAGGGTGCCGATCTGCTCCGACGACAGCATCTTGTCGGGACGGACCCGTTCCACGTTGAGGATCTTGCCGCGCAGCGGCAGCACCGCCTGGAATTCGCGGTTGCGGCCCTGCTTGGCGCTGCCGCCTGCCGAGTCGCCCTCGACGATGAAGAGCTCGGATTTGGCTGGATCCTTCTCCTGGCAGTCGGCGAGCTTGCCGGGCAGCGAGGAGACTGAAAGCGGGCTCTTGCGCGTCAGCTCGCGCGCCTTTCGCGCAGCTTCGCGGGCAGCGGCGGCCTGGATCACCTTGCCGACGATCATCTTGGCCTCGGAGGGGTGCTCCTCGAACCAGGCCTGGAGCGCCTCGTTGAGGACGTTCTCGACCACGGGACGCACTTCCGAGGACACCAGCTTGTCCTTGGTCTGCGACGAGAATTTCGGATCGGGCACCTTCACCGACAAAACGGCGGTGAGGCCTTCGCGGCAGTCGTCGCCGGTCAGCGCGATCTTTTCCTTCTTGGCATTGGCCTCGGCATAGCCGTTGACCTGGCGCGTCAGCGCGCCGCGGAAACCGGCAAGATGGGTGCCGCCGTCACGCTGCGGGATGTTGTTGGTGAAGCACAGCACGTTCTCGTGGTAGCTGTCGTTCCACCACAAGGCGGCCTCGACGCCGATGCCGTTGGCTTCCGAACGCACCATGATCGGCGTGGGCACCAGCGCCTTCTTGTTGCGGTCGAGATATTTGACGAACTCCTCGACGCCGCCGGAATAGTACATCTCCTCGCGCTTCTCGACCGCGTGGCGCATGTCGGAGAGGGCGATGTGCACGCCGGAATTGAGGAAGGCGAGCTCGCGCAGGCGGTGCTCGAGGGTAGCGAAATCGTACTCGATGTTCTTGAAGGTCTCGGTCGAGGCGAGGAACGTCACCTCGGTGCCGCGCTTGCCCGGTGCCTCGCCGACCACCTTGAGCGGTGCGACGGCGTCGCCATGGGCGAACTCGATATAGTGCTCCTTGTTGTCGCGCCAGATGCGAAGCATCAGCTTGCTCGACAGCGCGTTGACGACGGAGACGCCGACGCCGTGCAGGCCGCCGGAGACCTTGTAGGAGTTCTGGTCGAACTTTCCGCCGGCGTGCAGCTGGGTCATGATGACCTCGGCCGCCGAGATGCCTTCGCCCTTGTGGATGTCGACGGGAATGCCGCGGCCGTCGTCGCGCACGGTGACGGAATTGTCGGCGTTGAGGATCACGTCGACGCGCGTGGCATGACCCGCGAGCGCCTCGTCGATCGCGTTGTCGACGACCTCGTAGACCATGTGGTGCAGGCCCGAGCCATCGTCGGTGTCGCCGATATACATGCCCGGACGCTTGCGGACGGCGTCGAGACCCTTGAGCACGCGGATCGATTCCGCGCCGTATTCGCTCGCGGTGGAGGGCTCGTTTTCGGCAGCATGCTGCCGAGCAGGTTCTGTCATGAGAGGCCTTCGAGATGTCGCCCGAATCAGCGGCGCAAAAGGCGCTGATTTGCGAGGTTATTTGTGCCATGAAAGACCGCTTGCGCCTAGCGCAAAGTATCTCCCGGCAACCCTTTGAGCAGATAGGGTTTTTGGGCCGGTTTTCAAGGCTTTTGGAGGGCGGTTTCCGGCACTGCAAAAAGCGCGATTCGAGGGCCCGTTGGGGCCTCGAAGGGGGCGTGGATTTTGCGGGGCTGAAGGCTGGTTCCGCGCCGCCGGGGTGAGAGATTTCACGCTGCGCGTCTCGCTGCCCGCGGATCGAGACGGGCTCAATACAGATGCAGCGGCGACCACGCATCGCCGTCGCGTCCGACCGTGAGCTCCCAGGTGTCGCCGGCCGCGATGACGAGGGTGTTCGTATGGGCGGGATGCCCGGGCACGTTCACTTCGTAGGGATATTTGCCGGCCGGCAGGTCCAGCGCGACGGCATTGGCGCCGCGGGCGCGGATGATTGTCCGCTCGTCGATGGTGAGCGCGGCCTCCGTCTCGCCGATATTGCTGAACACCACCTTGGCCTGGCCGGGTTCGGGCATGACGTTCGCCTTTGTCGCCGTATCCGAATTCTTCTGCACGAGCTCGATCGCGGTGCTGTTGTCCTTGCGATGGAGCTCCAGCAGCGCCGGTCCGAGCGGTGAGGCGAAGGCAAGCTCGACGTGATCGGCGGCGATCACCGCGCCGTCAGGCTTTTCCTGCCAGCCGAGCTTGCCGAGTTCGGCGCGGTAGAAGGCGAGCACGTCGCCGAGATCGAAGGGGACGGTCGCTTCCAGCCTGGTACGGAGCGGCGCTTCGATGCCGCTCACCACGGTGGTGTGGATTCCCCTGTAGCTGTAGCGGGTCGGCGCGGGCAGCTTGGTCGCGGGATCCGGCGTGAGCCCGGCCGAGAACAGCGGCGGCAGCTGCGACACCCAGGCTCCGGCGCTCGCCGCGAGCATGCAGATCGCGAGAAAGCAGAGGCCGCACGCAAACGCCAGCCATCGTGCCGGGGCTTGCGCCCCGGTCATTACCGTCCGCATCTTTCTCTCCAGGATATCGCGCGCGACGCCATCGCCGCCGCGCGCTCAAAAAGCTAGTCGCGGCCGCAAACGGGCGGGTTCAAGGCGGCGGTCTAGCTTCGGGCCGAGACTCGTCCGCTCTCGACGTCAAAGACTTCGCCCCCTGCGCCGATCTCGGTGAAGGCGGCAGGATCCGCGCCGGTCAGCCACACCTGCGCGCCGAGCTTCTTCAGCTCCTCGAACAGCGCCGCGCGGCGGTTCGGGTCGAGATGCGCAACCACCTCGTCGAGCAGCAGCAGCGGCACGATGCCGGTCATCTCGGCGACCAGCGTCGCATGCGCGAGCACGAGGCCGATCAGAAGCGCCTTCTGCTCGCCGGTCGAAGCGTCGCGCGCGGGCATGCTTTTCGGCGCGTAGACGACCTGCAGGTCGGTGAGATGCGGACCGTCGGTGGTGCGACCGGCGATCGCATCGCGCGGGCGGTTGTCGCGCAGGATCTGGCGGTAGCGGTCCTCGACCGACGTCGCGGTCTCCTGGAGCAGCGCGTTCTCCATCCAGCCGTCGAGCGCGATCTGCGCCGACGGGAACGCGGATTCTTGCGCGCGTGCGTTGAGCATGCCGGTGAGCCTTGCCGCGGTCTGGCCGCGCGTTGCTGCGACCGCGACGGCCAGCTCGGCGGTCTCGCGCTCGATCGCGTCGCACCAATGGTCGTCGTAATTGCGCGTCTCCAGCAGGCGGTTGCGCGAACGCAGCGAGCGCTCGAGTGCGTTGATCCGGCTGGAATGCTCGCTGTCGATGGCGAGCACCAGGCGGTCGAAGAAGCGCCGCCGCTCGGACGCAGCCCCCATGAACAGCCCGTCCATCGCCGGCGTCAGCCACACCATGCGGATGTGGTCGCCGAAGGCGCTGGCCGACCCCACCGGCTCGCGGTCGATGCGGCAGCGCCGGCTGACCGGGCCATCTGCGCGCGGCGCATCGATCCCGGTGCCGAGCGTGGCGAGGCCCAGCGCGCCCTCGACCTGCGCCGACACCGCCCAGGAGCCGTCGCCCTGGTTGTCGGCGACGTCCTCCAGCGTTGCGCGGCGCAGGCCGCGTCCCGGCGACAGGAACGAGATCGCCTCGATGCAATTGGTCTTGCCCGCCCCGTTCGGCCCGACCAGCGCCACCACGTCAGCCGCCGTCTCGAGCCCCGCCGCCCGATAATTGCGAAAGTGCGTCAACGTCAGGCGATGAATGCGGGAGGGGGTCATCTCAACTCGTCATTGCCGGGCTTGACCCGGCAATCCCTCGCCCGCGTCAGCGGGCAATTTCATCATATGGGTCTTGCCAGGTGGGATTGCTCTTCACAATCAGATCGATCTTCCACTCACGGGACCAGTGCTTCATGTTCTTTTCGCGCTGAAGGGCAGCGGCGATCGTGTCATGCGCCTCGAAATAGACCAAAGCCTTCACGCCGTAACGTTTGGTGAAGCCATCGGCCAGACCCTCGCGATGTTCATAGACGCGGCGGACCAAATTGTTCGTGACGCCTATGTAGAGTGTTCCACCGGGCTTGCTGGCGAGGATGTACACCCAGGTCGTTTTGTTCGATGGCTGGCCGGGTCAAGCCCGGCCATGACCCGGCTATGACAAGAGGAGAAAATAGCCTCACACCCGCATCGGCATCAGCACGTACAGTGCGCTCTTGTCGTCACGATCCTGCACCAGGGTTGGTGAGCCCGGATCGGCGAGGCGGAGGGTTGCGACGTCGCCTTCGATCTGGGCGGCGATGTCGAGCAAATAGCGGGAGTTGAAGCCGATATCGAGGGCGTCGGCGGCGTATTCGACCTCGAGCTCCTCGGTCGCGCTGCCCGAATCCGGGTTGGTCACCGACAGCACCAGCTTGCCGGCCGACAGCGACAGCTTCACCGCCCGCCCGCGCTCGCTGGAAATGGTGGAGACGCGGTCGACCGCGTTCTCGAAGTCCTTCTTGTCGACGACGAGCTCCTTGTCGTTGTTCTGCGGGATGACGCGGCCGTAGTCGGGGAAGGTGCCGTCGATCAGTTTCGAGGTCAGCACGACGTTGCCGATCGTAAAGCGGATCTTGGCCTGCGACAGCTCGATCGTCATCTCGGCCTCGGTGTCCTCGATCAGGCGCTGCACCTCGCCGACGGTCTTGCGCGGCACGATCACGCCGGGCATGCCCTCGGCGCCCCTGGGCTGCACCAGGTCGAGCTGGGCGAGGCGGTGGCCGTCGGTGGCGACGCCGCGCAGGGTGGCGGCCTTGGCCGTGCCGGCCGCGTGCAGATAGATGCCGTTGAGGTAGTAGCGCGTCTCCTCCGTCGAGATCGCGAACTGGGTGCGGTCGATCAGCCGCTTGACGTCCTTGGCCGCGAGCGAGAACGAGTGGGACATGTCGCCGGCGGCGAGATCCGGGAAATCATTCTCCGGCAGCGTCTGCAGCGTGAAACGCGAGCGGCCGGCGCGGATCGCGAGCACCGCCCGGTCGCCGTCGGCCTCCAGCACGATCTGCGAGCCGTCGGGCAGCTTGCGCACGATGTCGTAGAACATGTGCGCCGGCACGGTGGTGGAGCCCGCGGTCGCGGTTTCCGCCGGCAGCGTCTCCGTCACCTCGAGGTCGAGGTCGGTCGCCTTCAGCGACAATTTGGCGTTTTCGGCGCGGACCAGCACGTTGCCGAGGATCGGGATCGTGTTGCGGCGCTCGACCACGCGGTGGACATGGCCCAGCGACTTCAGGAGTTGCGCGCGTTCGACCGTAACCTTCATTGCACTACTCGCCCGATCCCCAAGGAAAACACTGCGTTGGAAGAAGCCCGGCAGCCGAAAAGCGCCACGGCACCGAAGACCCCGGAAGGCCGGGTCATCGAGCCGATATGACCAAAGCCGTCAGGGTCGCGCAAGGTGGCGCGGATGGCGGTGGGATTCAAGGCATTGGGGGCAGTTCCCCACGATTTAACGGCAAACCGGCGCGGGCAGCCGGGTGCAGGTGCGCTCCCTCGCTGGTGGGGTAGCGATCGTCCCCACAGCGTCATGGCCGGGCTCGTCCCGGCCATCCGGCTTGCCTAAGAAGGCCAAAGAACGTGGATGCCCGGGTCAAGCCCGGGCATGACGGCCTCTGCTGAAGGCGAAACAAATAGGCCTTTATTCCTGAAGCTGGCGCTTCAGCGACTCGACCTCTTCCAACAGCGCGGTGTCCTTGGAGACCAGCGCCTCGATCTTGCGTACCGCGTGCAGCACGGTGGTGTGGTCGCGCCCGCCGAAGCGGCGGCCGATCTCGGGCAGCGAGCGCAGGGTCAGCGTCTTGGCGAGATACATCGCCACCTGCCGCGGGCGGACCACGTTGGCGGTGCGGCGCGAGGACAACAGGTCGGAGCGGCTGACATTGTACTGCCGCGCCACCACGCGCTGGATGTCCTCGATCTTGATCCGCTTGGGCTCCTGCGGCCGCACCAGGTCGCGCACCTCGTGCTCCGCCATCTCCAGCGTCACCGGCCGGTTGTTGAGCTTGGAATGCGCGAGCAGACGGTTGATCGCGCCTTCGAGATCGCGGCCATTATGGGTGATGGTGCGCGCCAGATATTGCAGCACCTCCTCGGGTACCTCGAACGTCGCATGATGGGCGCGGGCCGCGGCGACGCGCGACTTCAGGATGCCGTGGCGCAGCTCCTCGCCGAGCGAGCCCATCTCGACCACGAGCCCGCCGGCGAGCCGCGAGCGCACGCGGTCGTCGAGGCTTTCGAGGTCGGACGGCGGACGGTCGGCCGCGATCACGACCTGGCGGCCGGCGTCGATCAGCGCGTTCAGCGTGTGACAGAACTCGGCCTGCGTCGACTTGCCCTGGAGGAATTGCAGATCGTCGATGACGAGCACGTCGATGCCGCGCAGCGCTTCCTTGAAGGCCAGCGCCGTCTGCGTCTTCAGCGCAGCGACGAAGCCGTACATGAATTTCTCCGCCGTGAGATACAGCACCTTGCGCTCGTTGCCGGAATTGCCGGCCCAGGTCACCGCCTGCAAGAGATGCGTCTTGCCGAGGCCGACGCCGGCGTGAATGTAGAGCGGGTTGAACATGACGGGATCGCCGCGGCGTCCTTCGGCAACCTGGCGCGCGGCGGCATGTGCCAGCGTGTTGGAGCGGCCGACGACGAAGCTCGCGAAGGTCAGGCGCGGATCCAGCGGCGAGCCGCCGAGCGCGTCGTGATTGGCCGAGACCGGCGCGGTCGCGGTCGAGCGCAATTCCGGTGTCGGCGCGCGGCGCGCCTCGACCGGCGCGGGCGCTTCCTTCGGGTGCGCCGCCGGGCGCACGGCGGAGCGGACCGTGAGGTCGATGCGATGCACTTCCGGCATCTCGGCCTGCCAGCACGACAGCACGCGCTCGGCATAATGGGCCTGGATCCAGCTCTTCAGGAATCGCGTCGGCACCGAGAGCCGCACGCTCTCGTCCTGCACGCCTTCGAGATCCATGCGTGCAAACCAGCTCGTGTAGACGTCCTCGCCAACGCTCGAGCGCAGCCGACCCTTCACGCGTGACCAGCGATCCTGTTCCATTGTCATCGTCAGAAAACTTCTCTTGAGAGATATAGTTGCGTTGTGAGCGCCATGCAGGGGTCCTGCCCGGTCCCTGAAGTGGCGCGACCTCGAGCGAGTCCATCGTCGGGCATGGCTCGACCTTCGGCGCGAACGCCGCGGGTCAGATCAGCGATGTCAGAGATGGAAGGGTCGCGAGGTCAGCGCGTACTCGGCGCTCCGTCACACGCGGGGGGCTGGAGATCCGACGGAGCTGGAACGGCATCGCTGGAATGGGAAACGTGCTTCAATACCGCGTTGAGTCCGTAAGACATGATACCTCCCCGTCCTGCCGTGATCGCTCACGACAAGGTCCTGCGTGTCCTGAAGACAACCGCGCCGTACTCCTGTCGCGGATGCCTGCCCAATGTACTGGTCGTCCGCTCGACGTCGCCCAGCTTGCGTGCCGGGGTAGCATTGCGATGTCTCTCATATACGCTTGGCGCGAGCGAGAAGATCCCGCCTGGAGACATTCAGACAAAAAACTACCCTTCCCATATTGCTATGGGTTTTGCACCGACATCACTTGTTGAAGCGTCGCCTACGTGCTCATCGCCGCCGATTTGCACGCTCGCCCCGTTTCCTAAACCGCGCTGGTCTGAAGATCGTGGGCGCCGCTGACCACTTAAGGAATACACTAAGCGGAAAGACTCGCAACGAAATTGATTCACACTTGAGGCACCAAAAAACTTGACCTCGGTTAACGCCGCGCGCGACTTGTTCACAGGCTGCGAAGCAAGTTTTTGAATCCGTGCACAGAATCGAAAATGTGGTGCGTCGTGTGACAATTCTCGGCCACCGCCAAAATTTTTTTACAAATTCGTCACGCGCTGCACGTGCGAGCGAATTTTCCAAATGCTTGTCGCTGCTATGTTGATAAGTGATTATCGAGTCATCGCTTTTCGAGACTCGTTTTGCAGGGTAACTCCACCGTGACACACATTCCGGTGAATTTACGGTGCGCAGAACTTCTCGGCCGCCGATTCAATTGGAGCCCGCGGCACAGGGGTTTTTGCAACGCAGTGAGGTTTCCGCTGTTGCAGTACAGCGTCCGGTAGAACTACGGGACGAAGAATAACGCAGATGATGCAGATCGTCCAAGCGAAGATCGGGCTGCGCGTGGCTGCTTGCGCGAACATGACAGTCAACAAAAAAGCCCGGCGCAATGCCGGGCTGTTTGACGCGCTGACCGGATCGACCGATCAGATGCTGCGCGAGACTACCTCGCGAGATTGCTTCGCAATATTACTTGGCGAGCTTGGCGATCTGCGCGGTGAGGCGCGAGACTTTGCGGCTGGCGTTGTTCTTGTGAATGATGTTGCGCTGGGCGGCGCGCATCAACGCCGGCTCGGCAGTCGCGAGTGCCTTCACGGCTGCGGCGCGATCGCCGCTCTTGATGGCTTCCTCGACGGTGCGCACGGCGCCGCGCATCTGGGTGCGGCGCGACTTGTTGACGGCGGTGCGGCGGGCGATCTTGCGCGTCGCTTTCTTGGCGGAAGTGGTATTGGCCATGGTCTCAATGTCCTTTGCGGGTACCGGTCGCGTCTTGGTCGGGTAGCGCCGGCTTGCTTGACCGCGTAATCGACGCTCGGATTTAGGGTGTTCGGTTGCTGGGCCGTTCCCGGAACATGAGCGACGGCCTTGCGGCTGTCTCTGAGGCTCCAAGGAGTCTTCAAGCTCGAGAGAGTCTTGAGGCTCAAGGTGCCTGCAACTGCTCAAAGAACAGCGGCGGCGGGATTGCGCCCACCGCCAATTGCCGCCCTTATAGAGAGGGTCTTCAGCACCGTCAACGCTTTCGGGGGCCGGAAATCCGGTCTTTGGCGGCCTGGATGGGCACCGTAACGCCCTGAAGAGGTTGAATTTCTGCCGTCGCCCGGCTATTGGCTGGCAACGTTCCAGGAGGCCGTTCGATCGGGCGGCCATCGCAGGTGAGGCATGATCCGCGGCTTTTTCCGACTGATTGGGCTGTTGCTGCTCGCCGGCGGGTTCATCTTCATGGTCTATGACGGTGCCCGCTGGGTGGCCGATCAGAACCTCAAATTCACCCGGTTCGGCCAGTTCTGGAACGACATCAATCAGGCCAGCCAGTCGGCATTCCGCACCTGGGTCGAGGCCAAGGCGCCCTGGCTCTGGACCTCGGTGATCCGCCTGGTGCTGGATCAGCCGGTCTTTGCCGTCCTCGGCATTCTCGGCATCCTCCTGATGATCCTGTTCCGTCCGCGCAAGCCGTTGATCGGCTATTCCCGCGACTGAGCCTGGAACGGGCGGCCGCGTAACACGGCTGCGTCCCGTCGCGTAGACGCCTATAGTCCCACCTCATCGCGAGCACGCCGCCTGAGCTGTCTGGTTTCTCGTGCCCGGTTTTCCACCTTGGCTCAGGCGACGGACAGTTCGCTTCGGAGATCCGTCATGCTGTTCATGCGCAAGACCACCGCACTGCCGAGCGCAACTGAGGCGTTGCCGGGCCGTGCGCAGGCCATCCCGACCGCAACCACCCATTTCGTCAACGGCGCGAAGCTGAAGCCGCCTTATCCCGCCGGCCTCGAGCAGGCGGTGTTCGGGCTCGGCTGCTTCTGGGGCGCCGAGCGCAAGTTCTGGGAGCTTGGCGACGGCGTCCACGTGACTGCCGTCGGCTACGCCGGCGGTCACACGCCGAACCCGACCTATGAGGAAGTCTGCTCGGGCCGCACCGCCCACACCGAAGTGATGCTGGTCGTGTTCGATCCGAAGAAGATTGCTTACGAGAAGCTCTTGAAGACGTTCTGGGAGAGCCACGACCCGACCCAGGGCATGCGCCAGGGCAACGACGTCGGCACGCAATATCGAAGCGCGATCTACACCTATTCCGATGCGCAGAAGAAGGCCGCCGAGCAGTCGAAGGCGCTCTACCAGAAGGCGCTTTCCGCCAAGGGCCTCGGCACCATCACCACCGAGATCGGCCCCGCCGGCGAATTCTATTTCGCCGAGGACTACCATCAGCAATATCTGGCGAAGAATCCGGCCGGCTATTGCGGGTTGGGGGGCACCGGCGTGTCCTGCCCGATCGGGGTCGGCGTGAGCGTGTAGGCGGAACGACGCATCTTGCTTACCCTCCCCTGGAGGGGGAAGGTCGGCTCACATTGAGCGCAGCGAAATGTGAGAGGGGGTGGGGTGACGGTCTCTCCACATCGCATACTGCCCGAGTGGAGAGATCACCCCACCCCGCTCGCGCTGCGCGCGATCGACCCACGGGCGAGCTACGCTCGTCCCGGACCCCTCCAGGGGAGGGTTGGAGACCATCCCCCCACGCAACGCTTTATTAACCATAACCGGTGCATCACTGCGGCTGTCTCGTTTCGAGGGATGGGTCCGGTGCCGGTTGCACGCGCGTTTCGATGGTCGAAGTTGGCGTCCTTGGCAGCGTCCGCCGCGCTCGCCCTGGGCGGCTGCATGCAGACCGGAAGCCCCGTCGCCTACGTGCAGCCTCGGCCCGATCTCGATTCCATGGCTTATGGCCAGCCCTATAGCGCGCCGCAGCCAGTGGTCGTCGCCAACAACGGCGGCGGCGCCATCGCGGCGTTCAGCAATTCCTTTGCGGCTTCGCCCGCACCGATGCCGGTCGGCTACGCCGCGCCGATGGCGGCGCCGGCGCGCAATGGCGCCTCCTACCATCTCGACGCCGGCGACAAGCTTCGCGTGGTGGTCTACGGCCAGGAAGGCCTCACCAACAGCTATTCGATCGACGCGGGCGGCTCCATCACCATGCCGCTGATCGGCGCAGTGCCGGCGCGCGGCCGCACCACGGCGGGCCTTGCCGGTGAGATCGCCGCACGCCTGCGCAACGGCTACATCCGCGAGCCGTCGGTGGCGGTCGAGATCGAGACCTATCGCCCGTTCTTCATCCTCGGCGAGGTCCTCGCGCCCGGCCAATATCCATACGTGCCGAACATGACAGTCGAGAGCGCGGTCGCCATCGCCGGCGGCTTCTCGCCGCGCGCCAAGCGCGACGTGGTCACCGTCACCCATACCGAGAGCGGCGGCGCCATGCGCGCGGTCGTCCCGCTCGGCACGCCCCTGGCGCCCGGCGACACCGTGTTCGTCGGCGAGCGCTGGTTCTAGGGCCTCAGCCGCGCCCCCCTCGTCATTCCGGGCGCGACGAAGTCGCGAGAATCCATCTCTCCATCGTCTCTGCCGTCGGATGGATTCCGGGCTCGCGCTACGCGCGCCCCGGAATGACGGCGGAATCTCACCGCCTGAAATCCAGCCGCCCGTTCGGAAAACATCCGTCGATCCGCATCGCATCGACCACGCGACCGACCCAGGGCCGGGTGATCGCCGGCGTGGTCAGATTGATGTATTTTCCGACCAGGCGATCCGCGCCGTCGCGCGCCGCATCGATCAGTCCGTGCCGGCGGCCGTTGTCCCAGTCAAAGCGCAGATAGATCCGGCCTGCTGAGACGCGGATCTCGGCGCGGCCCTGCTTCCACTTGTCCGGCGCATCGCCGGCGATGGTGGGATCGGCGCCGCCATTCCAGCGGCTCTGCCACTCGCCCTCGATCGGATCGGAGCGCGTCGCGATTGATGCCCATGCCGGTGCGTTGACGTCGGCAGCATCGCCGGGCAGCGATGCCGTCGCGGCATAATCCTTCACCTCGAGATCGTCAGGAGATGGAACGTCCATGGTTCCGAACGGATTGCGGATGACGAGGTGCGTGATTGCCTGCTGCATGGCGATCTCCCGGCGTGAGTTGGCTTGACCGGCCAGCTCTATCGCCGGGCGGCACGATGCAGCCACCCGATTTCCGCTCCGGGGGCGGCGCAACTCTCTCCTCTTGTCATTCTTGTCATTCCGGGGCGCGCGGTAGCGCGAGCCCGGAAGCCATCGCGCTACCATCGCTGACGCCCGATGGATTCGGCGGGGAGTGTCGCGCGCCCTATTTCAAATGCTTCGCGAAGAACGCCATGCTGCGCGGCCAGGCGATGTCGGCGCTGGCCTTGTCGTAGCTGGCGCGCTCGTCGCAATGGAAGCCGTGCTGGGCGCGGGGATAGATGAAGACCTCCACTTCCGGCCGCTTGGTCTTGATGGTCTCGACGTCGGCGAGCGGAATGCCGGCATCCTTCTCGCCGAAATGCAGCTGCGTCGGCACCTTCGGCGCCTCGTCGGCAAAGCGCACGATTGCGCCGCCGTAATAGCCGATCGCGGCCTTCAACCCCGACAGCCGCGTCGCCGCCACGAAGGCGACGCTGCCGCCGAGACAGAAGCCAATGATGCCCACGGGCCCGACGCTTCTGGCGACGTCGATCGCGGCTTGCGTGTCGCGCAGCATCGCGGCCCAGTCCGGATTGGCCACGAACTTGCGCGCCTCCGCAATCTCGTCGGGCGAATAGCCCGACTGGAAGTTCGGCGACGTCCGGTCGAAGATCGACGGCGCGATCGCGACATAACCTTCCCCGGCCAGCCGGTCGCAGACAGAGCGAATGTGATGATTGACCCCAAAAATCTCCTGGATCACCACCACCGCGCCCTTCGGCGTGCCTGAGGGATCAGCGCGATAGGCGCCGAGTTGGAAATTGTCGGAGGCCGTCAGCTTGATGTCTTGTCCCACGCGGGTTGTCCTTCTTGGTTGTCGATCCGAAATTCAGCTCTCTCTCCTCATCTGAGGAGCGCGCTCTTCGCGCGCGTCTCGAAGGATGCAAGGCCGAGAGGCGGCAGCGGGGCCTTCATCCTTCGAGACGCTTGCTGCGCAAGCTCCTCAGGATGAGGGGATAGGGTTCACTCCCACATCCAGTTCTCGCCGTAATCCTCCTTCCATCCTGCCAGCCGTCCGTGGCGGAATTGCAAGAACAGGCGGTGGCGGTGGGGGAGCAAGCCGCTGCCGCCGATGTTGCGCAAAGCGAGGTAGATCTCGTTGCCGGCACGTCCCCGTACATATTGCAGCGGCTGACCGAGGGCGCGCGCGGTCTCTCCTGCATCCATGCCGAAGGCGAGCGGCGTGTTGTTCGACGAGGTCGTGACGAACGGCTGGCGCGGCGGCACGGCGCCGAACGGCTCGGCCTGCGCAGATATCGACAGCAACATCGTGCCCGCGGCCAGCATCATCAGCTTCATCGCCTACGTCCCTGCTCGATCGCCCTATGCCGGCAAGTTCTTCAGGAAAGGCACGACCGCGTCAACAAAAGCCTGGGGCTGATCGATGTTGACGGCGTGTCCGGCGGCGGGGATCACGACCTTTTGTGCGCCGGGGATCTTTGCCGCCATGTAGTCGGACGCGGCGAGGAACGGCGTGTCGTCGGCGCCGACCACGATCAGCGAGGGCACCGTGATGTCGGGGAGCGACTCGATCACGCAGGCGTCGCGCTGGGTCAGCATGCCGCGTGCGGCGAGCGCCAGCCCCCTGGCGTTGCGATGGTTCGCGGTGGCGCGCTCGCGCGTTGCCGATTTCAGGACGTCGAGGCCTTCGCGGTCGAGCCTGTCGGCCGTCGCAAGCGCCCGCGCGTTCCAGGCTTCGCGCGCGTCGTCGTTCTTGAAGCCCGGTCCGGTATCGATGATCAACAGCGCACGGGCCCGCTCCGGGTGTGCGCGATAGAACGCGAGCGACATGTAGCCGCCGAGCGAGAGGCCGCCGATGACGGCGCGCTTCGCGCCGACCGCATCGAGGATCGCCGCCATGTCACCGACCGTCAGCGCTTCGCTGTACGCGTTCGGATCGTCGGGATAATCGGACCGGCCGTGGCCGCGCATGTCCCACAGGATCAGCTGGTGATCCCCAGCGAGCGCATCGACCTGCCCATGCCACATCGTCGAGGTCGAGGAATAGCCGTGGGTGAGCAGCAATGGCGGCCCGTTGCCATGGACCTCGTAGTAGATTTCGACGCCGTCCCGGTTGATTTTAGGCATTGTTTTTCGCGCCTTTCTCGTTTCTTTTCTATCGCGCCTCGATGACGGTGCACCCACTCCCCCTGTGGGCCCCCTGTGGGAGAGGGTGGCTTCGCGAAGCGAAAGCCGGGTGAGGGGTCTCCATCCTCACGAGCGGTTTGCGAGTGGAGAGAACCCCTCATCCGTCGCGCTACGCGCGCCACCTTCTCCCACAAGAAAGGGGAGAAGGAAGTCCGCGCCTGCGGCTGCACTCTAGCGCGCCAAGTTACCTCGAAGAAACTACCTGATCGCAATGGCACGCATGTCGGACAACACGCTCTGTTGCGTCCAGTCGCTGCATCCGCCTGCTCTCGCAACGCACAACATCGGGCTGCCGAGATAGTTCGACTGCATCCAAATTGCATTTGCCTCCGCGCCTGAACGCGATCATTCTCGCGGCAAGGCTGACGCTGGCCCGGTGGGCGTCCGCCACACAAGTTGCCGCCGTAAGCGGCTTCATGCACCGGCAGGGGAAGACGCCTATGCCAACACTCACCATCAACGGGCGGAGTCTGTCCGTGGATGCGGCGAACGACACGCCGCTCCTCTGGGCGATCCGCGAGCAATTGCAGATGACGGGCACCAAGTTCGGCTGCGGTGCCGGGCTGTGCGGTGCCTGCACCGTGCACGTCAACGGCGAAGCGGTGCGCTCGTGCCAGACCATGGTCGGCGACGTCGCCGGCAAGAAGATCACCACGATCGAAGGCCTCTCGGCCAAGGGCGATCATCCCTTGCAGAAGGCTTGGATCGCCGAGCAGGTGCCGCAATGCGGCTACTGCCAGTCCGGGCAGATCATGCAGGCGGCTTCGCTGCTCGCGAAGAATCCCAATCCGACCAAGGAAGAGGTGGTCGCGCATATGGACGGCAATCTCTGCCGTTGCATGACCTATTCACGGATCCAGAAGGCGATCATGCGCGCCGCATCCGAGATGCGCACCGCATCCGCCACCTCCAGCGAGCGGAGGCCCACATGAACAAGCACGTCAAGAACGTCACTGCCGAGGCGACGGATCTCAGCCGCCGCTCCTTCCTCGTCGGCACCGCCGCGACCGGCCTCGTGCTCGGCTATGCCGGCGTGCCCGGCATCTATCCTGCGGCCGCCGCGGCGCCTGCCAATTTCGAGCCGAGCGTCTGGTATGCGATCTCGCCGGACGGTCTCGTCACCGTGACCTGCGGCAAGGCCGACATGGGCCAGCACATCGCCTCCACCATGGCGCAGATCGTCTGCGAGGAGCTGGGCGCGAAATGGAGCGACATGCGCGTGGCGCTCGCCTCCAACGATCCGAAGTTCAACGACCCCGTGCTGGGTGCGCAGATCACCGGCGGCAGCTGGTCGACCATGATGAACTTCGACGCCATGAGCCGCGCGGGCGCCGCGGGCCGCATCGCATTGACCGAAGGTGCCGCCGCCGCGATGGGCGTGCCGGCATCCGAGCTCGTGGTGCGCGATTCCGTGATCGTGCATCCCAAGTCGAGGAAGCAGATGTCGTTCGCCGATGTCGTGAAAAGCGGAAAGGCGACGAAAACCTTCACGCCCGACGAGCTGAAGGCGATCAAGCTGAAGACGCCCGATCAATACACCATGATCGGCGTCTCGGTGCCGCAGCTCGACATCCCCTCCAAGACCAATGGCACGGCGAAGTACGGCATCGACGTGATGCTGCCGGGCATGGTCTATGGCGCGGTGGTCACGCCTCCGGTGCGCTTCGGCGCCACGGTGAAATCGGTCGACGACAGCGCGGCGAAGAAGGTGCCCGGCTTCATCAAGGCCGTCACCCTCGACGACAAGACCGGCACGACGTCGGGCTGGGTCGTCGCCGTGGCCAGCACCTACGCCAACGCCAAGAAAGCGGCGCAGGCGCTGAAGGTCGCCTACGACAACGGCCCGAACGCCAAGCTGTCGAGCCAGTCGCTGCTCGATGAAGCCATGCGGCTTCAGAAGCTGGAGGATTCCGGCCAGTTCTTCGTCAAGGACGGCGATCCCGTTGCTGCCTTGGGTTCGGCGGCCAAGGTGCTGGAGGCCGAGTACACCACCAGCATCAACATCCATGCGCCGCTGGAGCCGATGAATGCCACCGCGGAGTTCAAGGGCGACATCCTGCACATCTATTCCGGCAACCAGTTCGCGACGCGTTCCGGCGCGATCGCCGCGGGTGCCGCCGGGATTGATCCGAAATTCGTGGTCATGCACCAGATGTGGCTCGGCGGCGGCTTCGGCCGGCGTCTCGATGCCGACATGATGATCCCCGCGGTGCAGGCAGCGAAGGCGGTCGGCAAGCCGGTGAAGGTAATCTACACGCGCGAGAACGACATGACGATGGATTTCTCGCGTCCGCTCACCTATCAAAAGGTCAAGGCCGGCGTGGACGGCGATGGCAAGCTCATCGCGATCAGCCACGACGTGGTCTCGGCCTGGCCGACCGCGCGCTGGGGAATCCCCGATTTCCTGACGCCCTCGGTCGACAAGAAAGGCCCGCTCGATTCCTTCACGGTGAACGGGGCCGACTTCTTCTACACCGTGCCCAACCATTATGTGCGCGCGATCAAGAACGAGCTCGCGCACAACGCCACACCGTCCGGTCAACTCCGCTCGGTGGCGCCGGGCTGGACCTTCTGGGCGGTCGAAAGCATGATCGACGAGATCGCGGCGGCGACCGGCAAGGATCCCGCCGAGTTCCGCATCTCGCTGCTCGACGGCGCCGGCAAGAACGACGGCGGCGCGCAGCGGCTGCGCAACACCCTGCTCGCCGCGATGGGACTTTCGGGCTACGGCACCAAGCAATTGCCGAGAGGCGAGGGCATGGGCGTGGCCTGCGTCTCCTCGCAGGAGCGCGCGACTGCAAGCTGGACGGCGTGTGTCGCCCATGTCGCGGTGGCGCCGTCGGGCGCGGTGACCGTGAAGAAGCTCACGGTCGCAACCGACGTCGGCACGCAGGTGCATCCCGAGAACATTCGTGCCCAGGTCGAGGGTGCGGCGCTGTGGGGCCTGTCGCTGGCGATGTACGAGAAGGCGACGCTGAAGGACGGTGGCATCGAGCAGACCAATTTCGACAGCTACACGCCCTTGCGCATGAGCCAGACGCCCGAGGTCGCGGTCGCCGTGATCGCCAATGGCGAGAAGGCCACCGGCGTCGGCGAGCCCGCGGTGACGGTGGTGGCGCCGGCCATCGGCAACGCCATCTTCAACGCCTGCGGCGCCCGTGTTCGCGCCCTGCCGATCACGGCGGAGGCCGTGAAGGCGAGCATGAAGGCGTAAGCTGAGCCGCGATCGCCAAACGAGATGATCCGCCGGAGGGTAACCTCCGGCGGATCTGTTTTGGGGAAGCCGCCTCCACACCCTCACTGTCATGCCCCGGCTTGACCGGGGCATCCAGTACGCCGCGGCTTTTCGGTTCAGCCGCGCCGTCACGGCGTACTGGGTCGCCCGGTCAAGCCGGGCGACGACAACGGAGGGTGGGGCGACAGCATCCAAAATTCCTCTGTGTTATCAATGCCCGTTCTACTGTGCATGGGGTTGTTTTCGCGGCTTCGAAGCTCCCCCTCCCGGAACCCCAATCCCTAAAATTGCACCCTATTCCCCAAGGTTCCATTGAGCACGCCTCTTAAGGCCCGGGGAACCTGATCCGGCTTAGGCTGACGCCAAATCCAGTTCCGTGCTTTGGGGAAGTCATGAGCGCCTCAGCCAAACCCGCCGCCAACCGTCGGCTTCTGCTCGCCTCCGATCGCAGCGACGGGAGCAGCGAGCTCGCCAGCATCTTGAAAGCGGTCGGTGACGTCTCCACGGTGACGACGGAAGAGATTCCCGCCCAGCCGGCGCGCGATCTCTCCGGCCTCGTGGTCGACATCAACCTGCGCTCGCCCGAGAGTGTGCAGCGGGTACGCAACAAGCTGCGCGGCGATGCCTACCGTTCGATGCCGCGGCTGTTCGTGCTCGCGGACGCCCTGCATCACGGCACCATGCAGGCCTGGGCGTTAGGGGCCACCGACACCATCTCACGGCCGCTCCAGGCGGACGCGATCCTTCAGCGCATCCGCGCCGCTTTCCCTGATACGGCCGCCTATGACGCCACCGATCGCGGCAAGACGCTCAACCGCGGCGTCGCGGCGGCGCACGCGGTGCTGACCAAGATGTTCGAGAAGCTGCCGCTCGGCGTGCCCCTGACCTTCGACGACGTCATCGCGGCCGAGAGCAAGATCCTGAAGGCGATCAAGCATTCCTCGCTGCGCGAATGGCTCACCACGGTCGGCTGCCATCATGTCGGCAGCTACCGCCATTGCCTGTTCGTCACCGGCTTCGCCGTCGCTTTCGCCCAGCATCTCGGCATGCGCGAGGACGACCAGCGCCGCCTGACGCGCGCAGCGCTGCTGCACGACGTCGGCAAGGCCTTCGTTCCGGCCGCGCTGCTCGACAAGCCGGGCAGGCTCACCGACGAGGAGATGGCGGAGGTCCGCCAGCATCCGCGCCGCGGCTATGACGCGCTCGCTGCCCAAGGCGGCTTCCCGCCGGAGATGCTCGACGTGGTGCTGCATCATCATGAATTCCTCGACGGCTCCGGCTACCCGAACGGCCTGTCGTCGAACCAGATCAGCGACATCGTGCGCCTGACGACGATTGTCGACATCTACGCCGCCCTGGTGGAGAAGCGCGCCTACCGCATGCCCTTCACCCACTCCCGCGCCTTCGCGATGATGGAAGGCATGGGCGGCAAGCTGGATCAGCAGCTGCTGCAGGCCTTCCGGCCCGTGGCGCTGGGGTCGTTCTGACGATCTAATCCGTCATTCCGCGGCGCGCGAAGCGCGAACTATGGTGCGCAATTGCGCACCTGAGAATCTCGAGGTTCCGGGTTCGGTGCTCTGCATCGCCCGGGAACGACTAGATCACCCCACCATCTTCCTCAGCTCCGCCTTCGCCACCTTCTCCAGCGTCGAGCGCGGCATGTCGTCGACCAGCCTGATCTCGCGCGGCAGCTTGAAGTCGGCGAGGCCCTTGCGGCAGGCTTCCATCACGCGATCATGCAGGTCCGGCGCAGCACCCGCGACGCCGCCTTGCGGGATGATGAAGACGACCGGCACCTCGTCCAGCATCGGATGCTTCTTCGCCACCACGGCAGCTTCCCGCACGCCCGGCACCAGCGCGATCACCTGCTCGATCTCGGAGGCCGCGACGTTCTCGCCGCCGACCTTCAGCATGTCCTTGGCGCGGTCGCCGAACTTGATGAAGCCGTTCTGAAGCCGCTCGACGCGGTCGCCGGTGAGGAAGAAGCCGTGCTCGTCAAAACTCTCGCGCGTCGCCTTCTCGTTGTGCAGGTACTCGGCGAACAGCGACAGGCCCGGGATGCCCTTGATCGCGAGATTGCCGGTGTCGCCGACCTCGGTCGGCCGTCCATCATCGCCGGTGATACGGATTTCATATTCCGGCGCGGCGCGGCCGATCGACATCGGGATGTTGGGCTGGTCGACCTCGCCGACAATGCCGTGGGTGATGGTCTCGGTCATGCCCCACCAGCCGATGATCTTGACGCCGAACGCGGCGAAGGCCGGCGGCTCGTTGATCGCACTGCCCCACAGGCGGAATTTGTGGTCCTTCGGGATCTCCTGCTCGAGCAGCGCTTTCATGCAGAACGGAATCGTCGAGGTCCAAGTCGAGCCGTGCTCGCGCGCGACGCCCCAGAACCGGCTCGCGGAGAAGCGCGGCTGGATCACGCAAGTCGCCCCGACCCACAGTGCCGCCAGCATGGAGTAGGCCAGCGCATTGGTGTGGAACAGCGGGAGATAGGTCTGGTGCACGTCCTCGGCGTGAAGGTCCTCATGCGCGGCATTGATCTTGCCGCCCCACAGCGCGTTGGCATGGGTCCACAGCACCGCTTTCGGCCGTGATGTCGTGCCCGACGTGTACTGCACGCTGCACGGCGCGAGCGGATCGGTCGCGCGCCTCGGACGATCGGCGCTGTCGGCGAACAGGGATTCAAAACCGTCGCCGCGTGAGACCGCCTGCGCAGGCGCTGTGCCGGCGTCATGCGAGGTCACCGCCATCCAGCGAATGTTGCGGCAATTCTGCGCGACGACTTCCGCATAGGCCGGCTGCGTGATCGCAGCGACCGCGCCGCAATGATCGGCGAAATATTCGATCTCGGCGGGCGCTGAGCGCGTGTTGGTGGTGACCGCGACGGCCCCTAACTCGACACAGGCAAACCAGGCCAGCAGCGCCTCGATGCAGTTGTCGAGGTGAATGAGCACGTATTCGCCGGGCTTGACGCCGCGCCTGGCGAGCCCCGCCGCAAGCGCGCCGACCCGCTCGTGAAACTCACCATAGCTCCAGCGCCGCGCCGGCGCGTCGAACGGAGCCCAGATCAGGAACGGATGATCACGCCGGACCTCGGCGCGCAGCTTGAGCAGCCAGGGCACGTCGAGCCCGTCGAACGGGCTCACGATTCCGGCGGCGGTCTGTTGAACTGGCATGGTTCCTCCCGGTGCAGCCCTGCATCTTGCTGGCGGCTGTCTTTGGATTATTGCGTCTTCCTGCCACCAGATGGCGCGGGGTGCAAATCGGAGCACCCCATCTCTCCCGTCATTGCGAGGAGCCCTTGCGACGAAACAATCCAGGTTCACTCCGCGGAAACAGTCTGGATTTGCTTCGCTGCGCCTCAGTCCTCGTACGACGATATCTCGATCAAGCTGCCATCGGGATCGCGGCAATAGACCGAGCGCAGCGTGCCGCGGGCGCCTTGCCTCGGGCCTGGGCCCGCCTCGATCGCAACGCCATGTGCCCGCAAATGTGCCACCACCTCGTCCGGTGTGGCCGAGGTGAGGAAGCACAGATCCTCGCTGCCGGCGGTCGGATGATTCGCGGTGAACCACTCCACTCTGTCGGCATCGCGCTGCCGGACGTTGATCCTCTGGTTACCGAACTCGAGGAAAGTCCGCGGCGCTTTGCCGCCGCCCGGATCGAACACCTTGACTTCCATGCCGAGAATCTTGCGGTACCACTCCGCCGTCGCCGCGACATCGCTGACATTGATCACGAGATGATCCAGGGCATGAACCTTGACCGGCATGTCTCATCCTTTCGTCGTGATGCGCCCCGCGCACTTTCCGCCTGCGGCAAGCTTTGTTACAACCGCGCCGCCGCGACGTTCAAGCTATCCGACTTTCAAGAACAACACTGGGAGAACCCTTGAGATGATCACTCGCCGTACCGCGCTGGGCCTGCTCGCCGCCAGTCCGCTTGCAGCCACCCCGCTGTCGAAGGCTGTTGCCGCCGATTATCCGGCACGTCCGGTGAAATGGGTGGTCGGCTATCCGCCGGGCGGGGCCACGGACATCCTGGCGCGGCTGATCGGCCAGCGGCTCTCGGAAAAGCTCGGCCAGCAATTCGTGATCGAGAACAAGCCCGGCGCCGGGAACAATATCGCGACCGAATCAGTCATCAACGCCGAGCCCGACGGCTACACGCTGCAGCTGGTCAATCCCGCCAACTACATCAACGCTTCGCTCTACGCCAATCTGAAGTTCAACTTCGTGCGCGACATCGCGCCGGTCGCCTCGTTCCAGCGCGTGCCGAACGTGATGACCGTCAACAAGGACGTGCCGGCCAAGAACGTCGCCGAGTTCATCGAGTACGTGAAGGCCAATCCCGGCAAGGTGAACATGGCCTCGTCCGGCAACGGCACCTCGGTGCATCTGTCCGGCGAGATGTTCATGGCCATGACCGGCTGCAAGATGCAGCACGTGCCCTATCGCGGCGCTGCGCCCGCAATCACCGACATGCTCGGCGGCCAGGTGCAGGTGATCTTCGACAACATGCCCTCGATCATCCAGCACATCCGCTCCGGCTCGCTGCGCGCGATCGGCGTCACCACCGCGGAGCGCTCGCCGCAATTGCCGGACGTGCAGGCGATCGCCGAGACCGTCAAGGGCTATGAGGCGAGCGCGCTGTTCGGCATGGGAGCGCCGAAGAACACGCCGAAGGAGATCATCACCAAGCTCAACAGCGAGATCAACGCGCTGATGAAAGAGCCCGACATGGCCAAGCGCCTGGTCGAGCTCGGCGGCGAGCCTCGGGTGCAGACGCCGGAGGCGTTCGGCGAGGAGATCAAGGCCGAGACCGAGAAGTGGAAGAAGGTCGTCGAGTTCGCCGGCCTGAAGGTCGAGTAGCGATCTTGTGATGCCTGAAAGGGGAGCCCTGCCGTTCGGCAGGGCTTTTTTCTTGCGCGCGCGATGCCATGATCCGGAATAAAGCCGTGCGACGAAACCTGATGGTAGATGGCGCGTATCTCGCGTCGTGAGCAAAGGAGTTGCGGTCATGCGCAAGACGCAATTGGCACTGCTGACGCTGTGCGCGACGGTCGTTGCCGGCTTCGTCACCATCACGCCGGCGGCAGCCCTCGATTACCCCTGGTGCGCCCGGGGCGGCGAGTATGACTATCCCGGCGAATGCGCCTACAGCACCTATGAGCAGTGCCAGGCGAGCGTGTCCGGGCGGCTGCTGTACTGCGATCGCAATCCTCGCTTCGCCTATGGCCAGCAACAAATCCCGCAGCCGCGGCCGCACCGGCGCGCGCGGCCCGCCGCGCCCTACTGATCACGCTTCATACTGGCCTCATCCTGATCACGCAGTCGTGCGCACCCGCGCCCGCGGGTTCCGGCTTGACGCTGCCCCGCTCGCTTCTATACTAAACCACATGGTTAAGTATCAGGACGAGGCACTGGACCGGACCTTCGCGGCGCTCTCCGACCCGACGCGGCGTGCATTGCTGGCGCGCCTCGGCGAGCAGCGCAGCCTGTCGGTGAGCGAGCTGGCCGCGCCGTTTCCGGTCTCGCTTCCGGCGATCATGAAGCATCTCGACGTGCTCACGGATGCAGGCCTGATCGTGCGGGAGAAGACCGGCCGCACCGTGGTCTGCCGGCTTACCGCACGGCCGATGGAGCAGGCGATGAACTGGCTCAATCGCTATGCGCAGTTCTGGTCCGACAATCTCGACCGTCTTGCCGCCTTCGTGGAGGAAGAGACATGGCCGCCACCGCCGTCAACGCCGCTGAACGCCCGCCAGCAGATCGACCAAGCCTCACGCTCACGCGCCGGCTCCGCGCGCGGCCGGAAAAAGTCTTCGCCGCCTGGACGCAAGCCGAGCAGCTAGCGCAGTGGTTCGGGCCGCCGAACATGAAGCCGGCGACGTTGCAAGCCGATCTCGACGTCCGCATCGGTGGCCGCTTTCGCATCAGCTTCGTCCGCGACGACGGCGAGTATTTCGAGGCCGGCGGCACCTATCGCGAAGTGGTGCCGAGCGAGCGCCTGGTCTTCACCTGGGCCTGGCACTCGACGCCGGAACGCGAATCGCTGGTGACGATCTCGCTGAAGCCGGACGGTGCCGGCACCTTGATGATCTTCCATCACGCCCAGTTCTTCGACGAGACCGCACGCGACAACCACCAGCGCGGCTGGAGCTCGTTCTTCGACAAGCTCGATGCCTTCGTCGCCTGAGCTCCAAAGGAGAGTATCATGCAGCAACATCAAATCGTTTCGCGCGAGCAATGGATTGCGGCGCGCAAGGCCCTTCTGGCTCGCGAGAAGGAGTTGACGCAGGCCCGCGAACGGGTTGCCGAGGAGCGCCGCCAGCTTCCCTGGGTGAAGGTCGACAAGACCTACGTCTTCAGCGGGCCGAACGGCAAGGTCACGCTTTCCGATCTCTTCAAAGGCCGCCCGCAGCTCATCGTCCAGCACGTGATGTTCGCGCCCGACTGGGACGCTGCCTGCAAGAGCTGCTCGTTTTGGGCCGACGGCTTCGAGCGCATGGTGCCGCATCTGGCCGCGCGCGACACGTCCATGGCTGCGGTCTCGCTGGCGCCCAGCACAAAGCTCGAAGCCTTCAAGAAGCGGATGGGCTGGACCTTCGACTGGGTCTCCTCGGGCGACAACGATTTCAATCGGGACTACGGCGTGACGTTCTCGCGCGAAGAGATCGCGACCGGAAAGCCGATGTACAATTTCGGCACTACGCCAATCTACGGCCCCGAGCTGCCCGGCATCAGCGTGTTTTACCGCGGCGAAGCCGGTGAGATCTTCCACACCTATTCCTGCTTCGCCCGCGGCCTCGACATGATGAACGCCGCCTATCAATATCTCGATCTCACGCCGCTCGGTCGTCACGAGGAGGGTCTGCCCTATCCGATGGACTGGGTCCGCCTGCGCGACCAGTACGAGCCGCAGCCGGCGAAGGCGGCGTGCTGCCACGGGTGAGGGTAGGGGCACGCCGGATCCCATCAAAGGTGTCGTCGCCCGGCTTGACCGGGCGATCCAGTACTCCGAGGCGGTCGTGGTTCAATCGAGAGGCCGCTGGATTCCCCGCCTGCCGCCTACGCTAAAGCTTCGGCGCCCCTGGACCTCGACCGCGGCGAAGCCTTGGCGTAGCCGGGTCGCGGGGAATGACAGCGCGAGGCGGCGAGGCAGCTATCCTTCCGCGCCACGCTACCGCTTCGCGTCCGCCTGCTCCGTCGCATTGCACGAGATCAGCATCGTATAGGGCCGGGCGTTGGCGGCGATGTCGGTGGTCTTGAGCTCGCCCTTTGGTTCGGCGGTCTGATAGGGCACTACGGAATTGTCGAGGAAGTCGCGCAACACGCCCGTCTTGATGGCGAAGTTGATGTTCTCGGGAATGTTTCCGGTCGCCACCGCGATGCGCAATGCCGGAATCTTTCCGGTGACCACGCCCACGACCTGACCGGTGCTATCGAACAGCGGTCCGCCGCTGTTGCCGGGCTGTACGGGCGCACTGATCTGCAGGAAGCGCGAGTCGTTGCGCATGCCGCTGAGCGAGCTCACGATGCCGGTCGTCACGGTGAAGTCCGAGGTCAGGATGCCGTGATAGGGAAAGCCGATCGCGACCACGGAGTCGCCGGAGCGGATCGAGCGGTCACGGATCCGGGCAAAGTCCTTGAATGTCATCGTCGATGGCGCCTGCATCAGGGCGAGATCGTTGTTGGCGTCGCTCGACACCACGCGCAGCACCATTGCGGCCTCGCCGGTGAGATTGCCCTTGATGTCGCCGGCGCAGCCGTCGATCACATGGTGGTTGGTGACGATGTGTCCGCTCGTGCTGACCACGAAGCCGGTGCCGCTCTTGGTCCTGGCAGATTTGCCGCCGGCCGGCGGTGATGTCTGCTTCTCCGCCGTCACTGCCGGCTTGGCCGCTCCTTTGGTAAAGTCGCCCGCCTTGCTCAGCCCGTCGGCTTTCACCCTGGTGACGCAATTGGCCAAAGCGGCGATCACCGGTCCGGTCGATGTCAGATCGAAATTCAAGGCGGTGCGGCCGCTCGTCGCGACCATCAGACTCGCCTTCTGAAACGTTCGCACAACGTTGATAGGCATGACGGATGTGAGCATGTTCGGCTGGTTTGCCGTGGCGAACAGCCTGGCTTGCTCCTGCCCGTCGAAGATGACGTCGATCGCGGCGTTCTCGCCCTGTTTGAAGCGGTAGCTGGGACTCGCAAAGGCCAGCGTCCAGGTGCCGGCGGCATTGTAGCCTACCACGAGTATGACGCCGTTGGCGTAGGGCGTCGTCGCTGCACAATGCGAGAAAGCACCCGTCTCGTCATTGCTGAAGGCGCCGCCGATCCAGTTGCCGACATTGACGGAGCCGAACGGCCCCGCCGCGTTCGCCCCGACCACACTCAACTGCAACGCGACCGCAACGACGAACGACCTCAACCACATACCAGCCCCCGGAACGCTTTCGGATCCATCTTATCCGCGAGGGCAGGTCGGGTGCAACCGTCAGTTGTCCGTCCGAGGTCGTGCGGCTCTCGCAACAGTTCGGGCTTGCATCTGCTTTGCAGTGCCATATACTTTGCACTACAAAGTAACGGGACCTATCGTCCCGGAATGCCCGGGTGGAACGAGGTTTTGGCGTTGCCAATGCGCGATCTCGACAAGGCGCTGGCCGACATCGTGGCGATCCGCAGCCAGATCGCGGCGGGCACCGCCTTCCGCGGCTACGGCCCGGCGACCATGGCGGCAACCGGCGCCGTCGCGCTCATCACCGCGATTCTGCAATTCTGGCTGCTGGGTGATCCCACCGGTGAGCCGCTCGGCTTCTTCGTCGGCTGGTTCATCGCTGCCGTTCTCTCGGGGCTCATCATCGGCATCGAGATGCGTGCGCGCTCGCGACGCCATCATTCGGGTCTTGCCGATGCCATGATCCACCAGGCGATCGAGCAGTTTCTGCCCGCCGGCGTTGCCGGCGTGCTGCTCGCAGTGGTGATGTGGAAGTTCGCGAGCGAGACGCTGTGGCTGCTGCCGGGTCTGTGGCAGATCCTGGTGTCGCTCGGCATCTTCGCCTCGGTCCGCTCGCTGCCGCGCACGGTCGCGCTCGCGGGCGCCTGGTATTTCGTGTCGGGCTTTGCGGTCGTCGTGCTCGCGAGCCGAACGCACACGCTGTCGCCATGGACCATGGGGCTGCCCTTCGTGATCGGGCAATCGGTGATGGCGGCCATTCTGCATTTCGCGTCCGGAGACAACGATGTCGAAGATTGACAGCGCGCCCTTCTCATATGAAGGGCTCGACCGCGTGATCCACGAGAAGGCGAGGCTCGGGCTTCTGACCTCGCTGATGGCGCATCCCAAGGGCCTGGCATTCGGCGACCTCAAGCAGCTCTGCGGCCTCACCGACGGCAATCTCAGCCGGCACCTAGCCGTGCTCCAGGAAGCCGGCCTCGTCGAGGTGACCAAGGGCTATGAGGGCAACCGCCCGCACACGACCTGCCGCCTGACCAAGGCCGGCCGCCGCCGTTTCCTCGACTATCTCGCCGTGCTCGAGCGGCTGGTGCGCGACGCGGCGAAAGCTGCCGGCCGCGAGGCGCCGCCGCTCGGCCGCCTCGATATCGTCTCGACCTGATCTTCCCCTTTTTGGCTGGAGACTTTGCAATGCAAAGTGAAATCACGTCCCGCAACGAGAAGCTTCATGTCGGCATCATCATGGACGGCAACGGCAGATGGGCCACGCGGCGCGGCCTGTCGCGCGTGCGCGGTCACGAGGCTGGCGTCGAAAGCATCCGCCGTATCGTCGAGGCCGCGCCCAAGCAGGGCATCGGCACGCTGACGCTTTACGCCTTCTCAACCGACAATTGGCGGAGGCCGAAGGCCGAGGTCGCCGCACTGATGACCTTGCTGCGCCTCTATCTCACCAGCGAGGTGCAGAGCCTGGTCAGGAGCGGCGTGCGCCTCTCCGTCATCGGCCGCCGCGATCGCCTGCCCGACGGCGTCGCCACCGCAATCACCCGCGCCGAGGAAGCCACAGCCGATGGCAGCGCGCTGCATTTGCGCATCGCCGTCGATTATTCCGCGCGTGACGCCATCCTCAATGCCGCGGCGAAGGCGGCTGCGCTGACGAGCCTCACCCGCGAAGCCTTCTCGCAGCTCGTTACCGGCGAGGCTGGCCTTCGCGACGTCGATCTCATCATCCGCACGTCCGGCGAGAAGCGGCTGTCGGATTTCCTGCTCTGGGAAGGCGCCTATGCCGAGCTGCACTTCACCGAGCGGATGTGGCCCGAATTCGAGGCGGGCGATCTCGCTGACGCGCTCGCCACCTTCCACAGCCGTGAGCGCCGCTTTGGTGGCTTGCAGGCCATTCTGCCTGGGGAGGTGCCTTCGCTCTCTCGGGTGTGACGGGCGGCACGTGAGAACGAGTTGTTGGTTTTCAGCCGCATGACCGGCAAGGATGTCCAAGCGGCGGGCAGGCGGCGCCAGCCGCATCCCCGTTGATTGCCGCCTGGCATGGATCGTGCTCTAGTATTCCGACTTTGGATATCGCGCCGCGACGGGAGCTTTCGCAAGATGCGTGCGGTCCTGGACTATTGCACCGGCGGAACGGAGCGGCAGCTTGCCGCCGGCACGGTCGTGGTCGCCGAGGGTGGCACCACCGGCCATCTCTACGTGCTGATGCAAGGCAAGCTCGAGGTGCTCAAGGGCGAGATGGTGGTCGCCACCGTCACCGAGCCCGGTGCGGTGCTGGGTGAAATGTCCGTGCTGCTGGGCCAGCCGCACACCGCAACCGTGCGGGCCTGCTCCGACGCGGTGGTCTACGAATTCGAGGATGCCGCCTCGTTCCTGGAGAGGGAGCCGGGCGTGGCCCTGCTGATCGCAAAAATGCTGGCGCAGCGGCTCAATGTCGCCAATACCTACCTCGCCGATCTCAAGCGGCAATATGCCGGCCACGGCACGCATCTGGCCATGGTCGGCGAAGTGCTCCAGAGCATGATCAACCTGCCGCCCCTCGAGGTCTCGCCAGGCTCGGATCGGCAATCCGATCCAAGAATGTGAGCCAATCGGGCGGCGCCTCGATCGGAGCGGCGGGGCGCTTCAGCGGCGCATTCAGGTCGATCCATTGGGCCTCGCCGGCCGCAAGCCAGAACGCTTTGTCCGCACCGAGGTCCAGCACGATGTATGTCGGGGGGCGGCCTGGTTGCAGGCCCGTGTTGAAGACCCAGGTCTGGCCCAGCCGGTCGAACCACGAGCCGCCGGTGACGAACGGCGACTGGTGCACATGGCCGGAGATCACCATCGACGGCTGGTACTGCATGACCCATTGCACCAGCTCGACGTCGCCGAAGAAGCGCTTGCCGCCCCAGCTCGTGGGTGAATCCGCCGGCGGCGCATGATGGGCCCAGATCCAGCGCTGCGGTCGGTCGGCCGCGGCATCGCGCAACTGGTCGACGAGGCGTTGCTTGACCAGTGGTCCGTCCCACCACGGGCACACCGTGAACAGGGTGCCACCGATGTTGAGGCTGTCGCCGTCGCAGGCAATGCCAAGCTCGCGCACCTCCGAGATCCAGCGCGAAATCTTTTCGCCCTCCGCGTTGCGCTCGTCGAGGTCGTGATTGCCGGAGCAGAGGATCACGCGGCTCGTCGCGGCAAGCAGCGCGAGGTACTTCTTCACGACGACGATCTGGGCGCGAAAATCCACCATCGAGCCGATGTCGAGCGCATCGCCGGCGAAGATCACGAGATCGAATTGCGACGCCGCGCTGACCAGCCAGTCGAGCTGCGGCAGCGAATAGTGCAGGTCGGCCACGACCAGGCAGCGCATTGGAGAATCGTCCGCGAGAGATCGACTATATCCGGGAATTCCAGGCTCATGAAAGCAAGAAGCGGACCAGCATGTCGCTCCCTCGCGTCATCATCGCAGCGCTGGACCGGTTCATCGAATTCTGATGTCGTATTGAACCGTCAATGCGGATGTCCGTATGACCTCATTCAAGACCATTCGCACCCGCGCCGAGAAACGCAAGGGCGGGCCCAAGGCGTTGGAGAAACTGTTGCCGGCCAAGCCGGACCTCAAGCGGCTGGCCAAGCTCGGCGACGACCGTATCCTCGCCGAAATGACCAAGCGCGTGTTCTGCGCCGGCTTTGCCTGGAGCGTGATCGATTCGAAATGGGACGGCTTTGAAGACGCCTTCCTGCATTTCCAGCCCGCCAAGCTCACCTTCCAGCCCGAAGAGTATTGGGAGGGCCTGCTGCGCGACGCGCGCATCGTGCGTAACGGCGCCAAGGTCATGTCGGTGCGGGACAATGCCGTCTTCGTCCAGGAGATCGCGAAGGAGCACGGCAGCTTCGGCAAGTTTCTGGCGAAGTGGCCGTCGTCCGACGAGATCGGCCTGCTCGATCTCCTCAACAAGCGCGGCAGCCGGTTAGGGGGCAACACCGGCCAGATGCTGCTGCGCTTCGTCGGCTGGGACGGTTTCGTGACGTCGAGGGACGTGGTGGCTTGCCTGCGCGGTGCGGGTCTCGACATTGCCGAAGAGGTCAAGTCGAAGGGCGACCTCGCCAAGGTGCAGGCACAGTTCAACGCCTGGGCCGGGGAGACCGGCCTGCCCTACACCCATCTGTCGCGCATCTGCGCGCTCTCGGTCGGCGAAAACGCATAGCGCGTGAGCGCGGCCCACCGCCGGATCGTGTGCATCCTGTGGCGATCTTGTGCCGCGAGCGCGGCGGACGCCGCATGCGATCACGAAATACATTTTGCAGGAACCTTTGTCCGCAGCGCCTGTTCGGCCATTGAGCCAGGCGGATAAGCGCGCAGGGAACGCGCACTCCCGCCCGGCTCAAAGGAACCGGCTACAGAAACGGAGCAGCTCATGAAGCTCACATCTGAACAGGTGAAGCAGACCGTCAACCAGCTCGGCGCTCAGGTGCTGCCCGACGAACATCCCGCGATGCCGCAGCTCAACAGCATGTTCGGCGACCATACCTTCTTCGTCGACGAGATGGGCCTCAAGGTCCTCGAGCCCACGGGATCGCTTGGTACCGACCGCCAGAGCGGCGAAGTCGTCAGCCTCGCCGATTGGGGCGATTCCGACCTGACGCGCCTGATGGCGCATGAGCCCGAACCGACCGGCGTGATCGTGGTGTTCGAGCAGATGAAGCATTGAGCGCCCCGAGCAGGACGTTTCGAGACACGTGCGCCACGGTCGGCAAAGCGCTGATCGTGGCGCGAGGCTTCAGCATGCCCGGTCGTTCCGTTGTCTTCCAACGAGCGTCGTGCCGGTCGTGCTATCCGCCACGGGTGCGAGCGTAGCGCCACATTTCTCCGCGACAGGCCGGAAACAACGCGACGATCGTGAGCGAGACCGCATATGACCGCTGGCGACGCCGACTGGTCCGAACGGCAGCCCGCATATGAAGGCGAGAATCGATGTTGAGACATTGAACGGGCTCCAGCGCATGTACTCCTTGGTGCGACCCTGGCTGAGGCAGAGCCAGTTGGCGGGGCTGTTGTTGGTTTGCAGCAGACCGGCGATCCTGAGGGCGAAGATCGGCGCAGCCTCGGGAACCGCTCGCACGGCGTTCCGATCTCAAGAGACTTCGCTGCTGTGTTGCAATGTCTGTTCTGTCGGAATCTCGATGGCGATCTGAGTTCCCGGACCCGCTTTGCGCTCAAGTCGCAAGCGCCCGTTGAGCGATGAGGCAACCAGGTTGAACGCGATGTGGAGTCCCAGGCCGGCATTGCCACGCTCCCGACTGGTCGTCACGAACGGATCGAAGACGTGAGCCTGCAATGGCTCGGGGATTCCGACGCCTTCATCGGCGCAGACCAGGCGGACCGAAGTCGGGTCCGGCCGGCTCACCGTGATGACAAACCTGCCGCCTCTCTTGTCAGGATAGGCGTGCACGGCAGTGTTGAGGGCGAGATTGCTGATCACCTGAGCAAGCGCTCCGGGGTAGCTGTTGAGCTTGACTCCCGCCGGGCATTGCACCTCGACCGTCAGGCCGTGATGCGCCAGCAATGGCCCGAGCTTGGACATCAACTCCGACAGCCAATCCCTGAGTTCGAAAGTGCGCCGGTCCTCATCGGCTTGGTGAACGGCGACCTGCCTGAAGCTGTGCACCATCTCGGACGCGCGATGCAGATTGTCGAAGGTCAGGCTGAGTCCCTGCTTCAGCCGGTCAATGCCCTTGGTCAGATCGGAGCGCCGGACCGATGCTCCGGCCAATGCGTCACTCATCGCTTGCAGGTCAGCCTGCATGGCCGTCGAGGTGGTCAAGGCGAGGCCGAGCGGGGTGCTGACCTCGTGAGCGACACCTGCCACCAATTGCCCGAGCGAGGCGAGCTTTTCCGCCTGCACGAGGTGCTCCTGGGTCGCGCGCAGATCTCGCAGCGATTTCTCCGAGCGTTCTTTCTCGCGTTGCAGCGCCTCGGATGTCCGGAATTGCTTTCGCGCCCGGTACTCGCGTGCAGCCACAGCGTAGAGCGATAGCGCGTAGGCGTTGCCGACGAGAGAGTGGTTGATGAACCTGAGGCCCGCCGGCAGCGTCGGCGCGAACGTCTCGGCGATCAGCAGCGCCACCCATGAGAGCAAACAGAAGATCGCCAGCGAGCCGATCCGCAATGGCAGCATGGTCGAGACGAACAGGATGATCATCATCATGCCGGGCGCGGCAAACGTGAAGCCCGATGGCAGCACGAGATAAATGCTGGGCAGGATGCAGCCGGGGATGACGCAATAGACGAGGAAAATGGTCTCCGCCCACGGCTTCATCCAGCGCCGTGACAGCAATGCCGTGAGCGGCAGCAGGATGAACACGGCGGTGCCACCACGGATTGCGAGCGTGGTCGGCACGACTTCGGGGTAGAGCACCCAGTCCCACAGTGTGTAGCCGGCATAGGTGGCGGCGCCAAGCAGCATCGCGATCTGCGTCCAGCCGAGACTGCCTCGGACATATTGGTCGACAAACCGGCGCTCCTCGATGCGGTCTTCGAAACGCAGTCCGAGGCGTATCAATAAGGCAAGCATTCCAGCATCAATCGCGAAAAACCGTGTCTTGGTGTCTCTACGACAGGTTTCGCGCCGCGTCGCGGACAAAGATGCCGCGCTCGCTGAAGGGGGGGCCTCCAGCCCCGTTCAGATGCCCAACGTCAGCTGCGGCTCCGCACCGTCTCCGACCTGGAGCGACGACAGCGAGACCCCCAACAGCCTGACGCGCTTGGGCAGCGGCATCTCGGCTTCGAGCAGGCCGCAGGCCAGCCGCTCCAGATCGTCGCGGCCGGCAACGGCCGCCGTGACCGACCTGCTGCGCGTGATGATCTCGAAGTCGGCGAACTTGATCTTCAGGGTCACGGTGCGGCCGCGATTGCCGGTGGCTTCGCAATGGCGCCAGACTTTATCGACGAGAGGCCTGAGCTCGGCGACCAGCGCGTCGAACGCGTCGAGATCCGCCGAGAACGTATTCTCCGCACCGATCGACTTGCGGATCCGGTTGGCGCGGACCGGCCGCTCGTCGACGCCGCGTGAGATCCAATAATAGTATGCGCCCGACTTGCCGAAATTCGCATTCATGAACTCCAGCGTCTGGTTACGGATGTCGCGGCCGGTGAATAGGCCGAGCGCGTTCATCTTGGCAGCTGTCGCCGGACCGATGCCATGGAACCTGCCGACGGGCAGCGTCTCGACGAAGGCCGGTCCCATCTCCGGCGAGATCACGAACTGACCATTGGGCTTGCGATGATCGGAAGCGAGCTTGGCCAGAAACTTGTTGTAGGAGATGCCCGCGGACGCGTTGAGGCCGGTCTCGGCCTTGATCTTCTCGCGGATCTTCAGCGCGATGTCCCGCGCCAGCGGAATGCCTTGCAGGTTCTCCGTGACGTCGAGATAGGCTTCGTCGAGTGACAATGGCTCGATCATCGCCGTGTGCTCGGCGAAGATGTCGCGGATCTGCCTGGAGATCGCCTTGTAGACCTCGAAGCGTGGCTTGACGAAGATCAGATCGGGACACTGCCGTTTCGCCGTCACCGATGGCATGGCGGAGCGAACGCCGAACTTGCGGGCCTCGTAGCTGGCGGCCGCGACGACACCGCGTTCCGCGGAGCCTCCGACCGCGACCGGCTTGCCGCGCAGCTCCGGATTGTCGCGCTGCTCCACCGACGCGTAGAAGGCATCCATGTCGATGTGGATGATCTTGCGCACCGGCGAGGCTGCGCCGGTCACGGTGTCGGATTCGCTCATGGCAAGATGATACAAGCGAGCAAGGAGAAGCGCGAGGTGATGGATGGGTCAGTTGTCAAAGCGCAATCTCAGGCTTGTGAGTGGCAAGCGGGAGCACGCGACCTAATATGAGCCGGCGGAGGACGCCCATGCAATACAGCTCCGAACTCATTCAGACGATGCGCCAAGCGCTGGAGACCGTGGTGGCGAACGTGCCGGCTCACCAGTCGGTCTTCGGTCTGAAAGCGGCCGTAGCCGAATGCATCCTGAAGGCCGCGGCACACGGCCAGACTTCGTATGACGGACTGGTGGCGTCCGCCTCTGATCAGGTTCAGGCAATCATCTCGATGCTGACGTGAAAGCCGGCATGAAAGCGGCTGCAAGCTGGCGCACCCGACGTCGATCTCTTGGAAGAGATGGCGAGGAAAATCGGCAATGTCAGGCTGATCATCGTCGATCCGATCTCGGCATACATGGGCGGCAGCGACGGGCCTCAATCCTCCGGGTTGCCTCTGCCGCTTTTTCCGCCTCCAACCTCTTGGTCGAGTAGTCGTAGAGCGTCCACAGAGCTCCGACCAAAACCGCAGCAATTGGAAGCCAATCTTGTACGAACTGGAGGGCTGGTGATTTCTTCTGCGCCGGCGGCTCTCGGACGGGTAATTTGCTCATGTGTCAAACCATTATTCAAGCAATGGACAGACAATCCTGCCCATGGTTGTATGAAAGTGCAGACTCAACCAGGGGAGAGGAAATGGTCAAATGGATACTTGCCTGCTTGGTGGCTTTGGCTATTTCAGACGCAAGCGCCCAACAACTGGGGAATTACTCCGCCAATCCGTACGCTCCTAACTCGACAGGTAATCCGTACGGTGCTGGAAGCCCGTATGGTCAAAACAGCATCAACAATCCCTACGGGCGCTATGGCAGCCAGTACAGCAACGACTCGGCAACCAACCCGTATGCTACGAACGCTCCAAAGCTATACGATTCCGATGGGAATTATCGAGGACGCCTGAGCAGCAATCCTTACGACCCGGACTCCGTTTCAAACCCTAACGGCCGATACGGCAGCCGCTACTCACCGGACAGCATCAACAATCCATACGGAGCCGGAAATCCGTATTCGGCGGACAGTCCGACGAACCCATATGGCAAGGGCCTGTCTATTCAGGGCGACGATGACTAGCGACTCCTGGGTCTTGGCCAGGGTCTGTGGAGGACCAGGAGCGTCTCACATCTACGGTTTTGAAGCTATGACACGATCGAATTTCCTGCGCTGGTCCTTCAACGATCAATATGCGGTGCTCCAAAGTGAGGAGAACTTCCGTCGGTACGTATGCGAGAACCTTGATGAGATCGAATCCGAGGCTCGTCCTGCAAACTGTGCTTCTTGGCCTGATCCTATGGAGGGTCTGGTGATGACGCATGGCCCATTCCACGCTTCAAGGTGCATTGGGTCTAAGAATGGCGGGCCGCGACAATGACGGGGAAGACGACGAGAAGCCTCCTAAGCTGAGGGTCGTTAGCGACAACCCGAATGCTCGGGCCGATCGACAAATCGAATGGGCCAAGGACGAGGCGCACCGCGCTATCACAATTCGCCGCCGCTCTGCTGCGTACAATGGCGGGTAACGATACCGAAGCGGTCTACCTCATCCGTCGGCTGGCTCTCGTCGTAGAGGCGATTAACAAATTCGAGAGACAGGCGGATCGCGGGATATCGGCTGCAGAGCTGCAGGAAGCGCTGCGCCTGGCTCAGGCCGAAATGGATTATTCAGCTGACGATGATTGGCGCCATCGTCACTGGCTCCGCGAACACGGGATGGACGCAATTGTGAAAGGAGCCCTTCGCCTGGCACGCCGAAGGCTGGCTCTTCGCCAAGGATCTTGTGTGCTGGCGAACATCGATGTCGCGCTAACAGCACAGTGGCATCGAACCGCGGACGAAGTCTGGAGCGTCGGGGACCCCGACAAGGCGGGACGAGCTATCGTGCACTGGTCAGAAGGCGGCTTGATTGGGTATAACCGCTTAGCGATTGGCGCACCCGACACGATTCGAACGTGTGACCTTTGCCTTCGGAGGGCAACGCTCTATCCAGCTGAGCTACGGGTGCTAGTCGAGGTTCATTTAGCCGATTGCCGCGGGGTCGGCAACCTCCGCCCGCGCCCAGACGCCCGGTATCGCCCGATTCCCGGTCCTGCGCATCGCTTTTCAATCCAGGAGGGCGGCCGGTCGCGAGATCTCGCCGGAATCGTTCACAAACATCAACGGCCGCGCCTTCGAGGCGACGAACACGGCCGCCGTGAGCGGGCCGCCAAAGCAGGCGCCGGTATCCAGGTTCAGCCGGTTCGCTCGCAGATCAGGTGTCCAGGACCGGATCGGCGTATGGCCATGGACGATGAACAACTCGTGGTCGAGATCGGACGACAAGAAGGGTTCCCGGATCCAGAGCAAATCTTGGTCGGATTGCGACGCCAGCGGTACGCCCGGCCGTATTCCTGCGTGGACGAAAAGTCGTCCATGCTCGATCTTCATGAGCGGAAGCGCGCGTATCCAGTCGAGATGCTCGCTCGGGAAATCGGCCGGATCATCGATTCCGTAGCTGTCGAGCGTCTGTTCGCCGCCGTTCCCCCACCAGTTCATGAGATCCCGGTCGGTGCGCTCTATCTCGGCCGCGCGAAGCAGCATTTCCTCATGGTTGCCCCGGAGACAGACGAAGGATCGGTCCTGCTGCCCCTTGCTGCCCACGAGCACATTCATGACCTCGCGACTCTGGGGCCCCCTGTCGATGTAGTCTCCGACAAAGACAAACTGGGCGCTCCGATGGCCGCGAATCTCATCGCACACGACGAGAAGCGACATCAGCTTTTCGAAGCAGCCGTGGATGTCGCCGATGGCGAAGGTCAGCAGTTCGTGCTCGGGAAGTGGCAAAGCAGGATTTCTCCCTCTTACCAACTCAGATGTAGAGATCCTTGGTCGTGCCCTTGAACCTGATGCGCTTTGGGCCCACGCCCAGATCCGCGAGCGATTCAATCACCCTGTCGTTCAGCGTCTTGCCGTCCTTGTCCTTGCGATCACGCTGGTCCGCGGTGAAATCATAGACGAGCAGCCCGATATTGGCGTTGCTCACGTTGATCTTCTCTCCCTTCGCAACCGCGCCGACCGCCTCAGCCACACTACGGTGCCCGTTGCTCCATTCCGCCATCTCGGTCAGATTCTTCGCAACCCATCGATAGCTATCATCGATCTCCGTCTTGTGAAGGTCGATCACCGCCCTATAGTCCTTGATCTGGTGGAAAATCTTGCCGTTCTCCAGTTCGGGATTGCTGAACGTCTTGGCCTCCCAGAACACCAGATCTATTCCGCTCGCCGTCGTCTCGAAATTCGCAAGGTCCATGCGCGGGAGACTCCGCCCAACGCCGGGGGCGCCGGATGCGTTGATCGCGATCTCGACGTCGACGACGGAGCGATTGGATGTCGCGATCTCGTGAACGCCTTCCTTCTCTCGTCCGGAGTAGAGCGATGCAGCCCTTTTGAGCTTCTCCAGGGTCTTTGCGCCCTCATATTCGCGCGTCAGCATTCTTTGCTCGGCCTCGCCAAAGGCGAACTTGCCGTCGAAAAGCGAGATCTGATCCTTCAAGTCCGGATTCAGGAGATACTTTTCGTGCGTCGTGGTGGTCACCTTCCCGCCCTTGAACGACACCTTGAAGATGGATTGTCCCTGCCAATAGACGTTCAGGTACTCGTTCCGAACGCCGATGATGAGAGAGGGATCGGCGAGAACGTCCCTCCACCAGCCATCCTGCCGAGCAAGTGCCTCGAGTGCCTTGCGAAAGTCGTCTTGCCGGATTCCGCGTCTGAAGCTCATTTCATACCTCCCACCATTCGCCATCGCTGCGTCGCGTGACGTTGTCAAAATATTTGAAAAAGCTGTCGCCTTCGAATGTGTGAACGGGCACCAGCTTGTCCGGTCGTATTGCGCTCGAGAGCCGCTTGAGATCCAGGATGCTGGCGTGGCCCGAGGTATGGATGATCTCAATGGGTACGCCGCGTGTTGCGAGATCCGCCTTCAGCCTGGCTCCAGGACCATCCTTCAGGTATCCGTCCCATTGTGACCAGATCGCCCTGGCGCCGGCCCAGAGATTTGCGGTCTCCACGTCGGGGGCCATTGCCGGGCGAAACAACATCACTGTGCGATCGGCGATCTCGGTGATGCGCTCGCGGTAGATTCGCGCGGATTTGTACGGCTCGAGCAGGTCGAAGCGCCTGTTCCGTGCGATCTGTCGCCGCTGATATTCCGGCACGTAGACCGACAGGTTGGGCCAGCCGACGCTCGGCAGGCGCTCGTTGCCGGTGGCCCGCAATATCTCCATCGCGTAGAGGTCCAGCAGCAGCGTCCGGTCGCTGCGCTTGCAGGCGCGATAGAGGCTGACGATGCGATCGATGTTCTGCGCCGAGGCGGAGATGATGACGAAGCCCGGCGGCCTGAGGCTCTCGGTCAATCTCGCTTCGATGGCGTCTTCCGTCGGAAATTGTGTCCGTTCGTCAAGACGGCCGAGGCTCGATCCCTCCATCAGCATCGTATCGACGCCGCGGGGCGGATCGCTCACCAATCGCTCGAACAGGCCGCTCTTGCGACCATGCGCGCGGATGTCGCCGCTATAGAACAGACGCCGGCCGGCGGCGTGGATCAGCAGCGCATAGGCATCATAGGCCGAATGATCGACCAGATAGGGCGTGATGCTGAAGGGGCCGATCTGCAAAGTCTTGCGATCGGCCAGCTCGAATGAAACGCCTGGCACGAAGCCGTTGGGCACGAAAGGAGCTGCCGCGCGCATGATGCGAGCGGTTGCAGCGCCCATGGCCAGGGGGACATTGGGGCTGCACAGGGGGAGCAAACCCCAATGGTCGCCGTGTCCGTGCGACAGGACGATCGCACGCAGGGTCGGATCGTCGCCGCGAAGCCCGGCCACGGACGGGAGAAGATCGTCGGACGCGCCGTCGGCGTCGAGCGGAAGTCCAAGGTCGAGCAGGATTCTCTCGCCCGCGGCCTCGAGTTCGATGCAGGTGCCACCAATTTGCTGCGTTCCGCGGTGGACACGTCCGCGAAACGAACCAGCTTCCTTGGACATCAGCGGCTGGTCTCGATGGCTGAGCCGGGGGCGGCCGAGCAGGCGAGGGCACTGGGCAATGGGCAGGGAAACATCAAAGCGAATACAGCTCCAGGCAATGACTTATCTATATTCAAATGAGCGCCCGAGAAATTGCGACTTCTCGTGAAGAAAATCTGCATGTTGCTTCGGCGCAACATCACCCGTTGGCGAACCCGAACGCAATAGAACCTTCAATGGGCTGAACTTCAGCACCGGCGCGACCGGCGACTTGCGACGGCTGGAAGTCGGTGCGAGCCGCGATCGGCTCGCGCGAATTCGGCAAGCACCCTTTCGGCACAGATGACGCGGTTGCGGCCGAGCCGTTTGGCGACATAGAGCGCCTCGTCGGCCGCGCCCAGCAGCCGGTCGGGGCCGCCACCCGCGCCACCGGGAATCAGGCTTGCCACGCCGACGCTGAGGCTGACGTGGTCGCCGGCGCCCGTGGCGCCATGGGCGATCTGCAAGGCCATGACGGCGCTGCGGATCTCCTCGGCCACGGTGCAGGCGGCGTCGCAGTCCATGTCCGGCAGGATCAGCGCGAACTCCTCGCCGCCATAGCGGCTGGCGAGGTCGAGGGGGCGCACGGCATGCCGGTTGACGACAGCTGCGACCGCGCGAAGGCACTCGTCGCCGCTCTGGTGGCCGTGGCGGTCGTTGAACAGCTTGAAATGGTCGACGTCGACGAACAGCAGCGCCAGCGGCTTCTGCGTGCGCTGGGCGCGGGCCCACTCGCTCATCAGCATCTGGTCGAAGGCGCGGCGGTTCGACAGGCCGGTCAGCCCGTCCTTGGTGGCGAGCTCCTTCAGCGACATCTCGGCGCGCTTCTGGTCGGTGAGATCGCGCAGCGTCTCCACCACCGCGATCAGGTTGCCGGCCTCGTCGTGAATCGGGCCGGCGTCGATGGCGAGATAGAGCTGGTTGCCGAGCTTCGGCATCACGCACCAGTTCTCTGCGGAAAAGCCGAGGCCGTTGTGGCCGCGCGCGGCATATTCCGAATAGTACTCCGGCAGCTGTTCGGGACGGTCGAGCGCGACGAGGTCGGCAAGGCATGGCCGCCTGGTTTCGTAGAAGGCCTGCCAGTGCCTATTGGTGCCGATCACCTCGGAAGCGTCGACGCCGGTCAGCCGCTCGCAGGCCCTGTTCCAGATCACGACACGGCGCTTCGGATCGATCACGAAGGTCGGCACCACCAGGTGCTGCATCAGCCGCACCGCGTAGGAATCCGCGAGATCGACGTTTTTGCGCGGCTTCGCCATCACGCCACCGCCGCCACGGGCAAGGTCCCGGGCAAGCCATCGCCGGGACCGAACAGCCTTCGCACTTCGCTGGCGGGCTTCGGCGCGCTGAACAGATAGCCCTGCATCTGCGTGCAGCCGAGCGCGCGCAGCATGTCGCGCTGTGCTTCGGTCTCGACGCCCTCGGCGACCGTGGTCATGTTGCTGACGGCCGCGATGTTCACCACCGCCTGCACGATCACGGGCGCGCCGCTCGTCTCGGCGATGTCGGCGACGAAGCAGCGGTCGATCTTGATCTTGTCGAACGGGAAGCGCTTCAGATAGCTCAGCGAGGAATAGCCGGTACCGAAATCGTCGAGTGCGATGCGCACGCCGATCGAGCGGAGCTGATGCAGGATCGAGAGCGCCGCCTCGTCGTCGCGGATCAGCACCGCCTCGGTGATCTCGAGTTCGAGCCGGCGCGGGTCCAGCCCGGACGCGGCGAGCGCGCCCGCAATCCGCAGTGCCAGCGTGTCGCATTTGAGCTGCACCGGCGACACGTTGACCGCGACACGCACATGCGCCGGCCAGGTCGCGGCCTCGTTGCAGGCCATGCGCAGCACCCAGTCGCCGAGCTCGGTGATCAGGCCGGTGTCCTCGGCGATCGGAATGAACTCCGCTGGCGACACCATGCCGCGCTCGGGATGCCGCCAGCGCAGCAGCGCCTCGCAGCCCGACACTTCATTGGTGCGCAGGTCGACCAGCGGCTGATAGTGAATCTCGAAGCCGCCATTCACCAGAGCCTGCCGCAGATCCAGCTCCATGCTCAGGCGCGCCTTGGCGCTCGCATCCATTGCCGGCTCGAAGAAGCGGTGGGTGCGGCGTCCCTCGGCCTTGGCGCCGTACATCGCGAGATCGGCGTTCTTGATCAACTGATCGAGATCGGCGCCGTCCTGCGGCGCCAGCGCGATCCCGATGCTGGCGTCGGTCGAGAGCTGATGGCCGAGACAATGATAGGGCTGCCGAATCGCCTGGTAGATCCGCGTCACGAAGGACAGTACGTCGGCGGACGATGCGATCCCGGTCTGGATCACCGCGAACTCGTCGCCGCCGAGCCGCGCGATCAGGTCGCCCTGCTTGAGGCAGCCGCGGAGACGGCCCGCGATCGCTTTCAACAGCTCGTCGCCGACATGATGGCCGAGCGAATCGTTGATGCCCTTGAATTCGTCGACGTCGATGTAGAGTAGCGCGAACTGGCAGCCATCGGCGACTTTCGCCAGCTCGCGTTCGATCTGCTCGCGGAACAGGGTCCGGTTCGGCAGGTCGGTCAGCGCATCGTAATGCGCCATATGCGCGATCTTTTCGTGATCGCGCCGCCGTTCGGTGACGTCTTCGATCACGTTGATGATGTAACGCGGCTTGCCCGCCTTGTCGCGAATGCCGATACGCTTCGAGATGGTATGTCGCTGGCCACCCGTCCGCCTCGGCCAACTTTGTTCCTTGACCAACAGCTGATCGGGCGATTGCAGCAAGGCGTCATCATCGCGCTTGACGATGACGGCCTCCGGTGCCGGGAGAATATCGGTGGCGGTCTTGCCGACGATCGTCTCGCCCGTTTCGTTGAAGACTTCCTCGGCGATGCGATTGACCAGCAGATATTGCCGCGTTTGAGCGTCCTTTACCGTGATCTGCGACGGAATGTGATCGATGATCTCGCGCAGGAAGGTGTGGTTGCGATCGCGCTCCTGTTCCAGGTCGCGGCGCTCGGTGATGTCTTCGATCGTGGCGACCCATCCGCCCTGCGCGAGAGGGGTGTTGATGACGTGGAAAGCGCGGCCATTGGCCAGCTGATGAGTTCTCGTGGAGACGGTACCTTCGGCGACGGTCCGCATGACGTCCGCGCAAAATTCCGCGACGTTGCCGTCGAATGCGCCGCGCTCCTTGCGATGGTACATCACCTCGCGAATGTGACAGCCGGGCTTGATGACGTCGTGGGACAGACCGAACATATCGGCGTAGCGGCGATTGCAAATGACGATATATCCGGCGGCATCGTACAGGATCAGCCCCTGCGACATGTTGTTGAGGGCGGTATCCAGCCGCTGCCGCTCCAATTCGATTCGCTCCTTGGCCTCGCGGTTCTGCCGGTTGATCTGCCGAATGATGAGATAGAGGATCAGCGCGATCACGGCTGCCGAGAAGCCTGCCGTTGCGACCAGGAAGCCGGTCTGCTGCCGCCAGTCCGCGAGCGCAGCCGACATCGTATTGGTCGCAACGATGATCAGGGGAAAATGATTCAGGGACGCGGCCGAGCCGAGCCGGTCCTCGCCGTCGATCGGGCTCTTGACGCGAAGCGTCTGCTGACCGCCCCTGGTCAGCACCCTCTGCATCAGCGGGGCGTCCTTGAAGCTCCGTCCGATCAATTCTTCGACGTGCGGATAGCGCGCCAGCATCTTGCCTTCGCGATCGAACAGCGAGATCGCCGTGCCCTCGGCAAGCGCGACCGATGCGAAATACTGCCGGTAGCTGTCCGGGTCGATGCGCCGGACCATCACGCCGAGGAAGGTGCCGTCGGCGCCGGTCAGCCGGCGCGCGACGATCGTGGTCCATTGGTCGATGATGAAGCTGCGGACAGATTCCAGGATGACCGGCTCGGCCGCTGGATCCGATTTGAACGTCTGGAAATAAGCGCGCGAGGAGACGTTGATCTTGGACAGGGGCTGGATCCGCGACCAGTTGATCAGTTCGCCGTCGGCATCATAGATCGCGATGTCACCGAGATAGGACACGGAGCCGATCTTGCTGCGGAGCATCTGGTTCGTCGCAGGTCCGGAAATGCGCTCGCGGAACATTGCGGGCGAGGTGATCTCAGGCAGGTTCATCTGCTCGATCACATCGGCGGCGACGCTGTCGGAATCCTGGAATTGCTGATCGAAGTGCCGCGCGATCAGCTGCACCGTGTTTTCCAGCTCGCGTTCGCGGTTGGCGAGGGCCCGCTCGCGAAATTCGCCGACGGCCACGGCCGTGACGATGAAAATGCCCGCGACCAGCAACACGCCGCACAGGGTCAGCCACAGCACAGGACCACGCCGCGCCAAGACCACCCAGCCGTTCCTCGCGGCTAGAGATATTCCGGCTGCAACCTTGGAAAAAACCTGGCGCATTCCCCCTCCCTGCTGGAACAGGAATACATTGCAGAAATGGCGCAAACCTTAGGAAAACCAGTTACCTAAGCATTAATTCGGCCGCGTGGTCGCGTCCGTAGGCCGCGAAGCGGGAATCTCTCGTTGCGGTTGCGCGGCGCGCAATCGCTGCTCTGCATCATTGATGCCGGCTTAGTGCGGGCCGCCTGCACTCTTGCCGCCGCCGGCCTTGCGCAGCCGTCCGACCACGCCGGTCGGAAAGAAGTAGACGCTGGCGATGAACAGCAGCCCGAGCCACAGCAGCCAGCGGTCCGGATGCAACAGCCCCGGCAGCAGCGGCAGGCCGGCTTCGCCCGCCGCCTTGGAGGCGACACCCATCAGCGACTGCAGATAGTTCTGGGCAAGGATGAAGATCGTGGCGCCGATGATCGCGCCGTAGATCGTGCCCATGCCGCCGATCACCACCATCAGCAGGATGTCCAGCATGATCGAGAAGCTGAGCGAGGTGTCGGGACCGGCATAGCGCAGCCACAGCGCGTTCAAGATGCCGGCGCTGGCGGCGACGAGCGCAGCGAGGCAGTTGGCGTAGGTCAGGTGGAACACGGTGCGGAAGCCGAGTGCCTCGGCGCGAAACCGGTTCTCGCGGATTGCCTGCAGCACGCGCCCGAACGGCGAGTTCACCACGCGCAGCAAAGCGAGGATCATCAGGCCAGAGATCGCGAACACCAGGTAGTAGGTCAGGATGCGGCCGTTGATCTCGAAGCCGAACAGGCTTTTCGAGATCAGCACGCTGCCGGGGCGCAGCAATTCGGGCAGCTGAAAGCTGCGCCCGTCCTCGCCGCCGGTCAGCCAGGACAGCTGCGAGGCCAGCACCTGGAAGGCGGAGGCGACCGCGAGCGTGATCATGGCGAAGAAGATCGCGGCCACCCGCAGCGAGAACAGGCCGATGGCAAGCGCGAGCAGCGCTGCGAGCGGCAGGCCGGTGACGATTCCGGTTGCGACCGCGGCCCAGTTCGGGCCCATTCCGTACAAGGCGATCGCAATGGCGTAGCTGCCGATGCCGTAGAACATGGTATGGGCGAACGACACCGAGCCGGTATAGCCGAGCAGCAGGTCGTAGGAGGCGACCAGCGCGGCGAAGACGCAGATCTTGGCCGCGACGTTCAGCGCCTTGGCGCCCGGAAACAGGAACGGCGTCGCGGCCAGCGCCAGGATGATGACGACGAGAAGGAGCGTGAGGACGCGGCTGCGCGGCGGATCGCCTGAGAGAATCATCATCGGCTGGTCACCGCATAGAGGCCGCGCGGCCGCCACATCAGAATGGCGACCATCAGCAGGATGTTGGAGACGAGGGCGAGTTTCGGCACCAGGAAGCCGCCGTAATTGGCAACCATGGCGACCAGGATCGCGCCGATGAAGCAGCCGCCGATCGATCCCAGGCCGCCGATGATGACGACGATGAAAATCAACACGGTGAGGTCGTCGCTCATGGAGGCGTGCACCTGCTCGCGATAGAGCGCCCACATCACGCCCCCGAGGCCGGCCAGCGCCGAGCCCGTCATGAACACGCCGAGGAACAGCCGGCGGATGCGGTAGCCGAGCGCCTCGACCATCTCGCGGTTCTCGACACCGGCACGAATCAGGAGGCCGAGCTTGGTGCGGTTGAGCACGAGCTGGATCGCGATGAAGACGGCGAGCCCGATCAGCATGGCCAGTACGCGGTATTTGGCGACCGCGACGTCGCCGAGGATGAAGGAGCCGCGCAGTGAGACCGGCAGCGGCATCGGGATGATCTGCGGGCCCCACAGCGCATAGAGCGTCTGCTCGGCGACGATCAGGCCGCCGGTCGTCATCAGGATCTGCTTCAGGTGCTGGCCATATACCGGCAGGATCAGCACGCGCTCGACGACCAGGCCAAGCGCGCCGGAGACTGCCATCGACAGCAGCGCGGCCGGCGCCAGCACCGCGAGGTTCACCCAGAGCGAATCCGCCTGAATTGACGCCGCAAACGGCGCCAGCACCAGCGTTGCGACATAGGCCCCGACGGCGATGAAGGCGCCGTGGCCGAAATTGAGCACGTCCATCAGGCCGAACACGAGGGTAAGGCCGGAAGCCATGATGAAGATCATCATGCCCATGGCAAGGCTCGCGGCGGTCAAGGTCAGCCAGGAGCTGGTCGATCCGATCAGCGGGATCATCAGCAGCGCGAGGGCGATCGGCAGCAGGACCGGCGCGAGATCGCGCTTCGGCTTCGGCAGCGGATCGGTTGCGGCAAGGTCTGTCACTGATGCGCCTCCAGGCTCAGGCCGAGCAGCCGCTCCTGCAGCGGCACGTCGGCGGCGAGCGCCGCCATCTCGCCGCGATGAACGATGGTGCCGTTGTCCATGACCAGCACGCTGTCGCCGAGCTCGCGGGCGGCAAAGAAGTTCTGCTCGACCAGCAGGATCGTCGCGCCCTTGCGCTTGATCTCCTTCAGGCACTCGATCAGCGCCATCACGATGGCGGGCGCGAGGCCCTTGGTCGGCTCGTCGATCAAGAGCAGCTTGCGCGGCTCGATGATGGCGCGCGCGATCGACAGCATCTGCTTCTGTCCGCCCGAGAGACTTCCCGCCCGTGACAGCCAGAACCGGCGCAGCGCGGGGAAGAAGCCGAAGATCCAGTCGAGCTGGGCATCGTCGAGGGGCCCGTCGCGGGCCGCGAGCACCAGGTTTTCTTTGACCGTGAGATCGGAGAACACCGCCATGCTCTCGGGCACGTAGCCGACGCCGAGCCGGGCGATGTCGGGCGTCGCAAGGCTCTCGATGCGCATCCCGGCGAGGGTGATCTCGCCCTTCGAGGCCTGCCACAGGCCCATGATGGTGCGCAGCGTCGTGGTCTTGCCCGCGCCGTTGCGGCCGAGCAGCATCGTGACCTGCCCTTGCGGGACGGCGAGATCGATGCCCTGAAGGATGTGGTAGCGCCCGATATGGGTGTGCACGCCGGAGAGTTTTAAGAGATCGGTCATGCGGCACTCTTTGGCGCAACGCCCAGATAGGCTTCCTGCACGATCGGCGAGGCGATCACCTCGGCGGGCGGGCCGTCGGCAACGAGTTGTCCGTTATGCAGCACGATGATGCGGTCGGCGAGCGAACGCACCACGTCCATCTTGTGCTCGACCAGCAGGATGATCTTGCTCTTGTCCTGCTTGAGCTGTGCGATGAGGTTGAGGACGACAGGCACCTCGTCGATGCTCATGCCGGCGGTCGGCTCGTCGAACATGAAGACCTTTGGCTCCAGCGCGATCATCAACGCCACTTCCAGCTTGCGCTGGTCGCCATGCGACAGCGCGGTCGCGGCGACGCCGCAGCGATTGCCGAGGGCGACCTGGTCGAGGATGGCGTCGGCGCGCGCGATCAGGTCGCGGCGCACCATCCAGGGCCGCAGCATGTCGTAATGGGTGCCGTTCGCCGCCTGCACCGCGAGGCGGACGTTCTCTTCCACGGTGAGGTTCGGGAATAGGTTGGTGAGCTGGAAGGCGCGCCCGAGGCCTGCGCGCGTGCGCATCGGCGCGGAATGCTGGGTGATGTCGGCGCCGTCGAACAGGATGCTGCCGTGCGAAGCGCGCAGCTGGCCCGAGATCAAATTGAAATAAGTGGTCTTGCCGGCGCCGTTCGGCCCGACGATGGCGGTGAGCTCGCCCGGGCGAAACGTGCAGGAGACATTGTTGACCGCGACATGGCCGCCGAAGCGTATGGTGAGATCGCGGGTTTCGAGGGTCAGGGGCATGGGTTTCAAGCGTGTCGGGCTGGTTGTGACACCTCTCCCCGGAAGGGGAGAGGTCGATTGGCTCCTGGCGATGCGCAGCATCGTCCAGTGCAAATCGGGTGAGAGGGCTCGGGTCCCACGAGAGAGCGGAACCCCTCACCCGCGCCTTCGGTGCGACCTCTCCCTATGGAAGAGGTGAAGCGGTCACCGCTTGTTCTTGACCGGAACGTCCATGTCCTCGATCTTCAGCTCGCGCACCGGCTCGAGCACGGCCCAGGCGACGTTCGGATCGACCTTGACCTTGAAGTGATACATGCTCTGCAGCGCCTGATGGTCTTCTTTCCGGAACACCATCTTGCCTTTCGGCGTGTCGAACTCCATGCCTTCCATCGCCGTGATCAGCTTCTCGGTGTCGGTCGACTTTGCCTTGGTGACGGCGGCGACGACGGACATCGCGGCGGCGAAACCGCCGGCGGTGAAGAAGTCCGGCGGCGCGTTGAAGCGCTTCTGGTGCTCGGCGACCAGCCAGTCGTTCACCGGGTTCTTCGGGATCTCATAGAAGTAGTAGGTCGCGCCTTCCATGCCGGGCAGGCCCTTATAGGCGGCGAGCGCCGGCAGGATGTTGCCGCCGGTGGAGAGCTCGATGCCGTAGCGCTTCGGGTCCATGTCCTGGAGTTTTGCCAGCGGATTGCCGGCGCCGGCCCAGATCACCCAGATCACCTTGCGGCCCGGCTTGTCCTTCAGCGCATCGAACAGGCGCTGGCCGACCGCGGTGAAGTCGGTGGTCGAGGTCGGGGCATATTCCTCGGCGGCGAGCGTCGCGCCGGTCTTGGCCAGCGCCTCCTTGAAGGCGGCGACGCCGTCGCGGCCGAAGGCGTAGTCCTGCGCCAGCGTCGCGACGGTGACGCCCTGCTTGCCGATCGCGACCGCGTTCGAGATCGCGTCCTGTGACGAATTGCGTGCGGTGCGGAAGATGTAGCGATTCCACTTCTCGCCAGTAATCTGGTCCGCGACTGCGGGCTCGACGATCAGGATCTTCTTGTTTTCCTCAGCGACGGGGAGAATGGCGAGTGCCGCAGCCGACGAGGTCGTGCCGATCGCGATGTCGGCCTTGTCGTCCTGATAGGCCTCCGCGAGCGCGGCCTTGGCGAGGTCCGGCTTGCCCTGATCGTCCTTGGTGATGACGACGATCTTGCGGCCGTCGAGCGTCATGGTGCCCTTGGTGGCGTATTCAAATCCCATCTTCAGGCCGGTCTCGGTCTGCTTGGCGTAAGCCTCGAGCGGACCGGTCTTGCCGTAGATCAGCGCGATCTTGAGATCGTCGGCCCGTGCGGAAGTGCCCGCGGCGAGCGCGAGAATGGTTGTTGTTATGATGAGTGATCGACGCACGATGGTCCCTCCTGATTCAAAGTTTCTCGGCAACAGCGATTTGCACAACGTTACGAACATTGCAATTAAACCTTCCGGCGAAGCGCGCCGGCGCGTGAGCATGCATCATTTTTGGGCTTGGCCCGCTGTCCCCGAATCGCCGGCCTCGACTTGGCGCCAGTCCGACTGCGCCTCCTCCGCGCTCTCGAAGATATGCGGCGCGACGCCGCGCCTCTCCAGGGCTTCGCCAAGCTTGATGCGCAGGAAGCCCGACGTGGTGTAGCGCGACACGCCGGAATAGAAGCGGTCGACGAGGCTGCGGACCATGGCCGAATAATCGTCCATCAGCTCCGGCAGGATCGAGAAGTTGTCATAATTGACGATGGCATAGACGCGGCGCCCGAGCGGCGCCAGGCGGGCCTCGACGATGGCGGCGATGGTGTCGATCTCGGCCTTGCTGCGTAGCGGATAGCGTTCGAGGTTGACGAAGAACAGGTCCTGCTGCTCGTCCAGTGTGAAGCGCTGGTCGAGCGGGATGGTGAGCAGGCGTTCGCGCAGCTCCATGAGACCCTCGCCGAAGATGCGCGCGTCCATCAGCGCCGGGTCGCGTGGGATCAGCGGCTTGAAATCCATCAGGCGCAGGATGTCGCGCTCGATGTCGATGCCGGGCGCGATTTCGGTGAGCTCTAGCCCGTCGGGCCGCAGTTCGAACACGCAGCGCTCGGTGACGTACAGCGTGCGTTGCTTGCGCGCCGCGGCGAACGGGCCGCTGAAGGTGACGTGCTCGACGCTGTCCACGAACTTGCGCGACTTGGCTTCGTCGAGGATGACGAGCTTGCCGTCGTTCACCGCAATGCGCTGCTTGCCCGCACCGAACGTGCCGACGAAGACGACCTCCTTGGCGTTCTGGCTGATGTTGATGAAGCCGCCGGCACCTGCGAGCTTCGGTCCGAACTTGCTGACGTTGAGATTGCCGGCGCGGTCGACCTGGGCAAGACCGAGGAAAGCGGCATCCAGACCGCCGCCGTCATAGAAGTCGAACTGATAGGGCTGGTCGATCACCGCCTGCGTGTTGATCGCGGCGCCGAAATCGATGCCGCTCGCCGGGATGCCGCCGATCACGCCCGGCTCCGCCGTCAGCGTGATGAGGTCGATGATCCGCTCTTCATTGGCGACCGAAGCGATGCCCTCGGGCATGCCGATGCCGAGATTGACGACGCTGTTGGCCTTGAGCTCGAGGGCGGCGCGGCGGGCGATGATCTTGCGCTCGCTGACCGGCATCACCGGCAGAGAGGCGGCGCGGACGCGGATCTCGCTCGAATACGCCGGGTTATATTGGGTGCCGAAGGTCTGCCAATGGTTCTCGGGCTTCGCCACCACGACGCAGTCGACGAGAATGCCGGGAATCTTGACCTGGCGCGGATTGAGGCTGCCGCTCTCGGCGACGCGCTCGACCTGGGCGATGACAATGCCGCCGGAATTGTGCGCCGCCATGGCGATGGCGAGCGCTTCCAGCGTCAGCGCCTCCTTCTCCATGGTGAGATTGCCGTCGGGATCGCCCGTGGTGGCGCGAATGATCCCGACCTGAATCGGAAACGTCTTGTAGAGCAGGCACTCCTCGCCGCGCAGCGTGATCAGCTCCACCATGTCCTCGGTGGTGCGCGCGTTCAGCTTGCCGCCGCCGTGCCGGGGATCGACGAAGGTGCCCATGCCAACGCGGGTGATGTGGCCGGGCCGGTGCGCGGCGATGTCGCGGAACAGATGCGTGATCACGCCCTGCGGCAGGTTATAGGCCTCGATCTGGTTCGCGATCGCGAGCTGCTGCAATTTCGGCGCAAGGCCCCAATGCCCGCCGATCACGCGCCGGACCAGCCCTTCATGCGCGAAATGGTTGAGGCCGCGCTGCTTGCCGTCGCCTTGTCCGGCCGCATAGACCAGCGTCAGATTGCGCGGTTTGCCCTGCGTATAGGGCGCATCGCCCTCCTGCGACAGATAGAGCTCCTCCAGCGCGATCGCGAGCTCCTCGGCAAAGCCGATGCCGACGAAGCCGCCGGTCGCCACCGTGTCGCCGTCGCGGATCAGCATGACGGCTTCGGTCGCCGAGACGACCTTGCCCTTCTCGGAATTGCGCAAATAAGGCAGGGCTGGATGGTGGCTCACGGCGTTCCTCCCGCTCCCTGGACCGTATGCCTTGTTATGCTTGATCTTATCGCGAAGAGCAGCCCCGGAACAGGTTGCTCCTCGCGACACAAGAGGCAACATGAAGACATTCAGGACTGCGCTATCTTGCGCGTTTCGGTGGCGAAATAGACCGAGACCACGGTGATCAGCGCCAGCGCGATCATGTAGAGCGAGATCGGCCAGGTCGCCGGCGCATAGGCCGTCATCAATCCCGTCGCGATCAGCGGCGACAGCGCGCCGGCGAAGATCGAGGCGAGGTTGTAGCCGAGCGAGACGCCGCTATAGCGCACCTTGGTGCCGAACAGCTCCGACAGGAAGCTCGCTTGCGGCCCGTACATCGCGGCATGACCGACGGCAAGGCCCAGCACGATCGCGATCCAGGCGTATTGCGGGTTCCTGGTCGCGAGCAGCATGAACAGCGGGAACGACATCAGCGCCGAGAACACCGCGCCGAAGATGTAGATCGGCCGCCGCCCGAGCCGGTCGGAGAGCGCGCCGAAGGCGGGGATGGTGACGGTCTCGATCGCCGCGCCGATCAGCACGCCGTTGAGCATGTCCTGCTTGTTCATGCCGAGCGATTGCGTGGCATAGGCGAGCACGAATGTCGCGTAGATGTAGAAGAAGCCGTTCTCGGCGAAGCGCGCGCCCATCGCGAGCAGGATGTTCTTGGGATACATCCTGATCGCCTCGAGGATCGGCATCTTCACTTCCTGCTTGGTGTCCTTGACCTTCTGGAACTCCGGCGACTCCGCGATGGTGAAGCGGATCCACAGGCCGACTAGCACCAGCGCGATCGAGAACAGAAACGGGATACGCCAGCCCCAGGCATAGAGCTGGGCGTCAGTCAGCATCGCCGATACCACGGAGAACACCAGCGTGCCGAGCACGAGGCCGAGCGGCGCCCCGAGTTGCGGCCAGCTGCCGTAGAAACCTTTCTTGTCTGAGGGTGCATGCTCGACCGCCATCAGCACCGCGCCGCCCCATTCGCCGCCAAGGCCGAAGCCTTGGATCAGCCGGCACGTCACCAGCAGGATCGCGGCCCAGATGCCGGCGGTCTCGTAGGTCGGCAGAAAGCCGATCGCCGCGGTCGCCGCGCCCATGATCAGCAGCGTCAGATAGAGCATGGTCTTGCGGCCGATCTTGTCGCCGTAGTGCCCGAACACGACGCCGCCGAGCGGGCGCGCGACGAAGCCGAGCGCGTAGGTCGCGAAGGCCAGCAGGGTTCCCATCATCGGGTCGAAGGTCGGAAAGAACAGCTTGTTGAAGATCAACGCGGCGGCGGTGCCGTAGAGGAAAAAGTCGTACCACTCGATGGCCGTGCCGATCAGGCTCGCGGTGGCGACCGTGACGTGCGACGGGTTTTTCGCCTGAAGCTGATGGACCGAGATCGCTTCGCTCATCTTGCGTCCTCCCTTGGTTTTCGAATGCGCATGTGCAGCATGCGTCATTGTGCAAAAGCGAAGAGCAAGCTCCGCGCCAGTTGCCGCAGGCTTGCGCAGATGGCTGAAAACCCAGCAGATTCAGCGAAGGCATCAGGAAAGCGCGGCCAGGCCGCGTGTCAGGAATCCGAGACTCCGGACATGCCCAGTCTCGAAATTCAGACGGAGGCCGGGCCTGCGGCCAGGCCGAACTTGGCGAGCTTCTTGTAGAATGTCGCGCGCGAGATCCGCAGCATCCTGGCGGCCTCGGTGATCTGGCCGTTGCTGGCGGCGAGCGCCTGTTCGAGCGTGTGCTTCTCGAATTCGGCCTCGGCTTCGGCATAGGGCACCACCATTCCGGCCGGGCGCTCGGCCGGTGCAAGCCTCGCCTCGGTGCCGATCGGGAGGATGCGGGCGACATCTTCGCCGGTCAGCCGCCCGGAATCGCTGAGGATCAGCGCGCGCTCGAGGATGTTGCGGAGCTCGCGGACATTGCCCGGCCAATCGTAACGGGCGAGCGCGGCGAGCGCGCTCGGCGTGATCTTCGCCTTGACGTAGTCGCCGGACGCGCTGATGTCGTCGAGCAGCCGGGCGCAGATGTCGGGGAGATCGTCGAGGCAGTGGCGCAGCGGCGGCAGGTCGACCGAAAGCACGTTGAGACGGTAGTAGAGGTCGGCGCGAAATGCGCCGTCGCTGACGCGCTTGCGCAGGTCCACGTTTGTGGCGGCGATGACGCGGACGTCGACCCTGGTGATCTTGTCCGAGCCGAGCGGCTCGATCTCACGCTCCTGGAGCACCCGCAGGAGTTTTGCCTGGAGCTGCAGCGGCATCTCGCCGATCTCGTCGAGGAACAGCGTGCCGCCGTCGGCAATGCGGAATTTGCCCTCGCGTCCCCGTCGGTCGGCGCCGGTATAGGCGCCCGGCGCCGCACCGAAGAACTCCGACTCGATCAGCGTGTCGGGAATGGCGGCGACGTTGACGCTGACGAACGGCTTCTCGGCGCGCGAGGAGGCATTGTGGATGGCCTGCGCCAGCATCTCCTTTCCGGTTCCGGTCTCGCCTGTGAGCAGAACCGTGACGTTCTGCCGCGCGGCTCGGCTTGCGAGCTCCTTGGCCCGGGCGATGGCCGGCGTCGCGCCGACGAAATCGGCGAAGGTGAAGCGCGCCGCGCGGGGGTTGGACAATTGCCGGCGCGCCAGCCGCAGATCGCTCTCGAGCTGGGCGACGCGGGCGAGCAGCGGCTTCAGGCTTTCGAGATGATCATAGAGCACGAAGCCGATCGCGCCGATCACCCTCCCGTTCTCGTCCTCGATCGGCATGCGGGTGACGACGAGCTGCTCGCCGCCGAGCTCCATGATGTCGAGCAGGATCGGCTCGCCGGTCTCGGCCACCTTCCGCATCAGGCTGTTCGGGATGACCTCCTCGATCGGCCGGCCGATCGCCTCGGTCGTATGGTTGAGACCGAGCGCGGCAAGGTATTTCTCGTTGACGTAGACCACGCGCCCGCCACGGTCGATCGCGATCGCGCCCTCGCAGAGCCTTTCCAGCCGCTCGAACAGCGTCTCCATCGCGCGCGCACGGAGATAGGCGGGATCGCTGATGGAGGAGGCGGGCATGACGTACCTCGCGGGAAGCCTGGCTGCTTATTAGCAAAAGACCAGCAATTTCAAAGGGGATTTGATTGGAGAATTCGGGCCGCCGCCACTGCCCCTACCGCCGATACCCGCTCGCCCGCGAATAGCCCTGGCGATTCTGTTGCATCGGCCGGCTCGCCACGCTGATCCGCGCCTCACTGGAGACGGTCGTTGCCAGCTTCAGCTCCTCCAGAAAGATCGGCCGCGAGAAGTAATAGCCCTGCGCGAAGCGGATGTTGGTCGCGGCCTGCAGATAAGCCAGCTCCTCGTAGGATTCGAGGCCTTCGGCGATCACCGTCATGCCGAGCGCTTCGCTCAAGGATTCGATCGCGCGCAGAATGCCCTGGCTGCGCGGGCGCTTATGGATGTCGGTGATGAAGGAGCGGTCGATCTTGATCTCGTCGGCCGTGATGTCGGCCAGCGCCGAAAGCGAGGAATAGCCGGTGCCGAAATCGTCGATGGAGATGCCGACACCGAGTTTGCGGAACATCGGCAGGATCTCGGCCTGAAAATGATTCTTGGCGACGAAGGCATTTTCCGTCACCTCGATCATGAAGCGATGGGGAAAGCCGGTGTCGTCCAGCGCCTGCGCAAAGCTGCGCATGAACTCGGGATTGCCGGCCTGCTCGGCGGCGACGTTGATGCTGATGGTCGCTTCCGCGCCGAACGTGTCGTTGATCAGGTCGATCGATTTGACGATCTCGGCGAGCACGAGATGGGTCAGCTCGTCGATGAGGCCGAGCTCGCCGGCGAGGCTGATGAACGAGCCCGGCGCCTGGATCACGCCTTCGTCGTCGCGCAGGCGTACCAGTGCCTCGATGCCCTTCACGGCCTGTGTGCGGATGTCGACCTTGGACTGGAAGGCGCAGCAGAAGCGCTTTTCCAGGATGGCGAGCCGCAGCGACTGCTCGACCTTCATCCGCGCCTGCGCCTCGCGTTCCATGCTGGCGTCGAAGAAGGCGGCCAGTCCCTTGCCGTTGTTCTTGATGCGGTACATCGCGATGTCGGCGTTCTGCCGCAGCGTCTCGAAGCTTCGTCCATGCTCGGGATAGAGGCTGATGCCGACCGAGGTCGAGGCGAAGACTTCCGAATGATCGATGAAGAACGGCGCGGTCAGCCGCTTCAGCGTCGATTGCATGAATTCGGCGACTTCCTCCTGGCTCTGGATCGGCGAGAGCAGCAGCAGGAATTCGTCGCCGGAGATGCGCGACAGCATGTCCGAATCGCGCAGGTCGCGCCCGAGCCGCTTCGACAGCTCGACCAGCAGCGCGTCGCCCACGGCGTGACCGTAATAGTCGTTGATGTGCTTGAAATTGTCGACGTCGAGAAAGGCCAGTGCAAAGCGCTCGTCGCCGCGATCGCGCGCGAGCAGGCTGTTGGCGCGATGCTCGATCACGCGCCGCGAGGGCAGGCCGGTCAGCTCGTCGAAATAGGCGGAGCGGAACAGCTGGTCCTCGAAATTCTTCTGCTCGGTGATGTCGGACGACGCCGAGATCAGGAGCTCGCGTCCGGCGAGCCGAACGGGACGATGGATCGTGAGCAGCACCTGGCGCGCCGCGCCGTCGTGAAGCGCTTCCTCGGTGACGACCGGCTGGCCGGCGCTGAGCGCCTTGCGGCAGGCTTCGCGGCGCGGCGCCAGATCGGGTGAGGGACGGCTGCCGTCCATGCCGAGCTGGGCAGCAGCTGCGTCGTTGACCAGCAGAAGCTCGCCATGCGCGTCCTGCACGGTGAGGCCGGCCGGCAGCATTCTAACGATTTCCTTGAGAAAACCGAGCTCGGCTTCAGTCGCGCCGGAATATCTATTGTCGTTCATAGAAGTCATGAATCTTGTTGTTTCAGCGCGCCTTTGCAATGGCCGCGATCTTGCGCGGTTCCCTCTTAAGTTTGGTTAAGGGGTCGGGAGAAATACGGGGGTGTTTTGGAGAAAACTTGCGACGATGCGACGCGCGCCGACGATCGTCATTAACAGAGGGTCAACGACGCATGCGAAACCGCGCGCGCAGTGCGCGGGCTCGCTTTCGCTTTGGATGCGCGATCAGCCTTGTTTGAATCGATGCGCGCGCCGGAGGGTCACCTCTCCCCGCCGGCGAGAGGTGATCCGACCGAGTCTTGCTGTCGGCTAGCCGCTCTTGGGGATGCGGCATTGCATGATGCAATGCAGCCCCGACTTGAGATACGAGATCTCGGTCCTGCCATCGAAGGCCGACAGTGCCGATTTCAGCAGCTTGGTGCCGAAGCCGGGCTCGGACACCTTGTCCACGCTCGGCCCCTCGGTTTCGTCCCAGGTGATGGTGAGGCGGTCGTCGTTGATGGTCCAAGACACCTGCAGCAGACCGCGCGGTGCGGAGAATGCGCCGTACTTGCCTGCATTGGTCGCGAGCTCGTGAAACATCAATGACAGCGTGACCGCGAGCTTCGGCGGCAGGAACAGCCGCTCACCATTGAGAGTGAATCGGACATGGCCATAGGGCCCGAGCTCGGAGATCAAGAGGTCGCGGATATCGCAGCCCCCCTTGTCGATCCGCGAGATCAGATCGTCGGTCGCGGCCAGCGAGCGCAGCCGGGGATCAATCCGGGTCCACACCTGCGGCTGGTCGTGCAGCACCTGGTGCAACACGGCATGCACTGTCGACAGCTTGTTCTTCAGCCGGTGCTGGAGCTCGTCGACCAGCAGCTTGCGATAATCTTCTTCCTCGATCAGGCGCTTGGAGATCCGGCGCTGGTCCGCCAGCATGATGCGATAGTGCTCGACACCCCAGATGGTGATCGCGCAGACGACCCAGTAAAGCGCCAGCAGCGCAAATCGCGCGCGATCGGCAATAGCGTCGCCGAAATTCAGGACGACGCCGAGCACGCCGCCGACCAACGCCGTCACGATGCCGATCCGAAATCCGCCCAGGGCAGCGGCAAAGAACACGGCGGGGAAGTACGGCGTGAAGTAGATGTCGGGGCGAATCTGAGCGAGACCCCAGCGGATGAGGGTCGCGCCCAGCAGGCAGATCACCGCAAACGAGATGCTCAGGCCGAGCGAGGGCGGCGCGGCGCCCTGCCAGGCCTTGCGGAACTCGTCGATCAGCTTCCTCATACGCAGCCCGGTTGTGGTAGGCATTCGAAAAGCGAGCGGCCGGTGAGGATGTTACGCATGCCGCCCGCAGGAGCATAGCTTGCCTTGGCGGAAGCGGGCAGGGATAGTGGCCGCTGCGGTGAGGGCGGCGGCCGACATTCGCCATTTGGCATCAAATCGCTCGAAAAAAGGAACATTCCATGGGCAGGCTGGACGGCAAGGTTGCGGTGATTACGGGGGCGACGAGCGGGATCGGATTGCGCACTGCGGAAGTCTTCGTTGCCGAAGGTGCCAAAATTGTGATCGCGGGTCGGCGCGTACCGGAAGGCGAAGCGCTAGCGGAGCAGCTCGGGGCCAATTGCATCTTCCGCCAGACCGACGTCACGGTCGAAGCGCAGATGCAGGCGCTGATCGCGCTCGCGGTCGAGAAATTCGGCAGGATTGATTGCCTGTTCAACAATGCCGGCGGCCCGGCACAGACCGGCGGCATCGAGGGCCTTGAGGTCGAGCGGTTCGATGCGGCCATGGCGACCCTGGTGCGCAGCGTCATGCTCGGCATGAAGCACGCCGCTCCCTACATGAGGAAGCAGGGGGCAGGCAGCATCATCAACAATGGCAGCATCGCCGGCCGCCTCGCCGGCTTCTCGTCCTCGATGGTCTATAGTGCGGCCAAGGCGGCGGTGATCCATCTCACCAAATGCGTGGCGATGGAGCTCGGTGAATCGAATGTCCGCGTCAACTCGATCTCGCCCGGCGCGATCGCAACCGGCATCTTCGGCAAGGCGCTGGGGCTCTCGACCGACGCCGCGGAGAAGACGCCGGCAGTGATGCGCGAGGTCTACAAGACCGCGCAGCCGATCCCGCGCGCCGGCCTTCCCGATGACATCGCCCATGCCGCGGTGTTCCTGGCCAGCGACGAATCCAGTTTCGTCAACGGCCACGACCTCGTCGTCGACGGCGCCATGACCGGCGGCCGCAACTGGAGCCAGCAGCAGCAGGGCTATGTGGCGCTGCGCAAGGCGTTCGATCAGGAGGCGTAGGGGGCGCTCTCGTGCCCCGGACGCGGCGCAGCGCTGTCCTGGCGATGCGAAGCATCGTCCAGTTCAGCGATGCGCTGCAGAGCCGGGGCCCATCTCTCCAGGCCGAACCTGTCGCAAGATTCTGGGTCCCGGCTCGCGCTTTGCGCGTCCGGGACACGCAAGCTCACACCGCCCTCACCGTCACCCGCAACCCATCCCGCGGGTTCGGGATCGGCCACATCTGCCAGTCCGGCTTGTAGCCGGGTGCGAGCGACACCTCGATATTCTCCAGGAAATGCCGTGCGAAGCATTTCGCCTGCATAGAGGAGACCGCTGGAAGCGGTCGTCTCGAAGGACGAGGCGCTCGCTCAGACGCCGCCAAGACGTTCTGTCGAACCGGCGGCCATGCTGCCTACCGCTTTGCCGCTTCCTTCTGCAGATCCGGGGCGTTGACGGCGGGAATGGCGACGCGGCCGGGGCCGGTCACCTTCAGCGCCTCGGCGGCCTTCTCGTTCTCCATGATCTTGGCCATCACCGCCTGACCCGCACGCTCGAAGATCGCGCGGTTCTCGATCACGAATTTCTGCGACTTGCGAAGACCGTCGATATAGCCGTTGATCTCTGGCACGACGTAGCGCGCCACCATGTCCCAGCTGCGGCGCGTGGCTTCCGGATTGGCCCAGTCATGCACGAAGCCGATGATGGCGCCGACGCCGCCGGAGACCTGCATCACGTTCTTGATGGTTTTGACGAGATCGTCGGGCGTGCCGATCGTGGACGCGGCGCCCTCGACGAACGCGGTCTTGTCCACGGCTTCATCGGGCGAAGAGAACGCGGTGAGCCCCGGCCGCTGCAGCGTGCCGACATTATATTCGTTGTGCCAGCGCATCAGGCCGGCGCCGGCCTCACGGCGGGCTTGTTCACGCGTTTCGGCGATATGCCAGGTCAGCAGCACGCGCCAGTCGGCGCGGTCGACCTTTGTGCCATGCTTCTTGGCGGCATCTTCGGCGAACTGCCACTGCTGCTGCAGCGACATCAGGCCTTGTGTGGTCATCGATCCCAGCGAGATGATGCCGATGCCGTATTTGCCGGCCAGCGTCATGCCGGAGGGCGAGATCTGCGAGGCCACCACGAACGGCATCTCCTCCTGCAAGGGCAGGATCTGCAGCGCGGCATCGTTCATCGTGAACCAGTCGCTCTTGGCGGTGACGCGCTCGCCGTTGAAGAGGCGGCGGATGATGCCGATCGCCTCGTCCTGACGGTCGCGCTGGGTCATCGGATCGATGCCGAGCGTGTGCGCATCGGAGGCCAGCGCGCCCGGACCGGAGCCGAAGATGGCGCGGCCGCCGGTCATGTGGTCGAGCTGCACCATGCGCTGGGCGACGTTGAAGGGATGGTGATAGGGCAGCGACACCACGCCGGTGCCGAGCTTGATCCGCTTCGTGCGCTCGCCGGCGGCGGCCAGGAACATCTCGGGCGATGCGATCATCTCCCAGCCGGAGGAATGATGCTCGCCGCACCAGAACTCGTCATAGCCGAGCGCATCCAGCTGCTCGACCAGGTCGAGATCGCGCCGGAACTGCAGCATCGGATGCTCGCCGATCGGGTGATGCGGGGCAAGGAAGGCTCCGAATTTCAGGCGCGCCATGGCGTTCTCTCCGGCTGGATTTTCTGCTTGTTGAAGCGGCGAGGCTACGTGCTCGCGGAAGCGAACGCAATCGCACGATGTCCCGCATGACGGAATGCAGACATGCGTTGAATCTTCCTCCTGTCCCCGCTTGCGGGGAGAGGCGAAGAGAAACGCGCGAAGCCTACCTGTGAGGTAATCGCGGTGCCACTCGCGATCTGAAATCATCGGGGCAACCATAGTCCAAAGTCGTGCCCCAATGCATCAGATCGTCACAAAGCCGCTCGATTCGACCCGCCGCTGGTGGGTGCTGGCCATCGTCGTGGCCGCCCAGTTCATGTTCGGCGTCGACGCCTTCGTGGTCAATGTCGCGATTCCCACCATCGCCGTCGAGCTGAAAGCCTCGCCGGCCGAGATCGAATCCGTCATCGCGATCTACCTCATCGCCTATGCCACGCTGGTCGTGACCGGCGGCCGGCTCGGCGACATCCACGGCACAAAGGATGTCTTCCTGGCCGGCGTGCTCGGCTTCACGGCGACCTCGCTGTGGTGCGGACTCGCACAATCCGGCGTCGAGCTGATCGTCGCGCGGCTGGCGCAGGGCGCGACCGCGGCGTTGATGGTGCCGCAGGTGCTGGCGACGCTGCATCTTTTGTTCACCGACGACGAGCGCAACCGCGCCTTCGCCATTTACGGCATCGTGCTCGGGCTTGCGGGCGCCGCGGGCTTCCTGCTCGGCGGTTTTCTCGTCACAATCGATCTCGCGGGCACCGGTTGGCGCTCGGTGTTCTTCGTCAATGTGCCGTTTGGCCTTGTCATCGCGACTGCGGCCTGGCGCATCATGCCGTCGGTGCGGCGACGGGCGGGTACAAGGCTCGACATCAGGGGCAGCGTGGTGCTGTTCGCGGGGTTATTGTGCCTGATCGGCCCGCTGCTGTTCGGTCACGATCTCGGCTGGGCGCCGTGGCTGTGGGCGGTGATGGCAGTCGGCGGCGTGATCCTCACCGCGTTCCTGAGGCTGGAGCAAGCGGTCGCAGCCGCCGGCGGCATGCCGTTGGTCGATCTCACGCTGCTGGCGGACGCCGCCTTCCTGCGCGGCCTCGGCGCCGTCTTCTTTTTCTTCCTTGCCAATCTCTCGTTCTATCTGGTGATGACGCTGTTCATGCAGCGCGGCCTGAATATCACACCGCTCGCGGCCGGCATGGCCTTCATTCCGCTGGCGCTCGCCTTCGTCGTGGCCTCGCGCCACAGCGGTGTGCGGGTACGGCATCGCGGCACCAAGGTGTTGACTGAAGGCTGCATGTTGCAGATCGCAGGTCTTGCGGCGCTTGCGCTTGTTGCGGGCCGTGTCGATGCTCCGTCGCCGCTCCAGCTCGCGCTGACCATGATCATCTTCGGCTACGGTCAGGGACTGGTGATGGCACCGCTCTCGGGCGCGGTGCTCTCGACGGTGAAGCCCGCCGCCGCAGGCTCCGCATCCGGCATATACGGTACGATGGCGCAGATCGGAAATGCGGCCGGAGTGGCCGCAATCGGCGCGGTGTTCTTCGCGATCGAATCATTGCAATCAGCGCGCGCAGGATTCCTCGTGTCGCTCGTGCTGTTTGTGACATTCATCATGATCTGTGCCGCATTTCTGGCGCGGATGCGCCGTGTATAGGCACGAAGTTGAGGCGCGACGGTTAATGCATGCGGATTCCAGCGGATTTCCCGCGATTTTCGCTGGGATTGACAGCGCACGGTCTTTTTATTTTGCAACGCAGCAACTATCTGGTTGGGCTGGACGTTGGAATGTCGCCCACCAGGAAGCTGCCGTGTCGTTAGCCCGAAATGTCGATCTGTTGAGACGTCTGCCCAAGCTGGACGGTCTGCGCTTTGCCGAGCTCGGCCGCACCGCGGATTCATCCAGCCCGCTGCGAGAGGTCACGGGCTTCGGTGACAATCCGGGGGCCTTGCGCATGTTCGCCTTCGTGCCGGCGCAGCTGCAGAAGCCGCGCGCGCTCGTCGTCGTGCTGCATGGCTGCGGCCAGACCGCGGCCGCTTACGATCTCGGCGCCGGATGGTCGACGCTGGCGCAGCATTACGGCTTCGCGCTGTTGATGCCCGAGCAGCAGCGCATCAACAATGCCAACACCTGCTTCAACTGGTTCAATCCGGAGGACACGATGCGCGGCAGCGGCGAAGCGCATTCGATCCGCGAGATGATCGCGCATATGGCGGACGCGCACCGCATCGATTCCAGGCGCATCTTCATCACCGGCCTTTCCGCCGGCGGCGGCATGACGTCGGTGATGCTCGCGACCTATCCGGAGGTCTTCGCGGCCGGCGCTGTTATCGCCGGATTGCCCTATGGCATCGCCTCGAATCTGCGCGAGGCGCTGGACGGCATGTTTCATTCCCCGGCGCGTCCTGCGCGCGAGCTCGGCGATCTCGTACGCAGCGCCTCTGATCATCGCGGGCCCTGGCCGAAGATCTCGGTGTGGCATGGCAGTGCCGACCGCACTGTCAATCCCGGCAATGCCAACGAGATCGTCAAGCAGTGGCTCGACTTGCACGAACTGCCCGAAGTGCCGATGGCGGAGACCAATGTCGACGGCTATCCGCGTCAAACCTGGTGGAACAACGACGGCGAGACGCTGGTCGAGTCCTACGCCATCACCGACATGGCGCATGGCACGCCGCTTGGGCTAGCCGACAACGACCAGCGCTACGGCATGGAAGGCGCGTTCCTGATCGAGGCCGGCATCTCCTCGTCCTATCACATCGCAAAGTTCTTCGGCCTGACCGGCTGGATCGCGGAAGCGAAGAAGAAGGTGGAGGCAAAGCCGGCTCTGACGCCCGCACCACATCTCGCCCGCTCGATCCGCTCTGCGGTCGCAGAGCCGGCCGAGCCGAAGCGAGAAAAGTCTTACGGCTTCGATCTCGGCCAGATCATCACGCGCGCGCTGACCGCCGCGGGGCTGATGAAATAGCTCGCCGCTGTCGTCCCGGACAAGCGCGCCCGAAGCGCGCGCCGATCCGGTACCCATAACCACACGCGGATGTGGTTGCGGGGACCCGGAGTTCAGGCCGCGTCAAACTTCTCCCTGTGGTTATGGATCCCGCTTGTCCGGGACGACGGCGGAGCTTGTGGCGGCGCCGTCGACTCAGCCCGCCGAAGCTATCGTCTGATCGATCACCTCGATCGGCGTCACCGTCACCTCGCCGCCCGCAATCTTCCGCGTCATCTCCTGATAAGCCCTGAAGAAGTCGCGCGATTGCAGAGCTTTTTGCGCGCCCTCATCGCTGGCGCTGGCGAGGTGGAAATAGCTGCCCTCGTCGCGCGCCTTCAGGACGCGATAGAAGATACGTCCTTTCAGCTCCGGATCGCCGTCGATCGCCTTGATGAAGCGGGCGATCTCCCGGTGCCATTCTTCCGTCGTGCCGTTCTTGAACTGGTATCTGATCATGAAGTGCTTCATGCGACGCTCCTTGGTTCGTCTTGTGCGTCATCATCTGCGCCTTGCGCGCGGTCCTGCAAGTATGGACAAAATTGATAGTATGGACTTTTTCGCCGCCGCTCCTATTCTTGCCGCGTGGCGTTTTCGAGCGAAGTGGATGCCGGTTCGCGTAAGAAAACTGGCTGCGCATGGAGGAGACGACATGGCGAAGGCAAGAGCGATCCCGCTGCGCGCCTGTCCGGTTGCGGCGTTTCAGAAGATGATCAGCGGCAAGTACAAGCTGCGCATCGTCTGGGATCTCAAGGATGGCCCGCGCCGCTATGGCGAGATCAGAAGCGGTCTGCTGCGCGGCACCGAGGGCAGCGCCGCGATCACGCCGCGCGTGCTCAGCCGCGAATTGAAGGCGCTGACCGAGAGCGGCCTGATCGACCGCAAGGATTTCGGCGAGGTGCCGCCGAAGGTGGAATATCGCCTCACGCGCAAGGGCAAGAGTTTCGTGCCCGTCGTCGCCGCCATTCGCGAATGGGGCGAGCGCCATCTCGGCGAGCCCGTGCTCGCCGAGGCGGCGGAGTAGTCCTACATCTCGCCGGTGATGAACGGATTGGTCATCCGCTCCTGGCCGATGCTCGAGCCGGCGCCATGGCCGCAGATGAAGCCGACATCGTCGCCGAGCGGCAGCAACTTCGTCTTGATTGAATTGATCAGCGTGGCGTGACTGCCGCCGGGCAGGTCGGTGCGCCCGACCGAGCCAGCGAACAAGACGTCGCCGACATGGGCGAAACGCAAGTCCTTGTTGAAGAACACCACGCTGCCGGGCGAATGGCCGGGGCAGTGCAGGATGTCGAATTGCAGGCTTCCAATCGACACGCTGTCGCCTTCGTCGAGCCAGCGGTCAGGCGTGAAGTCGCGACCTCCGGTCATGCCGAAGCGCGCGCCGCTTGCGACGACATTGTCGAGCAGGAACTTGTCCGCGACATGCGGACCCTCGATCGGCACCCTCAGCGCATCGCGCAGCTCGGCCGCGCCGCCGACATGATCGATATGGCCATGGGTCAGCCAGATTTTCTCGACGGTGACGCCCGTCTGCTTGATCGCTTCCAGGATCTTCGGCACGTCGCCGCCGGGATCGATCACCACGGCCTTCTTGGAAGGCTCATCCCAGATGATGGTGCAGTTCTGCTCGAACAGCGTCACGGGAACGATGATCGCGCCCGCCTTGGCTTTGGTGTCGTTTTGCTCGGTCATGACCTCACAATGCCGATTTTTGCCGAGCCGCCAAGCAAAAGATTCGGGCCGCCTCCCGGGAACACCCGTCACACGGCCGTTCCAATTGGCCTGCCAATTTGAACCGGGGCGTTGCTGTCGCGTTCTCCCGCGCAAGGCGCAGATTCGGGTGATCTTCCGGCATGGCTCACGGCAACGAGAATTGGTGGCGCGACGGCATCTTCTATCAGATCTATCCGCGCTCGTTTCAGGACTCCAACGGTGACGGTGTCGGCGATCTCGCCGGCATCCTGCGGCGGCTGCCTTACGTCAAATCGCTCGGTGTCGACGCGATCTGGCTGTCGCCGATCTTTCCCTCGCCGATGGCCGATTTCGGCTACGACATCTCCGATTATGTCGGCATCGAGCCGCTGTTCGGCACGATGGCGGATTTCGATGCGCTGCTCGCGGCCGCCCACGACAATGGCCTCAAGCTGATCCTCGACCTCGTGCCGAACCACACCTCCGACCAGCATCCCTGGTTCATCGAGAGCCGCGCCTCGCGCGACAATCCCAAGCGCGACTGGTACATCTGGCGCGATCCGGCACCCGGCGGCGGCGCGCCGAACAACTGGCTGTCCGAGTTCGGCGGCAGCGCGTGGCAATTCGACGAGACGACGGGCCAATATTACTATCACGCCTTCCTCGCCCAGCAGCCGGATCTCAACTGGCGCAATCCGGAGGTTCGCGCCGCGATCTATGACGTGATGCGATTCTGGCTGGACAGGGGCGTCGATGGTTTTCGCGTCGACGTGATCTGGCACCTGATCAAGGACGCCGAATTCCGCGACAACCCGCCGAACCCGCATTATGTCGAGGGTCGGCCGCCGAACGAAAGAATCCTGACGCAATACTCGACCGACCAGCCGGAAGTGCATGACGTCATCGCCGAGATGCGGCGTGTCACCGATTCCTATGGCGCGCGCGTCCTGATCGGCGAGATCTATCTGCCGCTGCACCGCCTGATGGCCTATTACGGCAACGATCTGACCGGCGCGCAGATGCCGTTCAATTTCGCGCTGCTCTCGACCTTCTGGAGCGCGCGCTCGATCGAGAAGATCATAGAGGATTACGAGAGGTCGCTGCCGCGCGGCGCCTGGCCGAACTGGGTGCTCGGCAATCATGATCGCCCGCGCGTGGCGAGCCGGGTCGGGCCGGAGCAGGCCCGCGTCGCGGCCATGCTGCTGCTGACGCTGCGCGGCACGCCGACGCTTTACTACGGCGACGAGATCGGCATGCACCAGCTCGCGATCGCGCCGGAGGATGTGCGCGATCCCTTCGAGAAGAACGTGCCCGGCATCGGTGTCGGCCGCGACGGCTGCCGCACGCCGATGCAATGGGATTCGTCGAACTTCGCCGGCTTTTCGGAGGTGAGGCCGTGGCTGCCGCTGCCGGAGGACCATATCCACGAGAATGTCGCCAATCTCGAAGCCGATTCGCGCTCGATCCTCAATCTCTACAAGCGCCTGATCGCCGTGCGGAGGGGCTGTCCCCCGTTGGTCGTAGGCGATTATCATCCGGTCGCGGCGCAAGGCGATCTCCTGATGTACCGCCGCGAGGCCGGCGGCAGGACGGTGATTGTGGCACTCAATCTCGGTCCCGATCCGATCGCGGTGACCACCAGCGCGATCGGTTTCGACAGCAGGATATTGCTCTCGACGTTTCTGGATCGCGAAGGTGATGGGATCGAAGGCGTGCTGGATTTGCGCGGCAACGAGGGGGTCATCGTCGCTCCACCCTAGCTGTCGTCCCGGATGGGCGCAGCTCTTGGCAACGCCAAGCGTTGTGGAGGGCGGAGCGACGATCACCATAGCCACAGGGAGCTGTTTTGCGACGATTCGGAGTTGCCGGGTCGCTCCACTCTTCATTCTGCGGTTATGGGTCCCGGATCTACGCGCGCTCGAGGCGCGCTTGTCCGGGACGACAGCTGTGAGCGTGGGGACAGCGAAGAGACCACATCACCCCCGATGCTTCTTATCCCGCACCGTAGCTTCGTCGATGTCGCTCCGCTTCAACAGATAGTCCAGCCCGCCGACGCGGTACCAGCGGTAGCCGTATGGCTCCAGCACGACGCGGTGCTGGCCGCGCTTGTCGGCGTGGCTGTGGTCCTCCGCAAGCAGGTTGATCAGGTGCGCGCCAGTCTCGCCGGGCAATCCGGCCGAGAACGCGATCTCGCGCGGTTTCTCATCGAGATTGTGCACGAACAGCACCGAATTGTTGCGCCAATCATAGCGCATGATGAACACGGCGGGATCGCGCACGGGAATGACCGCAAAATCGCCCCAGCCGACTTCCGGCACCTCCTTGCGCATGCGGACGATGCGCTCGGTCCAGTTCAGCATGGAGTTGGGATCGCGCCGCTGTTTTGCGACGTTGACGTGCGGAAAGCCATAAGGCCCCTTGTCGATGACGGGGCAGGCCGGCTTGTCGCTCTTGGTGAAGCCGCCATGCGGCTCGGTCGACCATTGCATCGGCGTGCGCGAGCAATTGCGTTCGGGCAACGAGAGATCGTCGCCCATCGCGATCTCGTCGCCATAGCGGATCACCGGCGTCCCCGGCAGCGTGCACATCAGGCTGTAGGCGAGCTCGAGCCGCCGGCGGTCGCCGCCCAGCATCGGCGCGAGGCGGCGGCGGATGCCGCGGTCGTACAGCTGCATGTCCTTGTCGGGGCCGAAGCATTTGAACACGACCTCGCGCTGCGTCTTGGTCAATCGTCCGAGATCGAGCTCGTCGTGATTGCGCAGGAACAGGCCCCATTGCGCCGTCGCCGGCCGCGGCTTGGTCGCCTTCAGCGCCTTGGCCAGAGGGCGCGAGTCGGCTGAGGCCAGCGCGTAGAACAGATGCTGGTTGACATGGAAGTTGAACATCATGTGCATGCGGTCGGCATCGCGGCCGAAATATTCGATGTCGGTCTTCGGCAGCACATTGGCTTCGGCGAGGATGATGGCGTCGCCCTGGCGCCATTGCAGGAATTCGCGGAACGCGCGCAGCATGTCATACTGCTCGACCGGCTTCTTCACCTTCGCACCCTTGGTCGCGATCACGAAGGGCACGGCGTCCATGCGGAAGCCGGAGACGCCGAGCTGGATCCAGAAGCCCATGATCTTGAGGATCTCAGCCTGCACGTGCGGATTCGAGGTGTTGAGATCGGGCTGGAAATTGTAGAAGCGGTGGAAGTACCAGGCGCCAGCCTCCTTGTCGTGCGTCCAGGTTGATTTCTGCACGCCGGGAAACACCATGCCCTCGTTGGCATTGCCGGGCTTCTTGTCGGACCACACGTACCAGTCACGATAGGGCGAGCTCTTGTCGCGCCGCGCCTCCTTGAACCAGTGGTGCTGGTCCGAGGTGTGATTGACGACGAGGTCGATGATGACGCGGATGCCGCGCTGCTTGCAGCCATGGGCGAACTCGACGAAGTCGCCCAGCGTGCCGTAACGGGCGTCGACGCTGTAATAATCGGCGATGTCGTAGCCGTCGTCGCGGCCGGGCGAGGTCTGGAACGGCATCAGCCAGATCGCGGTGATGCCGAGCCCGTGCAGATAATCGAGCCGGCGGAGCAGGCCCTTGAAGTCGCCGACACCGTCGCCATTGGCGTCCATATAGGAGCCGACGGAGAGGCAATAGATCACGCCATTCTTGTACCAGAGATCGTCGATCATGCGCGCAGCCTGGGTGGTTCCGCCCGGGTGCGGCGGCTGCGTAATAAGTGTTAAGGGCGAGTGCGGTTCCGCACTCGCCGTCGGGGCGCGCGCAGCGCGAGCCCGGGACCCATAACCACAGGCAGCAGTTTTGCGAAGAGTCGGAGTTACCTGCTTTGCCCGACACGTCTCCCTGTGGTTATGGATTCCGGGCTCGCGCTGTGCGCGCCCCGGAATGACGGGTGGGGGGAGACAGTGTCCGCGCTTCATGGAATCGGCTATCTTGCCCCCATGGACAACACCGCCCGCATCGCCCTCGTGCCGCCGCCCGATCGCCGCCAGTCGGAGACGGCGCTCGCCATCGCGCGCGGCACGGCGCGGCTTTTGCGCTCGCTCGGCTTCTCCTGCATCAGCGAATTGCCGCTGCCGTCGGGCCGGCGCGCCGATCTCGTGGCGCTGAACGAGCGCGGCGAGATCTGGATCGTCGAGATCAAGTCGTCGGTGGAGGATCTGCGCGCCGACCAGAAATGGCACGAATACCGCGCCCATTGCGACCGGCTGTTCTTCGCCTTCACGCAGGATCTGCCCTGCGAGATCTTTCCTGAAGACACCGGCCTGATCATCGCCGACGCCTATGGCGCGCACCTGCATTGCGAGGCGCCCGAGCACAAGCTGGCTGCCGCCACGCGCAAGCAGATGACGGTGCGATTTGGAATGGCAGCAGCGCTTCGGATCAACCGCCTGGTCGATCCTCAGGGTCACGTCGACTTTTGGGAGTAGGATGGTTCCGGTGCATTGCTGCGCAGAGCCGGGACCCAGCAGACAGTGGTTCAAGCCGAGGCATGGGCCCCGGCTCAGCAGCGCATCACTTCGCGCTGCGCTGCGTCCCGGGCACGAGTACGGCTGAAACTCACCGCGGCGCGCGCTTCGCCAGAATCCGCTGCAACGTGCGCCGGTGCATGTTCAGCCGGCGCGCCGTTTCCGAGACGTTGCGGTTGCACATCTCGTAAATGCGCTGAATGTGCTCCCAGCGGACGCGGTCGGCCGACATCGGATTCGTCGGCAGCTCGGACTTTTCCGCATTGGTCGAGAGCAGTGCGGCGACGACGTCGTCGGCATCCGCGGGCTTGGAGAGATAATCAATCGCGCCCATCTTCACCGCGGTGACGGCGGTGGCGATGTTGCCATAACCGGTCAGCACGATCGCGCGTGCGTCCGGGCGCTTCTTCTTCAACGCCGAGACCACGTCGAGGCCATTGCCGTCACCGAGCCGCAAATCCACCACCGCGAAGGCCGGGGCCGACTTGCCGATCTGCGCAAGTCCGTCGGAGACAGTGTCGCATGATGTCACGGCAAAGCCCCGTGTCTCCATGGCGCGCGACAGCCGCTCCAGGAACGGTTTGTCGTCCTCAACGATGAGCAGCGAGCGGTCGGTCTGTTCGTTCAGTTCGGCGATGGCGTTCAAGGTTGTGTCCTCTCTCCAGCGCATTGACATATGGCGTCGCAATCGCGCGGTGCCAAGGCGGCAAATCGTCGATCCGCCCCGTTGTGCGACGCAAGGTCGCGGCTATCCTATTGTTTGTTCGAGCGTCTCGATAGCCTCAAAACGCTGTCTCGGCCATGTGATCTGAACCACGGCGCCGTGTTCCGGAAAGATCCGGTTGGTAAACGAGACCTTGGCTCCGGTGCGTTCGAGCAGGGTTCGCGCGATGAACACGCCGAGGCCGAGGCCACGCCGTTCGCCGCCGCCGTCATCCTGGGTGCGCCGCCGCGACAGATAGGGCTCGCCGATCCGATTGAGGATATCGGGCGGAATGCCGGGGCCATCGTCGGAGATCACGAGCTCGATATTGTCCTTGTTCCACCAGGCGTTCACCTCGACGGTGGTGCGAGCGAAATCGACTGCGTTCTCGACGATGTTGCCGATACCGTAGAGGATTGCCGGATTGCGCGAGCCGACCGGCTCGGACGCCGCCGCCACCGCGATCCGAACCTTGATCTCGACGCCGAAATCGCGGTGTGGCGCCACCACCTCCTCGATCAGCTCCGACAGTTTCATGCGGTCGAACGGTGCTCCGGTGGAGGAGAGCTGGGTGATCTTGCTCAAGATGTCGCGGCAGCGCTGGGTCTGCTCGCGCAAGGTCTTCAGGTCGGCGGCGATGCTCGCGTCCTTCACCGTCTTCTCCAATTCGCGCGAGATCAGGAAGATGGTTGCGAGCGGCGTGCCGAGCTCGTGCGCGGCCGCGGCAGCAAGGCCATCGAGCTGGGTCAGATGCTGCTCGCGCGTCAGCACCAGCTCGGTCGCGGCCAACGCGTCGGCAAGCTTGCGCGCTTCCTCGGTCACCTGGAAGGAGTAGAGGCTGGTCACGCCGATCGCGAGCGCGATCGAGAGCCAGACGCCGACGAGATAGATCGGCGGCAGCACCAACGGATCTTCGGAATCCCACGGCAGTGGAAAATGGAAGAAGAACAGCGCCGACGCGCAGGCAACCGCGAGCAGGCCGAGGCCGAAGGTGAAGCGGGCCGGCAGCGCGGTCGCCGAGATCAGCACGGGCGCGAGGAACAGGAACGAGAACGGGTTCTGCAGTCCGCCGGTGAAGAACAGCAGACCTGCCAGCTCCACGATGTTCAGCGCGAGGAGGCCAGCCGCCTGCATCGGCTCCAGCCGCCGCATCGGATTGGCCGCGGTCTGGAGCGCCAGATTGAGCGTCGCCGACAGCGCAATGATGCTGACACAGGGGACGATCTCGACGTTGAACTCGAGCCCCTGGGCCACGATGAAGATCGCGGCGAGCTGGCCCAGCACCGCCAGCCAACGCAGCCGCAGGATGGTGTCGAGGCGGATATGCCGCTGCGCGTGGCGGAAGTCGGAATCGGCAATTTCGGTCATATCGGCCAATGTGGCGGTGCCTTCCAAGTCACAAACGCGCGGCTCACGGAACCTGCCAGGAATTACAAGCCTTGCGCTCTTCGCTGCAATAGCAGAAGAACGGCCAGCATGACCGAGAATGACAAGGCTTCAAGTCGGCCGACTGTCGCGGATCGCATTTCGCCCGCGGCAATCGCGGTCGATCACCTCGTCAAGGTCTACAAGCAGACCCGCGCCGTCGACGACATCTCCTTTTCGCTTGCGCGCGGCAGCATTACCGGGCTCCTCGGCGGCAACGGCGCCGGCAAGACCACGACCATCGCGATGATCATGGGTCTGGTACTGCCGACCTCCGGCCGCGTCCAGGTGCTCGGTCACAGGATGCCCGAGGACAGCGCAGCCGTGCTGGGGCGGATGAATTTCGAGAGCCCTTACGTCGACATGCCGATGCGGCTCACGGTGCGGCAGAATCTCACCGTGTTCGGCAAGCTCTATGCAGTGAAGAATCTCGCCGACCGCATCGCTGAGCTCGCCGAGGATCTCGACCTCGGCGATTTCATTGACCGCGCCAACGGCAAGCTCTCCGCCGGGCAGAAGACCCGCGTTGCGCTGGCGAAAGCGCTGATCAACCAGCCCGAGCTGCTGCTCCTGGACGAGCCGACCGCCTCGCTCGATCCTGATACCGCCGACTGGGTGCGCGCGCATCTGGAGCGGTACCGCCGGAACAAAAACGCCACCATCCTGCTGGCCTCGCACAACATGCTCGAGGTCGAGCGGCTCTGCGACCGCGTCATCATCATGAAACGCGGTCGGATCGAGGACGACGACGCACCGGAGGCGATCATGGCCCGCTACAACCGCACCACGCTGGAGGAGGTGTTTCTGGACGTCGCGCGCGGCCGGGTGAACGGCGCAAAGGAGGCGGCGAGGTGAGCTGCAATCGTAGATGGGGTAACGGGTCTCATCCGAGCTGCGCGGTGCACCCATGACCGAACTCTCCCTCCACCGCGGCATATCCGTCCATCGCATCGGCGCGATGATCCTGCGCTATTGGTACCTCCTCATGTCGTCCTGGCCGCGGCTGCTCGAGCTGTTGTACTGGCCGGCACTGCAGGTCATCACCTGGGGCTTCCTCCAGCTCTACATCGCCGAGAACGCCAATTTCTTCGCGCGCGCCGGCGGCACGCTGATCGGCGCCGTCATCCTCTGGGACATCCTGTTCCGCGGCCAGCTCGGCTTCTCCATCTCGTTCCTGGAGGAGATGTGGGCGCGCAACATCGGCAACCTCATGATGAGTCCGGTGAAGCCGATCGAGTTTCTGCTGTCGCTGATGGTCATGAGCCTGATCCGGCTCGCGATCGGGATCATCCCCATGACCCTGCTCGCGCTGGTCCTGTTTCACTTCAACGTCTATGCCCTCGGCCTGCCGCTGATCGCGTTCTTCTGCAATCTGATCTTCACGAGCTGGTCGGTCGGCATCTTCGTCTCGGGCCTGGTGCTGCGCAACGGCCTCGGCGCCGAGAGCATCGTCTGGACCCTGATGTTCGCCATCCTGCCGCTGGCCTGCGTCTATTATCCCGTCAGCGTGCTCCCTGCCTGGCTGCAATACGTCGCCTGGGCGTTGCCGCCGACCTACGCCTTCGAGGGAATGCGCGCGCTGCTGATCGAGCACGCCTTTAGGACCGATCTGATGCTGGAGGCGTTGGCCATCAACGCGGTGCTGCTGGTTGCTTCTTTTGGGGCATTCCTTGCCCTATTGCGCAGCGCCAGAAGGCACGGCTCGCTGCTCTCGAGCGGCGAATAACGTCACTTTCCCGTGGATTCAGGCTGATTTACTCGTTTCGGCTACGTAGATGTACGGAACCACGCATTGACGCAATATTGCGCATCCGGCAGTATGTTGCGATGCGAAGAGGAATATAACGATGCCCATTGGTGAGTTCGGCGGCGCGCCGCCCCTGGCTGCAGAAGGCAGTCCGGTCCTGACGACGCCGATGTACTGGATGTACGAGATGGCTCAAGCCTCTCTCAATCCGGCACGAGCGGTCACCGACGCAACCAAGTTGCTGTTTCAGAATCCCCTCAATCCCTGGGCTCGCACCGAGGTCGGCAAGTCGGTCGCCGCGGCCTGCGAATTGTTCGAGCGCACCACGCGCCGCTATGGCAAGCCGGAATGGGGTATCGACGACACCGAGGTCAACGGCATCCGCGTCCCCGTCGAAATCCGCTCGGTCTGGGAAAAGCCGTTCTGCAAGCTGCTCTACTTCGACCGCAAGTTCGCCCGCCCGCTGCGCAGCCCTCAGCCGCGCGTACTGATCGTGGCCCCGATGTCCGGCCATTATGCGACGCTTCTGCGCGGCACGGTCGAGGCCTTCCTGCCGGCGCATGAGGTCTACATCACCGACTGGGCCGATGCCCGCATGGTGCCGCTGAGCGAAGGCCGCTTCGATCTCGACGACTACATCGACTATGTCATCGAGATGCTGCACATTCTCGGCGGCAACACCCATGTGATGGCGGTGTGCCAGCCCTCCGTGCCGGTCGTCGCGGCCGTCTCGATCATGGAAGCACGGCGCGATCCGTTCGTGCCGACCTCGATGACGCTGATGGGCGGACCCATCGACACCCGCCGCAATCCGACCGCGGTGAACAACCTCGCCCAGGAGCGCGGTATCGACTGGTTCCGCAACCACGTCATCACCAAGGTGCCGTTCCCGCATCCGGGCATGATGCGCGACGTCTATCCGGGATTCCTGCAGCTCAACGGCTTCATCAGCATGAATCTCGACCGGCACATGGATGCCCACAAGCAGCTGTTCGCCAATCTGGTGAAGGGCGATGGCGACCTCGTCGACAAGCATCGCGACTTCTATGACGAATATCTCGCGGTGATGGATCTCTCGGCCGAGTATTACCTGCAGACGGTCGACACCGTCTTCGTGAAGCACTCGCTGCCGAAGGGCGAGATGACCCATCGCGGAACCCGCGTCGATCCTTCCAAGATCAAGCGCGTCGCGTTGATGACGGTCGAAGGCGAGAACGACGACATCTCCGGTCTCGGTCAGACCGAAGCTACGCACACATTGTGTAGCGCGATTCCCGATCATCGCCGCGTTCATTACGTCCAGAAGGGCGTCGGACATTACGGCGTGTTCAACGGATCGCGTTTCAAGTCGGAGATCGTGCCGCGGATTCACGATTTCATGGTTTCGGCTTCGAATCCGAGCTCGTTGCAGGCTCTTGCGGCCGAATAACCTCCAGATTTCGGCTTTCCCGTCGAAATCTCAGCCCCTGGCGGAGCTTCCAGCGGGGGCAAGTTCCCTCCAGATTCGCGGTATTTAGGTAGCCTCGTAGGAGTGAGTCTCTATTCACCCCTTGGGGGTGTCGCATGCATCCAGCGGGGGCGAAAATTGATGGTTCCAACCCCAGTCTGTAGGGCCTCCCGGACGCCTGACCGCTGTATATTGGGCAAATGATTTGTTTTTGCGCCGAGCGCTTTCCCTGGCGGCGGTTATGGCAGAATCCGGGCGCTCTCCTGCCCCCCGGACTGTCAGACATGGCCACTCGCGCACTCCTCTATCGTCGGCCCCACGAACCGAAGACCCTCGTCATCACCCACGGATCGCAATTTTTTGCCATCCGATTGCGCCGGCACCGCCGCGCGCGCCGCTACACGCTCAGAATTCATCCGAGCGATCGCGAAGCCATCCTCACCATGCCGCCGCGCGGCACGCTCGCCGAAGCCAAGGATTTCGCGCAGCGTCACGGCGCGTGGATCGCCGCGCGCCTTGGCCGCTTGCCGAAGGCCGCACCCTTCCAGCCAGGCACGGTGATACCGCTGCGCGGCACGCCCCATCGCATCGTTCATCGCGCCGGCCAGCGCGGCACGGTGTGGACCGAGATGCGCGACAGCGGTGAGCGCATTCTCTGCGTCGCCGGCGGCCTTGAACACGTCGACCGCCGCGTCAGCGACTTCCTCAAGCGCGAGGCGCGCCGCGACTTGCAGCGCTCGGCGGAAGCCTACGCCGCCGAGCTCGGTGTCAGGGTCAAGCGGCTCTCGATCCGCGACCAGTCCAGCCGCTGGGGTTCCTGCACCTCTGCCGGCTCTCTGTCGTTCTCCTGGCGCCTGATCCTCGCGCCACCCTTCGTGCTCGACTATCTCGCCGCCCATGAGGTCGCACATCTCGTCGAGATGAACCACTCGGCGCGGTTCTGGCGCGTATGCGGCAAGGTCTGCCCGTCGATGGAGCGCGCCAAGAAGTGGCTCGACACGTACGGCAACGATCTGCACCGGTATGGGATCGAGGACTAAAGCATGATCCGGAAAAGTGCGAAGCGGTTTTCCGGAAAGATCATGCTGTTGGCATCTTGGGAGGTGTCATCGCCCGCGCAGGCGGGCGATCCAGTATCCCAGAGGCCGCAGTGATTCAAATCGAGAGGCCGCGGCGTACTGGATTCCCCGCCTTCGCGGGGAATGACAGCGGAGGGTGAGGCAACATCCAGGTCGTCTTGCTCGATTCTCGCCACACTTTGCGGCGATTGCGCCGCGGTCCAATTAACCCCGTCGCGTCAAACGCTTCGCACGATCCACCCGGCGTCACGCCTGATGCCGCGTTCTACTGTGCATGGGGTTGTTTTCGCAGTTTTTGTTCTGAGCTCGCCGGGACCTCAGGCAAAACCTATCGATTGCCGCCGAACAGCCGGTCCATCAGCCAGCCGTCGAGCCCGGCCGCAGCTTCCGGCCGCACATTGGCGCGCGTGGGAGGCGGCGGGCGATAGCCGCCAGCGTTCGCGAGTGGCGGTCCCGCCGGCGTGGGCGGCGACACCTGCGAGGCCGCCTGCGCGAGATTCGACAGGCCCCAGCCGCCGGGTGAGCTCGGCAAGCTCGCGACCGGCACGCCTTCGTGCGCCGCCTTCATGAAACGCGTCCAGACTTCGACCGGCAGGCCGCCGCCCGTCGCCTTCTTGGTCGGCGAGTTGTCGTCATTGCCGAGCCAGACGCCGGTGACGAGGCTCGCGGTGTAGCCGATGAACCAGGCGTCGCGGTAATCCTGGCTGGTGCCGGTCTTGCCGGCCGCCGGCCAACCCGGGATCTCCGCCTTCTTGGCGGTGCCCGATATCAGCGTCTCCCGCATCATCGTGTTCATCATGCCGACATAGCGGGGGTCGATGACCTGGTTGCGCTCGTCCGCCTGGCGCATGTAGAGCAGCCTGCCGCTGAGCGTCCTGATCCTCGTGACGACGTGCGGCGTCACCGCGAGGCCGCCATTGGCGAACGGCGCGTAGGCGCCGACCAGCTCGACCACCGAGACCTCGGAGGTGCCGAGCGCGATCGACGCATTGGGCTCGAGCTTGGAGGAGATGCCGAGCCGGTGCGCGGTGCGCACCACGTTCTTTGGCCCGACCTCGAGGCCGAGACGGATGGCGACCGTGTTGAGCGACATCGCCAGCGCCTGCGTCAGCGTCACCGCGCCGAAATATTCGTGAGTGTAGTTCTCGGGTTTCCAGCCCTTGACCTCGATCGGAGCGTCCTGGCGCACGGTATCAGGCGTCAGCCCCTGTTCGAGTGCGGTGAGATACACGAACGGCTTGAACGAGGAGCCCGGCTGGCGTTTGGCGGTCACCGCGCGGTTGTACTGGCTCTCGGAATAGTTCCGCCCGCCGACCATGGCGCGGACGGCGCCGTCGGGCGTCATCGCCACCAGCGCGCCCTGGCTGACATTGAACTTCACGCTCTTGGCGGCGAGCTCGTCGATGATGGCGGCTTCCGCCACGCTCTGCAGCTTCGGATCGATCGTGGTCTCGACCTTGATGCTCTCGTCGATCTGGCCGACCAGATCGTCCAGCACTTCGCCGATCCAGTCGGCGACGTAGTTGATCGTGCCGGCGCCGACCGGCTTCACATTGTAGGAGGGATGGCCGATCGAGGCCTGCGCCTGCGCCTCGGTGATGAACTTCGCATCCGCCATCGCCGTGAGCACGACTTGCGCGCGCGCTTCGGCGCCTTCGGGGTTGCGGTTCGGCGCAAGGCGCGAGGGCGATTTGACGAGGCCGGCGAGCATCGCGGCCTCGGCGATGGTGACGCTCCTCGCCGACTTGCCGAAATATTTCTGCGCGGCAGCTTCGACGCCGTAGGCGCCGGAGCCGAAATAGACGCGGTTGAGATAGAGCTCCAGGATCTCGTCCTTGGAGTGCTTGCGCTCCAGCCAGATCGCGAGCTCGGCCTCCTGCAGCTTGCGCTGCATGGTGCGCTCCTGGGTCAGGAACAGGTTTTTGGCGAGCTGCTGCGTCAGCGTCGAACCACCCTGCGAGACGCCGCGATGGAGCACGTTGGTCACGAGGGCACGCATGATGCCGACGGGGTCGATGCCGAAATGCGAATAGAAGCGGCGGTCCTCGATGGCGATGAACGCCTTGGGCAAATACGGCGGCAAGTCCTTCAGTGCGACATTGGCGCCGGCCATCTCGCCACGCTGCGCCAGCATGCTGCCGTCGATCCCGACGATCTGGATCGTCGGCGGGCGCTTAGGAATTTCCAGCGACTGGATCGGCGGCAGATGAGCGCCGACATAGATCACGACGCCGATTATGGCGATGACGGCCCATAGGCTCAGCACTGCGCCCCAATAGACCAGGCGGCCGAGGCTGAAGCCGCCGCGTGACCTTGGGCGCCGCTTGGCGCCGCTGCGGCTGGCTGGCGGCTTGCGCTCGCGCGGCGGCTCGTCGCCGGCATCCTCGCTCTTGCGGTTGGCGGATGATTTTGCGGATTTCTTCGGCTTGTCGTCCCCGCCGGGAATGCGGTCCGCCGGGGTGAGGCGCAGATCGGCGAGCGCCGCGGGCAAGCCGAACAGCGGCTCCTTCCGCGCACCCTTCTTCTTTCCCCACGCCATACGCAATACGCCCGGTCAGCCCGCCCCGCCGAGACGCTAGCGGCCGCTGTTTAAGGCCGGGTTACCCCGGCGTTAACGCGCAATTAGGAGATGCGGCATTCGCCCGCCGCAGTTCCGGTTCCGGGGCCGCAGGGCTAGGATCGCACGCGTCAACAAAGAGGGAAACTCGCATGGGCCACATCGATCCAACCAAGGAGATCTTCGCGCAATTCCGGGAGAACGACCGCCCCGGCCCGATCCACATGCTCAATTTGGTGCGCTTGCGGAAGGAGGCGGCCTATACTGACGGCCGCAAGGCCAGCGGCGCGGAAGCCTACGCGGCCTATGGCCGCGAGAGCGGCCCGGTGTTCGAACGTCTCGGCGGCCGCATCGTCTGGCAGGGCAAGTTCGAGCTGATGCTGATCGGCCCGCAGGAGGAACGCTGGGATCATTGCTTCATCGCCGAATATCCCAGCGTCGCCGCCTTTGTCGAGATGATCCGCGATCCCGTCTATCGCGAGGCGGTCAAGCACCGCCAGGCCGCGGTGGAGGATTCACGGCTGATCCGGCACGCGGTGCTGCCCGTGGGGAAGAATTTTGGGGAGATACCGACGTAGACGTCAGCAAGCCGCATCTCACCCCGTCATCCCGAGGCGCGAGCGGTTGGGCGAAGCCCTTCAAAAAAAATCGGCGGCCAGAAGGTCGCCGATTGCCGTTCAGAGTTTGAACACCTACTAACCCGCCGGGCCCGCATCCTCCAGAATCGGGCCGAACAGCTCCCAGCGCTCGCCGTTGAACCTCATCATCTGAAGCTGCTTGTTGACGCGGTAGTCAGTCGGTGAAGTGTTGGCCTTGATGCCGGGCAGGGCGGTGTCGCCGGCCACGTCCTTCAGCGAGGCGGCCTGCTTCATGACGTTCTCGCGCGTCAGGTTGTCGCCGCACTGCTGCAGCACATGGGCGAGCAGCTGGGCGGTGCCGTAGCCATAGACGTTGAAGTTCGAATCCTTGTCGCCGTCCGGATAGTACTTCGCCATGAAGTCGAAATATTTCTTCATGCCGGGATCGTCCTTCCAGGTCGGGTCGAGCGGATCCTTGCCGTAGTTGACGCTGATCACGCCCTTGGCAGCGTCGAGCCCCGCCGGCTTCATCACCGCACCAACCGAGGTGGCGTTGATGTCGACGATCTGCACCGGGTGCCAGCCGAGCTCGGCGATCTTCTTGATCGCCTGCGCCGCTTGCTTCGGCGTGGTCGCGCTGAAGAATAGGTCGGCGCCGGCATCCTTGATCTTGAGGATCTGCGAATCGACGGTCGGGTCGGAGACTTCGTAGGAGGCTTCGGTCACGATCATCTTGGCGGCCTTGTCGCCGAGGCCGGCCTTGAGGCCGTTCAGATAGTCCTTGCCGAGGTCGTCATTCTGATAGAGCACGCCGATCTTGGCGTTCGGATGCTCCTTCAGAATGTACTGGCCGTAGATGCGCCCCTCGACGAAGTAGTTCGGATTGTAGCCCATGGTCCACGGGAAGTTCTTGGGATCGGTGAACTTCGAGGCACCGGTGGCCGCGAACAGCTGCGGGACCTTCTTAGCGTTGAGATATTTCTGCACGGCGGCGTTCGAAGGCGTGCCGATGATCTGGAAGGTCAAGAGAACCTCGTCGCTCTCGACGAGCTTGCGCACCTGCTCGACCGCTTTCGGCGGCGAATAGGCGTCGTCATACTGGATCAGGTTGATCTTGCGGCCGTTGATGCCGCCCTGATCGTTGATCATCTTGAAATACGCGGCCTGGGCTTTGCCGATCGTCGCATAGGCCGATGCCGGTCCCGAGAACGGCACGGTCTGGCCGACCTTGATCTCGGTGTCGCTGGCACCTGGATCATATTTTTTCTGGGCATTGGCCGCAGAGATCGACAGCGCCAGGGTCAGCGCCGTTGCCGTGGCCAAATGCAGCATTCCATTCCTCATTCGCAATTTCCTCCGTTTGTTATTGCAGATGGTCTGGCGGGCGCACTGCGCCTTCGGTGCCATCGCTGAGCGCGAGTGTGGCGGAGGAGCTGTTGCGACGCAAGGCGGAGTGCGCTCGTCCTTTGTAGGGTGAGTCGGACGGGCGGATGCGCGGAGCGCATCTGCTCGGGCTAACTCACCCTACGAGATCGGTTCTCGGCCTAACCCGACGGGCCCGTGTCCTCGATGATCGGCCCGAACAGCTCCCAGCGTTCGCCGTTGAACTTCATCATCTGCATCTGCTTGTTGACGCGATAGTCGTTCGCCCCGGTGGTGATCTTGATGCCCGGCAGCGCCAGGCTCGGTACGAAGCCCTTGATGTTGGCGGCCTGCTTCATGACGTTCTCGCGCGTCAAATCGTCGCCGCATTGCTTCAAGACCTGCACCAATAGCTCCGCGACCGAATAGGCGTAGGTGTTGACGGTGTTGAGCTTGTCACCCTCCGGGAAATACTTGTCCATGAAGGCGAAGAAAGCCCTGACGCCCGGATCGTCCTTCCACTGGGGATCGCCGGGATCCTTGCCGTAGTTCGTCGAGATGATGCCCTTGGAAATGTCGAGGCCGGCCGGCTTCAGCGTCGCCGACACCGGGCTCGCGTTGATGTCGAGGATGTGCACGGGTGTCCAGCCGAGATCGGCGAGTTTCTTGATCGCCTGCGCCGCGAATTTCGGCGTCGAGGCATCATAGAACAGGTCGACGCCCATCGACCTCAGCTTGACCACCTGCGAGTCGACGGTCGGGTCGGTGACCTCGTAGGAGACCTCGCCGACGATCATGCTGGCGGCCTTGTCGCCGAGGCCGCTCTTGAGACCGGCCAGATAGTCGCGGCCCATGTCGTCGTTCTGGTAGAGCACGCCGATCTTGGCGTTGGGATGATTGGCGAGAATGTATTTTGCGTAGATGCGTCCCTCGGACACGTAGTTCGGATTGTAAGCGATGGTCCATGGATAATTCTGCGGATCGTTGAAGCGCGCCGCGCCGGTCGAGGCCAGGAGCTGCGGCACCTTCTTGCCGTTGAGATATTTCTGCACGGCCGCGTTCGCGGCAGTGCCGATCAGCTGGAACGTGAACAGCACCTCGTCGCCTTCGACCAGCTTGCGCACCTGCTCCACCGTCTTCGGCGGCGAATAGGCGTCGTCATACTGGATCAAATTGATCTTGCGGCCGTTGATGCCGCCCTGATCATTGATCATCTTGAAGTAAGCGGCCTGGGTCTTGCCGATATTGGCATAGACGGAATAGGGGCCGGAGAACGGCACGGTCTGGCCGATCTTGATCTCGGTGTCGCTTGCGCCGGTGTCGTATTTCTTCTGGGCGAGGGCGTGGCTGGTCGAGAGCGCGAAGGCGAGCGCCGCAGTGGCAGCTATGAAGGCTCTGCGATTGTTCATGTTGGGTTGTTCCTCCTGACGGAATTTTCGGCCGACGGTCTTTCTCCGTTGATCGCAACGGTCGCCATCGCTGCCGAAGATTGTGGAGGAAGGTTCGCCGCCGCGCAAGGATCGCGCCGCTGCGCCGTAGCGTCTCAGGCGAGAAACAGTGCAATCAGCGCGATCGCCGCCGGCAGCGCCTGAACGATCAGTATCCGCGTGCTGACGGTCGCCGCGCCATAGGCGCCGGCCACGATCACGCAGAGCAGGAAGAATACCTTGATCTGGAACGCGAAGACCGGGTTGCCATGGAGCAGACCCCAGACCAGGCCGGCAGTGAGGAAGCCGTTATAGAGACCCTGATTGGCGGCCAGCACCTTCGTGATCGCGGCCTTGTCAGGCGTATTGCGAAACACTTTCAGGCCCAGCGGCTTGTCCCAGAGAAACATCTCCAGGACCAGGAAGAAGACGTGCAGCGCCGCGACCAGCGCCACCAGGACATTGGCGATCAGGATCAAGGTGAGCTTCCCCAAAGCATCAGCTTTCGGGTGGACGTCAGCACGGCCGGCATGGCAAGTGCGATGGAAGTGTTTCGACGCAATGGTGTGGCAATGGCCGCTCGACCAACCAAGACATCTGCAAGCTTCGGTCTCGACCGCTTGACGACGCCGATCGGGATAGCGCTGCTCGTCACCGATGCTGCTGGTGTCTTGCGCGCGCTCGACTGGGAGGATTACGAGCACCGTATGCGCGGGCTGTTGCGCCTGCATTACGGCGCGGTGGATCTGAGTGATCATGCTGCGCCTGCGGGTATGCGGACGGCGTTGTCTGGATATTTCGAAGGCGAACTCGGTCAGCTCTCGAAGATCGCGTGGCGCACCGCCGGCACGCCATTCCAGCAAAAGGTCTGGACCGCGCTCGCGCAAATCCCCGCTGGCACAACGCTGAGCTACGGTGCACTCGCCGCAAAGATCGGCACGCCCAAAGCGATTCGTGCCGTCGGCCATGCCAACGGCTCCAATCCGATCAGCGTGGTGCTGCCCTGCCATCGCCTGATCGGTGCAGATGGCTCGCTGGTGAAGTATGGCGGCGGGCTGGCGCGCAAGCGCTGGCTGCTGCGGCATGAAGGGGTGGAGGCTTAGGACCCTGTCGTTCCGGAGCGCCCACCGGGGCGAATCCGGAACCTCGAGATTCTCAGGTGCGCAATTGCGCACCATAGTTCGATGCTCGGCATCGCCCCGGAATGACGAGCGCTTCACGCCGCCGGCTGCACCGCCTTGTCGCCGGCCATCACATGGGTCAGCGCGCTCTTGATCGCAGCCTGCCGCGTCGGCGCGTTGATCTGCGCGCCCAGGAGGTCCGTGACGTAGAACACGTCGCGGGCGCGCTCGCCGAAGGTCGCGACATGCGCTGAGGCGATGTTGAGATTGAGCTTGGAGATCGCGGTGGTCAGCTCGTAGAGCAGGCCGGGCCGGTCGAGGCCGGAGACCTCGATCACGGTGTAGCGATCGGACCATTGGTTGTTGATCGTCACTTCCGGCTCGATCACGAAGGGCCTTGCCTTGCTGCGCACGGTGCGCCGCGCCACGGCTTCGGGCAGGCGCAGCTTGCCTTCCAGCACGTCCTCGATCATCTCGCCGATGCGCGTGGCGCGCCGTCCCTCGTCCTCGTCGCGGTCGTATTCCCTGGAGATCGAGATCGTGTCGAGCGCGCGGCCGTCAGTCGTGGTGTAGATCTGGGCGTCCACGATGTTGGCGCCGGCCGAGGCACAGGCGCCCGCGATGATCGACAGCAGCCAGGGATGGTCGGCTGCGAAGATCGTCAGTTCGGTGACGCCGCGCACCTCGTCGAAGCCGACGTTGATCGCGAGCTTGTGGCCGGCCTGCTCGCTGGAGCGGACGAACCGGGCATGGCGTATCTTGCGCGGCAGTTCGACCTTGAGCCAGTAGGCCGGATAGTGCCGGCTGATATAGGCATCGAGCTCGTCGGCGGGCCATTCGGCGAAGGCCATGCGGAACTCGGCGTAGGCGGCAGCGAGACGCTTTCCGCGATCGACCTCCGAGAAGCCGCCGGTGAGCACCGGCTCGGTTTCATAATAGAGCGAGCGCAGCAGCTGCGCCTTCCAGCCGTTCCAGACGCCGGGACCGACGCCGCGGATGTCGGCCGTGGTCAGGATGGTCAGCAGCTTCATCTGTTCGACCGACTGCACCACGGCGGCGAAATTCTCGATCGTCTTGCGGTCGGAGAGGTCGCGCGACTGCGCGACCGTGGACATCGTCAAATGCTCTTCGATCAGCCATGCCACGAGCTCGGTATCGGCTTGGCTGAAGCCGAGCCGCGGGCAGAGCCGCCGCGCCACCTTGGCGCCGGCGATGGAGTGATCCTCCGGCCGGCCCTTGGCGACGTCGTGCAGCAGCGTTGCGATGTAGATCACGGGCCGGTGCTCGGGCCGGGTCTTGCGCATGAGGTCGCTGGCGAGCGCGAACTCCTCGATGCCGCCGCGCTCGATGTCCTGCAGGAAGCCGATGCAGCGGATCAGGTGCTCGTCGACGGTGTAGTGATGATACATGTTGAACTGCATCATCGAGACGATCTTGCCGAAGGCGCGGATGAAATGCCCGAGCACGCCGGTCTCGTTCATCCGCCGCAGCACGATCTCCGCATTCTCGGAGGTCAGTATCTCCATGAACAGCCGGTTGGCCTCGGGATTTTCGCGTAAGCCCGCGTTGATCAGGCCGAGCGAGCGCGTCACGTCGCGCATCGCATCCGGGTGGAAGGCGAGGTTGTTCTTCTGCGCAAGGCGGAAGATGCGGATCAGATTGACCGGATCGTGCTTGAAGACGTCGGGTGCGGCGACGTTGATGCGGTTGTTGTCGACGATGAAGTCGTCGCTGTCAGGGACACGCCGCTTCACCGCGGTCGGTCGCAACCGCGCCATCATCCGGCTCAGCACGGGGGCGGGCTTGGCCTGCTGGTCCTCGAGCTTGGCGCAAAGGATGGCGGTGAGATTGCCGACTTCCTTGGCGACCAGGAAGTAGTGCTTCATGAATCGCTCGACGTCCTGCATGCCGGGATGCGAGGTGTAGCCGAGCCGCACCGCGATCTCTCGCTGGAGGTCGAAGGAGAGGCGCTCTTCGGCGCGGTTGCAGTAGAAATGCAGATTGCAGCGGACCGACCAGAGGAAATCGGCGCAGCGGCGGAAGCTGCGATATTCCTGCGCGTCGAACACGCCGCGCCCGACCAGCTCGTGGGTATCGCGCACGCGATAGACGTATTTGGCGATCCAGAACAGCGTGTGCAGGTCGCGCAAGGCCCCCTTGCCGTCCTTGACGTTGGGCTCGACCAGGTAGCGCGACTGGCCGCCGCGGCGGTGCCGCTCCTCGCGCTCGGCAAGCTTTGCGGTGACGAATTCCGACGCGGTGCCCTGCACCACTTCCTTGTCGAAGCGCTCGACCAGCTCGTCATAGAGCGGCTTGTCGCCGGTGAGGAAGCGCGTCTCCAGGATCGCAGTGCGGATCGTCATGTCGCCGCGCGCCTGCCGGATCGATTCGTCGACCGAACGGGTGGCGTGACCGACCTTCAACCCCATGTCCCAGAGGCAATAGAGAATGGCTTCGGCGACCTGCTCGCCCCAGGCGGTCTGCTTGTAGGGCAGGATGAAGAGCAGATCGATATCCGATTCCGGCGCCATCAGGCCGCGGCCATAGCCGCCGGTCGCCACCACCGCCATGCGCTCGGCGCCGCTCGGGATCGGCGAGCGGTAGAGATGACGGGTCGCAGCCGAATACAGGATGCGGATGATCTCGTCCTGCACGTGGCACAGCCGTTCGGCGCAGCGGCGACCGTGACGGTCCTTCAAGAGGATCGCCTGGGCTGCGGCGCGCGCCGCAATCAGCTCGGCCTTGAGCAATTGCGCCATCGCCGTGCGGAACGCGTCCTCGCGGCCCTCATGTTTTTCGGCGAGCGCATCGACCGCGGCGGTGATCCGCGCGGTGTCGAAGCGGTCATCCGTCTCTGGCTTCTTTTCAATCGCGACGCTGTCCATGTCTCACCCGATATAAGAGGCGAGAGGCGCTGTCACCCGCCATTCTCTGGCATAGGCGTTCCATGCTGGAAAGCCGCGGGTTTGCGCAAACCTGTTCTCGGGCCGCGCGCTTGCAGGGGCGGATTTTCTCGTTGACCTCTAGCTATAACTCATTGAAAAACAATGAAGTTTCTCAGGAGGCCGAGCATGGCTGGGATTGCACGACGTATTCTTCTGGCGGGAGCTGTGGCGCTCGCATTGACTCCCGCGGCCAAGGCGGCGGACCCGATCAAGGAGATCCGCATCGACTGGGCGACCTACAATCCGGTGTCGCTGGTCCTGAAGCAGAAGGGGCTCCTGGAGAAAGAGTTCGCCAAGGACGGTATCACGGTCACCTGGGTGCAGTCGGCCGGCTCCAACAAGGCGCTTGAGTTCCTCAACGCCGGCTCGATCGACTTCGGCTCGACCGCCGGCTCGGCGGCGCTGGTCGCCCGCATCAACGGCAACCCGATCAAGTCGATCTATGTCTACTCGCGCCCTGAGTGGACCGCGTTGGTGACCGGCAAGGACTCCAAGATCGCCGGCGTCGCCGACCTCAAGGGCAAGCGCGTCGCCGTGACCCGCGGCACCGATCCGCACATCTTCCTGGTGCGCGCGCTGTTAGGAGCGGGCCTCACTGAGAAGGAGATTACCCCGGTGCTGCTCCAGCATGCCGACGGCAAGACCGCGCTGATCCGTGGCGACGTCGATGCCTGGGCCGGGCTCGATCCCATGATGGCGCAGGCGGAGGTCGAGGAAGGCGCAAAACTGTTCTATCGCAAGGCCGACGCCAACACCTGGGGCATCCTCAATGTGCGCGAGCAGTTCTTGAAGGACTATCCCGACATTGCGCGCCGCGTCCTCGCGGTCTACGAGGAGGCGCGCAAATATTCGCTGGCGAATTACGACGAGCTGAAGAAGATCTTCATCGCGGTCACGAAACTGCCCGAGGCTGTCGTCGACAAGCAGCTCAAGGAGCGCACCGAGCTGACCCACAGCCGCATCGGTGCGCCGCAACGCGAATCGATTCTCGCCGCCGGCCTCGCTCTCCAGCAAGCCGGTGTCGTCGATGCCAAGCTCGACGTGAAGGCGACGCTGGACGCCCTGATCGACGACCAGGTCCCGCTGCCGACGAATTGATGTCGTAACCCTCCCCCTTGTGGGCCCCTTGGGGGGGAGGGTGGCTTCGCAAAGCGAAGCCGGGTGAGGGGTATCTATCCTCACGATCAGTGTTGCGAGTGGAGAGAACCCCTCATCCGGCGCGTCGCGCCACCTTCCCCACAAGGGGCCACAGAAGGAAGAGAGCAGCAGTAGCCGCGGCAATAGTAGTGTTGCATTCCCCGACCAGACGCGGTTCCTACCGGCCATGATCTCCGACGCGCCAGTTCTGCAACAAACTTCTGATAGAGCCGCGAGTGCTGCCGCGCCGTCGCTTCTGTCGCGTTGTGCGCGGCCGATGCTGGGCGTGCTGCTGCCGCTGACGCTCGCGCTCGGCTGGGAGCTCGTGGTCTGGTCCGGCTGGTCGAACGGGCGCCTGGTGCCGCCGCCCTCTCGCATCTTCACCACCATCACCGAGCTTGCCCGCTCCGGCGAGCTGGTTCACCACATCGCCGCGACGCTGTGGCGCGTCTCGCGCGGCTTCGCCTTCGGCGTGGTCGCGGGCACGCTGCTGGGCGCCATCTCCGGCTATTGGTCGCTGGCGCGGCGGCTGCTCGATCCGACCGTGCAGGCGCTGCGCGCGATCCCGTCGCTGGCCTGGGTGCCGCTGTTCATCCTCTGGCTCGGTATCTTCGAGACCTCGAAGGTCGCGCTGATCGCGATCGGCGTGTTCTTCCCGGTCTATCTCGGCGTGATGGGCGCCATCCTCTCGGTCGATCGCAAGATCGTCGAGGTCGGACGCGTCTTTCGCCTCTCCGGGTTCGCCATGATCCGCCGCGCCTGTTGCCCGCGGTGCTGCCAGCCTATGTCGTCTCGCTGCGCATCGGTCTTGGCCTCGGCTGGATGTTCGTGGTCGCGGCCGAATTGATCGGCGCCTCCGAAGGCCTCGGCTATCTCCTGCTCGACGGCCAGCAGCTCGGCAAGCCCGCGCAGATCCTGGCCGCGATCGTGATCTTCGCCATCCTCGGCAAGCTCACCGACTGGCTGATCGAGCTTGCCGCCGCGCCGTTCCTGCGCTGGCAGGACGCCTTCGGGCGGGCAAAGGGAGCTTGAGACGATGCTCGTGCTCGACCGGGTCAGCAAGACCTATCCCAACGGTGTTGAGGCGCTGGCGCGCTTCTCGGCCGAGATCAGGCTAGGCGAGATCATCGCCATCATCGGCGGCTCCGGCTGCGGCAAGTCGACATTGCTGCGCGCCATCGCCGGTCTCGATCGTGCCAGCTCGGGCGGGGTGACGCTCGATGACGAAGCGATCAGTTCGCCCCATGCCAAGATCGGCATCATCTTCCAGGAGCCGCGTCTGCTGCCTTGGCTCAGCGTCGGCGACAATATCGGCTTCGGCCTTGCCGATCTGCCTGCGATCGAGCGGCGCGAGAAGGTGGCGCGCGCCCTCGAGCGCGTCGGGCTCACCGAGAAGGCGCAGGCCTGGCCGCGCGAGCTCTCCGGCGGTCAGGCGCAGCGGGTTGCGATCGCGCGGGCGCTCGTGCCGCAGCCGGAGGTGCTGCTGCTCGACGAGCCGTTCTCCGCACTCGATGCCTTCACCCGCAGGGATCTCCAGGATCATTTGCTCGACCTCTGGGCGGATACGCGGCCGACGCTCATCCTCGTCACCCATGACGTAGACGAGGCCGTGGTGCTGGCCGATCGCGTGCTGGTGATGCGGCCGCGGCCGGGCCGGCTGTTCGATCAGATCGAGATCAGTCTCGGCCGGCCACGCGATCGCAATTCTCCGCTATTCGAGAAATTCAAGCGCAGCGTCCTGACATCACTCGACCGTTCGCTGGACCGCAACGTGCCCGACCGGGACGCAACCCAGGGTCCCGGTCAGGCCATGTGGTGGTGACAATCTCGCCCCGAGCCGGTACATCGAAAGGCGATTTTCCGGGAGAGAACAACAATGGACGCCGCCGAACTGCGCCAGATGCAGGCTCCGCTCAAGGAGCGCTACAAGGCCGATCCGAAGGCCGCGCTGATCACGTTGAAGGCCAAGGGTTCCACCGATGGCGAAGGCATCGCCTGCAAGGTCGAGACCGGCCGCGCCATCGCGATGGCTGGCCTGCACCCCGCCACCGGCGGCTCCGGCCTCGAGCTCTGCTCCGGCGACATGCTGCTGGAGGCGCTGGTTGCCTGCGCCGGCGTCACGCTGAAGTCGGTCGCGACGGCTGTCGAGGTGCCGCTCAAAACAGGTAACGTCTATGCCGAGGGCGATCTCGATTTCCGCGGCACGCTCGGCGTCGACAAGGAGACCCCGGTCGGCTTCGCCGAGATCCGCCTCCGCTTCGAGGTCGACACATCAGCGCCGCAGGACAAGCTCGATCTCCTGCTCAAGCTCACCGAGCGCTATTGCGTGGTCTACCAGACCATCAAGAACGGCCCGAAGGTCTCGGTCTCGATGCAGCGGATGTGACTGCCCACCTCTCCCATAGGGAGAGGTCGCGCCCACCGGGTCGCGCCGAAGGCGCCCGATGGCAGGCTCCGGCGCGGGTGAGGGGCTGCGCTCCCTCGTGGGACCAGAGGCCCTCACCCGATTTGCTGCGCAAATCGACCTCTCCCTCCGGGAGAGGTGAACCGAGCCCGCGGAAAATTCCTCAACAATAATATCCCGCGCTAAATGTCCTTCGACCTCCATTTCATCCTCTTCCTGCTCCTGCGCATGGCGATTGCGGCGGCGTTCGTCGTGACGGCGTCGATTATCACGGAGCGCTCGGGACCGGTGATCGGTGCGCTGATCGCGACCCTGCCGGTTTCGGCGGGTCCCTCCTACGTATTTCTTGCGATCGACCATGACGCCGCCTTCATCGCGCAGGGTGCACTGGCGAGCCTGCCGGTCAACGCGGCGACGATCTTCATGTGCCTCACCTATGTCGTGTTGTCACAGCGGCACAATCTCGTGGTGAGTTGTGGAAGCGCCATCGCAGTGTGGATCGTGCTTGCCTCGATCATTCGCCAGTTCGACTGGTCGCTCACTGCGGGCCTCGCCGCCAATCTGATCGCATTCGGCCTCTGCATTCCGCTGCTCGCAGGCTATCGCCATGCGAAGATGCCGCTGGTGACGCGCCGCTGGTACGATATCCCGATGCGGGCTGCGCTGGTCGCGATCCTGGTCGCGATCGTGGTCTCGACCTCCGGCTGGGTCGGTCCACGCATCAGCGGCATCATCGCGCTGTATCCGGTAGTGTTCTCCAGCATCATGCTGATCCTGCATCCGCGCATCGGCGGTCCGCCGACCGCCGCAGTGCTTGCCAACTCCGCCTGGGGTCTGCTCGGCTTCGGCATGGCGGTTGCGGTGCTGCATCTCGGCGCGGCCAATTTCGGCTCCGCGATCGGCCTCAGCCTGGGGCTTGCCACCTGCATCGTTTGGAATTTGACGCTGTGGTGGAATGGGCGAAGGAAGCGGATGGCGGCGACGACTTCGTAGGTTGGGCAAAGGCGCGCTCTTGGCGCGTCGTGCCCACCATCTCTTGCGTGGGCACGCTTCGCTTTTGCCCACCCTATGGCACCGTCACTGCTTCGGCAGTTTCGCCTTCAGCGCATAAAGCGCGTCGAGCGCCTCGCGCGGGGACATCTCGTCGGGGTGCAGCGCCTTCACGGCTTCCATCAGCAGCTCGGTTTCGCTCGGCGGCGCGGCCTCGGTGGCGGCGCGCGAGGGCACCGCGAACAGCGGCAGGTCGTCCACGAGGGCTCGCGCGGTCTGGCCGCGGTCCTGCGCCTCCAACTTGGACAGAACGGATTTGGCGCGCGTGATCACCGCGGGTGGCAGGCCGGCGAGTTTCGCCACCTGGATGCCGTAGGAGCGATCGGCCGAGCCCGGCAGCACCTCGTGCAGAAACACCACATTGCCCTGCCACTCCTTCACGCGCACCGTCGCATTGAACATGCGCGGCAGCTTGGCCGAGAGCGCGGTGAGCTCGTGATAGTGCGTTGCGAACAACGTGCGGCAGCGGTTGCTTTCATGCAGATGCTCGATCGCGGCCCAGGCGATCGAAAGGCCGTCGAAGGTCGCGGTGCCGCGGCCGATCTCGTCCAGGATGACGAGTGAGCGCTCGCCGGCCTGATTGAGGATCGCCGCGGTCTCGACCATCTCCACCATGAAGGTGGAGCGGCCACGGGCAAGATCGTCGGCGGCGCCGACGCGCGAGAACAGGCGGTCGACGATGCCGATCCGCGCACGCGTGGCCGGCACGAAGCTGCCGATCTGAGCCATCAAGGCGATCAGCGCGTTCTGGCGCAGGAAAGTCGATTTACCCGCCATGTTGGGACCGGTGAGCAGCCAGAGCTGGCCGGATTGTTGTGCGGGCGCCGGCGACAGGTCGCAGGCATTGGCGATGAACGGCTCGCCGTTGCGCTTCAGGGCCTGCTCGACCACGGGATGGCGGCCGGCCTCGATCGCGAAGGCGAGGGAGCCGTCGACTTCGGGCCGGACGTAGTTCTCGTCGACCGCCAGCTTGGCCAGCGACGTCGCGACGTCGAGCAGCGCAAAACCTTGCGCCGCCGCGCGCAGATCGTCGCTGATCGCGAGGGCCTTCGCGCAGAGCCTTTCGAAGATCTCGAGCTCGAGGTTGAGCGCGCGATCGCCGGCATTGGCGATCTTGGCTTCGATCTCGCCGAGCTCGGAGGTGGTGAAGCGCACCTGTCCTGCCAGCGTCTGGCGGTGGATGAAGGTCGCATTCAGCGGCGCTGACATCAGCTTGTCGCCGTGCTGTGCGGTGACCTCGACGAAATAGCCGAGCACGTTGTTGTGACGGATCTTGAGACCCTTCACGCCGGTATCGTCGGCGTAGCGGGCCTGCATCGAGGCGACGACGAGGCGCGAGGCGTCGCGCAGATTTCGCGCCTCGTCGAGCGCGGGCTCATAGCCCTGGCGCACGAAGCCGCCGTCGCGCTTGATCAGCGGCAACTGCTCATCGAGCGCTGCCGCGAACTCGGCTGCCAGCGCGCGCGATGGTCGCTTCAGCGCCGCCATCACCGCTGCGACCTCCTGCGGTGGCTGATCCAGTTCGGCGAGCCGCGCCAGCGCCTGGTCGGCGGCCAAGATGCCGTCGCGGATGCCGGCGAGGTCGCGCGGTCCGCCGCGGCCGACCGAGAGTCGGGCAAGCGCGCGCGACATGTCGGGCGCGCCCCGCAAAATGCTGCGGATGTCCTCGCGCGCCGCAGAATCGGCAACGAAGACGCTGACCGCATCGAGCCGGCGAGCGATCGCCGGTGCATCCGTCAGCGGTGCCGCGAGCCGCTGCGCGAGCAGGCGCGAACCCGCAGAGGTGACAGTGCAGTCGATGGCGTCGAGCAGTGACCCGCGGCGTTCGCCGGCGAGCGTCCGCGTCAGCTCGAGATTGGCGCGGGTGGCCGGATCGATCGCCATGGTCGCGTCCGAGGCCTCGCGCGCGGGCGGCGACAGCGGCGGATGCTTGCCGACCTGGGTGCGGTCGACATAGGTGACGGCGGCGGCCGCGGCGGTGGCCTCCAAGCGGGTGAGCTGCGCCAGCCCATCCATGGTCGCGACCGCAAAGTAGTCGCAGAGCCGCTTTTCGGCGGTGGCGCCGTCGAAGACGTCGCGGGTCAGCGGCGTCACCGCCGGCAGCTCGCGCAAGGTCTGGCCGAGCTCGCTGTCATTATAGAGTGCGTCAGTGACGATCGCCTCGTTGGGGTTGATGCGCGCCAGCGTCGCCGCGAGCTCTCCGCCTGAAACCTCGGTCACCATGAATTCGGCGGTCGAGATGTCGATCCAGGCGAGGCCGAAGCGGTCGCCACCGGCGGACGAACGCGCGCGCGCGATCGCGAGCAGGTAATTGTTGGCGCGCGCATCCAGCAGCGTGTCCTCGGTCAGCGTGCCCGGCGTGACCAGCCGCACCACGCCGCGGCGCACCACGCTCTTGTTGCCGCGTGCTTTTGCTGCGGCGGGATCCTCGGTCTGCTCGCACACCGCGACGCGGTGGCCGGCGCTGATGAGACGATGCAGATAATCCTCGGAGCGCTCCACCGGGACGCCACACATCGGGATGTCAGCGCCCTGGTGCTTGCCGCGCTTGGTCAGCACGATGCCGAGCGTCCTGGAGGCGATCTCGGCGTCCTCGAAGAACAGCTCGTAAAAGTCGCCCATCCGGTAGAACAGCAGGAGGCCCTGATGCGCCGCCTTGATCTCGAGATACTGTTCCATCATCGGCGTCACGCGCGCGGCGGCTTCCGCCTGGGGCGCTGGCGTGGGTTCGGGTTCTGGGGCGGAGATGGGCTGTTGCAACGTCATGGGCGGCGCAACCTACAAAATTTCGCCTCCTGCTCCTATCGCTTTGGCCGGGCAGGGGAGGTTTTCCACGTTGTCCGCACCGCGGCATGCGTTGCGGACCGCAGCCCCCTGCAAATCGCACGCGAAACCGTCAATTGACCTGCCGCGGGCGCCCTCCTAAAACTCCGTCGACATTGAAGAATTTGGCCGGACCGCGGCAGCCAGGGAGAACAACGATGCGTGACGTCTTTATCTGCGATGCGGTGCGGACCCCGATCGGCCGCTTCGGCGGCTCGCTCGCCAAGGTGCGCGCCGATGATCTCGCCGCAGCCCCGATCAAGGCGCTGATGGCCAAGCATCCGAATCTCGATTGGGCGCAGGTGGATGAAGTCTTCTTCGGCTGCGCCAATCAGGCCGGCGAGGACAACCGCAACGTCGCGCGTATGGCGCTGCTGCTGGCAGGTCTTCCGGACTCGGTTCCCGGTCAGACCCTGAACCGGCTCTGCGCCTCCGGCCTCGATGCCGTCGGTGCCGCGGGCCGCGCCATTCGCGCCGGCGAGATCGAACTTGCGATTGCCGGCGGCGTCGAGTCGATGACCCGCGCGCCTTTCGTGATGGGCAAGGCGCAGGAGGCCTTCTCGCGCTCGGCCGAGATCTTCGATACCACGATCGGCTGGCGCTTCATCAATCCGCTGCTCAAGGCGCAGTACGGCGTCGACGCGATGCCGGAGACCGGCGAGAACGTCGCCGAGGAATTCCAGGTTTCGCGCGCCGACCAGGATGCCTTCGCCATCCGCTCGCAGCAGCGTGCCGGCGCCGCGATTGCGGCGGGTTATTTCGCGGAAGAGATCACGCCCATCACGATTCCTGGCGGCAAAGCCGGTCCGATCACGGTCGACAAGGACGAACATCCTCGCCCAGAGACCACGCTTGAAGGTCTCGCCAAGTTGAAGCCGATCGTTCGCAATCCCGGCACAGTCACCGCCGGCAACGCCTCCGGCGTCAATGACGGCGCCGCTGCGATGATCCTGGCTTCGGAAGCTGCGGTGAAGAAGCACGGCCTCACGCCGCGGGCGCGCATCCTCGGCCTGGCCTCTGCCGGCGTGCCGCCGCGCATCATGGGCATTGGTCCCGTGCCGGCGACCCGGAAGTTGATGGAGCGTCTCGGCAAGAAGATCGGCGATTTCGACCTGATCGAGCTAAACGAAGCTTTCGCCTCGCAGGGCATCGCGTGCCTGCGCCAGCTTGGCGTCAAGGAGGATGCCGATTTCGTCAATCCGCATGGCGGCGCCATCGCGCTCGGCCATCCGCTCGGCATGAGCGGCGCCCGGCTCGCGCTCACCGCCGTGCACGGCATGGAGAAGCGCGGCGGCAAGCTCGCGCTCGCAACCATGTGCGTCGGCGTCGGCCAGGGTGTGGCCGTTGCGATCGAAAAGCTGAATTGACGGTCCACGCAGTGGACCGTCATCCCGGGGCGGTGCACTTGCACCGAACCCGGGATCTCGAGATTCCGGGTTCGATGCTCCGCATCGCCCCGGAATGACGGCGTTTTTTGTCGCTTCAAGGACCGTCCCATGATCATCGAGCGCGAGCAGGACGTCACGGCCGCAGCCTTGGCGGTGATGGAGCGGACATCCGATCCGCGGCTGCGCCAGATCATGGTCTCTCTGGTCAAGCATTTGCACGCCTTCGTACGCGACGTGCGCCTGACCGAGAAGGAATTCCGCGATGCCACGGCGATCGTGGCCGAGCTCGGCAAGCTGACCACCGACACGCACAACGAAGTCGTGCTGATGGCGGGGTCGCTCGGCGTCTCCTCGCTGGTGTGCCTGCTCAACAATGGCGATCAGGGCAATACGGAGACCGATCAATCATTGCTCGGGCCGTTCTGGCGGTTGAATTCGCCCCGGGTCGAGAATGGCGGATCGATCGTGCGCTCGGAGACACCGGGGGCCACGCTGTTCGTCAGCGGGCGCGTCGTCGACAGGGACGGCGAGCCCGTCGCCGGGGCCGAGGTCGATGTCTGGCATGCTTCGCCGGTCGGCCTTTACGAGAACCAGGACCCCGAGCAGGCCGACATGAACCTGCGCGGCAAGTTCACGACTGATTCCGACGGGTGCTTCGCCTTCCGCTCGGTGATGATGGTCGGCTATCCCATCCCGACTGATGGCGTGGTCGGCCGTCTGCTCGAGGCGCAGGGCCGCCACCCCTATCGTCCCGCCCATCTGCACGCCCTGATCTTCAAGCCAGGATTCAAGGTGCTGGTCTCGCAGGTCTACGACCCTGCCGATCCCCATATCGACAGCGACGTGCAATTCGGCGTGACACAGGCGCTGATCGGCAAATTCGTGCGCCACGCGACGCCGCATCCGACTGCGAAGGACGTCTCCGTGCCCTGGTATTCGCTCGACCATACCTACCGGCTCGAGGCCGGGGAGGCCGTGCTTCCGCGCGCGCCGATCAGGTAAGAGCCGCCGGCTGCAGGCGCGGGAACGCCGCCAAACCGGCTTCCCCAAATTAGTTATATCCTATAATGATTGGCGGAAGCGTTGACCGGCCAGACGTAAAATGGCCGGGGAGGAGTTCGCCAATGACATTCGTCTATCCCACGGACAGCAACAAGGCGCATCCGCTGCCGCTGTCGCCCGACTACAAGAGCTCGATCAAGCGGGCGCCGAACAAGCCCTTGATCCCGATGCGCCACACGTTGTCGGAGCTGACCGGCCCGGTCTACGGCCACGAGACCGTGCGCGAGGGCGACAACGATCTTACCACCCAACACAGTGGCGAGCCGATCGGCGAGCGCATCATCGTGCATGGCCACGTGCGAGATGAGGACGGCCGCGGCGTGCCGAACTCGTTGATCGAGATCTGGCAAGCCAATTCCTGCGGCCGCTATATTCATGTTCGCGATCAGCATCCCGCGCCGCTCGATCCGAATTTCACCGGCGCGGGCCGCACCGTGAGCGATGCTTCAGGCTATTATCGCTTCGTCACCATCAAGCCCGGCGCCTATCCCTGGGGCAATCACCACAATGCGTGGCGGCCCGCGCATATCCATCTCTCGGTGTTCGGCTATTCCTTCGTCACGCGCCTCGTGACGCAGATGTATTTCCCGAACGATCCCTTGTTCCCGTTCGACCCGATCTTCAATTCGGTGCCGGACGAGAAGGCGCGGGCGCGGATGGTCTCGTCTTTCGATCTCGAGAACACGAAGCCCGAATGGGCGCTGTGCTACCGCTTTGACATCGTGCTGCGCGGCAAGAACGCCACCCCCATGGAGAACCACTAAGTGCAACAGTCTGTGAAATCCGACGGGATCACCCCATCGCAGACGGTCGGTCCGTTCTTCAAATACGGCCTGACGCCGAACGGCGAGTACGCCTGGAACGACGCATTCACCAACTCGACGCTGACCCCGGACGTCTCAGGCGACCGCATCCGCATCGAGGGTCGGGTATTCGATGGCGATGGCGTTGCCGTGCCGGATGCCATGCTGGAAATCTGGCAGGCGGACGCGCAAGGCCGCTTCTCCGACCCGCAGGACAAGCGTGCGCTGCCGAACGCGAGCTTCCGCGGCTTTGCCCGCTGCGGCACCGACAAGGACGGCAACTATTCCTTCGAGACCATCAAGCCCGGCGCGGTGCCGGACCCCGACGGCAAACCGCAGGCGCCGCACATTCTGCTTGCGGTGTTCGGTCGCGGCATGCTGCGGCATCTCTACACCCGCATCTATTTCAGCGACGAGGCCGGCAACGCCGCCGATCCCGTGCTGGCGCTGGTTCCGGCCGACCGTCGCGCGACGCTGACCGCGGTGCGTGAGCCCGGCAAGCCGGTCTACCGGCTCGACCTGCACCTTCAGGGCGACGACGAAACGGTGTTCTTCGACGTGTAAAGAATGCGTGCCGGCTGTATCCGCAGCCGGCATGCTCTCCTCATCCAGCGCAATTGAGCTGCTTGCTGCCTTTGCATCAGGCCGAAACGCCCTTCTTCGTGCTGTGTGTCACTCTCGCCGACTCAAATCCGGTCGTCTCGCCACATAGCTCTCCGGATTTCCCGGCACGCAATTTCCGCGTGCAGCGTCCTGTGTTTACCGCAGTCGTTTAGGGTCTGCTTGTACTCGACCTGCGTCACCGGATTGTTCCATGAAAATTCGTCTTTCGCTTTCTTCGGCGATCATTGCATTCGGCGAACCAGACCAGCTGGCGGCCCACGGTGAACGCCTGGCCCAGCTCCGCAAGGATTACGACGAGCGCAAGGCGTTCTGGGTCTCCTCCAGCCTCTCGGCCGATCTCAAGACCGCGCTGGTGTCGAAGTCCGATGCGGAGGTGCAGAAATTCTGGAAGTCGACCGAACAGCTGCGGTCGGTCGTCGTGCGGACCGTGCGCGACTCGGCCGCGGCAGCCTGAGCCCGGCGGCAAATCGGCCGCTGGTGCCCAGGAGGGTGATCGTGCAGTATGGCGCGGGACAAGGGCATCGTGGTTCATGACATCTCCACAATTGCCGGCGGTCGTTGAGCCCGCCCGACTGACGGCCGCGCTGCGCAGGGCCGGCGTGCTGGACGCCGGCGCGGTCCGCGAAGTGAAGGTGTTGCATCAGCACGACACCGTCGTGTCGCATATCATCCGTCTCGGCTTGCGCTATGTCGGCGAATCCGCCGGCGCCCCGCAGTCGCTGATTCTGAAGACCGCAAATGCAGCGTTCGCCGAGAAGCTTGCCAATGGCGGCCGGCGGGAGGTGGAATACTACACGCAACTGACGCCAAGCATGCCGCCGGGACTGGTGCCCCGCTGCTTCGACGGACATTTCGACGAAGACAGTCTCACTTGGCATCTTCTGCTCGAGGACCTCACCGACAGCCACGCCATCGCAATGGCTTGGCCGGTGCCGCCATCGCGCGAGCAGACGTTCGCCATCGTCACCACGCTCGCGCGCTGGCATGCAGCCTGGTGGGACCATCCGAGCCTCGGCGGTGCTGTGGGTACCTGGGCGAGCACGGAGGACAGCGCGCAGCGCATGGAGACGTTTGCGGGCCATTATGACCGTTTTGCCGATCTTCTTGGTGATCGCCTCAGCGAGGAGCGGCGGATCCTCTACCGTCGCCTGATCGATCAGTCGGACCGGCTGTCCCAGCGTTACCATTCACGCCGACACGTCAGCATCACGCATGGCGACGCCCACACCTGGAATTTCCTGCTGCCGCGCGCGGGCGTCGCCGATACCGTGCGCATCTTCGATTTCGATCTTTGGAGCATCAACGTTCCGACCCACGACCTCGCCCATATGATGGCCGTGCATTGGTATCCGGAACGCCGGCAGGCGCTCGAACGCCCGCTGCTCAATCTCTACCACGACACGTTGATGGAAAGCGGCATCAGCGGCTACACGCGCGGCGCGCTCGATCGCGACTACCGCTGGGCGGTGCTCTGGCAAATCACGAAGCCAATCTGGCAGTGGAGCATCAACATCCCGCCGGTGATCTGGTGGAACAATCTGGAGCGGGTGATGATGGCGGTGGAGGATTTGGGGTGTGAGGAGTTGTTGGGGTAGGCGGCGCCACAAGCTCGACGTCGTCGCCCGGCTTGACGGGGCGACCCAGTATTCCAGAGACGTTCCTGTGATACGGAGAAGCCGCGGCGTACTGGATGCCCCGATCAAGCCGGGGCATGACACCTGTTGCTACTCCATTACCGCGTGTTCCGGCCCCGCCGCCTGCTTGCGCAGCGTGGCCTTGGTGGAGCCGATCAGTAGAGCGAGCGGGATGGTGCAGAGGATGAAGACCATCACGAGCTGGTAGTCGTGCGAGAAGGCGATGATCTGCGCCTGCACGCTGACCATCCGGTCCGCCAGGGCGCGGCCGGCGTCGGTGGACAGATTGATCAGGCCGCTGACGCTGGGCATCTGCAGCGCGTGGTTGAACGGGTTGACGTGCTCGGAGAGGATCGCATAGCTCCGCCGCGTCCCCTGCGTCAGCTCGGCGATGACGACGGAAATGCCGACCGAACTTGCGACGTTGCGCATCAGGGTCAGCATGGCGGTGCCGTCGGTGCGCAGCTCGTTCGATAAGGTCAGGAACGCTACGGTCGAGAGCGGCACGAAGACGAGGCCGAAGCCAAAACCCTGGATGACGCTGACCGTGACGATCTCCGGCACCTGGGTCAGATCGGTCCAGCCGGTCATCTGGTACAGCGAGCCCGCGGTCAGCGTCAGGCCGGTGATGATCAATGTGCGCGCTTCGAAATAGCGCATCATCCGGCCGACCAGCATCATGGCGAAGAAGGTGCCGAAACCGCGGCTCGCCAGCAGCAGGCCGGCGGTGATGATGGGATAGCCGATCACGTTCTGCATGTAGGGCGAGGCCAGCGCCATGGTCGAGAACAGCACGAGGCCCATCACGATCATGAACACGCAGCCGGTGACGAAGTTGCGATCCCGAAACAGCGCAAAGCGGATGAACGGCGTCGAGGTCGTGAAGGAGTGGGCGAGGAAGAAATAGAAGGCGACGGCCGCGACGATGAATTCCGCGACGATCTCGTTCGATTCGAGCCACCCCAGCTGCTCGCCGCGATCCAGCGCGAGCTGCAGCGCGCCGATCGCGATCGCCAATGCGGCGAAGCCGAACCAGTCGAATTTGAGGCTGAGATCTTTCCGGGTCTCGTCCATGAAGACGATCAGACCAAGCACGGTGATGGCGCCGAACGGCAGGTTGACGAAGAACACCCAGTGCCAGGAATAGGTCTCGGTGAGCCAGGCGCCGAGGGAGGGGCCCATGATCGGGCCCATCATCACGCCCATGCCCCAGATCGACATCGCCTTGGCACGTTCCTGGAGCGTGTAATAATCGAGCATGACCGACTGCGACAGCGGCACCAGGGCGGCGCCGAACACGCCTTGCAGCAGGCGGAACAGCACCATCTGGTTGATGTCTTGCGCCAGACCGCACAGCACCGATGCCATGGTGAAGCCGGCCGAGCAGATGATGAAGATGCGCTTGCGGCCGAAGCGGTTGGCGATCCAGCCCACCGGCGCCGTCATGATCGCCGCGGCGACGATGTAGGAGGTCAGCACCCAATTGATCTGATCCTGCGAGGCCGAGAGGGTGCCCTGCATGTAGGGCAGCGCGACGTTGGCGATGGTGGTGTCCAGCGCCTGCATGATGGTCGCGGTCATGGCGCAGATCGTCACCATGTTCCGGCGCAGGCCGGGGACCATCAGGTTGGCGTTGGGGCCGGACATCGTGGCGGATCCTTAGTCTTTGTCCTGGCCCGCTGTCGCCGACAGGCCGAGCAGGCCGGCGAGCGAGCGCCGATGGCCGGTGTCGATGGTGGCGTAGACGCTCATGCCGGCTTTCAGCTTCCGCACATATTTGTCGGTCTCGTCGAAATAGATGCGGATCGGGACGCGCTGCACCACCTTGACGAAATTGCCGGTGGCATTTTGCGGCGGCAGGATCGCGAATTGCGCGCCGGTGCCGGGCGAAAGCGAGCCGATCTTGCCCTTGAAGACGTGGTTCGGGAACGCATCGACCTCGAGCGTGACGGGCTGGCCTTCGGTGACATAGGTAAGGTCACTCTCCTTCGGATTGGCGTCGACCCAGGGATGGGCGACGTCGATGATGGAGAACACCGGCGTGCCGGCGGCGACGAAACGGCCGAGCTGGATCTGTTCCACCTGCGTCGCCACGCCATCCATCGCCGCGCGCAGCACGGTGTGTTCGAGATTGCGCTGGGCATCTTCGAGCTTGGCCTTGGCCTGGACGTAAGGCGGGAATTGCTCCAGGGGCAGCTTGGGATCGCCGAGCAATTGCGTCTTGGCGTTAGAGAGCTGCTGCTTGATGAACTGCGCCTGCGCGCCCGCGGTGACCAGCGCGTTGGACGCGTTGTCGAGGTCGAGCTGCGAGCCGTAATTGTTCTTCACCAGCGCCTGCTTGCGCTCGACGTCGCGCTGCTTCAGGTCGACGCCCTGCTGGGCGAGGTCGAGCATGTCACCGTAGATCTTGATGTTGGCGACGAGGTTGTCATAGGTCGTGCGGGCCTGGGCGAGCTGCGCCTTGGCCTCGTCCACCGCGAGGCGGAACGGCACGGGATCGATCTCGAACAGCTCGTCGCCCTGCTTGACGGCCTGACCTTCCTTCACGACGACTTTCAGGATCTTGCCGGAAATATCGGGGGTTACCAGCACCTTCTGGGCGCCGACATAGGCATCGTCAGTCCCGACATAGCGGCCGCCATGCAGATAGAAAGTGAGGCCGCCGATGGCGGCGATGAGAGGCAGCACGACCAGAAGCAGGAAACGACGATAGCGGCGCAGGCCCGCCACCAAGCGGCGGCGCGGATCGGTGCCGGCCTTCTTGGTCGGCTTGCCGCTGTCAGCCTTCTGCTCGGGCTGGAATTTGAGGACCTGATCAGCCATAGCGCTGCTCCTTACGCGCTTGTTCCGCCCCAGAGGCCTGGATCGCGTTTCGCACGTTTTCCTTGATCGTTTCGAGTTGGACGAGAAGGCGGTGAGCGTCCGCCGGGTTGATGCCGTCAAGCGCGTTCGCGGTCAGCTCCGATTTCAGGCCGCTCATCCTGCCGAGCAGCTGCCGCCCGGCCTTCTTCAGGTAGAGACGTTTGACGCGGCGGTCCGAGGCGTCGCTGCGGCGCTCGATCCAGTCGCTGTCGCAGAGCTTGTCGATCAGGCGTGTCAGCGTGATCGGCTGCACCTCGAGCAACTCGGCGAGTTCCGATTGCTTCATGCCCTCGCTGCGCTCGACCTTGGCCAGCACCGCCCATTGCGCGCGGGTGATGCCGAAGCGCGAGGCCTCCTTGTCGGCATAGACGCGCAGCAGGCGGTAAAGCTCGGCGAGCGTAAACAGGAAGTTCTGGTCCACGGACCCGCGGCTCATAAGCTTGGCCTCCAATAAGCTTGTATATAATAAGCAAGCTTATGATTATTTCATGGCGGGTTAGCGAGACGCTGTCCCGCGGGATAAGCATGGCTGACAGCCGCTGGGTCGGTCGCGCTTTGGGTTCCACCGCCGAAATGCTAGAAGGTAGGCCAGATGACCCTCGCGAAGCTGGCCTTTCCCGCGCCCGACCACGATCACGGCCGCTGTACGGCGGACGCGTTGGCGCATGCCGAGGAGGTTTGCGCGCAGCGTGCGCAGAAATTCACGCCAATCCGCCGCCAAGTGCTGAGGGCGCTGCTCTCCAGCCACCGTCCGCTCGGCGCCTATGAGGTGATCGACGAACTCGCCAAGTCGATGCCGCGGCCGGCGCCGATCACGGTCTATCGTGCACTCGATTTCCTGATGGCCAACGGCCTCGTGCACCGCATCGAGAGTCGCAATGCCTATCTGGCCTGTGCCGCCCATGATCATGACGCGACCTCGGCGGTGGCGTTCCTGATCTGTGAGCGCTGCGGCCTGGTCGGCGAGATCCCCTCGGCGTCGTTCGCCAAGGACCTCAATGCGGCCGCGCGCAGCTCAGGCTTCGTACCAAAGCTGTCTGTGGTGGAGATCACGGGCATCTGCACGCATTGTCAGAAAGTCTCTTAGAAAGATGGAATCAGGTCGAGCCAAAGCGGCGGTGCCCACCTCTCCCAAAGGGAGAGGTCGCGCCGAAGGCGCGGGTGAGGGGCTTCGCTCTCTCATGGGGCCGGCGCCCCCTCACCCGATTTGCTTCGCAAATCGACCTCTCCCCGACGGGGAGAGGTAAAGAGCCCGCGGCCTATCGAATTTAGCAACAACGGCGCAAAGCCGGATCTCAGGAAGAAATGTCCGCACCTCAAGCCATACCGCCTGCCGGCCGTCCTCTCAGTGCCGGCGCCATCGCCCTGATGCTCATGCTGTGCCTGACCTGGGGGTTCAACCAGATCGCGGTGAAGCTGGTGCTGCCCGACATTCCGCCGATGCTCCAGGCCACCATCCGCTCGATGGGCGCGCTGCCGGTGCTGTTCATCATCGGCACGCTGCGCGGCGTGAAATTCTTCGAGCGTGACGGGACGTGGAGGGCCGGCCTGATCGCCGGGCTGATGTTCGGCATCGAATTCGTGCTGATCTTCCAGGGACTGCGTCTCACCTCTGCTTCGCGTGCAGTGGTGTTCCTCTATACGGCGCCGTTCTTCGTCGCGCTCGGCTCGTACCAGGTGCTCGGAGAGCGGCTCGGCGGCTCGCAATGGCTGGGCTTGGCCATCAGCTTTGCCGGCGTGGCGCTGGCGATCGGCGTGCCGCAGCCCAATGTCGATTCGCATGTTCTGCTCGGCGATCTCATGGTCGTCGGCGGCGCCGCGCTGTGGGCGGCGACGACGCTGGTTGCCAAGGGCACGCGGCTGCGCTTCGCCGCGCCCGAGAAGGCGCTGGGCTATCAGGTCGCCACCTCGATCCCGATTCTGGGGATGGCGGCCTGGCTGTTCGGCGAATCCATCACGCACATGCCGGCGCCGTTGTCGCTCGGCCTGATGGCGTTCCAGGCAATCTGGGTGGTGGGAACCACGTTCACGCTTTGGTTCGCGCTGGTGAAGGCCTATTCGGCCAGCAAATTGTCCGCTTTTACCTTCATCACCCCCTTGTTTGGCGTGGTGGGTAGCTATTTCATCATGCACGACACCCTGAGCCTGACATTCGGGGCCGCCGCGGTCCTTGTAATTGCAGGGCTTTTTCTGGTTAACCGTCCGAGCCAAACGGCTGCGACGCCGCGTGATGCATTGCTGAACGTCACCAAAACCTGATATTTGGACCTCATGAACAAGCTCGAAAACTCTCTCGATTCCGACATCGCGGGCCCCGCGCCCCGGCACAAGACCACCCAGGTGAAGGTGGGTAACGTCGCCGTGGGCGGCGGCGCGCCGATCGTCGTGCAGTCGATGACCAACACCGACACCGCCGATGTCGACAGCACCATCGCCCAGGTCGCAGCGCTCGCGCGCGCCGGCTCCGAAATGGTCCGCATCACCGTGGACCGCGAGGAAGCCGCGGCGGCCGTTCCGCACATCCGTGACGGCCTCGCCAAGCGCGGCATCACGACGCCGCTGATCGGCGACTTCCATTATATCGGCCACAAGCTGCTTGCGGCCTATCCGGCCTGCGCCGAGGCGCTGGCCAAATACCGCATCAATCCCGGCAATGTCGGCTTCAAGGACAAGCGCGACACCCAGTTCGCCGACATCATCGAGATCGCGAACAAGAACAACAAGCCGGTGCGGATCGGCGCCAATTGGGGCTCGCTCGACCAGGAGCTTTTGACCAAGCTGATGGACGAGAACGCAGCATCACCCAATCCGCGCGACGTCCGCGCGGTGACGCGCGAGGCCATGGTTCAGTCGGCGCTGCTGTCGGCCGCGCGCGCCGAAGAGCTCGGCATGCCCAAGGACCGCATCATCCTCTCGGCAAAAGTCTCGGCGGTGCAGGATCTGATCGCGGTCTACCAGGATCTTGCGGCGCGTTCGGACTACGCCATCCATCTCGGTCTCACCGAAGCCGGCATGGGCTCGAAGGGCATCGTGGCGTCTTCGGCCGCGCTCGGCATCCTCTTGCAGCAGGGCATCGGCGACACCATCCGCATCTCGCTGACGCCCGAGCCCGGCGGCGACCGTACCCGCGAGGTGCAGGTCGCCCAGGAGCTGTTGCAGACCATGGGCTTCCGCACCTTCGTGCCGCTGGTTGCAGCCTGCCCCGGCTGCGGCCGCACCACCTCGACCACGTTCCAGGAGCTGGCGCGCTCGATCCAGGATTTCATCCGCGACGAGATGCCGACCTGGAAGACGAAATATCCTGGCGTGGAAGAGCTCAACGTCGCGGTGATGGGCTGCATCGTCAACGGCCCCGGCGAATCCAAGCATGCCAATATCGGCATCTCGCTGCCCGGCACCGGCGAAGCCCCGGCCGCGCCCGTCTTCGTCGACGGCAAGAAGTTCCGCACGCTGCGCGGGCCGACCATCTCCGCCGACTTCAAGGCGCTGGTGATCGACTATATCGACCAGCGCTACGGCCAGGGCGCCAAGGTGCCGGTGACGGCGGCGGAGTAGGTGTCTTTCGATATCGAAGCGTAGGGCGGGTTAGCGTAGCGTAACCCGCCTTATTTTTTGCGCGCGCGAAGTGGCGGGTTACGCTTCGCTAACCCGCCCTACATTGTTACGATGCCTCCCAATCAACAACGATCGGGAGACACGCCATGAGCTCACTCGCCGGCAAGCAGGGCCCGCGCTATCGCCACACCGCAGAAGACGGCGCCCCATACGAGACGATCCAGGTCGAAAAGCTCACCCCCATCATCGGCGCGGAAATCTCCGGCGTCGATATCGGCAAGCTCGTCGATGCTGACACCCGCTCCAACCGGCAGATGGACGAGATCCACCGTGCGCTCGCCGAAAACCTCGTGATCTTCTTCCGCGACCAGCACATCACGCCGCAGCAGCACCTTGCCTTCGGCCGCAAGTTCGGCGAGTTGCATTTCCATCCCGCCGCGCCGCACGAGGACGAAGATCCGGCGCTCATGAGGATCTACGCCGACAAGGACTCGCCGCGCGCCAATGGCGAGGGCTGGCACTCCGACGTGTCCTGCGATCTCGAGCCGCCGATGGGCTCGATCCTCTACATCAAGCAGTGCCCGCCGCGCGGCGGCGACACGCTGTTTGCCAACATGTATGCAGCCTATGAGGCGCTGTCGGACCGCATGAAAGCCTATCTCGACGGGCTCACCGCGCTGCACGATGGCGAGCCGATCTATCGCGGGCTCTATGCGAATTACGGCGTCGCCGACCGTCCCTCCTATCCGCATGCCGAGCATCCCGTGGTGCGCACGCATCCCGTCACCGGCAGGAAAGCGCTCTATGTCAACCGCGGCTTCACCCGGCACATCAACGGCATCCCGCGCGACGAGAGCGATGCGATGCTCGCCTATCTCTACCAGCACGCCGAAAATCCGCTGTTCCAGTGCCGCTTCCGCTGGACCGAGAATGCCATCGCCTTCTGGGACAACCGCTGCACCCAGCACCGCGCGATGTGGGACTACTGGCCGCACACGCGATCAGGGACGCGCGTGACGGTGAAGGGGGAGCGGCCGGTCTAGACTCCAGCTCCACAAGTTATGCCCGTCAGCGCTCACAAGCAGGGCCCTGTGTGCTGAAGGTCTGGCATGCCCTCGCGCACGATCCGATAAACTTGCCGTTCTGTGAACCAGCTTACATTGCCTCGGCAGGCTGATCGCCTAGGCTCGCGCGTGGAAATGGAGAATTGCGCATCGGATCACAACCTTAAGTATTCGGGAGCATCACATGGCCAAGGCGGGCAAGCAAAAGTCGACGACGGCCGGCAAACGCAGGTCGGCGAATTCCGACCGCACCCGGCGGGCAAAGGCCGCCCGACCCGAGCAGATCTCGGTCTTCATCAGCTATGTCAGTGAAGACCGGGAGCTGGCCGCGAGCTTCGAGGCTGAGCTACTGCAATTGTTTGCCGTCGCTGCGTCACTTCCTCCGGTCAAGGTGTTCCGCGACGTCGGGAGCATCGGAAAGGGGTCGGACTATCGTACCGTGATCACCAACGCATTGGATGAGGCTGACATTCTCCTGGTGATCCTGACGGACAGGCTCAAACCGAGCTTCGCGTTTCCGGGCTTCGAGGTCGGCTATTTCGCGAGGTCGCTCGAGGAGCGTCCGAAGATCCACGGCAACATCCCCCGAAGAATTCTTCCGATTTCAATTGGTGCGGCGAACCAAACCACGCTCGATTATCTCCAGGCGATCAAGATCGACGAGAATCACATATTCACGGTGCCGGGCATGAGCGCGGCCGAGCCATCGCCAAATCCCGTTTTCGCGCTGCTGGCGGATATCTCGGCGACGGCGGATGCCGTGCTCGGGAGGCACGGTGGCGCAAGTGGCGGTGTCAGCAAGCAGGATGAGCTCTGGCGGCAGAAGCTCGTCTCGTCTGCCGCAAGGCTGTACAGCTGCATTCAGGTGTATCTGGAATCGCGCGTCTCCTCGGAAACCTATCCGGAGCGGAAGATCATCCTCCACAGTGACGCGCCTCCGATGATCGGGCCGGACGGAGTGGATCTGTCGAAGTTCAAGATCGAGATGGTCGGAAATTCCTTCCAGGTCTTTGGGTTCCCGGAGGAAAAGAATCGCTTTTTCGACTGGAATGCGTTCATCAACAGAATGCCGGCCGAGATGAGCGGAACATGGGCCGAAGGCATCAGGACGCTGGCTACCAACGCGCTCCAGCGCGGCGACGAGAACTATCTTGTCGTCGCGACGTCCAAGGGTGACGATGCATATCGGCTATTCGTGTCCCGGGTCGTGACCTATGTGAGCAAGAAGACCGAAATCCACATCTACATCGTCAAGATGATCGTCCGGCACTATGGCGATCCTCTGACGTCTCGCCTTCTGAGTGCCATCAACATCGGCCTCGAGTTCAGATTCCTCTTCCTGGAGAGGAGCAGCCAATACAGGCCGGCCAGGTTCGATTTCCCGCTGGCGCCGGATACGTCCAAGGAGATGGATGCCTGGAAGTCAGCCGTGACGCAGTTGCTCAGCCACATGAACATGATCCTGCGGGAAGCTCAGGATCAGCACCTCATGGACGCGGATGTTCTCGACAAGATCTGGGGTGTTGGCGGCGGCCCACGCGTGCGCCAGATGATGGCCGCATGGGAGAGCGCGCGAACCAAGCTCTTCGTGGCAGCCCAGCAATTGCTGGCGTCCAACGCATCGGACTTCCCGGACACACAGGAGCCGTTCAGGATCGCGCTGCGCGAACTTCAGGCCACCACGGAGTCCATGAACCGGGAGTACACGTTGCGCGCTCTCCAGGCCATTGCGGAAGAAGTCGAACAGCTTCCTCCGCAGACGCAATCTCCGCCGCGTGCCGCCTAGGGACGGGCGAGCCGCACGAGCTGACTCGTCTTGCAATGAGGCGGTGCCACAGCGTTGACGCGTGGTCAGGTCTGCGCCAATCTTCCCGAAAACGAAATCGGGAGGATCCACCATGTTCCGCGCCGAGGACAACGAATTCCTCGCCGAGTCCGGCCCCGGAACGGCAATGGGCGAACTGTTGCGCCGCTTCTGGATTCCCGTGCTGCTGTCCGGCGAGCTCCCGGAGCCCGACGGCGAGCCGAAGAAGATCGTGCTCGGTCGCCCCAGGATCGCAGCAGCGGAGTAGCGCTTGGGGCGGTTGCGGAGCATCATCGTCGGGTTGGTCGCATTGATCTTGCTGTCGCCGCTTGCGACTGTTGGCAGCAGCGAGGCCGTTGCCGCGCGAAAGGCTGCGAGACCCAAGCCCAAGCAGCTGTCACCGGCCAAATGTGAGATGCCTAAATTTCGGATCGTCGTGGATGTCGGGCACACCCCGGACTCCTACGGCGCACTGAGCGCGCGCAATGATCCGGAGTTCGGCTTCAACTTCCGCCTCGCCAGACTGATCACAGCGAAGCTCAAGTCTGAAGGCTTTGCCGAAACCCGCCTGCTCGTCACGGACGGCAAGGCACGGCCGAGCCTGTTCAAGCGCATCAGTGCCGCGAACCAAGGCCGCACCGATCTGTTCCTGTCGGTCCATCATGATTCGGTGCCGGACAAGCTGCTCGAAACCTGGGAGTTCGACGGCGCAAAGAGCTATTTCAGCGATCGTTTTTCGGGTCATTCGCTGTTCGTGTCGCAGCAGAATCCGCACTTCGCCAGCAGCCTGATGCTGGCCCGGATGATCGGCAAGCAGCTGAAGGAGCAGGGCCTGCACTATGCCAGCCAATACACCCTGCCGGTGATGGGCCGCTATCGCCACCAGCTGCTCGACAAGGATGTCGGCGTCTATCGCTATGACGGGCTCGTCGTGCTGTCGCGGACGCGGAGCGCCGCCGTGCTGCTCGAGGCCGGCTCGATCGTCAATCGCGATGAGGAAATGGAGATGAACTCGCCGGAGCGGCAGGAGGTCGTCGCGGGAGCCGTCGCGGCTGCAATGAGGGAGTTTTGCGAGAGGCGGTAGTTGGCTCGGCCGGTCCAGCAGCCGCAATGAGAAGGAAGCTACAGCGGCCCGCCTCGATATTCGCGGTTCGCCAGACTCGCCTCCTCCAGATCCAGATCGCGTTCGATCCGCCGCCGCGTCTCGTCGGTGATCTGGCCGTCGCGCAGGAGGTTGTGGATGAATTTCCTTTCGGCGGCGATCAGGTCGCGGGTCAGCGCGGTGCCGGCGGCTGAAACGTCGTGGTGGTTGGGATCGAGCGAGTCCGGGAGCTGGCTGACGCGGATTTCGTGTCGTGCGCGCAGCAGCCGCATCACTTCTTCGGACACTTCCTTTTGCGCGGTCAGCGCGTCGAGTGATTCCAGAGCGGCCTCGAGCGCCTGGCGGCGGGCGGCGATCTCGGCTTCGTGCGCAGCGGCATGCTCGTGGCGGCCGGCTTCGGCGACACCGAGCCAGCGCACGACCGGCGGCAGCGTCAGGCCGACGCCGATCAGCGTAACGAAGATGACACCGAAGGCGACGAACAGGATCAGGTCGCGAGACGGAAAGGCCTCGCCGCCGGGCAGCGTGAACGGCAGCGCCAGCGCGGCAGCCAGCGACACGGCGCCACGCACGCCGGTGAAGGCGAGCACGAACGGCCATTGCCATGGCGGCGACGGGTCGCGCGTACGCAGCGATTTGGAGAGCATCCGCGGCAGATAGGTCGCGGGATAAAGCCAGGCGAAGCGCGCGATCACGACGATGACCAGGACCACCGCAGTCGCGATGAGAATGTCATCGAGCGGGAAGGCTTTTGATTTCTCGTACAGCGTGCGCATCTGGAAGCCGGTGAGCAGGAACAGCATTCCCTCGATCAGGTAGATCACGAGATCCCAGAAGAAGATGCCCTGCAGGCGCGTCGCCGACGAGATCAGCAACGGCCCGTTCCAGCTCACATAGAGGCCGCAGGCGACGGTCGCGATCACGCCGGAGCCGCCGACGTGCTCGGGCAGCCAGTAGGAGACGTAGGGTGTGATCAGCGACAGCGTCAGCTCGACCTGCGGATCCCCGGACCATTTGCGGAATCGCAAGGAGAGCCAGCCGACGCCGATACCGAAGGCGATCTCGCTCGCGACGATCAGGAGGAACTCGCCGGCCGCGAGCGGCAGTGAGAAATTCCCGACCATGATCGCCGCGAGCGCGAAGCGGTAGAGGATCAGCGCAGTGGCGTCATTGGCCAGTCCTTCACCCTCCAGGATGACCAGGAGCCGGCGTGGCATGTTGAGCCGGCGCGCGATCGCGAGCGGCGCCACCACGTCGGGTGGCGCAACGATGGCTCCGAGCAGGAACCCGATGGGCCAGGGCAGGCCGATCACATAATGCGTGGCGGCCGCCACCATCGCGGTGGTGAAGATCACCGCGCCGACCGCGAGCAGCACGATCGGACGCAGATTGTTCTTGAACTCGCGCCAGCTCATGGCGACGCTCGCCGAGTAGATCAGCGGCGGCAGCACCATGAGGAGCACGAGCTCTGGTGGCAATTCCACCGTGGGCATGCCCGGCACGAAGGCGAGGCCGACGCCGGACAGCATCAGCAGAATGGCAGGCGCGATGTTGATGCGGCGCGCGGCAAGTGCGGTGCCTGCCAGCACGGCGAGCAAGATGAGAAAAGTCTGAAACTTCGCTTCCATGATGGTCTGTCTTGACCCGGAAGCGGCCGTACCGTCAATGCGCGGCTGACGCCAGCCGGTCGGTCACCATCCTGCCGATTTGCGCAAACACGCCGGCGATCTTCGCCGGGGTCGGCGTGCCGCCCTGGACGTAGGCCGTGATCAGGACCGGCGTGTCGGGCTTCGGCCAGGCCACGGCGATGTCGCCAGCTGCGTCCTTGCCATTGTAGCCGGTCTTGTCGCCGATCTTCCAGCCTGCGGGCAGGCCGCCGCGCAGCCGGTTCGCGCCGGTCTTGCAGTTCACCATCCATTCGGTGAGCTGAACGCGGGATTGCGCCGACAAGGCTTCGCCCAGCACCAGCCGGCGCAGATTGTTCGCCATCGCCGCCGGCGTCGTGGTGTCCTGGGGATTGCCGGGCGGAGAGCGGTTGAGCTCGGGCTCGTCGTGGTCGAGCCGCGAGGTGGTGTCGCCGAGCGACCGCCAGAATCCAGTCAGCGCGGCGGGGCCGCCGATCCGCGCCAGCAGCAGATTGGCGCAGGTGTTGTCGCTGAGCTCGACGATGGCCTTGCACATCTCGCCGACCGACATCTTGCCGGCTGCGAGGTTTTCCCTCGCCACCGGTGCGTATTCCAGCAGATCCGCCTGACCGTAAGGGATCATGGCCGCGAGTTGCTCCTCGCCGCGATCGACCCGCCCCAGCACGCAGGCCGCCAGCGAAGCCTTGAATGTCGAGCACATCACGAACCGCTCGTCGGCGCGCCAGGCAAGCTTTTTGCCGTTCACCAGATTTTCCGCATAGAGCCCAACACGCCCGCCGCTTTCACGTTCATAGGTTTCGAGCTCTGGCGGCGCCTCCGCGGCAAGCGCGGGAGAAGCGGCCATGCAGCAGAGTGAGACGAGCAGGGAACGGCGGTCGAGAGGCATGGGAGGCTTTCAGGCAGTGGAGCTGGGGCGGGGGTGGGATTGAGCGCACGGTTCATCGAACCGTCATTGCAATGACGGAGAATCGAGAACGAGTGCGCCAGATTTCAGGCAGCGAAGCGCCGAGAGACCCCTCACTCCCTCAGGTCGTAGCGATACGATTTCGACACGATCTGCCAGCCGTCGGCGAGCTTCATCGCCACCAGATAGTCGGTGAAGTAGCGCGGCGGCAGCTGGCAGCGCACCTTGATGAAGGCGGTCTTTTCGTCCGAACGGTCGATGGTGACGATAAAGTCCTCGCGCGGCTTGCCTTCGGCTTTGGCCGAGGCGCGCTTGCGCACGCGGTCGAGCCAGTCGGGCACTGTCAGAACCTGGAGCTCGCCCTTCTCGACCCAGCGCAGATCGGCGGAGGGATGGAAGATGGCGCCGAGCTTTTCGGCGTCTCCCTCATAGAGTCCGTCAAAGTAGGATTGCACGACGGATTCGACGCTCGACCGGTCCTGGCTCATGGCTCATTCCTCTGCATGATGGCTTGGGGCGAACTTAGTCGTAGACATCAAAATGCGCTATGGGTGTCTCTCGCCAATTGCGCAAGGACGCTGGAATGATCGGATCAGAGAATTCGAATGCTCGTATCCTCGCCGGCGAATGCTATTGCCGCGCCGTGCGCTTCGAGGTGGCGGACGCGTTCTCCTATGCGATGAACTGCCACTGCTCGAACTGCCGTCGCACCACCGGCGCCGCGTTCAAGCCGTTCGCCGGCATCGCGCACGACAAGCTCCGCATCGTCCGCGGCTGGGACCGGCGGATGATTTTCGGCGACGATACCACCCATGACGCCCATTGTGCCCGCTGCGGCTCACTGCTCTATTCCCGGGTACGGGAAGGACAATGGGTCCATGTCGCCATGGGAACCCTGGTCGATGCCCCCTCGATCCGGCCGAGCGCCCATATTTTTGTGGGATCGAAGGCGCCCTGGCACGAGATTACGGACAATCTGCCGCAATATCGGGAGCACATCGGGGTTGTCTGACGGAACCGGTCCGCGCGACCATTCGGCGGCGAACCGCGACAGCGCTGGCGCGACAAACATATTGGGCTCATCCGGCCTGTCGTCGGCGTCCCCTTCGTGACCTCCATCACAAGCGCGGGCGATGGATGTTGCTAAAGCGGCCCCAAAGGGCCCGAACGGCCCGGAACCATCGGAAGTCGTGTCATGCGCAGTTTGCTCAGACTTTGTCCGCTTTTCGTCGTCCTCGGCCTCCTGTTCGGCGCCGGGCCCGCTTTCGCCGGAAAACGCGTCGCGCTGGTGCTCGCCAACTCGGCCTATCAGCACGCGCCCTCGCTCGCCAATCCCGTCAATGATGGGGCGGTGATGGCGAAGACGCTGAAGGAGGCCGGCTTCGACGTCGTCGAATCCTGGCACGATCTGTCGGCGCTGGACACGCGGCGCGTGCTGCGCGACTTCGCCGACGCGACCCGCGATGCCGATATCGCCGTGGTCTATTACGCTGGCCACGGCATCGAGGTCGAGGGCTCGAACTATCTGATCCCGGTGGATGCCAAGCTCGAGCGCGACACCGACGTCTACGACGAAGCGCTCTCGCTCGACCGTGTCCTGGTCGCGGTCGAGCCTGCAAAGCAGCTTCGTCTGGTGATCCTGGATGCCTGCCGCGACAATCCGTTCGGCAAGCAGATGAAGCGCACGATTGCCTCGCGCGGCATCGGCCGTGGCCTCGCCCGGATCGAGCCGACCAACTCCAACACGCTGATTGCCTATTCGGCCAAGGCCGGTTTCACGGCGCAGGACGGCAACGGTGCCAACAGCCCGTTCACGATCGCACTGTCGAAGCATCTGACGACGCCGGGCCTCGACGTCCGCCGCGCCTTCGGCTTCGTGCGTGACGACGTGCTCAAATCGACCGGCAACAAGCAGGAGCCGTTCGTCTACGGTTCGCTCGGCGGCGAGGACGTGCCGCTGGTACCGGTCAAGGTGACAGCCGTAGCGCCGGCATCGCCTGTGGCGAATCCCCAGGCTGATGTCCGCCGCGACTACGAGCTCGCGCTCCAGGTCGGCAACAGGGCGGCCTTGGAAGCCTTCGTCGCCCAGCACCCCGACGGCTTCTATGCGAACCTCGCCAAGCTCCAGATCGACAAGATCCAGGCCGAGCAGGCCCATGCGGCGGCGATCGAATTGGCGAAGCAGGCCGAGGCCGAACGCGATCGTCTCGCTGTGCTCGGCGCGCAGAAGGACGCGTTGGCCAAGGCTGCGGCCGACGCCAAGGCCGCCGAACAAGTGCAGCTTGCAGCGCAGAGGGCCAAGGAACAGGCGCAACAGCAGGCCGCCGCCGCCGAGCAGCAGCGCGTCGATCTCGCCGCCGCCGTGCCGAGCACCCCGCCTACCGGCACGGCGAGCCCGGTCGGCACCAGCGTCGCCTCGCTGACCCCGGCGACCGCGCCGGCCGATCTCAACCGCTTGGTGCAGACCGAGCTCGGTCGCGTCGGGTGTTTCTCCGGGCAGGTCGACGGCAATTGGAATGCGTCCTCGCAGCGATCGCTGTCACAGTTCAACCGCTATGCCGGCACCAAGCTCGACGTGAAGGTGGCAAGCACCGACGCGCTCGATGCAGTCAAGTCAAGACCGTCGCGCGTCTGTCCGCTGGTCTGCGAGCACGGCTTCAAGGCCGATGGCGACAAATGCACGAAAATCGTCTGCCGCGAAGGCTATGTGGTCAACGACGACAATGAGTGCGAGAAGCAGCGTGCAGCCAAGCCGGCCAAGCCTGCGACGGCCAAGCGCGACGACGGCGATGGACGTCCTGCACGACAGCGTCGTCAGGCCGGAGGTGCGGCTGCTGGAGCTGCGGGCGGTTATGGTGCCGCTGCTGGCATCGCTGCTGCCGCTGGTGCAGGCCGCGCCGCCGGTGGCGGGCAGGTCTTCTGCAATAGCGCGGGCTGTCGCCCCGTCAGCCGCGGTTGCCATCTGGAATATCGCGGTGGCGGTGGCCCCGGCAACGATGCGAATGCAGAAGTGTGCCGTTGAAGGCCGTGCTGATCGAGATCGTCGTTCCTGGTGGCTGAGAGGACGTCAGCTCGCAATCGCGCTCGCCGCGATGTTCACCGTCAGGGCCAACAGCGCCGTATTGTAGATGAACGACACGATCCCGTGCGCTGTGGCCGTGCGGCGGATCGTCTTGTCGGTGATGCCGACGTCGGAGACCTGCGCGGTCATGCCGATCACGAAGGAGAAATAGACGAAATCCCAGTAGTCGGCGTGGTCCTCCTTGTCGCCGCTCGGAAACTGAAGGCCACCTGCCGTACCGTGCCGATAATAATCATGCGCGTAATGCAGTGCGAAGATCGTGTGCACGGCCGCCCACGACAGCGCGATGGTGGTGATCGCGATCGTCAGCTCGAGAACGCCGCGATGCGGCGTGCCGAGCTCGGAGACGATCGCCGCGATGCTGGCGAAGGCGCCGGTCGCCGTCACCAGCAGGATCACGAAGCGGCCGTCGTCCTGCATCGCGGCGGCGCGGCGGATGTGCTGATGGTCATTGCACAGCATCATCGCATAGACCAGCACGAGATAGACAGTGATCAGCGCATCCCAGCCGAATAGGAGCCGTGTCACCAGTCGGTATGACCCCGGCAGCAGCAGGCAGACCAGAATGCCGGCCGCGAGCGCGGTGAAGGTCCGCGGCCGCGCATAGATGAGCCGCATCGGCCGCGACATCTTGCCGAAGCGGACGAGGACGGGATCTTCCTTGTCAGTGGCCATGACGGTGACGGCTCTCTCACGGTTGCCGCGACGGCAGTCTGCTCCCTCGCCCGATGTTCAAGCTGCGCTTGAAGATCGACCTCTCCCCGCAAGCGGCCGCAAGCGGGGAGAGGTGGAGATCGCGCGCAACGTCAATTCTTCCGTTCGGCGACGAAGCGCGCCGCGGCCTGCAACACGGCGGCGCGGTCGCCGAAGATCGACACGGCGCTGTCGGCGCGCGCGAGCAGATCGCGCACGCGCTGCTTGGCACCTTCGATGCCGAGCTGGGTGACGAAGGTGGTCTTGCCGAGCGCCGCGTCCTGGCCCGAGGGCTTGCCGAGTGCGGCCGCATCGCCTTCCACGTCGAGCAGATCGTCGGCGATCTGGAAGGCTTCCCCGAGCGCGCGGCCGTAATCGTCGAGCGCCTGATATTCTTTCTGCGAGGCTTGGCCGAGGATCGCGCCGGCGATGCAGCCGTAGCGCAGGAGCGCACCGGTCTTCATCTGCTGAACGCGGGCCACATCGATCGGCTCGTTGCCGCCAAAGCGGCCTTCGCCAGCGAGATCGAGGATCTGGCCGCCGACCATGCCGCCGATGCCGGCGCAGCGCGCCAGCGCGCGCGTCAGCAACAGCCGCACATTGGCATCGCGATGGACCTCGTCGCGCGTGATGATGTCGAAGGCGAGCGTCAGGAGGCCGTCGCCGGCGAGGATCGCGGTGGCGTCATCGGTCTTCTTGTGCAGGGTGGGTCGGCCGCGACGGAGGTCCGAATTGTCCATCGCCGGCAGATCGTCATGGATCAGCGAATAGCAGTGGATGCATTCGAGCGCCGCGCCGGCGAGCAGGGCCGCCTCGCGCGGCACGCCGAACACGGCCGCGCTCTCGACCACCAGGAATGGCCGCAGGCGCTTGCCGCCATTGAGGCTCGAGTAGCGCATTGCGTCCATCAGTCGCTTGGGCCGGGCGATCTCGTCGTGCAGGATGTCGTCCGACAGCAGGCGAGCGAGCAAGGCCTCGGTGTCATCAGCGGTCTTGTCCAGACGCTTGGCGAAATCGGACGGGGACGTGCCGGTCATCAAGAAGGGCTCCAGAACTAAAATTCGGCCGGACAATCCTTTATGCGCCTGCCCCAGTCAATCGTTTGGAAGGCCTAAAAAGTGCTGGAAAAGGCCCAGATTATCACAGACTTAATGGTCCAGCCCGTGGCCGCGGTTCGGTTTGCACCGGAAAGGTCGATTTGCGCATCGTCAAAATCCTGCTGGTAGCGATCGCGGTCGTGGTTCTCGCGCCTTATGTGATCGCGCCGTTTTACCGCGCCGGCCACCCTGTTTCGACGCTGATGGCCTGGCGCAGCCTGCGGGGCGCGCCGATGCAGCGGCAGTGGATCGATCTGGCTGATATGTCGCCGTATCTGCCGCGCGCGGTGGTGGCGGCCGAGGACGCCCATTTCTGCAAGCATCACGGCATCGATTGGGGCGCGCTGCGCGAGGCGATCGACGACGCGAGGGAGGACGGCACCGCCTTCCGGGGCGCCTCCACCATCACCCAACAGGTGGCGAAAAACCTGTTCCTGTGGCAGGGGCGCGATTTCATCCGCAAGGGGCTCGAATTCCCGCTGGCCCTGTGGATCGATCTCGTCCTGCCCAAGCCGCGGATTCTCGAGATTTACCTCAACATCGCCGAGCTCGGCCCGCAGGGGCAGTTTGGGGTGGAGGCGGCCAGCGCCTATGCCTTCGGCAAATCGGCCGAAGACCTCTCCCCCCGGGAGGCCGCACTTCTGGCGTCGATCCTGCCGAATCCGGTCAAACGCAGCGCCCGGATTCCCGGTCCAGGCGTGCGGCGACTGGCGGCCACCTATATGGCGCGAGGGCAGGCGAGCTCGCTGGCGACCTGTTGGCGCGAAAATCGCTGATTTTGGGACCGTTCCGGGCGTATTTTCCAGCCCAAGAGCCTAGCTTTACGGCCAGCCTTCCTCTATAAGCGCGGCCTTGATCGGCATTCAGCTCGCCTCGTATTGCGGGTGCTGAGCCGTCCCTTCGCGGACGATGCCCTGATGACACCAATCCCTAGAGGATATTGAAATGGCCGTTCCGAGAAGAAAAACCTCGCCGTCGCGCCGTGGCATGCGCCGCTCGGCAGACGCCATCAAGAAGCCGACCTATGTGGAAGACAAGGACTCCGGTGAGCTCCGTCGTCCGCACCATCTCGACCTCAAGACCGGCATGTACAAGGGCCGCCAGGTCCTGAAGAAGAAAGAGTCCTGAAGCCAGGACCTTTCCTCAGGCGAGAGATTGGACCCGCCTGGTTTCGGCCAACCCATGAGATACGGTGACGGCGGCGGAGCAAATGCTTCGCCGCTGCATTGTTCTGTCCGGATATCTTGATCGAGAAGGCATCTCGCCGATGGTCGGTTTCCCGCTGCTCCTGATTCCGCTCGCGGTCTACAACATCATCGCCTTCCTGATGCCCAGCGTGTCCTTCTCGGATGTGCTGTTCAAGGTGCCGATGATCACGGGCGAGAGCTGGCCGGTCACGCTTGCCGATCTCCTGCTCGCGCTCGGCGTGGTGCTGCTGCTGCTCGAGGTGGTCAAGGGCGCGCGACCGGGCTCGAAATTCCTGATGGATCATTTGCTGTCGCTGATCATCTTCGGCGCGGCCGCAGCCGAATTCGTGATGTGGCCGAAATTCGGCAACTCCACCTTTTTCCTGCTGGTGCTGCTGGCGATGGCCGACTTCCTCGGCGGCATTGCCCAGCGCACGCGCCGCCGCGTCACCTATGTCGCCGAGACCACGGTGCCGGCACCACGCAAGGCCAAGCGCAAGGCCGAAGCACCGGCGGATGATGCGGAGGCCGCCTCCAAGTTCGAGCCGGTGATTGCGCCGCAGCCCGCGCCGCCCGCCCCCTCGGCGCAATCCGTCGCCGAATCCGTGCTGATGGATCATCCTGCGCCAAAGCCGGTGCAGGGCGCCCCCTCGCCGGAAATTCCCTGGCCGCATCTTCAGCCGGGCAACGGCACGCCGTCCTCGCCGGATACACCGCCGCGCTGATCAAGCCACCTGCCGCGTTCGCGCGGCGACGCTTCCCAGTGGCTGCTTGCTGCCATAGGCCGTCCGCGCATCCTCGGAAGAGGCGCGGCGGAGCCGGCTGGTCTGGGGCAGATATTCCGCATTGGCGATGAGCTGAGTAACGAAACTCGGATCGGGACGCGGCAGCGGCGCCTTGTGAACCCACTGCAACGTCGGCATCAGCGGCACCAGGGCCGTGCCTGTGCCGTTGTCCGCCGTGTCCAATCGATCCGTACTCAACATCGCAATCACCGTCGATCCGGCAAGCTTGTCGCGTTTCGGGACGCGGGTGCCGGTGCGAGTCCTGTACTCGCAAGGCCTATGCCGACCGGGCCGGTTTGGTTCCCGGCGCTTCGGAAACGTGGTTTCCAAATTGTTTATCAACTTTGCTTAGGGTCGGGGACGAATCTGGTTCTATTCTGGGCCGGTTCAGGACTTCTCCACTGTCCCAAAACGAGGCGATTTTGACTCCTGCATTGCCGCAAGCCTCCGACATCCTGGCCGTGCTCGGTCAGGCGGTGTTCGCCTGGGACATCACAAGCGATGCCATCGTCTGGGGTGAGCAGGTCGCCGCCATCTTTCCCGGCATCCCCGCCGAGCGGCTCGCGACCGGCGCCGAATTCGCCAAGCTGATCGGGCCCGCGCAAACGCTGCGGACCGCAGCTCTGGCGCAAACCTCCGCCGTGCATGGGGCCGATGGCACGCCCTATCGCGTCGAGTATGGCGTGCGCATGAGCGCCGGCGATCCCGTCATCTGGATCGAGGAGACCGGCCGCTGGTTCGCTGGTCCCGACGGCCGTCCCGTGCGCGCGATCGGCTCCGTCCGCATCAACAATGAACGTCACGCCCGCGACGAGGAGCTGACGAGGCTGGCGCGTCTCGACCCGCTGACCGGCGAGCTCAACCGCTCGCATCTGATCGCGGCGCTCGCCGAGACAATTGAGGAGACCACCCGCTTCCGCTCGACCGCGGCCTTCATGCTGGTCGGCATCGATCATCTCGCCCGCGTCAACGATGCCTTCGGCTTCGACGTTGCCGATGCCGTGATCCTCGACATTGCCAAGCGCATTCGCTCGCGCCTGCGCGGCGGCGACGTGCTCGGGCGCTTCTCCGGCAACAAGTTCGGCCTGATCCTGAAGAACTGCACCGTCGACGACATGAACGTCGCCGCGGAGCGCTTCCTCGCCGGCATCCGCGACGAGGTGGTGCCGACGAAATCCGGCCCGGTCTCGGTCACCGCCTCGATCGGCGCGGTCAGCCTGCCGCGCTATGCCCGCAATACCGACGAGGCCGTCAACCGCGCCCATGAAACGCTGGATGCCGCCAAGCGCCGTCGCGCAGGATCGTTCGCGGCGTGGCGTCCGGATCCGGCGCGCGACGCACAGCGCCGCGTCAACATCCGCGTTACCGACGAGATCGTCACCGCGCTCAACGAACGCCGCATCAGGCTCGCCTATGAGCCCGTGGTCTCGGCCGCCTCGCGCGAACGCGCATTCCACGAATGCCTGGTACGGATGGACCAGGGCGATGGCCAGGTGCTGCTTGCGCCGGACATCGTGCCGGTCGCCGAGCGGCTCGGCCTGATCCGCCTTGTCGATCACCGCGTGCTCGAGCTCGTGGTCGCCGAGCTTGCGGCCGCGCCCGACGTTTGTCTCAGCCTCAACATCTCGCCGGATACCACCATGGATCCGGATTGGTGGGCGGGGATCGAATCGCTGATGCAGGCGCATCCCGGTGTTGCCGAGCGGCTGATCGTCGAGATCACCGAGACGGTCGCAATCCAGGACATCGACGACGTTCGCGCTTTCGTCAGCCGCCTCAAGCATTTTGGCAGCCGCATCGCCATCGACGATTTCGGCGCCGGCTACACCTCGTTCCGCAATTTGCGCAAGCTCGGCGTGGATATCGTGAAGATCGACGGCGCCTTCGTGCAGAACATCACCCATTCCGCCGACGACCGCGCCTTCGTGCAGACCCTGATCGACCTCGCCCGGCGCCTCGACATCAAGACCGTCGCCGAATGGGTGCAGGACGAAGAGGCCGCAAGCATGCTGGGCGACTGGGGCTGCGACTACATCCAGGGCCGCCTGATCGGGCTTGCCTCGTCCGAGCGGCCGTGGGGTGTGGCGTCGGAGAACGCGCTCCCTGCGGCGGGTTGAGGTGCCGTGGGGTGGGCAAAGGCGGCGCACTTGCGCCGTGCCCACCAGCTCTCCAACAATGCGGCGCCAAGGGTGGGCACGCTTCGCTTTGCCTACCTTGCGAAAACTTCAGGCCCCCTCATCCAGCGCCACCAGCTCGCGCTTCTTGCGCAGTGACGGCAGCAGCGGAGCGATCAGCAGCACCAGCGCGAGCACGAGACACGCGCCCGAGATCGGGCGCTGCACGAAGGTCCAGAGATCGCCCTGCGACAGGATCAGCGACTTGCGCAGATTGTTCTCCATCATCGGTCCCAGCACGAAGGCCAGCACCAGCGGTGCGGGCTCGTAGCCGAGCTTGCGCATGAAATAGCCGATGATCCCGAACGCGATCATCACATAGACGTCGAACACGTTGTTGCTCGAGCAGTAGACGCCCAGGATCGTGAACAGGATGATCAAGGGGAACAGGATGTTGTAGGGCAGCTTGAGCAACTGCACCCACATGCCGATCATCGGCAGATTCAGGATCAGCAGCATGACGTTGCCGATATACATGCTGGCGACGATGCCCCAGAACAGGCCGGGGTTTTGCGTGATCAGCAGCGGTCCCGGCTGTAGCCCGTGAATGACGAAGGCCCCGAGCAGCAGCGCCATCACCACGTTCGGCGGGATGCCGAGCGTCATCAGCGGAATGAACGCGCCGCCCGCCGCGGCGTTGTTCGCCGACTCCGGCCCCGCAACGCCTTCGATCGCGCCATGGCCGAAACGCTCGGGCGTCTTCGACAGCCGCTTCTCCAGCGCGTAGGATGCAAATGAGGCCACCACTGCGCCGCCACCCGGCAGGATGCCGAGGAAAAAGCCGAGGATCGTGCCGCGGCCGACCGGGCCTGCGCTCACCTTCCAATCCTCTTTGTTGGGCAGGAGGCGGGTGATCTTGGTGTTGATGATGTCTCGCTTGATGGCCTGCTCGGTGTTGAGAAGAACTTCGGCGATGCCGAACAGGCCCATCACGACGGGCACGAGGCCGACGCCGTCGATCAGCTCCATGCGGCCGAAGGTCAGCCGCGGCTGCGCGGTGATGCTGTCGAGCCCTATCAGCCCGAGCACGACGCCGATGCACGCCATCAGCAGCGCCTTCGGCATCGAACCCTGGGTGAGAAAGGTGAGCACGACGAGGCCGAGCACCATCAGGCTGAAATATTCGGCCGGGCCGAAGGCGATGGCGATGCTGGCAAGCTTCGGGGCCACCAGCATCAGGGCGACCAGCGCGAAGGTGCCGGCGACGAACGAGCCGAAAGCGGAGATGCCGAGTGCCGGTCCCGCGCGGCCCTGTTTCGCCATCTGGTGGCCGTCGATGCAGGTGACGACGGAGGCGGCCTCGCCGGGGATGTTGACCAGGATCGAGGTGGTCGAGCCGCCATACATCGAACCGTAATAGATGCCGGCCATCATGATGATGCCGGATTCCGGCGTTCCCGACAGCGTCACGGGCAGCAGCAGCGACATCGCCGAGATCGGGCCGATGCCCGGCAGCACGCCGACCAGCGTGCCGATGAAGACGCCGATGAAGCAGTAGAGCAGGTTGACCGGCAGCAGCGCGACGCCGAATCCATGTGCCACATTGACGAGCGTATCCATAGGGTCAACCGATCCCGAACAGGCCCGAGGGCAATTGGATCAACAGCAGCCGCTTGAGCACCCACCACATGCCTGATGGCACCAGCACGGCGATTGGAATCGCCAGAGCCCAGCGCACTGGATCGATCAGCCGCAACAGCAGCAGCATCACCGGGATCGACGACAGCAGAAATCCCAGCGGCTCCAGCGCGAAGGAGAATGCGGTGAGGCAGGCGATGAGGAGAAGCGGCTTGCTCCAGCGCACATTCTCCCAGCGCGCGGCCAGCGTCGGCCCGCCCTCGGTGATCGCCGAGACGACGATGGCGGCTGCGAACACGCACATCAGGATGCCCGTGTAGAACAGCACGTAGCCGGAGCCGGGATCGTTGATGGTGCCGAGCTTGAGCCTCAAGCCCGACCAGATCACGAAGCCGCCGAGTGCGAGCCCGATCAGCCCGCCCCAGAGTTCGGAGTTGCTGAGGCGGAGCTTGACGTTGGTTGGGTCGTTCATCGCGATCCTCTCGTGTCCCGGACGCAGCGCAGCGCAAAGGGGTGCGCTGCAGAGCCGGGGCCCATGAGCGTGGACGAAAAGCTGGGTCCCGGCTTTGCGGTGCACCGCTGAAGAAGCGCTGCACCGCGTCCGGGGGTACGCAGGTGGCTTAGCTCTACTTCTTCGCGAGCCCGAGCGTCTCGATCACCTTGCGCTCGGACTCCGTGACCTCGGCGACGAACTTCTTGTAGTCGTCGGTGTTCTTGTAGTTCGGGACCATGTCGTATTTGGCGAGCGTTGCCACGACCGCCGGATCCTCGATCGCCCTCCTGAACGCATCGTGCAGCTTGGCGACGATCTTGGGATCCATGCCTTTCGGACCTGCGATGCCGAACGGGGAATCATAGACCATGGGATAGCCCAGCTCCTTCAGTGTCGGCACATCAGGATAGTTCGGCGAGCGTGAGCCGGTCCACACCATCAGGAGCCGCAGCTTGCCGGCGTCGACCAGCGGCCGCCATCCCGTGGAATCAGCCTGAAGCATGGTGTGCTGTCCCAGCACTGCGGCGTTGGTTTCCGCGCCGCCCTTGAAAGGGACTTGCGTCAGCTTGATGCCGGACAGCGCGGCGATCTGCTCCATGCCGATATGCAGCGACGTGCCGGCGCCCGGCGTGGCGTAGGTCACCTTGCCCGGGTTCGCCTTTGCAAACTCCACCACGTCCTTCCAGCTCTTGAACTGCGACTCCGCGCTGGTCGTCACACCGAAGGTGTAGCCGGTGAGATGGACGATATAGGTGAAATCCTTCGCCGGATCCCACGACACCTCCTGCATCAGGGGGAGGCGGAACACCGTGATCGGGATCTGCGAGATGGTATAGCCGTCCGGCTTCGCCGCCGCGGCCATCGTCGCCGGTCCGACCGTGCCGCCGCCGCCGGCTTTGTTGTCGATCACGATCGGTTGCCCTAGCACCTTCGAGGCGCTGTCGGCGATCGCTCGCATCGAGATGTCGGTCGATCCGCCGGCCGGCCAAGGCACGATCAGCGTGATCGGCTTGGTTGGGTAGTCCTGCGCACTGACGGCAGTGGTGAGCAATGCGCCCATGACGGCGTGCAGCGCGGCAAATGCGATCGTCTTCAACCCGTATCCCGACATCGAAACGCCTCCCTCGCGGCGGCCTCTTTGGGACCGCCGTCTCTCGTTCTTGTGAGATGATTGTTTCTGAAATCGAGTGAGAAGAAAAGCGCATTGCGCGGACCGCGTGCGGCGGTCGGCCGGGTAACACCGGCAAAGCCGCTACATGCGACAATTCGTCGTTTGGCCGCGTGCCGAGGGACGGAATTTGACGCGCCTAAGCCGTCAGGCCACGCGCCGCACCATGTTCAGCGTCTCGATGGTGCGGCCCACCTCCGATGCGAGGCACGGCTTGCCGAAATAATATCCTTGAACGGCGGTGCAGCCGCATTCGCGGACGAAATCGAGTTGCTCCTCGGTCTCCACCCCCTCGGCCGTGGTCTCGACGCCGAGCACGGAGCCGAGGCTTGCGATCGTTCTGACGATGGCGACGCTCTCCGGGCTTTCGCCGAGCGTGCCAACGAAGGACCGATCGATCTTGATGCGATCGAACGGAAACTTGCGCAAGTAGCTCAGCGAGGAATAGCCGACCCCGAAATCGTCGAGACTGACGCGCACGCCGAGGGCGCGGAGCTGATGCAGGATGTCGATCGTCGCCTCGCTGTCGTCGAGCAGCGCCGTCTCCGTGACCTCGAGCTCGAGCCGCTGCGGCGGCAGGCCGGCTTCCGCAAGTGCGCTCGCGACCATCGCCACCAGCCCGCGGGAGCGGAACTGCACCGGAGACAGGTTCACCGCGACGGTGACGCCGGGCCAGGCCGCGGCGGCCGCGCAGGCCGTGCGCAGCACCCATTCGCCGATCGGAACGATCAGCCCGTTCTCCTCCGCGAGCGGGATGAACTCGGCCGGAGAGACGAAGCCGCGCGAGGGATGCTTCCAGCGCAGCAGTGCCTCGAAGCCGGTGAGCTCGGAGGAATCGAGCCGCATCTGCGGTTGGAACACCAGGTGGAATTCATGTCCTTCGAGCGCGCCGGCCAGATCCTGCTCCAGTGCGTGCCGGCTGCGCGCCTCTTCCTCCATCTCGGGCTCGAACAGCTGATAGGCTCCGCGCCCCTTGGCCTTGGCTTGGTACAGCGCGAGATCGGCGCATTTCATCAACTCGTCGGCATCGAGCCCGTGGTCGGGTGCAATCGCGATGCCGACGGAGACGCCGACATGGATCGGCTGGCTTTCCAGCGGCGGGGGATGACCGATGATGTCGACCAGGCGATGGGCGAGCTCCTCAGCCGATTGCGGTTGCGGCCCACGCTGGAGCACGGCGAATTCGTCACCGCCGAGCCGCGCGACGGTGTCGTGTTCGCCGACATTCTCCTTGAGGCGCGCCGCGACCCAGCGCAGCAGGCGATCGCCTGCGGCGTGGCCGAGGCGGTCGTTGACGGTCTTGAAATTGTCCAGGTCGAAGCACAGCACGGCCATGGCGCCGCCGGCGATCGCAACCTGGTTCAGTCCCTCGCCCATCTTCTCGTGAAACAGCGTGCGGTTGGGCAGGTCGGTGAGCGAATCGTGCCGCGCCATGTGCGCCACCCGGGCCTGGGCCTTGTGACGCTCGGTGACGTCCTCGTAGGTGACGACCCAGCCGCCATGCTCCATCCGCTTGTGATTGAGCTTGATGATGCGGCCGTCGCTCAAATGGCGGTGCAGCGTGTGCTCGCCCTCGCGCAGCCTCTCGACATAGTCGGCATAGAGCTTGGCGCCGGTCGTGCTCGGATGATTGCCGAGCTCGCAGCTGTGCTCCATGATCTCCCGCATCGAGACGCCGGGCTTCACCATCTCCGGCGACAGTCCGTACATCTCGATATAACGGCGATTGCAGACGATCACGCGCAGGCTCGCATCGAGCATGCACAGGCCCTGGCTCATGTTGTTCAGTGCGGCATCGAAGCGGCGATATTGTTCGCGCAGCTGCTCGATCGCACGCTCGCGCTCGGTAATGTCCTCATAGGTGGCGACGAAGCCGCCCTCGGGGAGCGCGCAATAGCGGACCGAGATCACGGTGCCGTTGGACATGTGCCGGCGGATCGGCGAGGCGTCCCGCTTTTCGATCCTGCTCCTGGCGACTTCCACCAGCTGCTGCGGAGTGCATTCGGAAGAGAATGCGCCGCTCCCCATCGAGCGCTCGATCAGCTCGGAGAGGTGTGTGCCGGGCCTGGTCTCGTCCAGCGACAGAAGGTAGATCTTGCGGTAGGTGGTGTTGCAGACGCGAAGGCGCATGTCGCTGTCGAAGAAGGCGAGCCCGTGCGCCATGTTCTCCAGCGCCGCGTCGAGCATGACATTCTGCTGCCGCAGCGTCTCCTCGTATTGCAGGCGCTCGGTGACGTCTTCGTGCACCGTCACCCAGCCGCCGTCGGGCAGGAACCGGGAGACGGCCTGCACCATTCGTCCGTCATAGCGCATCACCAGCAGCGTTTTCGCCCGCCGCGTGCGTACGTCCTCCAGCCTGGCGTCATGGAATTTATCGGGTGAGGTGCCTGGCAGATTGCCGCGCGAGATCCAGTGCTCGATCACCGCAGAATGCGAGGCCCCCGGCTTCACGATTCCGGGATCGAGGTTATAGAGCCGCAGGACGCGATCGTTGCAGACGACGACGCGACTTTCAGCGTCATACATGATGAGGCCGTGCGACATGTTGGCGAGCGCGTGCTGGCTGCGCTCGGTCTGGACGCGCAATTCCGCCTCGAGTCGGGCGAGGCGAGTGACATCGTCGCAGATCGTCATCCAGCCGCCGCCGGGAAGCGGCTTGAGCGCGAGTGCCATGACGAGGCCGCTGGCAAGCCGCTGCTCGGTGCGGAACGGCTTGCCCGCGGAGATCTGGTCAATCCGCGCCGAGTACAGCGCGTCGAGCTCGTCCGCCGGGAAGTTGCCGCGCGAGGCGCTATGCGCAAGCACCTCACGATAGCTGGTGCCGATCCGCACGATCTCGGCCGACATGTCGAACAGGCTGAGGTAGCGCTGGTTCACCAGCACGATCCGGTTGTCGGCATCATAGACGCAGACGCCCTGCTCCATGTGGTCGAGCGCAAGCTGGCTCAGCGCGACCAGGGCCTCCGGGCCCTGCTCGCTGCGTGCACCAGGCTCGTTGTCGCGGGTCGACATCATGGGGTCGGCGGGACCTCGGCAGGCAAAAGACTTAACGCAACCTATTCCGGCCACCGAGGGTAGCGAAGAGCCCGGAAAATTCCCTTAATCGCAGTAGTTTATGGAGGGTGACTGACGCTGGAGAGCGTGTCCTCATTGCAGAGGTCCCTGCGAGAGTCGGCCGAGAGGGCGCAACATATCAGGTGTCCGGCGTATGGGCTGAGCGTTCCTCTACGGCCCGTACAACACGAGCTCCGTGTCCGTGAGATCGCCGAGCTGTGGCCGATGCGGGCCCTTGAAGTATTTGCGGCCGCGCCGCTCGGTATGAATGCCGACGAGGCCGGGAATCGGCTCATTGGAATCGACGGCCACCGAAATCTTGCCGAGCCGCAGCAGCAACCGGCCGATGCGGCCGGCGCATTCGGCATATTCGGCGGCACTCCGGCAATAGATCAGCTTCATCGCCGGCGGTGCGATGAAACCGCGGCGCATCCGCACCGGTTGCAGGATGAAGGGGAACGTTCCCTTCGGCGTGCGGCAGACGAGGCTGAGGCAATTGTAGCGCGCATGCCGCGTCAGGAGCTCGGTCTCCATTTCCGAAAGCCCCTCGATCTCCTTGGCATGCGGCGCGATGACCTCGATCTCGCTCCAGCGTGGCGCACGCGCCAGCGCAGGGACCGAGAAGAATATGCCGCGGCAATAGGCGCGAAAGCCCTGCGTCTCGATGATCGGCCAGGTCCATGGCGCCGGACTGATGTTGAAATAAGTGACGTCCTTGTGCCGCTGGGCGATCTTGGTCAGCAGCGGGGCGTAGTTGCGATAGGCCGGGTCGACATACCAGCTCGACAAATTGCACCGGATGGCGGTCTCTTCGCCGATCTTTCGCGCGGTATAGATCAAGAGCAGCACGCCGACCGGCGTGCCGTCGTCGTCGAGCATGTAGCCAAAGCGCGGATAACCGTCCGGCACGGGTCGGAAGGCCTGCCGGCGCAGGCCCTGAATCCAGTATTCGCGTGAGCGGCCGACGAAGCCGCGCGTCAGCAAGTCCGCGACCTTGTCGACGTCGGACTCGGTGATTTCGCGGCATCGAACCTTGGTATGGATCACGCTCGTCTTGCCCGTAGAAATGGTCGGCCTCGTGAGTTGCGTTAGCGCCAGCCTTCGCCGTGGGCGCCTGCCGCAACATGCGGCTGCAGGCCCAGGACGTCCCGTACCTTGGCGGGCCAGGCTGAAAGATCGGTGCCGTGGGTGTGGAACATGGCGACGGCGAGGCGATCCATGCCGAAGGCAACGCAGCCGGTATGGGCCGGCTCGCCATTGGCGTCCTGGATTCCCCAGGTCGTGCCGAAATGCTCGCGATGATAGTTGAAGCTCATGCAGGCAGTCGGCTGTTCCTCCGAGCGCAGCGGAATGAGGAGCTCGAACTTGAGCTGTTGCTGCTTCTGGCTCACCGCCTTCATCTGGCCGACCCGGCCGAAGAACGGATCGCTGGCATAGTCGACGCGGAAGGTGAGGCCGAGGTCGCGGGCGATGGCCTGCGCGCGCACCATCCAGCGCTCGCGGAAATCGGCGACGTCGTCGGGCGTGCCGATGCAGACATATTCGCGCATCCGGAACGATTGCAGCCGGTCGAGATGTTTCGACGGCTCACGGCGGAAGCAGTCGGCGGCGACGTCGAAGCGCAGGCCGCCCTTCGGCAATTGGCCACGGCTCGCCGCGATCGGGTAGACGGGATAGCAGGCGGCCGGAGACAGCACGAGGTCGGCGGGCGACAGTGACGTCGTCCAGTCGCCGCCGGTATCGAAGCGGCTGACCGCGGCGTTGATCTCGCGCTCGGTGCCATGCAGGCCGCAGACGCAGCCGAGCAGGTTCGGGAAGCTCTTGAGATAGCCGGATTTTTCCAGCTGCGCGCGGCTCATCACCGGCGGGAAGCGCATCACTTCGGTACCGGCTTCGCGATGGCTGGTGATCAACCCGGCGAGCTTCTCGACGACGCCCTCATAGAGCGCGGTGCGGGCATAGACGCCATCGGCGCCCATGCGGTGGAACAGCTTGTCGGCGAGATGATCGAGCGGATCGATCACTTGCGGCGCAGTATCGGGCGAATTGGGGAGGACGGCAATATTCATGGGGTCGATGTCCTGCTATCTCGAAATTGTGCTTGTTGGTCTGGTCGCGAAGGCACGTCAGTCATGAAGACTCGATGGCACCCCGCTCATCAGCGTCGAGGTGGCGGCGTTGGCCAGAATGCGGTCGTTGTTGATCATGATCGGCGACGACAGCACGTCGCGGAGGTGCCGGCCCATGGTGAACTCGCCGTCGTTGCGGTAGCCGGAAAGGCCCGCGGTGCGCATAGCATGCATCACGGTCTCGACCGCGAGCTCGGAGGCCTGCACCTTCAGCAGCGTGATGGAGGACTGGAAGTCGAGCGAGCCGAGCGCCCGCTCGTCATGCTCGGCGCTGGCGAAGGCGTCGATGTTGGCGGCAATCAGCGCGCGCAGCTTGGCCAGCGACATCTTGGCGGCGGTGAAATGCGCCGCGGCCGGGGGCATCTGGCCGCCGGAAGAGCGCGCAGCCTTACGGATGAAAGCCTGCGCGCGGGTCACGGCCGCAGCGGCGATGCCGGCCCAGGCCGACGACCAGCACAGATGCGCGAACGGCGTCATGGTCTGGGCGTGGATCTTGTCATAGGATTCCGGAAAGACGCGGTCGGCGGGGCAGTCGACCCTCAGTTCGAACCCGGTCGAGCAGGTGCCGCGCATGCCGAGCGTTTCCCAGCCGAGCGTCCGCTTCAGCGAATAGTCGTCCTTGGCGAGCGCCAGCAGCACCTGGTCGGAGGCGGCGGCATCGGTGGCGCGGCGGGCGATGGTGACGAGGCCGTCGGCTTCGGCACCATAGGAGATCACGGTGGCGTCGCGCACGAGCGAGACGGTGTCGCCGGCATGGTCGACCGCGGCAGCGCTGGCGCGGATGTTGCCGCCATTCTGGCCCTCGGTAGTGGAAGAGGCGAGCAGCCACTGGTCGCGGGCGACCCGGCGCATCATGGTCTCCATCCAGGGAATGCCATGGCCGTGCCTGACGACGCAGGCGACCTTGGTCTGGTGCATCGCGTAGATCATCGCCGTCGAAGCGCAGGCGCGCCCGAGCGTGTAGCAGATGTCGGTGACGTCATAGATCGAGGCGCCGAAGCCGCCGAACTCGACCGGAACCATCACGCCGAGCAGCTTTTGCTCGCGTGCGACGTCGAAAGCCTTGTGCGGGAAGCGGGCGTCGCGATCGACCCCGTCTGCGTCGGCTGCGGCCGCTGCGGCGGTCCGCGCGGCACGCTCGATCAGGGAGGGACCCTGCTCGAGAAATCCGGTCTGCATCTCGTCGACAGTGAGGACTGCTTCACGCACGTTCATACTCGTCCGCCTCCGGTTTGCCGTTCGAGATCGCCGGCATCATTCGCGATGCCGCTTGAAGCGATCCTCCGGCCATCTTTGCTTGTGAGACGAGGCTACGGATTTAATTCAAATTCGTCGATGAAATAGAGGGTAAACAAAACCCAATTCCGAACGAACAGTTAAGGTCCGGTTGTTTGCATCACCCGATTTTCCAGCATCGTGTTAGGATTCCGGAAGAAGCCTGAATTTCGGACAATCTGAGTCATCGTTTACTAAGAAGCGCGAAGTATTGCTGCCGCCCATTGCAGGACCGGCAGACCGTGCCCATCGTGGCCGGCAGTCCGATCCGCCTCCGATAGACAGATGGGAATTTGCCGATGCAGGCCTCCGATACCGATTTGCGCAACCGCATCATCAAGCTGGTGAAGGGCATTCTCGAACAGAACTCGCTTACCGCTGACGTCACGCCACAGGCGAAGCTCGTCGATATCGGCCTGACCTCGATGGACATGGTCAATCTGATGCTCGGCGTCGAGGCGGAGTTCGATTTCACCATCCCGCAGTCCGAGATCACGCCGGAGAATTTCCAGTCGGTCGAGACGCTGGAGCGGATGGTCGCGACCCAGCTGCAGCCGGCAACGGCGGCTTAAGTCGAGCGCACGGCTCCTTCCACGGCGTCGTCCGCGCTCCTCACGCGACCGCCGTCACCCCTCCACCCCCGTTCCAAATCCGCCGCAAAACTGGCATAGCTTAACCATGTCACATTTGGTGGACAGGGTGGAGCAGGCATGACGCGGGCGGTATTGGGTATCATCGGGGGCTCGGGCATCTACGACCTGCCGGGCCTCGAGGGTGCTCGCGAAGAGGTGATCAAGAGCCCTTGGGGCGAGCCCTCTGCGCCCCTGCGGCGTGGCTCCATCGCCGGCCTGCCGGTGGTGTTCCTGCCGCGGCATGACAGGGGTCACCGGCTCTCCCCCTCCGACATCAACTACCGTGCCAACATCGACGTGCTGAAGCGCGCCGGCGTCACGGACTTGATCTCGCTGTCGGCCTGCGGCTCCTTCAAAGAGGAACTTCCGCCGGGCACCTTCGTTCTCGTCGACCAGTTCGTCGACCGCACCCACAAGCGCGAGAGCTCGTTCTTCGGCCGAGGCTGCGTCGCGCATGTGTCGATGGCGCATCCGGTCTCGCCGCGGCTGCGCATCCATCTTGCCGCGGCGGCTGAGGCCGAGGGCATCGCGATCGCGCGCGGCGGCACCTATGTCTGCATGGAAGGGCCGCAATTCTCCACTTACGCGGAAAGCATGACCTACAAGACGCTCGGCTATTCCGTGATCGGCATGACCAACATGCCCGAGGCGAAGCTCGCGCGTGAGGCGGAGATTTGTTACGCCACCGTTGCAATGGTGACGGATTTCGACTGCTGGCATCCCGATCATGACGCCGTCACCGTTCAGGACATCATCCGCGTGCTGAACTCGAACGCCGACAAGGCGAAGGCGCTGGTGGCGCGGCTAGCCAAGGATTTCCCGCGCGAGCACGAGTCGTGCCCGATCGGTTCGGACCGCGCGCTCGACACCGCGCTGATCACGGCGCCCGAGGCGCGCGATCCCGAGCTTCTGAAGAAGCTCGACGCCGTGGCAGGACGCGTGCTGCGGGCGTGATACGAAAGGCAGAATGCCATGAAGGTCGACGGCAAGCATTTCCGCAGCATCTGGCGCGAGCGTGACGGCTGGTCGGTCGGTGCGATCGACCAGCGCCGGCTGCCGCATGAATTCGTCATTGCGAGGCTGACGGCGTGTGAAGACGCGGCAGTTGCCATTCGTGACATGCTGGTGCGCGGCGCGCCGCTGATCGGCGCCACCGCCGCTTACGGCATGGCGCTCGCCATGCGCGAGGATGCCTCGGACGAGGGCCTGAAGCGCGCTTATGACACGCTCGTCGTGGCGCGGCCGACCGCGATCAATCTGAAATGGGCCCTGGACGAGATGCGCGCGGCGCTCGCGCCGATCGATCCGGTGGAACGGGCGGAAGCGGCCTATGCGCGCGCCGACGAGATCGTCGAGCAGGACGTCGAGATCAACCGTGGCATCGCCGACAACGGTCTGAAGTTGATCGAGGCGATCGCGGCGAAGAAGCCGGGCGAAGTGGTCAACGTGCTGACCCATTGCAACGCCGGCTGGCTCGCCACCGTCGATTGGGGCACGGCGACGGCGCCGATCTATCTTGCACATGAGCGCGGCATCAAGGTCCATGTCTGGGTCGACGAGACCCGGCCGCGCAACCAGGGCGCCTCGCTCACGGCCTGGGAGCTCGGCCATCACGGCGTGCCGCACACGGTGATCCCGGACAATACCGGCGGACACCTGATGCAGCACGGTATGGTCGATCTCGCCATCGTCGGCACCGACCGCGTCGCCGCCAATGGCGACGTCTGCAACAAGATCGGCACCTATCTCAAGGCGCTTGCCGCGCATGACAATGGCGTGCCCTTCTACGTCGCGCTGCCGTCGCCGACGATCGACTTCGCCGTCCATGACGGCATCCGTGACATTCCGATCGAGCAGCGCAGTGGCGTTGAAGTCACCGACATGACCGGCCGCACCGCAGACGGAAGGCTGGAGACGGTACGCATCGTGCCGGAGAACTCGCCGGTCGCGAATTACGCCTTCGACGTGACCCCGGCGCGGCTTGTCACCGGCCTGATTACCGAGCGCGGTGTGCTGAAGCCGGATCGTGACTCGCTGGCCGCAGCGTTCCCGGAGCGGATCGCGGCTGCGGCCGAGTAGATTTGGTTGGTCGATATCTCGCCACCGCCGTCATCGCGAGCGTAGCGAAGCAATCCAGAATCTTTCCGCGGAGACAGCCTGGATTGCTTCGCTGCGCTCGCAGTGACGGAGTATGACGCGCTATCTCAGCTTCAGCCCCGTCGCCTTCTCGAGATCCGCGATCGCCTGCGCCCCACTCGTTACCTTGATCGTCGTCATGCCCATTTCGCGCGCTGGCTTCAAATTCACGCCGAGATCGTCGAGATAGACGCAATTGTTCGGATCGACCTTCAGCGTCTCGACCATCATCCGGTAGATGCGCGGGTCAGGCTTGCGTAGGCCGATCTTGGCGGATTCGATGACGTGGTCGAACAGCACCATCACCTCGGCGATGCAAAGTGAGCGTCCGGTCATGCTGCCGATTGCGTTAGCCGGCAAATTGTTGGTGATGCAGCCGGTCTTGAATTGTGCCTTGATCCGCTTCAACGCCTCGACCATCTCCGGCCGCAGATCGCCCTGGAGCAGCGGCAGCACGTCGCGTCCGCGCACTTCTGCGCCAAGCGCGCGGGACTCCTCGGCGAACAAGTGATCGAAGGTTTCGATATCGACCTCGGCCCGCTCGAACCTGGCCCAGGCGTTCTCCTGGTGATTGGCTGCGTTCGTGCGCCGGATGATGTCGGCGGGCAGGCCACGTTCGGTCTCGAACCGCGTGAACGCCTCGAATGGTGAGCTCGTCAGCACGCCGCCAAAATCAAAGACCACAGCCTCGATCGCCAATGTCCTGCCCTCGTCAATTCCTTTCCAAGAGGGCTAGCATGCGTTATCGGCAAGAGCCAGTCCGAAGCTGTCCCCCTCCTCACCGGATGCTGACGCCAAAGCGTGTTCCCATGAAGAAGCTTGCCACGTTCATCACAGCGGCGCTGCTGCTCGCCACACCCGCCCACGCCATCGTCGGTGGCGGCACGCCGCAAGCCGACGGCATTGCGCGCGCCATCGTTACCATCGTCGGCTCGCGTGGCAATTTCTGCACCGGCAGCCTGATCGCGCCAAAAGTAGTGTTGACGGTGGCCCACTGCGTGCAGCCCGGCGCGGACTACAAGATCGTCGAGCGTAGCGCCGATGGTCAGCCGCAATTGCTGAATGTCCGTACCGTCGCGATCCATCCGAATTTCAACATGCAGGCGATGCAGGCGCATCGCGCCACCGCCGACGTGGCGCTGCTGCAACTGGATATTCCACTCAAGGGAAAATCCACGGTGACCGTCGGCATGCCCGCGATTCCAATCCAGGTCGGCAGCCGCTTCGTGATCGCCGGTATTGGCGTCACGGTGCGGGGCGACGGCAAGAGCGGCGGCACGACGCGCGTTGCCGGCCTCGTTACGACCGGCCAGCCCGGCACGCTCCAGATTCGCCTGGTCGATCCCGTAACCAACGGTGTTCGCGACGGAATTGGCGCCTGCACCGGCGATTCCGGCGGCCCCGTGTTCGAGGACAAGCCGAATGGTCCCGTGCTCGTCGGTCTCATCAGCTGGTCGACAGGGCCGAACGGCGCCGCAGGTTGCGGCGGATAGACCGGCGTGACGCCGCTGACGCTCTATCGCGACTGGATTTTGCAGACCGCGCGGAGCTGGGGTGCGGCGCTGTGATTTGACCTCGACTTGATCTATGTCATTTTGAAGCGGAAGCGCGATGGGCGACCATGCCCGTCGCGGAGGAAACGCGTCGCCCGATCAAGGGCGGCCACAAAAACAAGCAAGGCTTAGAAGCAACAATGAATGTCGCTGTTCGCAGTCACGCCACCACCAAGCAGGCCTCGGAACATTTCGACGTGCTGATCGTCGGCGCCGGCATCTCCGGCATCGGCAGCGCCTATCATATCGAAAAGCAGCTGCCGGGTACGAGCTACGTCATTCTCGAAACGCAGGCGACGTTCGGCGGCACCTGGAGCACGCATCGCTATCCCGGCATCCGCTCGGACAGCGACCTCCACACCTTCGGCTACAGCTTCAAGCCCTGGGTCGGCCCGCCCATCGCGACCGCCGAGGAGATTCTCTCCTACATGAAAGAGGTGATCGACGACAACGATATCGCCCGTCACATCCGCTACAAGCACAAGATCAATTCCGCGAGCTGGTCGAGCGAGCAGAATCTCTGGACCATCGAGGCGACGACCACCGATACGGGCGAGGCAAAGACCTTTACCGCAAACTTCCTCTGGATGTGCCAGGGCTATTACCGCCATTCGGAGGGCTATACGCCGGAATGGAAGGGAATGGACCGCTTCAAGGGTCGCATCGTCCATCCCCAGACCTGGCCGGATGATATCGATCTCGCGGGCAAGAACGTGGTTGTGATCGGCTCGGGCGCGACCGCGGCGACGCTGGTGCCGAACATCGCGGACAGTTGCGCGCACGTCACCATGCTGCAGCGCTCGCCGACCTATTTCCGCCTTGGCCGCAACGCCATCGAGATCGCGGAAGAGCTGCGCCGGCTTCAGGTTGACGAAACCTGGATCCATGAGATCGTGCGGCGGAAGATCTTGTTCGAGCAGGATGCGTTCACGAAGCTCTGCGTGTCCAAGCCTGAGCAGGTCAAGAAGGAGCTGATCGGCCAGATCAGCGCAGTCCTCGGTCCCGACTACGACGTCGAGACCCACTTCACGCCAAGATACCGGCCGTGGCGGCAGCGCATCGCCTTCGTGCCGGATGCCGATCTGTTCAAGGGCATCGCCAGCGGCAAGGCTTCGGTCGTGACCGACGAGATCGAATGCTTCGTCGAGAACGGCGTCCAGCTCAAATCGGGCAAGCTGCTGGAGGCCGATATCATCATCACCGCGACCGGCTTCAATCTTGCCGCGCTCGGCGACATCGCCTTCGAGATCGACGGCAAGCCGCTTGCCTTCGGCGACACCGTCACCTATCGCGGCATGATGTTCACGGGCGTGCCGAACATGGTCTGGGTGTTCGGCTACTTCCGCGCCAGCTGGACGCTGCGCGTCGACCTCGTCGCCGATTTCGTCTGTCGGCTGCTCGGACACATGAAGGCCAAGGGCAAGAAGAAGGTCGAGGTGAGGCTGCGTCCCGAAGACCACAACATGCCGATCCTGCCCTGGATCGATCCGGAAAACTTCAACCCCGGCTACATGATGCGCAACATGAACCTGCTGCCCAAGCGCGGCGACAAGCCGGAATGGCAGCACAGCCAGGATTACTGGACCGAGAAGGACGAGATCCCGAAGACGGACCTGGATGATAAGGCGTTTGTTTACGGGTGAGGTCGTTCGTAGGCGTGGGGTGAGGGCGGCGACGCTAACCCCACACCCAACTGTCGTCCCGGGGCGCGAAGCGAGCCCGGGCGACACCGTTTACTGGGGTAGCGGCGTTCCAACTCAGTCGCAGCACACTCACGAATTCCGTCGCGTCGCATTCGCGGCAATCGCCGCAGCCGCGGTCCGGTTCTCCACGCCGAGCTTGGAGTAGATCTGCTCCAGATGCTTGTCGACCGTGCGCGGGCTGAGGCCCAAGATTTGCGCGATGTCGCGGTTGGTCTTGCCCTTGCTGAGCCAGGCCAGCACCTCTCCCTCCCGCGTGGTGAGGCCGAGCTCGCTGGTGAATTCGGGTGGCAGCGCGGTGCCGGACTCCCTGGAGAGCCGCAGCAGGAACTCGTTCGGCGCGGTCTCGCCCATGTAGAAGAGCCGAAGTTGCGGATTGTCGGGCAAGGAAGCTCCTTGAGACTTCGAGCTGCCCTTGGCTTTGGCCTGCTCCAGCCATTGCAGCAGCGATGGCGGCAGGATGAAGTCCTCGGCCTGTGCGCCCTGATGATCCGACAGCAGCTTCTGCGCCTGCGGCGTCGCCCAGAGCACGGTGCCCTGGCGATTGACGGCGAACAGGAAGCGGCCGGAGACGTCGAGTGCGGCGCGCGCGCTCTGGGTCAGCCGGGCATTGCCGAGATGGACGCGGATGCGCGCCAGCATCTCCTCGATCACGATCGGCTTGGTCACGTAGTCGACGCCGCCGGCTTCCAGTCCACGAACGATGTGCTCGGTCTCCGCAAGACCTGTCATGAAGATCACGGGGACGTTGGCGAGACCCGCATCGCGCTTGAGCCGGCGGCAGGTCTCGAAGCCGTCGATGCCCGGCATCACGGCATCGAGCAGCACGATGTCGGGCGTGATCTGATCGATGATGCGCATCGCCGCGGCGCCGTCGAGCGCCACCATCACCGTCATGCCGGCGCCGTCGAGCGCGTCGGTGAGCAGCCGCAGCGTCTCCGGGGAATCATCGACAACGAGCGCGACGTCGCGCTTCTTTGGTTCAATGCTCATAAGCATGCAACGTCTTCAATGTAGCCATGTACTGGTCGAGATCGAAGCGATCGACCAGCGACCGCATCTGCGCGACGAAGTCGGCATGTTCAGGATGCTCGCTGCCGATCTCGTCCAGCTTCAACTGGATGCCCTTGACGTAGCCGATCTGGCCTAGCCCGATCAGCGCCTCGATGTGCCGCAGCGGCGGCTTTGATCCGGTCTCGGGATGCCAGAACGGCACCGCGACCTCGTCCGAATCGTATTGCCATTCGAGCTTCAGGAGCTGGCGGATCGTCTCCAGCAGCCGCGGGATGTCGATCGGCTTCATCAGGTAGCCGTCATGGAAGGGTTGTGCAAGTGGCGCACCGTGGGCCTCGATCGCGCTTGCCGAGACCATCAGGATGCGCGCTTGGTGATGTCCGTTCGCGCGCAGGGCCTCGGCGACAGCCCAGCCGTCCATGGCAGGCATCGAGATATCGAGCAGGAATAGATCGGGCCGGCAATGCTGTGCCAGCGCCAGGCAGCCCGCGCCGTCGGGTGCGCTTAGCAGGATGAAGCCGAGCGGTGTCAGCACCTCGCGCAGGAGGTCGCGATGCACGGGATCATCGTCGGTGACGAGGATGGTCTTGCGCGCGCCGTGATAGCCGGAGACCGGCGCCTCCACCGGCGCGATGCGCTGGGGATTGGCGACCTCCGAGAGCAGGATCTTGACCTTGAACGTTGAGCCGGTGCCGACCGTGCTCGTGACCTTGATATCGCCGCCCATCACGCCGGCAAGGAGGCGACTGATGGTCAGGCCGAGGCCGGTGCCGGTCTGCGGCTGCGCGACGCCGAGCGCGCCGCGTTCGAACGGCGCGAAGATGCGCTCGAGATCGTCGCCTTGGATGCCGGGGCCGGTGTCGATCACCTCGAACTCGGCAACGGGGCTGCGATAGTGCACGACGAACTGCACGCTGCCGGTCTGGGTGAATTTTATGGCATTGGAAAGCAAATTGATCAGCACCTGGCGCAGCCGCTTCTCGTCGGCATAGACGACGACCGGCAGATGCGCCGGCCGCCTGAACACGAAGTCGATGCCTTTGGCGGCAGCCTGGAGGCGGAACATGCCGACGAGCTGGTCCAGGAATTCGCTCAAGCGCACCTCGTCGCGCGACAGATACAGCCGCCCCGCCTCGATCTTGGAGATGTCCAGGATACCGTCGATCAGGCCGGACAGGTGATCGGCGCTGCGGCGGACGACGCGGACCTGGTCGCGCGGCTTCGGGCCCAGCGTCGTATCCTGCTCGAGCAGCTGGGCATAGCCGCTGATCGCATTCAGCGGCGAGCGCAGCTCGTGGCTCAGACCCACCACGTAGCGGCTCTTGGCCAGATTGGCGGATTCGGCGACCTCCTTGGCACGCTGCAGTTCGGCGTCGGTGCGCTTGTGCGCGTCGATCTCCTGGATCAGCAGCGCAGTCTGACGCCGCGTCTCGGCCTCGGCGGCGCGGCGGCTCTGCTGCGCCAGCACGAACAGCCAGGCCACCACGCCGATGATGATGCTGAGCGAGAAGAATACCTTCCACAGCACGTTCGAGACCAGCATGTTTTCACCATGCACGCTGGCCGAGGTCTGGAGATAGATCAGTCCGAGCACCAGCGCGACGAGGCCGGCGGAGACCACGAAGACGCCGATATAGTGGCCGAACTGCGAGTTGATCCGCGCATAGATCGGCTGCGGCAGAATTCTGCCGAGTGCGTCGGCGAACTGCACTTGCGCACGCCCGTGTGGCTTGCAGAGATCGTGGCAGCGGGCGTCGAGCGAGCAGCACAGCGAGCAGATCGGGCCGGCATAGGCGGGGCAGGAGGTGGTGTCTTCAGGCTCGAAGCTGTGCTCGCAGATACAGCACTGGATCGCCTCGATATTGGCCCAGCTTCTCTTCGGTTTGCGCGCGATATAGAATTTTCCGTCCGTCAGCCAGGCGATCACAGGCGCGGTGACGAAGGCGACCGTGAGCGCGACGAAGGCGGCGAGCGCCTTCATGGTCGGGCCGAACAGGCCGTAGAACGCCGCGATCGAGACGATGATCGCGAGCGTCATCGCGCCGACACCGACCGGATTGATGTCGTAGAGATGCGCCCGCTTGAATTCCATCTGCGGCGGACGCAGGCCGAGCGGCTTGTTGACCACGAGGTCCGACACCAGCGCGCCAACCCAGGCGATCGCGACGTTGGAGTAGAGCGCCAGCGTCTGCTCCAGCGCCTTGTAGACGCCGATCTCCATCAGAAGCAGCGCCACCATCACGTTGAACACCAGCCAGACCACGCGGCCGGGATGGCTATGGGTCAGGCGCGAGAAAAAATTCGACCAGGCGATCGAACCCGCATAGGCGTTGGTGACGTTGATCTTGATCTGCGACAGGATCACGAAGATGCCGGTCAGGGCCAGTACGAGGTCCGGCTCGGACAGCACGTAGCGAAAGGCGACGAGATACATATGCGCGGGCTCGGCGGCCTCTTCGGCCGGCACGCCATGGCTCAGTGCAAAGAACGCGAGGAACGAGCCGGCCAGGAGCTTCAGCGCGCCGAGCACGATCCAGCCCGGCCCCGCGCTCATCAGCGCGATCCACCACGATGCCCTGGAGGCGCGGCGGTCGCGCGGCAGAAACCTGAGGAAATCGACCTGCTCGCCGATCTGCGCCACCAGCGAGAACACCACGGAGGATGCCACGCCGAACAGCAACAGGTCGAAATGCCCGTTGAGGTCGCCGTGTTCACCGGAAAACTTGCGCCATTCCGTGAACGAGTGGGGATTGGCCCAGGCGATCGCGACAAAGGGCAGGATGTGCAGGATGATCCAGAGCGGCTGCGTCCAGAGCTGGAAGCGGCTGATCAGTGTGATGCCGTAGGTTACGAGCGGGATGATCGCCACCGCGCTGATGAGGTAGCCGATCGGGCGCGGAATGCCCAAGCACATCTCCAGTGCGGTCGCCAGGATCACCGCCTCCACCGCGAAGAAGATGAAGGTGAAGGACGCGTAGATCAGCGACGTCACGGTCGAGCCGATATAGCCGAAGCCGGCGCCACGGGTGAGGAGGTCGATGTCGATGCCGCATTTGGCGGCATGATAGGCAATCGGCACGCCGCAGCAGAAGATGATGGCGGAGACGACGAGGATCGCGGCCGCGGCGTTGGTGACGCCGTAATTCAGCGTAATGGTGCCGCCGATCGCCTCCAGCACCAGGAAGGAGATCGCGCCGATTGCGGTGTTGGCGACGCGGGCGGCAGACCACCGCCGCGCGCTCTTGGCGGTGAAGCGCAGCGCGTAGTCTTCCAGCGTCTGGTTGGCGACCCATTGGTTGTACTGGCGCCTGACGCGGTCTATTCGCTGCCGCCCTGCCACCTAACCCTACTCCCGATACGGACCCGGACCCCTCGCAAATTCCGTACCAAAAGCCTACGTCGGCATTTTGCGGTGCAGTATACGCGATCTTGCGTATGCTTGGGCTGCATAAATTCGAGCCATCCTCACGGGCACCAATCGCGTGTTCTCGAACAAAAGTGGGGTGCTCATGTCAGACGAAGCAAACAAGGGCCTGTTGTCGCCGCTGCGGCGCAAATTGTTGATGGGAATGGCGGCCGTGCCGGCCATCACGATGCTGCCGCGGGCGTCCTTTGCGCAGGCGCCGGCGACCTCGGCGGTCAACACCACGGGTCTGGCAGTTACCGACACCGAAGTGACGGTTGGCATCCTGCATTCGGCGACCGGCACCATGGCGATCTCCGAGACCGGCTCGATCCAGGCCGAAAAGCTCGCGATCGAGCAGATCAACGCGGCGGGCGGCGTGCTCGGCCGCAAGATCAAGTTCATCCAGGAGGACGGCGCATCGGACTGGCCGACTTTCGCCGAGAAGGCGAAGAAGCTGCTTGTGAACGACAAGGTTGCGGCGATCATGGGCTGCTGGACCTCGGCCTCCCGCAAGGCGGTGCTGCCGGTGGTCGAGCAGTATAACGGCATGCTCTACTACCCGACCTTCTACGAAGGCCTCGAGCAATCTAAGAACGTGATCTACACCGGCCAGGAAGCGACCCAGCAGATTCTCGCCGGCCTGAACTGGATCGCCAAGGAGAAGGGTGCCAAGTCGTTCTTCTTCATCGGCTCGGACTACATCTGGCCGCGCACCTCCAACAAGATCGCCCGCAAGCACGTCGAGAATGTGCTCAAGGGCAAGGTCGTCGGCGAGGAATACTATGCGCTCGGCTCGACCCAGTTCAACTCGGTCATCAACAAGATCAAGCTGACCAAGCCCGACGTGATCTTCACCGACGTCGTCGGCGGCTCCAACGTCGCCTTCTACAAGCAGCTCAAGGCGGCCGGCGTCGATCTCGCCAAGCAGCCGCTGCTCACGATCTCGGTGACCGAGGATGAGATCGACGGCATCGGCGGTGAGAACATCGCGGGCGCCTATGCCTGCATGAAGTACTTCCAGTCCCTCGACAATCCCAACAACAAGGCTTTCGTGTCGGCGTTCAAGAAGATGTGGGGCGAGAAGACCGTGATCGGAGACGTCACCCAGGCTGCCTATCTCGGCCCATGGCTGTGGAAGCTGACGGTCGAGAAGGCCGGCTCCTTCGACGTCGACAAGATCGCCGCTGCCTCGCCGGGCGTCGAGTTCAAGGGAGCTCCGGAAGGCTACGTGCGCGTCCACGAGAATCATCACCTCTGGTCGAAGACCCGGGTGGGACGCGCCAAGCTCGATGGCCAGTTCGAGCTGATCTACGAGACCGCCGATCTCGTCGAGCCGGATCCGTTCCCCAAGGGCTATCAGTAAGAGCCGCGGCGTTCCCCGCACTTTCCCCCAAGGCAAAACCGCTCCCTGGCGTGGACCGCAAGTCCATGCCTAAAGCCCCCGCGTCGCGAATCTGCCCGCGACGCGGGACCCTTTCCCGACGGAGGACATAGATGTTCGGCGACTATTCGATTGGCGACCTCGGCTCGATCTTCGTCATGCAGGGGTTTGCCGGACTGATCCTGTTCTCCGTCTACGTTCTGATGGCGCTCGGGCTCGCGATCATCTTCGGCCAGATGGGCGTCATCAACATGGCCCACGGCGAGTTCATGATCCTCGGGGCCTACGTCACCTGGATGACGTCAAATCTCTTCCAGACCTATTTGCCGAGTCTGTTCAGTGGTTACTTCTTCCTCGCCATGATCCTCGCTTTTCTCGCCTCCGGTGCGTTGGGGATGGTGGTGGAATGGGTGCTGATACGGCACCTCTACAAGCGCCCGCTCGACACGCTGCTCGCGACCTGGGGCCTCAGCCTGATGCTGCAGCAGGCCTATCGCTCCGTTTTCGGCGCGCGCGAGGTGGGTGTCGAGCTGCCGCAATGGATGCTCGGCTCGCTGCACGTGACCGACAGCATCGAGGTGCCGATCAACGGCGTCTTCGTGATGGGGCTCACGGTGCTGATCACCATCTCCGTCGCCTACGTTCTCTACATGTCGCGCTGGGGCCGCCAGGTGCGCGCGGTCGTGCAGAACCGCGTCATGGCTGGCGCAGTCGGCATCAACACCGAGAAGGTCGATCGCTTCACGTTCGGCCTCGGCTGCGGCATCGCGGGCGTCGCCGGCAGCGCCTTCACCATGATCGGCTCGACCGGGCCGACGTCGGGGCAGCTCTACATCGTCGATACGTTCCTGGTCGTCGTGTTCGGCGGCGCGGCGAGCCTGCTCGGCACCATCGCTTCGGCCTTCTCGATCTCGCAGACGCAATCCACCCTCGAGTTCTTCATGTCGGGCTCGATGGCCAAGGTGCTGACGCTGCTCGCGGTCGTCGGCATCCTGATGCTGCGCCCGCAGGGTCTCTTCGCCCTCAAGGTCCGGAAATAACGAGAGGCAAGTCATGATCATCAACTCACGCTTCTTCAACCGATCCGAGCTCATGGGCTTCATTGCCTTGGCCGCCGTGTTGTTCGTGATCCTGCCGCTGACGCTGGACGTGTTCCGCCTCAACCTGGTCGCGAAATATCTGACCTACGCCTTCGTCGCGCTCGGCCTCGTGCTGTGCTGGGGTTATGGCGGCATCCTGAGCCTCGGGCAGGGCGTGTTCTTCGGCCTCGGCGGCTATTGCATGGCGATGTTCCTCAAGCTCGAGGCCTCGAGCGTCGAGAACACCAAGATCCAGTCGACGCCCGGCATTCCCGATTTCATGGACTGGAATCAGATCACGGCGCTGCCGTTGTTCTGGCAGCCGTTTCACAGCCTGACCTTCACCATCTTCGCCATCATCCTGGTGCCCGGCCTGTTCGCCCTGATCATCGGCACCGCGATGTTCAAGCGCCGCGTCGGCGGCACCTATTTCGCGATCATCACCCAGGCCGTCGCCGCCATCCTCACCATCCTGATCGTGGGTCAACAGGGCTATACCGGCGGCATCAACGGCATGACCGATCTGCGCACGCTCAAGGGCTGGGACATCCGGCCCGACCACGCCAAGATCATCCTGTACTTCGTCGAGGTGGTGCTGCTGTTCGCCTGCATCGGCATCGCGCAATTCATCCGCCTGACCAAGCTCGGCCGCATTCTGGTGGCGATGCGCGAACAGGAGGACCGCGTCCGCTTCTCCGGCTATAGCGTCGCCAATTTCAAGATCTTTGCCTTCTGCATGGCTGCGATCTTCGCCGCGATCGGCGGCGCCATGTTCGCGCTCAATGTCGGCTTCATGTCGCCGTCCTTCGTCGGCATCGTGCCATCGATCGAGATGGTGATCTACACCGCCGTCGGCGGGCGGATGTCGATCTTCGGCGCGATCTGGGGCGCCATCCTGGTGAATTTCGCCAAGACCAGCCTGTCGGAATCTTTTCCGCAACTCTGGCTGTTCGGCCTCGGCGCGCTGTTCATCGCCGTCGTTCTCGCCTTCCCGAACGGTCTGTCCGGGCTCTGGGCCGATTACGTGCAGCCGCGCATCGATCAGCTGTTCGCCTCGCGCAGGGCGAAGGCGGGCTGGAACGACAACTCCGTCGCCGACGGCGCGCCGGCAGAGTGAGGAGGTAGATCATGCTCATCGGTCATCCCGATGCCGATGCCACGCTGGCAGTGAGGAGATAGATCATGCTCATCGGTCATCCCGATGCCGATGCCACCCTGGCAGTGAGGAGGTAGATCATGCTCATCGGTCATCAGCCCAAGGAATTCCTGCTCGCGGTTTCCGGACTGACCGTCTCGTTCGACGGCTTCAAGGCAGTCAACGATCTCTCCTTCTACGTCGAGGAGAACGAGATCCGCGTCATCATCGGTCCCAACGGCGCGGGCAAGACCACTGTGCTTGACCTGATCTGCGGCAAGACCAAGGCAACGTCGGGTTCAATTCAGTTTCGTGGCAAGGAGCTCACGAAAATGAGGGAAAACGAGATCGTGCAGACCGGTGTCGGGCGCAAGTTCCAGACGCCGTCGGTGTTCGAGGACCTCACCGTTTTCGAGAATCTCGAGATCTCGTTTCCGCGCGGCCGCACCGTGTTCGGCTCGCTGACCTTTCAGCGTGATCAGCTGGTGAAGGACCGGGTCGAAGAGGTCGCGGAGATGATCTTCCTGAAGGACAAGCTCAATACCTATGCCGACGAGCTCAGCCATGGCCAGAAGCAGTGGCTCGAGATCGGCATGCTGCTGATCCAGGATCCGGACCTGTTGATGCTCGACGAGCCCGTCGCCGGCATGAGCGTGTCCGAACGCGCCAAGACAGCCGAGCTGCTCAACCGCATCATCAAGAATCGCTCGGTGCTGGTGATCGAGCACGACATGAAATTCGTCGAAGACATCGCGCACAAGGTCACCGTGCTGCACCAAGGCCAGATCCTCTCGGAGGGGACGATGGAGAAGGTGAAGAACGATCCCAAGGTCGTTGAAGTCTATCTGGGACACTGACGATGGCGAGTAAGGGGCAAGCACGCGCGGTCCACCCCTCCCATAGGGAGAGGTCGAATGGCGCAGCCATTCGGGTGAGGGGCTTCGCTCCCTCGATGGACCTTGGCCCCCTCACCCGGCGCTGCGCCAAAGCCGAAGCTTCGCTTCGGCGTTTTGAAGCATGGCCGCGAAGAGCGGCCTATGCCTCTCCCCGCCGGGCAGAGGTGAAGAAGCACCGAGTCTAGGAGCCAACGATGCTGGCAATTTCAGATCTTCACGTCGCTTACGGCCAGAGCGAGGTGCTGCACGGGCTCAACGTCAAGGTCGCGCCGAACGAGATCGTCGCGATCATGGGCCGCAACGGCATGGGCAAGACCACGCTGATGAAATCGCTGATGGGCATCCTGCCGGCCAAAAGCGGTTCGGTGACCATGGACGGCGCCGAGCTCGGCGGTCTCAAGAGCTACGAGCGCGTCGCCAAGGGCCTCGCCTATGTGCCGCAGGGTCGCATGATCTTCTCCACCATGACGGTGAAGGAGAACATCGAGACCGGCCTCGTCGTCTGCGGCGGCTCCGAGGTGCCAAGCGACATCTACGAATTGTTTCCGGTGCTGCTGGAGATGAAGGGCCGCCGCGGCGGCAATCTCTCCGGCGGCCAGCAGCAGCAGCTCGCGATCGCGCGCGCGCTTGCGACCAAGCCGAAGGTGCTGCTGCTGGATGAACCGACAGAGGGCATCCAGCCGTCGATCATCAAGGAGATGGCGCGCACGCTCAAGCGCATCCGCGACGAGAAGGGGCTCTCGATCGTGGTGTCCGAGCAGGTCCTGAGCTTCGCGCTCGATATCGCCGACCGCGTGCTGGTGATCGAGAACGGCGAGATCGTGCGCGACGATCCGTGCGACGCCGTCGATGCCGCGCAGGTCTCGAAATATCTGTCCGTCTAATCAACCGCAAGTAGAAGGGGAGCATCTCGATGCCAGAGACACTGATCAAGGTCGATCTCACCAAATCGGCCTATGAAAACGACATGGTGCACAACCGCTGGCACCCCGACATTCCGATCGTGGCCTGGGTCAATCCCGGCGACGACTTCATCATCGAGACCTATGACTGGACCGGCGGCTTCATCAAGAACAACGATTCCGCCGACGACGTGCGCGACATCGACCTGTCGATCGTGCACTTCCTCTCCGGCCCGATCGGCGTCAAGGGCGCCGAGCCCGGCGATCTCCTCGTCGTCGACCTGCTCGACGTCGGCCCGCTCAAGGAGAGCCTTTGGGGCTTCAACGGCTTCTTCTCCAAGCAGAACGGCGGCGGATTCCTCACCGACCACTTCCCGCTGGCGCAGAAGTCGATCTGGGACATCAAGGGCCTCTACACCTCCTCGCGCCATGTGCCAGGCGTGAATTTTGCTGGCCTGATCCATCCCGGCCTGATCGGCTGTCTGCCCGATCCGAAGATGCTTGAGACCTGGAACAAGCGCGAGGCCGAGCTGATCTCGACCAATCCGACCCGCGTGCCCGGTTTGGCTAACCCGCCGTTCGCGGCGACCGCCCATGGCGGCCGTGCCAAGGGTGACGTCAAGGCCAAGATCGGAGCGGAAGGTGCGCGCACTGTGCCGCCGCGCGAGCATGGCGGCAATTGCGACATCAAGGATCTCTCCCGCGGTTCGAAGATCTATTTCCCGGTCTACGTGCCCGGCGCAGGTCTTTCGATGGGCGACCTGCACTTCAGCCAGGGCGACGGCGAGATCACCTTCTGCGGCGCCATCGAGATGGCCGGCTGGCTGCACCTGAAGGTCGAGGTGATCAAGGACGGCATGTCGAAATACGGCATCAAGAACCCGATCTTCAAGCCGTCGCCGATCACGCCCAACTACAAGGACTATCTGATCTTCGAAGGCATCTCGGTGGATGAAGCCGGCAAGCAGCATTATCTCGACGTCCACATCGCCTACCGCCAGGCCTGTCTCAACGCGATCGAATACCTGAAGAAGTTCGGCTACTCCGGCGCCCAGGCCTATTCGATCCTCGGCACCGCGCCGTGCCAGGGCCACATCTCCGGCGTGGTCGACGTGCCCAACGCCTGCGCCACGCTATGGCTGCCGACCGAGATCTTCGACTTCGACGTGATGCCGTCGGCGGCCGGACCCATCAAGCACATCACTGGCGACATCCAGATGCCGATCTCGCCGGACAAATGATGCCGCGCTCCCTCTCCCCGTTCTTGCGGGGAGAGGGTCGGGATGAGGGCTGCCTTCGCATGAGCGCAGCAGCGAGCTCCGTTGAACACGTTAGGGATGATGCGATGCCCGTCTATGAATATCTCTGCGACGACTGCGGACCTTTCAAGGACCTCCGCCCGATGGCGGAATGCGATGATCCGCAAAGTTGCCCGCATTGCGAGAGCATGGCCCCGCGGGTGATCCTGACGGCGCCGAACTTCTTCTGCATGCCCGCGGAGAAGCGCAAGGCGCATGCCGTCAACGAGCGCAGCACGCACGCACCGCAGACGCTGGCGCAATACAAGGCCTCGCACGGACCCGGCTGCGGCTGCTGCTCGTCGGGCAAGACGGTGAAGGACAAGAGCTCGACGGACAGGAAAAAGCCGGCGCGGCTGATGACCAAGACCAGGAGCGGCGCCAAGGGCTTTCCGACCGCGCGGCCCTGGATGATCAGCCACTAACCCCACGCCTCACGCCAATAAAAGACAGGAGCGCTGAACATGCTTCACGGCGACATTTCCAGCAGCAACGACACGGTCGGTGTCGCGGTGGTCAACTACAAGATGCCGCGCCTGCACACCAAGGCCGAGGTGCTCGATAACGCCCACAAGATCGCCGACATGATCGTCGGCATGAAGGCCGGCCTGCCCGGCATGGATCTCGTGATCTTTCCGGAATATTCCACGCAAGGGATCATGTACGACTCCAAGGAGATGTACGAGACCGCGTCCGTGGTGCCGGGCGAGGAAACCGCGATCTTCGCCGAGGCCTGCCGCAAGGCCAAGGTGTGGGGCGTATTCTCGCTCACCGGCGAGCGCCACGAGGAGCATCCGCACAAGGCGCCCTACAACACCCTGATCCTGATGAACGACAAGGGCGAGATCGTGCAGAAGTACCGCAAGATCATGCCCTGGGTGCCGATCGAAGGCTGGTATCCCGGCAATTGCACCTATGTCTCCGAGGGTCCGAAAGGCCTCAAGGTCAGCCTGATCATCTGCGACGATGGCAATTATCCGGAGATCTGGCGCGACTGCGCCATGAAGGGCGCCGAGCTGATCGTGCGCTGCCAGGGCTATATGTATCCGGCCAAGGAGCAGCAGGTCATGATCTCGAAGGCGATGGCGTGGGCCAACAACGTCTATGTCGCGGTCGCCAATGCTGCCGGCTTCGACGGCGTCTATTCCTATTTCGGCCACTCCGCGATCATCGGCTTCGACGGTCGTACGCTCGGCGAGTGCGGCGAGGAGGATTATGGCATCCAGTACGCCCAGCTGTCGAAACATCTGATCCGCGACGCGCGCCGCAACGGCCAGTCGCAAAACCATCTCTACAAGCTGGTCCACCGCGGCTACACCGGCATGATCAATTCCGGCGACAGCCCGCGCGGTGTCGCGGCGTGCCCGTATGACTTCTACAAGAATTGGATTAGGGATCCCGAAGGCACGCGGGACATGGTCGAGGCGATGACCCGCTCGACGCCGGGGACGGACGAGTGCCCGATCGAAGGCATCCCGAATGGAGCGTCCCCGAGCAATTACTGAGTCAGTGCTGGTGCACGTCACCCGCTCGTGACGCCGGCAAGGAACTCGTGCACCACGTGTCGGAGATTACCGCTTCTGCTCCGTGGGTCTGCGCGGTGGGCGCGGGGCCGTAGTAGCTGCCGGCACGCCGCTCATCTTGTTGGCAGCCTCGCTGACGTCGAGCAGCGAGCGGCGGATGTCTTCGAGGTAGGTCGCCGACTTCTTCTTCATGGTGCCGGCAAGCTCGTGCAGCTCCTTGATTCTCTCGAACAGCTCGTCGGCCTTGCCGTCGACGAAGCCCGGCACCACGCCCTCGATCCTTGCGACCGCCTTGTCGAATCCCGCAAAGGCGCTGTCGACCTTGGCCATGACCGAATCGATCTGAGCACCCTTGCTCCTGAGATCGGCGGTGGTGGTCTCGAACGTACGCAGGCCCTCCTTGATCGCGGGGGCGTTGTTCACGATGGCACGGTCGACGCTGTGCAGGGTTTCGACGATGGATTCGGCATCGCTGAGATCGGCGGTCAGCACGGGGATGCCGTCTGCGTCGAGCGGCACCGGCGGCGCAGAGGGGGCGCCGCCGATCAGTGAGATGGCAGCAATGCCGGTGAGGCCCTGGAACTCGATGCCTGCCACGGTGTCCTTGCGGATCGGCGCGGTGTTGTCGAGCGCGACGAGCGCCACGATCCTGCGGGGATTATCCAGCTTGATCGACAGGATCTGGCCGGCGGGCACGCCGTCGAAATTGACCGGCCCACCGCGGCGCAGTCCGCTGGCGGAGCCGCCTTCGAACACCACGCGCAACTGGCTGCGGCTCTGGATCGTGCGCCATTTCTGCACGCCGAGCAGGCCGCCGAACGCCACGGCGATCGCCGCCAGCGTCGCCGTTCCGATCACAAGATTGCTCACGCGTGCCATGCAGGAGCGATTCTACGGCCAAACCGGGGAAGTTGGAAGGAGCCCGCAATGGTACATCGGGCGGGTTAACGACTTGTCCGCCGAAGCGCGAGGAGCGAAGCCGAAATCGTGATCCGCTAACGCCGCGTGTGTGGATGGACCTGATTGGCCGATCACGCTGCCGCTAACCCGACCGCCCCCTTCAATGCCCGGCCGCGCGTCTTGCCGCGGCGTTGTTGAGCACGATCAGCGCATCGACCGCGACGCCCGTCCTGGTGTTGATCAGGAACGGGTTGATGTCGACCGAGGCGATCCGGTCGCCGGCATCCGCGATCAAATTGGACAGCCCGACCAGCGCCTTCACCGCCGACGCCTCATGCAAAGCCGGCCTGCCGCGATAGCCGCGCATCTTGATCCCGGCCTTGGTGCGGCCGATCAGCAGCCGCGCCTCGGCCTCATCCAGCGGCGCGCCGGCGAGCGCGACGTCCTTCATCAGCTCGATGTCGATGCCACCGGTGCCGAACAGCACCACCGGCCCCATCTCGGCATCGAGCGAAGCGCCGACCACGAGCTCGAGCTCGGCCTTGACCTGCTGTGCGATCAGGATGCCATCGAGTTTCGGCTTGCCCTTCAGCTTCTTGACCCGTGCGGTGATGTCGGCGAACGCCTTCTTCACCTCGGCCGCGCTGTTGAGATCCAGCACCACACCGCCGATGTCGGACTTGTGCAGGATCTCTGCGCTGACGACCTTTGCCACGACCGGAAATCCGATCTGCGTGGCAATCGTCGCGGCTTCCGCCGCGGTCTGTGCGATCGCCTCCTTCGAGATCGGGATGCCATAGGCCTTCAGCAGCTTCTTCGAGGCGACCTCGTCGAGTGCGGCGCCAGTCGCCGATCTCAATGCCTTCTCCAGCACGGCACGCGCGGCGGGTTTAGAGCTGGAGACGATGTCGGGCACCTCCTTGCGCAGCTTCGCGTAATCGAGCAGCGACTTGATCGCGGTCACCGCGCGGTCCATGCCCTGCATGACCGCAAGATGGGGCAGGGATTTGCGCAGGCTCTTGGTGAATTCGGTGAAGCCGATCGACATCGCACTGACATAGATCACGGGCTTTGCGGCCCGGCTCGCCATCTCGTTGACGATGCGCAAATTCCGCTCGCGCAGCTCGTGCGGCACCTTCGGCAGCTCGGCATCGATGATGACGATGTCGATATCGGGATCGTCGATCATCAGCTTGATCGATTTCATGTAGACGGAGGGATCGACGACGGCGGCAAAGCCGGCGTCGAGCGGATTGCCGACGATCGAGCCCGGCCCGAGCATTTTTGCCAGCTCCGAGCTGACATGCGGGCTTAGCGGCGCGAAGTTCAGGCCTTCCTTGTAGAAGGCGTCGATCAGCATGCCGCGTTTGCCGCCGGACAGCGTCACGGCCGCGAGCCGGTCACCTTTCGGCACGGCAGAATGAACGAAACATTCGGTGGTCTCGATCAGCTCGTCGAGGCCCCCAACCCTGATCACGCCTTCGCGTGTGGCGATCGCGTCGAACGTCTCGATCGAGCCCGCCAGCGCGCCGGTATGCGCCATCGCCGCGGCGCGGCCACCCTCTGATGCCCCGAGCTTGAGCGCGATCACGGGCTTGCTGGCGGCGCGCGCCGCCTTGCAGGCATCGCGGAACGCCTTGGTGTTGCGCACGCCTTCGAGGTAGACCACGATCACCCTGATGCTCGGATCCTCGGCGAAATAGCGCATGAGGTCGGGCGTCTCGAGTCCGGCCTCGTTGCCTGTCGTCACCATGTAGCCGACCCCGACGCCGCGATCCTCCAGCGCCTGGCGGATCGCCATGACGATGGCGCCGGATTGGCCTGCGATCGCCACCGCGCCTTGCTCCATGGTGACGATGCGATCGTCGATATTGGTGAAGAGCTTCTCGCCGGCGCTCAAGTTGCCGAGGCAGTTCGGGCCGGTGACGGCGAGGCCCGTCTCGCGGATCGCGGCCTGCAATTCGGCGGCGAGCCTCTGGCTTTCGTCATCCTGCAGCTCGCTGAAGCCTGAGGTGACGATGGTGGCCGAGCGCGCGCCCGCCGCGGCGGCATCGCGGATCACCTGCACGGCGAAGCGCGCCGGCACCAGCACCAGGACGTGGTCGGGCTTTTCCGGAAGGCTCGCGAAATCCTTGTAGCAGGTAACGCCCCAGATGATCTCGCGTTTGGCGTTGACCGGATAGAGCCCGCCCTCGAAGCCGTATTTGACCAGATTGTTCCAGATGCGCTCGGCATAATTGCCGGGCTTATCGGTCGCGCCCACCAACACGATGTTGTGCGGGTGCAGCATGGCGTGGATTCCCTTGACGATGTCGCTGGCATCTGGCGGCGGAGACCATACGCGGGACGCGGATGCAGCAGACACACGGGCTTCCATGGCGTGACCTCACCTGTTGTTGTTCTTTGGTGGCGCGTCACTCTGTTCTATGGCGAGTCCTTCGGAGTGGCAACCGTGTGGCTGGTATGCCGTGTGGTGGAATGAAGTGCGCATCGGTGTGTGTCAGTCCGATCGGCGATCTATCTGTCGGCTCCAATCAATGTCGCATGCAGGACGTAGCGTTCGGGACCAGAGGTCACGGCGTCGAACGGCCAGCAGGTCGCGAGGACAAGCCCGAAACCTTGTGCCGCGGCGTCGATACCGGATGCATCGAAGCGGACCACGGCCGACGAATCCGCGCGATAGCGAAAATGTCGACCGTCGCTGCGCGTGACATCGATGACGTCACCCATGGCAACATTCCGCAGGAAGCGGAAATGAGTGTCGCGATGCGCGGCATAGACAGCAGTTCCGCGTTCGCCAGCATCAGCCGTGTGCTGGACATGGCCAGGCCCGAAAGCAAGCGCCTGTCCGCTCGCGCCTTCCAGCACGATGGCGCTGGCGCCGATCCGCTTGACCTCGATGCGCGCCACCGGCCAGGTGTCGGCCCACGACCATGGCTTCACCGCCTGGCCCGTCGCAATGCTCCTGTCGAATGCCTGCTCCAGCAACACCTGCGCCAACCACGCCTTGGCATGGATATAGGCGCCGTCGCCGAACAGGATGAGGCCGATCAGCGCCAATAGCAGGGGAGAGATGAGGCGGGGCATTGTGTTTCGTCTCCCGTCATTGCTTCGTCGCTTCGCTCCTCGCAATGACGATCAAAAAAGGGCGCGCGCGGCCGTTGTACGGGACGGGCAGCCGCGCGCGCTAACAGAGGAGTTCGGGGATGCTCCTCTCTCAAGCGGCGTCGGTGAGCAAGGACCGACGCCGCTTGAACACGAACAGGGTCAGGGCGAGCACGATCAGGATCAGGCCTGCAATCATCTTCAGCTCGGCCGAGGTTGCAGTCTTGGGCAGGCGGATCGCATCGGGTGCGGCGGGTGTCGGCCGTCGTGCCGCCGGCTGATCGCGCGCATCGGCATGACGTTCGCGCAGCTGCGTCGGCGTCGGATGCGGCCGTTCGCCGAACACTTTCTCGAAGTCCCAGCCGGCCGGAAGATTGATCGGCAGGTCGCTGAGCTTGAGCGGTTCGCCCTCAGGACGGCTCGGTGTCTCGTCGACCGCGACGAGGCTGGTCAGTCGCGTGACGATCTGATGATCGAGCGCCAGCGCCAGGATCGCCTTGTCGGCTTCCTCTGGCGTCATCTCGCGCAAGGTGCGCGCCACTTCGGCATCGCTGATCTTGCGCTTGGCCCAGAGCTTTGACAGGCCCTTGCCCTCGGCGGCGTTTTGCAGCGGCAGCGTCACCGACCACGGACGGTCGCCGACGCGGCCCTTGATCTCGAGCGAGCCCGCGAGCTTGTCGAGCCTGGCCGCCAGCACCAAGGGCTCGTCGCGATAGACGTCCGGAATGATCGCCGGGGTGACGTCGGCTTTGGTGTCGGAGAATTTTGCGCTGAGACCGGTCACCGCCGGATTTTCCAGCTTGGCGAAGAGGCCGCGCATGCGCTCCTCCACCTGCTCGACGGAGCCGATATGGGTGAAGGCACCGCGGCCGAGCTCGGCGGCACGGGTCATCAGATAGGTGTTGGGCGCCGACCCGATGCCGACCATGAACACGCGCGAGCGACCGCGCATCGTCGTGATCGCATCGAATAGTTGCTGTTCGTTGCCGATCGCGCCGTCGGTCAGGAACACGACCTGGCGAACCATACTGGTATCGCCGAGCTCGTCGGTCAGCGCCGCGCGCATCGCCGGCACCATCTCGGTGCCGCCGCGCGCCTGCAACGCGCCGACGAACGAGGTCGCCTCGCCGACATGGGTGGCATCCGCCGGCACGGAGGCCGGAAACAGCACGTCCATGGTGTCGTCGAAGCGGATCACGTTGAACCGATCATTCGGCTGCAGGCGGCGGAGCGCATAGAGCAGGCTCGCCTTCGCCTGGACGATGGAGGTGCCACCCATCGAACCGGAATTGTCGATCACGAACACGACCTCGCGCGGCAGCGGCTTCTGCGTCGCCTGCTCGGCGCTCGGCGGGGTGACGAAGGCGAGCACGTAATCGGCATCGCCGACACGCTCCCGGAACAGGCCGACCGACGGTGCCTTGTTCGCGGCCGGCTTCCAGATCAGCTCGAAATCGCGGTCGGCGGGGACAGCGCCATCAGCAAGCGTGACGATGCGCGTCGTGTTGTCCGGGCTCTCGATCTTAACGTTATGATGGTGGCTCTTGACCTCGCCGAGCGCAAAGCCGGCGTTCAGGCGCACCGTGATGCTGGTCGGGTTGACCGGCGCGTTCCTGGCAGGATCCAGCACCGGCGGCGAGATGCGGTCGCGATCCGGCACGGGATCCGATGTCGTCGCGCCCCAGCCCGAGCCGTCCTTGCGGAAGTCGACGCTCTGCACGATCGGCGCCGGATTGTAGCGCGGAGCGACCAACAGCGGCAGGCGCAGCGAATACTCATTGCCGGATTGATGCACCGGCTCCTGATATTCGATCTGCACCAGCACGGTCTCGCCGGGGCCGATATTGGCGACCGAGTTGGTGAAGATGTTGGGCCGCTCCTGCTCGGTCAGCGCGGCCTTCCGGCCGGCGCGGCGCGCCTCCTCGTAGATCACGCGCGCCTGCTGCCGCTCCTTGATGTCGCCGACGATGACGCGGTCGCCGACCACCATCTTCAGCGTGTCGACGGCGCCATCGGTCGCGAGCGGATAGACGTAGGTGGCTTCGACCCAATCCTTGGTCGGGTTGCGAAACACCTGGGTGACGCGCGCGCGCAGCGTCGGGCCCGATACCGTGATATCGATGTCCGTGCCAAGGCGGATCGCCTCGGCATAGGCGCCGTCTTCCTTCAGCAGCAGGCTGCCGGATCTGGCGTCGCCGGGCTGGAGCAGGCCGGCCTGTTCGGTCGTTGCCGACCAGCTCGTCCCGAAGCTCACCAGCAGCGCCAGGACGGCGACCAGCATCACTGCGATGCTCTGTGCGAGAAGGAACAGTCCGACCTTGATGAGCCGGCTCAACAGGGGGTGTTCGTCGCTCTCCGCCGTGTCGTAGGTGTCCATTTGGCTTGCTCCCGAAGCGTGTTTGCTGGTTCTCAACATCCGCCGGCAGGGCACCTTTTCGCGAGCAGAATGATCGGCAATGTTCCGCCGCGGCCGGCCCGGACTTGCTTCCGCCGGGGCGGCCATGTGCGGTTTTGTGCTGGTTTGTCCGCCCTGCTAGGATGGGACTCTCAGGGCAGGGTTGACGATGCAGACGCAGGCCGACAAGCAGCTTTCAGACGAGCAGAGCCGCGAGATCGCGGAAACCATTCGCGAGGAGCTGGCCAGACGCCGGATCTCCCGGCAGGCGCTGGCGGAGCAGGCCAAGCTTAGTCTGTCGACGCTGGAGAAAGTTTTAGGCGGCCGCCGGCCGTTCACGCTGGCAACGACGGTCCGTCTGGAGCAAGCGCTGGGCGTGTCCTTGCGCAAGAACGCCGTCGTCGTGACGCCTCCCGCCGAAAACGATGTCGCGCCCGACAGCCTCGGCTCCTATGCGCATCGCGCCGTCACCTGGCTCGAGGACGTCTACGTCACCCTGCGGCCCTCATTCGGCGACAAGGATGCGATCTTCGCCTATCGCACCGAGATCGTCTGGGAGCCGAAGGTCTCGTCGCTGGTCTTCCGCGAGGGCGATCGGACCGATGCCGCCTATGAGCACACCGGCGAGGTCGCCGTGCCCCATCAGTCCGGCTTCATCTACCTCGTCATCATCAAGCACGGCCAGCATCGCGTGATCACGGTGTCGCGCCCGACGGTTTCCGGCGAGATGTACGGCATCATCTCGACGCTCCGCGCCGGCCCCGGCTCGCAGTTGACGCCGATCGCTGCACCCATCGCCTATGTACCGATCAGGAGCGTTGCGAAGCCGTCCCTCGGGCGGGTCGCGTCCGGCGATGCCAACTATGAGCTGTACCGAAAGCACCTGCGCCGCACGGTGGATGAGCCGTTCGCGCTGTTCCTGCCGGCATAACCTTGCTCGACCTCGCTCACTTGAAAAGATAGCGGCCTTTTCGGCCGCAATCTGGCAGGGGGCGTATTCAACCGGTCCGGACTAAAGCGGGATGAGATTTGGATGAATCGTCATCGCGCTTGAGCTTGTTGTTTACGCATGATCTTTCCGGAAAACCGCTTCGCACTTTTCCGGATCATGCTTTAGCCTCCGATTTCGGCGCTGATGATGTCGCCGAATAGCTCCCATTGACCAGCCTTGAACCGGATCATCTTGAGCTGCTCGATCGGCGCGAAGTCGTTGGCGCTGGTATTGATCTTGATGCCCGGGATGAGCGTATCGGGCGTAAAGTCCTTCAGGCTTGCGGCCTGCTTCATCACGTTCTCCCGCGTCAGATTGTCCCCGCACTGCTTCAACGTCTGCACCAGGGTCTGAGCAGCGGCATAGCCGTAGACGAGATTGGTGTCGGAGACGTTGGCGCCCGGCATGTACTTGTCGATGAAGGCGAGGAATTTCTTCATGCCTTCATCATCCTTCCATTGCGGGTCTGATGCGTCCTTCAGATAGGTCGCCGACAGCACGCCTTCCGACGCGTCGAGCCCCGCGGGTTTCATCACCGCGCCGATCGAGATCGACACGTCGATCATCACGTGCATCGGCTTCCATTCGAGCTCGGCGATCTTCTTGATCGCCTGTGCCGCGAATTTCGGCGTCGAGATGTTGACGAACACGTTGGCGCCGGTGCCCTTCAGCTTGACGATGTGGGAATCGATCGAGGGCTCGGTGGTCTCATAGCTCTCCTCCGCCACGATCAGCGAAGATGCCTTCTCGCCAAAGATCTCCTTGATGCCGGCGACGTAGTCCTTGCCGAAATCGTCGTTGGCATAGAAGATGGCGACTTTGGCATCCGGCTTCGCCTGCAGGATATATTTGGCGAAGATCCGCGCCTCGACCCGATAGCTCGGCTGGAAGCCCATGGTCCAGGGAAAGTTCTTCGGGTCGTTCCATTTGCTGGCGCCGGTGGCGAGGAAGAGCTGCGGCACCTTCTTGGCATTCTGATATTTCTGCACGGCGGTCTGGGTCGGCGTGCCCAGCGCGTTGAACACCAGGAACACCTCGTCACTCTCGATCAGCTTGCGGACCTGCTCCACGGTCTTGGGCGGCGAATAGCCGTCATCGTAGGAGATCCAGTTGATCTTGCGGCCGTTGATGCCGCCCTGGTCGTTGATCATCTTGAAATAAGCTTCCTCGGTCTTGCCGATGACGCCGTAGGCGGAAGCAGGGCCCGAATAGGCCTCGACATTGCCGATCTTGATCTCGGTGTCGCTGGCACCGGTGTCGTACTTCTTCTGCGCAGAGGCGCTCTGAACCGAGAGCAAGGTCAGGGCCGTCGCCGCGGCGAGTAAGGCGATTTTCTTGTTCTTCATGGAAATACCTTTGCTTTTGTGGGGTGGGGCAGGCACTTCAAAAAAGAAAAGCGCTCGTGAGGGGCGCTTCTTTCAGGCGTTGGCGACTTTCTTGTCGACTTCGGAAGTCACCGAGAACTGCTTGCGCAAGGTCGGCTTGTGGATCTTGCCGGTGGCGTTGCGCGGCAGCGCATCGACGAAGCGGATCTGGCGCGGGCATTTGAAGCGCGCCAGATTGGCCGCACAATGCGCAAAGACGTCGGCCTCGGTCAGCTTCTGGCCGGGCTTGAGCGCGACGATGGCAAGCCCCACCTCGCCCCATTGCACGTCGGGAATGCCGATCACGGCGGCTTCCGCGATCGCGGTGAGCTGGTGCAGGACGTTCTCGACCTCAGCCGGATAGACGTTCTCGCCGCCCGAGATGTACATGTCCTTCCAGCGGTCGACGATGTAGTAAAAACCCTCATCATCGACGCGCGTGGCATCGCCCGTATGCAGCCAGCCATCGGTGAAGGATGTCTTGTTCGCCTCCGGCCTGTTCCAGTAGCCCGGCGTGATGTTCGGCCCCCGGACCCAGAGCTCGCCAAGCTCGCCGACATCGGCGTCGCTGCCATCGGGGCGGACGACGCGCACCTCGGTGTGCAGTACCGGCTTGCCGGCGGATCCGGCCTTGCGCGCCGCATCCTCTCGGTCGAGCACCAGCACGGCCGGCGAGGTCTCGGTCATGCCATAGCCCTGCTGCAGCGCGACGCCGCGTGCCTCCCAGACTTTCAACAACGGCACCGGCATCGGTGCGCCGCCGACACCGCCGACGATCAGCCGGCTGAGATCGGTGGTCGCGAAGGCCGGATGCTGCGCCATGAACTGATAGATCGCAGGCACGCCAAAGAACACGTTGATGCCCTGCGCGGGGTCGTTGATCAGGCCGAGCGCCGTGCCGGGATCGAATGCGCGCATGATCATCACGGTCCCGCCTGCGTGCAGCACCGGATTGGTGTAGCAATTCAGGCCGCCGGTGTGGAACAACGGCAGCACGGTGAGCAGCACCGAGGACGGACCGATGCAGGCGGGGCCGCCGAGATTGACGCAGTTCCAGAACGTCATGCCATGGGTGATGGTCGCGCCCTTCGGATGTCCGGTCGTGCCCGAGGTGTACATGATGGTCGAGATATCATCGAGCGTGACCTCCTCGGCGCTGCCCAGCGGCTTTGCGGCGGCGACGCCGGCCTCATAGGTGCCGCCCGGACCAAGCAGCAGGTTCGTCGTAACCCCGCAAAGCTTCGCCACGCTCTGCGCGGTCTCGGCCAGATCAATATCGTGGATCATCACCTTCGGCGCGCAATCGCCGGTGATGAACTGAAGCTCGGGAACGGTGAGGCGGGTGTTCAGCGGCACGAAGATGGCACCCAACCGGCCACAAGCGAACTGCACCTCCAGCGTATCGGTCGTGTTTAACGCCAGCACTGCGACGCGATCGCCGCGCGAGACGTTGAGCGTGTGGCGCAGGAACGAGGCGAGGCACGAGACACGGGCATCCAGCTGCGAATAGGTAAAGCGTCGCTCGCTCGCGAGATCGATGAGCGCGACCTTGTTCGGCGCGCGGCGTCCATGATGGGCGATCCAGTCGTAGTAACGAATGGCCAAGAATTCCTCCCTCGCGCGGTCTTGTGCGCCCTCTTTTCTTTGTTGCCCATGCACCATGCCCGGCGTGGCCCTGGGGGCCAGCCGGAGTCTGTGCAGCAACTTTTTTGCGCCAGAGTTGGCCTGCGAGCGGCGAAAATCGTCTTGCGTTGAGTGGCTAGGTTGCTGCCTTGCCCGGAGCGCCGGCTCCAGTCAGCCACTCCGCGCAAGTGAGCTGCCAAGGTTCCGGCCATGGTTGTCGGGACGATTCCCTCCACTAGGCACCTGTGCGATGAAGAGTCCGTTCTATACCGCCGAGCATGACGCCTTCCGCGGCGTCATGCGCCGCTTCGTCGAGAAGGAGATCACGCCCTTCGCCCACGAGTGGGACGAGGCCGGCGAATTCCCGCGCGCGCTCTACCACAAAGCGGCCGAGATCGGTCTGTTGGGGCTCGGATTTCCCGAGGAATATGGCGGGATCGCCGCCGACCAGTTCATGAAGATCGTGGCCAGCCAAGAGCTGGCGCAAGCCGGCGCCGGCGATATCAGCGCCAGCTTGATGAGTCATACGATTGGATCGCCGCCGATCGCGCGTGCGGCGCGGCCCGAGGTGAAGGCACGTGTGCTGCCGCAGGTGCTGTCAGGCGAGAAGATCTCCGCGCTTGCGATCACCGAGCCGGGCGGCGGCTCGGACGTTGCAAACCTCCGGACGCGGGCGCGCCGCGACGGCGATCACTACGTCGTGAGCGGCGAGAAGACGTTCATCACCTCCGGGATGCGCGCCGATTACCTGACTGTTGCCGTGCGCACCGGCGGCGAGGGCGCCGGCGGCGTCAGCCTGCTCCTGATCGAGGGCGACACGCCCGGCCTGTCGCGGACGAAGCTGAAGAAGATGGGCTGGTGGGCCTCCGACACCGCGACCTTGCATTTCGACGAATGCCGCGTACCGGCCGAGAACCTGATCGGCGAGGAGGGGCACGGCTTCAAGATCATCATGCAGAATTTCAACAGCGAGCGCATGGGCATGGCGGCGAGCTGCACCGCCTTCGCGCGTGTCTGCCTCGACGAGGCGATCGCCTATGCCAAGGAGCGCAACACCTTCGGCAAGCCGCTCGCGCAGCACCAGGTCATCAGGCACAAGATCGTCGACATGGCGCAGAAGGTCGCCGCTTCCCAAGCGATGCTGGAAATGCTGGCCTGGCGGCTCGAGCAGGGCGAAAGCCCGGTCGCCGAAATCTGCATGATGAAGAACCAGGCGACGCAGACCATGGCGTTCTGCGCCTCCGAGGCCGTGCAGATCTTCGGCGGCGCCGGCTTCATGCGCGGCATCAAGGCCGAGCGCATCTACCGCGAGGTCAAGGTCAACGCCATCGGCGGCGGCACCGAGGAGATCATGAAGGATCTGGCGTCAAGGCAGATGGGGTTGTGACCCTCACCGTCATTCCGGGGCGACGCGAAGCGTCGAACTATGGTGCGCTCTTGCGCACCTGCGATCTCGATCTTGTAGGACCTAGTCTCTGGATTCCGGGTTCGCGCTTCGCGCGCCCCGGAATGACAAAGGGGAAAGAATGCTATTCACCGCCGACCACGACGACATCCGCCGTTCCCTGCAAAAATTCATCGCGAACGAGATCAATCCTCATGTCGACGAATGGGAGAAGGCCGACATCTTCCCGGCGCACGAGCTGTTCAAGAAGATGGGTAGCCTCGGCTTCCTCGGCCTGAACAAGCCGGTCGAGTTCGGCGGTTCCGGCCTCGACTACTCCTACGCGCTGATGATGGCCGAGGAGCTCGGCGCCATCACCTGCGGCGGTGTGCCGATGGCGATCGGGGTGCAGACCGATATGGCGACGCCCGCGCTGGCGCGGTTCGGCTCGGACGAGGTGCGGCGCGAGTTTCTGCCGCCGTCGATCTCGGGCGATTTCGTCGCCTGCATCGGCGTTTCCGAGCCGGGCGCCGGCTCCGACGTCGCCTCGATCAAGACTCAGGCGCGTTCCGACGGCGACGATTACGTCATCAATGGCGGCAAGATGTGGATCACCAACGGCACGCAGGCCGACTGGATCTGCCTGCTCGCCAACACCGGCGACGGGCCGGTTCACCGCAACAAGTCTCTGATCTGCGTCCCCATGAAGAGCAAGGGCGTCACTGTCGCGCGAAAGCTCGACAAGATGGGCATGCGCTCGTCCGACACCGCGCAGATCTTCTTCGATAATGTCCGCGTGCCCAAGCGCAACCGGATCGGTGAGGAGGGCAAAGGCTTCACCTACCAGATGATCCAGTTCCAGGAGGAGCGGCTCTGGGGTGCCGCGGCCTGCCTGAAGGCGCACGAATACATCATCGATCAGACCATAGAGTACACCCGCAATCGCCAGGCTTTCGGCAAGTCGATCCTCGACAACCAGGTCGTCCATTTCAAGCTTGCGGAGATGCAGACCGAGGTCGAGCTGCTGCGCGCGCTGATCTATCGCGCGGGCGAGCAGCTGGTCGCGGGCGAGGACGTGACGCGGCTCGCGACCATGGCCAAGCTGAAGGCTGGCCGGCTCGGCCGCGAGCTCACTGACGCCTGCTTGCAATATTGGGGCGGAATGGGCTTTACCAACGAGACGCCGGTCAGCCGCGCCTATCGCGACAGCCGCCTGACCTCGATCGGCGGTGGTGCCGACGAGGTCATGCTGATGGTCCTGTGCAAGATGATGGGCACGCTGCCCGGCAGCAAAGGAAGTGCTTGATGATCACACTCTACCACTGCGATGCCGCGCGCTCGTTCCGCCCGCTCTGGATGCTGGAGGAGATGGGGCTGCCCTATGAATTGAAGATGCTGCCGTTCCCGCCGCGGGTGTTCGCCAAGGATTATCTTGCGCTCAATCCGCTCGGGACCATCCCCTTCCTGATCGACGGCGAGACGCGGATGACCGAATCCTCCGGCATCTGCCATTATCTCGGCATCACATACGGCCCGACGCCGCTGATGGTGGGACCGGAAGATCCCGCCTATGGCACGTTCCTGAACTGGATGTATTTCAGCGACGCCACGTTAACCTTCCCGCAAACGCTGGTGCTCAGATACACCCAACTCGAACCGGAGGAGCGGCGCAACCCGCAGGTCGCCACCGATTACGCAAAATGGTTCCTGGGCAGACTGCGCGCGGTCGAGGCCGCCACGGCCAATGCCGAAAACTTGTGCGCGGGCCGCTTCACTGCCGCTGACATTGTCATCGGTTATGCGCTGCGCCTCGCCCACAGCATCGGTCTCGCCAAGGATTTTGGGCCAAATGTCGCGGCCTATTGGGCGCGCCTGCAGCAGCGCGACGGCTTCAGGCGCGCGGTTGCTGCTGAGCAAAAGGCCGGAAACGAGCAGAATGTTGCACCACGCGTGCGTTGAGATTGTCGTTCCGGGGCGATGCGAAGCATCGAACTCCGGTGCGCCGTTGCGCCTGAGAATCCTGGAGGTTCCGGGTTCGGTCCAATGGACCGCCCCGGAACGACGGCGCTGTTTCCATGACAGCGCTATCCTATCGTGACAGCGCCCAAATTTCCGCTAAGGTGACCTCCGTCCGCAGCGGCCAGAGAGCCGCGCGAGGAGGACCCCAATGGAAGATAAAGGTCGCGAATCCGACCATCTGATGCTGATCACGCCGGAGCGGGTATTCTATGCCGGCCTACTGGGCCGCCCCCGCAAGAGGACGCCTGGCTGCTGCCACGTCTATGTGGCGGTGAAGGGCAATCTGCACCTGACGATCGACGACGTCCTCTCCACCGGCGAACTGCTCGTCACCCTGCCGAACCAGCGGCATTCCATTGCCAGCGACTACCGCACCGTGATCAGCGTGACCCTCGAGCCGGAAAGCATGCCGGATGGCGTGATCGAGGCTTTGGCCGCACGGCTGACCGGACCCGATCGGGCCGGCTATGCCCGCAAGATCCTTGCCGCCTACGCGTTGCTGCGCCGGCGCCGCTACGGCGACATCACCACCGCCGAATTCGACGAGATGTGCTTTGGCGAAGCGTTGCCGCGCCGCGTGCTCGATCCGCGTGTGATGCGCGCCGTCGCCCGCATCGAGCGCTTCTCCGGCGAGCCGGTGACGGCGGATACCTGCGCAGCCGAAGCAGGCCTCTCCGCCTCGCGCTTCCTGCATCTGTTCAAGGAAGAGACCGGCATCTCGTTCCGCTCGTTCCGTGCCTGGAAGCGTGCGCGGCATCTGCTGCACTTCGCCAACCAGGACCTCAACCTCGCCCATCTCGCGCAGGACATCGGCTATCCCGACAGCACCCATTTCAGCCATTCGATCCGCCGCTTCTACGGCCTGAAGCCGCGCGCGATCTTCGTCGGCTCGCGCGACCTCGCGATCTACCGCAGCACCGAGACGGTGCGGATGGCGGAGGCAAGCTAGCGCTGCTCTCGTAGGATGGGCAAAGCGGAAGCATGCCCATCATCTTTTCCAAACACCGAAATGTGGTGGGCACGGCGCAAGAGCGCCTTTGCCCGCCCTACGATTCCTCGTTTTTTCCAGCTTCTCCGCGCAAGAAGCCGCATGTCGCGCGTCACATGATCGCAACCGTTGAATTCCCAACGTGCGAGACACTTTTGGCATGAGCGACAAGGCCGTCATCACCTGCGCGCTGAACGGCGTGCTCACCGATCCGAAGCAGCACAACGTGCCCGTGACGCCCGAACAGATGGCGCGCGAGGCCAAGGCTGCCTTCGAGGCCGGCGCGTCCATCATGCACATCCATCTGCGCCAGCAGGCGCCGGGCAAGGGGCATCTGCCGTCCTGGGAGGTCACGGTCAGCAAGGAGATCCAGCAGGCGATCCGCGAGGCCTGTCCCGGCGTCATCATCAACCACACCTCGGGCGTATCAGGGCCGAACTACTCCGGCGCGCTCGACTGTATCCGTGAGACAAAACCGGAGATCGCCGCCTGCAACGCCGGTTCGCTGAACTATCTGAAGGTGAAGGCCGACAACACCTGGGCCTGGCCGCCGATGATGTTCGACAACGCGGTCGAGAAGGTGAAGGACTATCTCGACATCATGAACGCGGTCGGCACCATCCCCGAGTTCGAATGTTTCGACGTTGGTATTGTCCGCTGTGTCGGCATGTACACCCAGGTCGGCATGTACAAGGGCCCGCTCGAATACAATTTCGTGATGGGTGTCGCCTCCGGCATGCCGGCTGATCCCGAGCTGCTGCCGATCCTGTTGAAGCTGAAACGCCCCGAGGCGCATTGGCAGGTCACCGCCATCGGCCGCGAAGAGATCTGGCCGCTGCATCAGCGCTGCGCCGAGCTCGGCGGTCACTTGCGCACCGGGCTGGAGGACACCTTCTATCTCGCCGACGGCAAGAAGGTGACGTCGAACGGTCAGCTCATCGAAGCGGTCGCCGCCTGTGCGCGGCGCGCCGGCCGCGATATCGCCAGCCCGGCCGAGGCGCGGAAGATCTTTGGGACGAACAGGTAGGTATCGCCTCACCCGTCATTGCGAGCGAAGCGAAGCAATCCAGAATCTCTCCGCGGAAATAGTCTGGATTTGCTTCGTCGCTTCGCTCCTCGCAATGACGAGCAGGATAGAGTCATGTCCATTCTCGAAAACACCATTTCCCCCGGCGGCGCCGCCTACCTCGCCAACCGCGACGGCATGCTTGCGCTGATCGACCGCATGCGCGCGCTCGAACAGCGCACTCGGGCCGCATCGGCTGCAGCGAAGGACCGCTTCCACAAGCGCGGCCAGCTGCTGCCGCGCGAGCGCGTCGCGCTGGTGCTCGATCCCGGTGCGCCCTTCATCGAGCTGTCGACGCTCGCCGGCTACATGTTCGACGTGCCGGATCCCAACAAGAGCGTGCCCGGCGGCGGCGTCATTGCCGGCATCGGCTTCGTCTCGGGCATCCGCTGCATGGTCAGCGCCAGTGATTCCGGCATCGACGCCGGCGCGCTGCAGCCTTACGGCCTCGACAAGACACTGCGGGTGCAGGAGCTCGCGCTGGAGAACAAGCTGCCTTATGTCCAGCTCGTCGAAAGTGCCGGCGCCAATCTGCTGCGCTACCGCGTCGAGGATTTTGTCCGCGGCGGCAACATCTTTCGCAATCTGGCACGGCTGTCGGCGGCAGGGCTGCCGGTCGTCACCGTCACGCACGGCTCCTCCACCGCGGGCGGTGCCTATCAGACCGGCCTATCCGATTACATCGTCATGGTGCGTGGCCGTACCCGCGCCTTCCTTGCCGGGCCACCGCTGCTGAAAGCCGCGACCGGCGAGATCGCGACCGAGGAGGAGCTCGGCGGCGCCGAGATGCATACGCAAATCTCCGGCCTCGGCGATTATCTCGCCGAGGACGACCGCGATGCCTTGCGCATTGCCCGCGAGATCATGGCGGCGATGGAATGGGAGCGGCCGGGCAGGGCGGCTCCAGAGTTCAAGCCGCCGCGCTACGATCAGGACGAGCTGCTCGGCATCATGCCGATGGACCACAAGCGGCCGGTCGACATGAAGCAGGTGATCGCCCGCATCGTCGACGATTCCGATTTCACCGAGATGGCGCCGAATTATGGCCCGGCTACGGTCTGCGGCCACGCCCGCATCGAGGGGCAGGCGATCGGCATCATCACCAACAACGGGCCGCTCGATCCCGCCGGTGCCAACAAGGCGACGCATTTCATCCAGGCTTGCTGCCAGACCCGCACGCCGCTGCTCTATCTCAACAACACCACCGGCTACATGGTGGGCAGATCTTATGAAGAAGCCGGCATGATCAAGCACGGCTCGAAGATGATCCAGGCCGTGACCTCGGCGACGGTGCCGCAGATCACCATCTATTGCGGCGCCTCGTTCGGCGCCGGCAATTACGGCATGTGCGGCCGCGGTTTCCATCCGCGCTTCTGCTTTTCCTGGCCCAATGCCAAGACCGCAGTGATGGGCGGCGAGCAGGCCGCCGAAACCATGGCGATCGTGACGGAAGCCGCCGCAGCCCGGCGCGGCAAGCCGATCGAAAAGGACAGGCTCGACGCCATGAAGGCCGAGATCATCGGCGTGTTCGACGGCCAGATGGACGTGTTCTCGACCAGCGCGCGCGTGCTCGACGACGGCGTGATCGATCCGCGCGATACCCGCGCGGTATTGTCGGAGGTGCTCGCGGTCTGCCGCGAAGGCGACGCACGCACGCCCCAGCGCATGCAATTCTCGGTGGCCCGCCCATGAGGAACGGATCAGTGCTGCACCGCCCGTTCTTCAAGGTTTTGGTCGCCAATCGCGGCGAGATCGCATTGCGCGTGATGCGCAGTGCGCGGCGCTTGGGCTTGAGCGTCGTCGCGGTCCACTCGGATGCCGATCGCGATGCCCTCCACGTGCACCAGGCCGACCAGGCCGTGCGCATCGGTGAAGCCTTGCCGGTGCAATCCTATCTCAACATCCCCGCGATCATTGCCGCGGCGAAGGCGAGCGGCGCCGATGCCGTTCACCCCGGCTACGGCTTCCTCGCCGAGAACGAGGAGTTCGCGCGCGCCTGCAAGGATGCCGGCCTCGTCTTCATCGGCCCTTCGCCGCAGGCGATCGAGGCGATGGGCAACAAGGCCGGCGCCAAGGAGATCATGAAGAAGGCCGGCGTACCCATCGTCCCCGGCTATCAGGGCACTGAGCAGGGCGACGAAGTCATGCTCGCGGAAGCCGGAAAGATCGGCTTCCCTGTGATGATCAAGGCGGTCGCGGGTGGCGGCGGCCGCGGCATGCGGCTAGTCACCGATGCGGCCTCGTTTCCCGATGCGCTGCGCAGTGCGCGTTCCGAGGCGAAGGCGGCGTTCGGCGATCCCACCGTGATCCTCGAACGCGCCATCCAGAATCCCCGGCACATCGAGATCCAGGTGTTCGGCGACAGCCACGGCAATGCGATCCATCTCGGCGAGCGCGACTGCTCGGTGCAGCGTCGCCACCAGAAGCTGATCGAGGAGGCGCCGTCTCCCGCCGTCACGCCCGAGCTGCGCGCGAAGATGGGGGAGGTCGCTGTCGCCGCGGTGAAGGCGTTGCGCTACGAGGGCGCCGGCACGCTGGAGTTTCTGCTCGATGCACGCGGCGAGTTCTATTTCATGGAGATGAATACGCGCCTGCAGGTCGAGCATCCCGTGACCGAGGCGATCACCCGGCTCGATCTCGTCGAACTGCAGCTGCGCATCGCGCGCGGCGAGCCGTTGCCCGTGAAGCAGCAGGACATCCGCTTCGAAGGCCATGCCATCGAGGTCCGCCTCTGCTCGGAAGATGCCGCGCAGGATTTCATGCCGCAGTCCGGCCGCATGGCGCGCTGGCAGGTGCCCGACGGTATCCGTGTCGAGCACGCGCTGCAATCGGGCTCGGAGATTCCACCGTTCTACGATTCCATGATCGCCAAGGTGATCAGCCACGGCGCCACGCGCGAGGAGGCGAGGGCGCGGCTGATCGTCGGCCTGGAGCAGCTCACCGCGTTTGGCGTGACCACCAACCAGGCGTTCCTGATGTCCTGCCTGCGTCATCCCGGCTTCGCCAAAGGCGAGGCGACGACGGCCTTCATCAGTGCGCATCGCGACGAGCTGCTGACAGCGCGCGCGAACGCGGCATTCGACGTGGCGCTGGCGGGCCTGCTGCTCTACGTCACCAACCCACGCGCGCCGTTGTGGCAGGGCGGGCGGAGTCTCGCGGCCACCTTTCCGCTGCCGGCGAAAATCGAGATCGCCGGCGAGAGATACGAGCTCGAAGTCACGCGCGAGCGCGATGGCAGCTACAGTGTCGTCGTCGATGGACGTCAGGACAGGTTCGAGATCGATCAGCTCGATCCCGATTCCATCCGCTTCCGCCACGACGGCGTGATGGACAGCGCAAAAGTTCTGCGCGATGGCGATCGCCTCTACGTCCAGCACCGCGGCATCCCGCTGGCGATCACCGATCTCACCCTCGCCGCGCCGAAGGCGGCCGCAGCCAATGGCGGCGATGGCAAGGTCCGCGCGGCCATGAACGGCCGCGTCGTCGCCGTGCTGGTCAAGCCCGGCGACCGCGTCACCGCGGGCCAGCCGGTGTTGACGCTGGAAGCGATGAAGATGGAGCACGTCCACAAGGCCGGCATCGACGGCGTCGTCGCCGCGATCGACGTCACCGAGGGTGAGCAGGTGACCACGGGCAGGATCGTGGTGGAGATCGAGGCGGGCTGATGCCAAGCTCGTCATTGCGAGCGTAGCGAAGCAATCCAGAATCCCTCCGCGGTAACGGTCTGGATTTGCTTCGCTGCGCTCGCAATGACGATGGGGCGAGATGCTGCCTCAAACTCCGCTCTGACAAGGGGCGGGGACGACAGTGGAGCTATTGGCTCCGACCCGTCCCCTCGTTCAGCAAGCACGCCACCTGATGCCCGTCGCCCGCGTCGACCAGCGCCGGCCGCTCCGTCTTGCACCGCTCCATCGCAAACCGGCAGCGGGTGTGAAACGCGCAGCCGGAGGGCGGGTTGACCGGGCTGGGCACATCGCCATCGACCAGCGGCGTGAGCTTTTTCGCTAGCGGGTTGGCGATCGGCACCGAGGCGAGCAGGGCCTGCGTGTAGGGATGCCTGGGATTGCGGAACAGCTCGTCCTTGTCGGCGATCTCGACGATGCGGCCGAGATACATCACGGCGACGCGGTGGCTGATATGCGCCACCACGGCAAGATCGTGCGCAATGAAGAGATAGGAGAAACCGTGCTGGCGCTGCAGGTCGATCAGGAGGTTGATCACCTGCGCCTGGATCGAGACGTCGAGCGCGGAGACCGGCTCGTCGCAGACGATCAGGCGCGGCTCGAGCGCGAGCGCGCGTGCGATGCAGATGCGCTGGCGCTGGCCGCCCGAAAACTGATGCGGGAAATTGCGCATCTGGTCGGGCCGCAGGCCCACCTGCTCGAACAGTTTCGCGACCCGTGTCTCCAGCTCCTTGCCGCTCGCAAGCCCGTGCACGGCCAGCGGCTCCCCGACGATATCGCCTGCAGTCATGCGCGGATTGAGCGAGGCGAACGGGTCCTGGAACACGATCTGCATCGAGCGGCGATGCGGACGCAGCGCGGTCTTCGATAGATGGGTGATGTCCTCGCCGTCGAGGCGGATCTGGCCAGAGGTCGGCTCCACCAGCCGCAGCACGCTGCGCGCCACCGTGGACTTGCCGCAGCCGGATTCGCCGACGAGACCCAGCGTCTCGCCGATTCCAAGCGCGAACGAGACGCCGTCGACGGCATGCACGGTGCCGACTTGCCGCCGCAGCACGCCGGCGCGCACGGGGTAGTGCTTCTTGAGATCGGTGACTTCGAGCAGCGTCGCGGTCATGCCACCTCCGCGACTTCTTCCGCGCGCCAGCAGGCGGCGAGATGGCCGCCACCCCAGTCCGCCAGCGGCGGATATTCGGCCTCGCAACGTTTGATGGCGAGCTTGCAGCGCGGCGCGAAGGCGCAGCCCTTCGGCAGCCGCACCAGCGAGGGCACCGTGCCGGGAATTTCGTTCAGCCGCGCCTGCGCAGGAACACCGGATGCGGGGACGGCCGGGATCGAGGCCATCAGCCCGCGCGTATAGGGATGCTTCGGCGAGGCGAACAGCGCTTCGACACTGGCCTCCTCAACCTTTCGCCCGGCATACATCACGATCACGCGCTGCGCCGTCTGCGCAACGACGCCGAGATCGTGCGTGATCAGCACGAGGCCGGTGCCGAGCTCCTTCTGGAGGTCGAGCATCAGCGCCAGGATCTGCGCCTGGATGGTGACGTCGAGGGCAGTGGTCGGCTCGTCCGCGATCAGCAGCGCCGGCCGGCACGCCAGCGCCATCGCGATCATCGCCCTCTGGCGCATCCCGCCGGAGAGCTGGTGCGGATATTCCCGCGCGCGCCGCGCCGGCTCGGGGATGCGCACCAGCCGCAGCATCTCGACCGCGATGTTCTGGGCCTGTTTCGCCGAGATGTTCCGGTGCAGCCGCACGGCTTCGACGATCTGGTCGCCGATCCGCATCACCGGATTGAGCGAGGTCATCGGCTCCTGGAAGATCATGGAGATGCGGTTGCCCCTGACCCTGCGCATCTGCGTTTCATCCAGCGCCAGCAGGTCGGTGCCTTCGAGCGAGACGGAGCCTCCGACGATGCGGCCGGGCGGATCGGGCACGAGCCGCATCAGCGAGAGCGCGGTCACGCTCTTGCCGCAGCCGGACTCGCCGACGATCGCCAGCGTCTCGCCGCGCTTCACGCTGAAGGAGAGATCGTCGACGGCCTTGAAGAGGCCGGAGTTGGTGAAGAACACCGTCTTCAGGTTCTTCACCTCGAGCACGAGATCGGATTTGTCCGCCATCAGCCGCGCCGCCTCGGATCCAGGATGTCGCGCAGGGCATCACCGAACAGATTGGCGCCGAATACGGCGAGGCTGATCGCGATGCCCGGGAAGATCACGAGCCACGGCGCGGTGCGGACATATTCGGCGGCGGATTCGGAGAGCATGCGCCCCCATGACGGATAGGGTTCGGGAATGCCGAGGCCCAGGAAGGACAGCGAGGCTTCGGTGAGGATGGTCGAGCCGAGCTGCGCCGTCGCCAGCACGATCAGCGGCGCCAGCGTGTTCGGCAGCACGTGGCGCAGCGCGATCCGCATCTCGCTCATCCCGATCGACTTTGCGGCTTCGACGAAGGGCTGCTCGCGCAGCGCCAGCGTGTTGGCGCGGATGACGCGCGCGACCGTCGGGATCAGCGGAATGGCGATGGCGATGATCACATTGGGCAGCGAGGGGCCGAGCGCCGCCGTCATGACCAGCGCCAGCACCAGCAGCGGCAGAGCCTGGAGAACGTCGGAGACGCGCTGGAACACGAGATCGACCCAGCCCGAGAGATAACCCGAGGTGAGGCCGACGATCACGCCGATGGTGCCGCCGAGCGCGGTCGAACCGAGCCCGACCGCGAGCGAGATCCGCGCGCCGTGAATGATGCGGCTGAACACGTCGCGGCCGAAGGAATCGGTGCCCATCCAGTGCGCCAGGCTCGGGCGGGCCAGCGCGCGGGCCGAATCGACCGTCAGGGGATCGTAGCGTGCGATGAAGTCGGCGAAGATTGCCGTCAGCACGAACACCGTCATGATAACGAGCCCGGCCGCACCCAGCACATGCCGCTGCGCCATGAACAGCACGCGTCGCCAGCCGCCGGTTGCATGCGCGCCGGCCCGCCTCAGTTCGAGATCATAGTCGATCGCGGCCAAGCTGATCTCCTATTCCGAGTACCGGATCCGCGGGTCGAACACCGCATAGAGCATGTCGACGGTGAAGTTCGCGAACACCACCACGACGGCGATGAACATCACGAGGTTCTGCACGATCGGATAATCGCGCCAGCGGATCGCCTCGACCAGAAAGCGCGCGACACCGGGGATATTGAACACGGTCTCGGTGACGATCAGGCCGCCGATCAGGAACGCCGCCTCGATGCCGATCACGGTGATCACGGGCAGGATCGCGTTCTTGAGCGCGTGGTGATAGTTCACGGCCGCTTCGGAGGCACCCTTGGCGCGCGCGGTGCGGATATAGTCCTGCCGCAGCACCTCCAGCATCGAGGAGCGCGTGATGCGCATGGTCAGCGCCGCGCTGCGGAAGCCGACGGCGGCGGCCGGCACGGCATAGGTCGCGAACGCCTCGAGCCAGGTCTTCGGATTCGGGTTGAAGATCGGCATCTGTCCGAACATCGCCACCGACGCGGTGAGGATCAGAAGGCCGAGCCAGAACGACGGCAGCGACAAGCCGCTGAGGCTGACGACGCGCAGCGCGTAGTCGAGCTTCGTGCCCTGCTTCACGGCACTGATGACGCCGAGCGGAATGCCGATGGATGCCGAGAACAGCAGCGCCAGCCCGGCGAGCCGCGCGGTGATCGGGATCCGTGGCAGGATCTCCTGAAGCGCCGGCTTTTCGGAGACATAGGAGTAGCCGAGATCGCCGCGCAGCAAGCCGCCGATCCAGTGCAGATACTGCGCAACCAATGGCTGGTCGATGCCGAGCTGTTTCTCGAGCTCGGCCTTGTCGGCCGGATCGACATAGCCGGCGGCGGCGAACAGGATATCGACGATGTTGCCGGGCACAATGCGCAGCAGGAAGAAGATGACGACCGAGATCCCGAACAGGGTCACGAGCATCAGGAACAGGCGCCGCACCAGATAGGCAAACATCACGTGCCTCCGTCGAGCCGCTGATCTTTAGCCTGACGCTACTTGTCGAGCCACACATCCTCGTAGCGGAAGCCGTTGTAGGAGCTGTTCGACATGATCGTGACGCCCTTGACATAGGGCTGCCAGCAGGTGCCGGCCCGTGCATGGAAGATGATCGGGCGGGCGACGTCCTCCTGCAGCTTCTTGTCGATATCCCACACCAGTGGCTTGCGCTTGCTGACGTCGGTCTCTTGCGACTGGACGTCGAACAGCTTCTCGATCTCCTTGTTGCAGTAATTGGTGTAGTTCCGTTCCGAGCCGCAGGAATAGTTCTCGTAGAACGATTGGTCGGGATCGTCGACGGAACTGCCGGTCAGATTGAGGCCGAGCATGTAGTCCTTGCGCGCGACTTTCGGAAACCAGTTTGCGGTTTCCACGACATCGAGCTCGCCGTCGATATAGATGCTCTTGAGCTGGTCGATCAGGATCACCGCGGGGTCGCGATATTCCGCGAGATTGCGCGTCGAGACCTTCACCGCGAGATGCTTGTCCGGACCGTAGCCCGCCTTCTGCATCAGTTTCTTGGCTTCCTCGCGGTTCGCGTTGACGTCGGGTCCATAGCCCGGAATGGTCTGGAGCTTGTCCTTGGGCATGCCCCAGATGCCCTGCGGTGGCGGCAGCATGGTGCCGCCGATGTCGGCCTGGCCCTCGAACAGGATGTCGACGAACGCCTTGCGGTCGAGCGCAAGCGCCATCGCCCGCCGGATGTCGATGTTGTCGAACGGAGGCGAGGTTGAATTGACGATGATGTTGGTGGAAACGTTAGTTGGCTCGACGACGCAGGTCGCGTTCGGCGCCTGCGACTTGATGTCCTTCAGCAGCGGGATCGTGATGTGCGTCGGAAAGGTCATGTCGAACTTGCCGGCGACGAAAGCGAGGATCGCGGTCGAGCGGTTCGTGATGATCGTGTACTCGATGCCGTCGAGATAAGGCAGGCCCTTCTTCCAGTAGTCCGGATTTCGCGTCAGCTTGATCGATTCATTGGCCTTGAACTCGACGAATTTGAACGGTCCGGTTCCGATCGGATGAGTGCGCATCTCCGCCGGCGAGACGTGACAGGGGTAGATCGGCGTGTAACCGGACGCGAGCATCGCCAGCAGCGAGGGCTGCGGCCGCTTCAGGTCGAAGGAAATCTCGAACTCGCCGCTCGTGGTGACCTCGTTGACTTCGCTGTACCAGGCCTTGCGCGGATTCTGCCGCAGCTTCTGCTGCGATTTGCCCATCAGGAGATCGAAGGTGCATTTGACGTCGGCCGACGTGAATGGCTTGCCGTCATGCCATTTCACGCCCTGGCGCAGTTTGAACGTCAGCTTCGTGTTGTCGCTGCTCCAGGACCAGCTTTCGGCGAGCTCCGGCCGGAGCGTGTCAGGACTGTTCTGCGCGATGTGCTGGTCGTAGATGACGAGATTGTTGAACACGCCCATGAACGGCACGTTGACCGAATAGGTCGCGCCCTCGAGGATGGACGCATTGGCCGGACTGTCGCGGTGATACATCCGCAGGATACCGCCCTGCTTGGGCTCGCCGGCGCGCGTGGCGGTCGAGGCCGTCAGCACAGATAGCGCCACCATTGCGGCGAGCGCCCACACGCTCCGCATGCTCATCCTCCCTGGACCTCGGCCTTTTGCGACCTGTTTGTCAGACGATAGCGAGGCAGATGGAGCGAGGCAACGGGCAAGGCTCTTTGCGGCCTTGGCAATTTGGATGACGTAAGGCCGCAGGCTTCACACTTTCACAATGTGCGAGTGCAGGTGCGAAGTAGCGGTTCCCGCGCTGACGTTATGTGCAGTCCTATCCCCATGCTCCGCCGTCCTCCCGGATCGGCGCGCGCTTGAGGCGCGCTTCTCCGGGAAGACAGTGGAGCTTGCGGTGCCCCTCATACGATCCGCGACGCCTTGTTCCCCCAGTACCGGTCCCTGAGCAGCCGCTTGTACAGCTTGCCCGTCGGCAGCCGCGGCAGTTCCTTCTCGAAATCGACTGAGTGCGGCACCTTCTGCCGCGACAACGATTTTGCACAGAACGCGATCAGCTCTTCGGCGAGAGCCGGCCCCGGCACCACGCCCGGCATCGGCTGCACCACCGCCTTCACCTCTTCGCCGAGATCGGCATTGGGCACGCCGAACACCGCGGCGTCGGCGACCTTCGCGTGGGTGATCAGCAGGTTCTCGCATTCCTGCGGATAGATGTTCACCCCGCCGGAGATGATCATGAAGGTCGCGCGATCGGTGAGGTAGAGGAAGCCGTCCTTGTCGACATAGCCGACGTCGCCGACCGTGCTCATGCTGCCGTCGGCCGAGCGCGCCTCCCTGGTTTTCTCGGGATCGTTGAAATATTCGAACGGCGAGGCGGTCTTGAACCAGACCTGGCCCGGGGTGCCGACCGGGCACTCCCGCATGTTCTCGTCGAGAATGTGGAGGTCGCCGAGCAGCACCTTGCCGACGGTGCCGCGATGAGCGAGCCATTCCTCGCTGTTGCAGGCGGTGAAGCCGAGGCCCTCGGTGGCGCCGTAGTATTCGTGGATGATCGGTCCCCACCATTTGATCATGTCGTCCTTGACCAGGGCCGGGCAGGGCGCCGCGGCGTGGATCGCGATCTCCAGCGAGGACAGGTCGTAGCGGCCACGCACCTCCGCCGGCAACTTCAGCATGCGTGAGAACATCGTCGGCACCAGCTGCGTGTGGGTGATGCCCCATTGCTCGACGAGCTGGAGGTAACGTTCTGGATCGAAACTCTCCATGACGATGACGGTCCCGCCCATGCGGATCGTGAGGTTCACTGCGGCCTGCGGCGCGGAGTGATAGAGCGGCGCCGGCGACAGATAGACCATGCCCTCGCGGTAGTGCCAAAGCTTGGTCAGAAAATCGAACAGCGGCAGATTGTGCTTCGGCGGCTCTTCCGGAAGGGGCCGTAAAATGCCCTTCGGCCGTCCGGTCGTACCGGATGAATAGAGCATGGCGGTACCGAGCCATTCATCCGCGATCGGTGTTGTCGGCATGTCCGCGGTCACGTCCGCAAGTCCGACGATACGTTCGCTCTCGCCCGGACCATCGGCGACGATGCAGAGCTTGACGTCGGGGCAGGCCTGAATCGCCTCGCGCGCGATGGCGAGCTTGGCCAGCGACGTGATCAAAATCTTCGACTGGCTGTTGACGAGGAGATAGGCGAGCTCGCCCGGCGTCAGGAAGGAGTTGATGCAGGTGTAGTAGAGCCCGGAGCGCTCACCCGCGCCGCAGGCCTCCAGGTAGCGCGAATTGTTCTCCATGAAGATCGAGTAGTGATCGAGCCGCTTCAAGCCGTGCTTGCGGAACAGATGCGCCAGGCGATTGCTGCGTGCCTCGAGCTCGCGATAGGTGACGGTCTCGCCCGTCGCCGCCATGATGAATGCGGGCTGCAGCGGGCGCAGGCGGGCGTGGCGACCAGTGTACATCTATCCTCCGGCTATATCATGCGGCGAGAAGCAGGATTTCTTTGATGTCGGCGGGCCCTGTGATCTTGCGCGGGTTGCGCGGAATCCAGTTCGTTCGCATGGCCTGTTCGGCGATTGTCTCGAAATGCTCCGGCAAGACGCGCATCTCGGCGAGGCTGCGCGGCATGCCGAGTGAGCGGATGAAGGCATCGAGCACGTCGGCGGCATCGCGGCCGGGATAGCCCATCGCAGCGGCGACGATCACCTGGCGGTCGGCATTGTCGCGCGCGTTCCAGCGCATCACCGCCGGCAGCATGATGCAGGAGGTGTAGCCGTGCGGCACGCCGAAGGCGGCCCCCAGCACGTAGCCGATACCGTGGCTCGCACCCATCGGCACACCCGCTGCGAGCGCGCCCATCGACAGCCAGGTTCCGATCTGCGCATCCATGCGGGCGTCGAGATCGGCAGGGTCCGCCTTCACCCGCGGCAGTGCATCGGCGAGCATGGCAAGGCCCTTGACCGATTGCGCGTCGGCATAAGGGTGGGTCTCGCGCGAGCAGATCGCTTCGACGCAATGGTCGACGGCGCGGATGCCGGTCGACAGGAACAGCCATTCCGGCGTGTGCACGGTGATGCGTGGGTCGAGGATGGTCGCGCGCGGCACCATGAGCGGATGCCGCAGCATCTGCTTCACGTTGCTGCTGCGGTCGGTGACGCCGGCAATCGATGAGAACTCGCCGCCGGCGATGGTGGTCGGCACGCTGATCTGGCGCACTGTCGGCGCGTTCATCTCGGGTGCGACGCCCTTGTGCACGCGGATTCGCTCGATGCCGTCGATGTCGTCAATGTCGTTGGCAAGACAGAGCTGCACCGCCTTGGCGCCGTCGGTGATCGAGCCGCCGCCGACGGTGACGATCAGGTCGGCGCCCGCCTCACGCGCTGCATTGGTTGCCGCGATCACCGCCTCGCGCGGCGTGTGCGCCGGCATGGCGTCGAACAGGCCGGCACAGCGCTCGCCGAGCGCGTCCTTGATTTTCGTGATCTCGCCGGTCTGACGGTTCAGCGTCCCTGAGACCATCAGGAAGGCGCGGCGGGTTCCCAGCCGGTCCATCTGCGCGACGATCGCGCCGGCCGCAGGATGGCCGAACACGACCTCTTCGATCGCGCCAATAACGACACGTCCCTGGTGCACGCCCGTCCTCCCCGGACAATTCGTCTTGTTTTGTAAGGGACAGTCTAGCCGAGCCCGCCGCGTCCGTCATGCGCGAACACGCTGGCGGCTCCTTCCCTCTCCCCGCACGCGGCCGCACGCGGGGAGAGGCGAAGAATGGTGCGCGTGCGCGACCACCCTTTCCTCTGTCAACCCACCATCCGGCCAGGGCATCTGGCCGGGCATTGCGCGTGCAGTGGTCTTGAAGAGTTCATCTTTGCCACCCATGTTGTGGCCCCCGCAGGTGGAGGCGTACCCTGCTTTTTCCGCGGCTTTTATGCGAGGACCTGGGATGAGCGGACCGGACGGAAGCGAGCAGTTTGTCAAAAAGCACGATTTCGTTCAGCTCAGCGCCATTGCCGGGCTTCTCACCGCAGCCTTCGCCCTCGCCGGCTGCGACAAGCCGGCATCGCAGGCAGCTGCCCCGCCGCCTCCGCCGGTGACGGTGGCCCAGCCTGTCAAGCGCACCGTCACCGATTGGGACGAGTTCACCGGGCGCTTCGAGGCGGTCGAGGAGGTGCAGGTGCGCCCGCGCGTCGGCGGCTTCGTCAATTCCGTCGAATTCCAGGACGGCGCCATCGTGCGTCAGGGCGACCTGCTCTACGTGATCGACCCGCGTCCGTTCGAGGCGGTGGCCGCGCAGGCGGACGGCCAGCTCTCCGACGCGCGCGCCAAGGTAGAGCTTGCCAAGCGCGAGCTCGATCGCGGCCTCAACCTGGTGCAGACCAGCGCGGTCTCCGAGCAGGTCGTCGACCAACGCCGCCAGGCCTTGCAAGCCGCGCACGCTGCCGAAGTGCAGGCCGAAGGTGCGCTGAAGGCCGCCAAGCTCAACATCGAGTTCACGCATGTGACCGCGCCGCTCACCGGCCGCGTCAGCCGCCATCTCGTCAGCCCGGGCAATCTCGTGCAGGGCAGCGACAACGGCGCCTCGACACTGCTGACCTCGATCGTGACGCTCGATCCAATCTACATCTATTTCGACATGGATGAAGCGACCTACATCAAATACAGCAAGCTGTGGTTCGAAGGTAGGCGCCCGAGTTCGCGCGACACCGCGAACCCGGTGCAGGTGACGCTCGCCGGCGAGACCAAGCCCTCGCACGAAGGCACCATCAACTTCCTCGACAACCGCCTCGATGTCTCCACCGGCACGCTGCGCAGCCGCGCCGTCATCAAGAACACCGATCTGTCGATCCTGCCGGGTCAGTTCGGCCGCGTCCGCCTGATCGGCAGCGCGCCCTACGAGGCGTTGCTGATCCCCGATGTCGCTGTTGCAACCGACCAGTCCCGCAAGATGGTGTTCGTGGTCAAGCCTGATGACACGGTGGAAGCGCGCCCCGTGGTGCTCGGACCGCTCGACGACGGCCTGCGCGTGATCCGCGAAGGGCTGAAGGCTGATGACCGCGTCATCGTCAACGGCATCCAGCGCGCCCGCGTCGGCGCCAAGGTCGCTCCCCAGACCGCGCAAGCTCCGGCCGGTGGCAAGTCATGAATCTCGGCCGCCTCTCCATCAACCAGCCCATTTTGGCGATGGTGCTGTCGATCGTGCTCTTGATCGTCGGCGCGCTCGCCTACACGACGCTGCCGGTCTCCGAATATCCGCAAGTGGTGCCGCCGACCGTCGTCGTCACCACGCAATATCCCGGCGCCTCGGCGCAGACCGTGTCCGATACCGTCGCCGCTCCCATCGAGCAGGAGATCAACGGTGTCGAGGACATGCTGTATCTCTACAGCCAGGCGACCTCGAACGGCCAGCTCACCATCACCGTCACCTTCAAGCTCGGCACCGACCTCGACAAGGCGCAGGTGCTGGTGCAGAACCGCGTCGCGATCGCGCAGCCGCGACTGCCCGAGGAGGTCCAGCGCAACGGCGTCACCACGCGCAAGAACTCGCCCGACATCCTGATGGTCGTGTTCATGCTGTCGCCCGACGACACGTTCGACCAGCTCTACATCTCCAATTATGCGCTGCTCCAGGTTCGCGACCAGCTTTTGCGCATCGACGGTGTCGGCGACATTCAGATCTTCGGCGCGCGCGATTATTCGATGCGGCTGTGGCTCGACCCTGATCGAATCGCAAATCTCGGCCTGACCTCGACCGAGGTGCTGGCGGCCATCCGCGCCCAGAACGTGCAGATTGCGGGCGGACAGATCGCCGAGCCGCCGATCGTTGACCGCGCCTTCCAGCCGAACCTCGTCTTCACGGGACGGCTGAAGGACCAGAAGCAGTTCGAGGACATCCTGATCAAGGCCGGTTCCGACGGGCGAACGGTGCGGCTGCGCGACGTCGCACGCATCGAGCTCGGCGCGCTGGCCTATTCCACCAACAGCTTCCTGCTGCGCAAATCGGCGGTCGCCATGCTGGTGACGCAGCGGCCCGGGTCGAATGCGCTCGCGACGGCGAAGCACATCTCCGACACCATGACGAAACTGAAGGAGAGCTTCCCGAAGGGGCTCGACTACAATATCGGCTACAATCCGACCGAGTTCATCGCCCAGTCGGTTCATGAGCTGATCAAGACGATCTACGAGGCGATGCTGCTCGTGGTCGTCGTGGTGCTGGTGTTCCTGCAGGGATGGCGGCCCGCGATCATTCCGATCATCGCGATCCCGGTCTCGCTGGTCGGCACCTTCGCGGTGATGGCGGCGCTTGGATTCTCCATCAACAATCTGACCCTGTTCGGCCTCGTGCTCGCGGTCGGCATCGTGGTCGACGACGCCATCGTGGTGGTCGAGAATGTCGAACGCCATCTCGAGCACGGCCTGAGCCGGCGCGATGCGGCGCTGAAGACCATGGAGGAGGTCGGCGGCGCGCTGGTTTCGATCGCGCTGGTGCTGTGCGCGGTGTTCGTCCCGACCGCGTTCCTCGGCGGCATCTCAGGGCAGTTCTTCCAGCAGTTCGCCGTCACCATTGCTGTTGCGACCGCGATCTCCTGCTTCTGCTCGCTGACGTTGTCACCGGCGCTGGCCTCGCAGATCCTCACCCCGCACGAAGAGAAGCGGCCGCCGGCTGCCTGGAACGTCATCGCGCGGGCATGGGGCGCCTTCACCGGCCTGTTCAACCGCGTGTTCGACCGGCTCTCGCATGGCTATGCCGGCCTCGCCAATTTCGTGATCCGGCATTCGGTGGTGATGCTCCTGATCTATGTCGTGCTGATCGGCAGCGCCGGCTGGCTGATCGTGACCACGCCGCAAGGCTTCATCCCGGCGCAGGACCGCGGCTACGTCATCGTATCGGTGCAATTGCCGGGCGCGGCCTCGCTGGCGCGCACCACGGAAATCGTGCGCGAGATCGAGCGCATCTCACTGGATACGCCCGGCATCGTCCGCGTCGCCGCCTTCGCCGGCTTCTCCGGCGCCACGCGTACGCAGGCCGGCAATGCGGCGGCTCTGTTCCCGGTGTTCGATGAGCCGGAGGTGCGGCTGAAGAAGGGGTTGTCCGCGAACGCCATCACGGCCGAGCTGCGCAAGCGTCTGTCCGCGATCCAAGGTGCATTCATCATCGTGATTCCGCCGCCGGCCGTGCCCGGCATAGGCACCGGCGGCGGCTTCACCATCCGCGTTCAGGACCGCCAGGGTCGAGGGCCGGAAATGCTCGCAGCCGCGACCGACGAGCTGGTTGCTGCCGCGCGCAAGGCGCCGACCCTGACCTCGGTGTTCTCGCCGTTCACGGCGAACACGCCGCAGCTCTTCGTCGACATCGATCGCACCAAGGCGCAGAAGCTGGGCGTGCCCATCGCCAACATCAACGACACCATCCAGACCTATTTCGGATCGACCTATGTCAACGACTTCAACCTGTTCGGCCGCACCTACCACGTCACCGCGCAGGCCGATTTCCCGTTCCGAAAGGAACCGAGTGACCTTGCGCGCCTGCGCACGCGCAATGCTTCCGGCGACATGGTGATGCTCGGCAGCGTGGTCGAGTTCAAGGACGTCTCGGGTCCCGACCGCGTCGCGCGCTACAATCTCTATGCGGCGTCCGAGCTCCAGGGTGAGCCGGCGCCGGGCGTAAGCTCGACCACCGCGCTCAACACCATCAAGAAGCTCGCCGACGACACCCTGCCGAGCGGCTTCACCTTCGAATGGACGGACCTGTCTTATCAGCAGGTCACTGGCGGGAATGCCGGTCTCTACGTCTTTCCGATCTGCGTGCTGTTCGTCTATCTCGTGCTCGCCGCGCAATATGGCAGCTGGACGCTGCCGTTCGCGGTTATCCTGATCGTGCCGATGTGCCTGCTCGCCGCCACCATCGGCGTGCGTATCATGGGCCAGGACGTCAACATCCTCACCCAGATCGGTTTCGTCGTGCTGGTGGGATTGGCGGCAAAGAACGCGATCCTGATCGTCGAATTTGCGCGCGACATCGAGCTCGAAGGCAAGCCGCGGCTCGAGGCGGTGATCGAAGCCTGCCGCCTGCGCTTGCGGCCGATCCTGATGACCTCCTTCGCCTTCATCCTCGGCGTGCTGCCGCTGGTGATCTCGACCGGCTCCGGCTCGGAGATGCGGCAGGCCGTGGGCGTTGCCGTGTTCTTCGGCATGCTCGGCGTCACCCTGTTCGGGCTTCTGTTCACGCCGATCTTCTATGTCGTGGTGCGGAACCTGGCGGAAGGACGGCGCGACAAGAAGCCGGAGGTGGTAGCCTGACGTCGGCCTTTAGCCAATGGTGCATCCTCAATCACGGTGTCGTCCCGGACAAGCGCAAGCGCATATCCGGGACCCATACCCCCAGGGAGTGGTTGTGGGCGCGAGGCGGTAACCACGAGTCTTCGTCAAACTGGATCCTGTGGCTATGGGTCCTGGATCAGCGCTCCGCTTCGTTGCGCTTGTCGGGGACGACATCGATTTTGCGGCGCGCCCTTCATACTAACGACCAACATGCAATGGATGGGCAGGCGTGGGGTTCTTCACTACTATCCGCGCGATTTCACAACAGAAGACTGTCGGGAGATAACATATGAAATCAGCACTTTTGGCGGCCGCTGCGTCTGCCTTGTTGTTGGCGGTGCCGGCCTCCGCGCAAGGCGTCAAGATCGGCATCCTCAATGACCAGTCCGGCGTCTACGCCGATTACGGCGGAAAATGGTCGGTCGAAGCGGCCAAGATGGCGATCGAGGACTTCGGCGGCGAGGTGCTCGGCCATAAGATCGAGCTCGTCACCGCCGACCACCAGAACAAGCCGGATCTGGCGACCTCGATCGCGCGTCGCTGGTACGACGTCGAGAACGTCGACATGATCACGGAGCTGACGACTTCATCGGTCGCGCTTGCGATCCACGAGCTCTCCAAGGAAAAGAAGAAGATCGACATCGTCGTCGGCGCCGCGACCTCGCGGCTGACGGGCGATGCCTGCCAGCCCTACGGCTTCCACTGGGCCTATGACACCCGCGCGCTCGCGGTCGGCACCGGTGGTGCGCTGACGAAAGCCGGCGGCGACACCTGGTTCTTCCTCACCGCCGACTACGCCTTCGGTTATGCGCTGGAGAAGGACACCAGCGAGATCGTCACCGCCAACGGCGGCAAGGTGCTCGGCTCGGTGCGCGTGCCGCTCAATTCGTCGGACTTCTCCTCGTTCCTGCTGCAGGCGCAGAGCTCGAAGGCGAAGATCGTGGGCCTTGCCAATGCCGGCCTCGACACCACCAACTCGATCAAGCAGGCGTCCGAGTTCGGCATCGTCTCCGGCGGCCAGAAGCTCGCGGGCCTGTTGATGACGCTCGCCGAGGTCAACGGCCTCGGGCTTCAGGCCGCGCAAGGCCTGGTGCTGACCGAAGGCTATTACTGGGATCTCAACGACAAGGCCCGCAATCTCGGCGAACGCTTCTTCAAGCGCACCGGGCGGATGCCGAGCATGATCCACGCCGGCACCTATTCGGCGACACTGAGCTACCTGAAGGCCGTCAAGGCCGCCGGCACCAAGGATCCGGATGCCGTCGCCAAGAAGCTGAAGGAGCTTCCGGTCGACGACGACTTTGCGCAGGGCGGCAAGGTGCTCGAGAACGGCCGCATGGTCCACGACATGTATCTGTTCGAGGTCAAGAAGCCCTCGGAATCGAAGAAGCCCTGGGATTACTACAAGCTGCTGGCCACCGTCCCCGGCGACAAGGCCTTCTTCACCGCGAAGGAAAGCGGCTGCCCGCTGACGAAGTGAAGCTCTCGTGTCCCGGACGCGCAGCAGCGCAAGACGCTGCTGCGCAGAGCCGGGACCCACGCCTTTCCGGCCATGGAGGCCTGACTGGGTCCCGGTTCAGCGGCGCAGCGTTGCACGCTGCACCGGGACATGAGCACGCGCGATGCCGTGCTTCACTTCACCAGCCGCAACACCACCGCCCCGATCGCCCCAACCCATAGCGTAATGGCAGCAAGCGCCTGGATCGCAAAGCCCGGGCCGCGTTTTGCGGCGGCCTGCGAATAGCCGATGAAATAGATGACGCGACCGACGATCCAGACCGCGCCGAGTCCGGCTGCGATGGCGTCGCTGATGTAGATCGCGAACAGCCAGAGCGCGGGCAGGAGAATGGGCATCCATTCCAACGTGTTCATCTGGATGCGGAAGGCCCGTTCGAAATCCGGATGGCCCGACATCGCCGGTACCTTGACGCCGGTCTTGTCGCGCGAGCGCGAGACGTTGATGGCGGTGAAGAAATAAAACGCGATCGCCAGCAGGGTGACGAGGGCGGTGAGATGATACATCGCTGGTTCCTTCGAGAGATCGCGCCTCAATATCCGGTCAGCTCGAGATAGCCAACGCCGTCATGTGTCCCGGCAAGGCTGATCGGTCCTTCCCAGTATGAAAATCCGGTCCCCATCCAGGCCCCGGGATTGAGCGGCTTGCAAAGGATCGAGAATGATCGCGAGGGAATTGCGATCTGCCATTCCACCGGCAACTTGCGTCCCGCAACGTCCGCGGTGGCCTTCGGCATCATCTGGATGTCGCCGCCCGCGATCATCTGCGTGTTGCCGCCGGCGCTGATCCAGTTGCCGAACGGATAATCCTTGCCGTCCTTCTGCCGCAGCCGGTACAGCATCAGCTTGTCGCCGGATGAAAGATGCAGCGAGAGCCAGTCCCAGCCGGTCTGGTCGGCATCGAGCGGCTGGCTGCTCCATTCCCTGTCCATCCAGGCCTGGCCCGAGACATCGACCGCCTTGTCGTCGATGGCGAGCGTGCCGCGCGCGCGATAGAACGGCTGGCTGTAATAGTAGGACGCCTGCCCGCGCTCCGACTTGCGGCTGTAGCCGCCATCCCCCTGCAACACCACTGGGCGCTCGGCTTCGAGCGTCAGCGCATAGCTGAAATCGGTGCCGGAGGCCCTCAGCGTCGACGGCGCCAAGGTGCGATCGTCGGTGCGCTCGAGACTCTTCATCTCCCAATCGTCGATCCAGGCATCGAACGGTTTGGCCGTCACGCCGGCCTGCCCGACGCCGCCGCGCGAAAATGTTTCGGCGAAGCGGTGAGTGTCGGCGCGTGTCACCGCGGCATGCGCCATCCACACCTGTTGATTGGCCCAGCCTTCGCGTTGCGGGCCCGGCTGCGCCGCCTGGCGGAACAGCGTCCATTGCAGACCACAGGCGGCGCCGCTGCTGTCTGTGAGGCTGGCCGTGAGATACCACCACTCGATGCGAAACTCCGGATGCGGCCCGTGATCGGCGGGGAAGGTGAATGTCCTTCCCGGCGTCACCTTCGCGAAGCCGTCGGCGGTCTCGCCGAGTCCGGCATAGCCTTGCGCGCCTGCGCGGCGCGCGAGAGCGAGGGCGGCAATGCCGCTGGCGAATGTACGCCGCGAGATTGCTTCAGCGCTCATTGGCAAACACCTTGACGAGATTCGCCGGCTGCATCCGCGCCAGCCGCACCATCGGCAGCAGCGCCGCAAACAGCGAGGCCAGCAGCGCGACCGCGACCAGCTCGATCAGCTGCAGTGGAAACACATGGAACGGCAGCCGCCAGCCAAATGCTTTCACGTTCACGATTTCGATCAGGCACCACGCCACCAAGAGGCCGAGCGGCACGGCCAGCACCGCCGTGAACAGCGCGACCGACAGCGTCTGGGTCAACTCGATCGCGGCCAAGCGCGGCCGCGTCAGGCCGATCGCCCACAGCGGCGCGAGCTGCGGCAGGCGGGAATTCGCCAGCGTCAAAAGGCTGGTGAGCAGCGCGATGCCGGCGACGCCGAGCGTGAACGCGTTCAGCGCCGACGTCACCGCAAAGGTGCGGTTGAAGATGCGGATCGATTCCGCCCTCACCGTCGCCTGGTCGGCGACGCTGCGATCGTCGAGCGCGAACTCCTTCTGCAGGGCCGCGATCAGGGCGGGGATGTTCTCCTTCGCGACGATGAGGCCGATCCGCGTCTGCGGCGTCTGCGGGAACTGCCGGATCAGTGCGGCGACATTCACCGTGAGCTGCCCCTTGGGGTTGCCGTAATCGGCATAGATGCCGACGATGTCGAGCGCCCAGCTCCCGCCCGGCGCCGGCACCTCGACGACGTCACCGATCCGCACATTCAGCCGGCGGCTCAATTGCTCGCTGATGAAGGCGGCATTCCCGGGCACCAGCTGCGTCCAGGCGCGCGGCGCAGTTTCCAAGAGGGGCCAGCGCTCGCGATACAGCGCGTGATCGGGCAGGCCAAGCAACTCCACCGATTGGCCCTGGATTTGCGCCTCGGCGCGTCCGCCCGAGAGGATCGCCTGCACATCGCTGCGATCCTTCAGCCAATTGCGGATCGCGACGGCTTGCGCATTGTCGGACGCGCTGATGTAGACGTCGGCGGCGAGCCGCCCGTTGAGCCAGCCGATGAAGGTGCGGCTGAACGTCTCCACCATGGTGGACACCCCGACATTGACCGCGAGCGCGAGCAGCAGCGCCATCAGCGCGAGCGACAATCCGGAAAGCTGTTGCCGGCTGTCGGCCCAGAACCACAGCGCAAGCGGGCCTCGCGCAACGCGCTGGCCGGCGAGCAGGATGATGTCGAGGAAGGCCGGCAGGATCAGCGCCGCACCCAACATCAGCGCCGCAAGCACGCCGAACCCTGCGATCAGCGACTGTCCGTAGTGGAGCAGCAGCACTGCGACCGCGAACACGGCGCAGGCCGCACAGCTCTGCAGGACCAGCCAGCGGCGTTGCCGCTGTTGCCAGGCGCGCGGCTGCGCGGTCGCCAGCACCGGCATCCTGATCGCCTTGATCAGGCTGGTGGCGGCCGCAACAAGTGCGCCGGCAACGCTGATGCCGATGCCGGCAACCCACCATTCGGGTCGCAGGCTGAGCTGTCCCGGAATCCGTGCGCCATAGAGCCCGCGCAGCGAGGCGGCGACATCGGGCAACAATGCGGCTGCGATGACATAGCCGCAAACGAGCCCGATCAGGCCTGCGACCAGCGCCAGCGCCACCAGCTCGATCACCAGCACCGTGTTGACCAGCCGCGCCGAGGCGCCGCAGGCCCGCAAGGTCCGCAGCATCGGCAACCGCTGCTCGAAGGCGAGGCCGACGGCCGAGTTGACGATGAACAGGCCGACGAAGAACGACAGCAGGCCGAACGCCGTCAGATTGAGATGGAAGCTGTCGGTGAGACGCTCCAGCTCCGTCTCGGCGGTCGGCTCGATCAACTGCAACCGCTCGCCAACGAGGCTCGCGAGCGGCGCCGGCTTGCCTTTCGGCTTGCCGATCAGCAGCCGCGATATCTGGTCCGGCTTGTTCAGCAATCGCTGTGCCACGCCGATATCGACCACCAGCACGTCGGGCGCGAGCTGCGGCTGTACGCGTAGCGGCGGCAGCTTTGCGCCGCTGCTGATCGGCGGTGACGCGCCTTCGGTTTCCTGCAAGTCGCTCAACGTCTCCCGTGCCACCAAGGTCTGGCCGGGCGGTGCCACAAAGCTGCTCAGATCCGAGGCGCCGAGGCGCGGCGCGTTGCCGACAGCGACCGGCAGCGTCACCGGCTCGATCCCGAGCAGCCGCACCGAGCGTCCGTTGATCTGGATCCTGCCCTCCAGCGCCGGTGACACCGGCCACCCGGCGCGGCGCAGCTTTACGAACAGCTCTTGCGGAAAGGTTGCCGCATTGGGAGCGACCAGCATCGCGGTGCGCACGCCGCCGAACGTCGCCGCCGCGCGGTCATAGGCGCTGCGGGCCTGCTGGTTGATGGCCTGCACGCCGCTCCACAGCGCGGTCGCCGCGATCAGTCCGATCAGCAGAGTCGCGAACTGCATCCCGTGCCGCCGCCAATGGCTCAGGAGCACCGCCAGCACCCACAGCGCGCGCCTCATGCGATTCGTCCTGCATGCAAGGTGAGATGACGGTCGAGCGTCGCGGCCAGATGCAGGCTGTGCGTCACCATCAGGAAGCCGCAGCCGGTGCGCGCCACGAGGTCGCGCGTCAGCGCCAGCACGTCCTCGGCGGTGGCTTCATCGAGGTTGCCGGTCGGCTCGTCCGCCAGCAGCAGCGAGGGCTTTGTCGCCAGCGCCCGGCCGATCGCGACCCGCTGCTGCTGGCCGCCTGATATTTGCTCTGGATAGCGTTTGAGCAGGCTGCCGATTCCGAGCCGCTCGACAAGCTCCTTGGTCCAGGCTGCATCGTGACGCCCGGCGATCCGCGCCTGGAAGGCGAGATTGTCCGCCACCGAGAGGCTCGGGATCAGGTTGAATTGCTGAAAAACCAGGCCGATGCGGTCGCGCCGCAAGCTGGCACGTCCCGCATCCGACAGCTTGGTGACCTCGATCTCCTCCAGCCGGATCGTGCCGCCATCGGCGGCATCGAGTCCCGCGATCAGGTGCAACAAGGTGCTCTTGCCGCTGCCGGACTCGCCGGTCAGCGCGACGCGTTCGCCAGCCTTGAGGTCGAGATCGACGCCGCGCAGCACATGGACCGGCTCGCCGGCCGCGGAGAAGGTCTTGGAAAGATTTCGGATGCTCAGCACGATGAATGGCGCCGGACGGAATTAACGGAATTGCTGCGTAGCACACCTGCCGGGGAAATGCTGGTTGCGTTGGTCTCGAAGCCGTTGTTAGCTTCCAAGATGGCCAAATCAAAAAAGTGCCAAAAAGACATACGGGGAGATTCATGAGCGCTCAGGGAACGCCGGCGGCGGCGGGCAAGACGACAAGGACGCCAAAGGGCGCCTGGACCATCACCTTTCTCCTGTTCCTCTTCATGCTGGTGAACTTCGCCGACAAGATCGTCGTGGGTCTTGCCGGCGTGCCGATCATGACTGATCTGAAGCTCACGCCGGAGCAATTCGGCCTGCTCGGCTCCTCCTTCTTCTTCTTGTTCTCGATCGCCGCCATCGTGGTCGGCTTCATCGTCAACAAGGTGCCGACGCGCTGGGTGCTGTTGTCGCTCGCGGTGGTCTGGGCGCTGGCGCAATTTCCGATGGTCGGCACCGTCTCGTTCACCACGCTCCTGATCTGCCGCATCGTGCTGGGCGCCGGCGAAGGCCCGGCCTTCTCGGTCGCCGCGCACGCGATCTACAAATGGTTCCCCGACGAGAAGCGCACGCTGCCCACCGCGATCCTGTCGCAGGGTTCGGCGTTCGGCGTCATCCTCGCGGTGCCGGCGCTGAACTGGATCATCGTCAACCATTCCTGGCACTATGCCTTCGGCGCGCTCGGTGTGGTCGGCCTGATCTGGGTTGCGGCCTGGCTCGCGCTCGGCAAGGAAGGGCCGCTGGAGGACACGCAAACCTCGGCCGTGACCGAACCGAAGATCCCCTATTTGCAGCTGCTCACCTCGCGCACCTTCATCGGATGCGTCGCCGCAACCTTCGGCGCCTATTGGGCGCTGTCGCTCGGCCTGACCTGGTTCACGCCGTTCATCGTCAAGGGGCTCGGCTTCTCGCAGAGCCAGGCTGGCTTCATATCGATCCTGCCCTGGGTGTTCGGCGCCACCATCGTCATTCTCACCGGCTGGATCTCGCAGGTGATGATGGCGCGCGGTTACAACACCCGCGTGGCGCGCGGCGTTCTCGGCTCGGTGCCGCTGGTGATCGGCGGGCTCATCCTGGCGATGATGCCGCATGTCCAGGGCGCGGGCCTCCAGATCGCGCTGCTCGTGGTCGGCTCGGGCCTGTGCGGGGCGATCTATGTGGTCTGCCCGCCCATGCTCGGCGAGTTCACCCCGACGTCGCAGCGCGGCGCGATTCTCGCGATCTACGGTGCGCTCTATACGCTTGCCGGCATCATCGCCCCGGCCGTGATGGGGACGGTGATCCAGCGTGCCGGCAGCACGATCGACGGCTACATGACCGGCTTCACCATCAATGCCGTGATCATGGTCTGCTCCGGTCTGCTCGGTCTTCTGCTGCTCTGGCCCAACACCGAGCGCGCCAGGCTGACGCGCGCCGCCGCTGCGCAGGCCAACGCGCTGAAGGGCGCGGTATCGCCGACGTAATAGTAGGTGCTGTTTTTTACCCTCCCCCTCCAGGGGAGGGTAGCGGCAGCCACCGCTACTGCACCCCCTGCGCGCCCCGGATCAATTTCCCCGGCCGGCGCCCGGTGGCCTTGCCGTGTCGCCGCGTCACCACGCCCGACACGATGGTCGCTTCATAGCCGTCGACATCCTGCAACAGCCGCCGCCCGCCGACCGGCAGGTCGTAATGCACCTTCGGCGGATGCAGATGCAGGCGGTCGTAGTCGATCACGTTGACGTCAGCTTTATAGCCCGGAGCAATAAGTCCGCGATCGGCGAGGCCGACCGACAACGCGGTCTTGCGCGACTGCGCCGCGACCACGAACGGGATCGTGAGCTTCTCGCCGCGCTTGCGGTCGCGCGTCCAGTGCGTCAGCAGATAAGTCGGAAAGCTCGCATCGCAGATGATGCCGCAATGCGCGCCGCCGTCGGACAGACCCGGCACCGATTGCGGGTCGAGCAGCATCTCGCGCGTCGCGTCGAGATTGCCGTCGGAATAGTTGAGGAAGGGCACGTAGAGCATGCCGCGGCCTTCGTCCGACAGCATCGCGTCATAAGCTAGCTCCTCCGGCTGACGCCCCTGTTTGCGCGCCTGCGGTCCCAGCGCGTTCTCCGGCGGCTGCTCGTAGTCGGGGGGATCGCCGAGCAGGAACATCTTGTCGTAGTTGGGCCGGAAGAACAGCGGATCGTCGGTCGCGGTCGCCGTCTCGCCCAGGATCGCCTTGCGCACATCCGGCTGGCGCAGCCGCGCCAAACGCTCCTGCAGCGGCAGATGCGCGATCGCCTTGTAGCTCGGATGGGTCTGGAACGGATTGCGCGACAGCTCGAGCCCGAGCAGCAGGCCGACCGGGCGTGCCGCGATCTGCGCGGTGATGGAGAGGCCGCGCTTGGCCGCGGCATTGATCTCATCCAGCGTCTGGCGCCAGCGCTGCGGCGCCCTGTCGTTCTGCGTGATCGAGAATGAGATCGGGCACTTGGTGACGTCCGCCACCCGCAGCATCATCGGCAGGTCCTCGTGGATGGTGGAGAGGTCGAGCACGAACTGCAGCACGCTGCGCCCCTGCCGATGCATCGCGCCGGCAATCGCGGCGAGCTCGTCCTCGCCGGCCTTCAGCGTCGGCGTAAAGTCGCCGGTCGATGTGCGGTGGTTGAGCGTGCGCGAGGTCGAGAATCCGAGCGCGCCCGAGCGCACCGCCTCGCCCGCGAGCTTCGCCATCGCCGCATTGTCCTCCGCGGTCGAGGGATCCCGGCGCGCGCCGCGCTCGCCCATGACATAGACCCGCAGCGCGGCATGCGGCAGCTGCGCGCCGACGTCGATGTCGAAATCGCGCTTGGCGAGCCAGTCCATGTAGTCCGGAAAGCTCTCCCACGCCCAGGGAATGCCGGCGCTCAGCACCGGCTCCGGAATGTCCTCGACGCCCTCCATGAGCTGGATCAGGCGGGTGTGGTCATCAGGCTTGCACGGCGCAAAGCCGACGCCGCAATTGCCCATGATCGCGGTGGTGACGCCGTTCTGCGAAGACGGCGTGATGTCCTGGCTCCAGGTGACCTGGCCGTCGTAGTGGGTGTGCACGTCGACGAAGCCCGGCGTCACGAGCTTTCCGCGTGCATCGATCTCTTCGCGGCCCTTGGCGGAAATCTTCCCGACCTCGCTGATTCTCCCGCCGCTGATGGCGACGTCAGCCTCGAACAACTCGCCGCCGTGGCCATCCGCGACGGTGCCGCCGCGGATCACGAGATCAGCATTGCTCATGATGTTTCTTCCCGTCTTGTCGTTTGTTGTTCTCGAAATTCTCTCCACTCGTCGTCCCGGACAAGCGCGCCCTCAGGCGCGCGCCGATCCCGTAACCAGCCGCTTTCGCTACTCACGAACCGCCTTCGCCGGCTTCCGTTCCGTGAACGGCGACAGCACCACCGTCGCCACCATGAAAATCACGGACGCCCCGAACACCCAGTGCGGCGCGCTTTGATCCATGATCCAGCCGAACAGCAGCGGGCTGACGATGCCGCCGAGATTGAATCCGGTCGAGACGATGCCGAAGGCGCGGCCCGCGGCGCCCGCGGGCGCCGCATTGCGCACCAGCATGTCGCGCGACGGCGCGATCACGCCGGAGAGGAAGCCTGCGATTGCCATCGTGGCAGTCAGGGCCCAGCCCGGCAGCGTCACCAGCGCGATCAGCAGCACGATGGCCGCATTCGCGGCAAAGCAGGCCGCCGCGACATAGCCGTGACGTTCGGTGTGATCGGCGAGAAAGCCGCCGGCGAGCACGCCCGCGGCACTGGCGGCGAGGAACGCGGTCAGTGCGACATTGGCGATCGAATAAGACGTGCCGTATCCGCTCATCAGCGCCACCACGCCGAAATTGTTGATGCCGGCGACCGACAGGCTGAGCAGCATGAACAGCGCGGTCAGCGTGATCAGCGCCGGCGTGATCACCGCCTGCTTCGGTGTGCTCTCGCCACCCGGCTTTTTCTTGTGCGCGCCGGCCTCGGGAATGCCCATGGCGATCAGCAGCACCGCCACCACGATGGCGATCGCGCCCGACGCGACCAGCGCGCCGACGCCGCCCCACAGCGTGACCAGCGCGGCGACGATAGCCGGCGTCACCGCGCCACCGAGATAGCCGGCAAAGGTGTGCACCGAGAAGGCGCGCCCCATCCGCGCTTCGTCCATGTGCTCGGCCAGAATGGCGTAATCGGCGGGATGATAGACGCTGTTGGCGAGGCCCAGCAGCACGGCGCAGGCGATCAGCGCGGCGTAGCTGAGGTGCAGGCCGAGCAGGATCAGCGCGCAGCCGCCGAGGGTCAGCCCGATCAGCAAGATCTTGCGCGCGCCAAAATGGTCGACGAGATAGCCCGTCGGCGCCTGAGTCAGGCCCGAAACGACGGCGAGCGCGGTCAGCGAGAAGCCGAGCTCGACATAGCCGACGCCGAGCTTCTCCTTCAGGAACGGAAACAGCATCGGCAGGACCAGCAAATGAAAATGGCTGACCCAGTGCGCGATCGAGATTCCGGTCAGCGTGCGCAGCGCACTATCCGCCTTGCCTTGCTGCGGTGCGGCGAGAACGTCGACCATTGCAGTTCCGTTTCACTCCCGATGGACGCGCAAACTATCGGGGAGGGCGGTTATTTGTCCATGAACGCAGGCGCATGGCAGGTAGTGCTGGCGGGGGAGTGAGGGGCGTCGGTGGAGTGTGGCGCTACCCCTCACAACGGCTCGTCGTCAGGGCCATATCGATCGCGCTTTGGCGTTGCGATGTCGCCGTCTTCGTATTCGTCGTCGTCGCTCTCGCGCCGGCGCGAGGGCTTCTTTGCCTTGTCTTGCGCCTGCTTCGGCGGCGCGCTCGGCTTTGCGGTCGTATTCCCGGTCTTGGCCATGGCTGGTCCCGGATGGTGATGCTGCATCCGAATCTATCCGCCAGATATGTGCGGTTGCTGACTTAACTCAAGGCCCGCGACGAGGCCGTCACTGCACCACCGGCCCGCCCGCCTTCTTCCAGGCATCGATGCCGCCGGCGATATGGGCGGTGTTGAGAAGTCCCGCTTCCTTCGCAGCCGCCACCGCCATCGCCGAGCGTTCCCCGAAGGCGCAGAAGAACACCACGCGGCGTCCCGTCGCGGCCGCGACCTCGCGCAGCATGCCGCCGGGCTTCAGGCTCTCCTCGACCGACGGGTAGGGCGTGTGCAGCGCACCTTCGAGCATGCCGTGCTTCAGCCGCTCGTTGGTCTCGCGCAAGTCCACCAGCAGGATGTCGGGCCGGCCGAGGCTGCGGATCGCCTCGATTGCGCTGAGCGCGCGGCCCTCCTTCTCCAGCTCCTCCTGATGCAGGCCGACATGCATGTTGGCGGGGACCGCCACGTCCATCATCTTCGGATTGGGCAGCTTCAGATTCGCCATCAGCTCGATATATTCGTCGACCGAACGCACCTGGAGCCGCGGGTTGTAGCGCTTCTCCTCGCCGATGGTGGAGACGGTGTCGCCCTTGTAGTCATGCGCGGGGAACACCATCGTCTCGTCCGGCAGCTTGAGCAGGCGGTTGAAGATCGAATCGTATTGGGCGCGCGACGAGCCGTTCTGGAAATCGGTGCGGCCGGTGCCGCGGATCAGCAGCGTATCGCCGGTGAAGACGCGGTCGCCCATCAGATATGAGTAGGAATCGTCGGTGTGGCCCGGCGTGTACATCACGTCGAGCGACAGGCCCTCGATCGTCAGCTTGTCGCCGTCGGCCACCCGCATCGCCACCACGTCGGCCTTGGTCTGGTCGCCCATCACTGTCATGCAATGGGTGCGATCGCGCAGCTCGCCGAGGCCGGTGACGTGGTCGGCATGCAGATGGGTGTCGACCGCCTTGACCAGCTTGAGGTCGAGTTCGCGCAGCAATTGGCAGTAGCGGTCGACCTTCTCCAGCACAGGATCGAGAATGAGCGCCTCGCCGCCGGGGCGGCTGGCGAGCAGATAGCTATAGGTGCCTGAAACGCTGTCGAAGAGCTGGCGGAAGATCATGGCAGAGACCCCGGCGTGGAACTGGTTTCCAAAGATTCTACTACGCTCCGGGTCGGAAAGAGAAGTAATTCACTGCACTGGCGGCAATAGTGGAAGATTGCTATCGCAGGGCCTAGCCCGTCATTCCGCGGCGGCTGGCAGAGCCGAACCCGGAATCTCGAGATTCCGGGTTCGATGCTTCGCATCGCCCCGGAATGACAGGTAGGGACCTACGGCCGCACCACCGTATACCCATTCTCCGCCAGGAACAGGATCTGCCCAACCCCGACCTGCACCGGCGTGGCCGCTTGGATGAACTCCGGCCGCTTGCCCGTCTCCCGCGCGATCGTATCCACCGTGTTGAGGCAGATGTCGAAGCGCACGCCCTGCGCGATCAGGCTCTCGACCTGCTTGCGCCGCTCACTGCCGGCAAGAAGCAGGTCGATGCCGGGACCGAATGCCACCACCTCGATCGCGATCTTGTCGGGATCGTAGGCCTTGAGCAGATTGTTGGCGATGCTCAGCACCAGCGCCTGCTTCTTCGCATCGCCGTCGGAGAGTTGCAGCACGACCTTGTGCTCGGCGAACGGCTTGTCCTGGAGCGGGATCTGTTGCGCAAGAGTGGGCGGGGCCCCAGACGAGCAGTGCCAGCATCATTGCGGATAAGAGCTGCGACCGCATCATCCCTGTCCTGCAATGCCTGGATTGCCCTCGATGCCTTTCAAGGTCACACCGGAGCCGAGTCGCTCCTGCAACATCCGGCCCGAGCGCAGATATTTGCCGAGGACGTCCCACACCGGCGCGCCTTGCTGGCCATTGACCGACGCCCAGCCCGCGACCTTGTAGCGGTGGCCGGCGCTGAGCGCCCTGCCGTCGCCAAGCTTCAGCTCCGAGATGCGGCTACCGATCGCAGCGTCCGGCGTGCAGGTGTAGCTGAGCCCGCCGGCGCGCACCATGTCGCCGCCCTGCTGGTAATAGGGATCGGCGTTGAAGAGGTTGTCGCAGACGTCTTCCAGCATGTCCTTGATCTGAGCCCCCGTCATATCCTGCACATAGGTCTCGGGGTAGGTGATCGCGGTCTCCGCCAGCACATCCTCCATGGTCAGCGCCTGGCCCGACAGCGCGGTGACGCCCCAGCGGAAGCCCGGCGACAGCGCGATCTCGGCATCGAGCTCGGTGCGCAGCGCGGCGCAGATCAGTTCGTCCATGGGTCCGGAGAAATTACCGCGGCGGTAGAGCAGGCGATCGGGCGTTGCGATCTTCTCCGACCAGTCGCTCACATGCGGCGCCCGCAGCCGGCCGATCAGCTCGGCCATTCCAGGATCGGGCTTCAGCAACTCGGAATAGACAGGCAGCAGATGATAGTGGATGTCGCTGACCTTGCCCTTGTCGAGTGCAAGATCGAGCACGGCCAAAAATTTCCCGTTGGAGCCGGCATTGGTGACGAGCGTGCTGCCGGCCGCATTCTTCACCGCAATCGGCTGCGGTACGGCATCATGGGTGTGGCCGCCGAGGATGACGTCGATGCCGGTGACGCGGCTCGCGAGCTTGAGGTCGACATCCATGCCGTTGTGCGACAGCAGAATGACGGCGTCGACCTTGTCGGTGCCGCGCAAGGCATCGACATGCTTCTGCAACTCCTCCTCGCGGATGCCGAAGCTCCAGTCCGGCGTGAATCTCTTGGGATGCGCGATCGGAACGTAGGGGAAGGCTTGGCCGACGATCGCGACGCGATGCCCGCCGATTTCCTTGATCATCGAAGGCTTGAACACGCGTCCCGTGGCCTTGTCGAAGGCGGGGGCGTCGTTGAACGCGGCTTCCTCGGTCAGGAACACGTTCTGCGCCAGGAATTCGCCCTTGAAGCGCTCGAGATTGTCGCGCAGCGCCTGCTCGCCATAGGTGAATTCCCAATGCCCGGTCATCGCCTCGATGCCGAGCAGATTGGCGACCTCGACCATGTCGCGGCCCTGCATCAGGTTGGCGAGGCCCGTGCCCTGCCAGAGATCGCCGCCGTCGACGAGCATCGAACGCTTCTCGCCGACATCGGCGCGCAAGCGATCGACCAGCGTCTTCAGATGGGCGAAGCCGCCGAGCTTGCCGAACCGGCCTGCGGACTTTTCGAACTCGATGCAGGTGAAGGCATAGGCATCCGCGCTGTCGGGCCGGATGCCGAACCGCTCCAGGAAGGCGCGGCCGACCAGATGCGGCGGCCGTCCCGCCATCTCGCCGATGCCAATATTGACGCTGGGCTCGCGGAAATAGACCGGATTGAGCTGCGCATGCGTGTCGGTGAGGTGCAGGATCCGCGCATTGCCGAACCGCTCGACGTCGTAGATGCTGGCGGCTTCAGTGCCACGGGCCAGCCGGGGCAGGCCGAGCGTTGCGGCCGCAAGGCCTGCACTCTTCAGGAAGTCGCGGCGGCGGATCGCCATTCAGAAATTCTCCGCGCCTCTCGTGATCGCTGGATTGTTCCACTCGGGAGCAGTCTAGCGGATTTCCATCGCCTTCCAGGCTTCTTTTTCGGTCTTCGCCTGGAAGATCGAGGCCTGCGCCAGCGCCTCGGCCTCCTTGGCTGCGGCGACAGCACGGTCGAAATCGCCGCCGTCGGCAGCCTTCTTCGCTGCCGCCAGCGCAGAGACGGTCACGGTCCACTGATTGCGCAAGCCGGCCGCCCCCTTGGAGGCGGCTTCGGCGGCGGCATAGGCCGCCTTGTAATCCGCCTCATCTGCCGCGCGCGCGGATGGCGCAAGGCTCAATGCGAGCAGCATGGCGAGAGCAAGTGACCGCTTCATGGCCGTGCTCCCGGACCTGAGATCGGCAATCCGTTGGCGACGTAGGACAGAAAATATTCGACGTCGCGATATTCATCCGATTGCGGCTCCAGCGGAACCGCGCGGGTCTGACTGTTGCAGGTGACGAAGCGGCGGCTGGTGGTGCCCATGCCGCTCCATTCCGAGCGGTAGATCGGCATCGCGTTGAGGATGCCGAGCGCCGGTGCCAGGGTCTCGGCGCGGATACGTTCGCCCGGGCTCTGCACATGGCAGCTCGCGCATGAGAAATTCATCTGGCCGCGCCGCGTGTAGAAATAGCGCTTGCCGTTCTCGAACGCCGCAAGGGCACGCGGATCATCGGGTATCTTGATGTCCATCGGTTTGCCGCGCGAAGTGTACGCCATATAGGCGGTGAGCGAGGCCATCTCGTCCTTGACGTAGGAATAGGGTGCCTCGCCATTGGCTTCGCGGCAGCGGTTGAGCGCGAGCTCGAGCGTGATGACCTTGCCTTCCTTGGTGTCGAAGTACGGATAATTCTGGCGGATGCCGATGCCGCCGTTCGGGAAGCAGTCGGCGTAGGTCTTGCCGTTCTTGAACGGGGTCGAGAACATCTCCTTGCCGGCATCGAGCGCGAACTCGTAAGGCGGGAATTCTTCCTTCTCCTGCCACTGCCGCTTCATGTCCTCGTTCATCGAATAAGGACCGTTGACGAAATCCTCGTGCTTCACGTCCGGAAACTTCTGGAAGAAGAAGTTCTGGAACGCCTTGGCGTCGGCAACGGGGTCGACCTTGTCGGCCGCGACGACGCGCGTTGCGGCGAAGGCAAGCGCCGCGAGTGCGACGAACGCCGAGCCGAGCAGGATCGTAGCGCGCTGTTTCATCACGCGATCTTCGCGGTGGTCGTGTCGGAGCCACCCTTGTTGTCGGTCCAGGAGATCTTGAGCTCGTCGCCCTTCTTGGCGCCCTTGAAGCTGAACTTGACGTAGGGGTCCTTGGAAACCGCAGTGCCCCAATTGGCGACGAAGACGTCCTTGCCGTTACACTCGAACTTCAGCTCCTGGATGAAATGCGCGGGGATCAGCTCGCCCTTGGAATCCTTGACCAGGCCCGTGTCCATGGGGTGCTGGATCAGCGCCTGCACCTCGGTGATGTCGCCGTTGGACGTTGCGCGTACGCGAATGCTTGATGCCATGTCGAACTGCCTCGCTTAACCGCCGCAACCGCCGACGGTGACCTTGACCTCTTTGGTCGCGCTGTAGAGCTTGCCGTCGGCTTCCACGATCGCCACCAATTTGGTGGTCCTGGCCATCTTCAGCCGGTTGGCGACCGCAGGGATCGTGCCATCGGGAATCTTGTAACTTGCCGCGAGCGCGAACGGGTTCTCGGCCACGAAGAAGGAGATCGAGGTCACCTTGTCCAGCGTCGTCGTCACCGAGATCGGCACGACGCCGCCGTTCTCGGCGATCTCGGGCGCATCCAGCTTGACCTTGTCCGACGGTTCGGCGGTCTTGCCGTAGAGCACCTTGATCGCGTCCGCCTCGCTCTTCTGCCTGAAGGCCTCTTCCGGATATTTGTCGTTCGCCGCCGCACGCGCGGGCGCAGCGCCGAACGGCAGATTGCCCAGGCCGAGCAGCGCGACGGAGGCTGCGCCCTGAAGGATCAGGCGCCGCGTCGGATGAGGGCCGGTGGTCGTGGTCATCTCAAATCTCCTGGGCTGCCGGCCGTTACAGGGTCTGCAGGAAATCAACGATCGCGTTGATTTCCTGTTCGGTCAAAATCCGGTTCCGGCCGAACGGCGGCATCATGGTTTGCGGATTGCGCTTGGTCTCGTCGAAGATGATCGCAACCAGCTCGTTGCGATCGGGGTATTTGGCCTTGATGTCCTTCAGCTCCGGCCCGATCGTTCCGGGCAGGTCGCCGCCCTTGATGACGTGACAGGTCAGGCAATTGCCCTTGCCGCGGTCGAAAGCGAGTTTCTGGCCCTCAGTCACGGTGGATTGCGCCCCCGCCGGGGCCACGGCCGCGCCGGCGAGGAGGGCCAGCGCAACAAGCAGGGCGGGCTTGCAAGGAAAGACGGTCAAGGTTTCGTCCCGAGCGTTATGTCGATGATCTCGTTTGCGGAATTGTTCAAAAGCACAAAGGGCATCGCCTGACAATCAAGACTATGCAGGCGGCAAAATGGGATTAATATCCCCCGCATTGCAACCGTTGAGATAGTTCATTCATCACATCGTCTGGGATTGGCAAATTATTCTCGGGCGTTTGCCCCTAGGGCCGTGTTCTGTTTCACATTTTCTGGGGACGTCATTTGGCTGAATACGTCGTTGAATTTGGCAGGGACGGCGGACGGGTCGAGCCGGATGGCCGGCTCGATGCGCCGGCTTTCCATCGCAATCACGAACCGATCTGGGCGGCGCTGGAAAAGCATCTTGCCGGCACGACCGGCGACGTTGTGGAACTCGGCAGTGGAACCGGCCAGCACGTGGTTCATTTCGCCCGCCACACACCCGGCCTGATCTGGTGGCCGAGCGACCTCAACCAGCGCCACCTCAAGAGCATCGAAGCCTGGCGCGTGCATGCGGGCCTGCCGAACATCCGCTCACCCCTGCGGATCGACCTCACCGATCCCGACTGGTGCCCGGAGATGAAAAGCGGGCAGGGACCGACCAGCCTCGCAGCCGTGTTCTGCGCCAACGTCATCCACATCGCGCCCTGGGCCGTGGCCGAAGGCCTGTTCACCGGCGCCGGCCGCTATCTGCGCCCCGACGGCAAGCTGTTCCTCTACGGCCCATTCAAGCGCGACGGTAAGCACACTGCGATCAGCAACGCGGTGTTCGACACCTCCTTGCGCGAAGGCAATCCCGACTGGGGCGTGCGCGACATCAGCGACGTCGAGAAGTTGGCGAACGCGGTGGCCCTTCGCCTGGTCGAGACGATCGAGATGCCCGCGAACAATCTGACGCTGGTGTTTTCTCGCTAAGCCAAGGGGGCGCTGCGCTCCCTCCCCCGCCTGCGGGGAGGGTCATCGCATATGACTCTTGGCAACGCTTAACCGCACGCCTCGTCCTTCGAGACGACCGCTTCCAGCGGTCTCCTCAGGATGAGGCTAAGCAGCACAGTGCCCGTTGAAATTGCTGCCACGCATTCCGTCCTCATCCTGTGAGGAGCCCGCCTAAAGCGGGCGTCTCGAAGGATGGCCGAAGGCACCGGTCTCAAGAGGAGGGTGGCGGTGGTCACGGCATAAGTCCCGCATCTGCTCCTGCATGCCGGGCGACGAATTCGGAAATGAGAGCGGTCGTTTCCGCCGGGCGCTCCAGGCTTGGAAGATGCGCCGCGCCCGACATTTCTCGCCCCTCCGCGCCCGGCACGACCGCAGCGACATGGCGGCAGCGTTCCTGGACATAGGGGAAGTCGAGATCGCCCCAGAGCACGAGGGTTGGCACGGCGATGTCGCTGAGCCGATCGAAGAAGGGCTGAATGTCGACATCCGTTCCGAACGGCGGCGAGCGAAGCGCGATACCGTTCATGTCGAGGAGCAGATCGCGCGCAGGGCCCGCGACGCGACCTTCGCCCCCCAGCGGTCCATCCAGCCAGAGGCGCGCCTTCATTGCGTTCAGCCGATCGAGATCGCCGGACATCTCGGCTTGTTTCGACCGTGCCATCAGTCTGGCGATATCGGGCGTATAGGTCGGATCAGGCGCGCCGGCGACATTGGGGGCGATCAGAACGAGGGCGCGAACGCGCGACGGATGACGGATAGTGGCATCGAGCGCGATGCAGCCGCCGAGGGAGCAGCCGACGAGAATTGCGGGCTTGCCGTCTGCGGTTGCCTCCAGCACCGCCATCAGGTCCGACAGGGCGGAGAAGTCTTCCGGTTCGGAGCGTGTTTCGCCGAACCCGCGCCGGTCGTAAGCAACCGCCTTGTGGGTGGCGCCGATTGCATCCAGTTGGGCGCGCCACATACGCCGGTCGCACACATTGGCATGAAGAAAGACAACCGCGGTGCCGTTGCCAAGGACTTCGGTCGCGAGCCTGGCGCGACCGGACGCAACGAATTGCATGAACTGCATGTCCAGAATTGACGAGCTTGTCGACGAGCGTAAAGGGGATCGCGGGAGTCAAGAACCCTCATTGCCTGCATGGGCGGAATGCAAATGTCACTCTGCGAAGTCGCGCCATCGCAAAGCGACGCATTGAACGTGCTACCTCGCGCCCCTCAGCCTTCGCCATCCCTCCATCCGATCCTCTCCTTCAAGAACCGGAAGCCGAGCACCTCGAAGCTCGCGCGCTCCTTGTTGTCCTTGCCGTAGCCGTGGCCGCCGGCTGCCGGCTCGTAGAACCAGGCCTCATAGCCCATCGCCCGGAGCTTTGCCGCCATCTTGCGGGCATGGCCGGGATGAACGCGGTCATCGCGCCGCGTTGTGGCGATCAGGATCGGCGGATAGGCCTGGCCGGCGTTCACGTTGTGATAGGCCGAGTAGGTCTTCAGCCATTCCCACTCCTCCGCCTTGTCGGGATCGCCATATTCCGCGATCCAGCTCGCGCCTGCGAGCAACTTCGTGTAGCGGCGCATGTCGATCAGCGGGATGGTGCAGAACAGCGCGCCGAAGCGCTCAGGGTACCGCACCAGCATGTTGGTGATGAGGATGCCGCCGTTGGATCCGCCCTGCGCGGCGATGCGCTTCGCACTCGTCACGCCGCGGCGCACGAGATCGGCAGCCACGGCCGCGAAATCATCGTGCGAGAGCTTCTTGCCGGCGAGCCGGCCGGCATCGTGCCAGCGCGTGCCGAACTCGCCGCCGCCGCGCAGATTCGCCTGCACCGTCGTGCCGCCGCGCTCCAGCCATAGCCTGCCGAGCGAAGCGTTGTAATACGGCTTCACGGCAAGTCCGAAGCCGCCATAGGCGCTCATATAGACCGGCGCATCCCCGGTCTCCGCAGCGGGGCCGGTCTGGACATAGGGAATGCGCTCGCCGTCGATCGAGATCGCCTCGTGCTGCGTCACCACGAGACCGTCGGCATTGAATGTCTTTGGCGCCTGCTTCAGCACAACAGGGCTTGCGACGCCGCGTTCGAGCAGCAGCAGCGAGGGCGGCGTGAGCGGGTCCTGCACATTGGCGAGCAGGTCGCCGTTGCTCTCGGATGCATGCCGATCGAGCGGCCAGACATCGACGACGCCGATCTCGGGCAGACCGGGAAGCGTCTCGCGGCTCCAGCCCGCAGCCGATGGCGTGCAGATCTCGAAGCACGGCTTGAGCTCGTCGAGAATAGATAGCACCAGCTTGCCGGCGGCCCAGAACAAGCCTTGTAGCGCGCGCCGCGGTGCGGGCTCGAACAGCACCGCGAAATCGCGACTGCCGGCCAGGAAGGCCGAGAGCGAGATGCCGAGCACGGTGTCGGTGGCATAGGTCCGGCCTCCGATGGTCCAGTCCTTGCGCAGCTTCATCGCGAACCAGTCGCGATGCGCCTGCATCCAGATCCCGGTCGGCAGATCGAGCTTCGTCATGTTACCGGCCGCATCGCGCAGCCATATGCCATAGTTGAAGAAGTCGATCTGGTCGACGATCCACACCCGTGGCGCCGCACCGGTGTCGTCGGCTACACCGGAGATCGCCATGTGATCAGCGGTGGTCTCGATGATCACCTCGGCCTGATCGACCGGCTGACCTCGCCGCCACAGGCGGACGGTCCGAGAGTATCCCGAGCTCGTCGCCATGCTCTCGCCATGGGCGCTCGACAGCAGCAGCGTGTCGGCATCGAGCCAGTCGACGCCGCCCTTCGCTTCCGGCAGTGCAAAGCCGTTCGTCACGAAACTCTTCGTGGTGAGGTCGAACTCCCGCAAGGTAACGGCGTCACTGCCGCCGCGCGACAGGCTGAGGATCGCCCGCGAGCTTCCCGGCATCGTGACGATGGAGCTCAGCAGCCAGTCTTCACCTTCGCTTCTCGCGAGCTGGTCGATGTCCAGCATGGTGTCCCATGCCGGATCGGCTTTGCGAAATTCCGCCAGCGAAGTCCGCCGCCACAGGCCGCGTGGGTTGGCGGCATCCTTCCAGAGATTGTGCAGATCGGAGCCGCGCCGGCTGACATAGGGGATGTTGTCAGGACGATCATAGATCGCCGCGAGAATGTCGCGGTCGCGCGCGAAGGCCGCGCCGCCGAACGCGGCGAGCGTGAGTTGATTCTGCCGCTCGACGAAATCGAGCGCCTGTCTGCCTTCGATCTCTTCCAGCCACAGCCAGGGATCGTCGTCGGGAGCGCTGAGCGTGGGCCTGTCGTCGACGGTCATGAACGAAACTCCAACAAGTCGCCGCGGATAGGATTTGATCGAGCGCAAGCCGTCAAGAGCGCGGTCCGCTATCATCCCACCGATTGCGTCAGCGGCATGGCCCGCGTCCGTTTGCGCCGGTTGCCCGCCCTTGCGCGTCCCTCCATAGTGCCGGGAATCAACAGAGCCCTTGGGCGGAAATGCCGATGCTTGATGTGACCGCTGCCGACGAGATTGCCGACGACGCGCGCGTGCGCAGCAATGTGGTGCGCCTTGCCGCGGCGCAGGCGCTGACCGGCGCCAACTCGGCCGTGATCTTCGCCACCGGCGCGATCGTCGGCGCCACGCTCGCCCCGGACATCTCGTTCGCGACCGTGCCGATCTCGATGTATGTGGTCGGGCTTGCCGCCGGCACGCTGCCGACCGGCGCGATCTCGCGCCGCTTCGGCCGCCGCGTGGCCTTCGTCATCGGCACGGGCCTCGGCACGCTCACGGGCCTTGCCGGCTCGTTCGCCATCCTGCACGGCTCCTTCGCGCTGTTTTGCCTCGCGACCTTCCTCGGCGGCCTCTACGGTGCCGTGGCGCAGTCCTATCGCTTCGCCGCCGCCGATGGCGCCAGCGCGGCCTACCGCCCCAAGGCAGTGTCCTGGGTGATGGCCGGCGGCGTGTTCGCCGGCGTGCTTGGTCCGCAGCTCGTGCAATGGACCATGGACGTCTGGCAGCCCTATCTGTTCGCCTTCAGCTTCCTGGTGCAGGCCGCGGTGGCGCTGGTCGCCACGGGCATCGTCGCCGGCGTCGATATGCCAAAACCCGGGCCGGCCGATCTGCATGGCGGGCGGCCGCTGCTCACGATCGTGAGCCAGCCGCGCTTCGTCGCGGCGGCGCTGTGCGGCGTCATCTCCTATCCCATGATGAATCTGGTGATGACCTCGGCGCCGCTCGCCATGAAGCTGTGCGGCTTGTCCGTCTCCGATTCCAATTTCGGCATTCAATGGCACATCGTCGCCATGTACGGGCCGAGCTTCTTCACCGGTGCGCTGATCGCCCGCTTCGGTGCGCCTGGGATCGTGGCCGCCGGCCTGCTGCTGGAAGCCGGCGCCGCCGGCATCGGCCTCTCCGGCCTCACTGCGATGCATTTCTGGGCGACGCTGATCGTGCTCGGCATCGGGTGGAATTTCTCCTTCATCGGCGCCTCCGCGCTGGTGCTGGAGACGCATCGGCCGCAGGAGCGCAACAAGGTGCAGGCCTTCAACGATTTCCTGGTGTTCGGCATGATGGCGATCGGCTCGTTCTCTTCGGGCCAGCTGCTCGCCAATTACGGCTGGTCGGCGGTGAACATGGTGGTGTTCCCGCCGGTCGTGCTCGGGCTTATCGTGCTCTCGCTGGTCTCCTGGGCCCGCCGCCGCAAGGCGCGGTTGGACGCAGCCATGGGTGAGTTTCCGGATGCGGTGTGAACTGGCAGGAGGTTGTCAGCAGCGCCGATGGTTCGAGCTGCGTCGAAGTGATTTTCTGAAGCGAGCTATTAATTGATGCGTCATGGCCGGCTTGTCCCGGTCATCCACGTCGTGGGCGCCGCGCATGCTCGACAATTCTCAACAGCCTCAAACCGATGAATCCTCCCTCCGCTACGAAGGCTGGCGCATCGTCGCCGTGTGCTTCCTGCTCGCGACCTTCGGCTGGGGGCTCGGCTTCTACGGCCAGAGCGTCTACGTCGCCGAGCTCCAGCGCGCCCGCGGCTGGCCGACCTCGCTGATCTCCGCAGGGACGACGTTCTTCTATCTGTTCGGCGCGCTGCTGGTGGTGTTCGTCGGCGAAGCCGTGCGGAACTACGGCCCGCGCCTCTGCCTGATTGCCGGCACGCTGGCGATGGCGGCGGCTGCGGTTGCGATCGGCGCGGTGCGCGAGCCCTGGCAGCTGTACCTCGCCAATGCCGTGCTCGCCTTCGGCTGGGCCGGCACCAGTCTCGCCATGATCACCAACACGATCAGCCTGTGGTTCGACGACAAGCGCGGCATGGCGATCAGCCTGGCGCTGAACGGCGCCAGTTTTGGCGGCATCGCCGGCGTGCCCTTGCTGGTGAGCTTGATCGGTCAACTCGGTTTCGCCAGCGCGATGTATGCCGCCGCTGCCGCCATGCTGGTGCTGCTCGTGCCGGTGATCCTGCTCGCCGTTGGTTCGCCGCCGGGCCATCATGGCGGGCTCGCGGCAGGGAAAGAGAGGCCGCAGTCTTCGACGGAGATCCGCAAGGCTGCGCTGCGCGACATCAGCTTCCTCACCGTCACGATCGCCTTTGCGCTGGTGCTGTTCGCGCAAGTCGGCTTCATCGTGCACCTGATCTCGTTCCTCGATCCCGTGATCGGCCGCGAGCGCGCTGCGGTTGCACTAGCCGTGCTGACCGCGATGGCGGTGGTCGGCCGCGTGCTGTTCTCGCTGGTGATCGACCGCCTCAACCAGCGCCTTGCCTCGGCGCTGTCGTTCCTGAGTCAGGCGGCGGCGCTGTGCGCCGTCATCAACCTGCACAATGATTATGTGCTGATCGCCGCCTGCGCGGTGTTCGGCTTCTCCGTCGGCAATCTCATCACGCTGCCATCGCTGATCGTGCAGCAGGAGTTCGACACCGCCTCGTTCGGCGTGCTGATCAGCCTCAACACCGCGATCGACCAGGTCACCTACGCCTTCGGCCCCGGCGTGGTCGGAGCCTTGCGTGATTGGTCCGGTGGCTACACGCTGCCGTTCTATCTCTGCTTCGTGCTGGAGGTGGCGGCTGCGGCGCTGATCTTGGTGCGGGGTAAGCCGAGAGCGAAGCTCACGTAGGGCGCGACGGCCGTTCAACAATCTCCGTCATTGCGAGGAGCCCTGGCGACGAAGCAATCCAGGCCGTCTCAGCGGGGACAGTCTGGATTGCTTCGCCGCGCTCGCAATGACGCGTGGAGGGAGCGCAGGTCACCCTTCTCGCTGCCTCAACAAATCCTCCACATCCAGCCGCTTGGTGACCATCGCGAGCTTCCCATCCGGCCCGAACGGCCATTGCTCCCTGGGCTTGTCCCAATACAGCTCCACCCCGTTCTGATCCGGATCGCGCAAGTACAGCGCCTCGCTGACGCCGTGGTCGCTGGCGCCGTCCAGCGCAATGCCGGCCGTCAGCACCCGGTGCAGCGCATCCGCCAGCGCAGGCCGGGTCGGATAGAGAATCGCGGTGTGATAGAGCCCCGTCGTGCCCGGCGGTGGCGGCGAGCCGCCCTTGCTCTCCCAGGTGTTGAGCCCGATGTGATGATGATAGCCGCCCGCCGAGATGAAGGCCGCGCCGGAGCCCATGCGCTGCATCAGCTCGAAGCCGAGCACGCCGCAATAGAAGCCGAGCGCGCGATCGAGGTCGGCGACCTTGAGATGAACGTGGCCGATCCTGGTGCCGGCATGGATGGCTTGGTTCTGCGGCATGTGAATGCTCCGTTGAAAACATGCACATAAGGCGGGCTCCTAGATGGTGCTACCGCCGATCCCGAAACCCAGCGTTTCCGGATCAGAACTAAGCCAGCTCCGACACCTCACCGTCGGGCAGGCCGAACTCGAACGTGTTCAGCGTCATCGACACCAGCGTGTAATAGCCGCACAGCCCGATCACCTCGACGACGCCGCGCTCGCCGAGCAGCTTCACCGCCGCGTCGTAGAGTCCCTTCTCGACGCCGTGCCCCTCATGCAGCGACTTCGCGACGTCGTAGATCATCTGTCCCTGGGGATCGTCGAAATCAGGCGTGCGGCGGTCGCGGATGGCGTCGATGATGTCGGGGTTCAGCCCGCCCGCGAGCGCGAGGCGCTTGTGCGCGTACCATTCGTAATGCGCGGTCCAGTGCCGCGCCGTCACCAGGATCGCGATCTCCGAAAGCTTGGCGGGGAAGATCGTGTCGAAGCGCAGCACCTCGCCCAGCCGCGTGGCGTGACGGGCCATCTCCGGACTGTTGAGCCAGGCCATCATCGGCGCCGGCGGCTTGCCGCGCTTGCCGGCAATCGACTCGTCATAGGTCTGCCGCTGGCTCTCGTTCATTTCGCCAGGCGAAAGAAGCTTCAGGCGCATTGTCGTTTCCTCTTTGTTTTCAAGCCGCCATGCCCTCGACTATAGCGGAATGCACGCCTGCGGAAGTGGTTGAATTCCACGGTGCGATGGCCCAGAGTCGCGCACAACAAGTCGATTTTTGAGTGATGGAAACGACCATGAGCGAAACTGAATCCGCCGAACTCGAACGATTTCGCAACGAGACGCGCGCCTGGCTGGAAGCCAACTGCCCGCCGGAGATGCGCAAGCCTGCCACGTCGGATGCCGACGTGTTCTGGGGCGGGCGCAATGCAAAATTCAGTTCCGAGCCGCAGCGCATCTGGTTCGAGCGCATGCGCGACAAGGGCTGGACTGTGCCTGACTGGCCGAAGGAGTATGGCGGCGGTGGCCTCAGCGCCGCCGAGCACAAGGTGCTGCGCGCCGAGATGGCGCGGATCGGTGCCCGCCCGCCGCTGTCGAGCTTCGGCATCTGGATGCTCGGGCCGGCGCTGCTGAAATATGGCAACGACGCGCAGAAGAAGGAGCACCTGCCGAAGATTGCCGCGGGCGAGATCCGCTGGTGCCAGGGCTATTCCGAGCCGAATGCCGGCTCCGATCTCGCCTCGCTCCAGACCCGGGCCGAGAGCGACGGCGACGACTTCATCATCAACGGGCAGAAGATCTGGACGTCCTATGCCAACTACGCCGACTGGATCTTCTGCCTGGTCCGCACCGATCCCACGGCCAAGAAGCACGACGGCATCAGCTTCATCCTGTTCGACATGACCTCGAAGGGCGTCTCGACCAAGCCGATCCTGTTGATCTCCGGCTACTCGCCGTTCTGCGAGACCTTCTTCGACAATGTCCGCGTGCCGAAGTCGCACGTGGTCGGCACAGTCAACCGCGGCTGGGACGTCGCGAAATATCTGCTCCAGCACGAGCGCGCGATGATCTCAGGCATGGGCGAGCGCGGCGTCGGGCGGCCGCTCGGCCAGATCGCGGCCGACTCGGTCGGCACCGATGGCCAAGGCAGGCTCGACGACGCCATGCTGCGCGGCCAGATCGCGCGCTTCGATGTCGATGAGGCCGCGCTCGCGGCCTGCGCCGAGCGCGCGGTCGATCTCGCCAAGGCCGGGCAGGCGCATCCGGCGTTCTCCTCGGCGATGAAATATTACGGCACCGAGCTCAACAAGCGCCGCTACGAGATCCTGATGTCGGCCGGCGGCGTCGATGCGCTGGAATGGGAGAGCGAGCGCTCCAAGCAGGGCGCGCGCCCGCGCGCCTGGCTGCGCACCAAGGCCAACTCGATCGAAGGCGGCACGTCCGAGGTCATGCTCGGCATCGTCGCCAAGCGCATCCTGGATCTGCCGGGGGCCTAATTCCACCGTCGTTCCGGGGCGGTCCGCAGGACCGAACCCGGAACCTCGAGATTCTCCGGAGCGCAATTGCGCTCCGTGGTTTGCGTCCTCGACCGCCCCGGAACGACAGCAACAGTTACACATTCCGCCAAACGCTAGAGAACTTTGCACATGGCCCTCGTCCTCACCGAAGAACAATCGATGCTCCGCGACAGCGCGCGCGCGCTCATCAGCGACAAGGCGCCGGTGTCGCATCTGCGCCACTTGCGCGACAGCAAGGACCCCATCGGGTTCTCCAAGGAGTTTTGGCACTCCTTCGCCGAGATGGGTTTTGCCGGCCTGCTGGTGCCGGAAGAATTCGGCGGCAGCGGCCTCGGCTATGTCGAAGCCGGCGTCGTGATGGAGGAGATCGGCCGCACCCTGATGCCGTCGCCCTTCCTCGCCACCAGCGTGGTCGCGGCCTCGGCGCTCAATCGCGGCGGCAATGCCGCGCAGAAATCGGAATATCTGCCGAAGATCGCCAGCGGCTCGCTGCTCGCGACGCTCGCGATCGACGAGGGCGCCAAGCATCGCCCGCTCCAGACCAGCCTTCAGGCCGTGCGCGCCGGCAACGGCTTCAAGCTCTCGGGCGCCAAGGCTCTGGTGGTCGATGGCCATGTCGCCGACCTCCTCATCGTCGCCGCGCGCACCGCGGGTAGCGCCGGCGAGCGCGAATGGTTGACGCTGTTCCTGGTCGATCCCAAGGCCAAAGGCGTCGCGATCGAGCGCACCATCATGGTCGATGCGCACAACTCGGCGCGGATCGAATTCGCCAATGTCGAGGTCAATGCCGACAGCGTGCTCGGCGAGATCGATCAGGGCTCGGCCCTGCTCGATGGCGTGCTCGATATCGGCCGTGGCGCGGTCGCCTCCGAGATGGTCGGCCTCAGCGATGAAGTATTTCACCGCACCGTCGAGTACCTCAAGAGCCGAAAGCAGTTTGGCAAGCTGATCGGCGAATTCCAGGCGCTGCAGCACCGAGCCGCCGAACTCTATGTCGACATCGAGATCACCCGCGCCGCGGTGATGAAGGCACTGCAGGCATTGGACGCCGACGTTGCGAAAGCCACTTCAGCCGTCGCCGTGGCAAAAGCCCGCGCCGGCACCACCGCAACGCGCGCGGTGCAGGAAGGGGTGCAGATGCACGGCGGCATGGGCATGACCGACCAGTTCGACATCGGCTTCTTCATGAAGCGCGCACGGGTGTGCGAGGAACTGTTCGGCGATGCGAACTACCACACCGAGCAGCTGGCGCGCGCGCGGGGGTATTGAGACAGTCGGATGTGAGGCGCGAGCGCGTGCCTCACGTGCAGGTGGTGGATAGCGCTTGCCCTGAGCCGTCATGGCCGGGCTTGTCCCGGCCATCCACGTTCTTTGGTGCCTCGGAAACGTGGATGCCCGGGACGAGCCCGGGCATGACGATTGAGAGGCCAGCCTTCGCTCGCAATGACAGTGGCGAGTCCGCCCCTTACCTCATCGGCGGTGCGTACTGCACCCCGCCCGCATTCCAAAGCTGGTTCATGCCGCGCGGGATCTTCAGCTTGGACTTCTCGCCGATATTGCGCTCGTACATCTCGCCGTAATTGCCGACATGACGGATGATGCGCGCGGCCCAGTCCTTGGTGAGGCCGAGCTGCTCGCCGTAATTGCCCTCGGTGCCGACCAGGCGCATCACTTCCGGCTTCTTCGACTTCAGGGCCTCGTCGATGTTCTCCGAGGTGACCCCGAGTTCCTCGGCGTTGATCATCGCATACAGCGTCCACTTCACGATCATCATCCAATCGTCGTCACGCTGGCGCACGACGGGGGCGAGCGGCTCCTTCGAGATCATGTCCGGCAGGATCATGTGCTCGCCGGGCTTGGACAGGTTCAGCCTGAGCGCGTAGAGCTGCGAGACGTCGGCGCTGAACGTGTCGCACTTGCCGGTGTCGTAGGCCTTCACCACGTCGGCGAGGCTTTCGAGCTTCACCTCTTCGTACTTCATGTTGTTGGCGCGGAAGTAATCGGCAACGTTGAGTGCGGTCGTGGTGCCGGCCTGCACGCAGACCTTGCTGCCGCTCAGATCCAGCGACGTCTCCTTGTTGCGCGAGCGGGGCAGCATGAAGCCCGCGCCGTCGTAATAGGCGACGGCGGGGAAGTAGAGGTCGTAGTCGAGCTCGCGCGCCATGCTCCAGGTCGAGTTGCGCGAGAGGATGTCCACCTTCCGGCTCTGCAATTCCTTGAAGCGCTCGCTGGCGTCGAGCGGAATGAACTTCGCCTTGCCCGGGTCGTTGAAGATCGCCGCGGCGACCGCGCGGCAGAAATCGACGTCGAAGCCGGTCCAGTTGCCCTTGTCGTCGGGGATCGAGAAGCCCGGCAGGCCCTTGTTGACGCCGCACAGCACCTCGCCGCGGCGAACAGTCCGCTTCAGGGTGCGGGTGTCGTAGAATTCATAGATGATGGCGACGACGCCGACCAGCACGGCGACCGCGAGCCCGATCAGCAGGCCGCCTCGAAAAGTGCGCATGATGTCTCTCTCGAAATAATCGGGAAAAGGAAATTGGAGGAGGGGGTGGAGCATGACCGGAGCGATCATGCTCGAACCGTAGCCCTTAAAGCTCGGGCTTCTGCCGGATCACGACCTTGGTCCCGACAGGGACGCGATCGTAGAGGTCGGCGACGTCGTTGTTGACGAGACGGAAGCAGCCCGAGGACACCTTGGTGCCGATCGTGTCTGGACGGTTGGTGCCGTGGATGCGGTAGACCGTAGTGCCCAGATACATGGCGCGGGCGCCCAGCGGATTGCCGGGACCACCGGCCATGAAGCGCGGCAAATAGGGCTGGCGCTGGATCATCTCCGGCGGCGGCGTCCAGTCCGGCCACTCCTTCTTGTTGGTGATGGTCACCAGCCCTTGCCACTGAAAGCCATCGCGGCCGACGCCGATGCCATAGCGGATCGCGCGCCCGCCGGGCTGCACCAGATAGAGGTGCCGTTCGGCGGTCGAGACGATGATGGTGCCCGGTGCTTCCGTGGTGCGGAAGTAGACCACCTGCTTCTGCCATTCCGGATCAAGCTGGTAGGAATCGTCCGCGATCAGGCCCGGCTCGTCGCCGCGGTCCGGCTGCTGGGCGAAGGCGTGCGGCGTGGACAGGACCAGTCCGATCGCAGCCATGAAAATCCCGGTCAGGCGACGAAAATCCGTCATTTCAAGCTCTCCCCGCTGCCACAGTGCAAATCATTCGGAACCATCAAACCTGAGGGGCAAGTTCATGGCAAGTTGATGACGCGCTGTCCTGCCATGTCGCGAGAATGCTTTGGTTTTTTGACGGGGCCGGAGCAATGCCACAAACGGGGGATGGCGCGAAAAGCAGTGCCCGCGGTATCCGCGCCGGGTGGGGCAGCCGAAATGCATTCGCAGATGCCGTCATGCCCGGACTTCCACGTTCTTCGTGCGGCGGGTCAAGGCGTGGATGGCCGGGACGAGCCCGGCCATGACGATGCCGAGGCAGTCGGCCCAAAGCGCAATGAGATTTGGATGAATCGTCATCGCGCTTTAGCTTGTTGTTTACGCATGATCTTTCCGGAAAACCGCTTCGCACTTTTCCGGATCATGCTTTAGATCTTATTGCTCTCCGCCGCGATCCCCAGCCGCCGCACGATCTCCGTTCCCACAGCGCGGGCCTCGACCCGGGAGCCGATCCGCGGGCTGCGAAACCGCCGTCCCGAGCGCAGGCGGATCGTCACGATGCAATGTTCGTCCTCGGACCGCCCGCGGCGCTCCACGGTGATCGTCTTCACGTCATGCCCCTCGATATGGTCTGCGCGCGGCGTGCCGTCGCCCCACAGGCGTTCGACGCGGATGTCGCCCTCGCGGATGATCCAGAACGCGCCAGTGACGAGGTTGGCGTAGCGATGCACGGCGAACGCCGCAATCACGCCGAGCGGCAGCAGCAGGATATCGACATGGGTGGGCGGCCATCCGCGCCAGAGCTTGTAGGCGTAGGGCACGGCGCACAACGCGACGGCGACCAGCGACACGATCCTGATGTCGCGTGCGGAAAACGCCTCCAGCGGCTCGCCGAGATGCATCTCGGGATTGCTGGCATCGAGCGGATTGACGGGCTCCTCGACATTGGGAACCTCGAACTGCGCGGCGATCCGGGCGACGGTGTCGCGAACATGGGTGACGTCGGCGATCGGCGGAGACGTCAGGCGTTCTCCGGAGGCCAGCGTGAAGACGAGTTGAAAGCGGGCCTTCACTCTCTTGCTGCCGGGGACCTGCAACCCCGTGATGTCGTCTTTGGCCACGATGCGCGTGCGCAGCTTTCCGAACGGACTTTGCCGCCCGATCAGGATCTCGTTCGGCGTGATGATCCACACCACGGCCGGCGCCAGCATGATGCCGACGACGAATCCCGCGCCGACCAGGAGCGCGACCACCGAGATGAAGATCTCCAGAATGTCCTGGGTGAACAGGCCCGGCGTGAAGCAGAGTGCGACGGCGACCGCAAAGCCGGACATGACCAGCCGCTGCGCGATCGAAGAGCCTTCACGAAGGCGAATGTCGCTATGGCTGGGCGTGTCGTCCATTGCTGGCGGCTGATTGCGTCGCTTGCGAAACTCCACGGACGGGTCCGTGGAGTCAAGCAACAAGGGCGACAACTGAAACCCGCCGCGCGCTGGCCGTGCGGCGTCAGCTATTGACGTTCAGCAGCCGTGCCACGGTGCGGTCGATCTGCTCATAGCTGCCTTCGCCGGCGTGCTGGAACACGATCTTGCCGCCCTGGTCGATGATGTATTGTGCCGGCCAGTATTGGTTGCGATAGGCGTTCCAGGTCCTGGAATCGTTGTCCTGCGCCACCGGATAGGTGATGCCGTGGCGCTTCAGCGCGGCCTGCACGTTGGCGGCCGAGCGCTCGAAGGGGAATTCCGGCGTGTGCACGCCGACCACGACGAGGCCCTTGTCCTTGTACTTGGCATAGAGGTCGGTGACGTGCGGCAGCGTGTTGACGCAGTTGACGCAGCCATAGGTCCAGAAGTCGACCAGCACGACCTTGCCGCGGAGATCGGCGATGCTGAGCGGCTTCGAGTTGAACCAGTTGCTGATGCCGGTGAAGTCGGGCGCGGTCTGTTGGCTCGCGGCAGCGGTGACCATGGGTGTGGCACGCGCAGCCTCGTCGCAGATGCCGGGGATGACGGCGCCGGTGACGGTGATGCCGATCAATGCGGCGCCTACGACGAGCAGTTTGACAGTCATGGACGAGTCCTCCGGTGAAAATGAGGGTGATCACAAGCCGATCTGGCCGGTGGGATAGAAGCCGGTGAGCCACGCCACGATCAGCGTGTCGTACTGGAAATAGGCCGCAACTGCGAAGCCGATCACGACGATTCCAAAGCCCTGTTGCAGCTGTGGCGAGATCCGCGCGAGGCTGCGCACGCGCGTCGTCGCGGCCTGTCCGCCATAGGCGATTGCCAGCATCGGGATCGCCGCGCCGATGGCGTAGGCAACCAGCAGCGTGCCGGCCCAGGCAACATCCTTCGACGTCGCCACCAGCGTCAGGATCGAGCCGAGCACCGGCCCGGCGCAGGGTGTCCAGACCAGACCCAGCGTGGTGCCGAGCACGAGCCCGCCGAACGCGCCCTCGCGCTGCGCGCCGCTCGAACTGCCGAGAGCGAGCCAGCCATTGAGCCGGATCGACAGCCATTCGAACGGCGCGGGCCACAGCATCAACAGGCCGAAGCCGAGCAGCAGGATGGATGCGGCTTCGCGCAGCACGTTCGGATCGAAATCGAACAGGTGCGTGATCGCGCCGAGCAGCAGTGCGACTGCGGAGAAGGAAATGACGAAGCCGAGCGCGATCATCGCCGGTCGCAGATGTCCCGCGCGCCCGATCGAGGCGCCGAGCAGGATCGGCAGCACCGGCAATGTGCAGGGCGCGGCGATGGTGAGGATGCCGGCGAGGACAGCGAAGATCAGTGCGAGCATGAGGCACTCGTGGATGAGGTCACGAGGGCAGTTCGTCCGTCGCGCGTCGATCGTTACGCCGCGTCACGGCTTCGTGACGGGGGCGGAATTTGCCGAGGCCGTCATGTCGGGCCTGTCCCGGGCATCCACGTTCTTTGTCGCGCAGGAAGGCGTGGATGGCCGGGTCAAGCCCGGCCATGACGATGCGGAGGCGTCCGGGCGCCCCAAATACAAAACGACCCGGACTGGGCATCGTCCGGGTCGTTGGAGGTCTTGGGAGGTTTAACGAAACCGTATGCGAGCTTTATAGGGGGAAAGTTTTTCCGCCTGATGTTGTCGTTTGTTTCAATTGTTTCGTCGGCGGTAACGTTTCCGTGTCCCGGTAGAACCCAAGCTATGGTCCTATCCCGTTGAAATATCTGAACTTCAGGCCGCGAAGCGATCGACGCCGGCGCCCTTGAGCAAGTCGGCCAGTTGCTTGCGGGCGTAGAACATCCGCGTCTTCACCGTGCTCTGGGGGATGCCGATGATCTGGCCGACCTCCTCCACCGACTTCTCGTGGTAGTAGACGAGATTGATGATCTCCCGATGCGCGGGCGACAGCTTCTGCACGCAGGCGCGCAGGATGGCGCTGGTGTCGCTGCGATCGAGCGAGGTCTCGGGCGTATCGTGATCGTCGGGAATCTGGCGGACGTCTTCCTGGTCGATGTCCTCGAAGCGGCGCTGGCGCATCGCGGTCAGCGCCTTGAAGCGGGCGATCGAGAGCAGCCAGGTCGACACCTGCGAGCGGCCCTGGAATTGGCCGGCGGTCCGCCACACGTCCAAAAACACCTGGCTGACCAGGTCTTCCGCCGTGGTGGCGTCGCGCACGATGCGCAGGATGAAGCGGTACACCCGCACATTATGCCGGCAATAGAGCATGTGCATGGCGGTACGGTTGCCGTCGGCGATGCTTTCGAGGAGCATGTCGTCCGAAGTCGCCTGAGCGGCAATGATGCTCTGGCTGGCCTGGGCGTTGATGGCGATGACGTTCCGCATGGACTTGGCTCCCCGTACCGCCGCAACCGAGCGGCGTTTCCTTCGGTGAAAGTGTTAATGAGCCAACGTTTCGGGACGTCTGCACGAAAAGCGGAAAATGGTTTCGTGCGCCGCCAAATTGTTTCGTCGCAAATGGGTCGACGAAACATTCGGGGCAAAAAGTCGTGGAATTTCAATATACGGGAAATACGGGGCGGAGGTTTTGATGCCGGCGCAGGCGCCGGGAACGTATTTCGGAGGATTGCGTTTGGCGGCGCGGCACCCATGCCGTGCTCGCGGAGGGAAGCGCCGGGTCCAGGGCGTTTGATCGGGTCAAAGCGGCATCGTGCGGGCGGTGGGTCTGCTGCCTGAAATGCCTGATGGAGCGTGGCGCCGATGCCATTTGCTCCGTCATTGCGAGCGCAGTGAAGCAAATCCAGAGCCTTTCCGCGGACGGACTCTGGATTGCTTTGCTGCGCTCGCAATGACGGTCTGGAGCCGGCGGTGCCGCCCTACGCCTTCTCGCCCTGGGGCGAGAACAGATAGCCGCCGCCGCGGATGGTGCGAATCACGGCCGGTTTTGCCGGATCTGGCTCGATCTTGCGGCGGATGCGCATGATGCGCAGATCCACCGCGCGGTCGAAGGCTTCGGCGTCGCGCGCATTGGCGAGCTCCAGCAGGCGCTCGCGCGACAGCACGCGCTTCGGATTGGCCGCGAACACCTTGAGCAGCCCGAATTCGGACGCCGTCAGCGGATGCTCGTTGCCCTCGTCGTCGCGCAAGGCCTGCGCTTCGAGATCGAGCCATTTGGTGCCGAAGCGAACCAGCTGGTCCTTGTCCGACTTCGCCGCCGACGCGTCGGGCGCTGCTGCCTTGGCCGGCCCGCTCCGCCGCAGCACCGAACGGATGCGCGCCATCAGCTCGCGCAGCTCGCACGGCTTTGCCACGTAATCGTCGGCGCCGAGTTCGAGCCCGACGACGCGGTCGATCGGGCTCGCGGTCGCCGTCAGCATGATGACAGGCACGTTGTTGCGGCTCTTGAGGTCGCGAATGATCGAGAGCCCGTCTTCCTCGGGCATGTTGAGATCGAGCACGACGAGATCGGGCATGCTGCCCTGGATCGCAGCACGCAAGCTCTTGCCGCCGTCGCACAGCGTCACGGTGAAGCCGTGCATCTTGAGGTAATCGCCGACCATCTCCCGGGCCGGGGCCTCGTCGTCGACGATCATGATGTGCTGGCTTTGGGTCATGTCACTAAAATCTTCGCTCAAATCATGGCATTTCTGTCGCGGGCAGCGTGATGGTGAATGTCGAGCCCTGGCCGGGTCCGTCGCTGTCTGCGGTCACCTCGCCGCCATGCATGTCGATGATACGCTTTACAATCGACAACCCAAGCCCTGTCGAGCTCTCGCCGCCGGTCGGTTTTGCGGAGAGCCGCTGGAACCGGCCGAACAGGCGGCCAAGATCTTCCGGCGACAGCCCGGCACCCTCGTCGCTGACGCGGACGATGGTGTCGCTGCCCTCGTGAGTGACGGCCACGTCGATCTTGCCGCCGATCGGCGAGTATTTGATGGCGTTGCTGATGAGATTGTCGATCGCCTCGCGGATGCGGTCGGTGTCGCACATGGTGACGATGTTGGGCGGCGCGGTGACGCTGATCGCCTGCTGCTTGTTGAACGCCAGCGGCTGGTTGGCCTCGGCGACCTCCTTGACCAGCGCCGCGACGTCGACCGGCTCGCGGCGGATGGTGATGTCGAAGGCATCGGCCATCGCATCCGAGATCAGGTGATCGACCATCGTGGTCAGCCGCTTGGTGGCGTCGCGGATGTGGTCGACCTGGGCGACCACGCCGCCCATCGATGCGCCGGTCGAGATCAGCTCCTTCAGCATCTCGGTGCGGCCGAGGATGACGCCGAGCGGGTTCTTCAGGTCGTGCGCGACGGTGCCCAGAATCTCGTTCTTGAAGCCGTTGGCGCGTTGCAGCCGCAGCCATTGCGCGGAGAGGCGGCGGTTGGCCTGCATAAGCGCGCGGGTGCGCTGGGCGACGCGGTCTTCGAGCTGGGTGTTGGCGTCCTGGAGCTGCTGGTAGAGGATCACGTTGTCGAAGGCAATCGAGAGCCGGCTGGAGAAGATCTCGACCAGCGAGCGGTCTGTCTCGGACAATTCGCGCTCGGCCTGCAGCAGCACCACGACCTCGCGGCCGGATCCGGTGCGCAGATAGATCACGCTGCGGTGGTCGGCGAATTCGTTCTTGCGGCGCTGGAACGCGGCCTCCACCATCTCGCGCAGTTCGGGGTCGAGCGCTTTCGAGGATGTGGTGCCGATGAAGCGGCTGTAGCAGCCGCTGCCGGCGAGCACCGAGAGCTCCGGATCGGCGCCGCCATTGTCGCGCAGGACCAGGATGCCGGCGCAGTCGACGTTGAGCAGCGAAGCGAGCTGGGTCAGCACGCCCTCGGCGAGCCGCTGCATCGACTTGAAGTCGTACAGCGTCGAGGCGGCGTCGATGATGATCTCCAGGCCGCGCCGCGTCTGCACCATGCGCTCGAGCTGCTGATAGGAGCGTAGCGCCGCGGTCAGTGAGGTGAACAGCTTGTCGGCGGTGAGCTCGGTCTTGGCCTTGTAGTCGTTGATGTCGTACTGCACGATGACGCGCCGCTCCGGCGCCTGGCCGGGCTGGCCGGTGCGCAGGATGATGCGCACGGTTTCGTTCCTGATCTCGTTGCGGATGAACTCGACCAACTCGAGGCCGGCGACGTCGGTCTCCATGATGACGTCGAGCAGCACGGCGGCGATGTCGCTGTGCTCGGCCATCAGCTTGCGGCCTTCCGCCGCGGAATAGGCCGACAGGATCTCCAGGCTCTGGCCGTTGAGGCTGTAATCCGAGAGAGCAAAACGCGTGCCGTCATGCACGGCCGGATCGTCGTCGATGACGGCGATCTTCCATTTTCGGGCGTTGCTGTCCTCCGACGCGGTACCGGTGTCGTCGATCAGGTGGAGGACATCGTCCTGTTCGGCCATTGAGAAGTCCCGTCACTTTCTGTGCTTTGCGCGCCGCCCTTGGCGATGCGGGGCATGATAATGCGAAAAGTCGTGCCTTGTCCCAGCTTGGATTCCAGCATCATGCGGCCGCCGAGCTGCTGGGTCACGAGGTTATAGACGATGTGCAGGCCAAGTCCCGTGCCGCCTTCATTGCGCCGGGTGGTAAAGAAAGGGTCAAAGGCCTGGCGCTGCACGTCGGGGGTCATGCCGGCCCCGTTGTCGGCGAAGCTGATCTCGATGTCCTCGGTCCCGCGCGGCCGCGCCGAGATTGCGATCGTACCGGCGCGCCCATCGGCGAAGGCGTGGTTGGCGGCATTGAGGAACAGGTTGGTCAGGATCTGGCCGTAGGAGCCGGGATAGCCGTCGAGCAGCAGCCCCTCGGGCACGTCGACCTCCAGCGTGATCGGTGAGCGCTTCAGCACCGGGCGCAGGCTGGCGATGATCTGATCGGTGGCTTCGCTCAAGCTGAATTGCCGGCGCTCGGCATGGGAACGGTCGACGGCAACCTGCTTGAACGACTGGATCAGCTCGCCGGCACGCTGCAGGTTGGCGACGAGCTGCTGCGAGGCGTCGCGCGAGGACTGCACGAACTCTTCCAGCTGAGAGCGGCGCAGGCCGCCCTCGCCCTTGAGCTGGGCTTCGAAAATCTCGGTGCGGCGGGCAAAGCTCGACGCCACGGTCAGGCTGATGCCGATCGGGTTGTTGACCTCGTGGGCAACGCCGGCGACGAGTCCGCCGAGCGCGGCGAGCCGCTCTGCATCGATCAAATTCTGCTGTGCGGTATTGAGCTCGAGCAGCGCACTCTCGGCCTTCTCCTTCGAGGCGCGCAGCTCGTCCTCGGTCTGGCGCTTGGCGATCGCGTTCTCGCGGAACACCTCCACCGCGCGTGCCATGGCACCGACCTCGTCGCGTGCATTGGTGCCCTGCACCTCGCGGCCGAGGTCGCCGAGCGTGATCGCGCGCATTGCCGTCATGATCTGCTGCAGCGGCAGGCGGATCGACAAGGCAATCAGAACGCCGGCGGTGAGGATGATGCCGAGGAAGATGATCGCGATCGACAGCACCCGGCGGGAAATGTCGGCCAGCGTGCGGTCGAAGGTCTCCTGCGCCTTCTGCTCGCGCCGGCGCATCTTGGTCGAGAGGTCGTCGATGGCGCCGATCGCCTCGGCCTGGCTGGCGTCGATGGTGTTTCGCAGGAGCTCGGTGCGGCTCGCAAGCTGCTCGGAGAGCTTTGCGAAGCCCTCGCGCAGGGACGCGGTGCGCGCCGCGAGCTTTTGCAGCGCCATGCGCTGGAGGTCGTTGTCGGCGAGATCGATCATGACGGGGATGGTCTTCTCGATCGTCTCGGTGTTGCGGCGCGCGTCGTCGGCGGCGCCCGATGACTGCGACAGATAATAGGAATTGGCCGCCACCAGCATCGCGGTGAAGGCCTCGCGGGACTTGCCGAGCGAGGGCCAGATCAGCGCGTCGCGATGGCCGGTGGCGCCTTCGATGATGGAGTAGAGGCCCGCCATGTCCCTGGCCGGGCCCTGCACCTGCTCCTCATAGGTTTTCGCGATGGTCGCCTGCACGCTGCGCAGCTCGCCGAAGCCGTTGAGGAAGCGGTCGGTGGTGCGCTCGAGCTCCTCGACCGAGCCCGACAGCATCGGGTCCTTGGCGGCGCGGCCCGTCAGCGTGCCCAGCACTGCCTCGCGCAACAGCAGGATCTCGGCGAACAGGTCCGGGCTCGGTTGGTTGATGTAGCGGTGGATCAGGTTCTGCAGCCGCCCGGTCTCGCTTTCGAGCAGCGCCAGGATGCGATCGGATTCGCGCACCTGGCGCACGTCGTCCCAGGCCGAGCCGAGCACCTGCGCGCCGTTCCAGATCATCGCGACCAGCACCACCACGACGGCGGAGTTCAGCGCCGCGATCGACAGGATGCGCCAGCGGATCGGCACCGCCCGCAGCACGCCGACGAGGCGCGCGCGCAGCTGCCCGATCGGGCCGGGCGGCCTGTCCGCGTGTTCCTGATGTCCAAGCGCAGCCAACAGGCCTCACTCCACCTTGCGAATGCGTTCGATCAGCGCGGCCGCCGCCGGATCGCGCGCGGCCTTGGCATAGATCGGAGCCATCGCCTCCTCGAACGGCTTGCGGTCGATATCCCTGATGATGGTCACCCCGGCGCCCTGTGCCTTGCGCTGCGACTGCTCCTCGAGGTCGCGCCACTTCTCGCGCATGAACCGGCTGGAGCGCTGCGCGGCCTCCTTGAAGATGGTCTGCTCCTCCGTCGAAAGGCTCTTCCAGGCCTTCAGCGAGATCACCAGCACCTCGGGGCTCATCGTGTGCTCGGTGAGCGTGTAGTAGCCGGCATGCCTGTAATGATCCGTCGTCACGAAGGATGGCCAGTTGTTCTCGGCGCCGTCGATCAGATGGTTGGCAAGCCCGGTGAGCACCTGCCCGTAGGGCATCTCGACCGGTTCGGCGCCAAGCGAGCGGATCATCTGGCTCATCAACTCCGACTGCTGCACCCGGATCCGCAGGCCCCGGAGGTCGGTGATGCCCCGGACCGGGCGGACGCCGTTGTAGATCGACCGCGCGCCCGAATCGTAGAATGCGAGCCCGACGAAGCCGTAGGGCTCGAAGCTGCCGAGGATCTCGTTGCCAATAGGCCCGTCCAGCACCTCCCGCATGTGCTCGATGGACCGGAACAGGAACGGCATGGCGAGCACGTTCATCGCCGGGACGAAATTGCCGATCAGCGCCACGTTGGTCCGGTTGAGGTCGATCGCGCCGGCCCGGGTCTGCTCGATGGTCTCCTTTTCCTCGCCGAGCTGACGGGAGTGGAACACCTTGATCTCGTGCCGGCCCTTGGTGCGCTCGGCGATCAGCGCGCCCATGTAGCGCAGCGCCTGGACGGTCGGGTAGTCCTCGGCCTGGGTATCGGCGGCGCGAAATTCGCGCGCAACGGCGTCCGTCGCCCAGGCGACGAGCAGAAGCGCGACGAAGATCACCCCGGTCCGCGAGAGTTCGGCACGGCTCAGCACTGGCACACTCAACCCCTCAGAGATGGAGTCTATGGCGGAAGGAAAAGGTTCAATGCAATCTAGCAGATGGTCAAGGGAAGGCCATCCCGCCGGGGGGCCACGGTTCGATTGTGCGGCGCGGTCGGCGCTCATTCCCGGTTGAAACCGCAGAGGCCGCGCCTTAAGCAGGGCAGCCGCCTTTCGTCGTGCGACACGGGAAAAGCCATCGTGACGTCAGCATCGCGCCTTTTGCAGGTCCTCGCCGCCGTCGCGGCTCTCTCGCTGGCCGCCCCGGCGCGCGCCGCCACCGACATCGCGTTGTGGCACGCCATGTCCGGCGAGCTCGGCCGGCAACTGGACAAGCTCGCCGCCGACTTCAACGCCTCGCAGTCCGATTACCGCATCGTGCCTGCTTACAAGGGCAACTACACCGAGACGGTGACGGCCGCGATCTTCGCCTTCCGCTCGCGCAGCCAGCCTGCGATCGTCCAGGTCAACGAGGTCGCCACCGCGACCATGACTGCGGCCAAGGGCGCGGTCTATCCCGTGTTTCGCCTGATGCGGGACCAGGGCGAGCCGTTCTCGCTGGGTGATTACCTGCCCGCGGTCTCCGGCTATTACACCGATGCGGGCGGCAATCTGTTGTCCTTCCCGTTCAATTCCTCGACGCCGATCCTCTATTACAACAAGACCATGTTCCGCGACGCCGGCCTCGATCCGGAGGCGCCGCCGAAGACCTGGCCGGAATTGGGCGCGGCCGCGAAGCGCCTGCGCGATCGCGGTGCGCCTTGCGGCTTCACCACGTCCTGGCCATCGTGGATTCACGTCGAGAATTTCTCCGCCTTCCACAATCTGCCCGTGGCGACGCGGGCGAACGGCTTTGCCGGGCTGGACGCGGAATTGACCATCAACAATCCGTCTCTCGTGCATCACATCGCGGCGCTCGCCGAGTGGCAGAAGACGAAGCTGTTCGACTATAGCGGGCGCGGACAAGCGGCCGAGCCGCGTTTCCAGAACGGCGAATGCGGCATCTTCATCGGCTCCTCGGCGACGCGCGCCGACATCAAGGCGAACTCGAAATTCGAGATCGGCTACGGCATGATGCCGTATTGGCCTGATGTGAAGGGCGCGCCGCAGAACTCGATCATCGGTGGTGCCACGCTGTGGGTGCTGCGCGATCGTCCGCGCGAGGAATACAAGGGCGTGGCGCGATTCTTCGCTTATCTGTCGCAACCCGGCGTGCAGGCCGCCTGGCACCAGAACACCGGCTATCTCCCTGTGACCCGCGCTGCCTTCGAGCTGACTCGCGCTCAAGGATTCTACGAGCGCAATCCGGGCTCGGCGATCTCGTTCGAGCAGATCACGCTCAATCCGCCGACGGAGAACTCCAAGGGCACCCGGCTCGGCTCCTTCGTCCTGATCCGCGGCGCGATCGAGGACGAACTCGAGCAGGCCTTCGCCGGCCACAAGAGCGCCCAAGCCGCGCTGGATTCCGCCGTCGAGCGCGGCAATAAGCTCTTGCGCCAGTTCGAGCGCGCGAGTCCGGAACGGTAGCTATGACCTGAGAAGCGAAGCTTGGCGTTGGCGCAGGATCTTTCCATCGCGTCACGGCCGGGCTTGTCCCCGCCATCTCAAACGCATCAAGCTCGCAATGTCGATGACTCTCCCTCACTTCGCCGACGCGGAAAGCTTTCGCGCCTTTCGTTCCGCTTCTTCACGATGGCTGCCAATCGCGCTCGACATCGCGCGCAGCCACGAGCTCGATGCCGGCTCGCCGCATGCGTTCGCGACCGGCACCAATCTCGTGGTCGGGCTCGCTGACAAGCTGATCCTGAAAATCTTTCCGCCGCTGCTCCGTGCGCAATTCCTCTCCGAGCGCGTCTCGCTGACGCAGCTCGCCGGCCGGCTGTCCCTGCCGATCCCTGAGATCGTCGCCGAAGGGACGCGCGACGGCTGGCCGTACCTCATCATCACGCGCCTTGCCGGCACGCTCGGCTCGGAGGTGTGGCCTTCACTGCCGGAAGATCAGAAGGAACGCCTGCTGCGCCAGATCGGCGAGACCATCGCCGCCGTGCAGCGTGCCCCGTTTGGGGAGCTCGCGCATATCGAGCCGCGCTGGGACGCGTTCATGCGCACCCAGATGCAGGGCTGCCGCGCGCGGCACACCCGTCTCGGCCTCGCACCAAAATTCCTCGCCGGCCTCGACGACCTCCTGCGCGATGCCACAAAGCTCATTCCGATGGATGCACCGCCGGTGATCCTGATCGGCGAATACATCCCGGAGAATTTCCTGCTCGCCTGCAATGACGGTCAATGGTCGCTCAAAGGCCTGTTCGATTTCGGCGACGTGCTCGCAGGATGGCGCGACTACGACTTGCTCGGCCCCAGCGCCTTCATGGCGGCGGGCCGTCCGGGCCGGGTGAAGAGCCTGCTCGAAGGCTTCGGCTACGCGAAGCTGGATTTCGAGTTGAAGCGCCGCCTGATGGCCCTGATGCTGCTGCACCGCGCCAGCGACCTGAACGCGCACATCTGTATCGCGGGCTGGCAGGACAAAGCCAACGACCTGGCCGAGCTTCAGGACCTGATCTGGCCGGGGTGAGCGCTCCGTCATTGTGAGCGCAGCGAAGCAAATCCAGATCGTCTCCTCGGAAAGATTCTGGATTGCATCGTCGCAAGGGCTCCTCGCAATGGCGAGTTTGGTGCGCGAGCCCGGATCCAGTCGAGGCTGCGGCCCGCGGCATGAAATGTGTGCGGAGGTGGCGACAAATCGGGCCCTTGACTTCGTCTGCTTATTTTATGGTCAAAATCATTTCTTTGTATGCAAAGAGTGGGGCTCCTCAAAACTGCCCAGTGGGCCGAATTCGGACAATCCCATTACAGATCAATCGTTTAGGTGCGATGTAAGCTTCCGTTAAGCTCTGGCACGAACCTTGCGAATCCGGTTCCAACCAAAAACGTTGTGTTGGAGCGATTTCATGAAGCGCCGCGATTTCCTCAAGTCCGTTTCCGGATTGGCCGCTGGCGCGGCGCTTCCGGCCGTGCCGTCAGTGATCTCCTCCGCCTATGCCGATGCCCGCTCGGAGACGCTGCTGATCGTCTCGGAAGGCGGCCCCAACAATCTGGACATCCACGGCGTCGGCACCAACGTGCCCGGCTATGAGGTGTCCTGGAATTGCTACGACCGCCTGATCAGCCACGAGATGAAGAGCGGCCCAGGCGGCGTGCCCTATTACGACCGCGACAAGTTCAAGGGCGAACTGGCCGAAGACTTCAGGATCGACGACATGTCGGTCACCTTCAAGCTGCGCAAGAACGCCAAATTCCACGACGGCACGCCCGTCACCGCCAAGGACGTGAAGTGGTCGCTCGACCGCGCCGTCAGCGTCGGCGGCTTCCCGACCTTCCAGATGAGCGCGGGCTCTCTCACGAAGCCGGAGCAGTTCGTCGTCATCGACGACCATACCGTACGCGTCGACTTCCTGAAGAAGGACAAGCTCACCATTCCCGATCTCGCCGTCATCGTGCCCTGCATCGTCAACTCCGAGCTGGTGAAGAAGAATGCCAGCGAGAAGGATCCCTGGGGTCTGGAATTCACCAAGCAGCAGACCGCGGGCTCCGGCGCCTACAAGGTCACGAAATGGACCGCCGGCACCGAAGTGATCATGGAGCGCAACGACGATTGGGTGTGCGGTCCGCTGCCGAAGATCAAGCGCGTGATCTGGCGCATGGTGCCGCAGGCCGGCAACCGCCGTGCGCTCTTGGAGCGCGGCGACGCCGACATTTCCTACGAACTGCCGAACAAGGATTTTCAGGAGATGAAGGCGAACGGCAAGCTCAACGTCGTCTCGCTGCCGTTCTCCAACGGCATCCAGTATATCGGCATGAACGTCACCAAGCCGCCGTTCGATAATCCAAAAGTCCGCCAGGCGGTCGCCTACGCGCTGCCCTATCAGAAGATCATGGACGCGGTGATGTTTGGCCTCGCCAACCCGATGTTCGGTGCGCCCAAGGACAAGCCCACCGAGGTCGCCTGGCCGCAGCCGCACAAGTACAACACCGACATGGACAAGGCGAAGGCGCTGCTGGCCGAGGCCGGCTACGCCAACGGCTTCGAGACCACGATCTCGTTCGACCTGAATTTTGCGGGCGTCAACGAGCCGCTCTGCGTGCTGGTGCAGGAGAGCCTTGCGCAGATCGGCATCAAGGCCACCATCAACAAGGTGCCCGGTGCCAACTGGCGCACCGAGCTCAACAAGAAGGAGATGCCGCTCTTCACCAACGTGTTCTCGGGCTGGCTCGATTATCCCGAGTACTTCTTCTACTGGTGCTATCACGGCAACAATTCCGTCTTCAACACCATGAGCTACAAGTCGGCGGAGATGGACAAGTTCATCGACGGCGCACGCACCGCCGCCGCCACCGGCGACAAGGCGGCCTATGATGCCGACGTGAAGGGCTTCATCGATCTCGCCTACACCGACGTTCCGCGCATCCCGCTGTACCAACCCTTCGTCAACGTCGCCATGCAGAAGAACGTCAGCGGTTACCAGTATTGGTTCCACCGGAGACTGGATTATCGCGCGCTGGCGAAGGGGTGAGAGGACATGCTCGCGCGCAACATGGCCGCGACGCTAGCCGTATTTCGGAGTGCAGCAGAGCGCGCCGCACGATCTCATTTCCTCGCTGGGAGGTCGTCATGCTGACCATGATCGGCAAGCGCCTGATGTTCGCGATTCCCTCCTTGATCGGCGTCGTCATCGTCACCTTCCTGCTGACGCGCGCGCTGCCCGGTGATCCCGCCGCCTATTTCGCCGGTCCCGCCGCGACCAAGGAAGCGGTCGAGCAGATCCGCAAGAAGCTAGGCCTCGACAAGCCGCTGATCGAGCAGTTCTTCCGCTATACCAACGACCTCGCCCATGGCGATTTCGGCAACTCGCTGACCACGGGCCAGCCGGTCGCCACCGAGATCCGCAACCGCCTGCCGGCCTCCGCCGAGCTGACGCTGCTCGGCCTCATCGTCTCCATTGCGATCGCCATCCCGCTCGGCGTGCTGGCGGCGACACGACCGGGATCATGGATTGACCATCTCTGTCGTGTCACGACGACGGCCGGCGTGTCGCTGCCGGTGTTCTTCACCGGCCTCGTGCTGGTCTATGTCTTCTATTTCCGGCTCGGCTGGTCGCCGGCGCCGCTCGGCCGCCTCGACGTGTTCTACAGCGCGCCGCCGACGGTGACGGGCTTCTATCTGATCGACACTTTGCTGGCCCGCGATGTCGAGGCGTTCCGCTCGGCGCTGAGCCAGCTCATCCTGCCGGCGACGACGCTCGCGATCTTCTCGCTGGCGCCGATCGCGCGCATGACCCGCGCCTCGATGCTGGCGGTGCTCGCATCCGAATTCGTCCGCACCGCGCGCGCCAGCGGCCTGTCGCCGGCAACCGTCATCGTCACCTACGCCTTCCGCAACGCCATGCTCCCGGTGATCACCACGCTCAGCATGGTGTTCTCGTTCCTGCTCGGCGCCAACGTGCTGGTAGAGAAGGTGTTCGCCTGGCCCGGCATCGGCTCCTACGCCGTGGAAGCGCTGATCTCGTCGGACTTCGCGCCGGTACAGGGTTTCGTGCTGACCATGGCGGTCATGTACGTGCTGCTCAATCTCGTCATCGACATCCTGTACGGCGTGATCGATCCGCGCGTGCGGCTGGAGGGCTAAACCATGAGCTCCGTTGCGCCTGCTGTTGAACCCGTTGGTCCCGCACGAACCTCGGGGTTTGCCGCCGTCCTCGAACAAACCCGCTACGTCCTGGGCGAGAACAAGGTCACCGGCTTCGCCTTCGCGCTACTGATCCTGATCCTCACCGCCGCGATCTTCGGCCCCTATGTCGTGCCGTACGATCCGCTCGCGTCCGATACTGCTGCGGCGCTGAAGCCGCCATCGGCCGCGCACTGGTTCGGCACCGACCAATTGGGCCGCGATATTTTCAGCCGAGTCATCGTGGCGACACGGCTCGACACGTTCATCGCGATCGCCTCCGTCGCGCTGGTGTTCCTGATGGGCGGCCTTGCCGGCATCGCGGCCGGCTATTTCGGCGGCTGGACCGATCGCATCGTCGGCCGCATCGCCGACACCATCATGGCCTTCCCGCTGTTCGTGCTCGCCATGGGCATCGTCGCCGCGCTCGGCAACACCGTGCAGAACATCATCCTGGCGACCGCGATCGTCAACTTCCCGCTCTATGCCCGCGTCGCGCGCGCCGAAGCCAATGTCCGCCGCAACGCCGGCTTCGTGCAGGCCGCGCGTCTCTCCGGCAACGGCGAGCTCCGCATCCTGCTGGTGCATATTCTGCCGAACATCATGCCGATCATGATCGTGCAGATGTCGCTGACCATGGGCTACGCCATCCTCAATGCCGCTGGCCTCTCCTTCATCGGCCTCGGCGTCCGCCCGCCGACCGCCGAATGGGGCATCATGGTCGCCGAAGGCGCCGGCTTCATGGTCTCAGGCGAATGGTGGATCGCGCTCTTCCCCGGCCTTGCCCTGATGATCGCCGTGTTCTGCTTCAACCTTCTCGGCGACGGCCTGCGCGACATCGTCGACCCCCAGCGGAGGACGTGATGGTTGCTCCACGTCCAAAATCCTCATTAAAATTCCCTAACGATTTCAACGGGGTGTCTACTGTGCATGGGGTTGTTTTCGACCTTTTGAGTGTCGCGAGCCGCCCATGACCGCCCAGCCCCTGCTCGACGTCCAGGACCTCACGGTCGAATTCACCACCCGCCGCGGCATCGTCAAGGCGGTGCAGCACGTCAACATCTCCGTCGCCAAGGGCGAGACGCTGGCCATCGTCGGCGAGTCCGGCTCCGGCAAGTCGGTGACCTCCTACGCTGTGATGCGCATCCTCGATCGCGCCGGCAAGATCGCCGAGGGCTCGGTGATGTTCTCCGGCATCGACGTCAAGGCCGCGACCGAGAACCAGATGCGCGATCTGCGCGGCCGCGAAGTCTCGATGATCTTCCAGAACCCCCGCGCGGCACTGAACCCGATCCGCAAAGTCGGCGACCAGATCGAGGACGTCTTGCGCACTCATGTGCAGCAGGCCCAGGTTGCCGATCACGGCGAGAAGGCCATCGAGGCGCTGGAGCAAGTCAAGATCGCCCGCCCGCGCGAGCGCTATCATGCCTATCCGTTCGAACTGTCGGGAGGCATGTGCCAGCGCGTCGTCATCGCCCTCGCGCTCGCCTGCAACCCGCAGCTGCTGATCGCGGACGAGCCGACGACGGGTCTCGATGTCACCACCCAGAAGGCGGTGATGGACCTGATCGTCGAGCTGACCAAACGCCGCGCGATGTCGACCATCCTGATCACCCACGATCTCGGCCTCGCCGCCGCCTATTGCGACCGCGTCGTGGTGATGGAGAAGGGCCGCGTCGTCGAGACCGCCAAGGCCGCCGACATCTTTGCGAACCCGCAGCACCCCTATACAAAAAGGTTGATGCGCGCGACGCCGCGGCTCGGGGTGTCCTTGCGGGATCTGCTGCCGGAAGAGGAGGGCACGGCCGTCGTGGCCGGGCTTGACCCGGCCATCCATCACACGTCGCAAGATTCATCTCAGTCGATGGACCCCCGGGTCAGCCCCATAGGCGTTAAGTTTGTTCTTGAGTGTTGGAATCACACGTGATTCCAAGGCGGGATGGCAGACGAATCGCTTCTGAACGAGGACTGGACGAGAGTGGTTACGCAGCTCGGCGGGGCTGCGCAGCTT